>CANMQH010000012.1 GCA_947499935.1 uncultured Algibacter sp. | reverse complement strand
GTTTTTCATTGTGACAGTTTGAATTTAAAGTTAGTAAATTCGAATTAAATACTGTCCTATTTTTAGGGAAGCCTACAATCTGATTTTAATACCACGGGATGTTTTTAAATTCAAATGACCTATAATAATAGAGTTCATGAATAGAAATCCATTTAATTCCTGAAAATTAATCCAAAATTGACCTTCTCTTGATTCTGCAATTTTAATACCTGAAATGTTTTTAATTTTGTCTTCAGTATAGGTATCAACATGTAATCTTTCCATTGCTCTTATATTCCCAAGAGCTGCTAAAATTTCATCTTTTTTTCTGAAAATATTCATTCAATTATTTTTTTCCTAAGATCATTAAGGTTAGTAGAAATTATTTAATCTATAGATTTTTAGATGTTTAGAGAAATGATTACTAAAGTTTTTGTGTGTAAAAATGTCTAAAGAGTATATAATTAATCTCGAATCTTCTTTCTACGAAGCTCAAAATTCTGACCTAAATATACTTTTCGTACGGTTTCATCATTAGCCAATTCTTCGGGTTCACCAGCCTTTAGAATACTACCTTCAAACATAAGGTACGTCCTATCTGTAATAGCGAGTGTTTCTTGTACGTTATGATCGGTAATTAAAATACCAATATTTTTTTTGGTGAGCTGCGCAACAATACGTTGTATATCTTCAACCGCAACGGGATCTACACCCGCAAAAGGTTCATCTAATAAAATAAAACTAGGATCAGTTGCCAAGGCTCGTGCAATTTCGGTACGTCTACGCTCACCACCAGATAATAAGTCGCCACGACTTTTACGAATGTGCCCTAAGCTAAACTCGTCAATTAACGATTCCATTTTATAGTTCTGTTCCTTCTTGCTTAATTTGGTAAGTTGCAATACACTTAAAATATTATCTTCAATACTTAATTTTCTAAATACCGAAGCTTCTTGAGCTAAATAACCAATGCCATTTTGGGCACGTTTGTACATGGGGTATTTAGTAATTTCTTTGTTATCAAGAAAAATATGCCCTCCATTAGGTTTTATTAAGCCTACAATCATGTAAAAAGATGTGGTTTTACCAGCACCGTTAGGTCCCAGAAGACCTACAATTTCTCCTTGGTTTACTTCCAAAGAAATATCTTTTACAACTTTTCGTCCTCCGTAGGACTTCATCAAATTTTGTGCTTTTAAAATCATATGCTTAAATACTTAACGCTAAAAATAGTAAAATCATACTGGTTTAATAACCGATAATCAAATTTTAAATAGGCTCGTTGTTTAATTTTGTTCTTCTAAGGCATCCCAGTATTCGTAGGCGCGACGTAAATGTGGGACCACTATGGTGCCTCCCACCAAAGTTGCTATACTTAAAGCTTCAACAACTTCTTCTTTTTTTAGTCCAAGCTTATGGCTAGCTTCCATATGGTATTTTACACAGTCGTCGCAACGTAAAACAGCAGAGGCTACTAGGCCCAACAGTTCTTTAGTTTTTACATCTAAGACACCTTCAGCATAAGCATTAGTATCTAAATTAAAAATACGCTTAATAACTTTGTTATTGTCAGCTAAAATTTTATCGTTCATTTTAGTACGATAATCATTAAATTCTTTAACACTATCAGACATGTTTCTTTTCTTTTCTTTTTTGATTTCTAACGACTATTTTAGAGATAAGTATACTAACTTGATATAATATTAAAATTGGAATAGCAACAATAACCTGACTGGCTATGTCAGGAGGTGTTATTATAGCCGAAAGGATAAGTACAATAACAAGTGCATACTTTCTATATGTTTTTAATATTTGAGGTGTAACTAGCCCGATTTTAGTTAAAAAGTAAATAATAATGGGTAACTCAAAAATTAGTCCAGAGGCCAAAGCAGAGGATCTTACCAATGCTATGTAAGAGCTAATATCTATTTGGTTGTCCACTTTTGTAGAAATACTATAATTTGCTAAAAAATTTAAAGATAATGGGGTTACAATATAATATCCAAAAAGAACACCAATAAAAAATAAAAGGGACGAAATGATAATAAAACCTCGAGAATGTTTACGCTCGTTGCTATGCAATCCAGGGCTTATAAATTTCCATAATTGGTAGATAACGTAAGGAAACGAAATAATAAAGCCAGCTAAAATGGCAGTCCAGATATCTGCAGAAAACTGTCCTGCCATAGTTCTGTTTTGTAATATCATGGGCATTTCTTCAGCACAAAACGTTGTGTTAGCACCAATAAAATTAGCAGTACGGCACAACATATCGTACGTTGGGAAACTCATTTCTAGTGGCGCAAAAATAATTTCATCAAAAATAAATCGACTAAAAATAAATGCAAAAGTCGCCACTATAATTACAGCTAAACAAATTCTAATTAAGTGCCAACGTAAATCTTCAAGATGGTCTAAAAAAGACATCTCATTAATATCTTTTTTAGCCATTATATAATACCTTCTTTTATTAAATCATGTAAGTGTACGACACCAGCATATTTACTGTTATCTTCTACCAATAATTGCGAAATCTCATGAGTTTCCATAACTTCTAAAGCATCTATAGCCATAGCTTGGTCAGAAATTTGTCTTGGGTTTATACTCATGATATCTTTAGCGGTTAATTTAGAGAAATCGTCTACTTTGGTTAGCATTCTACGTAAATCACCATCGGTAATAATACCTATAATGGTGTCATTTTCTACAACAGCGGTAACACCTAACATTTTTTTTGAAATCTCTATAATAACATCTTTAATACTTGTTGTTGGCGTAACTTTTGGTTTTTCATTTACAGAAGAAATATCTTTAACCCGTAAATATAATTTTTTACCCAAAGCGCCACCTGGGTGGTATTTAGCAAAGTCGTTGCTAGAAAATCCACGAATTTCTAGTAAGCATACAGCTAGAGCATCTCCCATAACCAATTGCGCAGTAGTACTTGTTGTTGGTGCTAAATTATTTGGACAAGCTTCTTTTTCAACAAAAGCATTTAAAATATAATCTGCATGTTTGCCTAAAAATGAATCTTTATTTCCAGTAATGGCAATCATTTTATTGTTTGCTCTTTTAATTAAAGGTACAAGTACTTTTATTTCGGGAGTATTTCCACTTTTAGAAATACAAATAACAACATCATCTTTAAGAATAAGGCCTAAATCGCCATGTATAGCATCTGCAGCATGCATAAATACTGATGGCGTACCAGTAGAATTTAAAGTGGCTACAATTTTATTCGCTATAATAGCACTTTTGCCAATTCCGGTAATAATAACGCGACCTTTAGAATTGTATATAAGTTCTACAGCATCTGCAAAGTCGTCGGTAATTAGGCTAGATAAATTGTTAATGGCCTTACTTTCCATCTCAATAGTTTGCCTTGCTATGTCAATAATAGAATTTTTGTCTTTCAAAATTTATTATTTTTTAGTTATTTTTTAAAGATTTTATTATCTTTAGTGGTAGCCAAATTCAATTTTGTTGTAATTTGGATTTTCGTTACAAAACTAACGAAAAAAATATGAGGGTGCTTCAAACACATTATTAAATTAGTCTATCAATTTTTTTGTGTGATTTGAAGTTTTAATATGTAAATTAAATATTTTTATAATTCATGTCCATATCTAAAAGTGACTTGCATGTTGCACTAAAAAAATATTTTGGGTTTAATAAATTCAAAGGACTTCAAGAAAATGTTGTAGAAAGCCTACTATCGGGTAAACATACTTTTGTAATTATGCCAACAGGTGGCGGTAAATCGCTCTGTTATCAATTACCTGCTTTAATGCAAGAAGGTACAGCTATTGTAGTGTCTCCATTAATAGCTTTAATGAAAAATCAAGTGGATGCCATTCGTGGCCTCTCTAAAGAAGATGGGGTGGCTCATGTTTTAAACTCATCATTAAATAAAACAGAGGTAAAGCAAGTTAAGGAAGATATTGTAAATGGGGTAACCAAATTACTTTATGTAGCTCCAGAATCTTTAACGAAAGAAGAAAATGTTGAGTTTTTAAGGTCTGTAAAAATTTCTTTTATGGCCATAGATGAAGCACATTGTATTAGTGAGTGGGGGCATGATTTTAGACCCGAATATAGAAACCTACGAAACATTATAGGACGTATTGGAGATAATATACCTATTATTGGACTTACAGCTACAGCAACACCAAAAGTACAAGAAGACATTATAAAAAACTTAGGCATTGGCGGCGCTAAAACCTTTAAGGCATCTTTTAATAGACCAAATTTGTATTATGAAGTAAGGCCGAAAACTAAAAATGTAGATGTAGATATTATTCGATTCGTTAAGCAAAACGATGGTAAATGTGGTATTGTATATTGTTTAAGTAGAAAGCGTGTTGAAGAGTTAGCGCAAGTACTACAAGTAAATGGTATTAAAGCCGTGCCGTATCATGCTGGTTTAGATGCCAAAACAAGATCCAGTCATCAAGATAAATTTCTTATGGAAGATGTTGATGTTGTTGTTGCTACTATAGCCTTTGGTATGGGTATAGACAAGCCCGATGTACGTTTTGTAATCCATCATGATATTCCTAAAAGTATAGAGAGTTATTATCAAGAAACAGGACGAGCAGGAAGAGATGGAGGAGAAGGCCACTGCTTAGCCTATTATGCATATAAAGATATAGAAAAACTAGAAAAATTTATGTCTGGTAAGCCTGTTGCCGAACAAGAAATCGGGCAAGCTTTACTGCAAGAAGTTGTTGCTTTTGCAGAAACGTCTATTTCTAGAAGAAAATTTATTTTACATTATTTTGGAGAAGAGTTTGACAATAAAACTGGTGACGGTGGTGATATGGATGATAATGTAAGGCATCCAAAAACTAAAGTAGAGGCGATTGATAATGTGAAATTATTATTAGATACTATTAATAATACCAATGAAAAATATAAATCAAAAGATTTGGTAAATGTGCTTATTGGAAAAGAAAATGCTTTAATCAACTCGCATAAAACTAACGAACAACCATTTTTTGGAAAAGGAAAAGATAAGGATAACAAATACTGGATGGCCTTACTAAGGCAAGTATTGGTTGCTAGTTATTTAAAAAAGGATATTGAAACATATGGTGTTATAAAGCTAACAGATAAGGGTAAAACGTTTATAACAGCGCCTCAATCTTTTATGATGACAGAAGACCATATCTTTGATGGAGAACAAGAAGATGGAACCATTATAACATCAGCAAAAGGTACAGGTGCCGTAGCTGATAATGTTTTAATGGGTATGCTTAAAGATTTACGTAAAAAAAATGCAAAAAAATTAGGCGTTCCTCCTTTTGTTATATTTCAAGATCCATCGTTAGAAGATATGGCCTTAAAATATCCTGTGAATTTAACCGAACTGGCTAATGTACATGGTGTTGGGGACGGTAAAGCTAAAAAATATGGTAAAGATTTTGTAGCCTATATAGCAAGTTATGTAGAAGAACATGATATTGTTAGACCTGATGATTTGGTTGTAAAATCTACAGGGACTAACTCTGCAAATAAGTTATACATTATTCAAAATATAGATAGAAAATTGCCATTAGATGACATCGCTTCATCTAAAGGAATGTCTATGGGAGATTTTATTAAAGAAATGGAGGCTATTGTTTATTCGGGTACTAAATTGAATATCGATTATTGGCTTCATGATATTTTAGATGAAGATCAACAAGAGGAAATTCATGAGTATTTCATGGAATCTGAATCTGATAATATAGATGTCGCCATAGAAGAATTTGATGGTGATTATGATGATGATGAATTACGTTTATATCGTATCAAATTTATCAGTGAAGTAGCTAACTAGTTTTGAATATACTCTCAATTTATCATGTATTCCAATTTGTCTCTCTAAATTTCTGGTAAAAGTTATTAAGATATTAATCAGCTTCAAGAGTATTACATAATTTTTGGGTTAACTTATGTTTAAAATTTTAATTAAAAGTGAATTGTTGATAATCTGAAGAAGTATGCATTAACTTCTAATCTAGGCTATTTAAAAAAAATCAAATCATAATTTGTAATTCACAAATCCTAACTATCTTTGCGTCTTATTAAAAATAACTATCATGCAAGACGGAATATACGCAAAATTTAAAACATCAAAAGGAGACATACTAGTAGCCTTAGAAGATAAAAAAACACCAGGAACAGTTGGTCACTTTGTAGCTTTAGCAGAAGGAAATTTAGAGAATAAGATAAAGCCTCAGGGTACACCTTATTACGATGGTTTAAAGTTTCATAGAGTTATTCCAGATTTTATGATTCAAGGAGGGTGTCCTCAAGGTTCGGGGTCAGGAAATCCAGGATATCAATTTGATGATGAGTTTCATCCAGATTTAAAACACGATGCTCCAGGGGTACTTTCTATGGCAAATGCAGGACCAGGAACTAATGGAAGTCAGTTTTTTATAACCCATATTGAAACGCCTTGGCTAGATAATAAACATACCGTTTTTGGTAAAGTGATTGAAGGTCAAGATGTTGTTGATGCTGTAGCTCAGGGTGATGATATTAATGCTGTAGAAATTCTTAGAGTAGGCGCCGATGCAGAAGCATTTAATGCTGTAGAATCTTTTAGAACTTTTGAGGGGTCTAGAGCAAAACGAGAAGAAGAAGAAAAAAAAGAAGCACAAGCAGAGTTAGATAAACTAGCAGCTGGTTTTAATGTTACCGATAGTGGTTTACGTTACCAAATTATCCAAGAAGGTAATGGTGCAAAAGCAGAGCAGGGAAAAACCGTTTCTGTACATTATAAAGGGCAATTAGCAGATGGGACAGTTTTTGATTCTTCATACAAACGTAATGCCCCAATAGATTTTCCATTAGGTATGGGACAAGTTATTCCAGGATGGGATGAAGGTATTCAATTACTTAAAATAGGAGACAAAGCACGTTTTGTAATTCCAAGTCATTTAGGGTATGGAAGCAATGGTGCAGGTGGTGTAATTCCGCCAAATGCAACCTTAGTTTTTGATGTAGAATTAATGGATGTAAAATAGAATAATAAATTCTTTATTTAAAAAAAGCCAGTATATACGCTTTGAGTAATCAAACGTATGAACTGGCTTTTTTGTGGTTATATGGATTTACAGTACTTATACCATTTCCGCATTGAAATGACCGTAATAAAACGCCCTTTTTCCTTTTCTACTTCAACATAAAAAGAAATCGTAACTAAGGCTATGCTTTATTTTTCTATTTCGTATAAAGAAAAAAATCATCATTTTATTTTACAGTAATTTCAATACAGAAATGGTATTATTATTATTAAAGGCTAGCGAGCTATATAAAATGTAAAATGATGCGATTATGGATATAACAAGGTTTACTATAAAACACTAAATTTGAGATATATCTCTAAAAAATCTTAGATAATATAAGTTTGAGTACAGATAATTTTAGTTAACCTATTTCTCATAAGTTTTAGTTATTTTGTTAGGATTAATTTTTAATATTAAACTAACAACATCAATTTTGGAAAAACAATCTAAAATAACCAAAAAGCGCTATAATATTTTAGCTTTAATTTTTGGTACAGTAGTTATCAACTATTTAGATAGAACTAACATTTCTGTAGCAGCATCAGCAATAAGAGAGTCTTTAGATTTAAGTACCGTTCAAATGGGGTCTATTTTTTCAATATTTGGTATAGCTTATGCGGCTTTACAAATTCCAGGAGGTATTATCGTAGATAAAGTCAGATTACGATTCTTGTATGCATTTATGCTACTTTTATGGTCTGTAGCAACATTATTTCAAGGTTTTATTAATTCCTTTAAACTTTTATTAGGATTAAGAGCAAGTATTGGTGTTTTTGAAGCACCATCTTATCCCGCAAATAATGCAATAGTAACCAAGTGGTTTCCAGAGACCGAACGTGCCTCTGCTATAGCTATTTATACATCTGGGCAATTTATAGGTTTAGCCTTTTTGTTTCCCGTACTAACTTTAATTCAAGATCAAGTAGGCTGGAGAGGCTTGCTCATTATATCGGGTATTATTGGAATTGTTTGGGCAGGAGTTTGGTATGCCTTTTATAGAGATCCAGACCAACATAAAACAGTGAGTGAAGGAGAACTAAAACTCATAAAAGATGGTGGTGGTTTTGTAAATACTGCGAAGAAAACAGATGAAAAAGAAAAGTTTAATTGGAATGATTTTTTTGAAGCTTTTAAGCACAGAAAATTATGGGGAATATATATAGGTCAATTTTGTATGGGGTCTATGTCTATTTTCTTTTTAACATGGTTTCCAACATATTTGGTTGAATTTAGAGGGTTAGATTTTATAAAATCAGGGTTCTTAGCATCTATTCCTTTTTTAGCGGCGTTTTGCGGCGTGCTTTTGGCTGGTTTTTCTTCAGATTATCTTATTAAAAAAGGTAAAACTCCGGAATTTGCAAGAAAAGCACCTGTACTGATTGGACTATCTTTATCAACCTTAATTATAGGAGCGAATTTTACAGATAGTACATTTTTAATCATCATGTTTTTAACGATTGCTTTTTTTGGTAATGGACTAGCATCTATTACATGGATATTTGTTTCGTTAACAGCGCCAAAACGTATTATTGGCCTTGTAGGTGGAGTCTTTAATCTTATTGGTGGGTTGTCTGCGGTAATAGTACCATTTGTTATTGGAGTTTTGGTACAAGACGGAGATTTTAGCCCTGCTTTGTTTTTTATTGGCGCATTAACAGTTATTGGCTTTTTATCATTTTTATTAGTCGTTGGAAAAGTAAAACGTATAGAACTCGAAGATTAAAACTAGATAGCTTATGAAAATAACAGATATAAAAGTATTTCCAGTAAATATTGCTGGTAGGAGTCAATTAAATATTAAGATTGAAACAGATACTGGAATTTATGGTTGGGGAGCATCAGGAATAACTGGTAGAGAATTAGCCGTTATAGGAGCAATAGACCATTATCGACCATTAATAATTGGTAGAGACCCAAGACAGATTGGTGCCATTTGGCAAGATTTATATAGAGGCCAATATTTTGAAGGCGGACGTGTATTAACAGCCGCTATTTCAGCAATAGATATTGCACTTCATGATTTAAAAGGTAAAGCTTTAGGTGTACCTGTTTACGAACTTTTGGGAGGTAAACAGCGCGATTATGTAGAATGTTTTGCGTCATTACGATTTAGTAGTAAAGACGAGTTAATAGATAGAGCGAAGATACTTATTAAAGAAGGCTGGCGTATGTTACGCTTAGCACCTGCCGAATACGAAGAAGGAAAATATGCTTCAGAATTTGAACCTAGAGACTCTATAGCCATTATTGCAGATTGGGTTTCGGCATTACGAAAAGAGGTTGGCACTAAAGTCACCATTGGTATAGATTACCACCATAGATTATCAGTGCCAGAAACGGTGTCTTTTGTACAACGCATGCCCGTTGGAACGTTAGATTTTATTGAAGAGCCTATTAGAGACGAATCTCCAGAAGTATATCAAGAATTAAGAAAAATGATTAATGTGCCTTTTGCTATAGGTGAAGAATTTGCAAGCAAATGGCAATATTTACCATACATAGAAAAAAATATTACACAATTTGCAAGAATAGATGTTTGTAATGTTGGAGGCATAACAGAAGCCATAAAAGTAGCTAATATAGCTGAAGCGCACTATATAGATTTACTACCGCATAACCCTATAGGACCAATTTGTACTGCAGCCACCATTCATTTAGCAGCGGCTTGTCCCAATTTCACATGGTTAGAAGAGATGAATACACCAGTTGAGAACCCAGGGCTGGATGATATTAATTATTATCCTGTACAACCTAAGCTAGAAGGTAATCGTTATAAAGTTTCAGATGCTCCAGGTTTAGGTATCGAGTTTAATGAAGAATTAGCACTTAAAGAAGGTTTTAAACCTGTTGAAACTCCGCGTTTAAAAAGAAAAGATGGTTCTTTTACGAACTGGTAATTAATTTAATAGTACAAAAAATGATAAATCCGTTAAAACCTGTAAAAAGTTTAAAAGTAACTTTTCTGTCAACATTAATTGTTACAATTTTTAGCTTTCAATCTTTTGTAGCACAAGAAAGACCAAACATTATCATCATGATGACAGATGATCAAGGTTATGGTGATATTGGCGCTCATGGAAATCCGTATTTAAAAACACCACACATGGAATCTATTGGTAAACAAGGTATAGAGATGACTCATTTTTTCTCGTATCCCAATTGTTCAGCATCTAGAGCAGCCTTGTTAACGGGAAGGTATCCATACAGAACTGGTGTTACGGCTGTAACTCAAGTCGATCATTTTATGAATACTTCAGAAACAACTATTGCTGAAGTTTTAAGCGATAATGGTTATAGAACAGGGATATTTGGAAAATGGCATTTGGGAGACAATACACCAATGCGTCCAATAGATCAAGGTTTTCAAGAAACTTTAGTACATAAAGGAGGTGGTATTGGTCAAGCTGCAGGGCCTGCTGGAAACACGTATTTTGATCCTGTTTTAGAACATAACGGAACATCTAAAACATACAAAGGTTATTGTGATGATATTTTTACTGAAGCTGCTTTGGATTTTATGAGTAAAAAAGAAGGGAAACCATTTTTTACCTATTTAGCGACAAACTTACCGCATTTTCCTTTGCAAGTTCCAGAGCGTCGTGCCGAGCCTTTTAGAAAAATGGGGTTACATGAAGATAATGCGTTAACCTATGGTATGATTGATAATATTGATTATAATGTAGGCAGAGTACTTGATAAATTAAAGGCTTTAGGTATAGAAGATAATACGATAGTTATTTTTCTTTCGGATAATGGACCAAGGCATCGAAGAACAAAAAACGATTCGTATCCAGGGCGTTGGGTTGCTAATTTAAGAGGTACTAAAACAAGTGTTTACGATGCTGGTATTCGTGTACCCTTTTATGTAAAATGGCCTAGTAAAATAAAAGCAGACAAACAAACGTCTAACATGGGTGCTATTATAGATATATTTCCAACGTTGTTAGATGCAGCTCAAATAGAAGCACCAAAAAACATTCATATTGATGGTGAATCATTATTACCGTTATGGACAAAAAATAAATCGGATAATTTAAAAGAACGTGATTTTGTTGTACAAATGCATTATGGACCAACGCCATTTAAGTACATGCATTTTTCATTAAGAACACCAAAATATAAGCTGGTAAGCCCGCATAATTTTCCGCACGGTATTGTACATCAACCAACAGATTTTGAGTTGAAAAATGTTTTAAAAAACCTAGAACTTTATAATGTAGAAAAAGACCCTAGTGAGCGAATCAATATTGCCAAAAATAATCCAGACATCGTAGATGAAATGTTATCGCGATACGAAAATTGGTTTGACGAGGTTACAGAAGAACGAGATGCAAAAGGTATTCAAAAAATTTATTTAGGTACTAAAACACAGCCGCATGTTACTTTATCTAGGTTTGATTGGGGTGGACCGCGTGTAATTTCTAGGTTTGATTATGGCGGACCAAGAGTAGTTGAAGATAATCAATTGGGTTTTTGGGGCGTAAAAACAGAAGCTGGGACATATAAAGTATCTTTTGATTTGCCAGAAATAGCCTCAGATTGTGTAGCGCACTTAAAATATAACAAGCTACATATATCTCAACCTATTAAAGCTGGACAAAAACAAGTTGTTTTTAAAAATGTTGAGTTTCCTGCTGAAGAAGGGAATTTTCACGCCTATATAAAAATAGATAGATTACCTGTGGGGCCTCATTTTGTTGATGTAAAGAAAATGGATTAATTTAATAAGAGTATATTAAAATTAGTCATAATACCTGATGACTACAAGTTGTTTAGAATAGAAAATAGTTAGTTTTTAACTCTGAATTACTGATTTTTTCTAACCTCTTTCATGTTATTTAGTAATCGTTTACACTTTGCATAAGTGCTATTATAATGTAAGAAATAAATTTTACTCTAGCCAAATTTACTTTTCCTTGGAAATGGGTGTTAAGAATAGAAGTTAATTCACTATTTTTAATAAGAGCATTGATTTTCTTTATTAGGAAAATAAATCTAAATCATTGATTTAACATGCTAAAAAATCAATGGATTATATTTTTGTCATGTACTAAAAAATAATTGTTATAATTTACATTAAATATGAGTAAAAGCAAAAGAACTGAAGAATAAACAAATTAGTATGGAATGGGAATAGTATCTGATGATATAAAAGATGTAATTGACGATTCAATTGAGCGCTTAAAAAAAAATGGTAAGGATAAGGATATAAAAGAAATAAATGATAAGGGTATATTATCGAATTATTTTTCTTTGGTTACTGAAAACGTAAGAGAGAATAACAAAAAAATGTCTCAAAACTCATTTTTGATGGTATTAAGTATATTATTGTATTTGTTAATCTTTATTAAAAGTGAAGCTATAACTGATATTAAGCTGTTATTCACTACAATAAAAGATCACAATTCTCTTTTGAATTTAATTCCGGTTTTTTTCTCTTTCTTATATTTTAAAAATATTGCTTTATGGAATCATAATATGAATTTGAATCAAATTTTCGATAAATTAAGTATTGAATTATATGGTTTAGGTTATGAAACAGATTCAAAACATCTTATTAAGCCGTTTTCTATGCTTCAGCATATTTCATATTATCAACTTGCTAATAAGAAGGTGAAATCATTAATTAAGGCACCTATAACGTTAGTTGTAATAATTTTTTTTCTTTTCCCAATAGTATTTCTCGTTTTTTCGATATATCAAATAGTAGTAAATAATGAGTTAAAGATTATACCTATTGTATGTGTAGTTTTAATAGTTATTAATTCTTATTCGGCTATTGTTCAGTTATTTAACCCATATAAGAATAATTAAAACACTGACTATATGCTGACTGATTTTTGAATAAAAAACCTCAACTAATTTATTTTAAATTAGTTGAGGTTTCTAAAGTGGAGTCGGAGACAACGACGAGAATCCGAACTTTATTGTGTTTATAAGGCTTCTGAAAGGTGCTTTTTTTAGAGGTAACCGAATTGGTCTCGATTTAACAAACTTTAACATTTGGGTTTTGTTTTTGTAGTCAAAAGGATTTAAAACCTTTCAAATTATATTTAAATGTTAATTTCTAGATTCCATTTTGCATAGAAATATTGATTTTCTTTACAATGGCAGTTTGTTATGATAAGATAATTTGATTTACTTATCATTGTTGTCTCTGAGTTAATTAATAAGTCGAAAAAAGATGCTAAAAACAATAAAATGTCCAGTTTATTGACGTAAAAACTGGACATTTTTGCTATAGGTATATCAAGTGTAATACGTGGGAATATCGGATTATATAGTAGGTAAGATAAACAGGTTTTCTAAAAACTATATTTTCACCTATATGGATTTTATACTATAGGTGGATAAGTGAGATGCTATTGTAAAACATCATAATAGAATGGTGGCAGCGGATAAAACAAATGAGCTATTTAAAGGAAGACAGGCTAAAAATGATGCAAAATGTTTTTTAAAGTAAATATAATGGTAGTAGCTACACTAATAGTGAGTAATTAAAAATATCGCATATCGCGATATGCGATATTGTTTAATAAATTCCTTGCTAATAATGAAAAATTTGATTAATATTGCATATCGCAATATGCAATATTATGAAGAGTAATAATAATTTAAAACCACAGGATATCTTGATTCTCTTGAAAATTTCAACATTAGGAGAGCAAGAGTGGTATCAACATACATTATCTGAGGATTTAAATATTAGTCAGTCCGAAATATCTGAATGTTTAACACGTTCAAAATATTCGGGATTAATAGATGCAAGTCGTAAAAAGGTTAACCTGCTTAATCTTTTAGAATTTATACAACACGGTATTAAATATGTTTTTCCGCAACAACCAGGTCCAATTGTAAGAGGTATTGCAACAGCACATTCTGCATCACCATTGGATAAAGAAATCCAAAGCGATCAAAATTATGTTTGGCCTTATGCAAGAGGAGATATGCGAGGTCAAGCGATACAACCACTTTATAAATCAGTTCCGAAGGCTATTTTGAAAGATAAAAAATTACATGAAGTTCTTGCGTTAGTTGATGCTATTAGAGTAGGAAAGGTTCGTGAACAACATTTAGCCATTTCACTATTAAAAGAACGACTACAACATACACAATAATACACAAGTAAATTTGAAAGTTGTGGCTGAAGTAGCCCGTGCCTTGGGAGATCTTAATGCTGAAGTTGTATATATTGGAGGTGCCATTATAAGTATTTATGCCACAGACAAAGGTGCAGAATTGCCAAGGGTAACTACAGATGTTGATGTTTGCGTGCAAGTATCAAATTTTTTGGAAATGGAACTATTAAGAGAACAATTAGCACAGAAAAAGATATACCCAGATCCAAAAGGAACACATTTATACCGCTACACATATCAAGGTATCTTAATTGATTTTATTCCTTTTGAAGAAACACCATTTGGTCCTACAAACACGTATTTAAAGCCTGGTTTCGATAAGGCTTATAAAACGACGATTGATAATATCGAAATCTCAATACTTCCTGTGGTTATATTTCTTGCCACCAAATGGGAGGCTTTTAAAAGCAGAGGATCAGACCCTAGGTTGAGTCATGATTTTGAAGATATCATATACGTTTTAGATAATAATTTAGAATTTGTTAGTGAGGCACTCAATGCTTCTTCTGAAGTGAAAATAGCTTTAAAAAAATTGAGTTCTTTTATTTTAGAACATCCCAATCGTCGAGAAATTATAGAATGTCATATAAATCAAATCACTGCGGAAGAAGGGGGTAAATATATAATTGAAATTTTACAACGTATCAATCAATTATAAGTAAATAAAAATATATAGAAAATTACAGATATCACTCCAGAAACATATCTTCTATTCTGATTTATATTTAAAAGCATATAAAAAAGATGTTTTTATTAATATTATATGTGTTTACGTATAATTTATTATATTTGTGTATAACTATATTTAATTGCATATAATGAAGGAGTTATCAGAGTTTGTAAAAGAGCGCAGGAAAGCGGTTGATTTAACACAAGAAGAGTTCGCCGATAGGGCAGGAGTAGCGCTTACAGTAATCCGAAAAATTGAGCAAAATAAAACAAACTTAAACTTAGGTAAAGTTAATCAAGTTTTAAAAATGTTTGGTCATAAACTTGTGCCTATAAGTTTAAAAGAATTAGAAGATAATGAGACAAGCTAGAATATATTACGACAAAGTATTTTGTGGTCTTTTAACAGAGACTAATGACGGCGATTTTACTTTTAATTATGATAGCGATTATGTAAATCAATATCCTAATCAGTTTATAACTTTCACAATGCCTGTTAGTAAGACAGAATATAAAGACAAGCGTTTGTTTGCGTTTTTTGAAGGTTTAATTCCTGAAGGTTGGTTGTTAGATATTGCTTCAAAAAACTGGAAGATTAACAGGAATGACCGTATGGGGTTGCTTTTAGCGTGTTGCAAAAATTGCATTGGAGCAGTAAGTGTAGAACCTGTAAATGAAAGCTATGAATAAGTGTTTATACTGTTATAAAGATGTTGATTTAGATAGCGATTTTCATGTGGCGTGTAGTCTAACTTTTTTTGGAACTGAAATACCACCAAAAATTGAATACTCATTAGATGATATGAATGCCTTGGCATTACAGGTCGTTGAAAGAAGTGTCTCAGTCCCTGGTGTACAACCAAAATTATCAATGTCATTATTAAATGATGATAAAACAGATAGTAGACTAACTATAGTTGGTGCTTTAGGCGGAAATTATATTTTTAAGCCACCATCTAAAGACTTTACGGAAATGCCAGCAAATGAACATCTAACGATGAAGATGGCAGACCTGTTTAGTATTGATGTAGTTCCTCATACGCTTATTAAATTAGCTTCTGGCGAGTTATCCTATATCACTAAACGCATAGATAGGGCAGAAGATGGATCAAAAATACACATGATAGATATGTTTCAGGTACTAGAAGCATTTGATAAATATAGAGGCTCCATGGAGCGCATAGGAAAAGCCATTGACACCTACGCTGATAACACGCTTTTAGATAAACTACGTTTTTTTGAACTTACAATTTTTAGTTATCTCACAGCAAATAATGATATGCATCTAAAAAACTTCTCAATGATTAAAACATCTTATGGATGGGCATTAGCTCCTGCTTATGATTTGTTAAATGTTAAAATAGTTAACCCAGAAGATACAGAAGAATTAGCCTTAACAATTGCTGGCAAAAAGAAAAAAATAACACTTCAGAATTTTCTTGATTTTGGAATTGGTTTAGGATTGTCTAAAAAACAAGTATATGGCGTTTTGAAACGTTTTTTTGAATTAAAAGAAAGTTCATTGAATTTAATTGAAGTTTCATTTTTGAGTGATAAGATGAAATTCAAGTATAAGAATATTTTAAACAATCGGTTTGAAGTTATTAAGTTTAAAACCTTGTAAATCATAAATTTATAGGGTTTTTGATGTGTTTTGAGTGTTTACTTTTTGGTAAAATAAAATGTAATTAATGAAGTAGAAAATTAATTATGGATTAAAAAGTAAGGCGAATTAAATTATTTTAATCAACTTCAATAATGGATGATTGGCAGGTTTTAATAAAGATGTTACCCTTTTTTATGCCAGCATAGGCATTAAGCTTTGCAGTTATAGAGTAGTAATATGTTTCGGAAGGTAGATCTCTAAAACAAGCATGTTTTCCTGAATTAATCGAAATATTTCGATAAAGTGTGGACATGGGGCTTCTAAGGTTTTGAATCTTTATATCATATTTATATTTCGAGTTGTTTTGAAAACAAATATCTCCAACATTCTCCTTTTCACAATTTGGATTTGAACTCTTGTTTTTTTCAGCTTCTACTTTTTTTTCTTTCCAATCTTTTAACCCTATATAGCTAGCTACGTCATAAGTGATTGGTAGTTTTCCAGATTCTGTTGTGATGATTTTTCCTGTTTGAGTATCTGTAACAGTAACTCTTAATCTAATTATACTATTGAAAACATAAACTTTTCCTGTAACATATGCATCTGCAGCTATTAACATGCCAAATTGCTTTTCAGTCTTGGGGTCAATTAAACCTGTGCTTTTTAATCTGTGCTCTTTGAAGTACTCATCAAAAGTAGCTCTATCTATAACGTTATAATTAATAGCAGATTTAGACATCAAATCCCAAAATTCTTCTGTCACATATTCAGCAAGCACATCTTCATTGTCTTTATTATATTTAAATGGATATATGGCTATTTGAAACTCGTTTTTTTCTTTATTATTTAGTTTATTAGATATGGTATCAATAACTTTAGAAATACTTTTGTCAAAGCCTTGTGAATAAGATGTTTGAGTATAAAAACATAAAACAATCAAAATAAGATATTGTGTTTTATTCATAATTAATTTTTTTTATTGCGTTGGTTTTTGCTTCAGTTATAGAATA
This sequence comes from uncultured Algibacter sp., assembly GCA_947499935.1. Classification (GTDB taxonomy): domain Bacteria; phylum Bacteroidota; class Bacteroidia; order Flavobacteriales; family Flavobacteriaceae; genus CANMQH01. The sequence goes on along the minus strand of CANMQH010000012.1, from coordinate 104,239 downwards.
TCCAGTTCCAATAGAAGTAGTTGTTTTTGTTATTACTTCTTTCCAATTATTATTATTATTATTATGGATATGAATTTGGAAATCAAATTGAAGATTGCAAATGATCATATCTTTTTTGTCAATATTATTATGAAAATCATATTTAGAAACACCTAAAAAAAGAGTGTCAACTTTTATTGATTTAGTGTTTAAAAAGAGTTTTTCATTAGTACTAAAATTAGAAATAAAATTTTCATCATAAATATCAGAACCTTTCAATCTTACAATAGAGCTTTTCTTATTGAAATAGTTGGTTTTTAAAGCTGAGGTTAGCTGATTGTCAAAATCATTTCCATCCAAAACTAAAATTGCTATATCTGCGTTTGTAGAACTTATATTATCCGAAGAAACGAAAGAATCTGGTTTAGTTATATGAATTGGAATATATTTTTCAATCATTCCTTGAGTTATTTTTTTTAATGTTTCTCCATTAAGTGGATGAAAGCCAGGTAGATTAAAATATTCTAAAGTCCCCTTCTTAGTTTTATAATACCATACTAATGGACGACCAGTTTCTTTAGAAAAAAAATCATAAGAGGCATTCACTTTCAATTTTTTCATTTTACTTTTATAAGCGTCGTATGGCTCTACTTTTGTTCCATATTCTGGGTGTAATTGAAAATCACAATCTATTTTTTCATAGTGATTTACTGACCAAGTCATGCATTCAATTGGTTGTATGGTATTCTTTTTACCTATAGTTGGGTTCACAAGCTGATAAATGATAAATGTAAGCGCAAATGCTGTAGTTATTTTAAGTGTTAAAATCCATCTTCTGTTTTTCTTGTTGTTTTCTCCACCTTCGCTTTCTAGATCAGTAGTGTTTCCTTCTATATTATCTAGCTCTTTTTTATCTTTCGGTTCTTCAGTTTTTGGGTCATTTTTTATATTCTTTTCTACATAATCTTTATAATTATCACAATCTAAATATTTGCAAAAACTGTTAATCGTTTCTGGAATTGGTGCTCCTATTCCTGTGTTATTATCTATATATCTTTTATAGGCTCTCTCGGCAGTTCTATAATTAAACTCATAGTCAGATTCATCAGCAATATGTTTTGATAAAGCATTTGGAGCATGTGAAGAGCAGCTCTTTTTAGCTTTATCAAACATTTTTTCTACAATCTGTTGAATAATATGATGATCCATACTCTAAAGTTACAAAATTCTTTAAGACTTCTGCAAGACTCAAACTCTTGAGTGTACTGATTTTAAAGGTGTCTTAAAGATGTCCTTTGCAAGTCCTTTTCCTGTCTACGATTAAAATACAATCTCTTCACATCTTTGCATCAGTGATTGGTTTTCGTTAAGCCTTGCTAAACATAACACTTGTACAAAATCAATCATTGAGGAAACCCATAATGCGGTTTGTTGATAGTCGATAGGAAGTTACTAAAGACAATCGCATAGGGTTTCAACTTCCTAAAATAATTGTTAACAGATGGCAATAGTGCCATTAATGTCTCTAGGTATAAAAACCTGGACGGAGACACTAATGTTTAATTCTAAAATTTTAAAAATTATGAAAACTATATTTTATATAATGATTGTTTTATTTGTTGGTGCAAACTTTACGTCTTGTTCGCCAGAAGCTTTAGTAGACCAAGTTGAAGAAGTTGCCATAAATGGTGATGATGGAGAAATAGAAGAAGAAGAAGATGATGATGATGGTACTGGTAATTAATTTCTTAAAAAGAAATTAATTGTACTTTTGAGGGATGTTTATTAAAAAATATATATCCCTCTTTTTTTTGAGTTTTATCTTGTTATACAATTTGTCCTGTAAAAAAACAGATGATAATTTTCAAAAAACAAATTTTAAAATTGTAAGAAGTGATAGTGTTTATGATATTGCAAAAAACAATAACCTAGCAGACAGTATTAAGTTTAAAAGTGCTAATCTACTTTACAAAATAGCAGTTAAAGAGAATCAGGACTCGTTTATCTATAAGTCTTTGATGTTAAAAACAATTTTTCATTCTAAGTTTAAAGAAATTGATAGTGCTTTATTTTATTCTAAAAGTATTATTGCTTTAGGTAAGATGCATTCAAATTATGATTACCTAGTGTCAGGTTTAAAGAAAGCAGCTCTATATTCAGCAAAGAAAAGCGACTATAAAAAAAGTATTTTTTATTCTCATAAATTATTAAATAATGCTATTGAGAAAGCGGATAGCTCTACAATGGCTTTCACATACTTAAAACTTGGTAGATATTTTAGGAAAGACGATCAACTACAAAAATCATTTAACTCCTATACAAAGTCCTTTGACTTATATAAAAAAATTGGAGATAGTATTAATTTAGCTAAAAGTTTATTAGAAATGTCTAAGATTCAAAAAAATCTTGGAGATTTTATAGGAAGTAGAATTACTGCTATAGACGGATTAAAATATTTAGAAAATCAAGATAATAGAGTAACAATTTTTGGACTATATCAAACCATAACAACAGCATATAGAGAAGAAGGAAATTTTGATAATGCACTAAAAAACAATAACAAAGCATTAGATTTATTACCTTCAAATAAAATTAAAAGAATATTAGAGAATACTAAAGCTAATATCTTAGGGGATCAAGGCAATTACAAAGTGGCAATTGTGATTTTTAATAATCTTAAAAATCAAATTGATTCTATTACAAATAAAACAGAATATGCTCGAGTCATAAATAATTTGGGTTATGTTGAATGGTTAAAGAATTCAGATAATGATATTTCAGAGTATCTTTTGCATACAGCTTTAGTTATTAGAAAAGAAACAAAAGATATAAGAGGGTTGATCTCTAGCAATATAAGGCTAACAGAATACTATGAAAACCGATCTCCAAAGAAAGCACATGGTTTTGCGAAGGAAGCACTATTAAATGCCACAAAAATAAATGATCAAATTTCACAACTTGAATCCTTAGGATACATTATTAAACTTAAAGATAACCCTAAAGAAGAAGCATTACTATATACTAAAATTGATAAAAAATTAACTAAAATAAATCAGCAAAATAGAGAACTTTACTCATCGACTAAATATAATAACGAAAAACTGCTTAAAGATAATTCTATCATAAAAGCCGACCGACTCAAAAAACAAAAACTAAATAATTGGTATTTATTTGGATTAATAACAGCAATTCTTACAATAGTATTAATTGTTATAATTTTAAAAAATAGGCATACAAAAGTACAGCAACAAAAAGTATTAGAAACCGAAAAACGCATTTCAAAACGCATACACGATGAATTAGCAAATGATGTTTATAGTTCAATGGTACAATTAGAAAATAATACGGCTTCAATTGCTGAAGTTGTTGATAATCTCGAAGATATTTATCATAAGGCTAGAGATCTTTCTCAAGAGAAAACAACCATAAGGAGTAACAAAGAGTTTATTGATGATTTAAAGAAAACATTAGCCTCTTTTAAAACCGAAGATACTAATGTTATTGTACAAAGTTTAATAGCTGATATTTGGATTGATATTTCTAATGAAAAAAAACTAATAGTAGATAGAGTCATCAAAGAACTTTTAGTAAACATGCGCAAGCACAGTAATGCAAGCCTTGTAAGTGTAATCTTTAGCAGAAAAAATAATATTATAAAAATAGGATATACTGACAATGGAATTGGTACATATAAAAATAAAATATCAAAGGGTGTTGGTTTAGTAAATGCGGAAAACCGTATTGAAGCTATTGGCGGGAGTTTTATATTTGATAAATCAATAACAAACGGATTTAAGATAAGTATTGAAATCCCAGTATAATAATTATGTTCAAAAAAGTATTAGTAGCAGAAGATCTAGGAAGTACCAATCATGGTATCGTAGATATATTAAAAGAGAAACTACATATTGCAGAAGTGCAGCAAGCATTGTATTGTGATGATGCTTTTATAAAAGTACGTAAGGCAAAAAATGATGATCTGCCTTTCCAACTTTTAATTACAGACCTTTCTTTTACAAAAGACTACAGAGAACAAAATATAAAGAAAGGCGAGGAGTTAATCATCAAAACGCGCGAAGTTATTCCAGATATCAAGGTCCTTGTGTTTTCAATAGAAAATAGACCATCCAAAATAAAATCTTTATTTAAAGATTATGCTATTAACGGATATATCTGCAAAGGACGTGATAGTTTAAAGGAGTTAGAAAAAGCAATGACTCAAATATATTCAGGTGTTAATTATTTGTCTGCCGATTTAGAACGAAATTTAAAGTCTTCTGCAATCTTCGAATTAGAAGAATTTGATACGATATTGTTAAAAAAATTATCAGAAGGTCTTTCTCAAAAACAAATAGCATTAGAACTTAAAAATCAGAATATTTCCCCTAATAGCATAAGTATTATTGAAAAGCGATTAAATAGAATTAAATTAGAATTTAGAGCCAATAGTACCATACAGCTTATATCCATAGTAAAAGACCTAGGACTAATTTAAAAATTTTTCTCTAGATAAGGTATTCCGTAAATTAATTCCTCAGAGAGTACATAATTTTGTTTTATTAATTTAAAACAACATTATTATGCCTCGATATTATGTAAACAACAATGCCCAATCTAATGGAGACCACGAAGTCCATAAAGAGGGTTGTTTTTATCTTCAATTTGTAACCAGTAAAAAAGATTTAGGTTATCATACTACTTGTCAAACAGCCGTAAGTGAAGCAAAAAAAACTTATAGCACAGCAGATGGTTGTAAGACCTGCTCTGAGGACTGTCATAATCAATAATTTTAACTTTTAAAAACTAAAATATGGCATCATATAGAATTTCAGGAGTATGGAAAGATGATAACGAAGTAATTACACATTATGGGTTTCATACAAGAAACATAAAAGAAAACACAGCTGATAAAGTCGAAAAAGTAACTAAAGTAGAAGCCGTAAGAAGATTAGAGATTTCTTCTAATAGCGCAACTACTTGGGTATGGAATTATAAATTATCAAAATGGACAGTTGGGGAAAATGTAGAAGTTGTAGATGGCTCAAACGAAAAATACTTAAGGTCTAATCCAGATAAAAAGGAAACAAATAATCTAGGACACTTAATTGATTATGATTGGATAAAACCTTAGTCAGCTATTATGATAAATGAATAACCAATATTTAAACTATGGAATTATACAATCAGTTAAAGTCGCTTGCAGATAAAGTTGAAAAATTAAAAGATAAAATTGATACCGAAGAATCAACAAAGCACGCCTTTACGCTTCCTTTTATAAATATTTTAGGTTACGATGCTTTTAATCCAACAGAAGTTGTACCAGAGTTTACTGCAGATTTAGGTCTTAAAAAGGGAGAAAAAGTGGATTATGCTATTTTTCAGAATGGTGTACCTATTTTAATTGTAGAATGTAAAAACTGGAAAGAGAATCTTGATGTACATAACTCACAACTGTTTAGATATTTTCACGTAAGTAAAACTCGATTTGCATTATTAACTAATGGAATTACCTATAGATTTTATACAGACCTAGAAGAAACCAATAAAATGGATGAGCGTCCATTTTTAGAATTTGATATCACAACGCTCAAGGAGAGTACAGCAAAGGAAATTGAAAAATTTCATAAATCGAAATTTGATATTTCAAAAATTGTTGATAATGCTAGCAATTTAAAGTATACGCGCGAAATCAAAACTCTTATAGATTCCGAAATGCAAAGTCCATCGCAAGATTTTGTGCGTCTGTTTGCAAACCAAGCTTATAACGGCAGGTTGACGGCAAATGTAATTGAAGAGTTTACTGAGATTGTAAACAAAGCTTTTACACAGATTATAAGTGAAAAGGTAAATGACCGTCTTAATGCTGCATTGAATAAAGAAGTGGAGCAACAACAAAAGGAAGAAGAGGTAGATTATGATGAAAAAAGTAAAATCGTCACAACGCAAGAAGAGTTAGAAGCTTTTGAAATTGTTGTTGCCATATTACGCAGAAACATCCCAAGGCAGCGTGTGGTGCATCGCGACACACAATCTTATTTTGGCATTTTACTAGATGATAATAACAGGAAACCTATTTGCAGGCTTCATTTAAATGGAGGTAATAAATACATCAGTCTGTTTAATGAACACAAGAAGGAAAACAAAGCAGCTATTGAAACCATAGATGATATCTACGCTTTTGAAAAGCAGTTATTAGAGACTGTTGCAAAATATGATGAAGAATGATTCTAAAATTAAATTATAAATAACTAAATAAAATCTAAAATAAATTATGGCAGTAAAACACACACCAACAGAAGAAGTACACAAAGGATACAAAGGCGGAACTACAGGATGCGGTTTTGATACATCAGAACATCCAGAACATTGGGTAAGTTCAAGCGCAACGATTACCTGTGATAAAAATGGTTGTAAAAACTAATATTATATTTCTATTTAAAAATTTTCAAAACAGCAACTATCACAATGAATAAAATAATACCATTGCTCGCTATTATCATTTTTTTTGGTTGTGCTAATCAATCAAATTATGAGTATACTATTATAAACGAAGATATTGACAATGCATTTAGTAAAATCAATATTGATATTAGACTTGCAGAAGAGGTAAGCACGATAGATTTAAGATATATAGCCTTAGAATTAAGAAAGAGTAGAAGCAGTTATGATAAAATTTGGATATTTTATTTTCTACCAGGCCAAGAACCAGGAAATGGAGCTTGGGCTATTTCACATTTTAAACCTGAATTAGAATTAGAAATTTTAGGAGCGTCCAAAGAGGCTACTAATAAAATGAATTTGACTAAAGTTTCTGGTAATATTTTAAGTTCGTGGTATGATAATGACCCATTACTTTCAAATAGAAAATATCTAGTTAAAGAGAAAGGTAAAACTTTTATAAAGACTATTTATGCAGAGAGTAAATATGCTGGTTCTGGAGGAGAATTAGTTGAAGAGGTTTTTGAGAAACAACAAAGCAACGGGCTTAAAAGATATGATTATAATAATACTCACGGAGAATATTATTTAATTGAGAAAAATGGGAATTTAGGATTGTATGATGATTCTGGAAAATTTAAGGAAGCAATAAAAATTGATTAGATTCTCTCATTAAACTAACAGTAAAAACAACCTAGATGTCAAAAAACAAAATATTACTTCTGTCTGCTGTCCTAGGATGTTTTTACGTATTTCAAAAACCTATTTCTTCAGAGGTAACCCAAGAGCCCAACATCTCTAATGATGTACTTCAAAATAGGACATATTCATCTCTTGTTACTTCCACTATTTCAGGTACCAATGTATATATCTGCAAAGGTCCAGGTAGTAAACGCTATCACTATAAAAAGAATTGTAGAGGGCTAAAATCCTGTTCAACAAAAATTCACGAAGTCTCGCTTTCCAAAGCAAAAGAACTTAAAAGAACCTTATGCGGTTGGGAAGATTAAACGCTAAGCACGAAAAATTATTCATTTAAATTATCGCTTTACGGATACCCGTAATAAACTGACATTCAATCTTATTAGGTTTGGTGTATAACTAAAAAACCAACCAAGATGCAGTACAAAGTCATTCCATTTCCACAATCTAAAAACATTAATAACCAGCTTCAAGAAATTATTAATAACGAAGCCTTTGATGGGTGGAAATATGTTAATCATAATTATTCAGATTATTTACTACCAGGAAACGCAGGCTGTTTTGGACTAGGAGCAAAACCAGATACCGTTTGGCACGTAGGTAACGTCGTTTTTCAAAAAGAATAGATAAATGAAATATCTAATACTCTTCATCATAAAAGCCTACTGGCTATTAATTCCTGCGTCAAAACGAAAGCATTGTCTTTTTAAGCAAAGTTGTTCAAACTATGTCTTTCAGGAAGCTAAAGACCAAGGTTTAGTAAAGGGATTAAAAGCATTCTTTTTTAGATATAAAAACTGTAGACCAGGCTACCAATTGATTCCAGTAGAAAATGAAACGATTTTGGTATCGCGAACCAACAAGGTTTTTTCAGAAAACGAAATCGACCCACGAATCTTATTAAAATAGCTATAATGCAAATAAACCATTCACTTTTACGCCATAATCGATGGCTTTTTATAGGCGTTTTGTTCCTTTTTTGTCTTACATCCTGTACCGATAAAAATATATACACATTCTCAACATCACAATCCGTTATAGTCGATACATTAGAAGTAAAAGGCATAAAGTTATATTTAGAAACATCTGCTAGTATGCGCGGTTATGTTAACTCTAATGTTGCAGGAACGTACCCGCTTAAAGATGTGGTGCCATTCATTGTAACAGATTTAGACAATCATTTTGATGTAGAAACAAAGCTTATCACTATCTCAGACAGGCAAAAACAATTTCCATATTCAAAAGACAGATTTTTTGAACAGTTGCGAAGCGGCAGGATATTTACAGGTAAATCTTCAAAACTACAAAACATTTTTACGGATGTTATTTCTAAAACGAAAAGGGGAGAGGTAAGTATTTTAATAAGTGATTGTATTCCAGATTTAGGAAATATAAATACTAAGACTGAAGGCTCTAAAATAACAAGCCATATTTATCCTGTTATAAAAGCAAATTCATCTTTAGGAGTTGCTGTTTTTCAATTTAAAAGTGATTTTAACGGCACCTATTATTACAACAGGAAAAACAATAATGGCGTAGTGCAATCTAAGCGGCCATATTATAAGGAAACTCTAAATAATAGACCTTTTTATATATGGGTTTTTGGAGAGCAGGCTTTAGTAACTAAGGTTCTTTCCACAAATATTATTAAAGACTATAATGCATCTCACGCCTATAATATTTCACTTTCAGAAATGAATGCTGGACTATTAGAAAAGCATAAATCAGGGAAGATTGCTATAAATACTGATAAGCAAACACTACTTATCAAAGAAATAGATGCAAAAAGGCCTGCCATATTTACCATAGGAATCGATGGTGGTAAGCTCTCAGAAGTGCAACAAGAGCAACTGCTAGATTCGAAAAGATATACGATAATGCCAGACCATATTGCAGAAAGTCTTGAGTTGGTGGTAAAGGATAAGGCTACGTTGCTTTCAGAAAAAATAAAAGACAAATCTGAAATTCAAAATTCAAAATACACACACTTTATACAGCCTACTTTAAATGATTTTGAATTAGAAACAACGGAGTTCAGTATCAATATTTTTAATAAAGAACCGCAATGGATTAACAAAACGAGTTTGGATGATGACGTAGGTGTTTCTATAGATGCACTGGAGCATAAAACATTTGGTTTCAATTTTATTACATACGCTTTCGCGAAAGCGTATCCAGCCACAGCACCTCAAATTCAATTTATACTAACAAAACAAAAGCAAGATTAATACTATGGAAAACTTTTATTTTTTATTTGAAGACCTTGGAAATTGGGATGTTTGGGTTGATAAGGGCTATTCTGCTGGGTTTATCATTTTACTAACCACTTCCTTAATCATTAATGCAATTTACTATATAGTTTTAGGGAGGAAAAGTATGCGTTTTTCTACGATGGGGAAGTGGTTTATGTTTGGCTTTATCAATTTTGCGCTTATTTTTCTTATCACGCTTGTGGTGGAAGGGATTACCATATTCGACCTAGCATTTGGAGAGTTTCATTACGAAATCTGGTTGTTTACTATCATCAATGCCTTCTACGGTTTTGTGTTATATACTGTGCTTTCATTATTATTTAAGCGCTTCTCAATTTTTTCAAAATTTATACCTGTAAAATTTTAAGCGATGTCAAAACCAAAATTATATCTATTTGCCATAGGAGGCACAGGCTCTAGAGTATTACGCTCACTTACAATGTTATTAGCCTCTGGAGTAAAAACAAATACAGAGAAAATTATCCCGATGATTATTGATACAGATATCAATAATGGCGATGTAGAAAAGTGCCGAAATATCATTAAAAACTATAATGAAATTCACAATTCTATTTACAATGGAGTACGTGAAGATGAAGGACAAGGCGAGTTTTTTAGAACTAAAATAATGCCACCACGAGAGTTAAATATTAGCGGTACCGATTACGGAACATTAAGAGATATGGTAAGCTATAATTCGCTTGAAGGTAAAGGGTTCGGGAAAACAAAATCGCTTTTCGATTTACTTTATAGTGATGCTAATAAAGATATGCCTTTAGAAAAGGGGTTTTTAGGTAACCCAAATGTTGGAAGTGTAGTACTTAAAAATGTGGTAGAATCACAGATTTTCAAAGAATTTACACAAGATTTTAATCAGAATGATAGAATCTTTATTGTCAGCTCTATTTTTGGAGGTACAGGAGCTGCAGGATTTCCGTTGTTGCTCAATGTATTTAGAGATGAAATGAGCAAGTTGAATAACGGTAATTATATAAATAATGCCATTATAGGAGGCGTTTCAGTATTACCCTATTTTCAAGTCGATGTAGATAAATTTAACTCAGGAGAAAGCGCCATAAACTCTAGTACGTTCATTACAAAAACGAAAGCTGCTTTAGCTTATTACAATCGTAATTTAAAGCAATTGGTTAATGCGATGTATTATGTAGGCGATACGCGCCAAAGTAGTTACGAGAATAACGATGGCGGTATAGAACAAAAAAATCCTTCTAATTTTATTGAACTTACAGCAGCCTCTGCGGTATTAGATTTTCTAGATTATGAAAAAAATGCAGCCACCAAAGATGACCTTCAAAACGCCTCTAAGTTTTTTGAATTTGGAATAAATACAGATACAGGAGTTGTTGATTTAAATCATATAAAGAAGGATGATTTAAAAGCACAACTGCTACATTTTCATTACTACAACGTATACGTTTCAAATTTTATGACAGCGGCGCTCAAAAATGAAAAACTAGCGTGGCGCAATGAGTTAAAATTAGCCAATAATTATCACGGTCAGAATTTTTATAAGGCACTAGATACCTTTACATCTGTACATTATTACAGATGGTTAATAGAGCTAGCTATGGACCAGCACGACAGAAAATTTCTACCCTTTGATGTTTCTATTATGATAAATAAAGAGGAGATATCACAGGATGTGTCGGGAACGCTACCAGTAAACACTAGCGTAGGCGACAAAAAATTATTCACACTCGTAACAGGTATTCCTGCGAGTGATGATAGTAATTTTTTCAGAAAAGACTACATAAAGTACGATGAAGAGTTTTCTAAACTAGCACAAGAAATTGTGGACTTACAATACGGAAACACAGAACGTACCCTACATACATTATTAAACCAAGGAATACAAAACATCATCGCAGAGCGCTATGTGCTGTAATATTTTCTAGACTATAATATAAAGACTATGCCATATAAATTAAGTTTAATACGAGAACAACAAGCCGCTTTAGGATGGAATGAATATGACGGCAATCCATATAATGTAAATACCATTAATGAGATTACAGATAACATAGGTAAAATGGAAGTCCCCGTTACTTCTATCCCTTCGCCATTTGCACAAATGCATCTTTTTGAGACCTCTTTTGAGTTTCTAAATAAAGCATTTAAAGAGTCTGGAAATAATAAAGACAATTTAGACGGAAATACAACATACCATAAAAATGTATCTCGTTGCTTAGATGTTTTTGAACTGTTATTTCGGTTTGAAACCTTAAAATTGAAAGATAGAGTTTCTATAAAAACTTGGGATATTAGTGAACTTAAAGAAGTGGTAAAAGAACATAATTCTGGCATCAAAACATTTGCAGAAACATTACAGATATTTATTGGTAATTATAATAACGATTCTCGCTTTTTAAATCAAGGTATTTCTACAGCATTCAATGCTTTTACGCTCATCTATCTCGATAATGAAATTATTGCGGGTACATCGCCGTACACAGGTTTTTTTACAGTAGGCGATAATTTACCTCAAACAGTATCTAATGAAGATAACCGCAAGTTTTTTTCAAAAAACAACCTACCCTTATACAGGAGAAAAGCAGATTTTCAGAAATACATAAATATCCTTTTCAGAAAAGAACCTAAGATGATAGAATCTTTTAAGGAAGTTTATGAATATGTAGGTTTAAACAATAAAGTTTCTGAAGTCGAAGGACTCAATAGTTTTGTGAATAGCCTATCTAATGCAGATATGCACCAAATAACTCAGCCCTACACCATACTCGAAATTAGTAACGAAGAAATTACTTTTTTAAGCGGTACAGTTCCTTTTTTATGTGAGAAATATAATAAAGCAGATGATGAGGTAAATGCAAAAAATAGTGATTATGTTATTGTGACATCTAAACATCTAGAGCGTCCACCTTTGGCTTTAAGCCATACGGGAGTAAAACCAAGATGGAACTATCTAGATGGTAACTCTTTTCCAAAAGAAGGGAAAACGACATCATCTACACCTATTGAAAAGCGTAAGTTGCCACAATCTGTTATAGAATACCCTTGGATTAATAGAAACGATTTTCTTTCAAAACACCTTATAGAGTTAGAATACGATGTAAATGCCACAAAATTCTGGTTGCCAAACGGAGACGTGCAAAATATAATTTTACCAGTTACAGAAAAGTACTTTGATTACTTCACAATTGAAGATTTAAAAAAACATATTTCAATAGAAAAGTTGAATCTAGGTGCAATAATCGTAACACTAGAAATCCCTATTAAAGCAGATAATGAAAAAGGCACAATGAAGTTTGAACGTACCTACGATTATGTGGTACCAGAAACGATTGATAATGATGAAAATGGGGCTGTAATAAAATCTACTTTGGCTTTCGGTATTTATCCGTTTTTTAAAGTGGCAGATGCGATGTATAATGATAGATACAAAGCGTTATCATACCATCTAGATGGCGAGGAAATTCATTATAAGTTTTTAAGAGAATATACCGCAAAGCCAGAAACTATTGTGGTGGATACTTCGGAAATATCCAGAACCCAAAAAGATGAAAAATACCCAAGTGTTTCAAATTATATAGATATTTCAACCATTCATTACAATGCTCAAGGAGAAGTAACCTACAAAACAGATAAAGATGTTACGTTCGATTTGGTTTCGGTAAACGTTAATAATCTTGATAAAAACGTAGCACTAAATGGTGTGCTATTACCATTAATGGGAGAACCTATTCAGTTGTCTGAGAGAGAAACATCTGTAGCTTTCGATATTGGTACAAGTAATAGTTTTGTGGCATTTAAGACCGCAAACGCTGTAGAAAATCTTTCTTCATACAAAGGTAATGGAGCTTCAATAGACCCAGATTTTGTTTTGCTACACAAACCTATAGATTCAGAAGAAAACCATTTAAAGTTTGACACAAATAGTATAAGAGGATTATATGGTACGCTACAATATGCAGAATTTTTACCAAGTGTAATAGGGGAGGATTCGCCTTTTCGTTTTCCTATTCGTTCTATTGTAAATATAGATAATGATACAAAACCAGAACAACCAGGGAATATAAATGTGCTTTCTAATACCAATATACCTTTTGCGTTTGGGCATTCTAGTTTACGGTATGAGTATGATTTTACACACTCTAATATAAAATGGGGTGTAACAGATAGTAACAATAATGCAGCACAAAATAAATTACGTGGTTTTATTGAGCAACTAACTTGGATGGGTAGGAATAAGTTGTTGAGCGAAGGTTACAATCCTCAAAATACAAATGTTATTTGGTTTAAACCGCTTAGTATGAGTACCAATCAAATGACGATTTTTAATAACATTTGGCAAGAATTGTTTGCTACGTATTACGGTAAGTCAGAAAATTATAAAAGGCTTATCTCTGTTACAGAATCTTGGGCACCTTATTACAGTTATCCCAATGAATTTGGTTCTGGTAAAGTATTTATGAATCTAGACATTGGTGGAGGTACTACAGACTTAATTGTATTTGAAAATGAAAAACCTACACTAACAACCTCATTCAGATTTGCAGGAAACAGTCTTTTCGAATCTAGAAATAGCAACAAACCTTTTGATAATGGTTTTGTGACAAGGTATGAAGCAGCGATGCTCAAGTACTTTGGAGAAGATTTAAAGAAGCAAGAAACAGTAAAATACATTAAATCTTCTAGCGGTTTACAGTCTACAGATTTACTAAGTTACTTCTTTAATTATAAAGAGTTTGGGCAAAAACTTTCAATGGACGGCGAGTTTAAATTATTGTTCCTTATACACAATGCCTCCATTTTTTATCATTCTTGTCAAATGTTGAAGATGATAGCCTGCAAAGATTTGCCAACATACATAGGTCTTAGTGGTAATGGAGCAAAATTGATGGAAATTACTAATGGGACTTCAGATTTAAATAGAACCAACGGCGTTTCAAAATTAGCAGCACTTATATTAAAACAAATTTTCAATTTAGAGACATTACACCCTGTAGAGATTCAAATTCTTAAAAACCCGAAAGAATCAACTGCCATAGGTGGTATAGATGGTCTTAAAAACATACTCGATAAAAGCGAAGCAGATATTCAAAATTACTATATCTCTGTTGGTACGAGTGACGATTTAATAAAGAATAGCGATACAACAGCACGACAAGCTTTTAAATATGTCGATTTCTTAGAAGAAGAAAATACTACGATTGATGAGGTTACTAAAAACGTCGTTGGTTTTTTTACTTATTTCTTTGATACACTCTGGTTTGAGTCAGACTTCGTTCAAAATTTTGGAGTAGATAAAGCCTACAATACAGCAAAGCTGAAAGACTTTTTTACAGACGCAACAAAAATTAGCGATACGATTCGTCAAACAGTACACCACAAAGTAAACATTGAAAAAGAAACACCATTAAACGATACCCTCTTTTTTGAAGCTATAAAGGCTTACTTATATGCTTTTTCAAAGTACATCGTAACAGATAAAATTAACCAATTTAAAGGCGCGTGAGAAATTTCAAATTACATAGAAAATACATTTTAATTCTTTTAGTTGGGACTTTACTTCTTGTGAATTGTAAAGAGGGAACAGAAAATTTTAATAATGAAGAAGTTATTGAAGTAATCCCTAAGAATGACTTGATTAAAGAAGAGAATTTAGAATTAATTGAAACTCTTTTTGACCATATTGGATATACTATTATTAATTGGATTGAAACTGATAGAGTACCACGTAAATCGCCAGATGTAAAGCCAGATTTAGAGGGAGTAAAATTGAATGAGTTTTCAAAACAAAACCTTCATAAACGAACATTAGATTACACTAAATCTCTTATAAAATATAGAGATAGTATTGAAAAAGAAACGTTTAAGACAAAAACACAATTTAATGAAAGACTTGCTGTGTTTTTAGATAGCGATTTCTATACTGAAGTTATTCTTAAGAAAAATGAAGACGACTTGAAATTGAATCCTGATGTCACTTATGAAAAATATCTGAAAAATCTTGAAAAAGTTGATAATACAGTAGTATCACTTATTAATAAATCAACAAAAGCATATCAAGAACCAGAAGTCTTAGAAAAAAATATAGAACAAAAAACAAGCGATAACGATAATGAAAGTTTTAAAGACTCTTTTAATACATATACTTGGTTGCTTTTAGGTCTATTTTTAGTAAGCTTAGTATTAAATTTTCTTCAATTTTTCAAGCATAAAAAAATAAAAAACCTTCAAATAGAAGCTTTGGATATAGCAAAGAATGAAAGAGAGAAAGAAACCTATAACCATTCTTCTTTTCAACCAAAAGCTACAAAGCTTAGAGATTCAGAAGTAAAAAGTAATATAGAACAAGCCTACGAAAAATTGCAACAAGCCTTGATGAGTCAATATCATAAAGATTGTCTGCAAGAAGTATCATTAAAATTTGAGAATTTAAAAACAGATACGCTTTTAGAAGCATCATCAAGTTCATTTTATAACAAAACCGAGCTTCAACAATTTATAGATAGAAGGATTACACAAGACAAGTCAACCTTAAGCTATGAGCTTAAAAACTATGTTGCAAAAAATGACGCTAAGTTAGAGATAGATAATAGGATTGCAGCACAAAATTTTGCGCAAGCCGTAAATACCAATATTGTTAAAGAAGAAGATATTGCAAATAAGGTGCGCCAGCTTCAACAGATTGCAGTTTCAGAATTACCAAATGTTACCACCACTGCAAAATTAAATACAACTATAAATACTTTAGAAAAAGATATTAAAATGGTTTTACAAAAAATGGTACAGGATAATTCTGTATTCTATTTTGCCTTTGCAGATGCAAACGGTACACTACAGGATATAAAAAAAACGAAGACTATAGAGCGAGATAGTGCGATACAACTTTCAGTAAACCCAGATGATATTACTAAAGCTACTTTTAGATTATTACTAGAAAAAGACGATATGATGCAAGCAGGTATAATGAGTTACGATTCATTTTTAATCCCTATTTGCGAGCTAACTAGTGAAAATTTTAACAGTACTGGCACCACGATACAGCAAATAGGTCCAGACGGCACAATGGAACTAGAAAACGGCATCTGGAAAATAAAAAACAAATTACCTATTAAAGTTATTTAGCCTTATGATTTATCTCATTATTCTTTTACTCATTTCGCATATTGCGACACTGTATTTTATTAATAAATACATTACTGCATATAAGCTTAACAATCATAACTATATTAATGGAGAACTTCAAAAAATAAAAGACCTCTTCTTAAAGGCTGCTACTAATGTAGATGATAACGTAAACGCCCTTACTTATAAAACCGCTCAATCTTTCGAGAAACTAAAATCTGAAAATACAGGATTTATTAAAACGCATAAAAATAGTTTTACTGAGGTAACCACTTTTATAAAAAAGGATTATAAATCGCTTACAGAAATGCTTTCTACTAATAATGACTTGTTAGGCCAACTACTCGATAAGACCGAAGAAAACATTACAAAAAACGCAGATTTAAAACCTATTCTTATAAATAGCAATCAGGAATTAGAGAAGGTTTACGGTAAAATAAAACAACTTATTACCACCTACGAAAAAAGCTTAAACGACATCAAGACCGAAATGGATGATGTCTTGTATAAAGTAGAAACCACCATAGACGGTAAAATAAAACAATTGGCCTCTAGTGGCGAAAAAACAATGCTAGACGCTGTAGCGCATAGTAAAACCACCATTGCTAAAGTAACCGATGAAACCAATAAAGGACTTAAAACAGTATTGAACGAAAATCAGATTAAGGTGCTTACGGATAAGGTTGATACTTTAAACACAGAATTCGGTAAAAGTTTTAATGACGTGCTTACTTCGGTAAATGAACTAGATAAAGTGTTTTTAAATACACTACAAGAACAAAAGAGTAAGGATGAGGATGGGAAAAAAGGCTTTTTTAATTTTTAAGGTTGGATGAGAAAATACTAAAAGAGGGAATGGATATTTATAATCATATGGTTTATAGAAAATTAATTAAATATTAAAGAAAATAGAATGAATTTTATTTATAGACTTTTATTGACCTTTAATGCAACATCTCTAATAATTGTTATTTATTTAGTAAAAGAAGAGGTGCTAATAAATGAATTTCATTTAATTCTTTGTGGACTTCCAAATTATATCTCATATATACTTTACTTTTTAGTTCCGATTTTTTTAACGTTTATAAGTATTCTAATAGCAAGATATTTAGGCGAAGACAATATTTTTATAGGAACAATAAAAAGTATAGAACAAGCTAATAATACTTTTTTACCGAGTTATTTGGGTTATTTCTTTGTTGCATTAAGTATTCCGTTTGTGGATACTCTAGTTTTTGTTTTTGCAATATTATTTGTGTTTACTTTTCTATCACAAACACTCTATTTTAATCCGTTGTTTTTAATTTTTAGATATCATTTCTACTACTTAACTACTACGAATGAAATCAAAATTTTTGTCATAACACGCAGAATTTTAAAAGCCCCAAAAGAAACGGAATTTGAGAAACTTAAAAGAATTAACGACTTTACATTTATTGATTTAACTTAATGTATATGAACCATTTAATTGCTAAAAAATCAGGGAGAAACGGACAGATAGTAAAATTAATGTCTGGCGAAAATGTCTTCGAATTGCCAAATGATTTGGATAATCCTCGCGAATATGATACCAACTATAAATTAGAAGATGATGAATGGTTCGCTATTGATAATTTTTCAGAAACAGATTACTCAATTGAACTCATAACAAATGATTTTAATTCGGCAGAATTCAACCAAATAATAAGAGCAGATTATGATAAACTAAGTTACTTATGTTCTTATCAAAGTAATAGGTATTATTATTTTCAGAAGTTATCAAAAAGCCAGACCATCAATCGGAAATGGTTTCACATATCTAATGAACCTGAATTAAAAACAGATAACCCAATAATAATTATAAAAGTCTTACCCGATGCAATTTACGATAAGACTAGTGATATTCTATATTTTAAGAAATTAACTTCCATAACGACTGTTTTCTCAGGAATTGGTTCCTTATACCGTGAGGCAACAAAAGAAGATACTGCAACATTTTTGAATAACGACTTTATAAATCTAACGGAAAGTTATAGTGCTGAAAGAGTTAAAAAAGCGAATCGTAAACGAATAGCAATGGCGATGGATACATTTAACAATTTTACAAACGCACAAAAAGCTTCTATATATGATTACATTAAAGATTATTGTGAAGATTTAGAGTTTTCAGAAGAGGACAGAAGCTTCGCGATTGGGGATGAACAAAGTCTGAAATCATTAATGTTCGGAATTGAACAAAGATATTACACAACTCTGGTTGGAAACGAAAAAAGAGTGGCTAATTCAGTAACAGCTATTGGATAAAAATTATTAAAATCCTAAACAAAAAAACTATGACAAAAAAAATACTATTAGCATTTATAATTATTATCACGCAGAATGTAGCAGCTACTGGAACCCCTATTTTAGTAACCGAATCTACAATTTCGTTGAACCTTGATGAAACAGAAGAGTTGTTTTTCAGTTTTGCAGAAGGCGATATTATTGAGTTTAGTTTTGAAATGTTAAAAGGCAAACACTTAAAAGAAATAGAAGTTTTTGAGTTACCTAACAATAAGGTTTTTAGCGATTTTAAAGTGAGTAAAATCACTAAAAGACAAATACAGATACGAAACAAGGGACTTTACAAATTCAGGTTTTATAGCTCGTCATTAACCAAAAGAGTTGGTAAGATTAAAATATATCGAATTCCTGCAGACGATTCAACCATAAATTTTAATACCAACTGGAAATGGGAAACCGTAAGAGATACCATTTACACACCTTATACTATCGATAGTATTACGGGTTACAATACAATTAAATATAAAGAGAAAGTAAGAGAATTAGTTAAGACAGAAAATGTTGAAGATTTACTTTTTAATAAAAATCAGCGCGTTCATTCTTATTATAACGAAAATAGAAGTAGCACCTATCTTAGAGTTAATTTACCGAGCCCTATTGCTACAAAGTTAAAAGAAGAAAAAGTTATTGCCTGGGCGTATTGGATTGGTGTAGGACAAGAAGCGCAACAAGCCTACCAAGAAAACGCAAAATCAGTTGAAAGTTTAGCAAACGGAATCACATCAATTTACGGCACACCTTTAGCAGGATTAGCCGTCGGAACTATTACAGAACTACTTATTCCTAAAACCGGAGAAGATGTGTATTATTCATTTATTCCGGATTATGAAAATGCAGAAAAATTTGTAAAGGGCCAAACCTACTTGCAATTCGATACAGGAAAAGGAGTTGCTGCTTATGGAAAAAACACAAACCGAACTCATGGGACTTTTTATATAGGATTAATCAATGATAATAAATTTCAGGGCATTGATGTAGATGTTAAGGTTGTTGCTGTAAAAGAAGTAAAAGTATTTGAGATTGTTGAATACGACAGAGAAAGGGAAGAACCAATAACCGTTACACTTAATAAAACAAGAATGGATATTAGAGAGACAAGAATTAGAGTGCCAGTTGAATAAGAACTGCCTTTTGATAATAAATTTTCAGAACGATTAACAAATAACAAAACTTAAAAACACATAATTATGGCAAAGTCTAGTGGAATGAAAAATGCACCAAGTAAAACAGGAAATAAATCTGGAGGAGGACGAAGTAATAATCCACCCAAAACATCAAATGGAAGCTCAAAAAGTGGTTCGTCTAGTTCAAAAGGAGGCTCAAAAAAATGAATGCTTCAAAATACATACTCATATTTGTATTATTTACTTCTTGTTCATCCAAAAACAATCGAATAAGTACCATTAAAATGGTGCAGGATAATCCTACGGAATATTCAGAGAAAAAAGACTTCAAACTGTCGAAATTTACTGTGGTTGAAACAACCTCTTTTTTAAATACTAGTATTAGTATTATAGACGATACAACAGGCAAAATACCACTCATAGTTAACAAGCCTTTTGCAAAAGGTCAAATGGTAAAGGGCATTAAAGTAAGGTATGTAAGATTGTATAGCGATGGGCAACAAACCATAGAATGTCTTGTCGATAGAAAAAGTGCTGATATGATTGCTTCTTATGGACCAATGGTTACAAATTTTATTCTTGAGTTATCACTTAAAACACTGGAATGAAAAAATTCCTGCATAAATGGCTCACGGATAATGAAAACCCTAAGAAGTATATCTTCGATATTTTTTTGGCTTTGGTTATTACCTTTTCGATAGTACTTATTTTTTTACAAAGTGAGAAAGGAGAGTTTACAGGAATACTTAAAATTTTAGATACAGGGATTATCATTTTCTTTGTGACAGAGTACTGCGCTCGTTTTTATATAGCAACAAATTTTAGAGAAGATATAGTAACCAAGAACTTGTGGTACGCCATCTATAAAAAAATACTATGGATGTTGGAAATTTCTTCTCTAATAGACTTATTGGCTTTACTACCGTCGCTCACATTTTTTAGAACCTTTAGAACACTTCGGTTTTTACGCCTTTTCAGATTAATACGCCTGGGAAGAGTCTTTAAAATATTTAGAGACATTGATAAATTAAACATCATACTTCAGGGTATGAAAGAACAGAATAGGGTTTTCTATGTTTTTTTCTTTCTTACGATATCATTATTAACATTACTGAGCTTCGTTATTTTTGTCTCAGAAGCCAGAGTAAAAGGGTCTGATTTTGCTACGTTCTCAGATACATTTTGGTATACACTTAAAACTATTGAACTTGTAGATGATACACCAAAATCTTTTACAGGAAGGTTTTTTACAATGATATTACTCGTCTTTAATTTAGCGATATTCGGGTTCTTTATTTCTCTATTTCTAACCAAAATACAAACTGTTATGAATGCTATTACTTCTGGGAAAATTACAAAGCTTAATTTGAAAAATCATATTGTTATTTGTGGTTATACAAAATCATCTAGAAATGTGATAGATGATTTATTAAAAGACGTTAAAAACTATAATAATATTGTACTTATTTCATGTAAAGAGATTGAAGAAATCTCAGGTGTTATTTATCTTAATGCGGATTTTACAGATTATAGCTCTTTAAGAAAAGTTAATATTAAAAGCGCAAAATTTGCTGTAGTTTTTGCCGAATCAAAAGAACACGATACCATTAGAGATATTGATTTGCGTACCGTAATGACTATTTTTCATATTGAAAAAGAAGCGCCAGATGTTCATACAATTGCAGAAATCAATGATGAAATTAACGCTGAAATTATTAAAGATAAAATGAAAGGCGATGAGATACTATATAAAGAATTAATTGACTCTAAAATCATCACGACTTGCATAAATAATCCAAATATTTCAGATATGTTTTACAATTTATTTGGCAATGATAATGACAGGATTAAAACAATGAATTTTGAAGATCTAAAAATGTCAAAAGGAACTTTAGTCAAGCAAATAAAGTTATATTTTCTCGAACGAAATGAGACTTTATTGGGATTGATTGATAGTGACCAGAACTCAATTATTTCGCCAAAAAATGACTTAATAGTAGATGAGTCTTATAAAGTAATCTATCTTAGTTAAGTTTAAATTCAAGATAAACCGGAAGATGATCTGATAGTTGTCTAGCATTGGTTATTTCTTCGCAGGCTATTACAAAATCGATCACATTAGATTTTACTTTAAAAATATCATTGGAGTAGTAGATGTTATCAATGCTATAATTAAGATAATTTCCGTTCTTACACTTTTGCTTTATAGTTGTTTTTTTATTTAATATGGAAGGAATATAGCCTTCACTTATAAAACGCTCAAAAACTTTATCATCTTCACTGATGTTAAAATCCCCAGCTAATAATAAGGGGGAGTTGCTATTTTTTATGATGTATTCTGTTAGTAACTTAATTTCGGTTCTTGGATTTTTTGAATGTGGTATAGAATGGTAGTTCATTATTGAAAAACGTTTGCCATCTATATAAAAATCAACTAAGAGCGGTTCTCGCTCTACTTCGTCCTGTAATTCTTTTATTAGAGATCCTCTGTTTTTTATTTTTATATGTTTGGTCTTCCAAATAAATGCGTAGCGCTCGGTCATATACTTAGAACTTTTTGTTGGATTACTAACAATATAGTCCCATTTTGACCCTTTTCTATTTAAAATATCACTCAATTTAGCAACTGCTTGTGCACCACCATATCCTGATACAACTTCTTGTATAGCAACTATATCTACATCTTTAATAATATTAGCAATTTTCTCTAATTCTTCCGTGCTTTTTGTTTTACCGAAGTCGCGTATGTTCCAGGAAATAGTATTAATTGAGTTGTTTTGTGAAAAAGTATTTAGAGAATTGAAGAAAAATATAATTAAAAAAAGGAATCTTAGCATAGATTATGTTTTAACGTTAAATATATAAAGTTATGAAGATTATTAATTATGGTTTGCCATAAAACTTTAAATTCAAAAATAAAATTATATGTTCATTCAATAGATTGCTAATGAATTTATACAATAAATATTAGAAGAAAAGTTAAGATTGAAATAGCTCCAAAAGAACTTTTAGATTTTTGAAAAGGACTTTTGAAAAAATCTAAGATTATGGATTTAAAATAAACTAGGTCAAGCTTTAAAGAGCATTTTGAAAAAGAATAAAATTTCAAAAAGCGATGGTGTTTTAGATATTTAATAGGAATTATTTTAATGATTAGCAATAAACTCTCAGGGATAAAAATTAGTACTACTCCATTTAGTACATTTTCTTCCATTCCGCAAAAGCTACATTCTATCAATAGTAAGAGCTTCCAGTTCCTCACAATACTAGTTATGTCCATTTCGAATCTGCCTATCAGACAGATACTCCTTTACCATGACCAGTATTTTTAGCCAACGCGAAACATTGCGTTCAAATTTAAATTTGAGAAATAACATCTTAATTGTTTCCTTAATCACTTTTCCAGCAAAAGCTATAAAATTTGCTTCTCAACAGATTGCATAATCAGGCTCGTACCTCGCTCTTTTTATAAATCTTTATGAGCTTCAAATTTCAGGATTTACAATTTGGAAAAGGCAACAGCGACGGCGCTATGGGAAGTAGATGAATTAGGAAACCTTTTATGCTATTTTCTAGTAGTTATTTTTCTTTTGAAAATTCTGCTAAATAATAAAAATGAAAAGGAAAACGCTCAAGATATAATAAGTAAATGGTTTTATTGATAATGCAATCATAAGCTGAATTAAGTTAAAATAATTCAAGAGTTACAATTATAGCTTCTTAAATTCTAATAATTCTAGTGTTTGATTTGACTAGTAAACTATCTTAAATGTAAGTATAGGTTTTTTGAAGATTTATCGGAAAAAAAGGTATAGCAAGAGGGTAACACGCTGCGCGATGTTACATTTTTTAATTAACTGATTTTTAGTTGTTTGCAAGTGTTTAAGATTTTGATTAAAATCATTTTTAGCGTAAAAACGCTCACAGCCCAGTAAAATCAATAAAAATTTCACGGAAAAATGGATAAAGGTTATGAAAAAGAACGATTTGAAAGCTTGAGCATAAAGCGTTCTGTAGTGAAGAAATTTAGAAAATATTCCAAATCAATTTCAAAATCAAACTCAATGACTTTGCTTTCAATGGTAGAATTTTTTGAGCGTAATGAACTTTCTCCAGAAGATGATTTAAAACCAGGACTAATGGAAATTGAAAATCGAATTAAGAAAAGAATTAATGCGGTTATAGCTATCATAAAAGATATAGAAAAGCATCAAACGAAACCGACATTAGCAATGTTACAATCCCTTTTTATGAACGTTAAACCAAAACCTAAAATATTAATTGAGAAAAGTTTTGAGCAGTTAGAACGAGAAAGAATAAATAAAGAGTTTTTACTGAAATTTCAAGAAAGAAATGAATTTCAGTTTAAAAAAGATAACGAAGATTTAAATAACGGAGAGCAAACACCAAATTAAATCAATTAGTATCAAATGCTATGAGTGCTTATAAACACAAGTGTTTTGCTGATTTTAAAGGCTTTAAAATTACTTTTTAAGCCCTGTACGGCGTAGTTGTCAAGAATGATGAGATAATTGATTAAATCATTTGTAAACAGCCTCATTTTTGATTCTGAATTGCATTTATAACCTAGATAAGTAATTTAGATTTTTTTAAAAAGAAAAATAATTTTTTAATTTTTTGTCAGCTTAGTTTATAATTGTTTTCTTTTGTTTGTTAATGTTTATATATACGTACCAGTACTTGTTTACTACTTGTCCAGAGCTTGTCCACTACTTGTTCAGAGGTTGTACTGATTTTGATCATGTTCCAATCATATCGCAAAATGAATCATTTGGTAGCAAAACTAATTAGGTCTAAAAACGCTATAAATTTTTGCATTAAAATGGAATATATTATTGATTTTCTTTTTGGTCTTTTCTCTGGGTTTTCAGTTTCTCTTCAAGAATTTTCATGTCGTCACTAACTTTGCGGTCTACAATTTTTGCATAATGTTGCGTTGTTCGTAATGATTTATGACCAAGCATTTTACTAACGGTTTCAATAGGTACTCCATTAGTTAAGGTCACAGTAGTTGCAAAAGTATGTCGCGCTAAATGAGTAGTTAATGGTTTTGTGATGCCGCATAACATCGCGATTTCTTTTAAATAAGCATTAGATTTTTGATTGCTAAAGACTGGAATTAAACGCTCACTTTTTATAACTTTTGGATCATAAGCATATCGACTTAAAATCTCCTTTGCTATGGGTAACAACGGAATACTGCTTCGCGTATTTGTTTTTGTGCGTTTAATATTTATCCATTGCTTACCATCAATACCAATTGTGATATCTGACTTAGAAAGTTTTTCAACATCTGAATAGGCGAGACCTGTATAACAAGAAAATACAAACATATCTCTTACCACTTTCAATCTATCAAAATGTAATTCTTTAGTATAAAGTATTTCTATTTCTTCAGCAGTTAAGTATTCACGCTCAACAGCTTCAAATTGGACTTTATAATTATAAAATGGATCTCTATCCATCCATTGGTTGGCTAATGCAATGCGAATTATCTTTTTGAAATTATTAATATATTTTAGAGAAGAATTATGGTTACACTTCCTCGTTGTTTTTAAAAAGAACTCAAACTTAGTAATGAAGCGGTAATCAATGTCTTTTAATTTATAATCTTCAAGCCGATATTCTTTTTCTATAAATCGTTTCACATGGTCATAACAAGTCCAATAACGTTTGGCAGTACTAATAGAAATATCTTTTCCTGCCAATAAATCGGTTTTTTCATTATGCTCTTTAAACATTTCTAAAATAAATCTGACTTTTTTACCACCACCTTTCAAAATATTAATCATAGATTTTGCTGAGACAAATTGGTCATCATCTATCAATCTTTGGTGGATTTTATTGAGTTTGTGCTTATGGTTATCAATGTGTTTATTTATTTCAACCGCATCACGGTTTGTGCCTTTGACCTTTTGAAATTTGGTATTCCAGAATTTTGGGTCAATCCTTCTGCTAATACTGTATTCTGTACGCTTATTGTCAACTGTAAGCCGAAGATAAATAGGAGCTAAGCCTCTATTATTTATCTTAGAATTGACTAAGTGAAAATGGGTAGAAAAGTCTGTTTTCATAATTATATAGTTATTAGGTCTCGCTAATTCACTTAAAAGGTAGTAAATTAATATCAAATAACCTAAGGTGTAAATGTTGTAAACTATTGAAAATCAGTAAAATATTGTGCTTATCGAGACCCCTTTGTAAAAACCAAAATGGGGTAACCGAATTGGTCTCGATTGAGATGGTTTTATATGATATCAGACGATATCATATAAAATGTAAAACCCTCTAAATCATATATTTAGAGGGTTTTTGATGCGTTTTGATACGCAATAAGTGGAGTCGGAGAGAATCGAACTCTCGTCCAAACAAGTAATCAAAGAGCTTTCTACACGTTTATTCTTTTCTTGGGTTTTCGACTATAAGCTGGTTAAAGACAACCCACTTATAACTTATCTTTTTAATTTCAAAAGGGCATCAAAGCGCTACCCAATCTATATTGACATTTACGATGCCTCAAAATGGAACGCCGTCAATCAAGGCTTTCCGGAGACATAAAGCTTGTACACCTTGTGTACCTAGGCCAATCCTACTATAATTCGGATTATGCAGCTAAAGCGTAGTTATTCTCGCCGTTTAAAATTTGATCTAGCCTTTAACGTGTTTCAATGTCATTACACGACGTGCTTACCGTTCAATTAATCTCGCTGTCAAAACCAGTCGACCCCGTTTTTAATAAAAAAGTAAAATTTAAATGATGGCGTTACCCTAAAAAGGGTCGGGCTCTCGGCAGTCGCTTTTTTGTGTTGCATAGGTGCAACAACACAAAAAGAGCTTCAACAATGCCTCCATCCCTAACGCACCTGCTCAATGTCCAGTAATACTAGACAAAGCGCGTGCAAAATTACTAAAAATATAGTTCAAAATCTATACCACATTCATTTTATAATACCGTTAAGCAAAAATGGTGACATTAAGGCGTAATCTAAAATAGCAAAACCATAAAATAAATTAGTATCACTAGAAATGTACAAAAGCAACCTTTATAAGTTAAGACATAGCGTAAGAATAACATGTTAAAACTAGAAAGCTAAGCAGAGCAATAAAATATAGGTGACTTATTTTTGTTAAAGCAGGAAAATCACATTATTTTCGTCCATACTAAATAAGATTATTATATGAAATTTGCCATCATCAAAGAGCGTAAAAATCCACCAGACCGACGTGTTGTATTTTCACCATCAAAATTAATAGAAGCAAAAAAACAATATCCAGAAGCTATATTCGAGATAGAAAGTTCAGATATTCGTGTGTTTCAAGATGAGCAATATAAATCTGCTGGTTTTAAAGTCACAGATAACGTATCGCATTGCGATGTTATGATAGGCGTTAAAGAAGTCCCTATTGAGGCACTCATACCTAATAAAAAATATTTTTTCTTTTCGCATACCATAAAAAAGCAACCCTATAACCGTAAGTTGCTAAAAGCTGTTTTAGATAAGAATATTACACTTTATGATCACGAAACTATAGTGAATAAAGAAGGCTTTCGACTCATAGGCTTTGGGCGTTATGCAGGTATCGTGGGAGCATACAATGGGTTTAGAGCATGGGGTTTAAAATATAAATCTTGGAACTTACCCAAAGCAGGCCCCTTACCTAATCAAGAAGCTTTAATAAATGAGCTTAATAAAATAGACTGTCCAAATATTAAAATACTATTAACAGGAAGTGGTAAAGTGGCCAATGGTGCTCAAGAAATGTTAGATGCCATGCAAATAAAGCATGTGTCGGTTACGGAGTATTTAAACCAAAACTTTAATGAGCCTGTATACTGCAAAATAGATGTTTTAGATTATAACAAGCGAAAAGACGGTCGTGTTATAGATAATTTTGATTTTTACAATAACCCATCTGATTATAAATCTGATTTTATGCGTTTTGCCAAAGTTAGCGATTATTACATTGCTGGTCATTTTTATGGAGATGGCGCACCTTATCTATACACACGAAACGATGTAAAATCAATAGACTTTAATGTCAAAGTTGTAGCCGATATTAGTTGCGATGTAGATGGTCCCGTAGCTACAACCCTAAAAGCATCTACAATTGCAGATCCTATATACGGTTACGACCCGCAAACCGAAACCGAAATAGATTATATGGACGATAAAGCTATTGTAGTCATGGCTGTAGATAATCTACCGTGCGAGTTACCACAAGATGCCAGTGAAGGTTTTGGTGATATGTTTTTAAAACATGTTATACCTGCGTTTTTTAACAACGACAACGATGGCATATTAGAACGTGCCAAAATAACCGAAAACGGAACCTTAACCGAGCGCTTTACTTATTTACAAGACTATGTAGATGGCAAGGATTAAATATTTAAATGCTCTATAAACCAAGTTAACCTAATCCCGATTTTTATCGGGATTTTTTTAAAGCCTAGACTCATGGGGTTGATTCTTTTATCAAACCCTGAGTTTGCTAATACCTTTCATTTGTAGTCATAGAGGTATAGACCCAATACCCTAAACTTAAAAAGCCACTAAATAATATGGTAAATAACCAAGCTTCTTGATGCTGTCTAGGGTGTAAAATAAGATGTATTATGTCATTAAATAAGGATAATGGGTTTTGAATAATTTCCCAAGAGTTATAACGTAAAAATCGCCCCAAGTAAACGCCAAAACCACTAAGAAATAGTATAACAAAAATAGCAGGATTAATATATTTACCTTTAAAAAATTGAGATAGCACCTTCTGCATATCCATTAACGATACAAAAAATAAGAGCAATCCATTTAATGCAAAAGACGATACCACTAAAGTATCTAACCACATAATATGTGTTGAACTTCCATTTAAATGGAGTAAATCGGTAATTATATAAGGCGCATTGGGTAAAAAGGGCAGCCATAATAAAAACCCAAAAAGCAGCGATAATTTATTAAGTTTATCATGACTAGTCATGTAAGTCGTAATAAGAAAAGGAATAACAGCTAAAAATAAATTCCAAACTAAGAATAGAAAATGAAACGAATGCGATAATTTCATTCTAATCATAAGTAATATCATGCTACCCACCATAGTAGCGCTCAATAAGGTAAAGGTTTTAAAACGAGTGAATAAGAGATGCTTTATGTGATTCATAATGATGTTTTTTTAATAATATTGCTTTGCTTTTTAAGTCTAAAATTTTCAATAATTAAAACGCTAATAGTGCCTAATGAGTAAGCCACCAAATCTGAAATATGAAAGGTGTTACCCATTATTATATTTATAAGTTTATAATCTTGAAGATTTAAAATTTCTAGAATGTTTATAAGCTGTAAAAACTCTATAACGTAGGCTACTATTAATGTGTATATGGCTATTTTATAATGATTATTCGCTATAAAACTTTTAAAAAAGCAGTAAAGTAATATAACAGATAAGTAGTCTCCAAATGTATGTCGTATAAAACCACTTTTTAAAAATACGGCAATAGAAATTTCAATACTAAGCAGAAGTATAGTAAGTGTTAAGTATGTTTTGTTGAGTTTCATAAATTTTTGATTAGAATGTTGAAATAAAGCAAGGCTATGGGAATATTTAATAGGACAACTCCAATGGCTTTTAGATACGATGTTTTGTATTTTGTCGAGCCTAAAACAAAGAAAATTAGTATAATTAAAGAAATGATATTTATAAAAATTGCCATTAAAAGGAATATAAAACCAATAAAAATCACTTTTGATTCTGTGTTAGAAAGTAACTGAATAACAAAAAGGATTGTGCCTATTATAAAACTTATAATTGCTATAGATTTACTGTTGTTTATTATGCTAGGCATATTGTTATCGTTAATCTGTGGTTTGTTTTTTAAATACAAAACATTTAAAATAGACTTCTCCATGAACATTACTTTTAGTGTTATTGGTATAATAAGGTTTTGTGTAAATACTGAAATAGCCTGTTAAAACTTGTCCTATTTTTGGTTTTTTTTCAAGTATCATTTTTTGATATTTACTACCAATCTCAATTGATTTTTTTAAAATTGAATCTTCCTTTTTTAATTTTAAATACTCATGGTCTGAGTATTCCCAAAAATAATTCGTGAATTTTTTTCTATTAATTTTGCTAGCGAAACCCAGACCGCCAAAAAATCCAAACCCTGTAACTACTGTTAGAGTATCATTTTTCATTTGGCAACCACAAGGTAAATCCATTCCCTTTTTTAAATAATTTTTTTTGTTTTGCTTCTTTTTATTGTAGTAAACATTATAGAAAATACGGCTTCTATTATTTTTATATTCATATGGCGCGTATTTAAGTTTGATTTCATCTAAGCTATATTTGGCGGTTATTGAATCTGGTAGTTTTTTAATACTTTGATTTGTTTTTTCTGAGCTTTTTTTCTGTGAATGTTCTATTTCTCGAGGACTTAAGATTTCAAATAGTGCTCTGTTAGGAATATCTTGATATTTGATTTTTGAATAATATTTTTTTTCAACAGAGTTTTGTGTTTGAGAATACAAGGTCGTTGAAACCATAATAGTCATTATAATTATTGATTTACTTAGATTTTTCATTCAAGTTTGTATTTGCTTGTTTATAAAAACAGGCTCTATTTTTACTTAATCTTAATTTTATCACCCAAAAATTTAGGCTGTACATTAAAAAGGATATCGATTGCTGCTTTGGTCCGAGCCAAATATTCCCTAAGTTTAGTTTTTATACTATATCGGGTTGGTGTATTTTTAGCATTGTAAGCTATGGTCTTCATACCGTAATGGTTGGCTAAAAAAATAGCACGTTCATTATGGAATTTTTGAGATATAAATGTAAGTTCTGTTAATCCAAATATGGCTTTAGCTCTAACAACAGAATCTAGGGTTCTAAAACCAGCATAATCCAGAAATATTCTATTTTTGGGAATGCCTCTTTTTACTAAATCGTCTTTAAACGCTGTGGGTTCATCATAACCTTCACTGCCATTATCGCCGCTTACTAAAATAAATTCGATTTTGCCTGCATTGTATAACGCTACAGCAGCATCTAATCTATATTTATAATATAGGTTTATACGGCCACTTGGTGTTATTTTTATGGTACCCAATATGAGTCCAACTTTATTTTTAGGTAAGCCCTTAACTTGGTCGTAAACTAGGGTTTTAGCTTTGTAGGATACTGCGTAATCGATAATTAAAACAACAATTAAAAGTATAATGCCAGCAAATATTATTTTTTTTAAGTATTTCATAAACTTATTTTTTTAGTTTAATCTTCAAGATGGTTTTGTTCGTTTGGTTTTTTTGCAAATAACACCCATGTATAGGTTGTTGTAAAAAATGCTGAAGCTAGAAAACTCATTAAATCAATATCGAATTTTGAATTATAAGATGCATAAAAACATAAGCCAAAACATACTATAGAATAAAATGGAAAATATCTTTTAAAAACAGCCTTATTAGTATACTTGTCTGGTTTAAACGAAAAGAATGGTAA
Organism: uncultured Algibacter sp.; assembly: GCA_947499935.1. Lineage (GTDB taxonomy): Bacteria > Bacteroidota > Bacteroidia > Flavobacteriales > Flavobacteriaceae > CANMQH01. Next base: position 72,798 of record CANMQH010000012.1, on the reverse strand, counting down.
AACTGTAATACAAATAGTTATTAAGCAACATAGCGAAATTGGTATCCAGGATAGGGGTATTAAATACAACATATCAGTTTCAAAATCTTTAGATATAATAATAATCCAAAATATAGTGGTTGATAGCACAATGGATTTTAAAATAATTTTAAGAGTGTCCATAAATCATTATTTTAATTTAAAATTATCAAACTGTAATTCTTGCCACGAATGGTCTTTTAATTTATCTATGTAATTTTTGTGTTTTTCATCTATAGATGTGTTTTTATCGACACTTAGTGGCGTGTTTTTAGCATAATTCTTTAACAAAAATGTATTGTTGTTTGATAGATTTATAAGATATTTAAAATCCATAGATTGCGCATAATAAAGATTATAGTTGGTAATGTGGTTATCCCAATTAATAGTGCTTGCTATTATTAAAATAGCAAAAGCAGTCATGGTATTCAATCGTAACAAATACCATAAGTTTTTAATCTGTTTTACTTTAATGGCTGTAGTAATTAAGCCAATTACCGTGAGTATTAAGTAAATTAAAACTCCAATACGTTTGTAGGTAAGCCCAAAATAGTAAATGTATTGGCAATCTTTTACAGCTATGTTAATAACGAGAAGTGTGTTAAGTGCTATCCATATATAGGTTACAATTTTTAAGTTTTTATTGGCTTTATAAAAATTTAGATGCCCTCTAAAAAAATAAAGTATTATAATTATGGCAAATATTATAGATGCAATAAGGGCATTTATACCGCTATGCACTTGGTTAGAAATGGCAGGTGCTCTAAAATCTTGTGAAGACATTAAATACGTTATATCTGTGATTAAAAAGAAAACGATAAGCACATTTAAAAGGGTTATTAGAATAAAACCTAATTGATTTTCTTTAACTAAATGCTCTAGCTTAGTTTCTGTTTTTGATACCAAATTGTTTCCGGTGTTTAAATCGCAGGATGTTGCCGGATTTACCTGTACAGGTTTAGATATATTACGAAATAGTAAATAACCAATAATAGAAAATAATAGCCATTGGATGTTTATAAAACCAAAATCGATTTTTGAAATAAGCTCTCCAAATACAGGGTTTCCGTTTTTGTAAAAACCAATAAATACTATAATAACAATTAATGGAATACCAATAATTTTTGCTAGATGTAGATAGTCAATTTGCTTTTTGGTAACCTCTTGGTCATTATTTTGAATATCAATATACCTATGAATAAAGCCTGCAATACTTGTATATAGTCCATTTAGCCAGTTAATATATACCGAACTACTTTGTTCAGAAATATGACCTATTAAAGTTAAAAAAGCGATGCAATTGGTAATTATAGAAAGGTTAGACTGATAAAAGAAGACCATTAAAGCTGTTATAAAATAGACTAATGCAAATGCTTTACTACTTTTTCTTTTAAAAGCAGCTTTGTTATAGATCACTAAAAGGATGGTGGAGAATATACTAAAGATAGATAAGTTCAAGCCCATATTTTGCTTGTAAAAGAGTGTGCTAAATAAAATAGCGCCGATAATTAATAGTAGCTGTTTCATATAAATCGATTTTTAAAATAATTGTATAATGATTAGAAAATAGAGGTATGCTATTGGAATATTTATAAGTATAACACCAAAGCATCGTAGTGCATCTTTTTTATTATAATTTTTGGCAAATGAAAACACCAAGGCTATAACTGCCAGTAAGTTTATGATTATTGCTATAATAACATAGATATAGCCAATGAATAAGAGGTTTGAAAATTTACCAATAATAAGCTGTGAAATAAATAAAATAGTGCCAATGCCAAAACTGATAACGGCTAGAATTGATGATGATTTAAATCTGTTCATAAGATGTAATTTTAATAGTTTCTATTTGAGATTTAGAAAAAATAACTGCTCTCAAATCTTTAATCGGCATTAGTAATAGTTTTTTATAATCGAAATGATAAAATGCATTGGCGTTCCTTCCGATACTGAAAGATTTAAGGTAATATTCGTAATACTCAGGAAGAATCAAACTGCCAACAATAGCGGCTCCAATAGCATATAAGCTTCTTTTTCCATTACCTATGCACAGGTATTGCAACGCTATTTCGTCTTCTACTTTTGTTTTATAATCCGTTAGGGTGTGGTATGCATCGTGGCGTTCACCTTTGGGTATGAGTTCAAAATTGTTATCATTTAAAAAGAGGCCTAAATGTTTGCCAAATGAATCTTCAGGGTAATTTAAAAGTTCAGATTTTTTAATTCCCCAAGGTTTTCTAGTCACAAATAAATCTCCATAAATTTTTTGAGACTTTTCAAATAACCATGCTATTAGGTTTTTTCTATAATTCATTTTTATTTTATAAAGTACTTTGAATTTCAAAGTTAATTGATAAATTTTTTTCTTTATGATTAAATGCTATGTGGTAAATAATTTATTGATATTGTTAAAAAACAGAACATAAAGCATGTGATACAAATTTTTGTGTGCATTTTACTTGTATTAAATTTTTCTTTGGTTATAGCTATATATAGGCTTCTCAAAAACAATACAGCTAATGGTATAGTTATGAAGAAACCAAAAATAAATAGAAGTAGGATACCGTCTAAAAAACTCCATTGGGTTTTATACCAACGCGTCCATAGTTTAGGGTTTAGGTTTTTGTCTTTAATGAATGTATTCCATTTAACCTCAGAATCAAAAACTTCAATTTCAAACGTTTTTTCGTTTGCTACAAAATATCTATCCTTATCATATTCTTTTTTTTCTGGATTATAATTTTTTAAAGTGCCAATAATATGTTTTTTATAAAAATACCAACTCGATAAATCTTCTAAGGATGTCCCATCTTTTAAATAAAGAATGTCGGTCCCCATAAAATTATTGATTTCATTTCCATGAGGCGTATAGTCGGACCAATCAGAAAGACCAATTCCAACTAATGAAATAGACATCGACAAAATAAACTTTAGTACAATCATGGTTTATTAATCAGTTTTTCGAGTGCTTCAATATGTTTTTTAAATGCTTCTCTACCAAGTGTTGTAGTAGAGTAGCGAGTGTTTGGTTTTCTGCCTATAAATTGTTTTTCTACTTTTATATAATCAACTTTCTCAAGTGCTTTAGTGTGGCTTGCTATGTTACCATCTGTAGCACCTAGGAGTTCTTTTAGCATATTAAAATCGACATATTCATTTACCATTAAAACTGACATGATGCCTAGTCTAATTCTATGATCGAATGCTTTATTTATGTTGGTTATTATGCTCATTTTATTTTTTGAAAAGACAAGAAGCTACTTCTTTAAAGTTTAATTTATAAATAAAAAAAGCAAATATGAAAAGGTTAATTAGATAATAACTTATTCCTGCGTTTATGCATAATGAAAAAATACAAGCAGGAATAATAGCAAAGATTAAAAATTTATTATTTGAGACATGTTTTTTCATGATTACAAATGTAATATATGACAACATGGTAGGAATGCAAAATAACATTACCAAACATCCAATAACATAAAATATGTAATAGGCTGTTTCCATTTATTGCTTTCTATCATATTTAAAATGCATCCAAGTACCATAAATAATATGCATAAGTCCAAAACCTATTACCCAAAGCCAAAATCCATAACCAGGAAATATGGTTGCTATAAGACCTAAAGTTATTTCAACAAATCCTAAATAACGAATATCTCCAATACTATATTTTGATGCATTTACAAGTGCTAAACCATAAAAAATAAGCATTAAAGCACCAGTTTGCCCATATTTTCCTTTAATGAGAATGATTAAAATATATAATCCACCAGAAATTAAAGGGATTAAAAAATTGAATACTAACCGTCTAGATGTAATATCCCAGATTTTTTCGCCATGTTTTTTTGCTTTTTTAGTGGTTAATATAATACCCGTTAGTATGCTTAAAAATGCTACCAGAAATAAAATTAACAAGCAAATTTTAAATATTTTACCATCTAAAATTAAATAACCTCTAACAGATGTCGTAACCAACCAATAGGCTATGGCACCACCCATAAGGGCATATATACCAGCAAGTATACCAGATAAACCACTTAGGGATATAAAGCGAGATGATTTATTCATCATGTTTTTAATCTCGCTAATGTCTTTTAAATAATCTTTTGATTCCATGTAAAAGTACTTTGAAATACAAAGTAAAAGAATTTTATTGAATATGGCATCACAATTTTTAGTTAAATTTGAAAACTAGCACTAAATAATTTTAAAATGAAACCCGTTGATGCCTATTTTTTGAAACAGGAAGAACCTTATCAATCTATGATGCTTTATATTAGGTATTTAATTTTGGATACTTTGCCAGATGTTAAAGAGGGATTAAGTTATAGAATACCTTTTTATAAATGTTATGGAAAACCCATGATGTATTTAAATATATTAAAGTGCACAACATATGTAGATGTTGCATTTATGCAGGGTATATTTTTAGAAAAGGATTTTCCTGTTTTAAAAAACGATAATAATCGTAAGCAAGTAAGGTCTATTCAATTAAAAAGTTTGGAAGATTTAGATTTTGAAAATTTTATTGAATTATTACATGCTTCGGCTAAGCGATTAAAAACTTAGTTTTGTTGTAGATACAAATTTAGATGCATAAAATATGATGTAGAAAAAGCAAAAAAAATACGACTTTGGTAGTAAAATATACCATACTAAAAACCTGAATAATGATACCATTATTCAGGTTTTTATGCTTTAGAGTATTTGTAAATCATTCACAAATAGTTATTATTTGATAATTAATTTTTTGAATGTTGTTTTAGAAGCATTATTAATTTTCACAAAGTAAATTCCTGATTTTAGTTGAGAAACTTGAATTTTACTATTGTAAAATTGTTTTGAGTTTTTACCAGTTAAATCTTCACTAATTACGCTTTGATTGTTTATGTTATAAATATCAATATGACTATTTCCTAAAGCTGTTATATTAATATTTGTTGAAGCAGGGTTAGGACTCATGCTTACTTTTTTTACTAAATCTATTTGTTTAGCACTGCTAGCTCTTCTACAAATAGGAGGCTCAAAAATACGAATACCACTATTGGTAGTGGTGCTGTTACAAATATAATCGTCAGCACAAAAATCTCTAATGATATTAGGAACTTGAGATTGAAAACCATTTTTAGTTATAGACCTAATTTTAACACCATAAAATCCAACAACCCTTTCAGGGCTTCCTCTTTCAAACATTAATACAGGAGCAAGAGATGGTGCAATATTACTGCTTTCGTTAGCAGAATTATTATTTCTAATTCTATCACGTAGATTACAAGGTATAAATCTTAAAAACACAGGTCTTACTTGAGCATTGGCTCCCCAAGTTGCATTAATATTACTAAAAAAAGAATTTGAGTTAAAACTACCAGGAGTTAAGCCTTCACTTTCTTCATCGTCGGTTGTAAAGCCACCTTCTACTTTAAGGGCATATTCGCAACTAGTAGATCTAATATTACGGATATCAACAATACCTTGGTCAATCGTATGTGGAGATATCTGTACAGCTGCTTGGCCATTGGTACATCTAATATTTCGACCTATAATTTGATTGATTTTTTGTTGTTGAGCTTCTGGTCTAAAGGCATTTCTTCTAAAATCAGATTCTAAGCGTAATGCAATGCCTCCAGTACATGCTAAGTTTTTAAAAAGAATATTATTAGCAGCTTGCATTTGAATTAAGCCATAGCCAGAAACAGTATTAGTGGTGGTCATATTTTTTATTACTCCAAACCTTGGAGATTTTAAATTATCAAGTGGACCAGAGATAGATAAATTTAATGTTGGGAAAACAGATTTGTTATCAAGATGCCGAATACCACTAATAAAGAAATTTTGGATATTTGTTAATGAAATTGCCCTAGACTTTACATAGGAAGAGCCTCTGAAATCTATGGTGAATTTTCGATTATTATTATCGCTCTGTAATGCTACATTATTTATAAAACCATTGCCTCCGGCTCTAAACATAATAAACGTAGAAGTTGTTACATTTTGACCAGGAATTATAAATGGTTTAAGAACCGCATTAGCAGAAACTAAAACCTTAACATTAGATTTTAATATAACACTGTTTAAAAGGAAAGTTCCAGACGGTATAAAGACAGTTCCTCCTCCTGTTGCAACAAGATCATCTATAGCATTATTTAAAGCTTGAGTATCATTGTTATTATCATTTCTAACCGCTCCAAAATCAACAATATTTACTTGTCTTAGATTGTGCGAAGTAGGAGCATTATAAAAATTATTTTCTGATATATTTCTATTGATTTGTGCAAAACCAAAGGCATAAACAAAACATAGTAAGCTACTTAATTTAAGTAAATTCATAGATATTGGATTTAATGAGTATTTAGTTTAAATGACATATTCTGGCTTAGTGTAATAAGCCGAATGTATCTTATAAGAATCTTTTAATTGTATACTCAATTTAATATAGTACAATTAATAGTAATAATTTTACAATGTTAAATGTAAGAAAAAAAATATAAGAATAGTAGTTTTTTATATTTTAAATGAGGGATTTTTGTTAATTGTTGATGTTAATTCAAAATAAGAAGTAAAACCCAATGTTGTAAATAAAGACGTGAGAGGTAAGGAAACACTATACAAGGTTAGTTCTATGCAGTGTACAGGTAAAACCAAATCTGGCACTAGATGTAAAAGAAAAACAAAGAGTGCCAGTGGTAGATGTTATCAGTATTAATTGCAATCTTACTTATGCGACCCATCGCAATACGGTGGGTTTTTAGTAAGCTTACAGGTACATAAATGCGCAGTTTTATCTTCTTCTACAGAAAAAATCATTGGTGGCGTGGCTTTTTCTTGTTTATGTAACCCATTACAAAATGGTTGGTTCTCACTGTGTCCACAAGTACACCAAGCATAGTTTTTATTAGCTTCTAATTCACATTTAACAGGAGTATCTCCTCCACGAACATTATTTTCCATAGTATTTTATTAAGGTTATAAAAACTAAAATACTATTAATTATAAATTATTAACAAGTTTTCTAATAGAAACTAGGTTAGTTAATAACGATTCTAAATTATCTAAATGTAACATATTGGCACCATCACTTTTGGCATTGCTAGGGTCAAAATGAGTTTCTATAAAAAGGCCATCAACATTATTAACAACGCCTGCTCTGGCTATAGTTTCTATCATCTCTGGTCTGCCACCAGTAACACCCGCAGATTGATTAGGTTGTTGTAGCGAGTGCGTAACATCTAAAACAGTTGGTGCAAATTGGCGCATGGTAGGAATACCACGAAAGTCTACGATCATATCTTGATAACCAAACATGGTGCCTCTATCGGTTATCCAAGCTTTATTATTACCAGCGTCTTTAACTTTTTGCACAGCATGTTTCATGGCTTCAGGGCTCATAAATTGTCCTTTCTTTAAATTAACGACTTTGCCAGTTTTTGCAGCAGCAACAACTAAATCGGTTTGTCGTACTAAAAACGCAGGTATTTGTAATACATCAACATATTGTGCTGCTAATGCTGCATCGCTTATTTCATGAATATCGGTTACTGTAGGGACATCAAAAGTATCAGAAACTTTTTTGAGGATTTTTAAGGCTTTTTCATCACCTATACCTGTAAAACTATCTATTCTACTACGGTTAGCTTTTTTAAAACTACCTTTAAATATATATGGTATTTCTAATTTATTGGTTATGTTTATTACTTTTTCGGCAATGCGAAGTGCCATATCTTCGCCTTCAATAGCACAAGGGCCACATAGTAAAAAGAAATTATTAGACTTGGCATGTTTTAACTTTGGGATATCTTGTAGATTCATTAATCTTTATTTTTGAAGGTATAAAGATAATCATTTTAAGAGTGTTTGATGATACCTTGAATTTTATAAATGCTATTAATTTATAGGTGTTTCAGTTTGGGAGATACTTGTTAATTTTTAATCAATTTTTTGATTGTACTTTTATTTAATTCAAGAATGTACAAACCTTTTGAAAGATTTTCGGTTGGTATTTTAAAACGTCCATTCGTGTTGTTTAATATACCATGGTTAATGAGTTGCCCTGTAACATTATATAATTTGTAATTGAGATTTGTAATACTTTTAGATGATTTAATGTATAAAACATCATGGATAGGGTTGGGATACGTCACAAAACTTAATGGATTATCATCTTGTATTTCATCTACAGATAAGGTGTTGTTTTGAGCAAAAACTTGTGTCCAATAATGTCTATAGTCAGCGCTTGTGTTAAACCCGTAGCCAATACCCATTTCATTAACATTAGCATTAAGCATATTTTGTAAATGCCCACCACTATTAAGCCATTGATTAAATGTGTCTTCAATACTAGAACTTCCTGCAGCAATATTCTCTCCTCTGGGACCGCCAGAATACCCCGTTGCCCTAATGCGTTCTGAAAATGAAGACCCATTTAAGCCTTCATGCTCAAAATAATTGTTATTTGCCATGTCTATAGAGTGGTTCCTTGCTGCCGTGTTTAATTTATCATTTAAAAAAACAACACCTCTACCAGTACGCGTTCTTAAATCATTAACCAATTTAAGCATCTCTATAGCTTGTGCTTCAGTTTGTGCTTTTAATGTTGTTGTAAACGTAAGGGCTAGTAAGATGGTTATAAGATACGTGTAGGTTTTCAAACTATTTAGGATTAAGTATTGATTAATATCATTATCTTCTTAAATTACGGTCTAGACATCAAAAAAGACTTTAAGCAATTTTTTTTGATAGTTTTATGGATAGTGTTTTGATTCAATACGTTACCTCGTTTTTTTTTAGATTAATGAATGGGTATATTATTAACGTATAATGCTAAAACTCTAAAAATTAAGCTTACCTTTGCACGCTTAAAATAAGGCACTATTATGGCTAATATTAAAAACATTGCAATTATTGCACACGTAGATCACGGTAAAACTACTTTGGTTGATAAGATTATGTATCACTGTCAATTATTTCGTGAAAACGAAAATACAGGCGATTTAATACTTGATAATAACGACTTAGAGCGTGAAAGAGGTATAACAATTACATCAAAAAATGTTTCTGTAATTTATAAAAACACTAAAATTAATATTATAGATACACCTGGTCACGCCGATTTTGGAGGCGAGGTAGAGCGTGTACTTAATATGGCAGATGGTGTTCTTTTATTAGTAGATGCTTTTGAAGGGCCAATGCCACAAACTCGATTTGTATTACAAAAAGCAATCGATTTAGGCTTAAAACCTTGTGTGGTTGTAAATAAAGTAGATAAAGAAAACTGTACACCAGATGAGGTTCACGAAAAAGTTTTCGATTTAATGTTTGAGTTAGGTGCCGAAGAATGGCAGTTAGATTTTCCAACAGTTTATGGTTCTGCAAAGAACAACTGGATGAGTGATGACTGGCAAAACGAAACAGAAAATATTGAGCCTTTATTGGATATGGTGATTGAGCATATTCCAGCTCCAAAAATAGTAGAAGGTACAACCCAAATGTTAATTACATCTTTAGATTTTTCATCTTTTACAGGACGAATAGCTATAGGGCGATTAACAAGAGGTGAGTTAAAAGTTGGTCAAAATATCTCTTTAGTAAAAAGAGATAAAAGCATCATGAAATCTAAAATTAAAGAACTTCACGTTTTTGAAGGTTTAGGAAGAATAAAAGTAGATCAAGTACAAACTGGAGATATTTGTGCTATTGTTGGTTTAGAAGGTTTTGAAATTGGTGATACTGTTGCCGATTGGGAAAATCCAGAAGGTTTAAAAACAATTGCTATAGATGAACCTACCATGAGTATGTTATTTACAATTAACGATTCTCCGTTTTTTGGTAAAGATGGTAAGTTTGTAACGTCTAGACATATAAAAGATAGATTAAATAAAGAGTTAGAAAAGAATTTAGCATTACGAGTTAATGAGACTGATAGTGCAGATAAGTTTTTAGTATTTGGTAGAGGTGTATTACACTTATCGGTATTAATAGAAACTATGCGTCGCGAAGGTTATGAACTTCAAATTGGACAACCACAAGTTATTATAAAAGAAGTTGATGGTGTTAAATGTGAACCTGTAGAGGAGATGACCATAGATTTGCCAGAAACAGTGTCTGGTAAAGCTATAGAAATGGTAACCATGCGAAAAGGCGAAATGCTAAGTATGGAAGCCAAAGGAGAACGTATGGTATGTGAGTTTATAATTCCTTCTAGGGGTATTATAGGTTTGCGAAACCAATTACTTACCGCTACAGCTGGTGAAGCTATTATGGCACACCGTTTTAAAGAATATCAACCATTAAAAGGAGGGATTCCAGAACGTCAAAATGGAAGTTTAGTATCTATGGAAAAAGGACAAGCTATTCCTTATTCTATAGATAAATTACAAGATAGAGGGAAATTCTTTGTTGATCCGGGTGAAGATATTTATGAAGGTCAAGTTATTGGTGAGAATTCTCGTGGTGATGACATGACGGTTAACGTAACAAAAACAAAAAAATTAAGTAATGTACGTTCATCTGGAGCAGATGATAAAGCTAAAATTGTACCTGCAATAAAATTTTCTTTAGAAGAAGCTTTAGAATATATTCAAAAAGATGAATATGTTGAGGTAACACCAAATTTCCTTCGTTTGCGTAAAATATATTTAACAGAAGTAGACCGTAAGCGTAACAAATCTATATAAGATGGAAATCTTAGGGGTTTCATCAGTAGAATGGATGGGTTACATAGCTATGGTGACCGTTCTTATTTCATTTATGATGAAATCTGTTTTAAAATTACGAATAGTAAATGCCGTTGGGTGTTTACTATTCGTGCTTTATGGCTTAATGCTCCAGCCATTATCCAAGCCAATTATAATTACTAATATTGCTATTTTTTGTATTAATATATACTTTATCATAAGAGCTAAAGCTTGAAAATTTAAGCTGTAATTTGTTTCTTATAAACTTTAAATATCAAAACCTACAAAAGATATTTCATTTTGTATATTTGATGCTTAAATAAAACATTTAAGTTTAAAGAATAATATGTTCTTTTGTTCGTTTCGGTATAGTCTATATACTAAAGTATATTTGTTAATAAAGAAAATGTATATTAATTGAAAAAATTAATAGAGTACATAAAGCATAGTGTTTCGTCTAAAGTTTCTTCTTTGCAAACAGCTTCTGTATTAACTAGAGTATTAGCAGGAGTTTTAACCTCTAAGGCTATTGCGGTTTTTATTGGGCCTGTAGGCTTAGCTCTTGTTGGTAATTTACAAAATTTTGTAAGTTCATTTCAAACTATAGCAACTCTTGGACTTTACAAGGGTATGGTTAAATATATCGCTAAATTTAAGAACCATAGTATTGAGTTGAGTAAAACGGTTTCATCAATTTATTATGCTGGTTTTTTCTCAACAATCTTTGTTTCTTTCTTCTGTTATTATAATGCAGAATGGATTAATGATATTATTTTCCCAACATACAATGATTATGCTTATGTTATACAGGTCTTTGCAATAGTACTCCCTTTTTATGCTTTAAATTTATTTTCTTTTTCGATAATGAATGGTTTTTCTAAGCATAAAACCTTAGTCATTATAAATATAATAGGGCAAATTTTAAGTGTGTCTATAGTATTGGTATTAATCTCTCAAAATAGGATAAACGGCGCTCTAATATCTGTAGCAATTGCCGAGTCTCTTATATTTTTAATTACGTTAGTAAGTGTTGTAAATAGGCGTAGTTTAATGCCTATTATTAAATTGAGTAACGTGAGTTACGGCTTGTTAAAGCGCATGAGTGTTTACTCTTTAATGGCACTTTTTTCTGCCGTTTTACTACCATTAATAGCTTTGGCAATTAGGTCTTATCTTATAGAACATATAGGTTTTAAAGATGCTGGATTTTGGGAAGCAATGAGCAGAATATCTAAATACTATTTGATGGTTATTACCTCTTTAATGACCGTATATTTTTTTCCTAGTTTATCTAAGATTAATAAGACCTCTGTATTCAAAAAAGAAGTATTCAGCTTTTATAAAGCCGTTATTCCTATTTTAGCTATTGGTTTGTTAATCATTTATTTATTAAGGCGTTATATAATATTATTCGTTTTTTCTGAAGAGTTTGAACCTGTAGAAAGTTTGTTTTTTTGGCAGCTTTTAGGAGATTTCATTAAAATATTATCTATAGTAATTGCGTATCAGTTTTTAGCTAAAAAGATGTTTTGGCACTACGTCTTGACTGAAGCTTTTTTGGTTGTTATTTTATATATTACAAGTGTTTATTTTATAAACATGTGTGGCGTAGAAGGTGCAGTGATTGCTCACTTTGTGAGTTATATCATGTATTTCGGCATTATTTTGCTTATTTTTGGTAGCTCTCTGTTTGGGATAGATAAATTGAGTAAGTAGTTATAATATAAATGTTTTATGTTTAAATTCATTTTAATGATAAAAAAAATAAAACAATTGTTAAAAACTAATAGTCTAATAAGTATTACATCGTTTAATTCCTTAAGTGTTTTTTTTAGATTAGTATCGGGTTTTATTTTATCTAAAGCTATTGCCTATTTTTTGCTGCCACAAGGTATGGCGTTAACAGGTAATTTAAGAAGTTTTTTAATTAGTTGTCAGGGTATATCTAGTAGTGGAGCTCAAAATGGCGTTATAAAATATACAGCTGAGAATAAATTTGATAAAAAGGCTCTTAAAAAAATTATTTCTACATCATTTTTTTTAGTTTTATTTTTCACACTAATTGTTTCGTTAGTGCTAATTGTTTTTTCTAAATATTTTAGCGCTTTGGTTTTTGGGAATAACGACTTAGCTCGGTTTATAAAAATATTAGCTTATATGCTTCCGTTGTTTACTGTTAATACGTTAATTTTATCAATTGTTAATGGTTTAGGTAAGTATAAAAAAATTATATTTATTAATACAATAGGCTATATTTTAAATGTAATTATAATAATACCTTTATTGTATTATTATAATTTGGAAGGTGCTATTGTTGCTATTATTTCGGTTCCTTCATTTTTGTTTTTTGTAACATTGTTTTGGGTTAAAGATGTTAAAATGATTGTTGTAAATATTTCTATTTCAAACTTTTCAAGAGAGTATTTCAACGGTTTATCTTCATTTATAATCATGGCTGTGTTTACTGCGTTAACGATACCTATAGCACATGTGCTTATAAAAAACCATATTATTGATACTATAGGTCTTAAAGAGGCAGGGTATTGGGAAGCTATGATTAAAATATCACAATATTATTTGATGTTTGTAATGAGCCTTTTTTCATTATACTTGTTACCTAAATTGTCTGAGAATACCACTAATCAAGGGTTTAAAACTATATTATTACAGTTTTATAAAATTATTTTACCTATTCTTATTTTAGGTTTTGTTATTATATATGTACTGCGATATTGGATTATAAGAATTAGTTTAACTCAAGATTTTTTGCCAACTCAAGAATTGTTTTTTTGGCAACTTATTGGAGACTTTTTTAAGATAATTTCATTTGCAATAGCTTTTCAGTTACAAGCAAAAAAAATGCTTTTCTGGTATTTATTTGGAGAACTATTTTATGTGCTTATTGTTTATTTTTTAAGTATTTATTTTATAGATATGTTTCAGGTTAAAGGCGCCGTAATTGGTCATGCTATAAGCTATGTTTGTTATTTTGTATTGATGTTATTCATATTTAGAAAACCATTATTAATTAAAACTGATAGTTAAATTGAAAGATAAAATTTATTTATTAGTTATTATTTACTGGCTTATTCTAGAGTATGTTTTAGAAGGGGTATTTCATTATTTTTCTTTTTACAGGTTTATTAATATAATTGAGAATTTTCTATTTGCATTATTTGTTTTTTATCTTATTAGTAATATACAAAATGATGTATTTAAGCGATTACTATATACTAGTGCTGTTGTTTTAATAGGCATTATGATTTGGTTTGAAACCATCATGTATTTAAACTTTAAAATCCATTTTGGACCTTCTTCATATTTTGTTTTCTTAAATACAAATCAAGATGAATTATTAGAGTTTATAAGGGAGTATTACAATGTAAAAGCACTTACTGTTACATTTATGTTCTTTATCCCTTTATTGCGTATTAAACGTATCGTTAAAATTATATCAAAATTTTGTTCTGGATATGCTTTTAAGCGTTATAAGTTCTTAAAGATAGCGCTATTTGGTTTTCTCGTATTGATAGGGATGAAGATAGCTAAATTAATAGAGCATAATTTACCATATTTGATAGGTCGTTCGGTCATTTTAAATTATAAGAATAATCAATATGCAAACGATTTTAATGCCCAAATTAATTCAAAGGATAATTTTTTTAATAAGATAAATAATGATTCAAAGAATACTTACATAGTAGTTATTGGAGAGTCTGTTACTTCAGCGCATATGCAGCTATATGGTTATTATAGAGAAACATCTCCGCTCTTGGCTAAAGTTAAAGATAGTTTAAGTGTCTATAATAATGTTATTAGTCCAAATACATCAACTTTTTATTCATTAAGTAAAGCGCTTACTCTTGGTAATTATGAAAACCCTAAAAAAGTTTTAGCTTTACCTATTACGACTTTGTTTAATAAGTCAGGTTTTAAAACATTTTGGATATCCAATCATAGTATGGCTTTTAATCCAGGAAGTGCTTTAGCTAGAGTTTCTAATGAAGCCCAATCTAAATTTTTTAACTCAAAAGAAGTCGTTATGAATAATTTAAAGCATGATGGCGAACTTTTAACTAAAGTGGATCAAGCTTTAAAGGATCAAGCCAATCATAAAGTTATTTTTTTACATTTAATTGGAGCTCATTTTACCTATAAAAATAGATACCCAGAGGAGTTTGATTTTTTTAAAGATAAACCGAAAACAAAATTTGATAATGAATTTGTTTTTGAAAAGATTAACAACTATGATAATGCTGTTAGATATTCAGACTTTATTGTTAATCAAGTATTACAGAAAATTAAAAAAGTAAAGAATAATAGTTACTTAATGTATTTTTCTGATCATGGTGAAGAGGTTTTTCAAGACGATAACTTTTATGGGCATTTAGAAGATAGACCAACTAAAAACACATTTACGATTCCATTTATTGTATGGTATAGTAAGAGTTTTAAGTATCCCAATGATTATTTTTTTGATGAAAACAGAAAATATATGACAGACGATTTATGGCATAGCATAGCTCATATTTCTAGGCTAGAATGTCCATTAGTGGACAATACTAGAAGTATCTTTAGCTTAAATTTTAAAAAAAGGAAGCGTATTATTCTAGAAGATAAAGAATTTGAAACATTTTTTGAATGAATCACAAAAAGCATATTTGTATAATAGTAGATTGTTTATGTGGTGGAGGTGCAGAAAAAGTTGCAGCAACTTTATCTTTTCTATTAGAAAATAATGATTATAAGGTTTCAATTATAGCGGTTAGAAATGAAATAACTTATAATTACAGAGGTATATTATATAATTTAGGCGAAAATGAATCGTCAATAAAGTGGGTTAGGCACATAAAAAAAGTATTACTATTTAGAAAGTATTACAAATTAATTAATGCAGATTTTTATATTGATTTTAGGATGCGAGATAGATTTATTATGGAGTCATTACTTCATTTTCTTGTATTCGAAAATAGAAAAATGATATTTAGTATTCAACATTATAATATAGCATACCATATCCCAAAAGGTAAGATTTTTAAGAGATTATATAATAAAGCTAAAACCATTGTTGCTGTATCCTTGGATATTGAGAAAGAACTTAAACGCTACCACTCATTTAGTAATATTAAATATATTCCAAATTTTGTAAATAAGGATTTGCTTACAACGTCCAAGGTGCCACCAAAAGATGTTCCCAACAATGCTATATTAGCCATAGGAAGATTAAATAACCCTGTTAAGCAGTTTGATAAATTAATTTTAAGTTATAAAAATACTTCTAGTTTTATAAAAGGCATTCCTTTGTTTATTTTAGGAGATGGTCCAGATAGATTAAAACTAGAAACATTGATTGAAAGCAATAATTTACAAGCACATGTTAAGTTGTTAGGATTTGTTTCTAATCCATATGATTACATAAAACAATGTAAGTTTTTAGTGCTTTGTAGTAAGTTTGAAGGTATGCCTTTAGTTATTCTTGAAGCTCTTACATTAGAGAAGCCAGTTATTTCTTTTAATTGTAAATCTGGTCCATCAGAATTGATAGTACATAAAGAAAATGGACTTTTAATTAATAATCAAGATTTTCACGAATTAGAAAAAAGCATTGATTTGTTACAACAAGATAAAGCGCTTTATAATAAAATGATTAATAATGCTCAAAAATCTGTTGATAAATTTGATGCATATCATATGATTAAACATTGGGAATCTTGTTTTAATATTTAAAACGAAGTAAACCTAAGGTTTCTTTTTAAAAACCATCTCTTAATTTTTTTAATAACCCTTATTATCGAAACAGGTAAACTTAAGTAAATCTTTTGCTTATAATTTAAGTTTTCTTTGTTAAGATTGGTAAGCATTGAGTAGTATTTATAATTATGACCTTCAATCTTATAATTAACAGCGAAAAAATATCTGTAAATATCAAGATATTTTTTTAAGGATAAATCATTTAAAGCATACTTTTCGTAAGTATCAAAGTTTGGTATTGTTTTTTTGCTAATAGCTTGTTCAGATAACTGGTTTTTTATATTCAATCTAATGGTAGATAAGGGCTTGTAATAATAAGCTACTTGATACTTTTTTAAGTGTAATAATATATTGAAGTCTACATCTTCAGCAAATGTGATTTTGTTATTAAACTTAATTTGTTTAAAAACCTCTCTCTTATAAGCAACACTACTTTGGCAAAATAAAAGTTGCTTCATATTAGCTCTTAAAAAGTTTTTAATTAAAAAAGATGTATTTTTTAGATTAGACGCTATACTTTTTTTAGTTTCTAATATAACTTCATTGGTATGTTTTTCTATATAATCTGTACCAAATACCGAAGCACTTGGGAAAGTATCATATAATTCTTTAATAGTTTGTAAGAATGAGGAATCCCATAAATCGTCAGCATCTAGCAAAGCAACTAAGCTACCTTTAGCAGCTTTAATGCCATTGTTTCTTGTTACAGATAGACCTTGGTTTTCTTGCTCTACTACAGAAATGAATTTGTAATCTTGAAAATTGTTTTCAATGACCTTAATACTTTGATCTGTTGAACCATCATTAACAATAATAATTTCAAAATCTTTATAAGTTTGATTTAAGACACTATTAATGGTTTCTTCTATATAGTCTTCTTTATTGTATAGCGGAATTATAACTGAAAAAAATGGTTCCATTCTATTTTGATAAATTTAAATAATATCCTAAGCGATAAAAATCAAACAATATTAAAGAGGGGTTGTTTTTTAATAGGTGTTTTTTAATAGGTGTTTTAAAAATCCAATATACAACAGTTAATAAATAATGTAATTTAAATTTAATTAACGATTTTGCATATTTAGATAGAGCAGTATCTTGAGGTTCTATAAGTTTTTGTTTTACAAATAAATGTAAGGTGTCAAGAGCTTGTTCAGATTTTTTTAGAAATGTCTCACTTAACTCTAGCCCTAAATGTAAAACAGGATTGTCTATATGTTTTATATTGATATTGTTTTTTTTTGCGTCTAAAGCAAATAATGTGTCTTCATGTCTTAAATTTGGGATATCTACGTTGAATTTAATAGTGTCAAAAACATCTTTTTTTGCTAAAAAATTTAAAGTTAAAAACCTTAAATAAGGATTTTTATTTCTGTTAGAAAGGCTCAAGGCCTCTCTTTTATTGCCATAAACCCAACGAAGCATTTGATTATTGTTAGGTTTGTCTTTTTGATAACAAATGCCGCCATATACTATTTGATTTGATGTGTTTTTAATTTCATTTAAATAAACTTGAATAAAGTTTTCATTAATTATTTTTGTATCAGCATCTAAAAACAAAAGCCATGTATATTTTGCGTCATTAGCAAGTAAATTTCTTATGGCACTCCGTCCTATATTTTGTTTTAGTAATTTAAATTTGGCATGCTCTAAATTATTTATTTTATCGTTATTAGATATCCAATTAGAAGACGCATCATCATATACTAAAATTTCAAAAGTAATATTAGCTTTTATAGCCTGCTCATGTATAGATTGAGCAAGACTAAATGTGTCATAATTATATGTTGGAATTAATATTGAAAGCATAATTAATTTCTCCGCTGTACCACCTCAAAAACTTTATTATCATCACATTTTAACGTTTTACTAGGGTATTTAAGCAATAACGCATAATCGTGTGTGGCCATTAAAATGGTATTTCCATTCTTATTAATATCTTGTAAAACTTCCATAACTTCAATACTAGTTTGTGGGTCTAAATTACCCGTAGGCTCATCGGCCAAAATAAGTTCAGGATTGTTTAGTAAAGCTCTAGCAATGGCTACGCGTTGTTGTTCTCCACCAGATAGTTCGTAAGGGTATTTAAAGCCTTTGGTTTTCATATCTACTTTAGTCAATACATCTTCAACTCGTGTATTCATTTCGGTTTTATCTTTCCAGCCTGTAGCCTTTAAAACAAATAATAAATTATCGTTTATAGTTCTATCGGTAAGCAATTTGAAGTCTTGAAAAACAACCCCTAATTTGCGTCTTAAAAAAGGAATGTCTTTTTCTTTTAGAGTTTTTAAATTAAAATCTACAATATGACCTTCGCCTTCGTTTAAAGGTAAATCGCCATAAAGTGTTTTCATAAAACTACTTTTTCCAGTTCCTGTTTTACCAATTAAATATACAAAATCTCCTTTGTTTATTTCTACATTAACGTTAGAAAGTACTAAGCTTTCCCCCTGAAAAATAGAGGCGTCTTTTAATTGTAAAATAGGATTGGCCATAAGTTAAATCAATATTTTTATACGTAGCGTAAATGTATTACTAAAAAGTTAAACCTTAAAACTAACGCTTTAAACTTTACTATATTTCTATTTGGTGTTCAATATAAATTTATGAAGCTTATAATTATACTACAAATATGTCGTTATAAGATTGATATTAATTTATCTTTGATTTTAAATTAAAAAACGAATCGTTAATGACTAAAAAAAACATCGTTTCACTAATGGTGGCCTTAAGCTTTAGTTTTCAAGTTTTAGCTCAAAAATCGGCAACATACACCAGTGATTTAGTAGATTATCAAAAGGCTTTATCGCTTTACAATAATCAACAATATAGGGCAGCTCAGTCTTTATTTAATACGGTTAAAAAAACGTCTAAAGAAGATATTGTTCAATCAGACTGTGCATATTATATAGCCAATTGCGCTGTGCGTTTAAACCAGCAAAATGCCGACCAATTGGTAGAGGATTTTGTTAAAGAATATCCAACAAGCACAAAGCGTAATACTGCTTTTGTAGATGTGGCAGACTATTATTTTAGCAATGGTAAATATGCTTATGCTAGAAAATGGTATGATAAAGTAGATGACAAGGCCTTAGGAAGAAAAGAAAAAAATAAATTTAATTTTAATAACGGTTACACAGCATTTACTACAAAGCAGTATAAAGATGCAAAAAAGTATTTAAGTCGTGTTGAAAGCTCTGAAGAATACGGCGCACAAGCAAAGTATTATATTGGTTTTATGGCTTATCAAGGTGATGATTATGATAAGGCAAATACTTATTTTGATCAAGTTAGTGATCAAGAACGCTACAAAGAAAAATTATCCTACTACCAAGCCGATTTAAATTTCAAGCTAGGTAAATTCGATAAAGCCATTGAGTTGGCCAAAGCACGGTTAGCAACAAGTGATAAAAGTGAAGTATCCGAACTCTCAAAAATTATAGGCGAAAGTTACTTCAACTTAAAAAAGTACAGCGAGGCTATTCCATTTTTAAAAGATTATAAGGGTAAATCTGGAAAATGGAACAATACAGATTTTTATCAATTAGGTTACGCTTATTATAAGCAAAAAGATTATGAAAATGCAATCTCCGAGTTTAATAAAATCATTGGTGGTAATAACGCTATTGCTCAAAATGCGTATTATCATTTAGGAGAGAGTTATATTAATTTAGATAAAAAGCAGGAAGCTTTAAATGCTTTTAGAAATGCTTCGCAAATGGATTACGACAAAAAAATCCAAGAAGATGCATGGTTAAATTATGCTAAAATTAGTTACGAAATTGGTAATCCATATCAATCGGCACCTCAAGTTCTAGCGAGTTATTTAGATAAATATCCAAACACGAGTTATAAAGAAGAAATGGAGACCCTACTCATAGATTCATACATTACTTCTAAAAATTATAAAGAAGCTTTAACCTTATTAGAAAATAAAAAGAGTTTCGAAAACAAAGTAGCCTATCAAAAAGTAGCTTTTTACAGGGGGCTAGAGCTTTATAA
Organism: uncultured Algibacter sp.; assembly: GCA_947499935.1. Taxonomy (GTDB): domain Bacteria; phylum Bacteroidota; class Bacteroidia; order Flavobacteriales; family Flavobacteriaceae; genus CANMQH01. The sequence goes on along the minus strand of CANMQH010000012.1, from coordinate 52,357 downwards.
TGAAGGTAATTATATAGAAGCAGAACGTTTGTTTGATGCCTCATTAAAAGAACAGAACAATCCAATTTTTACTGCAAGAGCTACATTTTGGAAAGCCGAAGCAGATTATAACTTATCAAATTATGATGATGCTCTAATTGGTTTTAAGCAATTTGAACAGCAAAATGAAGCATCATCAACTCCTGAGATTAAAAATGTAGATTATAATTTAGCCTACACCTATTTTAAATTAAAAAATTATTCGCAAGGCATTACATACTTTAATAAATTTATAGATAATCAAAAGGATGATAAAGTTAGGTTAAATGATGCTTATCTTCGTTTAGGCGATGTGTATTTTGTATCCAGTCAATACCAAAATGCAATTAATGCCTATGATAAAGCTATTAAGTTAAATAAAATAGATGCAGATTATCCGTTCTTTCAAAAAGCAATCAGTATTGGTTACGCAGGACAATCGTCAAAAAAAATAAAAGCGTTAGCGCAATTCATTTCAGATTATCCAAAATCTAAATTAAGGGATGATGCCATGTACGAACTTGGTAATAGTTATGTAAAAGCTAACGAAATCAATAAAGCTATGGAAGTTTACAACCGTTTGGGTCGTGAATATGACAAAAGTTCATTTGTTCCAAAGGCATTGTTGCGTCAAGGATTGGTATACTATAATGGTAGCGAAAACGAAAAGGCTTTAACAAAGTTTAAAAAAGTAGCGGGTAGTTATCCTGGTACACCAGAAGCTGTGCAAGCCGTTTCTACAGCGCGATTAATTTATATAGATTTAGGGCGCGTAGATGATTATGCCAGATGGGTAAAAACGTTAGATTATGTTGAGGTTACCGATTCTGATTTAGATAATGCAACTTACCAAGCAGCCGAAAAGCAATATCTAGATAATAATACAGACAAGGCTATCAAGCAGTTTAATAAATATTTAAACGAATTTGCTGGAGGCTTACATGCTTTACAGGCACATTTTTATTTGGCTCAGTTGTATGATAAAAAAGGTTTAACCGATAATGCTGCACCACATTACCAATACATTATAGAAACCTCTCAAAACGAGTATACCGAAGAGGCTTTAACCCGTTTGTCCCAACATTATTTAGAGAAGAAAAAATGGGATTTGGCTATGCCTGTATTATCAAGGTTAGAGCAAGAAGCCAATTTTCCTCAAAATGTTATTTTTGCCCAATCTAATTTAATGAAAGCGAATTATCAGTTAGAGCGTTATAATGAGGCTGTGGCATACGCCGAAAAAGTATTAACGAATTCAACTATAGATAATAAAATTAAAAGTGATGCTCATATTATTATAGCACGTTCGGCGATAAAAACTGGAGATGAAGCCAAAGCTAAAACGGCTTACGCTAAAGTAGAAAAAGTGGCTACAGGAAAAACAGCAGCAGAAGCTTTGTATTATAATGCTTATTTTAAAAATAAAGAAGGTAAGCACGAGAGTTCAAACACATCAGTTCAAAAACTAGCTAAAGATTTTTCTGGATATAAATATTATAGTGCAAAGGGTCTGGTACTTATGGCTAAGAATTTTTATGCTTTAAATGATGCTTTTCAAGCAACATATATTCTAGAAAGTGTTATTCAAAATTTCCCTGAGTTTGATGATGTAGTAGCAGAAGCTAAAACAGAATTAAATACTATTAAAAGAGAAGAAGCTAAAACAAATTCATCAATCCAGCCCGAAGATTAAATTGTCTAATTTGATAATTAGGGAGCTAAATTTATAAATTAAAAAAATATGCGAAAGCACATAAAACATATACTATTAGGATTTTTTTTATTGATTATAACCCTTGGGTTTTCTCAAGAAAAGAATAACGATACCATCACAACAGGGGTTATTAATGTCGTTAAACCGTATACGCCAACCATATCTGATGCTTTTAAGGTAAAAGAAGTGCCCATTTTAGGAGATGATGCAACAGAAAATAAAAAAGAAGTTAAGTACAATATCTTTTCGTTTCCTGTAGCCTCTACATTTACACCCGCAAAAGGTAAAGCCGCTGGGGTAGAAAAGAAAGCACCCGTAAAACTGTTTGATAATTATGCAACTTTGGGTGTTGGTACATATACAACTATTTTAGGCGAAGTATACTTAAACCATGCTATTAGTAGAAACGAGAGTGTTAGCGGTTATGTTAGCCACCATTCATCTGCTGGAGGTATAGAAGGTGTCGTATTAGACGATAATTTTTCAGATTCAAAAATTAATATCAATTACGCCTCACGTTTAAGAGATTTATCTTGGAATGTAGAAGGTGGATTCCAACACCAAAGCTATAATTGGTATGGTTTGGATGCAAGTTATAGAGAAAATAATACTGTTATTGATAATATAGATGTTGGCCATTCTTTTTTTGATGCCTATTTTGGAGGAGACATTACTTTCGAGGACACGTATATTAATTCTGGAAGTGCTTTTTTTAGACGTTTTGCAGATAATCAAGGTTCTGGGGAGAATAGATTTATAACCAAAGCTAAAGTAGATGTTCCAATTAACGATATGGAAATTTCTACAGATGTTAAAATTGATTATTTAGGTGGTGCTTTTGATAGAAATTATATTACCGAAGACGAATTAAATTATGGTAATTTTCAAATAGGTTTATCACCAACTTACCAATTAAAACGTGATGATTTAACAGTTAATTTGGGTGTGTCCTTATTTTATTCAAATGATAAAGACTCTGGAGATAACAATTTTTATGTATATCCAAACATTACGGCAAGCTATAGATTAGTTAATGATGTCTTAATCGCTTTTGGTGGTATTCAAGGTGATTTAATCCAGAATTCGTATCATGGATTTGCAAAGGAAAACCCTTTTGTATCGCCAACATTATTTATTGTCCCCACAAGCCAATTGTTTGATGCTTATGCGGGTTTAAAAGGTAAATTGTCTAGTAATATGAACTACAGTATTAGTGGTAGCTATAAAGCCGATAATGATAAGGCATTGTATAGAAATAATACATTAACTACAGATACTGTTAATTTTGAAGATTACGAATTTGGTAACTCATTTGGGATTGTTTATGATGATCTTAGAACTTTAGGATTAGCGGGAGAAATAAATGTAGATATTAATAGAAATTTTAAACTGGGATTAAAGGCAGAGTATTTTAGTTATTCTACAGATAATGAATCTGAAGCATGGAATTTGCCAGATATTAAAAGTTCTATATTTTTAGATTATCAAATAAACGAAAAATGGTTTACAGGAGCTAATTTGTATTTTATTGGAGAACGTAAGGATTTAGTAACTATAAACGATGCTTTAAATACAGTACCTAGAGAAGTAACATTAGGGAGTTATTTTGATGCTAATGCGCATGCGGGTTACCATATAAATGATCAGTTTTCTGCATTTGTAAAAGTAAATAATATTGCTAATGATGCTTACCAAAAATGGCAGAATTTCCCAGTGCAAAGCATTCAGTTTTTGGCAGGAGCAACGTATAAATTCGATTTTTAAACTTACACTTGTTTGTTACGCATAGTAAGTTTTAATATAAAATAGGTTTTAAAATTTATTGTAGATAAAACTAGTGTAACAATACAATACAAAAGTATAAACGTCATGAAAAACTATAATTTAAGATTAACACTACTAATATTAAGTATGGTATTTGTATTTACATCTTGTAAACAAGACACCAAAAAAGAGGCCATTGAAAATTTAGAGAAGCAAACGACTAGAGAAGTAGAAAAAGGTAAACGCCCTACTGTTAATGTTAAAGAACATGATAAATTAACGTCTCCAGTATTAATAGAGGTTAATTCGCAAGGTATGTGGATGGCAAGTGAAGGCGTTTTGGGATTTGTTGAACTTGTTGATGAAAAAGGTCATGAACTAGCTCGCGGGATTTTGACAACTAATGAAAATTGGATGACTAATGACCCTGTTACTTTTTCTACAGAATTGACTTTTAATGTTGAAAATAACAAGAAAGGAACGTTAATTGTTCACAAGGATCCTGGTTCTGGTGACGGAGCAGAAACTGGAGAAACTCTAAGTTTTAAAATTCCAGTAAATTTTTAAGTGATTTCATTATACGGTTTATGAAAAAACTATTTTTAATAGTATCATTGTTTTGTGTTAATATATTAATCTCACAAAATGTTGTACAAGTATCTACACTTTCTGATGCTGCCTTAGCTTTAACAAAACAACAGGTCACTTATGATCCTAGTTATTTTTCAATAGCATACCCTAATGGAGATGTTCCTAGCAGTAAAGGAGTTTGTACAGATGTTGTTATTAGGGCTTATAGAAAATTAGGAATAGATTTGCAAAAAGCGGTACATGAAGATATGAAAACCAATTTTAGCTTGTATCCTAAAATTTGGGGTTTAAAAAGAACCGATAGAAACATAGATCACAGGCGTGTTCCAAATTTAATGGTTTATTTTAAAAGGCAAAATGCTCAAAAACCTATTACAAATAATCCTAAAGATTATATGCCAGGAGATATTGTTTGCTGGAATTTAGGAGGTGCTATTACGCACATAGGTATTGTAGTTGATAGAAAATCGAATGACGGAAAGCGAAACTTAATTGTCCATAATATTGGTAGCGGTCAAGTTTTAGAAGATAGTTTGTTTGATTTTAAAATTATTGGTCATTATAGAAGTTTATAGGCACTTTTGTAAATCATTGATAATACAAGAAAAACATATTTAACTTAACTGTACCAAATAATCAAAACTTTCTCCTTCGTCAATTAAGATACAATTTAAACCTACAGTTTCACAAGCTAATTTTAAGGTTTTGAAATCTAGATATAACCATTTCATAGGGGTTTCTTTTTCACCTTTATACGATATAAAATAATCTAATTCGCCATAGTATCCTGCGTTAGTGTCTGTCCAAAAACCACCATCTTCATCTTCGTACATATATTTAATATCCGACGAATCCATTAAAATTTGTCCGTTAGGCTTCAATAGTTTTTTTAAGTGTAATAAATATTTTGAAACTTGTGTTAATTCTTGAAAAATTCCAGTACCATTCATCAATAGTAAAATGGTATCAAAAGTATCAACTTCTTCTAAAACAGATTTTAATTCGGTATGTAAAACCCCTCGTTCTTTAGAAACCTGAATAGCACCTCTAGAGATATCTATGGCTTTTACATTTAAGCCTTTGTTTTGTATGTGTAAACTGTGGTTTCCTGCACCACAACCAACATCTAAAACAGAGCCTTTACTTAGTTTTAAGGCTTTCTGTTCTAATTTTGGCATGTCTTTAAAATCGCGAAATAAATAGGTAAGTGGTAAAACATCCTCATCAGAGATGCTTGTTGAGGTTATTATATCTTCGGAATAATGACCGTTATGATAATCTAGTAAGGCTTTGCCAAATACATCTTTCATAAAATAGTTGTTGTTTTATTTCAGCGAAAGCTAAATGCATAACTAATGTACAGCTATGTGAAAAATTTTAAATACTAAAAACACTTTCATCAACGGTTATATGTTATTAATGATTTCTTAATTTAGCAAACATCCAAAACCTTTTAATTTGAGTGTAAATCCAAACATAGAATTGCTTCCAAAGCTTGCCAAAGATAAACATAACGAAAACAAAAAATTCTTTACAAAGCTAAAAAAAAAGCTTCCTAAAAATTTAGATTATATCATGGACGATTTGCACGTTAATGAGTTTGAACGTACAGATTGTTTAGAATGTGCTAACTGTTGTAAAACTACTGGGCCTTTGTTTACCGATAAAGATGTAGCGCGTATTGCTAAGCATTTTAGAATGAAAACACAGCATTTTATAAATCAATATTTAAGAGTAGATGAAGAAAACGATTATGTATTGCAAAGTGTACCGTGTACATTTTTAGGAACAGATAATTATTGCTCTATTTATGATGTGCGCCCCAAAGCATGTCGAGAGTTTCCGCATACCGACAGGAAAAAATTTCACCAAATATCTAACCTAACCCTAAAAAACGTTGCTATTTGCCCTGCAGCTTTTAATATTGTTGAGGCGATGAAAAAGCTAATAAAAGTTTAGTTTTTAAGTTTAATATTGTCATGCTTTAACGTTAAAGAGTATTAAAAACTAAAAAAATCTGGCATTATTTATAATGTCATTTTTTTTTCTAAAATTGAACGCCGAAAAAATTGAAATATGGTTATTAATGCTAAATTTCTTGAATAAATTAGCCCTTGCATTAATACAAGGGATAATTTAAATGTCCTTAAGAAAAAGAAAGTTATTGAACAGGTATTTCTACCTCTTCTAACTCTTTAGATTTCTTTTTTACTTTTTCTTTACCTCTTTTAATTACTTCTTCAAGTTCGTTAAGTTTTTCCTCAGCTTTTCTAATTTTATCCTCTTTTTGTTTAATTTCCTCCTCATTAGATCCCTTTTCTGCGCGCTCTTTCAAAACTTTATCTTTTGCTTGTTTTACTTTTTCTCTTCCACTATGTAGCATCTTTTCATTTTTATTAAGACTGTTTTCAGTACGCTTAATTTTTTCTTTAGCTGCTGCTGCTCGAAACTTACCAAATTCTTCTCTGCTCATATCACCTTTGTCACGACCATAAGCTTTGCCCTTATTTGATTTCTCTTTTTTTTCAGAATTTGAATTATCTGAATCAACATCATTATTCTCATCGTAATCATCTTCAGGTTTGTTTTCTTTTTTCTTTTTTATCTTATCTTTTTTGCCTTTAGATATTTTGTCTTTGCCTTTCTGCTTCATGTCATTAGATATCCCTTTGTGATTGTCTATTTCGGTCTCTAATGTGCCCTCTACATCTTCTTTGACTTGTTCTATTTTTCTTTATTCGCTTTTCTTTTTTCTTTTGACTTACCCTGTGCAAATCCTGAAGTTGTTAAAACGAGCGTAAAAAGAATTAATGCTACTAACCTTATTATATTTTTCATGTTATTCTAATTTTTTTATAAACTATCTAATTCACTAAGCGCAGATTCGACTTCTTTTGCCTTACTATCTAACTCTTTAGTTGTTTCATTGACTTCATTCTCAACGTTCTCTATTTTATTTAAGTTGGTATCTAATTCTTCTTGTTTTTCTTTGCTCTCTCTACAGGAAATTATTCCTATGAATATAACAGATAAAAACAAAATATTTAATTTCTTCATGGTTGTTATTTAAATGATTAGCATTATATTATACAATTAAAAGTAGTTTAAATATTTTAATAATAAAAATTTATGGGTATTTACAATCGTATACAACACACTTAACTGTATTATGGTAAAATGATTGAAACAATACCAAACTTGATTTTATTGGTCTCGAAAATAGTTAAAACTATGTATTATAGTGCATCTCGCTTTAGCTTCTAAAAGTGTTTAAATTTGTTATGATGTCACAACTAAATTAGTATAAATGGGTGTACAGTTTTAAGATTGATAAATATAGTTTGAAGTACGAAATATAGATGTTTTGTTCTAGAAGTAGATATAATGGACTTGTTGAAAAATTTTAACAGAAATATGAGACGCAAACTGCGTTATTTTTTTGGTTTAGGAGAGACTTTTTTGGTACGTATATGGAATTAGATACTAATAATATAGTTTATTGTATTGATGTATTTTCAGGTGAAGAACAAAATAGTAATATCAAAAACTTATTTGCTCAACCATTTCAAAAATATAAAAATACAGAACAGGTCAATTAATTTATAAATACATTTTCCAATTGTTTTCCAAAACTATCCATACTTACACCAGACAGGTTGGTGAGCACACTTATAACAATGTCATCTTCTGGAAATACTATTAAAATGGTAGATGCTCCAACACCGCCGCCGGTATGGTAAATTTTAGGTGTTCCTTTTTTTGTGTGATCTATAGAAAACCCAATACCGTACCCTGTTAAGTTTCCAGATTTAAGCTTTTGTGATGTTGTAATTTTACGCAACGAGTTTTTTGAAACTATAGCGGGTGAAATGATTTCTTGCCCAAATTTAATAAGGTCTTCTGATGTTGATAAAAAACCGCCGCCAGCAACTTTATATTCGTTGGCTACAGGTGTTGATTTTTTACGTTTTCGTTTATAAAAGTTGGTGCGATTAGGTATATCAATATCCGAAGCGTCTAACATGGTATTCAACATGTTTAACGGTTTAAAAATGGAGGTTTTTACTAATGTGTTAAAATCTTGTTTGGACGCTTTTTGCATAATTTCGCTAAGTAAAACGTATCCAAATGTATTATAGAAAAATTGTGTTGAAGGCTCAAATAAAAGCGGGTCATCTTTAAATAAGTTTACGCTTTCGGTAATCGATATTTTTTTGTTTAGTGTATACTCATTACCCTTGTAGTGCCTAATTCCTGCCAAGTGACCACCTAATTCTTTAACGGTAAATAGGTGGTTTTTCTTAGGATAGTCAGGCAGGTATGTATAAATCGATGTATCTAAATCAATAAGGTTGTCATCCAATAACTTAGCTAGTGTAAGTGCGGTAATAGATTTAGAAATACTGGCAATTCTAAATAAGGTTTGGTTGGGTTTAATTTTTACTTTGGGTTTTCGTTTAGCAAAGCCAAAACCTTCAGACCAAATTAATTCTCCTTTTTTAGATACCGAAATAGACATACCAGGTATGCCTTGTTTTCGTAAAAATCGTTTAGCTAATTTTCTAGCGATTTTTAGTTGAGGTTTTTCATTAACATTTTGACTAAAACCAAATGTTGTTAATAATAACATTAATGCTGCAAGAATGCGTGTCATGAATAGATTAGATATTTTTTTCGAGTTTTTTTGAAGTTTTCTAATCCTTCTGCCCAAGTTGGTTTAATTTGTTTTTCGGTCATATTGGCTTCAATCTGTTGCTGTAATTTATCAGTACCAGCATGCTTTGTAAAATTATTCTTATTAAAAAACAATGACTTATCTGTTGAATTTTGATAGGCATCAATGATCCATTTTAATGTCATAACGCCGTTAAGTGTTTCATCTTTTAAATCTTTACCATAACAAATAACATTTTTGTGTTTTGGGTGTTTAGCTCCAAAATTTGAAATAGGCGTATAGCTAAACGTAAGCGTTTTTTTATCTAAAAAAGGTGCGCCATATCTTTGAAATTGAAATTCTGTACCACGACCAGCATTTACATTGGTACCTTCAAAAAGCCCCAGGCTAGGGTATAACTTTATAGCTTGATCGTTTGGTAAGTTTGGCGAAGGTCTAATGGGTAAGCTATAGGGTGTATTGTGTTTGTAATTTTTAACAGGAATTACAGTAATATTACATACAGCTGAATTTGCCAACCATTGTTCGCCATTAATCATCTGAGCATATTCGCCAATAGTCATCCCATGTACCAATGGAATAGGGTGCATGCCTAAAAAACTTTTATTTTTAATTTCTAGAACAGGACCATCTATATAGTGACCATTAGGGTTAGGTCGGTCTAATATTAAAACAGGAATACTCAGTTCTGCACAAGCTTCCATAATATAATGTAAAGAGGAGATGTATGTATAAAACCTAACACCAACATCTTGAATATCAAAAATAAGCATGTCTAAATTTTTGAGTTGTTCTTTGGAAGGTTTTTTGTTTTTTCCGTAAAGTGAAATAATAGGCAAATTGGTTTTAGTATCTATACCATCTTTAACAGTTTCTCCAGCATCTACATTACCTCTAAACCCATGTTCTGGCGCAAATACTTTTTTAATTTTGATGTTTAATGCTAGTAAAGAGTCAACTATATGCGTATTGCTATTAGTGTTAGTTTTAACTGAATGTGTAGTGTCTTTAAAAATAACACTGGTTTGATTTGCAACAACACCTATGCGTTTATTTTTTAATAATGGTAAATAAAGTTCCGTTTGATTGGCACCAACATGTATACTTTGCTTAGAAGCATCAATAATTAATGATTTAGAATCTTTATTTTTTAGATTCAATGAGCTTACTTCCTTTTGCGAATTACTTCCACAAGAAATGATTGCCAAAACAAATAATAAAACAGTATTTTTGAAAACATTAAACCTCATAGTGAATTTTGAATTACGAATTTTTTTTAGCTAAACGCATTATTGGTAGTAAAGCGTATAAAAGTAGTATATCGGCACCAATAATAAAAATTGGCATTGCAGCAATTGCCATTGGTATTGTGGTTATGATGATTGCCATAGCTACTGGTATTGGTTTGCAACAAAAAATTAGAGACAAAGTCGTGGCGTTTAATGGGCATATTGTGATTTCTAATTTTGATAGCAATAACTCGCAGGAAAGCGGGATGCCAATTTCTAAAAAACAAGATTTTTACCCCAAATTTAATGCTTTAAATGATGTTAGTCATATTCAAGCTGTGGCATCTAAATTTGGTATTATAAGAACTGAAACAGATTTTGAAGGTGTTTATTTAAAAGGTGTTGGAGGTGATTACAATTGGAGTTATTTTAAGGAATTTTTAATAGAAGGTCGATTACCAGATTTTACCCAAAAACGAAATGAAGATGTTTTGATTTCTGAATATTTAGCAAAACGTTTAAAATTTAAGCTGAATGATACATTTCAAATGATTTTTGCTAAAGATGACCCTGAAAAATTACCAAACATTATTACTTATACTATTGTAGGTATATACAATTCTGGGTTCCAGGATTTAGATGCGCAATACCTTATTGGAGATATTCGTCATTTACAACGTGTTAATAAATGGGATGAAAATCAAGTAGGGAGTTTTGAGGTCTTTATTAAAGATTATAGTAATCTTGAAGACATGGCAGTAAAAGTTTATGATAACATGCCATCATTAATAGACTCCAGACCTGTCACTAAAATGTACCCAACAATTTTTGAATGGATAAATATTTTTGATAAAAATATTTACGGCATTATTGGTATCATGATACTTGTAGCTGGCATAAATATGGTAACTGCTCTACTGGTACTAATTTTAGAGCGTACACAAATGATAGGTGTATTGAAAGCTCTAGGAAGTAATAATTGGAGTGTTAGGAAACTTTTTTTATATAATGCCACCTATTTAGTTCTTTTAGGCCTTATTTGGGGCAATATTATAGGTTTGGGGTTTTTATTTGCGCAAAAGTATTTTAAACTTTTTCCTTTAGATCCTAGTGTATATTATGTTACAGAGGCTCCTGTTTACATTAGTTTAGGATACATTGTAGCACTTAACGTAGGAACTTTAATATTATGCTTGTTAATGCTGTTGGTACCTTCGTACATTGTAACAAAGATATCTCCTGTAAAGGCTATCAGGTTTCAATAAATTTAGAGGATTACTTTAAAACGATACTATCAATTTCTAGTTTAAACGCCTCAGCTTTTTTGTTGCCAATTAAGAATGCTATCATGTCTAATGTTTTGCCAGGATAATTTTTCATATCTAATGTATTACCTCTATAAGCAGGATATAAATCACTAAAAGGAATATTAATAGTTTGCCAATCTCCAGTAGTTTCAAAAGAAACGATATAAGAATGCCTGTCTGATATATTGTTTTTAACTCTAAATTGATAGTGTTTTCTATCACCTCTTATATGCAAACAGATTTTAGAAAAAGTTTCAACTTGTTTGGTGTTAAACTTATATTGTACCATGGAAAAACCGCCATTGTTTTCTAAAGATACTTTTCCGTGAAATTCCCCATAACCAGCACTATTGATATTAAAGTTACCATTAGAACGACCACCCATAACAACATCGTCAACAATATTCCAGTTTATAATGTCGCTTGTTGTATTAAAATCGAATATCATCATAGAAGGTTGTATTAATAGTATTACTGTAAGTAATATTAAGGTTTTCATTTTTTATTGAGTTAGTTTAAGTCATACTTTAGTATAGCGTTTTATTAGTTGTTTTCCATATCACTAATATGATGCTCTAAAGCTTTTACAGATATTTGAATTTCTTTTATTAGAAAAGCTAGAGAAACAATTAATAATATAAGCGCCAAGCCAAAAATATATACAGCAATAGTCTGTTGCTTTATGTATATTAAAAACATGGTTAAAACACAACATAATAAGCTAGTAATGCCTGTAATTTGCATACTGCGTGTTAAATAAAGACGCTGTTTAATATTTTTTATTTGTTTGATAAGCTTATCATCTTTTTGCTTAAGGTTTTTATCGTGTAAATTTCTAATAACGGCAGCATAAGCTAAAAACCGATTGGTATAAGCCAACATAATTAATGATATTGCCGAAAATAAAAGTGCAGGTGTTGTTAGCGTAAGGGTTTCCATAGTTCGTTTTTTCAAATTTATAGAACTTTGGAGTAAATAGACTATTATTTTTCTATTTTAGTTGTATGCAAGAAGATTTTCTCCATTATATCTGGAAACATAAAAAAATTGAGAGCAATTCACTAAAAACAACATCAGGAGAGTCGGTTTTTATATCTCAAGTAGGCCAACATAATTTAAATGCTGGTCCAGATTTTTTTAATGCAAAACTTAAAATAGGAGACCAGTTGTGGGCTGGCAATGTTGAGATTCATATAAAATCTTCGGACTGGTTTTTACATAACCATGAGATAGACAAAGCATACGATAATGTAATTCTTCATGTGGTTTGGGAGCATGATACCGATGTTTTTAGAAAAGATAATACAACCATTCCAACAATTCAGCTAAAAGATTTTATTAGTAAAGATATTCTCCATAATTACAAAAAACTCTTTTTAAAAGGTGATCATTGGATTAATTGCGAAAACGATTTTGCAAAAACAGATGGTTTTGTTTTAGATAATTGGTTAGAACGTTTATATTTTGAACGCTTAGAACGTAAATCTAAAACTATTGAAGCCCTTTTAGAAACTTCAAAAAACGATTGGGAAGCCGTATTGTTTAGAATGCTCACTAAAAATTTTGGACTAAAGGTTAATGGCGATTCATTTTTTAGTTTATCACAGTCTTTAGATTTTTCTGTGGTAAGGAAAACACAATCCAATCAACAAGCTTTAGAGGCGCTTTTTATGGGGCAAGCAGGCCTGTTGGAACAAGAGTTTGAAAACACATATTACATAGATTTAGTTAATGATTATCAATTTTTAAAACATAAGTTTACGCTAGAAAATAAACATGTATTGCCTGTTAGTTTTTTTAGACTTAGGCCTCCTAATTTTCCAACCATCAGGCTATCACAATTAGCTGGTTTATATAATCAACATCAAAACTTATTTTCAAAAATAATAGAAACCAATACGATAGATGATTTTTATGAGATATTTAAAACATCAACGTCTAAATTTTGGAACACACATTATACCTTTCAAAAAGCTTCAAAGGCATCAACCAAAATAATTACAAAATCATTTATAGAATTATTGTTAATAAATACCATACTTCCTCTAAAGTTTTGCTATGCTAAAAAAATGGGAAAGTCAGTAGATGATACTATCATTAACTTAGCATTAAAAATAAATTCAGAAAAAAATAATATAATCACGACGTTTAATTCGCTTAAAAAAACATCAAAATCAGCGTTACATTCTCAAGCCCTTATTCAGCTTAAAACAGAATATTGCGATAAAAACCGCTGTTTAAAATGTGCTATTGGTAGTCAACTTTTAAGCAAATAGTTTTTAAACGAATAAACTAAATCTTAAATTGCAGCATGGGTATTATTTATAAGCTATTTCTTTTCTTTCAAAAACACGGTTACTATGTTTGTCAGCGTATTGCCGATAGATTTGGTATTAGGGCAAAAGTAGTGCGCACGTCTTTTATGTATATCACTTTTGTTACTATAGGTTTTGGTTTTGCATTATATATGTTTTTGGCGTTTTGGATGCGTATAAAAGATTTAATTTACACCAAACGCTCATCTGTTTTCGACTTGTAACTTATGAATCCACTTATTAAGTTCTTCAGGACCAAAATTTACACAGCAGTTTTTTTACTCATTATTATTTTATTAATTGGGATAGCTGGTTATAAAATTATATCTGGATATTCTTGGGTAGATGCTGTTTATATGACCGTAATAACCATGACAACTGTTGGTTTTGGAGAGGTTGTGCCATTAGATAATAATTCCAAGATTTTCACTATTTTTTTAATTTTGACAAGTGTTGTTATTGTAGGATATGCACTTTCTATTATTACCGAATATATTTTGAGTAAAAATGATGTTGAAGAATTAAAATATAAAAAGATGCAAAAAAAGATAGATAATTTTAAGGGGCATATCGTTATTTGCGGTTATGGTCGTAATGGAAAACAAGCGGCAAGTAAATTATCAGCTTACAATAAATCGTTTGTTGTAATAGATAAAAACAAAGAAATTGAAGAACGATTAAAGTTTGATAACATCCCCTATGTTATAGGCAATGCGAACGAAGACGAGATTTTAATGCAAGCAGGAGTAGACCGAGCGGCATGTTTTATTTCTGCCTTACCTAACGATGCCGATAATTTATTTGTAGTGCTTTCTGCCAGGCAATTAAACGCATCTATAAATATTATTAGTCGAGCGTCTCAAGAATCTTCTTATAATAAATTAAAGCTTGCTGGTGCCAACAATGTTATTCTTCCAGATAAAATAGGTGGAGACCATATGGCTTCTCTAGTAGTTGTGCCTGGTTTAATGGAATTTGTTGATAATTTATCTATTGTTGGTAAATCTAATATAAACATTGAAGAAATAGCTGTAGAAAAACTTTACAATACAAACAAACCACAAACTATTAAGGACCTAGATTTACGAAAAAATACGGGTTGTTCCGTAATTGGCTATAAAGACCAATATGGGGAATATATAGTTAATCCAGAAGCCGAATTAGAATTAGCGCCAAATTCAAAAATTATAGTTTTGGGACGTCCAGAACAAATTAAAGCACTCAATTCTCAATATAATATTGATTAGTTTTTTGCTTTTTTAACTACAGTTGCTTTAAATAATCATTTTTTTTTAGCATCTTGCTAGTCTTTAGTAACAATCTTTCAATAAATACAACAAACTCTACATTTTATGAAGAAATATTTTCTTTCAGTGTTCACTTTAATATTACCATTTTTAACATTTGCACAAGATGCTGCAGAAAAAGGTATCGATAAAATTATTGATGAAAAGTTTGGTAAGGCCACAGGTTGGTTTGTAAGTGGTGTTTTTTACCAAATACCATTTACTGATGATGTGAAAATATACTGGGTACTTTTCCCCTTAATAATAGGAGCTTTGTATTTTACCTTTTATTTCAATTTCATCAATTTTAGAGGCTTTTTTACATCAATTAATATTGTTAGAGGAAAGTTTGATGACTTAGAAGATAGAGAAAATAATAAGGTTGAAATTTCTAAGTCTAAATTTACAGACGATGAGGATAATCCAGATACTATAAGGGTAGAAGGACATGATGGAGAGGTATCGCATTTTCAAGCCTTAACAGCAGCACTATCAGCTACTGTAGGTTTAGGTAATATTGCTGGTGTTGCAATAGCTGTTTCTATTGGTGGTGCAGGTGCTACATTCTGGATGATTGTAGCTGGTTTTTTAGGGATGGCATCTAAATTTGTAGAATGTACATTAGGGGTTAAATATAGAGATATAGAAAAAGATGGGACGGTTTATGGAGGTCCAATGTATTATCTAACTAAAGGTTTAAAAGAAAAAGGACTTGGCGGTTTTGGTAAAATATTAGCTGTATTATTCGCTATTTTTGTTATTGGTGGTTCGTTTGGGGGCGGTAATATGTTTCAGGTAAATCAAGCGTTTCAGTTAGTCGAAAATATCACGGGAGGTAAAGCCTCAATACTTCATGGTAATGGATGGGTGTTTGGTTTAGTTATGGCTGTTTTAGTAGGTATCGTTATTATTGGAGGTATTAAAAAAATAGCTAAAGTAACCGATAAGATTGTGCCTTTTATGGTGGTTATATATGTATTGGCATCTTTGTTTGTGATTTTCTCAAACTTTAACATGATTGGTGATGCTTTTATTCAAATATTTAATGGAGCATTTAGTCCAGAAGGCGTAGCTGGTGGTGCCGTGGGAGTTTTGGTTCAAGGGTTTAGACGTGCAGCGTTTTCAAACGAAGCAGGCATTGGTTCGGCATCTATTGCACATTCTGCAGTAAAGACTAAATATGCGGCTAGTGAAGGTTTGGTAGCATTATTAGAACCTTTTATAGATACCGTTGTAGTATGTACCATGACAGCATTAGTGCTTATAATAACAGGTAACGTAACCGCAGAGAATGCTTCTTTAAATGATGCACAAGCTATTTTGTTAACTTCTGGAGCTTTTGAGTCTGCAATATCTTGGTTTCCATATGTGTTAACTGTAGCCGTAGTTCTATTTGCTTTTAGTTCTATGATATCTTGGTCTTATTATGGGTTTCAAGGTTGGTCTTACCTATTTGGAAGAACTAAAAGAGCCGAGTACACATATAAAATATTATTTTGCTTATTTGTAATTGTTGGCGCAGCGGCTAGTTTAGGTTCTGTAATAGGATTTTCCGATGCCATGGTTTTTGCCATGATGGTGCCCAATATGGTAGGTTTAGTGTTACTTGCTCCTAAAGTAAAACAAGAATTAAATAAGTACCTACAAGCTATAAAAAGTATGAAAGGCTAATAGAGTAGTAGAGTATGAAAAATATTAAATCCCATCTCGTGTTTTCTAAACAACAGCGACATGGGATTTTTTTATTGCTAATTATTATAGTGCTATTGCAATGCATTTATTTTTTTATAGATGCTCCAAAACAAGATATAATAGTTAATAAAGACGCAATCATAAAATTTAATAAAGAAATAGATTCTCTTAAATTAATAGCTTTAGAAGAGGAGGTTCCAAACATATATCCATTTAACCCTAATTACATTACAGACTACAAAGGTTCTGTATTAGGAATGAGTAATACCGAAATTGATAGATTATTAGCTTTTAGAAAGCAAAATAAATGGATTAACTCTACACAACAATTTCAAGAAATCACAAAAGTTTCAGATTCTCTTTTAAGCATTATGTCACCCTATTTTAAATTTCCAAATTGGGTAACAAATTCAAATGTAAAAAACACATTAAATAACAGAAGCTATAATAAACCAAAAACATTTGAGCAAAAACGCGATTTAAATACAATAACGTCGCAACAATTGCAAAAGGTAAATGGTATTGGTAAAGTTTTATCAGAGCGTATCATTAAATTTAGAAATACATTTTCTGGCGGTTTTATTGCAGATGTTCAGCTTCAAGATGTTTATGGATTAACACCAGAAACCTTAAATAAAATATCAGAAGATTTTACAGTTAAAACACCTCGAAAAATTCAGAAAATCAATATTAATACAGCAACGGTTAATCAGCTAGTAACCATTCAGCATATAGATTATGATTTAGCATATCATATTAGAGAAGAACGACTACTTAGAGCAGGTTATAAATCGTTAAGCGAATTAAAAAAAGTAAAGGGCTTCCCAATTAATAAATTCAATATAATTGAATTATATTTGCTTATAGAAAAAGAAAACAATAAATGAATACTATGTACTTCACCGAAGAGCATAACCTCTTTAGAAAAAGCCTACAAGATTTTTTAAAAAAAGAAGTTGTACCGCATATAGATAAGTGGGAAAAAACAGGGAATATCGACCGATTTATATGGAAAAAATTCGGCGACATGGGTTTTTTCGGTATTAATTATCCAGAGGCTTATGGTGGTTTAGATTTAGATTTGTTTTATACCATTATTCTTCTAGAAGAGCTTCAAAAAGTAAATTCAGGCGGTTTCGCTGCTGCCATATGGGCGCATGCTTATCTAGCCATGACACACTTAAATGCAGAAGGTAACGAAACCATAAAACAAAAATATTTAGTACCTAGTATTACAGGAGATAAAATAGGATGTCTTTGTATTACAGAGCCCTTTGGCGGTAGTGATGTCGCAGGCATGCGTACAACGGCTAAAAAAGAAAACGACCATTATATAATAAATGGTTCTAAAACCTTTATTACAAACGGCGTTTCTAGCGATTATCTTTTGGTCGCTGCAAAAACAGCACCAGAAAAGGGTAACAAAGGTATTAGTATATTTATATTAGATAGAGATATGCCCGGTATTTCTGCCACTAAATTAGATAAATTAGGATGGCGAGCATCAGATACAGGAGAACTAGCTTTTGATAATGTAAAAGTACCGGCCACTAACTTATTGGGAGAAGAAGGTCAAGGGTTTCCATACATCATGCAACACTTCTCCTTAGAACGATTAATAATGGGAGTCAATGCCCATGCACGTGCAGAGTTTGCTTTAGAGTACGCTTTACAATACATGAGCGAACGTCAAGCCTTTGGAAAGACAATAGACAGCTTTCAAGCGCTAAGACACAGTATCGCAGATTTGTATACAGACATGGAGATTTGTAAAGAATTTAATTACTCCGTAACCTACAGATTAAATAAAGGCGAATACGTGGTAAAAGAAGCCACCATGTCTAAATTAAAATCTACTAAAGTCGCAGACGATGTTATTTATCAATGCCTGCAGTTTTTAGGCGGTTATGGTTATATGGAAGAGTATCCTATGGCAAGACTTTTACGCGATAGTAGACTAGGACCAATAGGAGGCGGTACCTCAGAGATATTACGAGAAATTCTGGCTAAAATTATTATTGATAAAAAAGAATACAAACCCGCAACATAAAGGTTGTTATTAATTTATAATTCTTGTGGCGTTACCCAAGGGTCGGGCTTTACGTTGCAAGTCCTCGCTCCCCAAAAGGTCGCTGTGGGCTTTACACTACAATCCCTAACGCGCTTGTTTGTTAGTTGTATTTTAGCATTCTAAAGCTATTTTAAATTTATAAAAAATATTTACATTTAATTAAAATAACAAATAAAGTACGTTTATAAGTACTTTATTTGTTATTTTTGCATTATGGAAATAGTAAATTATACAGACTTTCGTTCAAATCTAAAGCATTGGTTTGATAAAGTGATTAATGATGTAAGTGATATCGTTATTAAGCGTAAAAATGGTAAAGACCTCGTACTTATATCATTAGATGAATATAACTCGTTAAAAGAAACTACCTATTTACTTACAGGTAAAAATAGAGATGTTTTATTAAACTCCATTAAAGAACTAGAAGCTGGAGAAGGTATTGAAAACAATATCCTCGAATAAATGAAATTGACTTGGTCTAATGTTTCGTGGGAAGATTATTTGTATTGGCAAAAAGTTGATAAAACAACAACAAGACGAATTAACGAACTCATTAAAAGTTGTATGCGTACACCTTTTGAAGGTATTGGAAAACCCGAAGCATTAAAAGGTGATTTACAAGGGTATTGGTCCAGACGAATAACATCAGAACATCGTTTGGTTTATAAATATAAAGATCAACAACTGTTGGTTGCTGGTTGCCGTTATCATTATAATAAATGATATCTCTATTATTCTAAATTTTTAGTTCTTAAAATTTTTAGCCCATATTTCTCTTATAAATTCAGTAGCATTAATTTTTTATTATTAATTGCAAATTCTAAATTACTTCTTATATTTGCGCCCTTAAAAATTCTAAAAGAGAGGAGGTTAAGACATTATGTTAATAATTCCAATTAAAGAAGGAGAAAATATAGATAGAGCGTTAAAGCGTTATAAGCGAAAGTTTGTAAAAACAACGGTTAAAAACCAGTTGCAAGAGAGTAAGCAGTTTACTAAGCCATCTGTTGCTAGGAGAGCGCAAGTTCAAAAAGCACAATATATCCAAACATTACGAGATGCAGAAGACGTATAAATAATACTTTTTTAATATTTATAATCCCGCTCTAAACAGCGGGATTTTTTTATTTCATATTTCTATTGTGCATATAATAGGTTTTAAAGTTGCGGCATAGACTTTAAACTTTTAACTTTAAAATCTAAAGTTAAAACGTATTTTTAAAAATGTCTTTTCAAGCCTTTACAGATTACTTATTATTAGAAAAAAACTATTCTAAGTTAACCGTAAAAGCCTATCAAAATGATTTAGAAGATTTCTCAGAATTCATAAAGGACACATATGAAACCACCACGATAAACAAAGTTAACTATTCGCAAATTAGAAGTTGGATTGTTTTAATGGTAGAAGGTGGTCTATCTAACCGAAGTATAAATAGAAAGATATCAGCATTAAATACTTACTATAAATTTCTACTAAAAGTTGGAGATATCGATGTAAACCCATTGTCTAAGCACAAAGCATTAAAAACAAGTAAAAAAATTCAAATTCCATTTTCAGAAGTCGAAATTAATACCGTTTTAGAGTATTTAGATTTGGGAGACGATTATGAAAGCGTCCGTAATAAATTTATTGTAGAGCTGTTTTATTCAACAGGTATAAGACGGATAGAACTGGTAGAATTAAAACTTCATAGTTTAGATTTGGAGAATAAGACTTTAAAAGTATTGGGTAAAAGAAACAAAGAACGCATTGTACCATTATTAAATACAGTAACGCAATCTGCAATTAAATATTTAGAGATAAGAGAACAATTAAAACATATAGTCGATATAGATTATTTATTTTTAACAAAAAAAGGCGTTAAAATATACGAAACACTTGTTTACAGAGTAATAAATGATTATTTTAGTTTGGCATCATCAAAAGTAAAGAAGAGTCCACACATTCTTAGGCACTCTTTCGCAACACATTTGTTAAACCAAGGTGCAGATTTAAATGCTGTTAAAGAGCTTTTAGGGCACTCCAGCTTAGCTGCTACGCAAGTTTATACACATAATAGTATAGCAGAATTAAAGAAAGTGCATGTTAATGCGCATCCTAGAAGTAAAAAATAGCCTGCGAATTTTATTTGTATTGTCAAACCAAAAAATGAAACAGATGAAAGTAAACACACAATCAGTTAATTTTAATGCCGATCAAAAGTTAATAGTCTTTATCCAGAAGCGTATGGATAAACTAGATATGTATTATGATAAAGTCATTAAATCTGAGGTCTATTTAAAAGTAGAAAACATGAGCGAGAAAGAAAATAAAATCTTTGAAGCCAGAGTAAGTGTTCCTGGAGATAGTTTTATAGTAAAAAAACAATGTAAAAGCTTTGAAGAAGGCGCAGATATGGCTGTTGCATCTTTAGAAAGACAGCTTAAAAAGCGAAAAGAAAAATTAAGAGCACATTTATAGTAAAATTTAGTAAAAAATGTTTTGAATAAAATAAAAAATCTATACATTTGCAGTCCGTTAGAAATAACGGGCTTTTTTTTATGCGTAAAATGTGTAGAAAATGCCGATGTAGCTCAGCTGGCTAGAGCAGCTGATTTGTAATCAGCAGGTCGTGGGTTCGAGTCCCTCCATCGGCTCAAATAGTACAAATCTTAATTCGTTAAGATTAAGTTCTTTAAAAAATTGAAAATAAATTATTGGGGAGATACTCAAGCGGCCAACGAGGGCAGACTGTAAATCTGCTGACTACGTCTTCGCAGGTTCGAATCCTGCTCTCCCCACAATTTTTTTCTATGTAGTATTAAAAACCAAATAAGTTTAAAACTTATAAAAATGCGAGAGTAGCTCAGTTGGTAGAGCGTCAGCCTTCCAAGCTGAATGTCGCCGGTTCGAACCCGGTCTCTCGCTCAATTATTTACGAGTTATTAGTTTCGGTTTACCCATTGTAAATCAAAGAATCGGCAATCGTAAATCAACTGCCGGTGTAGCTCAGGGGTAGAGCGTTTCCTTGGTAAGGAAGAGGTCACGAGTTCAATTCTCGTCATTGGCTCTGTAATAAGAATAAAATAGATTACACTAATATTATTTATAACTAAGATTAAAAATTTTTTAAAAACATGGCAAAGGCAACTTTCGATCGTTCAAAACCGCACTTAAATATTGGTACAATTGGACACGTAGATCACGGTAAAACAACTTTAACTGCTGCTATTACTAAAGTATTAGCTGATGCAGGTTTATCAGAAGCAAGATCATTTGATCAAATTGATAATGCTCCTGAAGAAAAAGAAAGAGGTATAACAATTAATACATCTCACGTAGAGTACGCAACAGCTAATCGTCATTACGCTCACGTTGACTGTCCAGGTCACGCCGATTACGTAAAGAACATGGTTACTGGTGCTGCACAAATGGATGGTGCTATTTTAGTGGTAGCTGCTACAGATGGTCCAATGCCACAAACTCGTGAGCACATCCTTTTAGGACGTCAGGTAGGTATTCCTCGTATCGTTGTATTCATGAATAAAGTGGATATGGTTGATGATGAAGAATTACTAGAATTAGTAGATATGGAAATTAGAGATTTATTATCTTTCTATGAGTATGATGGAGATAATGGTCCTGTAATTGCAGGTTCTGCCTTAGGAGCACTTAACGGTGAGAAAAAATGGGTTGATACTGTAATGGAATTAATGGAAGCTTGTGATGCTTGGATTGAAGAGCCAGTTCGTGAGGTTGATAAAGATTTCTTAATGCCAATTGAAGATGTATTCTCAATTACAGGTCGTGGTACTGTTGCTACTGGTCGTATTGAAACTGGTATTGCTAATACAGGAGATCCTGTAGAGATTATCGGTATGGGTGCAGAGAAATTAACATCTACTATTACAGGTATCGAAATGTTTCGTCAAATATTAGATAGAGGAGAAGCTGGTGATAATGCTGGTATCTTATTAAGAGGTATTGAGAAATCTCAAATCTCTAGAGGTATGGTTATTACTAAGCCAGGTTCTGTAACACCACACGCTAAGTTTAAAGCTGAGGTTTATATCCTTAAAAAAGAAGAAGGTGGTCGTCACACACCATTCCATAATAACTACCGTCCACAGTTTTACGTACGTACAACGGATGTAACTGGAAACATTGCGCTTCCTGATGGTGTTGAAATGGTTATGCCTGGAGATAACTTAACTATTACTGTTGATTTAATTCAAACTATTGCAATGAATGTAGGTTTACGTTTTGCAATACGTGAAGGTGGTAGAACAGTTGGTGCAGGTCAGGTAACTGAGATTTTAGACTAATACGTTTAAATACAAATAGAGTTAAGGTATTTCGTTAATTTTCGGAATACCTTGACTTATGTTTACGGGCGTAGCTCAGTTGGTAGAGCACTGGTCTCCAAAACCAGGTGTCGGGAGTTCGAGTCTCTCCGCCCGTGCAAAGCAAGAATCACAAAATTTGACGGAGGTTAAATAGGTGCTTTAAGTTGGAAATTAAAAATAGGATTCGCCTATAATAGATAAAATTGAGTAGTATTTCAATTTACATTAAAAAGAAATAATAAAATGGCTGGAATTGTAGATTATATAAAAGAATCATTTGGAGAACTAAAAAATAATGTGACTTGGCCAAGTTGGTCTGAGGCGCAAAGTTTAACAATTTTAGTTGCTGTGTTTTCAATTATATTTTCCCTTGCTATATGGGGTATAGATACAGTATTCAGCAAAGTTATAACGGCTTACTTTCAATGGATTAAATAACGATTAAAAAAGAAAATTTTTTATGTCTGAGGTAAGTGAAAAAAAATGGTATGTTGTTCGTGCAGTAAGCGGTCAAGAAAACAAAATTAAAGCATACATCGAAAACGAAATTGCGCGATTAGGCTTGCAAGATTATGTTGATCAAGTACTCGTACCAACAGAAAAAGTTATTCAAATCCGTAACGGAAAGAAGATTCATAAGGAAAAAGTATTTTTTCCAGGATATATCATGGTTCAAGCTAATCTAACAGGAGAGGTACCACACATAATAAGATCAGTAACCAACGTTATTGGTTTTTTAGGAGAAACTAAAGGAGGAGATCCAGTGCCTTTAAGACAATCTGAAGTTAACAGAATGTTAGGTAAAGTTGATGAGTTGTCTGTAGAAGAATCTGCAACAGTTGCGATACCATTTACAAGAGGAGAAACCGTTAAAGTTATTGATGGACCTTTTAATGGTTTTGATGGAACTATTGAAAAAATTAATGAAGAAAAGCGCAAACTTGAAGTTATGGTTAAGATTTTTGGAAGAAAAACACCATTAGAGTTAAGTTACATGCAAGTTGAAAAAGTATAAACAGTGTTACAATTAAGATAGATGAGTCTTTCGCTTCCAAAAGAGAGATAACATCAAAATTAAATTATTAAAAATGGCAAAAGAATTAGGTAAAGTAGTTAAGTTACAAGTTCGGGGAGGTGCTGCGAATCCGTCGCCACCGGTTGGACCCGCTTTAGGAGCTGCAGGTGTTAACATCATGGAGTTCTGTAAGCAATTCAATGCCAGAACCCAAGATAAGCCAGGTAAAGTATTACCAGTGGTTATATCGGTTTACAAAGACAAATCATTTGACTTTGTAATCAAGACTCCACCAGCAGCAGTTCAATTATTAGAAGCAGCAAAGGTGAAGAAAGGTTCTGGAGAGCCAAACCGTAAAAAAGTAGCTAAAGTATCTTGGGATCAGGTTAAAACTATTGCAGAAGATAAAATGGTAGATTTAAATGCATTTACTATAGAATCTGCTATGAAAATGGTTGCTGGTACAGCAAGGTCGATGGGAATAACCGTAACAGGAGCATTTCCTTCTTAATCTATTAAAGACATTAGAAAATGGCAAGATTAACAAAAAAGCAAAAAGAGGCTTTAGCAAAAATTGAAAAAGGTAAAATTTATTCTGTTGACGAAGCTTCAGCATTAATAAAAGAGATTACCAATACTAAGTTCGATTCTTCAATTGATTTAGCAGTGCGTTTAGGAGTAGATCCTCGTAAAGCGAACCAAATGGTAAGAGGTGTGGTATCATTACCACATGGTACTGGTAAAGACATGAAAGTATTAGCATTAGTAACACCAGATAAAGAAGCCGAAGCTAAAGCAGCCGGAGCCGATTATGTAGGTTTAGATGAGTACCTTGATAAAATCAAGAGTGGTTGGACAGACGTGGATGTTATTATTACAATGCCAAGCGTTATGGGTAAATTAGGTCCATTAGGACGTGTATTAGGTCCTCGTGGTTTAATGCCTAACCCAAAAACAGGTACAGTAACTATGGATGTCGCTAAAGCGGTAACAGAAGTGAAAGCTGGTAAAATTGACTTTAAAGTTGATAAAACTGGTATTGTACACGCTGCTATAGGTAAAGCGTCTTTTAGTGCTGATAAAATTGCAGGTAATGCAAATGAATTATTAACAACATTAATGAAACTAAAACCGACAACGGCTAAGGGAGTTTATGTAAAGAGCATTTTTATGTCTTCTACAATGAGCCCAAGTTTAGCTATTGATCCTAAAATTGGTTAATTAAGTTAAACTTATTTATTATGACAAGAGAAGAAAAATCATTAGTAATTGAGGAGTTAACTGCAGAATTAGCTAATAATGCAAATATCTATATCGCAGATATTTCAGGATTAAACGCAGGTATAACCTCAGATTTACGTCGTGCTGCATTTAAAGCAAACGTAAAATTGGCAGTAGTTAAAAATACATTACTTACTAAAGCTATGGAAGCTTCCGATAGAGATTTCGGAGATTTACCATCAGTTTTAAAAGGGAATACATCAGTTATGTATTCTGAAACTGGTAATGTACCAGCTAAGTTAATTAAAACCTTCCGTAAGAAATCTGAAAAGCCTTTATTAAAAGGGGCATTCATTGAGGAAGCTGTTTATATTGGCGACAACCAACTAGACATGTTAGTAGATATCAAGTCTAAAGAAGAGTTAGTAGGAGAGATTATAGGATTGTTACAATCGCCTGCTAAAAACGTTGTTTCTGCACTTAAATCAAGTGGAGGAAAAATAGCTGGAATTATTAAAACACTATCTGAAAAAGAAGGATAGTATTAAATAGTACGCACTTTATTACAATTATATTATTATCAAAAAATTATTAAAACGATAGAAAAATGGCAGATTTAAAAGATTTCGCAGAACAATTAGTTAACCTTACTGTAAAAGAAGTAAATGAGTTAGCAACGATATTAAAAGATGAGTATGGTATTGAGCCAGCTGCTGCTGCTGCAGTTGCTGTTGCTGGTCCTGCTGGTGGTGGAGAAGCTGAAGAAGCTCAAACTGAATTTGATGTGATTTTAAAAGCGGCTGGTGGTTCTAAATTAGCTGTTGTAAAATTAGTTAAAGAATTAACTGGTTTAGGTTTAAAAGAAGCTAAAGGTTTAGTTGATGATGCACCAAGTGCAATCAAAGAAGCTGTAACTAAAGATGAAGCTGAAGCTTTAAAAGCATCTTTAGAAGAAGCTGGAGCAGAGGTAGAGCTTAAGTAAGTTTACCATCTCAAAAACACAAAGGTTTAGGTCTGAAGAGCAATCTTTAAGACCTAGACCATTTTGCGTATAATAGAGTACATACTAGATAAATTATTAAACAGCTCAAAATAATTCAATTATTTTAATTGTTTAATTAGCGTTTTAAGCGCTAACATTATATTTTTTTAATCATAATTCCGTCCATTGATGTTATCAACACAAGCTGAAAGATTAAATTTCTCGTCTATTGTAAATAAGACAGAATACCCAGACTTCTTGGATATTCAGATAAAATCCTTTCAGGATTTTTTCCAATTAGAAACTAAATCTGAAGAAAGAGGTGATGAGGGTCTTTATAATACCTTCATGGAAAATTTTCCAATCACAGATTCACGTAATCAATTTGTTTTAGAATTTTTAGATTACTTCGTAGACCCACCAAGATATGCTATTGAAGAGTGTATTGAAAGAGGGCTTACTTACAGTGTACCGCTAAAAGCAAGGTTAAAGTTATACTGTACAGACCCTGAACATGAGGATTTCGAGACCATTGTTCAAGATGTGTACTTAGGAACTATACCTTACATGACACCTTCTGGTACATTTTGTATTAATGGTGCAGAGCGTGTGGTTGTATCTCAATTACACCGTTCTCCTGGAGTATTCTTTGGTCAATCATTCCATGCTAATGGAACAAAATTATATTCAGCTAGGGTTATCCCTTTTAAAGGATCTTGGATTGAGTTTGCTACAGACATCAACCAAGTGATGTATGCATACATTGATAGAAAGAAAAAATTACCTGTTACAACGCTTTTCCGTGCCATTGGTTTTGAGCGTGATAAAGATATATTAGAGATTTTTGATCTTGCTGAAGAAGTTAAAGTATCAAAATCTGGATTAAAAAAGTATTTAGGAAGAAAATTAGCAGCACGTGTACTTAACACATGGCATGAAGATTTTGTTGATGAAGATACAGGAGAAGTAGTATCTATTGAGCGTAATGAAATTGTGCTTGATCGTGATACTGTTTTAGATAAAGAAAACATAGAAGAAATTCTTGAAGCAGAAGTTAAAACGATTCTTTTACATAAAGAAACGTCTGAACAAGGTGATTATGCTATTATTCATAACACGCTTCAAAAAGATCCAACAAACTCAGAAAAAGAGGCTGTTGAACATATATATAGACAATTACGTAATGCTGAGCCGCCAGATGAGGAAACAGCACGTGGTATTATAGATAAATTATTCTTTAGTGACCAACGTTACTCTTTAGGAGAAGTTGGACGTTATAGAATGAACAAGAAATTACAGTTGGATATTGGCATGGATAAGCAAGTGCTTACCAAAGAAGATATCATTACGATTATAAAATATTTAATAGAGCTTATCAATTCTAAAGCAGAGATTGATGATATTGATCACTTATCTAACCGTCGTGTACGTACTGTTGGTGAACAATTATCATCTCAGTTTGGTGTTGGTTTAGCACGTATGGCTCGTACCATTCGTGAGCGTATGAACGTTCGTGATAACGAGGTATTTACACCTATAGATTTAATTAATGCTAAGACTTTGTCTTCTGTAATTAATTCGTTCTTTGGAACCAACCAGTTATCTCAATTTATGGATCAAACCAATCCATTAGCAGAGATTACACACAAGCGTCGTTTATCGGCTCTTGGACCAGGTGGTTTATCAAGAGAGCGTGCAGGTTTTGAGGTTCGTGATGTACACTATACACACTACGGACGTTTATGTCCTATTGAAACACCAGAGGGACCAAACATTGGTTTGATTTCTTCACTTTCAGTATTTGCGAAAGTGAATTCTATGGGATTCATTGAAACACCTTATAGAAAAGTAACAGATGGTGTTGTAGATATTAAAAACGTACCAACCTATTTAAGTGCAGAAGAAGAAGAAGAAAAACTAATTGCTCAAGCAACTGTAAAGGTTGATGACGATGGTAAGATTTTACATGATAAGGTTATTGCTAGAATGGAAGGTGACTTCCCAGTAATTGATCCATCTGATTTACATTATACAGATGTGGCACCAAATCAAATATCATCTATTTCAGCATCTTTAATTCCTTTCTTAGAGCATGATGATGCAAACAGAGCCTTAATGGGATCTAACATGATGCGTCAAGCAGTGCCTTTATTAAGAGTAGATGCACCAATTGTAGGTACAGGTTTAGAACGTCAAGTAGCTTCAGATTCTCGTGTTTTAATTAACGCAGAGGGTAATGGAGAAGTACTTTATGTGGATGCGAATGAAATAAAAATAAAATACGATCGTACAGAAGATCAAGCTAAAGTAAGTTTTGATAGCGATATTAAAGTTTATAAATTAGTTAAATTTAGAAAAACAAACCAAGGAACTTCTATCAACTTAAAGCCAATTGTGGTTAAAGGAGATAAAGTAAATAAAGGCCAAGTTTTATGTGAAGGTTATGCCACTCAAAAAGGTGAATTAGCTTTAGGTAGAAACATGAAGGTAGCCTTTATGCCATGGAAAGGATATAACTTTGAGGATGCTATTGTAATTTCCGAAAAAGTAGTAAGAGAAGATATCTTTACATCCATACACATTGATGAGTATTCTTTAGAAGTAAGAGATACTAAATTAGGTAATGAAGAATTAACTAATGATATCCCTAACGTTTCTGAAGAGGCTACAAAAGATTTAGATGAAAACGGAATGATTCGCGTTGGTGCCGAGGTTAAACCTGGCGATATCCTTATTGGTAAGATTACACCAAAAGGAGAATCTGATCCAACACCCGAAGAAAAGTTATTACGTGCCATATTTGGTGATAAAGCAGGCGATGTAAAAGATGCATCTTTAAAAGCTTCACCATCATTAAATGGTGTTGTTATCGAGAAAAAATTGTTTGCAAGAGCCGTTAAAGATAAGCGTAAAAGAGCACAGGATAAAGATGATATTTTAGCTTTAGAAGTTCAATATGATAGAAAATTTGAAGATTTAAAAGAAATTTTAATCGAAAAATTATTCAATATTGTAAATGGAAAAACAGCGCAAGGTATATTTAATGATTTAGGTGAAGAAGTATTACCAAAAGGTAAAAAATTCACACTTAAAATGTTAAATGCCGTTGATGATTATGCACATTTAGTATCTGGAAAATGGACTACAGATGATCATACAAATCAATTAGTAGCGGATTTAATCCATAATTATAAAATTAAAGAAAACGATTTACAAGGTTCACTTCGTCGCGAAAAGTTTACGATTTCTGTAGGTGATGAGTTACCAGCAGGTATTATAAAACTAGCTAAAGTTTACATCGCTAAAAAGCGTAAACTTAAAGTAGGTGATAAAATGGCAGGACGTCACGGTAACAAAGGTATTGTGGCTCGTATTGTTCGTCAAGAAGATATGCCATTCTTAGAAGATGGAACACCTGTAGATATTGTACTTAATCCACTTGGTGTACCATCTCGTATGAACATCGGGCAAATTTATGAAACGGTATTAGGTTGGGCTGGTCAAAAATTAGATCGTAAATATGCGACACCTATTTTTGATGGAGCTACTATAGATCAAATAAATGGATTTACTGATGAAGCTGGAATTCCAAGATACGGACATACATATTTGTATGATGGTGGAACAGGTAAACGATTTGATCAACCAGCAACAGTAGGTGTTATCTACATGTTAAAATTAGGACACATGGTTGACGATAAAATGCACGCGCGTTCTATTGGACCTTACTCATTAATAACACAACAACCATTGGGTGGTAAAGCTCAATTTGGTGGTCAGCGTTTTGGTGAGATGGAAGTTTGGGCACTTGAGGCTTATGGAGCATCTAGTACCTTACGTGAAATCTTAACTGTAAAATCTGATGATGTTATTGGTAGAGCCAAAACTTACGAAGCTATCGTAAAAGGCGAACCAATGCCAGATCCTGGATTACCAGAATCTTTCAACGTACTTATGCACGAATTGAAAGGGTTAGGATTAGACATCAGATTAGAAGAGTAAAAAATAGTTTACAGTATTCGGTCAGCAGTGAGCACTGCGACTGAATACTGAATACTGAAAACTATAAAGAAATGGCAAGAAAACAAGATAAGAATACAGTAAAGAGGTTTAATAAAATCTCAATTGGTTTAGCATCACCAGAGTCTATTTTAGCAGAGTCTAGAGGCGAGGTTCTAAAGCCAGAAACTATCAATTATCGAACACACAAACCAGAACGTGATGGTTTGTTTTGTGAGCGTATTTTTGGTCCTGTAAAGGATTATGAGTGTGCTTGTGGAAAATATAAAAGAATTCGTTACAAAGGTATTGTATGTGACCGTTGTGGTGTAGAAGTTACAGAAAAGAAAGTACGTAGAGATCGCGTAGGACACATTAACTTAGTGGTTCCTGTTGCTCATATCTGGTACTTCCGTTCTTTACCTAACAAAATAGGATATTTATTAGGATTACCTTCTAAGAAATTAGACATGATTATTTACTACGAACGTTATGTAGTAATTCAACCAGGTAATGCTAAAAATGAAGAAGGTGAACCATTACAAAAAATGGATTTCCTTACTGAAGAAGAATACTTAAACATTTTAGAAGAGCTTCCTCAAGATAATCAATATTTAGATGATACAGACCCTAACAAGTTTTTGGCTAAAATGGGTGCTGAATGTTTAATTGATTTATTAGCAAGAATTGATTTAGAAGCTTTATCATACGAATTACGTCATAAGGCCAATACTGAAACCTCTAAACAACGTAAAACAGAAGCTTTAAAGCGTTTACAAGTTGTAGAGGCATTAAGAGAATCTAATAACAATAGAGAGAATCGTCCAGAATGGATGATTATGAAGGTTGTGCCAATTATTCCGCCAGAATTACGTCCGTTAGTGCCGTTAGATGGTGGTCGTTTTGCAACATCAGATTTAAATGATTTATACCGTCGTGTTATTATACGTAACAACCGTTTAAAGCGTTTGGTAGAAATTAAAGCTCCAGAAGTTATTTTGCGTAACGAGAAGCGTATGTTACAAGAATCAGTAGATTCATTATTTGATAACACGCGTAAATCATCTGCTGTAAAAACAGATTCTAACAGACCATTAAAATCATTATCAGATTCACTTAAAGGTAAGCAAGGGCGTTTCCGTCAAAACTTATTAGGTAAGCGTGTGGATTATTCAGCACGTTCGGTAATTGTTGTTGGACCAGAATTAAAATTATTTGAATGTGGATTGCCTAAAAATATGGCAGCCGAGTTATACAAACCTTTTGTAATTAGAAAATTAATTGAAAGAGGTATTGTAAAAACGGTAAAGTCTGCTAAAAAAATTATAGATAAAAGAGAACCCGTGGTTTGGGATATTTTGGAGAATGTTCTTAAAGGACACCCTGTATTACTAAACCGTGCGCCTACTTTACACAGGTTGGGTATACAAGCTTTTCAGCCTAAATTAATAGAAGGAAAAGCGATACAGTTACACCCATTGGTATGTACAGCCTTTAATGCCGATTTTGATGGTGATCAAATGGCAGTACACTTACCTTTAGGTCCAGAAGCCATATTAGAATGTCAATTATTAATGTTGGCGTCTCATAACATACTAAACCCTGCTAATGGATCACCAGTAACGGTACCATCACAGGATATGGTACTTGGTCTGTATTACATGACCAAGCTACGTAAATCTACGCCACAAGTTCCAATTAAAGGCGAAGGGTTAACATTCTATTCTCCAGAGGAAGTAGAAATTGCTTTTAATGAGCAACAAGTAGATTTAAATGCAGGAATAAAAGTAAGAACTATAGATATTAATGAAGACGGTAAATTAGCACCAGCTATTGTAGAAACTACTGTTGGACGTGTATTATTTAATCAGCACGTACCACAAGCAGCAGGTTATATCAATCAGGTACTTACTAAAAAATCATTAAGAGATATTATTGGAGATATTCTTAAAGTAACTTCTGTTCCAGAAACAGCAGACTTTTTGGATAGTATTAGAACACAAGGATTTAAATTTGCATTCCAAGGTGGATTATCATTTAGTTTAGGTGATATTATTATCCCGCCAGAAAAGCAAAGCATGATTGATAAAGCCAATGGTTTAGTTGATGGTATTACCGGTAACTATAACATGGGACTTATTACCAATAACGAACGTTATAATCAAGTTATTGACATCTGGACATCTACCAATGCAGAATTGACCGAGTTGTCAATGAAACGTATTAGAGAAGATCAACAAGGGTTTAACTCGGTGTTTATGATGCTTGATTCTGGTGCTCGTGGATCTAAAGAACAGATTCGTCAGCTTACGGGTATGCGTGGATTAATGGCAAAACCAAAAAAATCTAATGCAGGTGGTGGAGAAATTATTGAAAATCCAATTCTTTCTAACTTTAAAGAAGGACTTTCAATTTTAGAATACTTTATATCTACTCACGGTGCTCGTAAAGGTCTTGCAGATACGGCTCTTAAAACAGCCGATGCAGGTTACTTAACACGTCGTTTGGTTGATGTATCTCAAGATGTGATTATCAATACGGAAGATTGTGGTACACTAAGAGGTGTAGAAGTAGAGCCATTAAAGAAAAATGATGAAGTTGTTGAAACTTTAGAAGAAAGAATTGTTGGTCGTATATCACTTAATGATGTCTATAATGCTTTAACTGATGAATTACTTGTTGGAGCAGGAGAATTAATTAATGATGTGGTTGCAAAAGCCATTCAAAACTCTCCTATAGAAAGTGTAGAAGTACGTTCAGCTTTAACGTGTGAAGCATTAAAAGGAATTTGTGCTAAATGTTACGGTCGTAACTTAGCTACAGGCAAAATGGTGCAACGTGGAGAAGCTGTTGGTGTTGTAGCTGCGCAATCTATTGGTGAGCCAGGAACACAGTTAACATTACGTACATTCCACGTAGGTGGTATTGCAGGTAACATTTCAGAAGAAAACAAATTAGTAACTAAGTTTGACGGTATTGCCGAAATAGAAGATTTAAAAACGGTTAAAGGTCAAGATAGTGATGGAAATGCTATTGATATTGTAATTTCTAGAACATCAGAACTTAAGTTAACAGATAAGAAAACAGGCATAACATTAAGTACTAATAATATTCCTTACGGTTCAACAATTTTTGTTAACAGTGGCGATAAATTAAGTAAAGGTGATGTCGTTTGTAGTTGGGATCCATATAACGGTGTTATTATTTCAGAATTTGCTGGTAAGGTAAAATATGAAAACATCGAACAAGGAATCACGTATCAAGTAGAAATTGATGAGCAAACAGGTTTCCAAGAAAAAGTAATTTCAGAATCTAGAAACAAAAAATTAATTCCTACACTTCATATTGAAGATGGTAAAGGCGAAATTATTCGTTCATACAACTTACCCGTTGGTGCGCATTTAATGATTGATGATGGAGAGAAAATTATTGTTGGTAAGATTTTAGTTAAAATACCTCGTAAATCTGCAAAAGCAGGTGATATTACGGGTGGTTTACCACGTGTAACCGAGTTGTTTGAAGCGCGTAACCCTTCTAACCCAGCAGTAGTAAGTGCTATTGATGGTGTGGTTTCTTTCGGGAAAATAAAACGAGGTAACCGTGAGATTATAATAGAATCTAAATTAGGAGATGTTAAAAAGTATCTTGTTAAATTATCTAACCAAATTCTTGTTCAAGAAAATGATTATGTAAAAGCAGGTATGCCATTATCTGATGGATCGATAACGCCTAACGATATATTAAATATCAAAGGGCCTTCAGCAGTACAACAATACTTGGTAAATGAAGTACAAGAAGTATATCGTTTACAAGGGGTGAAGATTAACGATAAGCATTTTGAAGTTGTTGTTAGACAGATGATGCGTAAGGTTAGAATTATCGACTCTGGAGATACTATTTTCTTAGAAGATCAATTGGCTCATAAAGCAGATTTTATTAAAGAAAATGATCAAATTTTTGGTAAAAAAGTTATTGAAGATGCTGGAGATTCTACAAATCTTAAAGCGGGTCAAATAGTAACGCCAAGAGATTTAAGAGACGAAAATTCAATTCTACGACGAGAAGATAAACAACTTGTAGTAGCAAGAGATGCTCAACCGGCAACAGCCACTCCAATACTGCAAGGTATTACTAGAGCGTCGCTTCAAACCAAGTCATTTATTTCTGCGGCATCGTTCCAGGAAACCACTAAAGTACTTAACGAAGCAGCAGTAGCTGGTAAAGTAGATTCTTTAGAAGGATTGAAAGAAAATGTAATTGTTGGACATAGAATTCCAGCAGGTACAGGTATGAGAAGTTATACGGATATTATTGTTGGCTCTAAAGAAGAGTTTGACGAAATGATGCAAGTAAAACAAGAGTTAAATTATAATTAATTAAGGCCCAAGTTTTACAGTCCGAAGGGGAAGTAAAACTTGCAAGTCTAATTTATGCTGAGAGTAATCAAAGCATTTCATAAAATAAAGCCTTCATGTTTAATACTTGAAGGCTTTATTCATTAAAACCATCAAATAAATTATGGCAGACGAAAAAAAGAATCAAAAACAGCAAGGACAAATCAATATAGAACTCGATGAGAAGGTAGCAGAAGGGACGTACTCTAATTTAGCTATTATTAACCATTCGGTATCGGAGTTTGTAGTAGATTTTGTTAACATCATGCCAGGTGTTCCAAAAAGCAAAGTTAAGTCTAGAATTATATTAACACCACAACATGCTAAGCGTTTATTAAAGGCTATGGCAGATAATGTTTCTAGGTTTGAAAATGCACATGGCGAAATTAAAGATTATGAGCAACCTCCAATGCCTTTAAATTTTGGGCCTACGGGACAAGCTTAATGTGATAACGTGAGTTCGATATAAAACTCAATAACAATAGCATTTATATTTCTAACAAACAGTGATTTTGTCATGTCAACATAGCGAAGCCATGAGCGACAAGACATCTCAGAAAGATGAGATTCCTCCTCGTTCCTCGTTCGGAATGACACATTTCTCCTATTTGTATTTTTAAATAACGGATTGTCTGATAACAATATATCGAACTCACGTTAATAGGTTTAAAATAATAATAGAAAGCAGATTTATAATATTTTATAAATCTGCTTTCTTTATGATAATAATGGTTGTATAAAAATGAAAACCTATTATATAACTAAAACTTATTATTTTTATTTTAAAAATAGATTTAAATTATATTTATGTAAAATATGACTTTGTAAAGTATATTTCATTTGGTTTTTTAATAAAATTTAATGGTATTACATGTGTAGCTGTAATAAGTTGTCTTAAATCGTCTTAAAATCGTTTTTCGTTATTCAAATTCAGATACATAATGGAATTTAACACTTGGGTACTTTTGCTCAGTCATTTGTAAAGAAAAAGGAGAATCTGCCAAGAATACTAATTTACCATGTTTGTCTTTGGCAAGAAAACGCTGTTTTACTCTAATAAACTCTTTATATTCATTATTTTTTTTATCCTCTGGAGCAACCCAACAGGCTTTGTGTACATTTAAATTTTCATAAGTACATTTAGCACCATATTCATGCTCTAATCTATATTGTATAACTTCATATTGTAATGCGCCTACAGTACCAATAACTTTCCGTCCGTTTAATTCTAAAGTAAATAACTGCGCCACACCCTCGTCCATAAGTTGGTCTATACCTTTAAATAATTGTTTAGATTTTAAAGGATCAGCATTGTTAATATATCTAAAATGTTCTGGGGAAAAGCTGGGTACGCCTTTGTAATTAAGAACTTCGCCCTCAGTAAGGGTGTCTCCAATTTTAAAAGTACCCGTATCTTGTAAGCCTACAATATCACCAGGATAAGAGATGTCTACAATTTCTTTTTTTTCTGCAAAAAAGGCATTTGGACTAGAAAATTTTACTTTTTTATTGTGCCTAACATGTAAATATGGGGCATTACGTTTAAATTCTCCCGAAACAATTTTAACAAAGGCTAAGCGGTTTCTGTGGTTAGGGTCCATGTTGGCATGAATTTTAAAAACAAACCCACTAAATTTAGTTTCATGAGGCTCTACCAAACGTTCTTCACTATGTTTTGGTCTTGGTTTAGGGGCTATGTCTACAAAGCAATCCAGTAATTCTCTTACTCCAAAATTATTTAAAGCAGATCCAAAAAACACAGGTTGTAAGTGGCCATTAAGGTAGGTGTCTTTATCAAATTTTGGATAAATACCATCTACCAGTTCAATCTCTTCCCTTAATGTATTAGCAGCGTCTGCACCTATTAATTGGTCAAGTTCTGGAGATGCCAAGTCCGAAATTTGTATAGTTTCCTCAATATCTTTTCGGCTATCGCCACTAAAAAGATTAATATTTTTTTCCCAAAGGTTATAAATCCCTTTAAAATCGTAACCCATACCAATAGGGAAACTCAAAGGCGTTACCTTTAATCCTAATTTTTGCTCAACTTCATCCAATAAATCAAAGGCATCTTTACCTTCTCTATCCATTTTGTTTATAAAAACAATCATGGGGATGTTACGCATACGGCAAACTTCTACCAATTTCTCGGTTTGTTCCTCGACACCTTTGGCAACATCAATAACAACAATAACACTATCTACGGCGGTTAATGTTCTAAAAGTATCTTCTGCAAAATCTTTGTGTCCAGGCGTATCAAGAATGTTAATTTTTATGCCATTATACTCAAAGGCGAGTACAGATGTAGCAACAGATATACCACGTTGGCGTTCTATCTCCATAAAATCACTAGTGGCACCTTTTTTAATTTTATTACTCTTAACGGCACCAGCTTCTTGTATGGCGCCACCAAATAATAAAAGTTTTTCTGTTAACGTTGTTTTACCAGCATCTGGATGCGAAATTATCCCAAATGTACGTCTACGTTCTATCTCCTTTAAAAAACTCATTTTTTTATGTTCTTAATCTGTGCGCAAATATACTAGGATAAATATAAATTATCTGATTATTAAAAGATTTAAACAACTCAACCATGGGGTGAATAATGGAATAAATTATAAACGTGAGTTCTATATAAAATTCAATAAACAATAGCATTTATATTTCTGACAAAGAGTGATTTGTCATGTTAATAGAGCGAAGACATGAGCGACGAGACATCTCAGAAAGATGAGACTCCTCCTCGTGCCTCGTTCGGAATGACACATTTCTCCTATTTTTATTTTTAAATAACGGATTGTCAGATAAAAATATATCGACCTCACGTTATAAAATAAAAGGGATACATGGTCAATGAATAGATGTGTTTTTCTTAATATGAACAAACGAATGTAATCAGCCATATTATTGGTTTTGTTCAATTTTTTTTAATTATAGTAATTTATATAAAATCTGATATTTAAAAACTTGATTATTCTTTATTTAAACTAAATATGTAGGCTAAATTTTACTATTTTAAATTAAATATAGAAAAAGTAAGATAATTAGCTCTAAATAAATTACATTTAATCTGTTAATAACGGTGTCTTGTCTAAAATTATAATTAAGTATCATTATTAATGTGCTTTTTGTATAAGTTTATTTTAGATATAAATGACATGTTAAATAGTCTAAATAAAGTAAAATATTAAACAAAATATCTAAAAATAGTTATCACGAGTCTGTTTAAAATTTTAAATAAAAAAAGTCAAAATGAGTTCAAACTGTAGTCCATAAAAAACCCCGCAATTGTAAAACTTTGGCGAGCAAACAAAGACGGGGCAGGAATAACAATTAATTTATAAAAAACTAATCATTAATTTATAATATGTTTAAAAAAAGTATAATCAGTAATTGAGAGACTGAATAATAGCACTCAAATATATGATTTATGATTGAAAAACAATGAGTTTGTTAACATTTATTAACATTTTTATGGTGTAAAGCTACTTTGTTGGTTTAAAATAACGTTGCAAAACACCTTTTAAGTGTATCAATTTATAATAATATACTAAATACTTATAAGTTGTTAAATATCAATTTGTAATGAACATGAAGTTTTAATAAAGTATCAATATAATAGATAAATAGTCCTGGATGATTATTAAATTAAAGCATATTTAACATTTTTTAGAGAAATATCTATAATTTTTTTTAAATATTCACAATTAATATTAGAACAAATAAAAATTAATTTAACGTTTTTTTTGTAAGAAAATTTTATTACATTTACATTATAACTATAAGTAGTAACCAAAAATTAAGTAAAAGAATAAATTATTTGTATGAGAATAAAACTACGCACTTCTTTTGTAGCATAATTAAGCATCAAATTAAAGTTTGGTAAGTGTTTACCAAATCTTAATGCATGTATTCATACGTAATTTATTAGTTTATTTAATTCAAAAATAAACATTCACAAATTGTAAAACTTTGGCGAGCAGGCAATTGTGAATATCAGGAATAATAATATTTATATCAATTAATTATTATATTTATGCAAAATCGTGATTTTGTTTTTTTATCTAAAGTATGTATCGCTAAACAATTGTTTGGTACATCCTTATTAAAATATATATCAATTTTATTTAATAAATATACGTTACTTCCAAACGTATATACTCCCTTTAAACAATACACTTCAACAAATAATATGTATATAAAGACCAGCCAATTGGCTAAGGGGTCGCATTCTTATGTTTTAGGGTGTATCATGCTGTTTAAAAGCACTTGCGAATTATTAAAAAAAATATGCAACATTAAAATACAAAAATTAAAATATCATAATAAAGTGTGTCTTAACCTCCACACGTTATTATACAATATATAATTAGAATATATGTAAACTACAATTGTAAAACTTTGGCGAGCAAGCAATTGAAAATTTGGAATAACCATTATTAATAACCAAACTAACTATTATGTTGAGATTTCTTTGCATTAATTCGTCTAAAGTCATCACGGCTTTAGGAAAAGGAACGTTAAAATTAAAGCAGAACAAAAAAGGCCACAGTGTTTCTAGTGGTAATCTTCCGGTTTTATCAAACAACCACATTTCTTATACATACGCTAACAGATCTAGGTTCTATGCTTCTTTAGAATCTAAGAATACACATTCGCTTATGGAAAAGATTATTCAGATTCTCTTATTATTTAATAAAGAGATATTTTCAAGCAGTATTAAAAGAAGTTACTTATTCACTCTACTGTTAGGTTTTCTAATGTTTTTTTCTGGTTATGGGCAAACCATCTCTTCAACGCAACTTTCTGCAACGGGAAATCCTCTAAATAATACAGGAGGCGATGGTACTGTAGTAAGAATTACAAATATTACAGATGGACAAGGTTCTGATAATAATGGGGCCGGTTATAGAACAGGAACAGCAACTGCTACTACAGATAGAACGTACACCATTTCTTTTTTAGATGCTGGTGGAGCGGCTGTTCTAATGAATAGTGTTGAGCTAGATTTAGGTTTTTTTAATAACGATGTAGATAATCCCAATCCTGGTAATGGTGGGTTGGAAGGTATTAACAATATATCTGTAAACAATGGAACGGCTTCCATAGCCTATAGTAATACTGGAGGAGAAGCTCCAATAGCAGCATTTTACACAGATTATTTTCCTATTATTTCTAATCCTAATAATGGCAATTGGACTGGAGTTACAGTTCCTGCGGGAACTATTTATGCGCCAAATGGAGGGTCTTTTGATGCTGTTGCAAACGGTACTGCAGTTATTACAAGCACATCTGCTTTTTCTTCAATAACATTTACACACGATTATTTATCCCCTTCTGGAAATCCTTTTGGAATAGTAATAACTGAGTTGCGTTATAGTGTTCAGCCAATTACTTCTGTAATAAACATTGTAGATAATAATATTAATGCTAATCCTGTTACATCGGTAAAAGGTTTTTGTGATGAAGGTGATTTTACCTATTCAGTATACTGGGAAAGTACTACCGTTACAGATGTAGAGCTAGTAGATGCAAATACAAATGTAATACTAGCAACAAGTGCAGCATCAGCATCTCCGTTTACAGTAACACAAGCTACCACAGCTGTGGGAACAAGAGATGTGTTTTTACGTAATACAAGTAACGCTTCAGAAGTGTCTCCTACTATTACTGTTAATCTATTAAATTGTTCTCCTTATCGTAATGTTATTGCTAGAGCAAATGGTAGTTATACTATTCCAGCTGGAATTTTTAGTGTTACTGCTTCAGTTGTTGGCGGTGGCGGTGGCGGTGGCGGTAAGTCATCTCCAAGTACTACCAATAAATCTGGCGGTGGCGGTGGCGGTTCGGCTCGTATTACAATACCAGTAGTGCCAGGCGATGTACTTAGTTATACCATAGGTGCTGGAGGGCCACGTGGTCGAGGTACATCAGCAGGAGTAAGAAATGGCGGTCCAGGAGGAGCTACTGTCATGCGATTAAATGGTTCGGAAATACTTAGAGGAAACGGAGGTAGAGGTACCAGAAACGGAGGAAATAACCCTGGTCTTGGTGGTACAGCTTCTGGTATAGCGGGAAGATTGATTGGTAATGGTAGCACTGCTCCAGGAAGACCAAATGCTAATGGAGGTTTAGCTGGAATTTATAGATTAAACCCAACAATAGTAAATAATGATGTAGGAAGAGGAGGAAGAGGAAGAAATCAAAATAGTGTAGGTCCTGGAGTTAATGGTCAAAATGGAGGAGTTTCTATAGTGCTTCCTCCTTTTCTGGGGCCAGATGTAACAATTAATCAACAAGGACAAGATCCTACTGCAGGTTCTAATACAGGAGGGGTTTATAGGGTGGTTTTTTCAATACCTATAGACCCCACTACATTTACAATTCAAGATATTAACCTAACAGGAACAGCTAATGCTTCTGTGGTATCTGTAACAGAAATTGCTCCTAATGATGGAACTACTTTTGATGTAGCTATTATAGGATCCAGTATAACAGGTAATGCAATAGCAACCATACCAGAATCAAGCGTATGTACACTATTTGGGGTTAATAATACAGCAAGTACAAGTAGAGATAATATTATTTTATTTGATTTTACAGATACCGATGGTGATGGTGTTTTTGATAGTGCAGATTTAGACGATGATAATGATGGGATTTTAGATGAAGATGAAGATTTATGTAATAGTGATATAACATCATATCATAATAATTGGTCATATAAAACTTGGTTAACTGCTGGAGCAACTACAAACGCTGATAATGCTACGTTTACATTTGCAAATGCTGGTTTAGTAGCTAATGGAGATGGGACATTTACATTTTCTGGAAGAACGGATCTTAATGCTAATTTTGATACTTTAGAAGATGCTAGTGGAGTGTTTTCAAATGATATACTAGCTCCTGCTGACCCTAATTCTACTAACGCTTCAGTCATAGACCTTGATAATGGAATACCAGCAAATACTAATGGAGAAGGAGAAGTAATAGAAATAACAGGTTACGCATATTTTGCGCCATTTTCAAATGTTTCTGTTACAATTACTGATGATACTTCAGATGAACGCCTTGCTTATGCAGTTTTAAATATGTCAGGTGCTGTATTGGATTCTGGAAATTTAGGTTATGATACAAATCCTAGAAGTATTCCATTAAATTTTATTGCTCCTAATGATGGGTTGGTTGAGATAAAAATTTGGATTTATGATCCAAGCCAGTTTTACAGTTTACCTCAAATATTAGGCGTTTTTGTGAATTCCTCAAAAATTTGTCTAGTTGATACCGATAGAGATGGAATCGTAAATAGCTTAGATTTAGATTCCGACGGCGATGGTTGCCCAGATGCCATAGAAGGTGTAAACACCCCAACAGCTATTGTTTTAGGAGATTTAACAACCACAAGCGGGACGCTTATGGGCGGTAACACAGGTACAGGTTATATAGGAACATCAACAGATCCTGTTTTAGATAATCTAGGAAACGATGTAGATACAAATGTGGCAAATGCAACTACAACTTTAGGTGTGCCAACAATTGTAAATACAGGGCAAACTTTAGGTTCTAGCCAAAATGGTGCTATAGAAAATTGTACAGATACAGATGGTGATGGGGTTCCAGATAGTGCAGATTTAGACGATGATAATGATGGGATTTTAGATACTGATGAATGTATGAGTATTGCTCCTATTGGGAGTGTAGATTTTACAGGACTTACAAATGCAGGTGCTACTTTTCAAATGAGTGATACTGGAGCTGACTTAGTTGATACAGAAGTTAGTGCTGTTAGCATAAGTGGAGGAACACCAGACTCCACTATTGATAACCTCGCTTTTGGACCTGAAAGTGTCTTTCGTATTACAAATAATAGCCCAGAGGTTGGAGATCAAGAGTTAGTAACGTTTACTTTTGAAAGCCCAACTGAAATAATAATTACAGCAGGTCCGGATTTTGCTGGTATAAATGGAGCGGAAACATTAACCTTTGTGGCCTTAGGCACTTCTGCAGGGTTTACTTGGGTGCAGGATGCTGTTGGTACAACTGTAATAGGAACTATATCTACCACAAATGTACCTAATGATACATTTACAGTAACGTCTTCACTTCCAACAGACACAAGTACATCATATGCATATAGTACTAGCGGTAGCGCATCTTCTATGCAAGTGACTAGAACTATAGTGAGTGCAACTGCTTTTGCAAATGATGTAGGATTTCAAGTTGATGTAACTGGTAGTTGTGATTTAGATGGAGATGGTATTCCAAATAGTTTAGATTTAGACAGCGATGGCGATGGTT
The DNA here is from genome assembly GCA_947499935.1 of uncultured Algibacter sp. Lineage (GTDB taxonomy): Bacteria > Bacteroidota > Bacteroidia > Flavobacteriales > Flavobacteriaceae > CANMQH01. Next base: position 9,460 of record CANMQH010000012.1, on the reverse strand, counting down.
GTCCTGATGCTTTAGAAGGTGTAAATACACCAACAGCTATTGTTTTAGGCGATTTAACCACCGCAAGTGGTACGCTCATGGGCGGTAACTCAGGTCTAGGATACACAGGGTCTTCAACAACGCCAGTTTTAGATAATTTAGGAAATACCGTAGATACAAATATAGCAAATGCAACCACTACCTTAGGTGTGCCAACAATTGTAAATACAGGGCAAGCTATTGGCGCAAGTCAAAACGGAGCAGATGCAACAGCATGTATTCCGCCAGTAGATACCGATGGCGATGGTGTTTTTGATGATGCAGATCTAGATGATGATAATGATGGTGTTTTAGATATTTTAGAATGTGCAAATCCATTAGAAATTCAGATAGTAATACCTGATAATTTCCAGAATGCCGCAACTAATATGACAAGCGAGTTTACAAATAATTCGCCTGCATTGTCTAATGTCACATTAGAGACAAATACTTCTGTATTACAAAATCCAACATTTTATGATAATCAAGATATTATTGTAGCGGCAGCAACAGGAGCTGGAATAAGTGCTGCAGATTTGGCAGGTATAGTTACAGAAATTAATAGTACAGATGCTAACAGCCCTTCTACATATGTAATTCTTTTAGATTTCTTTACGGTTGCTAATAGAGCCAGAGGAATAGATTTTTTAAACAATCTAAGAGGAACTTCTTATACGTTAGGAGCAGGGTATTTAACATTTCAACCAAATTTAAATAGTGCAGCTACGTATGCAGCAGAATTTACAGGTTTAAATCCTTATACAGTAGCGGTAGGTAATGGAATTACTGGAGTAGCAAATCAAGATATATTATACTTTGTTAATAACACAGGAAGTACAGATGCACAATCTTTAATGTTTGAAATAAATGGGAAGAGAGTATTTTTTGCTACAGATTTTTCTTCTTTTCAAAATTTTAATAATGGAGCAATAACTGGTACTGCGTATGCTAATAATGAAAATAAATTTGGACCTGTTTTAGCAGGAATGACTTCATTAGCAACGTGTTCTGATACAGATGGAGATGGAATTGCAAATAATTTAGACCTCGACAGCGATGGCGATGGTTGCCCAGATGCTATAGAAGGTGTAAACACACCAACAGCTATAGCTTTAACAGATTTAACAACCGCAGGCGGAACACTTATGGGTGGTAACTCAGGTCCAGGTTATACAGGAACATCAACAGATGCTGTTTTAGATAATTTAGGCAATACCGTAGGAAGCACAGTAGGCGTAGATGAGGGCGTGCCTACTATTGTAGGAACAGGCCAAGCTATTGGTGCGAGTCAAAATGGAGCAGATGCAACAGCATGTATTCCGCCAGTAGATACCGATGGCGATGGTATTTTTGATGATGCAGATTTGGATGATGATAATGATGGAATATTGGATACTGTCGAAGATGCAGAATGTTTAACTAACGCTGGAAGTTTAGATTTAGATTTACAATTCAATAACTTAGTAGCAAATAGCCAAACTACACAAACCTTAAGAGCTGCGGCTTGGCAAGCAGATATTACAGATGCTGGTACACAGGTTGGTAGATTATATTTTACTGCTTTAAGAAATGGGACAGCAAACCTTTTTGCAAATAATTATACCGCTGGAGGATGGCCTGCTCCAGCAGTTCGTATAGAGAACAGCTCAAGTTCAGCAACCATCTCTGCCGATTTTGGAACAGGAACTAATAACATTGTTGTAGGTGGCGTAAATGTTGGAGGTGTAAGTTTTGCACAATACACAGCTACTATAGAGAATACAACAACTCAACCTCAAGAATATACATTATCTTATGTGTCAAACGCATCAGAAGTACCAGGGGTTAATTTAGGTATTAATCACAATAGTGCGCCAGGAACTTTAGAAGCTATTTTTGATGATTCAAAAGTCACAGCTACGGTTACAGATTACAATACACCTAATTTATTTGACCCTATAACATCTTTGCATACAGCTGGGTTTACAGGTGGAGCAGAGACAGTATCAGTGATGTCAAATACACCATTTACAATAACTAATGGAGCTAGTGGAATTATTGGAACAGGTGGTAATACAGCAAATTCAGTAGGTTATTCAATAAATTATACAGTAACACTTGCTCCGGGAGAATCTACTGATATTGTTGCCATAGATAGAGGAGCTATTAATGTTGATAATTATGGATTTTTAGTGTCAAGATTTGTGCCTTGCGTAGCAGATACAGATGGAGATGGAATAGCTAATTCATTAGATTTAGATTCAGATGGCGACGGTTGCCCCGATGCTTTAGAAGGTGTAAATACACCAACAGCTATAGTTTTAGGCGATTTAACCACCGCAAGTGGAACACTTATGGGCGGTAACTCTGGTGCAGGATACACAGGGTCTTCATCAACGCCTATTTTAGATAATTTAGGTAATACCGTAGGAAGCACAGCAGGCGTAGATGAAGGTGTGCCAACTATTGTAGGAACAGGACAAGCTATAGGAGCTAGCCAAAACGGAGCAGATGCAACAGCATGTATTCCGCCAGTAGATACCGATGGAGATGGAGTACCAGATAGTGCAGATTTAGATGATGATAATGATGGTATTTTAGATGATGTGGAATGTGAGGTTGTAAACTTGTTGGCTAATTTCGATTTTCAAGATAACGGAACAGATTGGATTATTGATGGTGGCCATTCTTTTGCAAATGATGGCGGAGATATAAATCTATATTATTTTGATGATGTGCCACCAGGAGGATTGCCTAATGATGCGGTAGTTAGGAATGCTAATATTATTTCCATAACTAATGGACAGTCTTATGATTTATCATTTTTTATGGCATACAGTAGTGCCAATCCTAGAGCTTTAAATACACAGTTTTTATTATACAATACCACGACAACAACACAGGTACAATTAGTTGGTCCACAGTTAACTACAGGAGGTAGTGGCGCATCAGGCATACAGTTGCCAATAACAGCAGGGGCTGGTTCAAATTTTGAAACTGCAGCAGTTCAAATAAGCGAATCATTTATAGCTACGGTGCCTACAGGAGATTACTATTTAGCGTTTTCAATAAATAGACCTGTAGCTGGTACAGGTAGAGATATTCATATAGATGATGTTATTTTATCAACAACGCTATGTTCTAGAGATACAGATAACGATGGTCTTATTGATAGTCTGGACTTAGATAGCGATGGGGACGGTTGTCCAGATGCTCTAGAAGGCGTAAACACACCAACTGCAATTGTAGATACAGATTTAGTAGATGCCACAGGAGTAGGAACGCTTATGGGGGGGAACTCAGGTACTGATTACACTGGGCCTTCAACAGATATGGTGTTAGATAATCTAGGTAATACCGTAGGTTCAATAGCAGGTGTAGACGAGGGCGTGCCAACAATAGTAGCTTTAGGGCAGGGCATTGGAGCATCTAGAGATGGTTTAGATACCGTAGCATGTGTGGTAGACGATATGGATAATGTAGATTCCTCTATTGAAGATGGCGCACCAAACGGCGATGGTAACGGCGATGGTACTCCCGATAGTGAGCAACCAAACGTGGCCTCCATACCAGACGGTTCTGGCGCAGGTAGTTATGTAACCATAGAAGTTTCAGGCTTATGTAACCAAATTACACGTATGGTGATTGAGCAAGAAGCAGACCAAACTTCTATAGATTCATTGTTTGATTATCCTTTAGGGTTAGTAGATTTTACATTACAATGTGGGGCACCAGGAGAGACAGCCGTAGTAAAATACTATTGGTATGGGCTTACAGCTCTAGAAGAGATAGATGCTTACCGTAAATTTGGCCCCACAATATTTGGTGCTTCGGTATTTGATTATACAAGTTCAATTGTAGGAAGAACAGAAGCCATAGAAATCGTAAATGGTCAATCTGTATATACTACAACATACATACTTACAGACAATGCTTTAGGTGATGAATCTACAGTAGGTGCAGAAATTGTAGACCCAACAGGACCAGCAACATCAACAGATGCCGATGGCGACGGTATTGGTAATGAGGTTGATTTGGATGACGATAATGATGGTATTTTAGATACAGTAGAATGTCCAGCAACACTTATTGAAAGTGTAAGTTTTGCAGGAATTACTAATGCAGGAGGTATATTTTCAGTTAGTGATGCTGGTTCAGATTTAATAGATACAACGGTAGATGCATTTACAATTTCTGGCGGAACTCCAGACTCAGTTATTTCAGAATTCGTATTCGGATCAGATAGCACTATCGAATTATTAAATAATTCTCCAGAGGTTGGTGATGTAGAATCATCAATACTAACATTTCAGGCAGAAACAAATGTTAATGTAAGTTCTAGTCCAGACTTTTCTGGTTTATCATCGAGAGAAACATTTACGGTAGTAGCTATTGGGCCTTCATCAGGGTTTACATGGGACGAAGTATCACTAGGAGTAGGTACAGTAGGAACCATATCAACAACCAATGTACCTAACGATACATTTACGGTAACAGGTTCGGTGCCAACAAGTGCTAATGCAGATTATCAATACAACTCTATTGGTACAGCTACAGGGCTTTTGGTAACAAGAACCATGGTTTTAGCTTCGGCAACAGCAGATAACTTTAGATTTCAAGTTGATGTACAAAATGGTTGTGATGTAGATGGCGATGGACTTTTAGATTTTAGAGATACAGATAGCGATAACGATGGCTGTGCAGATGCTATAGAAGCAGCAGGAGGTTTTGATGCTACTAATATAGATGCAACCACTCTAGCATTAACAGGTCCAGTGGGTACGGCAACAAGTGCCAATCCAGGGGTGCCAACACAAGCAGGTGCGGGGCAAGGTACAACAGCCGATGTAATTACGTTTGGTCCAGATGCAGATGCAGATGGTATAGCAGATGCCTGTGATCCAACAGACGACCGTCCGGATTATGATAATGATGGTGTACCAGATGCCGTAGATTTAGATGATGATAATGATGGTATTTTAGATAGTGTAGAGTGTCCTACAGGAAAAACATTGTCAGATGGTACATTTGTTAGGGTAGTTGCTCAAGAAGGATTTGAGAATAGTGCAATTGTTGGAGCTACTGCAACTAGCGAAAATCCAGATAATAATCATTTAAGTAATTTTGCATTTAGTGCTCCCTTTTTTGTAAATAGATCGCCAGATTTTGTGTCTGATACAGCAGGAAGTCCTTGGTACAAAATCATAGAAGGTACATCATTTGGAGTATTGCAGGCAACTAATAATGACTCGCAATCAACTACAGCAAACGATGGATTGGGAATTAGGCAAACAGCAGTGCAAATGGCAGCATTGGGTTTCTTGTCGGGAGACCAAATATATTTTGAGTTCTCTTATTCTCAAGGCAAAAACTATGACACTGATCCGTCGGGTGGTAGACCTTCAGATGCCGATTCTTCAATAGCTATTTGGTTTGGAAATGGAGCATTTGCATTTGGAGATGGTACAGTAGCAAACGATAATGTAATCCCAGGAGCTTGGGCTCCTACGGGAACTATATCAGATAATACAGCTACCCCAAGAGATGTTATGGCTAATGGCACATGGCAAAGATATACCAGTTCATTTGCCTACACAGGTGGAGATATTTATATTGCCTTTGTATCTCAAACAGGAGCTATAATTAGTAATGAGAATATATTTATTGATGATATAATATTAGCGACAACCAGATTGTCGGAGAATGATATTGATGATGATGGCATACCTAATTGTTTCGATTTAGACTCAGATAACGATGGTATTTACGATGTTGTAGAAACAGGAGGAACAGATTTAGATAACGACGGAGATGCAGACGATACCGATGGAGATGGTACAAATAATAACGGTATTCCAAATACAGCAGGAACAGGGGTAACTATACCAACAGATAGTGGACCAACACCAGGAACTCCAGATTATGTAGATACCGATAGTGATGAAGATGGTTGTAGCGATGCTAACGAAGCTTTTGCAGATGCCAATGCAGATGGCGGTGATGGAGATCAGTTTGGAACAGGAGATCCATTAACCGTAACAGAAGGCGAAGTTAATGCAAATGGAACAGTAACTACAGCAGATTATACAACAGGAACAAATGCAGATGTAACTACAGTAGGGCCAAATGCAGATTTAGCTTCAGAAAACGCCATAACACCAATTGTATTGGTAAGTGATACTTGTGATGAAGATGATGATAATGATGGTAATCCAGATATTACAGATCCTAATCCTTTAACACCCACAGCATCAGATGATACTATTGTAGGAATGCAAATGGCAGGTACACCTGTAAGTTTTGATATTCTAGCTAATGATGATTTTATACCAAGTGCAACTACTTTAATAAGTGATACTACGGCTGGTAACGGTCAAGGCGTTGTTAGCTTCGATCCAATTACGGGAGATGTAACTTATACACCATCACCATTAGACAATGGCTTGATAACTATAGTATATCAAGTATGTAATGATGTAGATGGAAATGGTATTTCAAACCCACCTGCAGATGTGTGTGCAACAGCTACCATCAGCTTAACCGTAGACGGTGTAGATACAGATAATGATGGACTTCCAGATGCCGTAGATTTAGATGATGATAACGATGGTATATTAGATACCACAGAAGGATGTGTAACTGGAGTTGTAGATTTTGAGCCAAGATCAGTAGCGCCTAGTACAGGACCTTTAGGTGTTGAGGTTACAACAGCAGGAGGAGGGATATTTCCACAAGCAGCTTTCAGATTCAATAGAGGATTTGATTGGTTCGATAATAGTGCGTACGCAATACAAACAACAGGACCTCTAGATGCAACTCAATTTAGACTAAATGTAGACGCAACACCTGGCGTAGAATCAGAAGCAGGTTCAATTAGCTTTTCAGGTAATAATGTTATTGGAGCATATTTGCATATTAATAGTTTAGATCAGTCTAGACTCTTATTTGATACGGCTGCAAATGCAGGTATAAATGTATCTGTACTTTCTGGTAACGATTTTAATCAAGTCGTAAATGGTACAATAATTTCTTGGGGAGCAACAATAATCAATCCAACAAATTTAGCTACAGATGTAACAGTGCCACAAGAACAAGAAGATGTCGCAAATGGCAGATCAGCAGATTTTACATTATTTTTCAGTAGAACAGATGGAGGTCCAATTACCAACTTAGCTTTTGTTCTTGAAGAAGTAAACGATGGAGCAGGGAATTCTTTAGCCGATGCAGCAGCAACAAATAATGATGAAGGCCACTATGCTCTAGAGCTTATTGTAGCATCAGATACAGATGGAGACGGTGTAGCAGATTGTAATGATTTAGATTCTGATAATGATGGTATTTACGATGTGGTAGAAACAGGAGGAACTGATGCAGATAATGATGGCGAAGCTGATGATACAGATGGCGATGGAGCAAACAATAGTGGTATACCAAATACAGCAGGTACGGGAATAACAGTACCAACAGATAGTGGACCAACACCAGGAACACCAGATTATTTAGATACCGATAGTGATGAAGATGGATGTAGTGATGCTAACGAAGCTTTTGCCGATGCTAATGCAGATGGCAGTGATGGAGAACAGTTTGGAGCAGGAGATCCATTAACCGTAACAGAAGGCGAAGTCAATGCTAACGGAACAGTGACAACTGCAGACTATACAACAGGAACAAATACAGACGTAACTACAGTTGGTCCAGATTTAGATATAGATACAATTGCCAATGCGTGTGATGAAGATGATGATAATGATGGTAACCCAGATACTACAGATCCAAATCCAACAGTACCAACAGCCGATGATGATTCAGCAACAGCAACTGCAGGCATTCCAGAAGTAATAGATGTTTTAGGAAATGATGATTTTTTAACGACAACAGATCCTAATAATTTAGGAACAACAACAATAACAGATACAGGAAACGGTACAGCTGCAGGTATGGTAAGTATAGATCCGTCAACAGGCGAGATTACGTATACGCCATTACCAAGCGAAGGAAATACAACCGTAACCATAGAATATCAAGTATGTAATGATGTAAACGGTAATACAACTCAAGATCCTACCAATCCAACCACACCAACAGATCAGTGTGATATAGCTACAGTAAGAATTGTTGTTGCAGAAGGCGATCAAGATGGAGATGGCGTATTGGATGGTGCAGATGTTTGTCCAGGTGGAGATGATGCATTGGATGCAGACGGAGATACCGTACCAGATTTCTGTGATTTAGATGATGATAATGATGGTATAGCAGATGCGGTAGAATGTCCTACAAATTTTATTGCAATACGCCCGCAAGCAGATTTAGGTATAGCACCGTCTACGCTTGGAAATACAATAACAAATGTAGATATCAGTACAAGATTAGGTCTTCCAACTGGAAGCGTACTAATATCAGGTACAGGTTTAAACCGTCCAGATACTAATCCAAATTTATTTGTTGGAGATGATTTTTCAGGAACCCCAGCAACTTTTACAATTTCTGGTACTGCGGCTTCTCGAATAAGAGCAAGGTTAGAACATGGAGGAGTAATAGAAACAGGAAATACTATAGATACTTTAGAGAGTCTAGATGGTACAATTTATAATTTTACAACCACTTTAAATGCATCGTTTGCAGATGTTAGTGTGCCACCTGTTTATCAAATAGTAAATTTAACAGGTACTAACGCAAATAATGGAGGTGCTAGGTTTACATGGGAGTCTTCTAGTGCAGGAGTAACAAACTTTAGTTTCAGTTCAAATGATTTAGGAGATGATAGCGCAATATTCCTTTCATTATCGGTAGACCCAGATTTCGATGGAGATGGATTAGCAAACTGTGTTGACTTAGATGCAGATAATGATGGTATTTACGATGTTGCAGAAGCAGGCGGAACAGATGTTGATAATGATGGTATAGCAGATGGTATTGATGGCGATAGCAACGGAATACCAGATAGTGCAGGAACAGGAATTACGCCAGCAGATAGTGGAGCAACAGTAGGAACCCCAGATTATTTAGATACTGATGCAGATGAAGATGGATGTACAGATACTAATGAGTATTATGATGATGCAACTGCAGATGGTGGTGATGGTGGACAATTTGGAGCAGACCCAGCCGCAATCAATGCGAATGGAACCGTAATAGGAGCAAGTTATCCAGCAACAGGAGCAGATACCGATGCTAACAGTACTGCAGATTATATAGAAGGGGCAATAGGCGCACCACTACCAGATTTGGATGGTGATGCTTCAGCAAATGCGTGTGATTTAGACGACGATGGCGATGGTAACCCAGATACCACAGACCCTAATCCATTAGCACCAATGGTAACAGATGATACCAATACAGGCGACCCAGCAGTAGCTGTAGTGACTAATGTATTAACTAATGACGATTATTTACCAAACAACGACCCAGGAGTATTAGGCACGACCACCTTAACCCAGTTAACAGGCGACCCAGCAAACAC
>CANMQH010000011.1 GCA_947499935.1 uncultured Algibacter sp. | reverse complement strand
TTCTAGCATCAGGGTCTGTAGGGCTGTAATGCGTCTTATTACTCGTATATTTAGAGCCTTTGTTGCCTGCTCCAGGGCGCTGGTCTTGCTCTTTGGACCACTTCTTATTTCTGCTTGCGATTGCTCCCAGCTCTTTCTGACTGGCTGTCACACTACCCTGAGATTTATCCGATTTGTCGTTCTTAGATTTACGATGAGGCCCTTCTTTATCCATAGAACTTATCGCTCGTATGCGCATCAAGTGTTCTTGTAAATCTTCTTCAGGTACTTTGAGCTCCAAAGTATCCATACTAGCATTGGCCTTTACCGGAGCAGAATCTATTGCTTGCGTGTGACCACTTAACATTCCTTTATCAACACACAGCTGTAAAACATTCGTAAATACTTCTTCAAATACAGATTCTGGAAATAGTTGACGCGTTCTACTTATAGTGCTATGCCATGGTAATTCTTCATCTATATCATAACCTATGAAATACAAAATATCCAAGCGCATAGAACAATGCGATATCAGCTTACGGTCACTAATAAGGTTCTCTAAATATCCTACTAAACACAACTTAAAAAATACAACAGGGTCAATGCTCTTTTGACCACTTTCTCCATAATATTCTCTAGTAAACTTATAAAGAAAATGCAAATCTAGAACTCCTTTTAAACGCCTGTAAAAATTAGTCTCGGGTACACGCTCACTCAACTGAAAATTAGAAAACAATTTCTCCTGATAATACTTCTTTCCTTGCATAACTATAGTTAAACAAAAACACTATTTTTAACAAACACTTGTGCAACAAGCACAATGCGTATAATTAATTGCTAGGTTATCGTCTACTTGGAAATTCCTTCGAAATTTCCTCTGGTTCGTTTTCTTTTGCTAATTTAGTTACTTACACACGCAACTAACCATACACGAACACGATGCGATGCAAGACAGCTTGATGAAAACCATTTTTAGAATAATAGTTTTAGTTTCAATTATACAATCTTGCTCTTTTTCAAATAAAGAAAAAGATAAATTAATTGGAAATTGGAGTACTGTAAATGGTAACTCTTGTCCTCTTGAATATCAATTTTGTCAAGATTCAATTCGCTTTAGTGAAATGTGTTATAGTCATGTAAACTCATGGTATATTAATGATTCGAAAATTTATCACACTAACATAAAAGATAGTTTTGCGAATAGGAATTATGTTTTTGATTATAAAATAAGTAATAATAATGATACGCTCTTTATTAAAAGCGTAACTGATAGCCTTTATAAATTTCCAATATTGAGAGTCAAAAATGGTTTTGACTATTTACTTAAAAATTTACGCTTGACTTTTGATTTACCCTCAAAAAATGACTTAATCTCAAGTAAAGAAAACGGAATTGGATTTAACGTTTATGTTGGATTTCGAAATGGAAAATTAATAGCAAAAACAGATAGCGACAAAACTCGTGGATTAGACGAAATTAAATACGAGACTATTGCATTTTTAGCTTATCAAGAAACCGAATTAGATTCAACTAATTTTCAGTTCAATTTATTGGTAGATAAAAACATTAGTAAAACAAAAATAGACTCAATAAAAAACATTCTAAAATCAACAGGTTACAGCAGAATATTTAGAGTTTACAATAATGAACAAGTTGATTACGAAAAAACGGATTGGAAAGACGAGCTGAATTGGTTTGGTGTTTATGAATAAAAAAACTATTGCCAACCGGTAACCGTTGCACAACTCATTAAAAAAATGCTTAAAATCAATAAACACTTCATTTTAAGAGTTTTTAGTTTTTAGTTTTTAGTTTTTATGAATTCTTGATTTTGTTTAAAATACAGGTTGCTTAAAACAGATTATATGGAGTCTCATTTGTCGATTTATATTATAGCAAACAATATTCATAGCTCCCGTTATGCTTTAGGGGCTATTTTTAATAAATTTTAAGTATTTCTTTAAATTATAAGCTATTGCAGAAAGATGCATGTATTTATTGGCTTGCTTTAAACCTAAAGTATTCATGTAAGCTTCCCCAAAAACCGAACTGTTTAAAAGAAGAATAACTTTATAGAAACTTTAGAAAACTAAACAGTTCTAACATAAGGAAGTCTACAATTTAATTCAGACAAAACGAACACATATTTTTTTACAGTTGACTAATAGTTAAAATTTAGATAAAAAAAGCTACCAGCTTAATAAAACTGATAGCCTTTATAAAGGGAGCCTAGCTTAACTAACCGAAAACTAAGTAAACCCCACTTTTATCAAACCAAATTATATGCGCTTTTCTAGTACTATGTTTTTTTGTATCTCGCCTTGGTTATTAAATAATTTTAGTTCGATTCTTTCGGATTCTATTTCGACTATTTTCCATCTAGCAGTAAGTTCATTTACTGGTACCACATTTTCTAATTGCATGTCTAGAAATAAACCATCGTTTCTGTATGACAACCATGACCCAATGTTTGTGGTTTGACTATTTAAGTTAGTAATTTCTATCCTTCCTGTTTCTATGAATTTTATATCTAACATGGCATAATCTTGGGCTTGATTCTGGCTGTTAGAGATATCTGTGTATAGTGTTACTTCCCAACTGTTAGCTTTTAGCGTGGTGTTTACAAAGTCTGTATCTTGATCTGGACAAAGCCTTGTCATAGTCATATTGTTATTATCGTTTTCAAATTTTATCAAGCTATTTTCAAAACGTGTAATGTGCCAATCAAGATTTAAATCTGGTCTGTTTTCTATATCTACTTTTAAAATAATATCATTATTTATTTCTAACACTTGATAATTACCTTCTATATTTTCTCCTTCCACACGTATTTTAACAAGGTTATTATCGAAGAATATTAATGGTGTAGCTATGTAAATACTATCGTTTCTTTGACCATTTACACTTAATAATTGTACTCGCCATGGGCATTCTCTTAGGTTACCTATAACATTTTCTTTAGTAAGGTCTACCGTTGAATCGCAGTTTTTATTTAAAATTATTTTGTTGCCATCGTCTTGGTAGAGTTTTATTCTATCTGGTCCTAGTTCATATACAAGCCATTTTAGTGTAAAATCGGGAGCGTTGCTTATGTTTAAATCTAATACTGCGCCATCTGGAGTTATGGTTGTTGCCCATGTGCCTTCGGTTAAATTTGTGCTTTGTGGATCGCGAAGTACGGCAACATTATTCTCTTTAAATGTTAGTACCGCATTACGGTATTGGTTATTTAGATTATCTTGATTTCTTATGATATCTTTTACTAACCAAGGGCATTTTACTAATAGGCTATCTAAGGAGTCTTTAGTGAAATCGTCGTCATCAATATCATTATCATCGTCTTCATCACAAGAATTTTTAGCATCTTTAATAATTTGTGATAATTCTTGATTGTTATTAACAGTACGAGTTATACCATTTGCCAATACCATAGTTACAGGAAAATTAAGGCTTGCTAATAAGCTTCCCTCATTTTCAATACGTTGTATAAACATAAATAGTTGCTTATCATCTTCAATAGTTACAGTATCTATAATTTGAAATTCTGTATTGAAAACTGAAAACGCAATGGGGTATTGAAAATCTATACATTCTATATCGTCATCTTCTTCGTTCTCACCAAGGCATTCTTCTACAAGGCTTTCTAGAGCAACTTGATTTGGAATAACAATATCTTGATGATTAGATAGAATGATTGTAATTGGAAAAATAATATCTAACGTATCGTCATCGTTTTCAAACTCATTAAAAATAGTTTCTATAACTTTAAAATCGTCTGTAGAATCTATAATAATTTCAAGCCCATTAACCTTAACCGTTACTGGAAGCTCTACAGATAAACAACTAGCTTTGTCTATAATGTTGTCTATGGAGCCATCACGTTTAGATGTGGCACTTATTAAACTAGTAAGCTCAGACTTGGCAACTAATGTCTCGCTATCGTTAGGAGGTGTTATCTCTACTTTTTCTTCTTGGCAAGAAGAACATAATAACAAAGCGAAAAAAGCGAACAATAGTAATGTTTTCATTTTAGTTTTCATGATGTGTTATTTTTGGGTTAGATAAATCATTTGTATATATAACAGGATTACTTTAAAAATACCTACCCCCTTTTTTCTTTTTTTTTAATTTAGCATTTAAAATTATTTTTTTTGGTTTAAAATCAAAAATTATTTTTTATTAAAACCTACAATACATAAACATGGGTAAACAATTACATGAAAATATTTGTGAAGCGCATTTATTTTCTTCCATATTTAAAAAGCACGCTAAAAATCTGCATGATTTTTTGCATTATAAATATGGAGCCTTATTAAACCCAAAAGACAAAGTACAGGAAGCTTTTGTTAAATTATGGGAAAACTGTGCAAAAGTCACGCCTGACAAAGCCAAAAGTTTTGTTTTTACAACGGCTAATAATTTAATGTTAAATGAAGTAGCTCACCAAAAGGTCATATTAAAACACCAACAGACAAAACCTAAAACATATACCAACGAAACCCCCGAGTTTTTAATGCAGGAGAACGAGTATATGGATAAACTGCAAAATGCTCTGGCAAAATTAACTGATGCCCAACGCGAAGCATTTATGATGAACCGCATAGAAGGCAAACGATTTAAGGAAATTGCCGAAATTTTAGATATTTCTACCAAAGCTGTTGAAAAACGTATTTATGGCGCCTTAGTGAAACTGCGTAAAGACATAAAGGAACTCTAAAATTGTTAGAGCTTATTAATATTAATCTATTTTTTTAATTTAAAGGGTAGGAAAAAATAAAAGTTAACTGTTATATAGTTGAATGTAAAATGATGAATAGAGAAACTTTAATATCAAAATGGTTAGATAATAATCTAAATGACCAAGAACTTGAAGCGTTTAAAAGCCTTGAAGATTATGATGAATTGGTTAAACTCAATAAAAATCTACAAGCTTTTAAAGCACAAGATTATAACACTGAAAAAGAATTAGAAAGCGTCTTATCTAAAATTAATATCGATAAAAAGTCTTCTACAAATTGGCTCAAGCCATTTATGCGCATTGCTGCCGTTTTAGCCATATGCTTTAGCGCCTATTATTTTACAACCACATTAGATACGACCGTAGCTACAGAGTTTGCTCAAAAAACTACTATAAAACTACCCGATGCCTCTACAGTGTCGCTCAATGCCATGTCTAGCCTTGCATTTAACAAAAGTAATTGGAACCAAGAACGCGAGGTAAACCTTAATGGGGAAGCTTTTTTTAAAGTAGCCAAGGGATCATCATTTAAAGTAAAAACAGAAACAGGTATAGTTACTGTATATGGTACACAATTTAACGTAAAACATCGCCTTAATTATTTTGAAGTTATTTGCTACGAAGGTTTAGTTGGAGTCTCATACCGTTCTCAAGAAACAAAACTAAAACGCGGAAAAAGCTTTTTAATTATCAACGGGAAAATAATTGCTAAAGAAAAAGAAAACCGTACCATGCCTTCGTGGTTAAATAACGCAAGTACGTTTAAAAGCTTACCGTATATTGAAGTTATTAATGAATTTGAAAGACAATATAATGTCCAGATTACCTTAATAAATATCGATAAAAATCAATTATTTACGGGTAGTTTTGCACACGACAATATTGATTTAGCATTAAAATCTATAACACTACCCCTTAATGTAAGTTACAATAAATCTAAACAGCGTATAACACTTAAACGTGATTAAAAAAGATTGCTTTTTTATTATTATAATGTTATTTTTTTTGAATGCTGCATTTCTAAATGCTCAAACTGTTCAAAATAAAAAGCAACCTCTTATTAATATATTAGAAATATTATCAAACACGTATAATGTTAGATTTTCATATATAGATAATCTCATACGAAATAAAAAAAGCATTCTACCAAACAGAAAATTATCTTTAGAGGATGCTTTAAAAATGCTTAAAAACCAAACTCAACTGGATTTTGAATTATTAGACAATGGTTTTATAGCTATAAAAAAAACCATAAAAGACCGTACCTCTTTTAAAATTCAAAATCTTGAAAAAATTGTTATAACCAACTATCTAACAACAGGAATTGCAAAATTAAGCGATGGCTCGCTTACCATAAAACCCGAATCATTTGGTATTCTTCCAGGGCTTATTGAACCAGACATTTTACAAACTATCCAGGCTATTCCTGGCGTACTAAGTACCGATGAAACAGTGTCTAATATTAATGTTCGTGGAGGCACGCATGATCAGAATTTATTATTATGGGATGGTATAAAAATGTATCAATCTGGTCATTTTTTCGGTTTAATATCTGCGTTTAACCCACATACAACCCAACGTATTAATGTTTATAAAAACGGAAGCCGTGCAAAATATGGTGATGGCGTTTCTAGCGTTATAGATATGCAGCTGCCCAATAATGTTAACCATAATTTTAGCGGAGGTTTAGGATTAAATTTTATAAATTTTGATGGTCATGCTAAAATTCCGATTTCAAAAAAAATAGGATTACAATTTTCTACAAGACGCTCCATAACAGACCTTATAAATACCACAACATACGACCAATACTTCAAACGTATTTTTCAGGATTCTGATTTTACAGAATCTGAAAATTCTATTTCGCAAAATGAAAGGTTTTATTTTTACGACATCACAACTAAGTTATTATACGATATTTCAAAAAAAGACAAATTAAGGTTTCATTTTTTAAATGTAAATAACACCTTAAATTATGATGAGCAATCTACCATTAATGACCAAAACGAAGCTTTAAACAGTAAGCTATCGCAGCGTAATACCGCTACTGGCATAACTTACACTAGAGATTGGAATAACAAATTCACTACCACTTCGCAAGTTTACTTATCCAATTATAATTTGGATGCCATAAATTTTGATATCTTAAATAACCAGCGATTAATACAAAAAAATGAAGTTTTAGATATTACAGCAAAACTTGATATTGATTATGCCATAAGCAATCAAATAAAATTAAATGGTGGTTACCAATTTACAGAAGTTGGAATTAGCAATCTTGAAAATGTTAACAATCCTGTTTTTAGACGTTTTATAAAAGAAGTTATAAAAAGCCATGCTATTTATGCAGAAGCGCTTTTATTACCTAATAATGCAACAACAAAATTAAATATAGGAAGCCGACTTAATTATATTGAAAAATTAGATTTATTATTTTTAGAACCTAGATTAAGTTTTAGTCAACGTTTTTTCAATCATTTTAGATTTGATATTTTGGGCGAATACAAAAGCCAAACGACTTCGCAGATTATCGATTTACAAAACGATTTTTTAGGTATAGAAAAACGAAGATGGGTACTCGCTAATAACGGTACTATACCTGTTATAAAAAGCAAACAAGTATCTGCAGGATTACATTACAATCAAAACAAATTATTAATTAGCACAGAAGCTTATATAAAAAAAGTAGATGGAATTACAACTAGAAGTCAAGGTTTTCAAAATCAGTTTCAGTTTATTAATAGCACAGGCAGCTATACAATTAAAGGTCTTGACTTTTTAGTAAACAAACAATTTAATAACACATTAAGCAGCTGGATATCCTACTCGTATAGCACTAATAATTATCTATTTGATAATCTTAATAACGGTAAAGCATTCCCCAATAATGTAGATATAAACCACGCACTAACTTTAGCAGGAACATATACCAATCGCAATCTTAAAATAGCACTAGGTTTAAATTGGCATTCTGGAAAACCAACAACCGAACCTATTTTTAACAGTCCAAATAATGACCGTCAAATAAATTATTTATCTCCCAACGCAGAAAAACTAAAAGATTATGTTCGTACAGATTACTCAGTAACATATAAATTCAATTTATCAGGTAATACTCGTGCTACTGTTGGTGCATCAGTATGGAATGCCCTAAGCCGAAGGAATATTATAAATACATATTACAATTTGGATAATGAAAATCAAATTAATAAAATTGAAAATGAGTCCCTTGGTATTACAACAAATTTAAGTTTTAGAGTTAATTTTTGAGTTTAATTAAACTTTCTAGCCATTTCAAAGTCTAATTGTAAATATTTTAACGTATATAATGTTTTTATGAAATATTACGTACATTGGTAAAAACAATAATTAATGGCATCACTTTCCCCACTGGGTTCTAATTTAGATTTAAGAAAAGCTAAACATTTATTACGAAGAGCTACTTTTAATTTTACGAAAGAACAGTTAGAAACCTTTACAGGCATGACAGCAACAGCAGCTGTAAATAGCCTTACAACAGCAACAAGTAACATACTAGCTGAACCCTATGAACCTTTGCCACAAGGAAGCCCTGAAGGATTTTGGACCTCATCAACAGAACCTGCAAACTCTTTTAGTAATCAACCTAGAAAAAGAGCCCATGTTACTGCATGGTGGTGGCATAATGCGATGAACCAAATAAACTTAAAGCATAAATTATCGTTTTTTTTACACACAAGTTTTACCATAGGTAAAGATTCTGGTTCTGCCACATCAACACACTTTTTTGATCATATTAGATTACTAGATTATTATGCGCTTGGAAATATAAAATCTCTAGCAAAAAAAATAACCTTAGATACTTCTATGCTGAATTATCTAAATAATACACAGAATAACAAGAATAATCCTAACGAAAATTATGCTCGTGAGTATTTAGAGCTTTTTACTATTTTAAAAGGAGAACAAATTGGTGCAGATAATTACACAAATTATACAGAAGTTGATATACAGCAGGCTGCTAAAGTATTTTCTGGATTTAAAGCTAGCCAAGACCGCTCCATTATAGACCCTGACACTAATTTACCTAAAGGCTTATCTAACTTTAACCAGCATGATACAAATGACAAAACATTTAGCAGTGCTTTTGGCAATCAAGTTATACGGGGAGCAACTAGTGCTAACGATATGCAACGAGAGCTAGATGATTTTGTAGATATGGTTTTTGCACAACCAGAAACCGCAAAAGCATATTGCAGAAAAATTTATCGCTATTTTGTTAAAAGTGAATGGAATGATACTGTTGAGACCGATATTATAACACCGCTATCTCAAATATTAATTAATAATGATTATGAAATTTTACCTGTTGTAAAAACATTACTTTCTAGCGAGCATTTTTATGATGCAGATGATAGTGATGCAACAGATAATATTATTGGAGCTATAATTAAGAGCCCGCTACAACAGCTCTCGGAGATATGCTCATTATTTAGTGTCAACTATCCAAATCCAACAACAAATCCATCTGAGTTTTATATTAGTTTCTTTTTAAGGTTTATTCACAACACGTATTTTAAATCTGCTGGCATGGAGTTTTACAATCCAGACTCAGTTGCAGGTTACCCTGCTTACTATCAAGAACCTGGATTTGACAGAAATTGGTTTTCATCCAATACACTAATAGGACGATATAAACTTATTGAAAGTTTGGTCGTTGGTAAAAACACCATTACAGCTGGTAGGATTTCCACACAAATAGACACACTATTGTTTGTAAAAAATAAAACAGCTACACCATCTGACCCAAATTTGTTAATTACAGACATTGCCAATTTACTTTATCCAGAAGCCATAGACACCGCAAGGGTAGATTACTTTAAAACCTTTTTGGTAGATGAAGGTTTCCCTGATTATTATTGGACTGATTTATGGTCTCAATATTTAAACGATAACCAAGATGCATCAGTAAGAACGCGATTAAATGCACTTGTTACTGCTATGGTAAATGCAGCCGAATTTCAACTCATGTAAGACACAATAAAATGAAAAGAAGAAATTTTATAAAACTTTCGGCATCTGCATCTGTAGTTGGATTAACACCATTTCAACTTCAAGCTGCATTAAAATCTTTTGTGCCGTTTGCAAATTGTCCAGATATTTCTAATAGAAAATTAGTGCTTATAAATTTAGCAGGTGCTAATGATGGGTTAAATACCATAATCCCATTAAATCAATACGACATTTATAGCAATTTAAGACCTACTATCAAGGTTCCTGAATCTGGCACCAATAAATATATAACCTTAGACACATCGTTACCATCCAATCAGCAAATTGGTTTAAACCCTGCGCTTACTGGTTTTAAATCTTTATATGATAATGATTTGCTGCATATTATGCAATCTGTAGGTTATCCTTCGCAAAATAAAAGTCATTTTAAGTCTACCGATTTATATTTATCAGGAAACGATGGTAATAGTCTTCTCAATGGAGGAGACACCGGGTGGATTGGTCGATTTATGGAGCAATATTATGCAGATTCAATTCTTGAACCCTTTCCGTTAGCTGTAGAAATTGGCTCAAATAAAACCTCTTTGGGTTTCCATGCTGAAGAAGCACACGGGTTATCGTTAAACATTACAGGACAAGACCCCGCTGGTTTTTATTCTGTTTTAAATGGATTAGGAGGCGCTAGACCAACTAACATTCCAGATTCTGATTACGGCAAGCAATTAGAGTTTATAAACGATACAGACAATTTATCTAATACATATGCACAATCTATATCCAACGCTTTTAATTCTGGTAAAAACGACGAGAACTACCCAGACACAGACATCTCTAACCAACTAAAAACAGTAGCCCGTTTAATTAGTGGAGATTTAGGGTCTAAAGTTTATATGGTGCGTTTATCTGGTTTTGATACTCATAATGCGCAAGTACAAGGCGCTGGCAATGTTATTGGTAGACATCACGATTTACTAACAGAATTATCTGGTGCTATAGAAGCTTTTACTAAAGATTTAGAAAATCAAAATTTAGCTGATGATGTTGTTGGTATAACATTTTCAGAATTTGGAAGAAAAGCTGCTGAGAACGGTAATTTTGGAACAGATCATGGTGAAATAGCTCCCATGTTTATGTTTGGAAAACCTGTAGCTGGCGGTGTTTCGGGTACCAACCCAGATTTAACAGAAGCTACCAATAGTAATAATTTTCAAATACAGACTGTACAATACGATTACAGACAAACTTTTGCGACCTTACTTCAAGATTTTCTTGGTGCCGAAGATAGCATTATAAATACTACATTTTTTAATCATACCATAAATGACAGTTTTACTAATCTAAAACTAGACAATATTTTAAAAGATGAATTTAAACTAGATAGTGCTTGTTTTGGAGGCGCATTGTCTACAACTACAAATGAAAGTATAGATAAAAGATGGCTTGTATATCCAAATCCTTTTAGAGACAGTGTAAACATATCTGGAATTGATAATGGAAACACTACCCTAAACTACAAGATATACAATAGTTCTGGTGTTTTAATAATTAGCGATACAGGCACAATTACAAATGGAAAATTAACGCTAAACTTATTTCATTTAAGTCGGGGTGTTTATATTTTTGAGATTTATGCTGGTGGAAATAAAGAGACACACAAAACCATCAAAATATAATTTTGTAAAAAATATTACTTTCTAAAATTATATTTTAGAAAACATTCCTCACACATAACTTCATGTATTTATGCGTGGTAAATCTTTATATAGTTAAAAATAGCATATACCAAGATTTACCACGCATAATTCTTTTCCAAAAATAAAATTTACCAATCCGTAACAATTTTATTAAATTCTAGACTAATACATTGAAACAGTTTTATAGTTTCTCTATAAAGGGTTTATCTGGTTTTGATACATGCTCAAAACTGAATCTTAATAAACTTCTTATTAAAATCCGTAAAAACAGACAGCATTCTTATCTAAAAATTAATGTCTAAAAACTTATAATATGTATTACAAAATCGTATATCTACTTTTTAAATTAAAAATGATTGAGCCTTCTCAACATGCAATGTCTTTTTGGGCAAAAAACACGCAAGTGAAGAAACTAGAATTCGCCTTAATCCATGGGCATTATAATACAAGATTAATGGCTGCTAACGCATTGGGTGATATAGGCTCACCATCATCTATACCTGTTTTACTTAAACGTATTGATGACAAAGTTCAGAATGTATCTATTGCCGCTTTAAATGCTTTAGAAGGATTTGAGCAATCTAATGATTTTATAAAAATCATAATTAAAAAACGTTTTAATTGGGCTAATAAAGTTAGAGAAGCCAATGCTAAATACGAAACCAACAAAAATAAAAAATATACTATTTACCGATGGGAACGTGCTAGCAAAAAATCGTTTGACAGAGTTAAAGAACAATTAAAAAGACCTATGAGATAATTTATAAAGTTGAACTTAAGTCTAATAAATACAGATAAATTTATCTACTAAGCCTATACTAAGTAAGGGTATTAGGCTTGTTTTTTATAACTCTGTTAATCGTTTCAACAAACTCATTAATTATAAAAGGCTTTAATACATAAGCATCAATATCATAATCATTTATTTTGTTTTCCACTTCCTCAGTAGATGCTGCAGTTAATGCTACAATTGGCACTTCGAGATTAAACTCACGAATATACTTAGTGGTTTCAAAACCATCCATTTCTGGCATATGTAAATCCATTAATATACAATCAAAATTTTCGTTTTTAGCTATCTCTATAGCCTTTAGCCCAGAATCTACAGTTTTAGATTTTATTTTTAATTGATCTAATACTTTTCTAGTAACGAGCAAATTAATTTTATTATCATCTACGACTAAAAAGGTATAATCTTGTAATTCTTCAAGTAAATTTTTATAATTTTCGTTAGGCAAACTATCGCTTGTACTTTTTTGAAACGTAAGTTCAAACCAGAATGTAGAGCCTTCATTTTCTTTGCTTATGACTTGAATATCGCTGCCCATAGCTGTAAGCATACGTTTTACAATTGCCAAACCTAATCCTGTACCTTTATAAGATTTAGAATTTTTATCTAATTCTTGATAAAAATCTTCAAAAATTTGAGATTGTTTGTCTAACGATATTCCTAACCCATTATCTGATATTTTAAAATAAATTTTTATGTTATCATTTACGTCTTCAACCTTATTAATTACGATTTCTATATGCCCATTATTAGTGAATTTTATAGCATTTGAAATCAAGTTAATTAAAACTTGAGATAGTTTTAATGAGTCGCCTACTATAGGTCTTGGAATGGTACTATCATACTTTAAGGATATAGAATTATTACTATCTCTTAATGCATACTCTAAGCTATCTATAATATTAGATATAAGATTCTTTAAATCGAAATTAGATATTTGAAGTCTCATTTTACCTGATTCGACACTATTAAGCTCTAGGACATTATTTATTAAAGACATTAAATGGTTACCTGAAAACTTTAATGATTCTAGGTATTCCTTATGTGTTGCATTTACATTTTCTTTTAATAACAGTCCAGATAATTCTATTACAGCATATAATGGCGTTCTAAGTTCATGGCTTATTTCCGAATAAAAATCACTTTTAACCTTAGATAATCGTTCTGCCCTTATTTTTGCTAGTTTTAATTCTTTATTCTTTTTAAATACAAAAAAAGCAAAAAGTAAAAGCATTAAAATAAATACCATTAATGCTATATTAAACACTCTAGATTTTGCAATTACCGAATCTTGTATTGCTTTTTCGTTTTCTATAAGTTTTAATTTTATTTTATTTTCTTTAATAAAATTATTGGCTTCAACTTGTTTTGCTTTTTCAAATTGTTTAATTGAATTTATTGAATCTTTTACCAAAGAGTACTTTTTATAAGTACTATACGCTTGTTCAAAATTATTTTTGTCTGCCTGAATTTCTGCTCTTTGCAAATGCGCCTCTGCTAAAACATCTAAATAATTATGTTTATTAGCATAAGCTATCGTTCTGTCATAATATGCTTGAGACTCTTCTTTATCACCTAATTTATTGTAAACAAAACTTAAAGTTTCATAAAATTCTGCAACAATACTTTTGTGTTCATAAAATTTCTCGGCTAGCTGCTCTCCACGCTTGAGATACATTAAACCCTCTGTTAAATCGTTGAGGGTATCTTTATTTCTACTAATTAGATTTAAACCGATATTATAAAGTGGGTGCACTAAATCTTTTTGAGAGTTACCTTTCTCTGCTAATTCTAAAGATTTTTTAAAATAAGCGTTAGACTCATCCAAATTCCCTAAATACCTATAATTAACACCTATGTTGTTGTATGCGATAATTATTTTAGAGGTATCTTTTATTTTAATGAATAAATCTTTTGATTTAAACAAAAAATCAAAACTTAACGAATCGTTTCCAGCAAAAAAATGAGCTGTTCCTAAAACATTATAAATTTTAGCCTTAAGTCTTTGATCTCTTGTATTTCGTGAATAATTTAATAAACTATTACTAATTTCTATAGCCTCCCCATACCTACTTTTTTTAGCAAGCTCGAAGGCTCTGTCTACTTCTTTGTAAACAGAATCTATAGGCATCGTTGTTTTTTGCTGTGCATAAGCCAAGAAAACACACTTTAAAAAAACAACTAGAGTATAAAAAAAATACTTCATTAGTAGGTTTTAATCTTGCAATTTAGACAAAAAACCGACAAAAAAAACGTTTAAGTGATAAAAATGGGGGTCAAGAAGATTATTAATGCAATATAATCTAATTAAAACTAAAGCTTATACTCGGATAATGATTTTGGGAAATTCTCTGGATTAGCAGATAAATAATAACGTGGATCATCAATATCTTCAACAATAACTTCTCTAAACTTAGGGCTAGATTTATAAAGCATTAACTTACAATCCTCACTTAAATGTT
Organism: uncultured Algibacter sp.; assembly: GCA_947499935.1. GTDB lineage: Bacteria > Bacteroidota > Bacteroidia > Flavobacteriales > Flavobacteriaceae > CANMQH01. Next base: position 107,157 of record CANMQH010000011.1, on the reverse strand, counting down.
TTAATTTAACTTTCTTTTTAGCAGCTTCGTATTTATTTACTAAGTTAAAAATAGCTTCTATAGCCGAATGATCGCTCACTCGAGATTCGATAAAATCGATTTCAACATACTCAGGATCATTTTTAATATCAAACTTATCGTTAAAAGCCTTTATAGAACCAAAAAACAGAGGTCCCCAAATCTCATATACCTTTGTACCATCTTCTTTGTTGCGTTTTCTAGCCCTAATTTTTTTGGCATTTTCCCATGAAAAAACTAACGCACTTATAATAACGCCTGCAATTACAGCTACTGCTAAGTCTTTCCATACTGTAATTAAAGATACCGCTATTAATACTATGGCATCGCTTATTGGTATTTTTCCTATAATTCTAAAGCTACTCCAGGCAAATGTGCCAATAACAACCATAAACATAACACCAACTAATGCAGCAATAGGCACGCGCTCAATAAGACCTGATGCAAAAAGAATAAATGAGAGTAACAAAACGGCAGCAACAATACCCGACAAACGTGTTCTTCCTCCAGATTTTATATTAATTAACGATTGGCCTATCATAGCACAGCCTCCCATACCTCCAAAAAAGCCTGTAATAATGTTAGCTCCACCTTGAGCTAAACATTCTCTATTAGTATCACCTCGTGTTTCTGTAAGTTCATCTATTAAATTAAGCGTCATTAAGGACTCTATTAATCCAATGGCTGCCAGTATTAAGGCATAAGGCCCTATAAAATATAATGTTTTTAAATTAAAAGGTACTTTAGTAAAAATATCTGTTTGAAATTTTGGAAGACCACCCTCTAGTCCTTGGGATGCACCTCCACTTCCTTCTACTATAAATGATTTTACAGTAGCAACATCTAAATTGCCAAAAATGGCTATTGCAGAGACTACTAAAATAGCTACTAAAGCTTCTGGGATTTTTTTTGTTAGTTTAGGTAATCCATACATAATGGCCATAGTTAAAGCAACTAGACCTAACATAATCCAAAGTTTTTGTCCTGTAAACCAATCGCCATTTACATCTTTAAACATGCCTAATTGGGATATAAAAATTACGATAGCTAAGCCGTTTACAAAGCCCATCATAACTGGGTGTGGTATTAATCTAACAAATTTACCTAACTTAAATACACCAGCCATCATTTGGATAAGACCCATTAAAATTACGGTTGCAAACAAATAATATAAACCTAATTGTTCGCTTGCCTCTCCCATAGCATTACCTTCTGCTACTAAACTCACCATAACCACGGCTAAAGCACCTGTAGCGCCACTAATCATTCCAGGGCGGCCTCCAAATATAGCTGTAATAAGACCTATCATAAAAGCAGCATACAATCCTACCAAAGGGTCTACACCAGCAACAAAAGCAAAGGCTACAGCTTCTGGAACTAGAGCTAATGCTACCGTTATTCCACTTAAAATATCGTTTTTAGCATTGGCTGCACGCTTTCTAATAAATTCTGTCATAATCTTTACTTTTGAAGAGACAAATTTACGTTTAATAAACAGAGATACAAGAAGTAATTTTTAATTTGGTGTGTTATTACACTAAAACGTTTGAGGAATATTAAGAGTTTTAGCCGTTCATTTAGTTTTCAGCCAATTTAAAGCTTTTTTACTTTCATTAAATACCTTAGTATTCTTAAAAATATTGCCCTTAACATTCATTAATATCTCGGTAGACATTAATCCTGCAAGTGTTGTACAAACTACTGCAATTTTGTTTATTTTCCCTAAAAGCCTCTTTGATTTCTGCGCATTATAAGTGTAGGTATACGAATGTTTTTTATTTATTAATAACGAGAATGGAGCATCTAAATGGGTCGTTAAAAAATCACAGTACTGTTTTACTGCTAATTCATCTATAACAACACCTTCACTTACAATAATTTCTGCCAGATTATTATTTAAAATATTTATAGTACCAAATGGAAAATTAAAACTCTTCATTATTCTTTTTAAGAAAATTAAATAAAACTCTTTTAAATGTACTTTTTATTTAAACCAATAATTTAATATTTGCATAAGAGTGTTGCAGAGCCACCTCTATTTGCTTATCATTTAACCAAGCTACTTTAGTAATACCCTCTTCCTCTTGGGCATAAAGGTCGCCTTTAAAAGTGGTTTTCATTTCAAACCAATACGTTATTTTAATTTTATATTTACCATTTCGCTTAAAGATGTGATATGTAGTCTCTAAGGCTTTCGTTATTTCTAATCCATCAACACCTGTTTCTTCAGCCACTTCTCTTAGCGCTGTTTCCTCAATAGTTTCGTCTCCTTCTGTTTTTCCTTTAGGCAAATCCCATTTATCGTTTCTAAGTATAAATAATACATCTCCATGAGCATTATAAACTTTTCCGCCACCAGCAACTACGTTAGGGAGTTCTTTTAAAAATTTTTCTAAAAGCATGTCGGAATTTTTATGAATCAAATGTACTTCTCTAATAGATTTTTTATTGAGTCTTTTTAATGCTTTTTTTACATTACCCTTTTTTAACGGATAGTTTTTAAAACCATTTTCTTCTTCAACACGTGTTGTTAAAACTATGGGTTTATCTCCAACAAAAACTTTGTACATACCTAACTATAAATTAACAGTTATTATACGGCAAAAATATCATTTTTAGTCACAGTCTGGTCATTGTTGAAAAAAAAAAAATTATTAGCAACTAACCATTAACATAAAATTAAATTTATATGTAATTTTGCCTACATGATTTTTAATAAAGACACTGCCAAAAAAACTGCCGAAGTATTATTGCAAATTAATGCTATAAAACTTAGCCCAAAAGCTCCATTTACATGGGCTTCTGGTTGGAAATCGCCCATTTATTGCGATAATAGAATTGTACTATCCTTTCCGCCAATACGCAATTATATTCGCGAAACCATGGCTAAACATATTGAGGATCAATATGGCAAACCAGATGCCATTGCTGGGGTTGCAACTGGCGCTATAGGTATTGGTATGCTTGTAGCAGAATATTTAAATCTTCCTTTTATATATGTACGTCCAGATGCCAAAGGGCATGGTCGTAAAAATCAAATTGAAGGTTTTATAGAAAGTGGCCAACATGTTGTTGTTGTTGAAGATTTAATAAGTACAGGAAAAAGCAGTTTAAATGCTGTAAAAGCTTTAAAAGCAGCCAATATTAATGTAAAAGGTATGATAGCCATTTTTACTTATGGATTTGAGGTTGCCGCTAAAAATTTTGAAGACGAAGGCATTACGCTTCATACCCTAAGTGCTTATGAAAACTTACTAGAAGAAGCTCTGGAAACTAATTATATTTCTGAAAAAGAGCTCAAAACATTATCAGAATGGAATACAAATCCAAGTGAATGGAACGCTAATTGATAAGGTATATATAAAACCTTTTAATATTATTACTCCCTTAAATAATAACTTAACAATATTATGAATTTAGAATCACCAAAAATTAGTGTTAGCAAATCTCCAGAAGACGTATTTAATTTTTTAGCTGATATTAAAAATTTTGAAAGTTTAATGCCCGAAAATATTAGCAAATTTGAAGTTCTAAGCGAAGATAAATTTCTTTTTGCGCTTAAAGGTATGCCAGAAATTGTACTAAAAAAGAAAGAAGTTATACCGCCTAATAAAATTGTTTTAGGTGCTGCTGGAGGAAAATTAGATTTTTCTCTTATTGCAAATATTACTCAGGTAAATGAAGACTCTAGTGATGTTAAATTAGATTTTACAGGAGATTTTAATCCTATGATGGCTATGATGATAAAAGGCCCTATCTCCAAATTTATTGAAACCTTGGCTACTAGTATTCCAAAAGCTATTTAATACAAAAGCGAAATTTCTTTTAAACTATAAGTCTCTATAATATCATCTTCAAGTAAAACTTGAAGATGTCCAAATTTAGAGACCTCTTTTATAAAACCAGAAAAAATTAAGCCTTCAGCACTCTTAAATGTAGAAGGTTTATTTTTTCTAAATAAATGTGAGTTATACTCAGCCATGATTATTTTAAATTTGCCATTCTTCAACATTAAAAAATAATCTTCTAGGTTTTTAAGAATACATATAGCTAATTCATCCAAATTATAAGTTTTACCTGTTAAAATATGCAATGATGACGCTTTGGGTAGATTTTCAAATTTCAATTGATTTACATTAAGTCCAATACCAATAATGGCGTTGCTTATTTTATTCTGTTTTATGACATTTTCTATAAGAACTCCACAAATCTTATAATCTTCTGACAAAATGTCGTTAGGCCATTTTATACTCAAACGAGAAATTGAAAAGAATTGTAATGTCTTAATTAAAGCCAAAGCTGTAATCATACTTATGTAAAAAGAATCTTTAATTTCAAAATCACACATATCCTTAAATACACTAAAAGTTAGGTTTTTAGACGCCTCAGAGCCCCAAATAGTTCCCATTTGTCCTCTACCTTGTGTTTGTTTTTTGGCGATAACCGCAGTAAAATCCTTTAACGGTTTAGCCAAACTTAGCCTTTTTAAATAGCTATTTGTTGAATCGGTGGCATCAAGTTTGATTACATGCATATTCAGGTTATTGTCTTGCTCTAAAATCTTATGAATATTTTAAAGTATAAAGAACTAAAAAAATAATAACTTTGCACAAATTAAAACAAATTAATGGCGAAAGAGAAAATTAGCGCAGACCAATTAATATCAGTTATCATTAGTGGTATTGAAGATGTTAAAGGAAAAGAGATAAACATACTAGATTTAAGAGACATAGAAAATACAGTTTGCGATTATTTTATTATTTGCGAAGGCACATCTAACACGCAAGTAAACGCTATAGTTAATTCCATCCAGAAAAAAGTTAGCAAAACACTCAAAGACAACCCATGGCATACTGAAGGTTTAGACAATTCGGAATGGGTTTTAATCGATTATGTAAATGTTGTGGTACATGTATTCCAAAAACATATACGAGAATATTATGACATTGAAAGCTTGTGGGGCGATGCAAAAACAACAATTATAGAAACGAGTTACTAAAAAAAACAAATGGCAAAAGACAAAAATAATTTAAAAGAAAAGAAACCAAAATTTAGTCCGTATTGGATATATGGTATTCTAATAGCTTTAGTTTTAGGCTTTCAAATATTTAGCAATGGTAATTATCAAGATGATAATTCTACCACGCCATCAGATTTTTTCAAATACCTACAAGACGGTGATGTTGAGAAAATAGATATTGTAAAAAACACAAGAGTTGCTAAGGTATATTTAACAACCGACGCCGAAGAAAAAAAGATTCACGAAAACTCAAAACCAAAATCCTTTATACCATCTGCAACCAAATTACCAAATTATAAATTTGAATTTGGTGATCTTCAAAATTTTGAAAATCAGTTAAAGGATGCCACAAAAAATCTAGCTGTAAAACCAGCAATAAAATTTGATACCGAAACTAACGATTGGGGTAATCTCCTTATGGGAATTCTTCCTTTTGTTTTATTAATTGGTGTTTGGATTTTTATAATGCGTCGCATGTCTGGTGGTGCTGGCGGTGGTGCTGGCGGGCAGATTTTTAATATTGGAAAATCTAAAGCTAAACTTTTTGACCAAAACACAGAGGTAAAAACAACCTTTAAAGATGTTGCTGGACTAGAAGGTGCTAAAGAAGAAGTACAAGAAATTGTAGATTTTCTAAAATTCCCAGAAAAATACACCGCTCTTGGTGGTAAAATACCAAAAGGAGCGCTTTTAGTAGGCCCTCCAGGAACAGGTAAAACCTTATTAGCAAAAGCAGTAGCGGGAGAAGCTAAAGTGCCTTTCTTTTCATTATCTGGATCAGATTTTGTTGAGATGTTTGTTGGTGTGGGTGCATCTCGTGTTAGAGATTTATTTAAACAAGCTAAAGAAAAATCGCCTTCAATAATTTTCATAGATGAAATTGATGCTATTGGCCGTGCGAGAGGTAAAAATGCGATGTCTGGAAGTAACGACGAGCGTGAAAACACACTAAACCAACTGTTAACAGAAATGGATGGTTTTGGCACCAATACTAATGTTATTGTTATTGCTGCCACAAACCGAGCTGATATTTTAGACAAAGCATTAATGCGTGCAGGACGTTTTGATAGACAAATATATGTTGATTTACCAGACGTGCGAGAACGTAAAGAAATTTTTGAAGTCCATTTAAGACCTCTTAAAAAAGCTAAAGATTTAGATTTAGATTTCTTATCCAAACAAACCCCTGGTTTTTCTGGTGCAGATATTGCTAATGTTTGTAATGAAGCGGCTTTAATTGCTGCAAGAAACGGTAAAAAAGCTGTTGACAAACAAGATTTCTTAGATGCCGTAGATAGAATTATTGGTGGATTAGAAAAGAAAAACAAAATTATTACTCCAAGCGAAAAACGTGCTGTTGCTTTTCATGAAGCAGGCCATGCCGTTACCAGTTGGATGCTCGAACATGCAGCACCATTAGTTAAAGTAACTATTGTACCTCGTGGTCGATCTTTAGGTGCAGCTTGGTATTTACCTGAAGAACGTTTAATTGTTAGACCAGAGCAAATGTTGGACGAAATGTGTGCAGCGCTTGGTGGTCGTGCGGCAGAAAAAGTCATATTTGATAAAATATCAACTGGTGCTTTAAGCGATTTAGAAAAAGTAACCAAGCAAGCTAGAGCCATGGTTACTATTTATGGACTAAGTGATAAGATTGGTAATATTACCTATTATGATTCTGGACAAAGCGAATATGGTTTTACAAAGCCATATAGTGAACAAACAGCAGAATTGATAGATAAAGAGATTTCAGATATTATTGAAAAACAATATCAACGTGCAATTTCACTTCTTGAAGACAATAAAGATAAGCTGACGCAACTAGCGGAAGTACTATTAGAAAAAGAAGTTATTTTTAAAGACAATCTTGAAAAAATATTTGGAAAACGCGCCTTTGAAAAAGAAGAAGCAGAACCATTAAAAGAAGTTAATGAATAAAAGACATATGATTTAAAAATCATAATCTGTTAAGCATTATGTAAAAATCTTAAATTAATCGTAGGGTTAGTTTAAGATTTTTTATATTTGATAAATCTCAAAAGAATTCTGTTAATAGCAATACATCAAATGAGTCTTTTTAGAAAAATATTTGGTTCTAAATCTGACCGGTCTGAAGAAGATTTAAAATCATCGGACGACAGAGGCAGATATATGCCAGAAGTAAAGCTCCCCATTGACGAAAAGTTTACCATAAACTTTAAGGCTAATGGCGGTAAGTTCTTGTATTGCGAAAATTTAAACGAAGTCTTTTCTAATTTAGACCATATTATCATTGAAAATGCTTGGGAAAAAGAATCTGTACTAATATTAGATTCTAATCTACAAGACAAATTTGAAAATAATAATATTTCACCAACTAAGAACATAAGCAAGTCTACGTATTTTTTAACCACCTGCGAAAACTTAATTGCTAATGATGGATCACTATTAATTTCTTCCAAGCAAATTTTTGAAAAAAAACTTCCTGAGCTACCTGTTAACTTTATTGTATTTGCAACAACGAGTCAAATTGTAGAAAATATTGGAGAAGGATTGCGTGGCATTAAATCAAAAAACAAGCAGAAAATACCAACCAACATTACCACCATTAAGCATTTTAAATCTGGTGATGATAAAGACTTCTTAAGTTATGGTAGCAGCGCAAAAAACCTCTACTTACTCTTATTAGAAGACCTATAGAATGAAGGAAGCACTCATCCGATCACTATCTGGTCTAATATATATATCATTGCTAATTACTAGCATTTTTTTTGAGCAAGCACTTATTATCCTATTCTTTATATTTGGATTAATTTGTTTAGGAGAGTTTAAAAAACTTATACAACTAAAAAGCAATATTCCTTATGTTATATTTATTATATTGTATGGTATATTCGGTTATTGGCAAACTTTTTTAAAAACAGATACAGGATTAAATGAAGCCATACAAATACTCATGGTTCTGGCTATTTTTGTTGAACTTTTTTTAATTAAAGATTTATTTTCAGGAAAAACCATCCCACTATTTAGCACAAAACGGTTTTTACTTACAACTTTTTATATTTCAAGTGCCTTTGTTTTTTTAATATTGATAGCAAACTATTATAAAGATTACAACCCTAATATACTATTAGGAGCCTTTATTTTAGTTTGGGTAAACGATTCTTTTGCGTATTTAGTAGGTAAAAACTTTGGTAAACAAAAACTTTTTGAAATTATATCTCCTAAAAAAACAGTTGAAGGATTTTTAGGCGGTGTGTTTTTTTCATGTGTAGCTAGCTATTTTATTGCTACCTTTACTCAAACATTAGATTTTACAAATTGGCTTATACTTAGTATTATAATTAGCGTGTTTGGCACCTTAGGGGATTTAATAGAATCTAAATTTAAAAGACAAGCTAACGTTAAAGACAGTGGTGTAATTATGCCAGGTCATGGTGGTTTACTGGATAGATTAGACAGCTTAATTTTTGCTGCTCCCTTTATTTATTTATTTTTAAGAATTTTACAATATGTTTCATAAAGAAGGCCATAAAATTATTTTATTTAAGTTAATCATTGTTGTTGGAGGCTTTTTACTCATTGACAATTTCGTTCATATATTTTGGCTTAGAACTCTAATAATGATTATTTTATTGGTGTTTTTAGTCCTTATTTTACAATTTTTTAGAAACCCAAAACGCCACACCGTTATAAACGACAAACAAGTTATTTCTCCTGTAGATGGTAAAGTAGTTGTTATAGAAGAGGTTTTTGAAAAAGAATATTTTAAAGAAAAGCGTTTACAAGTAAGCGTATTTATGTCTCCAATAAATGTACATGTTACACGTTACCCTATTGGTGGAGATGTTGTTTTTAGCAAATACCATCCTGGTAAATACTTAGTAGCATGGCACCCAAAAGCTAGTGAGGAAAACGAAAGAACCACTGTCGTTGTAGAAAACAAAACTTATGGTAAAGTTTTACACAGACAAATAGCTGGTGCCCTAGCAAAACGTATTGTAAATTATGCTAAAGTTGATGATGCAGCCATACAAGGCGGAGAATCCGGCTTTATAAAATTTGGGTCTAGAGTAGATTTATATTTACCGCTAGACACTAAAATAAAGGTAAAACTAAACCAAAAAGTTCGTGGAGGTGAAAGTATTATTGCAGAAGTAAATGAAGAATGATGCATTAGACATATCATTTAAAAATGCAGTAAATCGGGTAAATGCTTACACCGAACCTTTTCCCGCTGATATACTTTTAAAACTTTATGCTTACTACAAAAAGGCTACAAATGACTATGAAAAGCCTAAAAGCAAAAAGCCTATAATTAATGCATTTAAGACAAACGCTCTATTTCAAGCCAAAGAACTCGACGAAAATCAGGCAAAACAAGCTTATATTGATTTGGTAAACAATTATTTCTTATATGGGGAATAACTATTAAAACATGGTAATTATACCATCTCTCAATTTAAAGTTTATAAATATGTAGAAAATATTTATCTAATATTTTTTCTGTTTGAGAATATAAAACACACCATGCATCTTCTTAAAAACGCATGGTATATTTAAATTTTTGCATAAAAAACTAAACTAGTTTTCTATCTGTTTCTTCAATTCTTAAATCGTTTATACTTGCAAATCTTTTTTTCATGAGTCCGTTTTTGTCAAACTCCCAGTTTTCATTTCCATAAGCTCTATACCAATCTCCATTTTTAGTTTGGTATTCGTATTCAAACCTTACAGCTATTCTATTATCTGTATGTGCCCAATATTCCTTTTTAAGCTTATAATTTAGCTCTGTATTCCATTTTTGAGTAAGAAATGCAATTATTTCTTCTCGTCCGTTAACAAACTGGTCTCTATTTCTCCATTCGCTATCAATGGTATATGCTTTCGATACGTTTACTGGATTTTTACTATTCCAACCGTTTTCTGCCATTTGAATTTTTTCTTTGGCAGTTTCTAAAGTAAAAGGTGGTAATGGGTGTTTCTGTTCCATAGTAGATATTATTTAAAAACAACTTTTTTAAAAGAAACTTTACATTAAAAATTAACAAAACGATGTAATATTAATGGATTCTCATAGATGTAGATTTAATCCATTTTTTTCTGTGGAACACTCAGTTTTGGTTCTTTAGGTATTCTTTTTTGCAAAAATAATATTTGTCCTAAATGACTAGATTGGTGTTCCATAACATGAAACCAACAATAATGGTTACTTAAACCATAACTTGGTTGTATCTCTTCAAACCATTTGTCATTACGCTTTTTCAATTCTTCTATAGTTTTTGCTCTTACCTCATTATATATATCTAAATAATATTGAACGTCATGATTTTTAAACTTTTTCCTAGCATCTTCCCCTAAATTTAATGCCATACTCCATTTTTTCTTTTCTTCTTCATTAAAACTTCTTCCTTGAAATGTAAATACTTGGTAATAAGCTTCAGCTGCTGCTAAATGCATGATTAAAGCACCTATTCTATTTGCCTTTTTGTCATGTAAATAATCTATTTCATATTGACTCATATTCATAACTTGTCTCTCTACTCTAGATTTCAAATCTTCTAACATAGAAATCATAGCTCCAATTTGGGGTGATGCTCCTTCGGCTCCTATTGTAGTTATATTTGGTTTTATACCACTCCCCTCTATCATAATCGACAAACGACCTTCTACACTATCCGTATTAGATTTAATTTTAAATTCTTTAACTTTTACAATTTCACCTTTAGAAATACCCTGACTCCATCTTGGAATCACTCCGTCTATAACTTCTTTTTCAAAACTCGAATTATCTATTTCTACAACTGCATAATCACCTTTATCATTTTCTAAAAATAATTTAAAATTATCAAAATAGAATTTTCCATTTGAAGAGCAGATACCTCCAAAATTCAACTGTTTTGCATTAGAGTCAAAAGAACCTTCTATAGTATATTTTTTCCAAACATTTGATTTAATAGGACGGTCTCTCATATTGTCAAAAAAACCATTTTCACTATCTTTGTTATCTACTCTAGCCCAAACACCTGCCCATGCAGATTCATCCTCTGTTTCGACTTTTACAGATGCCACAACTTTAAATTTCTTTTCTTTACCTGAAACAATATCTAACTGTTGCCTAAAAGAAGTCCAATCTCTTGAAACTGTTTTAACCTCTTGAGCTTTGATGTTTAAACAAATTATTAAAACTAAAATAAGGAATATACTCTTTTTCATTTTATACTATATTTTTATTTAATTATCAAAGTTCAAATAAATTCTAACCTAAATTAGATAAACTTGTTTTGAGTGTTTCTATTTTAGCCAAAGCATCGGCCTCTTTTTTCTTTTCACTAGCTACAACTTGCTCTGGTGCTCCTGCAACAAAACGTTCGTTAGACAACTTCTTTTGTACCGATTTTAAGAACCCTTCGGTATAGTTTAACTCTTCGGTTAGTTTTTTAACCTCAGCTTCAACATCTATAGCTCCAGCCATTGGAATAAAATACTCGTTAGACTTTACTCTATACGTTAAAGCGCCTTCTACAGCTTCAGAAACATAATCAATAGCTTCTAGATTACCTAATTTACTTATAATAGCATCAAAAGTAATTGGTGATTTTTCATTATTAATTACCGAAAAACCGATAGCCTCTTTAAATGCTATATTTTTTTGTTTTCTAATATTTCTAATTCCCGAAATAACTTCTGAAGCAAATTCAAACTCAGTAATTAAAGTTTCATTTACAGGTTTTGTTTCTGGCCACTTGGCTACGATAAGAGCTTCTTCTGGTGTTCTTTCTGAAATATAATGCCATATGTCTTCTGTTAAGAACGGCATAAATGGATGTATTATTTTTAAATTATCTTCAAAAATAGCGATTACACTTTTTAATGTTTTTTCATCAATAGGTTGTTGGTATGCTGGTTTAACCATTTCTAACATCCAGCCGCAAAAATCATCATAAATTAATTTATAAATAGCCATTAAAGCATCACTTAAACGATACTTACTAAAATGGTCTTCTATCTCTACTAATGCTTTTTGGAATTTAGATTCATACCAAGCTATTGCTATTTTACTTGCTTCTGGTTGTTCAATACTATTATCCACTTCCCAACCATCAACTAAACGGTAAGCATTCCAGATTTTGTTACCAAAAGCTTTTCCTTGTTGGCATAGTGCTTCATCAAACATTAAATCGTTTCCTGCTGCAGAACTTAAAAGCAAACCTACTCTAACACCATCTGCGCTATATTGTTCAATAAGTTTTAATGCATCTGGCGAGTTTCCTAAAGATTTACTCATTTTACGACGTTGTTTATCGCGCACCAATCCTGTTAAGTAAACATTATTAAATGGTTTTTGATCTTTATACTCGTAACCAGCAATAATCATACGGGCTACCCAAAAGAATAAAATATCTGGTCCTGTAACTAAATCGTTTGTTGGGTAGTAGTATTTTATTTCTTCATTTTCTGGGTTTCTAATACCATCAAAAACACTCATTGGCCATAACCATGATGAAAACCAAGTATCTAAAGCATCTTTATCTTGTGTTAAATTACTAGTTATTAGCTTCTGGTTATTTGTTTTTTGCTTTGCTAACTCTAAAGCTTTCTCAATAGTTTCTGCAACCACAAAATCTTCTTTTCCATCGCCATAATAGTAAGCTGGTATTTGTTGCCCCCACATAAGTTGACGAGAAATATTCCAATCGCGAATATTCTCCATCCAGTGTCTGTATGTGTTTTCAAATTTCTTTGGAAACAACTTAATATCATCATCTTCTAAAACCGCTTTAATGGCTGGTTTTACCAAATCTTCCATTTTAAGAAACCATTGATCGCTTAAACGTGGTTCGATAACGGCTTTTGTTCTTTCGGACGTTCCAACTTTATTTATATGTGTTTCCGTTTTAACTAAAACACCTAGTTCTTCAAGTTCTTTTGTTATTTGTTTACGTACTACAAAACGATCTTTGCCTTGGTAATGCATACCAAAACTATTTAAAGACGCATCTTCATTAAAGATGTCTATAACTTCTAGTTTATGTTTATCTCCTAAAACTTTATCATTTTCATCATGTGCAGGAGTTACTTTTAAGCAACCTGTACCAAACTCAACATCAACATAATCGTCTTCTATAATAGGAATAACACGATTACATATAGGAACAATAGCTTTTTTACCTTTTAAATGCGTAAAACGCTCATCGTTAGGGTTAATACAAATGGCAGTATCTCCAAAAATAGTTTCTGGTCTTGTTGTTGCTATAGTTAAAGTATCATCGCTACCTTCTATTTTATAATTTAAATAATATAGATTTCCTTGACGCTCTTCGTGTATAACTTCTTCATCAGACAAGGTGGTTTTTGCTTCTGGATCCCAATTAACCATACGGTAACCACGATAAATCAACCCTTTATTATGTAGATCCACAAAAACTTTAATGACAGCCTCAGACATATCATCATCCAAAGTAAATTTGGTTCTATCCCAATCACAAGAACATCCTAGTTTTTTTAATTGTTCTAAGATAACCCCTCCATATTCTTCAGTCCAATCCCAGGCATGTTTTAAAAACTCATCACGAGATAAATCATTTTTATCAATACCTTGTTCTTTAAGCTTAGCAACCACTTTAGCTTCTGTAGCTATAGATGCATGGTCTGTACCGGGTACCCAGCATGCATTTTTACCTAATAAACGCGCACGCCTAATTAATACATCTTGGATTGTATTATTTAACATATGGCCCATATGCAGTACTCCTGTAACATTTGGTGGCGGAATTACTATAGTGTATGGCTCTCTATCATCTGGTTTTGAATGAAAATAATTGTGCGCCATCCAGTAATTATACCATTTATCTTCTACTTGACTTGCATCATATTTTGATGGGATTTGCATACTTTGGAATAGTTTTTGAATAATGAATACAAAAGTACTTATATTTCTTTTTCTGTGAAAGCCAGTAAAATAATGATTGTACTTTATTTTAAATGTTTTTCATAAATATACAATTGAACTTTAAATTAGAATATGTTAAGAATAGATGCATTACACCTATTAATTTTGTAGATTGTAGAAAAAGTAAGTATGTTTGACCAGTTTTTAAGACATTTTCCCAAAAATCATTTAAACAATAATGCCTTAAAACACACATAAATTATAAACTAGAAACCCAAAAAATAAAGAATCATGAAACAATTAATTACTCTTTTATTCGTCGGATTAATAAGTTTTGCCATTGACGCGCAAGCTAAAATTGAATTTAAATCTGACACTATTGATTATGGAACCATAGAAAAAGGATCTAACGGTGTACGAATTTTTGAATTCACTAATACAGGAGATGCGCCTTTAATAGTATCTAAAGTTTCTTCTTCATGTGGATGTACTATACCAAAAAAACCTAAAGGACCTATATTGCCTGGGAAAACTGGAAATATTGAGGTGAAATATGATACTAACCGAGTAAACCCAATTAGAAAAACAATTACAGTAATTTCTAATGCTGATACACCTACTGTAGCTTTAAAAATTAAAGGCGAAGTTATAGACCCGAGCAAAACTAATGTTTTAGAAAAAAAAGGTAAGAGTATTGTACAGAAGTAAATAATATATATTACACTATAAATCTAAAAGCTTAAATATCATATCTTGGTATTTAAGCTTATTTTTTACAAAAAACTTAAGTTAAAAAATGTTAAAACATTTTTTCTAAACGAAACATTGTACTAAACAGAATACCATCTCTATCTACCTTAATTTTAATTCGCTTTCCTGCATCACCATATAATATTTCTGTAATTTGTTGTAACGAGTATAAATGTGCACGCTTACCATCAATATTTATGATTACATCTCCAATTTGCAAACCTGCTTTATCTGCTGGAGAATCTTTTCGCAATTCTACAATAGTATATGCAGGTTTTAATGAGATTTTATAATTTGGATCAAATACAATTCTACCTCCACTGTCTGAACTACTATTACTAAAACCACTTTTAATTTCATTAGAATTATTATCTAATTCTCTAACTAGCCTAACACCATTATGCTCGATTTCTATACCACTTTTGTTATAACTAAACTTATCTTTAAAATAGCTATTCTTTTTTATGGTAAACAAAGCTTTTTGATAGTCCATAATAATATTGAATCTTTTTAATACATTTCCTGATACACTACCATTTCGATTTTTAATTTGTTTAGCCAACAGTACAGACTCAGTCTCAGGAAATGCGACATTTGCATTTTTAAGTTTAAAACGTTTTAAATCTAATGCTTTTACTTTAGACCGTTTACCGTAAACACTGCCACTAAGACCATGTCCTAAAAAATCATCAAAATATTTTTCACCAGATATAATTCCTAAAGATTCATTTTCAAAAAGCCATAAAGCATCACTACCACCAGAATCAATTAATAATTTAACAGGTATATTTTTCTCTTCTATACTTACTTCTGCATTTAAATAAGGCTTACCATTATAAAACTCTAAATTAAACTGCTCACATTTTTTACAAGTCTTATAACTAAATTTACTGGGGTTAGTCAATCTTAAAAACTTTTTAGAATAATTTATTTCGACGACTAAATCTCTAAACAAATCGTAACCTATAATACCGTGTACAGGAACACCCAGTTTATTAGAAAAATTTAATTTACTATTAAAAATGGCAAATAAATCTTGTTTTAATTTTAAAGCATCACCAATTTTTAAAATATTATTTTTAGACTTTAAAGCCTCAACCGATTGACCTTCTCCTAAGCCACGTAAATATATAGATTCAGTATCTTTGATTTTTAAAGTATCCGAGATGTTTAAAAAATTAAAAATAATAGGTTTACTCACACCTGTATCTAATAAAAAAGAGAGTTTTACACCGTTAACTTCAACAGGTATAATAATTAAGTTATTTATTAATTCAAACTTTATCTTATCTGATTGTCTTTTATTTTGAACAGAAAACCCTTGCTGAGAAAACCCTAAATTCCCGAAGCAAAAGGAGACCATTATTAACCATAAATATTTATTCATCATAAAAAATAAAAGTAAATCTAACACTCAAATTTACAATACTTTAAAATAATAAATTATTTAGAACCTTTAAAAAAAAACTTTAAGATAATTTCCTCAACTTTGCAACCTAATTTTCTCTAAATGCCAACAATATCCAAAAAAGGACATTTAATGCCTCAATCACCAATACGTAAGCTTGTCCCTTATGCGGAAAAAGCTATAAGTAATGGTAAATCTATATATTATTTAAACATAGGTCAACCCGATGTTAAAACACCTCAAATAGCCTTAGATGCAGTTAAAAATAACACTTTAGAGATACTTGCGTATTCTAGATCTGAAGGTGAATATAGCTATAGAGAAAAACTGGTTGATTATTACCAGAAAAACAATATTAACATCGCTACAGAAGATATTATTGTTACCACAGGTGCTAGTGAAGGTTTATTTTTTCTATTTAATAGCATTATGGACCCTGGAGATGACGTTATAATTTCTGAACCTTTTTATGCCAATTACATTGCATTTTCTACAGCATCTGGTGTAAATGTAGTACCCGCTATTTCTAAAATAGAAGATAATTTCGCATTACCAAATCTAGAAATATTTGAACAACTTATTACGCCAAAAACAAAAGCAATATTAATATGCAACCCAGGTAATCCAACGGGATATTTGTATACTAAAGAAGAAATAAAGAAATTAGCAGCTATTGCTAAAAAATATGATTTATTTTTAATCGCAGACGAAGTGTACAGAGAATTTGTTTATGATGGAAATACACATTATTCTATAATGCATGAAAACGGATTAGATGACCATACCATTATGATAGATTCTGTATCTAAACGATACAGTATGTGCGGCGCTAGAATTGGGTGTTTAGTTTCTAAAAACAAGGCCGTAATGCAAACCGTTTTAAAATATGCACAGGCGCGTTTAAGTCCGCCAACTTATGCGCAAATAGCATGTGAAGCCGCATTAGACACACCCCAAAGTTATTTTGATGATGTGGTTGGAGAATATGCAGAAAGAAGAAATACATTAGTTACAGAATTACAAAAAATAAAAGGCATAAAAGTAGCGAGACCCAAAGGCGCATTTTACTGTATTGTAGAATTACCCATAAAAAACTCTGACAATTTTGCGCAATGGCTTTTAGAACATTTTGATGTTGATGGCGAAACAGTTTTAGTTGCTCCCGCTGGCGGATTTTATTCCACTCCTGGCGTAGGTTTAAATCAAATAAGAATTGCTTATGTACTTAAAAAGGAAAGCTTAATCAAAGCTGTACATATTTTAAGCGAAGCCCTAAAAATTTATAAAGATTAGTGCAAGTACAACATAACATATCTCTAAAAACATACAATACATTTAATATAGATGTAATAGCCAAACAATTTGTTTCGGTTACCAATATTGATGATTTAAAAGCGGTTTTATCTTTACACAAACACACCAACAAACTTATACTTGGGGGCGGTAGTAACATGCTACTTACCAAGGATTTTGATGGACTTGTTATCCATGTAAACATAAAAGGCATAGAGATCGTTTCTGAAAATGATGATTTTGTGTATGTTAGTGCAAGTGCTGGAGAAAACTGGCATGAGTTTGTACTATGGTGCATAAACCATAATTATGGAGGTATAGAAAACCTGTCGTTAATCCCTGGCAATGTGGGCACAACACCTATACAGAATATTGGCGCCTACGGTGTAGAGATAAAAGATGTATTTGAATCTTGCCTAGCACTTAATCTAAAAACTAACGAATTACAATCTTTTTCTAAAACAGATTGCGAATTTGGATACAGAGATTCTATTTTTAAAAAACATGCTAAAGGACAATTTATAATCACAAGTGTCGTTTTTAAACTAACTAAACAAAATCATAAATTACAAATCAATTATGGAGCCATTACCTCTCAGTTAAATATTATGCATATCATAAATCCATCTATTAAAGATATTTCAAAAGTTATCATAAATATTAGGGAAAGTAAATTACCTGACCCAAAAAAGATAGGTAATAGTGGTAGTTTTTTTAAAAACCCTATAATTTCAAAATATCACTTTAACAAATTATTAAAAAATTTCGCAGATGTACCCAACTACCCTGTATCTGATGATGCAGTAAAAGTACCAGCAGGTTGGCTTATTGAAAAAGCAGGTTTTAAAGGTAAGACATTTGGTCATTATGGCATACACAAAAACCAAGCCCTAGTACTCGTAAATTATGGAAACGCAAGCGGTTTAGAAATTTTAAATCTTTCTAAATTGATTCAAAAAACAGTGAAACGTCTTTTTGATATTACCATTGAAGCTGAAGTAAATATTTTATAATCCAAAGAAATTTTTAACTTTGACAAAATAACCATCTTAAATCCTTAAAAAACCCTCTAACTTTGATTTCAGCTGTAGAAAAACAAATAGTTTCCTTACTACAAGATGGTGATAAAAAAGCCATAAACTTACTTTACCAAAATTATGCTGATTCTTTGTATGGTGTTATACAAAAAGTAATTAAAGATGATGATACGGCACAAGATGTTTTGCAAGAAACTTTTGTGAAAATTTGGAGATATTCAAAAAAATACGACTCTAGCAAAGCAAAACTATTTACTTGGCTATATAGAATAGCATACAATACTGCTATAGATAAAGTTAGGTCACAAAAAAACAAGAGTGGCAATGAAGTCCAAATAGAAACTTCTGCCGTATATAAAATAACATCTAACGAATTAAATCAAGATGTTTTAGACATAAAAAAACATTTAAACAGTATAGAAGAAAAGTATCAAATAGTAATAAAAGCACTCTTTTTTGAAGGTATGACCCAACAAGAAGCAAGTGATGAATTAGAAATACCTTTGGGTACCATTAAATCGAGATTAAAAATTGGATTAAGAGAATTAAAAAAAATTTATAATCCTTAAATAAACAAAGTCATGAATGAGAAAATAACTACTTTTTTAAGTTCTGGCCTACTAGACAAATATCTATTAGGTGAAACTACTTCTGCAGAAGCAGAAATGGTGGAGTCTTATATATTAAAATATCCAGAAGTACAGAACACATATAATACATTGCAATATAACCTAGAAGTGGTTTCTAAAAGCAAAGCTATTGAAGCGCCTAAATTTATCTTAGATAAGATATTAGATGAACTTGAAGATGATACCCCAGTTATCAATCTAAAAACACAAAAAAATTATAAAGTTTGGCATAGAATCGCAATAGCAGCAAGTGTAGCGAGTATACTTTTTGGTGGTTATTCTTTTGCGCTCTACAATCAAAACCAGAAGCTTGCCAACGAAAACCAAGTGGTTGTTGAGGAGCTTTTTGATTTACGAAGCGATATAGAGCAAAATAATGTAATGCTTGATAATGTAATGAGGCAATTGTTAAAACTTAACAATCCTGAAACCGAAAAATACATTATAACAGGAAATGATAGAGCAAAAGATTTAAGAACGGTTGCTTATATTAATCCTAAAGAAAAAACGTCTATGATTGATGTTGTATCACTACCGGAATTACCCGAAGAACAATGCTACCAAATATGGGCAGAGTTACAAGGTAAAATGGTTAATTTAGGTATCTTAAATGAATCTGACAGAAAATTAATGTCTTTACCTTACGCAGAAAATGCACTAGCCTTAAAAATTACTATAGAACCTAAAGGCGGAAATAATATTGCTTCTGAGGAGAACTCTGTAGCACAAATTGATTTACAATAGTAAATTTATTACTATCATAAAATTAAAAAGAGGATATCTAATCACATAGATATCCTCTTTTTAATTTTATACTATATGGGTTATATTTATTCCTTATCAAATAATGCTTTATGAATAAATCCAGCAACTATAGCTCCAGCTATTGGAGCAACCCAAAATAACCAAAGTTGATCAGCAAACCCTCCACCAGCAAATAAAGCTTGACTTGTAGAACGTGCAGGGTTAACAGATGTATTAGTAATTGGTATACTAATTAAATGTATTAAAGTTAAGCCCAAACCTATAGCTATAGGAGCAAACCCCTTAGGTGCTCTAGAGTTTGTACTCCCCAATATAATCAATAAAAAAAACATCGTTAGTAAAAACTCGGCTATTAAAGCTGCTGTAATAGAATAACCATCTGGAGACAAATCTCCGTAGCCATTGGCTGCAAAGCCTCCTATGGTTACAAAATCAGATTTATTAGTAACAATTAGGTACAAAGCTCCAGCTGCTGCAATAGCCCCAATTAATTGAGCCACTATATAACCCACCAAATTTTTGGCTTCAAACTTACCTCCTGCCCATAAACCTAAAGATACTGCTGGATTAAAATGTCCTCCAGATATATGTCCAACAGCATATGCCATAGTTAAAACAGTAAGTCCAAAAGCTAATGATACGCCTACAAAACCTATTCCTAAATCTGGGTAACCTGCTGCAAATACGGCACTACCGCACCCACCAAAAACAAGCCAAAAAGTTCCAAAAAATTCTGCAAATAATTTTTTCATGATTAAATAATTTAGATAGTTAATATTTAAGTTGTACTAATTAAGACACAACAAAATTAAATTCGTCACTTAGGTTTTACCCTTTACTGTTATACATTTATTATCTAAAGCATTATATTTGCAAAAAGAAAACTAATGAAACTCCTTTTAATCACTGTTATACTACTAGGTTTTGGGTTTGCTGGAATAGCAATTAAAATCTGGGCCAAAAAGGATGGCAAATTTGCAGGTACGTGTGCAAGTCAAAACCCTATGCTTAATAAAAACGGAGAATCTTGTGGATTTTGCGGAAAAACCCCAGAACAATTTAACGATTGTAATGAGCCCCAACATTCATAACTTTTTATGATGTTACTTGATTTTACGTTCTACACGTTTATTGCTGTAGTCATTATTCAAGTGTTTTTTTATAGTTTTATTTTTGGAAGATTTGCTTTTTCAAAACAAAACAAACCAAAAAATAACCAAACAAATTTGCCTGTTTCGGTTATAGTTTGTGCAAAAAATGAAGCTGAAAATTTAAAAACCTTTCTACCATCTATCTTAAACCAAGAGTATTCAAAATTTGAGGTTATATTAATAAATGATGCCTCTAATGATGATACTTTGAGCGTTATGGAAGCTTTTAAAGCACATCACCAAAATGTAAAGGTTGTTAATGTAAAAAGTGTTGAAACATTCTGGGGAAACAAAAAATATGCCCTAACCCTAGGTATAAAAGCATCGTCTTATAATTTTGTTTTATTAACCGATGCTGACTGTAAGCCTTTATCTAAATATTGGATTAAGGAAATGAGTCTTCATTTCAACAAAGAAAAAACTATTATATTGGGTTATGGCAGCTATGCTAAAATCAAGAATTCGTTATTAAACAAATTAATTCGTTTTGAAACATTATTAACGGCGGTTCATTATTTTTCATTCGCAAAAACTGGAATGCCTTATATGGGTGTTGGCAGAAACCTAGCGTATGCAAAAAAAGAGTTTTTTAATACTAATGGTTTTATAAAACATATTAAAGTACGTTCTGGTGATGATGATTTATTTATAAACCAAATAGCTAACAACAAAAATACAGCCATTTGTTTTTTAAAAAACAGTTTTACAGAGTCTATTCCCGAAAAGACATTCAATAATTGGTTTAGACAAAAAAGGCGCCATGTCTCTACAGCCAAATATTATAAACCAAAACACAAAATACTATTAGCTTTAATTTACGCATCACAATTATTATTTTGGCTACTAGCAGTCATATTATTAATTAACCAGTACAAATGGCCAATAGTTACTAGTTTACTACTGTTTAGATTTATTTTACAGTTTATAGTTCTTGGAAAATCTTCTAATAAATTAGGGGAAACCGATTTAATATTTTTCTTTCCTTTTTTAGAAATCTTTTTAATTACTGCACAATTAACTATCTTTATAAACAATCTTATTTCAAAACCTAACCATTGGAAATAGAGGAAGCCATTAAGCGCGCAAAAACCAACGACCAAAAAGCATTTAACTATTTATTAGACCAATTTTGGGATGATGTATATGGTTTTCAGTTAAAACGTACCCAAAACGAAAATGATGCTGAAGACATAACCATACAAACCTTCTCTAAAGCATTTGATAAAATTGAAACTTTTGATACTAATTACACCTTTAAAACTTGGTTGATAACCATTTCTAAAAATATCCATATCGATTTATTGAGAAAGGAAAAAAATTCCATTTCGCAAATTATCTCAAAAAATGATAAAGACGCCTTTCAAGTACCAGACGAGTCTCCTTCCCCAGAAGACAAGCTTATTACCAAGCAACATCTAGCAAAATTACTACGAGACATAAAAAAGCTAAAACCTCATTATCAAGAAGTTATTAATTTACGATATTTCCAAGAACTAAGTTATAAAGAGATTTCTAAAAAACTTGATGAACCCATGAATAATGTTAAAGTCAAATTGCTTAGAGCAAAAAAGTTACTAGCAGAAATTATTAGGAAGAAATAAATGATCAGTAAATTAAAAAGTTTAGGTCCTGGCTTATTATTTGCTGGTGCTGCAATTGGCGTATCGCATCTAGTACAATCTACAAGAGCTGGAGCCGATTATGGTTTGGGATTACTTTGGGCATTATTGTTAGCCCACCTATTTAAATATCCTTTTTTTCAGTTTGGTCCAAGATATGCTACAGCTACTGGCGAAAGCTTGTTAGATGGCTATAAAAAACTTGGTAAAGGGGTTTTAATAGCCTATTTTATATTGAGTTTAGCTACCATGTTTACTATACAAACTGCAGTAACAATAGTTACAGCTGGATTAGCATCAAGTCTTTTTGGAGATTTTATTAGCATAAAATTATGGACTGTTGTAATCCTTGGAATATGTCTAGTATTACTTGTTTTTGGTAAATACAAATTATTAGATAGGCTAATGAAAATTATAATTATTACACTAACCATTAGCACCCTAATTGCTGTTAGCCTAGCATTGCCTAATAATCCCAATCCGTTATCTTTTAAACAAGTGTTACCTACAAACACATTAGACATCGCTTTTTTAATCGCATTTATGGGTTGGATGCCTGCACCTTTAGACATTTCGGTTTGGCAATCGCTTTGGGCAATAGAAAAACATAAAAGCTCTAAAGCTTATAATACTAAATCTGCATTATTTGACTTTAATGTAGGGTACTTAAGTACTGTGATTTTAGGTATAGGCTTTTTACTTCTAGGCGCTTTAGTTATGTTTAATAGCGGCGAGACTTTTAGCACTTCTGCGAGTACATTTTCTAAACAATTTATAAACATGTATACAGGAAATATTGGTAAATGGGCCTATATTATTATTGGTATTGCGGCATTTACAACTATGTTTAGTACTACACTTACAACATTGGATGCTTCGCCAAGATCAATGGAAAAAACCTCACTGCTACTCTTTAAAAAAACTACAAAGCTTAATTATAGGTTTTGGATAACCTTACTTTCTATAGGAACCATAGCCATTTTTATATTTTTAGCATCAGAAATGGGTTTATTAATAAAAATAGCAACTATTTTATCTTTTGTTACTGCACCTTTTTATGCCATAATTAATTATAAATTAATTTCTAGTAAACATACTCCAAAAAATTGGCAACCCTCATTATCATTACATATTTTGAGTATCTTAGGCATCACTTTTTTAATCGGTTTTAGTCTTTGGTATCTCACAACACTTTAGACCGATTTAAAAGAATACTTCGTATCTTTGCTGCTCAATATTTTAGAGAATATGAACACCGAAACAGTATCAAATATAATACCTCAACGTACACCAAAACCAAAATGGCTTCGAGTTAAGCTGCCTACAGGTAAAAAATATACCGAATTAAGAGGGTTGGTTGATAAATATAATTTAAATACTATTTGCACCTCTGGGAGTTGCCCAAACATGGGTGAATGCTGGGGAGAAGGCACTGCAACCTTTATGATTTTAGGTAATATATGTACACGTTCATGCGGGTTTTGTGGCGTAAAAACAGGAAGACCAGAAACAGTAGATTGGGATGAACCCGAAAAAGTAGCCCGCTCTATAAAAATAATGAGCATTAAACATGCGGTATTAACAAGTGTAGACCGAGATGATTTAAAAGATATGGGTAGTATTATGTGGGCAGAAACAATAAAATCTGTTAGAAGAATGAACCCAGAAATCACAATAGAAACGCTTATTCCAGATTTTCAAGGTATAGAAAAACATATTGATAGAATTATTGATGTGGCACCAGAAGTGGTATCTCATAATATTGAAACTGTACGCCGACTAACACGTGAAGTTAGGATACAAGCACAATATGATAGAAGTATGGGTGTTTTAAAATATTTAAAACAACAAGGGCAACGCAGAACTAAATCTGGCATTATGTTAGGTTTGGGAGAAACAAGAGAAGAAGTTATCGAGACACTCAAAGATTTAAAGACCAACAATGTTGATGTAGTAACTATTGGCCAATACCTTCAGCCTAGTAAAAAACACCTCCCTGTTAAACAGTTTATAAATCCAGACCAATTTAAAGAGTATGAGGATATTGGATTAGAGTTAGGTTTCCGTCATGTAGAAAGTAGTGCTTTAGTTCGTTCGTCTTACAAAGCGCAAAAACATATTAATTAATATGATAACAGTTGCCATTAATGGCTTTGGTAGGATAGGTAGACGTGTTTTTAGGTTGCTCCAAGGTTATAAAAACATCCAAATTGTTGCAATTAACGATTTGGCAGATGCCAGAACTCTTAGTCATTTATTAAAATACGATAGTGTACATGGGGTCTTTAACGGAGAAATATCGCATGAAGAAAACCAAATTATTTGCAATAATAATGCTATACCATTATTAAACAAAAAACATCCTGAAGATATAAACTGGAAACCATATAACGTAGATTTCGTTATAGAATCAACAGGAAAATTTAAAACCTCTTCTAGTTTACAACACCATATAACAAATGGTGCAAAACGAGTTATTTTAAGCGTCCCTCCTATTGATGATGATATTAAAACTATTGTATTAGGTGTAAATGATAACGATCTTGACGGGTCGGAAACTATAGTCTCTAATGCATCGTGTACGACCAATAATGCAGCACCAATGATTGATATCATAAATAATTTATGTGGTATTAATCAAGCCTATATAACTACAATTCATTCTTACACAACAGACCAAAGTTTGCATGATCAACCACACCGGGATTTAAGACGATCTAGAGCAGCAAGTCAATCTATTGTTCCAACAACAACAGGGGCAGCCAAAGCGCTTACTAAAATATTTCCAGAGCTTGCCAATGTTATTGGTGGCTGCGGTATACGAGTACCTGTTATTAATGGATCTTTAACAGATATTACATTTAATGTTAAAAAAACGGTTACAATAGAAGATATTAACACAGCTTTTAAAAAAGCTTCTAAAGATAAATACAAAGACATCATAGAATATACAACAGACCCTATTGTATCCATAGACATTGTAGGCAATACGAATTCTTGTATTTTTGATTCGCAAATGACGTCCGTAATTGGCAATATGGTTAAAATTATTGGTTGGTATGATAACGAATCTGGATATTCTAAGCGAATTATAGATCTTATATGCTATTTGTCGGCTAAAAATCACATTTAATCGATAAAAAAACTATATTTGTCGATAATATTTAATTATTTATGTCTCTAAATAATAACTACATATATATTATTTTAATGCTATTTAGCATAGGCGCATCATCTCAGCAATCTATTGATGATGACCCCGAAATCATGCAAAATAGCATTATTTACAAAATTGTTCAGTCACAAAACGATTTAGAAAACTATAATTACTACAGAGCTCAAATCAATTTAGAGGAAGCTTTAGATTTAGCAATTAAAACCGACAATAAAAAAAGTGTGGGTTTTATACATGCCATTAAAGGTCGATTACAGCTTATTCTAGGAGAAGAAGATAAAGCTATAAAATCTTTAAACAAAGCCATTGAAGTACAACGCATTATAAACGACAATAAGAACTTAGGTAAGTCGTACAAAACCTTTGGGGATGTCTATTTATTTAAAAAAGATTATGCAACAGCATTAGACTCCTACAAAGCTGCAAAATCTAAATTTGAAGAAGAAGGTTTAAGAGCAGAATTGGCAGAAACGCTATTAAGTGAGGGTAAAACATATAACGAGTCTAAGGCTTACACTAAAGCTAAAGACATTATAGAACAAGCGTTAGCACTTGCAAAAACAGAAGGTTATAAAAAAACACAAAGTGAAGCTCTTATTAGTCAAGCTGAAGTTTTTAATAAATTAGGAAACAATGAAAAAGCTATCGCACTCGCCGCAGAAGGTATTAAAATAGCTAAAAAAAATAAATTTACTAATATATTAAACCAAGGTTACCTTGTAACTAGTAATTTATATAACGATTCGCAAAGCTACAAACAGTCAAGAGACTACTTAAATGCACATCTAAGACTTTCAGATTCTATAAGACGCGTATCTAAAGTAAACAGCTCTCGTGGTTATGATGTACAATATCTATTAAGTGAAGAAATAGAGAAAAACAAAGAAGTTGTACAAGAGTTAGAAAAAGCAAAAGATGATAAAAATTTAAACACACTAATCTCTATACTTAGTGTAGCATTAATAACTATATTATCTCTTTTAACCTTATCACTATATAAAAACAATAATATTAGACTCAAAACCAATAATATGCTCCACAAAAAAAATGGAGAGTTAACCGTAGCCAAAGAAAAAGCCGAATTGGCATCAAAAACCAAAGCAGATTTTCTATCAACGGTTACACATGAACTTAGAACACCGCTATACGCAGTAACAGGTTTAAGTAATTTATTATTAGATGAAAATCCAAAACCTGATCAAGTACAACATTTAAAATCATTAAAATTTTCTGGAGATTACCTTTTAACTTTTATTAATGATATTCTTCAAATCAATAAAATTGAAGCTAATAAAGTGGATGTAGAACCAGAGTCTTTTAATCTAAAAAAGAAAATAAACAATATTGTTTTAGCCCTTAACAATTCTGCTCAAGATAACAACATCAAGATTCATTTTGAATACGATACAGACCTTACTGAAAATTTTATTGCAGATCAATTAAAGATATCTCAAATATTAATCAATCTCATTGGAAACTCTATTAAGTTTACCAAAAACGGAGATATTTGGATACGTGTTTATAAAATTGAAGAGAAAGATAAAATATTTACATTACGTTTTGAAGTAGAAGATAATGGTATTGGTATTAGCCAAGAAAAACAAGACCATATGTTTGAGAGTTTTTCTCAAGGATCAATACAAATTAACCGTAAATATGGTGGCACAGGCCTAGGACTTTCTATAGTTAAAGGTTTAATTGATATTTTAAAAGGCGAGATCTACGTGAAAAGTGAATTAAAAAAAGGGACTACATTTTATTTTGAAATTCCATTAGAGCCAACAAATATTGAAGAAGCCAAAGAAAACCAAGCGACTTATTTTGATGGCAACACTAGTAATCTTGATTTAAGCACTGTTAAAATCTTAGTTGTTGAAGACAACAAAATCAACCAAATGATTACTAAAAAGATTTTAACAAAAATGGAACTTCAATGTGACATTATTGATAATGGTGAAGATGCTGTAAAAATGATAAAATCCAACAATTATGATATTGTTTTAATGGATATTCATATGCCTGGAATTAGTGGTATTGAGGCTACAAAAATTATAAGATCTTTTGATGAGGATTTAACAATTTTTGCGCTTACGGCTGTTACTATCGAAGATAAAATGCATGAATTTGACGAAGCAGGGTTTACCGATATTATCCCTAAACCCTTTAAGCAAGAAGAGTTTGAAAAAAAGCTTTACAACGCATTATCAAATAAAAACAAATCATCTAGTGCTGTTTAACAGAATCCTTAATAAGGTTATTAAATTTGACCGCATCACTAATGTTGATTGTAATAGGTAAATAAAACAATTTATTCTTCAAAGATTTATATTTTTTTAAACGCATAAAATCTTTTTCGGTAGTTATTATAAGCTCCTTTTTAGCCAACACATCAACTTCTAGCTGAGAAAAAGTATGATGATCACTAAAACTAGAATGCTCAAAACTTAACCCCTTCCCTTTTAAAAACTTAACCAATGGTTTTGGGTTTGCAATACCTGTAACCAAAGTAAAATCCTTTAAATCGTTAATATTCAATACAGAATCTGTAGAAATTAATTGCTCAGCATATGTTATCCAACTATAAAAAACAGTTTGATGAAATTCTGGTTTTATTTTTTTATATAAATCATGTTTCTCCTTATCATTTAATGCTTTTGGGCATTTAGTCACCACAATAATATCAGCACGTTTAGCACCACTTTTAGCCTCTCTTAAATTACCCGTAGGTAAAACCATATCATTAAAATAAGGATTTTGATATGTGGTTAGTAAAATATTTAAGCCCGCCTTAACTTTTCTATGCTGGTAGGCATCATCTAACAAAACAACATTAACACTCGGTCTTTTCGATTTTAAAGTCTCTATGCCATGTTGTCTATCTTCATCTACAACAACATCAACATCAGCATTAAATTTACTGTAAAACTGAAAAGGTTCATCTCCTAAAGACTCTGCAGTAGAATTTCCATCGGCCAACACAAAGCC
Organism: uncultured Algibacter sp.; assembly: GCA_947499935.1. Taxonomy (GTDB): domain Bacteria; phylum Bacteroidota; class Bacteroidia; order Flavobacteriales; family Flavobacteriaceae; genus CANMQH01. The sequence goes on along the minus strand of CANMQH010000011.1, from coordinate 78,435 downwards.
TTTAGTATCTCTTTTATAACCTCTACTTAATGTGGCAACATGATAATCATTCTTTAAAAGGCGAATTAAATATTCAATCATGGGTGTCTTACCCGTACCACCAACACTTAAGTTACCAACACAAATAACAGGAAAATTATAAGACTTAGATACTTTAATATCTATATCGTACAATTTGTTACGCAACCAAGTAACGAGGAAGTATATAGGCACGAAAGGAAATAATATGTAACGTAATATTTTCATCATAGCGAAAATATAATATTTATATTTGTTTTATAACCCACACAAAAAATAAAATGATTGTTCAAGACGTCATAAAGCATTTAGAAGAACTTGCACCTTTAGCATATGCCGAAGATTTTGATAATGTTGGCCTTTTGGTTGGTAATAAAAATAGCCTAATTACGGGTATTTTGGTTACTCTTGATACACTCGAAGCTGTTGTAGATGAAGCTATAGAAAAACATTGTAACCTAATTGTTAGCTTTCACCCTATAATATTTAATGGATTAAAAAAGTTAAATGGCGCTAGTTATGTAGAACGTGTCGTTATAAAAGCTATAAAACACGACATTGCCATCTATAGTATGCACACCGCATTAGACAATACTTTTAAGGGTGTAAACGACATGATTTGCAACCAATTGGGCTTAATAAATAAACGCATTTTAATTCCGCAAGGCAAAACCATAAAAAAATTAACAACCTATGTTCCTACAAATGAAGCCGAACAATTAAGAACAGCCTTATTTAATGCTGAGGCTGGTCATATTGGTAATTATAGTCATTGTAGTTTTAATGTAGAGGGTTATGGCACTTACCAAGGTAATCACGAATCCAATCCAACAAAAGGCAAAAAGGGTGAGCTACACCATGAAAATGAGACTAAGATTACCATAACCTATGCAAAACATCTAGAATCTAAAATATTGCAAACGCTATTTAAAAATCATTCTTACGAAGAAGTAGCCTATGAAATTACCACATTAGAAAACAAAAATCAAAATATAGGCATGGGTATGATTGGAGAATTTAAACATGCGATGGACGAATCAACTTTCCTGAATTTTGTAAAGGATAAAATGAATACAAAATGCATTAGACATTCATCTTTTTTAAATAAAGAAATTAAGAAAATAGCAGTTTTAGGAGGCTCGGGCAGTTTTGCCATTAAAGCAGCTAAAGCATCTGGTGCTGATGCTTTTATAACTTCAGATTTAAAATATCACGACTTTTTTTCTGCAGAAAACAATATCCTTTTAGCCGATATTGGCCATTACGAAAGTGAGCAGTTCACAAAAAATGGTTTAGTAGCCCATCTTACAAAAAAAATCACTAATTTTGCAATCGTTTTATCAAAGACAAATACCAATCCTGTTAAGTATTTTTAAAGTATGGCAAAAAAGAAAGAAGTAACTGTAGAAGATCGTTTGAGAGCTTTATACGATTTACAGCTGATCGATTCTCGCATAGACGAAATAAGAAATGTACGTGGAGAACTCCCTTTAGAAGTTCGTGATTTAGAAGATGAAGTTGCTGGTTTAAACATAAGATTAGAAAAATTGGTTTCTAACCTAGAAGTAATAGATAATGATATTACTGGAAAGAAAAATTTAATTGAAGAAGCTAAAACTTTAATTAAAAAATATACCGAACAACAAGATAATGTTAGAAATAACAGAGAATTTAATTCTTTAACTAAAGAAGTTGAATTTCAAGAATTAGAAATTGAATTAGCTGATAAGCATATTAAAGAATTTAAAGTTCAAATAGAGCAGAAAAAAGAGGTTATTGCAGAAACTAAAGGTCGTTTAAAAGAGCGTGAAAACCACTTGAAGCATAAAAAAAGTGAGTTAGATGCTATTTTAGCAGAAACTGAAAAAGAAGAGCAAGCCTTAATTTCTAAATCAGAGCAATACAAAGAACAAATTGAAGACCGATTGGTTGCTGCTTACCATAGAATTAGAACTAACGTTAAAAACGGTTTGGCCGTTGTCCCTATTGAAAGAGGTGCTTCTGGAGGGTCATTTTTTACAATACCACCTCAGGTACAAGTAGAAATAGCCTCTCGTAAAAAAGTTATTACAGATGAACATAGTGGCAGAATTTTAGTTGATGCTGCTTTAGCAGAAGAACAAAAAGCTAAAATGGGAAAAATGTTTGCAAAACTTTAAACTCATTTTACACATTATATATAAGCCTTTTCAATGTTAATTGTTAAGGCTTTTTTTGTACTTACAATCTAAGTTATGATTCGTTAATTTATATTTTATAAAAATGCATACCGTTAAAATTTATTATCAATTATTATAAAAACCCATTCGCCTTCTTAAAAAAAGAATAGGTTAATTAATTAAGGTTATTTATATTTTTACGACTTAAGCTTTAAATTGCACAACAAACAAAAAGCATGTGTGCCATTAAAGCTATTTATCATGAAAAAATTACTTCCTGTAATCCTTATATCTATTTTATATAGTTGTCAAAACTCAGCACAAACTAAAAAAGAACAACAAACCGTTACAAATACAGAAGACCCTATTGAAGTTCCCCTTAAAAACGGAAAAGCCAGAGCTTACTTTGCTAGTGGATGTTTTTGGTGTGTAGAAGCTATTTACGAAAGCGTAAAAGGTGTAGAAGAATCTATTTCTGGATATTCTGGCGGGCACTCAAAAAACCCAACTTACAGTTCTAGCAATACAGGCAGAACAGGACATGCCGAAGCCGTAGAAATTATTTATGACCCAAAAGTGGTTAGTTTTGAAACCTTGGTAGACATCTATTTTGCATCACAAAATGTAACCCAAGTAAACGGGCAAGGCAATGATAGAGGTTCTCAATACCGTTCTATTATTTTTTATCAAAATGAAGACCAAAAACAAATTATTTTAAAAAAGAAAACCGCTTTAGCAAAAAAGCTAGATGTTAAAATCGCTGCCGAAGTCTACCCTTTTAAAAAGTTTTGGATTGCCGAAGATTATCATCAAGATTACGAAAAACTACATCCAAACCATCCTTATATTCAAAATGTATCTATCCCAAGATTAAATCGATTTAAAGCTAAGTTTCCTAAAGAATTCTTGAAAGAAGAAGCGCATTAGGTCATTCTTATCTTAAGCTTGTTTCAGGATTTTTTTGATTGATTTTCATTACTTGACTTTGTAAAAAATTTCAATTACCTTCGTTTAACGTTCGGATATAAGTTATTAAAATGAGGTATATCCGAGAACTATTGTATACCATTTGAGAGCAACCTTCTCGGAAATTGAGTATCATAGAATTATAAAAATTAAACGAGAATATGTTAGCAGGACATTTTACAACGGGGTTAATAGCGAAACAAAAGTTCCCAAAAGGCGCTTTACTTTATTTTTTAATTATATCACAATTACAGGATTTGTTGTGGTTTATATTTCACTATTTAGGACTTGAACCTACTGACCCAAGTGATGCCTTTGATGCAACTTTAAGTAATATGGCAGTTGATATGCTATATAGCCACGATTTGTTGCCTCTATTATTTTGGTTAGCTATTGTGTTCGTAATTGGAAAATTCTTATTTAAAAGCGCACAAATAGGATTAGTAAGTATGACTTTAGTTGCTATCCATTTTGTATTAGATTTCTTTTCTGGTCATATGCATCATCTGTTTGGAGCAGATACAATCGAAACTGGTCTTGGCTTGTATGCTTCCAGCCCATATTTAGCAATTTTTATAGAAGTTATTTTTAGCGTTGTAGCACTTTGGTATTTCTTTAGAGAAGAAATGAAAAAGGGCATTATTAGAACTACTAAAAATAGAGTTGCTATTATTTCTGTTTTCGCTTATGGAATTATTTTTATGCTACTTATCGCAACGCGTTCTTTTAGAGATTTATTCAGTATTCCTGAATTTGATTTAGGTTTTAACACCAATATACCTACCCTGATTTTCACCTATGGAGCAATGCTTTATTGCTTGAACTATTTTGTGCCGAAATTTAAGACAAAAGAGTAGTTACGAGAATGTAAAAAACGGCAAACAACAATGTATATAAAAATAACGAAAATCTTTACTAACACTAAGGTAAGGTCATTTTTGGAAAGTCGTCAAATTTAAAAATTCGGCATGTGTTAATCCGAAAAGCAACCGCTTATTTTCAACGCTACTTTTCATACATGTAGCCATTAAACGAACCTTTCAAAAAATCAAAGCTTTACTGCCTTCAAAGTAAAAATCAAAGGATATAACTTATCCTCAGTGACAAACATACCAGAATCTGTTTTTATTAAATTAGGCAACACATCATAAGGACTTTCATCAAATTCCTTTAAATACTCAATTTTCAATCCAGCTTCGGTTAAAGCATTAATAACTTCACTTAAACCATGATTCCAACCATACTCTTTGGTTATCATTTTTGAATCTTGATTAGCGTAAGTCCCTTCATATTCCTCATAAATGACATCGTCTTGCATATACCCATACTTCATAATGGGTTTAGCTTCTAAATAATCGAACATCCAAACAATCGGGTGAAATTCAGCCATAAAAAAAGTGCCACCTTGTTTTAAACGTTCTGCAATCATTTTACCCCAAGGTTTTAAATCGGGCAACCAACCAATCACGCCATAACTTGTAAAAACAATGTCAAACGTATCTTTTACAAATTCCGAAGTATCTAAAACATTACAGCAAACAAATTCAGCATCAAGCTTTAATTCTTTATTTAAACGTTGTGCTAATTTTATACCTTCATCACTCAAATCTACACCTGTACACTTTGCTCCCATTCGGCTCCAACTCAAGGTATCTTGCCCAAAATGACATTGCAAATGCAATAACGATTTACCAAAAACATTGCCTAAAGCCTCTATTTCGTATGGCATTAAGGATGATTTTCCATGCTTAAAAGCCTCTAAATCATACATATCGCTTTTAGCATGTACGTTTACTTTATTATTCCAAGTTGCTTTATTTGTATCGAAAAAATTTTTATTTGAATCCATATTGTAAGTAAAGCATCTAAGATACGACCAAAAACGTATATTAAGTAAATAGTTTTTTCCGCATTATGCGCCTATATATATCCAAGCGTTTCAATTATTAATTGGAGCGCTTTACTTTTTTAAATTAATTATAGCTAGAAATATACTTTTCTATTTCAAGAGCACCTTTTCTAATAATGGCTAAATAATCCTGTATATGCTCAGGCTTAAATCTGCTTGATGGCCCAGAAACACTAATACTAGCAACAATATCTTTATGCTTATTAAATACCGGTATGGCTATACATATCAAGCCAATTTCTAACTCTTCCATATCTAAAGCGTAACCCTTTACCCTTACCTCAGCAAGTGCTTTAAACAATGTTTTTGAATCTGTAATTGTATGTTCTGTTAAGGCTTCAAAATGAACACGTTCTAGATACTCAGACATATATACTTGACTAGAAAAAGCTAAAAGCACTTTACCTATAGCAGTACAATATGCTTTTTGGTAAGAGCCTATTTGTGTACTTACTTTTAACCCCTGTAGACTTTCGGTTTTATTAATATAAAGCACTTGATTTTGACTTAACACACCTAAATGAACTGTTTCATTTATATTTTTCGCAATATGCTCTAATGGTGCTTGAGAATAACTTTTTAAAGATTTATGTATAGACACAGCATGTCCCAATTCAAACAACTTAAGCCCTAAAATATACTTATCGTTAGCATTTTTATTTACAATATTTAAAGACTCTAAAGTACTTAACAACCGATATGTTGTGGTTTTGTTATATCCAGATTTCTTTGCCAAATCCCTTACACCCCATTCTTGCTTTTCACCTAGAAAAGCATCTAAAAGGGAAAAAGCCTTTATAACAGACAGATTAAAATCTTTAGTTTCTGAATTCATACCATATAATTTCAATTAAATTCTAAAAAAGCACGCACAATAGCTTTAAATATTCAAAAATAATATTTATTTTTGAAACAGTGTTTCACATAATGAAATATTTTAAACGTCTTATGATAAAAACAGGTTTAACTTATGCTCTTGAACAAGATAAATTAGATAACCTATCTCGTTATCGTGAGCGGTTCCATATCCCAAAAGACAAACAGGGACATCCATGGATTTATATGACGGGTAACTCATTAGGTTTACAACCCAAGCAAACTAAAGCTTATGTAAATCAAGAGCTTGAAGATTGGGCTAATTTGGGGGTTGAAGGTCATTTAGAAGCCAAAAACCCATGGTTGGCCTACCATGAGTTTTTAACCGAAAGCATGGCAAAAGTAGTAGGTGCAAAGCCTATTGAAGTGATTGTTATGAATACGCTAACTGCCAATTTACACTTTATGATGGTATCGTTTTATAAACCTACCAAAACACGCTACAAAATACTTATTGAGAGTGATGCCTTTCCGTCTGATAAATATGCTGTAGAATCTCAATTACGTCATCATGGTTTTAATGATAAAGACGGATTAATTCTTTGGAAACCAAGAAAAGACGAAGAATTATTAAATTATGAAGATTTAGAATCTATTCTAGAAGCACAAGGCGATGAGATAGCACTCATCATGATTGGTGGGGTTAATTATTACACAGGACAATTTTTCGATTTAAAACGCATAACAAAATTAGGTCATCAATATGGCAGTAATGTGGGCTTTGATTGTGCCCATGGCGCAGGAAATGTATCATTAAATCTTCATGATTCTGGAGCAGATTTTGCGGTTTGGTGCACGTATAAATATTTAAATTCTGGCCCAGGAAGTTTAGCAGGCTGTTTTGTACACGAACGCCATGCACATAATAAAGATTTAAACCGCTTTACAGGCTGGTGGAGCCACAATAAACAAACACGTTTTAACATGCGTGATGAATTTGACCAACTGCCTGGTGCCGAAGGTTGGCAATTAAGCAACCCACCTATTTTATCTATGGCAGCTATAAAAGCATCTTTAGATATGTTTAATGAGGTTGGCATAGAAAAGTTAATCGAAAAGTCTAAAAAACTAACAGGTTATTTTGAGTTTTTACTAAAACAATTAGGAGAAGACACTATAAAAATCATAACACCTAGTCATCCAGATGAACGTGGTTGTCAATTATCTATTCAAGTTAAAAACGCCGATAAAGCATTACATAATAAACTAACTGAAGCTAATATAATTAGCGATTGGAGAGAACCTGATGTTATTCGATGTGCGCCTGTTCCGCTATATAATTCGTTTGAGGATGTATTTAAGTTAGTTGAAAAATTAAAAGAGATTTTATGCGCTAGACCAGACAAAATAAAATGAATAAACAACAAAATATATTAATCATAGGCGCAGGATTATGCGGCTCTCTTCTAGCACTAAGATTAGCACAAAGAGGCTATAACGTATCTGTTTACGAAATGCGACCTGATTTACGAAAAGTAGATATTAGTGCAGGACGTTCTATAAATTTAGCATTTTCAAATCGAGGCAACAAAGCCATAAAATTGGTAGGTTTAGAAGACAAAGTAAAAGCGCTTTGTATTCCTATGAACGGACGTATGATTCACGATCAACAAGGCCACACATTTCAGTCAAATTATAGCGGACGAGATTATGAATATATCAATTCTATTTCACGCGAAGACCTCAATGCCTTACTTTTAGATGAAGCTGAAAAACATGAAAATGTTAACATTCATTTTAATAAAAAATGCAACTCTGTAGATTTTGAAAAAACAACGGCACTTTTTGAAGATTACCAAAGCAAAGACACCTTTATTGAAGATGCCGATATTATAATAGCCACAGATGGCGCAGGCTCTGCCATGCGCAAAAGCTATTATTTGGGTAAGAAGTTTTTATTTAGCTTTTCGCAAGACTATTTAACGCATGGTTATAAAGAACTAAGCATTCTACCAAAAGACAATGGCGGTTATAAAACCCATAAAAACGCACTTCATATTTGGCCTCGTGGTAATTTTATGCTTATAGCATTACCAAATTTAGATGGTAGTTTTACGGTAACACTATTTTTAAGTTATGATGAAGGTGAATACAACTTTAATAATTTAACCTCCAAAGATAAAGTCCTTGAATTTTTCAAAAAAGAATTCCCTGATGCTTTAGCTCTTATGCCTAATTTACTAGATGATTTTTTCAAAAACCCTACAGCTCCTTTAGGCACAATAAAATGTTCGCCTTGGCATTATAAGGGCAATACCTTGTTAATGGGCGATGCGGCACATGCTATTGTTCCGTTTTACGGACAAGGCATGAATGCTTCTTTTGAAGATGTTGTTGAGTTTAACAACGTCTTAGATGAAAATTTAGGTGATTGGGAAGCCACATTTAAAGCTTACGAAAATACACGTAAAAAAGATACCGATGCCATAGCAGATTTAGCAATTGATAACTTTCATGAAATGAAAGGTCATGTAAATCAAGCTATTTTCCAAGAAAAGCGTAAATTAGAGATGGCTTTAGAAAAGGAGTTTCCTAATGCGTATTCCTCAAAATATTCATTAGTAACATTTAATGACCATATCGGATACCGAGAAGCCATGTTAAAAGGTCGCGCGCAGGACAAAGCCATATTAAATATGCTTACTGATGGTGTTATTCATGCAGACGATAATAACTTAAAAGATATTTTAGAAAAAGTAAAACAAGAAACAAAAGCCATTCTTGAAGATGATAAAATTGCAGGATTAAAACAATAATAACTATGAGCGATAAAGTAACCCCAAGAGGCGCATACCCCCATACAAAACGCGTAGGTGATTTTATTTTTGTATCAGGAACCAGTTCGCGACGAGCAGACAATACCATTGCTGGTGTTGATATTATTGATGAAATGGGTACAAAACATTTAAATATAGAAATGCAAACCCGAGAAGTTTTAAAAAATATTGAAAAGAGTTTGGCTAATGAAGACGCAACGTTAAAAGATGTGGTAGATGTAACCTCATTTCTAGTAAACATGAATGATTTTGCTGGTTACAATAAAGCTTACGGTGAATTTTTTGATAAAGAAACTGGGCCAACACGAACCACGGTAGCGGTGCATCAATTACCACATCCGGATTTGGTTGTTGAGATTAAGGTTATGGCTTATAAAAAATTGTAGATTAAATAAAAGACCTGTCAGGTTTTAAAAACCTGACAGGTCTAAAACTTATAGACATTAGTGACTAAAATCCAAAACTACATAAACGGCAAATTTGAAAATCCAATCTCAAAAGAATGGATAAACAACTATAATCCGTCTAATGGTGAAGTTTACGGACAAATACCAAACTCATCAAAAGAAGATGTAGAAAACGCATATCAAAGTGCCAAAACGGCGTTTAATAATTGGTCGCAAACCACTTTAGAGGAACGCAGTAGAATACTCATTAAAATTTCAGAATTACTAGAAGCAAATTTAGACCGTTTTGCTGAAGCCGAAAGTAAAGACAATGGTAAACCTATTCATTTAGCAAAAGCTGTAGATATTCCTAGAGCGGCAAGCAATTTTAGATTTTTTGGAAATGCCATTACACAATTTGCTAGCGAAAGTCATGAGAGCGTTGGCCAAAACGCCATAAATTATACATTACGACAACCTATAGGCGTTGTAGGCTGTATATCGCCATGGAACCTACCACTCTATCTTTTTACTTGGAAAATTGCCCCCGCCATTGCTGCAGGTAATTGTGTGGTTGCAAAACCTAGTGAAGTTACACCCATGACGGCTTATCTTTTGAGTGAGATACTAAATGAGGCTGGCCTCCCAAAAGGTGTTTTAAATATCGTTCATGGTTTGGGTACAACTACTGGGCAAGCTATTATTGAGCATCCTGATATTAAAGCCATTTCGTTTACAGGAGGCACCTCAACAGGAGCGCATATAGCTAAAGTTGCTGCGCCTATGTTTAAAAAATTATCTTTAGAACTCGGTGGAAAAAACCCAAATATCATTTTTGCAGATTGCGATTATGACGATATGTTAGAAACCACAGTTCGCTCATCATTCTCCAATCAAGGGCAAATTTGTTTGTGCGGAAGCCGGATTTTTATAGAAGCTTCTATTTATGAAAAATTTAAAGCAGACTTTGTTAAAAAAGTAAAACAACTTAAAGTTGGACACCCTTCTAAAAGCTCGACAGATGTAGGTGCTTTAGTTTCAAAAGCACATTTAGAAAAAACTTTAAACTATATAGACATCGCCAAAAATGAAGATGAAAATATTCTTTGTGGTGGCAACAGCGTTATTTTAAAAGACTATGAAAACGGCTATTATTTAGAACCTACAATTATTGAAGTTAAAACGAATGACTGTAGAATAAATCAAGAAGAAATATTTGGCCCTATTGTTACAATTATGCCTTTTAAAACTGAAAGTGAGGCTCTACAAATGGCTAATAACGTTACATATGGCTTATCGGCAACCTTGTGGACAAACCATTTAAAACGTACCATGCGTATGAGTAATGCATTACAAACAGGCATAGTTTGGGTAAACACTTGGATGTTACGCGATTTACGAACACCTTTTGGTGGTATAAAAGCATCTGGTGTTGGGCGAGAAGGCGGGTTTGAAGCCTTACGCTTTTTTACTGAGGCTAAAAATGTATGTATAAAATTTTAATTCCCTAAAAAATGGGAATCTCATAATACGAATATTTAACTAAAAAGATTCTTGTCTTGGCGAGAATAAAAAATTATGGATTTAAAATTAAATAATAAAAACGCACTAGTTTGCGGAAGCACCCAAGGCATAGGAAGAGCAACAGCTTTAGCATTAGCTGCAGAAGGTGCAAACGTAACACTTGTTGCCAGAAACGAAGAAAAGCTTAAAGCTGTTTTAGCAGAATTACCAAACGACAGAAAGCATAATTACATTGTCGCAGATTTTTCAAACCCTATAGAACTGCAAGAGAAAGTCGTCACGTTTATAGAAAAAGAACATGGTTTCCATATTTTGGTAAATAATACAGGTGGCCCTAAAAGTGGAGGTATTTTAACCGCTAGTTTAGAAGCTTTTGAACATGCGTTTACTATGCATTTAAAATGTAATCACCTGTTAGCTCAAGCCACTATTCCGTTTATGAAAACAGAGGGTTTTGGTAGAATTATTAATATTATTTCAACCTCTGTAAAAGAACCTATTCCTGGATTAGGTGTAAGTAACACCATAAGAGGTGCTGTTGGAAACTGGAGCAAAACCTTATCGGTTGAAGTTGCAGAATTTGGAATAACCGTTAACAACGTACTCCCTGGCTTTACTGATACAGAACGCCTAACGGAGATTATTAAAATTAAAGCAACTAATGAAAATAGGTCTATTGAAGATATGGCAGAAATCATGAAAAACTATACCCCAGCAAAACGTTTTGCCAAACCCGAAGAAACGGCTAATGTTATTACGTTTTTAGCAAGCGAAATAGCAGGTTACGTTAATGGCATTAATGTTCCTGTTGATGGTGGACGCACCAAATCTTTATAATATTTTAACTACGATAACTTTAATAAAATTTAAGGGGTTTGTATATTAGTAATTAATTTGCGTTAAGGATTGAGGCATTTGTTGGAGCTCCTCGAAGAGAGCGACTGCCGAAAGCCTGACCCTTGTGGTAACGCCTAAAATAAAAAACTATGAGTAATCTTGTTTCTCCACTAAATTTTAAAGCTTGGATTGAAGAAAATAGACATCTTTTAAAACCCCCTGTTGGCAATAAATGTGTGTGGAAAGATGGTGATTTTATTGTTATGGTTGTGGGTGGTCCAAATAATAGGAAAGATTATCATTATAACGAAACACCCGAATTTTTCTACCAAATTGAAGGCGATATTGTATTAAAAATTATTGATAATGGCACGCCTAAAGATGTGCATATTAAAGAAGGTGATATTTATTTATTACCGCCAAAAGTACCACATTCTCCACAACGAGGTACTAACACAGTCGGATTAGTTATAGAATACAAACGGCCTGAAGGCATGCGTGATGCACTGCTTTGGTTTTGCGAAAATTGTGTAACTAAGCTTTATGAAGAAGATTTTACAGTTAAAAATATTGAAACCGATATGCCAAAGATTTTTGATAAATATTATAACGACAAAGATAAACGAAGCTGCCCCAATTGTGGTGAAGTTATGCAACCGCCAGAGAAGGTTAAAATAGAGTAAGAGCCTTAACAACAACTAACATGAGATGCTTAAATTGTGCTCATCGTAACATATAATAATTAAAATATAACTTAAAGATTCCTGACCTCTCAGGACACAAACATGAAACGTAAACTTAGAATTAATGGACATTCTCATTTATTACCTTATCCTGAAGAGATTCCTGAATTTATGCAAGAAAAAGGTATTTTTTGGGTAGATAAAGACAGAAAGTTTATGCTTCAAAAAGATTGGAAACGCCCCGTTACCGACTCTAGTTTTTTCTTAGATGAAAAGCTGGAGTGGATGGAACGTAACAAACTAGACCATGCCGTTGTTTTAAACCTATCACAGCTCTACGGAAATGGTTTAAGGGTCGAGGAAATGAAGAAAGCATTACGTTTTCAAAACGATTTTAATGCTAAAGTACAACATAATAATCCTAGTAAATTTACTTGCGGTTTTGTTGTTCATCCTGCCTTTATAAGAAGTGCTTGTTGGGAAATTGAGCGTTGCGTAGAAACTCATGGTTTACAACTTCTTTGTTTACCTACGCATTACATGGATACTATAGGGACATGGCGTTGTATTTTTGATGAAGAAAATGAGCCTATTTTTGAATTGGCTGATAAATATAATTTGGCTGTAGAAATACACCCGTATGATGGCGAAAAATTTATAAAACTAGAAAATATATCGTGGCGTTTTCATTTAATTTGGATGCTAGCACAATGTGGCGATGCGTATCATTTTTTAACATTAAATGGTTATCAAGATAAGTTTCCTAACATGCGAACCTGTTTTGCTCATGGCGGGCAATTGGCACAAATTAATTTAGGGCGGCGTATTCAGGGTTTTGATGGCAGACCAGACTTATTTGAGGGCAAACACCATCCAAGAAAAGCTGTAGGACATAAAAATATCTTCTTTGATACACTGGTTCACGATACTGGCGGATTAGAGTTACTTATTAGAAACCACGGCTCTAAACAAGTTATTATGGGACTTGATGACCCTTATCCATTGGGCGAAATGGAAAGTGATAAACAATCGTCTTACCCTGGGAAAATATTAGATTTAGCTGTAGATAGAGAAATTATAACCAAAACTGAATATGATGATATTTGGGAAAACAACGTTATCCAATGGTTGTGTGGTGATGATGAGAACTCAAAGCAAAAATTAATTAATAGAATTACTCAAAACGCTTAGACAAATCAATTTATTGATTATATTCAAACACTAATCAAACCACAAAATCATGAAAAAAATTGGAGGATACATTGCCATATTTGGAGTTCTAGCTATTGTTTTACCTTTTTTTAATTTACAACTAAGACTTTTAACTTGGATAGATAATTGGGGTGAAACTGTGTCTTGGGCAATTAAAATTGGACTTATTGTTATTGGAGCTGTTCTCTTTTTGATGGGCAATAAAGAGGAAGATGAATCTCCAAATAGCATGCCTAAAAGCGAGTAAACATATCTTTTTAAGTTTGTATAAGATTCTGAAACCCTTTTTTCTGGTTACTACTTCGTAAAAAAGTGATATTTTAGTCTTTTAATATATGTTTTAAAGACCTGTTAGGTTTTTGAAACCTGAGAGGTCTAAACTATTATGCATTTTATACCACAAAATTTAGATGATTATGTTGTGGCTCATTCTGAAGATGAGCCACTTTTACTACAACAATTAACAAGAGAAACATACCAAAAAATATTACAACCTAGAATGCTTAGCGGGCATTATCAAGGTCGGGTGTTAAGTATGATTTCTAAACTCGTTAACCCAAAAAACATATTAGAAATTGGGACATATACAGGATATTCTGCTTTATGCCTAGCAGAAGGCATACAAACTTTGGGAGTATTACACACGATTGATATTAATGAGGAACTCATTGATTTTCAGCGTAAATACTTTGATAAATCTAGTTATGGCAATCAAATCCATCAACACTTAGGAAACGCTCTGGATATTATACCTAAGCTTGATACAACTTTTGATTTGGTTTTTATTGATGCCGATAAAGACAACTATTCAAACTATTTTAATGTTATTATAGACAAATTAAACCCTGGTGGTATTATTTTATCTGATAATGTTTTATGGAGTGGGAAAATTCTAGAAACGGCCTTTAAAAAAGATGATACCGCTACACCTGCACTAATTAAATATAATGCCCTTTTAAAGCATGACAAACGTGTTGAGACCGTTGTTTTACCAATAAGAGATGGGTTAACTATAAGCAGAAAGTTATAAAACAGACTAAGATGCTATAACCAAATTACTACTACCTGACGATTTTGATTTATATAATTGAATGTTTGTTTCTATAACTTGATAAAACTCATAATTATCAAAAGGCTTATAAATTATATCGTTAAAATACGTTTCGTTAGAATCCATATTAATACTTCCCACATCAGAAGCCGTTAATGCTATTATTGGAATTTGACTATTAAACTCCCTAATCTTCTTTGTAGCATCTTCTCCATTCATTACAGGCATGTTTATGTCCATTAATATGAGGTCATACTTATTGTTTTTAGCTTCATTGAGAGCTTCTAAACCATTGGCAACAACAGTACAAGCATAATCTGCTTTTTTCAACAAATTTTGAGTAACTATTTGATTTATCTTATTGTCTTCTGCTACTAAAATTTTATATTGTTTTACAGATGATTTACGCTTTGACGAATTATCAGAAATAGATTGTGATTTTGCTGTTTTGTCTATTTTAAAATTAATAATAAAAGCAAACATACTTCCAATTCCCACCTCACTTCTAAGCTCTATTTCGCTGTCAAACAACTCAATTAAGTTTTTTGTAATAGACAATCCTAATCCAGTACCTTGATAATTAATATTATTATTTTCGTCTAATTGTGAAAAATTATCGAATATAGAATCAAAATTATCTTGAGGTATACCTCGTCCAGTATCTTCTACTTCAAAACGTAAATTTACATACTCACTATCTATTTCATCAATAATCAATCTAAGATGAATATAGCCACTTTCTGTAAATTTTATACTATTACCTATTAAGTTAATTAGTATTTGCGAAAGTCTAACTTTGTCACACAAGATAAACTCAGGAAGTTGTTCATCTATCATAACATTAATCTTATTGTTAGTTTCCTTTAATTTAAACTCAAAAGAATCTACAATATTTTTTATTAATGGTCTTATACAAACCGAGGTGTGTTTAAGTATTATTTTTTGAGATTCAATTTTACTTACTTGTAAAATATCGTTTATTAAGTTTAACAAATAATCACCAGAATATTTTAACGAGCTTAAAAGTTTATTATCTTTTTCTCCCATGTGATTTTTATCTAACAGCAACGATGTAATACCTACTACACCATAAAGTGGTGTCCTTAATTCGTGAGTTACATTAGATATAAATTTTGATTTTAGTTCTGAAGATTTCAAAGCCTCATTTCTAGCCAATTCTAATTCTCTATTCTGAAATTTTAGTGTATTGGTAAGCTTTTGTTTAGACATATAACTTCTATAGAGCGTTACAAGAGAAATTAACAAAAGAAACAATGCAATAGAAATAATTATGTTTAACGTTTTTACTTTATTAGTAATTTGTAATTGTTCTATACGCTCTGAGTTAGCAAGCTCTGCATCTTTTTTATAATCTTCAATAAGAAATTTAGACTTAGCTACTGCTTTTCGGTTTCTATAAGCCTCATTAGCAAAGGTGTTTTTATATGAGTTATACTGCAAAAGTGCTGTAATAGCCTTACTGTTTAAACCTTGCTTTTCTAGAGCAAATGCCAACTTCTCATAAATATCAATCAGCAATAAGCTAGCTTCTATGTCTAAGTTATTATCGTCTTTAATAAGCTCTAGAGCTTCGTTAAACTTTTTACTAGCATTACTATACAATTCTTTTTTAACAAAATACAACCCCTCAACATACTTTAAGCTACTTTGAGCAGCCTTACTAGATTCGTAATTATTTAAATGTGTTTCTGCCCGCAAAAGGTAAGTAAGTCCTTTTTCTATAAGATTATTTTCTAAAAACGTTTGACACAAGCCTATATGAGCTTCAAATAATAAACGCTCACTAGCATCTTGATTACTATGGTTTTTAACATCTTGAAGTGCTGCATAATGCAAAGCGTTACGATAATATGCATGTAATTGCTCAAAAGATTTTGTGTTTTTATACAGTCGTCCTAAATGTATATATGAATTAGCCGTTAGATAATTATCTTTAATCTCCATAGACGATTTTAGCGAAGCTAAAAACCGACTTTCGGCTGCATCATATTCTTGGATGGCATTATAAATCTGACCTTGAGTAAAGTTAGCTAGTGCACTACCATAAGTATCATTTATGGATTCTGATAATTTTTTAGATTCGTTAATTAGCTGTAAAGCATTAACAATCTCTTTATTATCATAAAGTTGCAATGCCTTAGTATTTATATTATCAATTTTATTGATAATTTCTTTATCATTTTGGGCAATAGATAAAGTACTAACACACAGAAAACATACAAGTAGGATTGTTTTCATTAAGGTATTTATTGAGATTTGGTATAGCAATATATAGCGCAATATACGAAGAAATAAGAATATTAGCTATAATTGTGATAAAATCAGATATATAGACAAAAATATGCTATAAGAAACTCTTTTTAAAGTTTGCGTTTAACTGATCCTGTAAAATCTTCTAAATCATCTTTTACTTTATCCAATTCTTGTTTTACATCTTTGGTAATACTAGTATCAAGACCATTTTTTTCTGCTGTTTTAGTAATCTCATGCTTAATATCGTTAGTCGCATCTTTAAGTGTACGCATGCCTTTACCTAAACCTCTAGCAATCTCTGGTAATTTATCTGCACCAAACACCATAATGGCTATAAACAGAATGAAAACTATTTCTGCGCCGCTTATAAATAAAAATTTAACTGAATGTATCACAATACAAATATAGGCCTTGTTTTGATAGAATAAAAAAAGCCGATTATAAAAAATCGGCTTTAATTTTAAAATAAATGATTTTCTATTTTTTTATCTTCTTTTTGAACTTGTCAAAATTACTTTCTTGAGTTTGTTTAGGCCAAGCATTATTTGATGTATCTATGTCTGCTGTTTCCAAATTAGGATCAATGTTTATGGATACAATTTCTTTATCTGTGGCTATGGCTTTACTAACCTCATTATCATTTAATCGCCATATTTGTGCTGGGTAAGTCTCTGTTTTAGATGTACCATCTGCATACTTATACTCAACTATTATGGGCATCACTAACCCGCCTGGTTTTTCAAAAGTAATATTGTAAAAATATTTTGGTGTTTTAATATTTTGGCGTTCTTCAGTTGTGAAGTTATCCATTACATACTCTTTTAAAGGTATGGAATTTTCTAAAACTGTTCCTTTTTTTAATTTCGCTTTAAACTCATCGCTACCTTCTTCTACCATGTATACCAAAGGAACTAACTCACTTACTTTGCCTCCGTTTTCTTTAAGGTATTTTTTAATATAGTCATTAGGCTCTGATGATACATAGTATTTTTTAATATCCTTAATACCTATATCCACCCAATCTGTAGTGTAAAACCAACCTCTCCAATACCAATCTAAATCTACAGCAGAGGCATCTTCCATAGTTCTAAAAAAGTCTTCTGGAGTTGGGTGTTTAAACATCCACCGTTGTGCATATTCTTTAAAAGCATAATCAAACAATTCTCTTCCCATAACAGTTTCTCTTAAAATATTAAGTGCTGTTGCTGGTTTACCATAGGCATTGTTTCCAAATTGATATGTATTTAAGCCTTTAGTCATTATTGGTGCAATAAAATCTTGATTGCCTCCCATGTAAGGTACTATCATTCTTGCTGGACCACGATCTGATGGAAAATGCGCATCACTTTTAGATAGTGCCGCTGGGTATTTCTCTCCAAAATCTTGTTCTGCAACATATTGTACAAATGTATTTAAACCTTCGTCCATCCAAGTCCATTGACGTTCATCACTATTAACAATCATAGGAAAAAAGTTATGGCCAACCTCATGGATAATGACACCCATCATGCCATATTTAACACGATCACTGTATTTACCATCTTTATCTGGACGACCGTAATTCCAACAAATCATAGGGTATTCCATACCTTGTCTTTTGGCGTGTACAGAAATAGCTTTGTGGTATGGATAATCAAAGGTCATTCTTGAATATGACTCTAAAGTACTTGCAACAGCTTTTGTAGACCATTCTTCCCAAAGCGGATTACCTTCTTTTGGATATAAGGAAACTGCCATAATATCTTTTCCTCCAATTTTAACGGCCATCATATCCCAAATAAATTTTCTTGATGTCGCAAAACCAAAATCTCGCACATTTTCTGCTTTCAATTTCCAGGTTTTAGTTTCATTAGAAAATATACTTTCTTTAGCCTTAGCTTCTTCTTGAGTTACAATTACAACAGGCTCTTTATAAGATTTTTTTGCTTCTTCATATCGTTGCATCATGGTTTTAGAATACACATCTTTTCTATTAACAAGCATACCTGTACCATCTAAAATATGATCTGCAGGTACGGTAATATTTACTTCGTAATCTCCAAATGGTAAAGCAAACTCATCTCGTCCCCAAAACTGAGAGTTTTGCCAACCCTCTACATCGCTATAAACAGCCATTCTTGGAAAAAACTGTGAAATAACATAAGCTCTATTTCCATCTTCTGGAAAAAACTCATAGCCTGAACGCCCGCCTTCTGCAACATGATCATTTATATTATACCACCATTTAATAGAAAACGAAAAACTTTCTTTAGGTTTTAAAGCTTTTGGTAATTCTACACGCATCATGGTTCTATTAATCGTGTGGTCAAGAGGTTTCCCATTAGTTCCCATTACCGCTTCAATATTAAAACCTCTTTCTAAAGGTTCTTTTAGATATTGATTAACAAACCTACTTGGTTGCATTACCTCATTAACGCCACTACCTTCTATTAAGGGCGACTTTGAGTCTTTAGCTCTTTTATTTTGATCTAATTGAACCCAAAGATATTTTAATACATCTGGCGAATTGTTGGTATATGTTATAGTTTCAAAACCTGATAATTTAGCATTCTTGTCATCTAAGACAATATCCATTTTATAATCTGCCTGTTGTTGATAATAAGCTGAACCTGGAGCTCCTGATGCCGCTCTGTACATATTGGGCGTAGAAAACTCATCATACAACTGCTTGAATTTGTTGGTGTTTGTATGCCCTTTTTGTTCCCCTGGTTTTTCTTGCTCTTGACCAAACATATTAGAGGACATAAACACTAATGCAAGACACAAATAAATGATTTTTTTCATATCAGATTTTTAAAATAAATTTAAGTAAATGTATTATTTAGCAACTTCTATTAGAAGATTGTTACTAAAAGTTATCGAAAGTAACTAATTATAGAAGTAATCAACTTTGTTTTAATCAAACTTTAACAATGCCTTAACTTTTTGAGGAATAAGTATAAAACTTTTTTGCTTGGAATTTATTTTTGTTTTTACAATATTTTGCTGCTCATCAAAAATATCAAACAAAATTTGATTATTAATTTCTAAAGATTGAATGTTTTCTACCTGCTCTATTTCTAGGTAACAACGTACTATATCTGCATCATATTCTTTACCTATAAAAACAACGTTTGCAGTTTCATTATTTATTTTAATTTTTAATTTATCTTTTAAATAACGCTCTATATAACCATTAATGGTTACTAATTCATTTTTATCTGCTAAAGTGATATCTTTATCATATCGCTCTCTTAATAACCTTTCAAAATCATCAATAAAAATTCGGGATGTTATTTGTATAGACTTCTTGTCTTCTATATAATCTATTTGCGTTACACTAACATAATATTTATGTAAGCCTGTAAATGCAAATAATGGTAAACTTATTATTATTAAAAATACTTTAAATGGTTTCATCCTTAAAATTTCTGCTAAAATAGTTATTTTCAGTATTCAAAAAGCATTCCAAAATGTTAGTTTTGTCTAGCCTCTACATTGCGCTTATATTGATTATACTTCATTTTCAAAAAAATCAATATATCAAAATCCGTTTTATTTTTACAATACTTAATAAAATTACTATCGTCTGCACAAAAATAGAAGAAATCCATCTTTGCATCATTCTTTAAAGGGTTGGAAACAAAAAAATCTTTTGCAAATCTTGCTTTCACATCCCGCATTAACGCCTCTTTTTCTTCAATCTTAACTCTAGTTTTAAGCATTTTAGTTCTACCACTTAGACCATTTAATATGGGGTTTAAAGGAACACTCCCTCCTAAAAGCCCTAATAACATTATTGGCTTAAACTCTCCTGCCTCACTTAAACGACGTTCACTTTGTGTTGCTGGTTTACCCGTATAGCCTGGAATACCAACATCGAAAAAATTAATTGGTGGGTCTCCCTCTGTATTTTTTATATCAGAAAGTAAATTACCCGTTAATACTTTACCCACGATAACCTCATCTAAAGTATTAATTTGTTCTTCTAAGGATACAAATATTATTTTATCATCTATCATTTTTTCTGAAACAACAATCTCTTTTACTTGGTGCTGAATGGACGAAAATTTTAAAGTATCATTTAACTTTGCCATTATAATAAACTGCCCTTTTTTATCTGTTATGGTAAAAACTTTAGCGCTTTTATTTATAACATGAATATTTTCAAGATTGGTTTTACTATCTATTTTACCAGATATTTCAATAGATTGAGAAAAACCATTCTGAACCCCAATTAACACTATTAAAACCCATTTAATCTTTAACATCTTGATGTTTTAAAAATTGATTTTTTTGATGTATTAAAAATTCAATAAAAAGCATCTTATTTTTAGACTCAAGAAGTTTTTGAGCAATGCCATTATGTTCTATAAATCCAATAAATTCTTGTATTTTTTTATCAGATATTTCAAATTGTTCTTGTATCTCTTTTAAAGTAAAAACACTAAATAAATCTTTTGGTTTTTCATATTTATAACCTACAAAAACATCTTTTTTAACCTTTAATGCTTTCTTAGATTTTGTTATAAGCTTAATAATCTTAAATAAGTCGGGTTTATATTGACGTGCATTGGGGTTTATTATAGATGTTAAATGATTCTGAATTACAGAATTATCAAACGCTTTATCATCATTATACTCAAAACCGACATTTATATTACCCATATCAATTGTTATAGCCTTCACCGTTTTAACACCAGAAATATCTGCTGCCATATTCCCTGACAAACCAGAAGATAGTGTTACAGCATCAAGTTTATTAACGTCGTCTACTAACTGAATTTTTAAGACTTTAGATGCTACAATATCCGTATCAATGGTAACGGTAACGGTTTGAAATTGTAATGCAGAAATTTCTATAACATCATTTATGGCAACTTTAATTTTAAAAGCTCCATTTACATCGGTAATTGTACCTGTATTAGACGATGTATTGTAAATGGTTACAGCTTCAAGATCACTGTTTGTACTAGACAAAATAACACCATCTACAGCCTGCCTATCTATAGTTTGACTATAACCCTTAGCACACAAAAAAACGATTGCAATAAAAACTACTAAACGCTTCAAATAATTGGTTTTAAAAAAGTAAAGAACGTATTTCTAATCTTAAAGAAAATGTAAACAGCCTCTAATATTTTGTTAAAACCAAGATTGTAAAAAGATATAAACTAACTATTTAGCAGCGTTTAAAAACACTTTACTCTTATTATGCAAGAGCTCTAAAAACTCCATTTCTTTCCCGTAATTAAGTAAAGAAAAATCGAAATTATCACGCTCTACAAACCTTATAAATTCTTCTACGCGATGCTCTGGGATATTAAAATTATCAACCAAAAATTCCGAACCAAAATAATATTTTATAGATTCTATAGGCACCTCGGGCACACCAGCTTTCTTTTTATTTTTAACCTCAGATCTAAACAAAGGCAACAACAATTGATCCACCACATTAATAACATTTAGCCCATTAACTAAAGGGCGGTCTTGCTGAGATGTTATCGCTACATTATCTACCTTGGTTTTATAATCTTTCTCAAAATCGTAATCTGCACTGTGTTTAACACCAAAATAAAGGGCATCTAATTTAGGCTTAAACGGGTTAGTAACCTTTATATCCTTAGTTAAACTGCCAGACAATTTATTAGGCAAAACAACCACCTCATCCAATCTATTTATTTCTTCAATTAAAAATAATTTTATGGTTTTAGAGGCTATCATATCCTCATTAATCTTAAACTTAGCATTTTGGTATTGTAAAGCACTAACCTCAATAATATCATTTAATGCCACTTTTAATGCAAACACACCTTTTTCATCTGAAATTGCACCTTTATTAGACGATGTATTAAAAATAGTTATACCAGAAACATCATTTTTTTCTACTATAATTTTTCCTGAGACTTCAATTCGGTCTGTTTGCTGTGAGCTAGCACAAATAGAATAAAATACGGTTAAGATTACAATGAGTTTTTTCATATTATTTTTAATTTAAAAGTAGCAATTTTATTCCTATTTGTAAAGCAAAACAAACGTTAGTTTTTTTGAAACATAATTTTAACTAGTTTTACCGCATAACACATATTATTATGCAAAATATTATTATTGCCAGCACCTCTACAATTCACGGAAGCGGCTATTTAGAGTATATCCTAGAAGATTTAGAAACCCTATATAAAAATGCAAAAACTATTCTTTTTATACCCTATGCAAGACCAAGTGGTATTTCGCATAACGAATATACCGAAATAGCAAGCAACGCTTTCGCAAAAATAAATAAGCATATAATAGGCATACATACGCAAACTAACCCAATAGAAGCTATAGAACAAGCAGAAGCCATATTTGTTGGAGGTGGTAACACATTTGTACTAATAAACCAATTACATAAAAGCCAATTAATAACACCGCTTAGAGCAGCCATTTTAAACGGGACACCCTATTTAGGTACCAGTGCTGGTAGCAACATATGTGGGTTAAACATAAAAACCACTAACGATATGCCCATTGTTTATCCCCCAAGTTACACAGCCTTAGCCTTAGTACCCTTTAATATTAACCCGCATTATCTAGACCCAGATACCAACAGTAAACATAAAGGCGAAACTCGAGAAACCCGAATAAAAGAATTCCATAAATTTAACACCCAACCCGTAATTGGCTTGCGAGAAGGCAGTTGGCTGGACGTAAAAGGAGATTCTATTATACTTAAAGGCCCTTTAACAGCAAGAGTTTTTGAATATAACAAACCACCATACGAAACAGAACCTAACACAGAATTAAACCATTTAAAATAAAACATATCTTATGGCGTGCCCCCGTAAAAACGGGGTCGGGCTATACACTACAAGTCCGCGCTCGTGCCTCGCTGTGGGCTTTCCATTACTATCCCTCACGCAGGGCTTACCCGCAACAACCTGTATACAAAGCAAATACGTTGGCTTACACAAAAAATTATTTGGCATAAAAAAAGGTTTCACTTTACATGAAACCTTTTGAGCGAGAGACCAGGTTCGAACTGGCGACATTCAGCTTGGAAGGCTGACGCTCTACCAACTGAGCTACTCTCGCATTAACCGGCTGCAAATATACAATCTCGCTGCAAATGCGCAAGAAAAATCAAAACTTTTTCAAAAAATGATATCCTAAAATATTAAACCCCTCATTATAATAAAATTTATGAGACGGGTAGTTACTAACATACGTATTCAATTCCATAGCATTACAACCTTTACTCTTTACATAATTATTAATCCAATTAAAAAACTGTTTTCCCAAACCTTTACCTCTATATGCATCATCAATAAACACATGATCTGCTTCAACCGTTTTTCCGCAATAATGACGCGTACAAAACCATAATCCAGAAACACCAATTAATACATCACCATCATAAATTACGGCACATTCGTAGTTCTGCGTAACCATTTCAGAAAAACGCTCCATCAAAATAGCATCAGAAACGCTGTTAGCATTTAATTTTTGCACCAATGGAATAATTAAATGTATCTCTTCTTTTTCAAGAATTTTAAATTCAAAAGCCATAAATAAGTTTTAAGTGAAAATAATAATTCCTCTCAAAAAACTTTAACTTTATCATATCAAATTATTAACACTAACATATTGAACTATACCATTAAGTTTATAAGCGCAAAAGAAACTCATGCCGTAAGACATCCTATTTTAAGATTAGGAAAACCTATAGAAACCTGCGTTTTTAATGGAGATGATTTAGAAAACACATTCCATTTAGGCATTTTTTTAGACCGTAAATTAGTGGGCGTATCGTCATTTCTTAAAAACAACCATCCAAACTTACCTCAAGAAAACCAATATCAATTAAGAGGTATGGCTATTTTAAAAGATCACCAAAAAAAAGGATTAGGTAAACTCATTTTAAATTATGGAGAACATGTCCTAAAAAAGAAAAACACCCAGATAATTTGGTGCAATGCCAGAGAAATCGCTGTTAATTTCTATAAAAACAACGGTTACAACACTATAGGCAAGCCTTTTAATATCAACAATATTGGTTTACATTACATCATGTTAAAAGACTTTAGTAAGTAAATATTTTTTCAAAAAAATATAAATAAGATGTATTGTATTAAAAAAATTGATTAAAAACATGTAATTTTATAATGTTAAAATTTATGTCATGAGAAGAGGAAGTTTAAAAATCCGTCTATTAATAGGTGCTGCTATCGCACTATTTTTTGTATTTAAAAAATGTAGTCAACGAGAAGAAAACCCATATACTGGTAGAATGCAAACTATTTCTATGGATGCCAAAGAGGAAATTGCCATTGGCCTACAAAGTGCTCCGCAAATGGCTCAACAGCATGGGGGACTACATCCAAACAATCAATACCAAGCCTTAGTAGATAATGTTGGCAACAAATTAGTAAACAACAGTATTGCAAAAAAAACACCCTATAAATACGAATTTCATTTATTAGCAGATCCCAATACTATTAATGCCTTTGCACTCCCAGGAGGTCAAATATTTATAACGCATGCTTTGTTTTCTAAATTAGAAAACGAAGATCAATTAGCAGGCGTATTAGGTCACGAAATTGGTCATGTATTAGGCAGGCATAGTGCTGAGCGTATAGCAGAAAGCGAGTACTGGCAAGGCTTAGCTACTGCAGGTTCGGTAGGTGCAGATATGGGAGGTTTAGTAAGTGGTATTGGCCAAAATAAACTACTAACAAACGGGCGTGATGATGAATTAGAAAGTGACGAATTAGGTGTTGTTTTTATGCTAAAAGCTGGATACAACCCTGAAGAAATGATTGGTGTTATGAAAATTTTAAAAGATGCCGCTGGTCCAAACAGAGTACCAGAGTTTAAAAGCACACATCCTGATCCAGATAACAGAATTGAAAAAATTAGGGAAGCTATAGAAAAGTACAAAAATCAATAACATAAAAAAGCCTTGCTAATACAAGGCTTTTAAGAGTGACTAACTCAAATAATTATAAAGTTTTTATAATTATTTTTTCTTTTTCGATGTAGCTTCCTTTAAAATAACAGCAGCGTCTTTTGCGCCATGTATTTCTGCATATTTTAAAGCCGTCATACCTTTCTGTGATTTAACTTTTAACTTAGCACCTTTAGAAATTAAAAGATTTAAAATTTCTGTTCTGTTAAATTTCGCAGCATACATTACGGGTGTCATTCCATTCGATTTTTCGTTAATGTCTGCACCTCTATCAATAAGCTTTTTAACCGTTTCTATATCACCTTTAGCTATAGATACACAAAATGAATTTACCTTATAGGCTGTTTCAACTTTGTAATCTTCAATTATAGAGTTAGAAGATGTAGCATTTACTGATACTACAGAAAAACATAATGCAATTGCGGAAATAATGATTGATTTTTTCATGATGAAAGATTTTAAATTTAATTTATGATTTGTTTTTTGATATACTTAAAAGACGACCAAATTTTAACTTTGTTACATAAAAAAATATTAATAACATTTTTTTAACATTTAAATCACTGACTAATAAACATTTAAGACTAATCATAATTCCTTTAAAACATTAGGGTTTACAAGATTATTTATGCCTCTTTTATTAAACTTCGTTATATTTGTTTGACAATAAAATTTTATCAAATGAACAAGAAAGTTATCTTAATGATACTTGATGGTTGGGGAAACTCTCCAGACCCAAAAGTTTCTGCAATAGACCATGCAAACACACCTTATATAGATTCTTTATATAAAAAATATCCTTTTGCTTCTTTACGAACAGACGGACTACACGTTGGTTTACCAGAAGGCCAAATGGGGAATAGTGAAGTAGGCCATATGAATTTGGGAGCTGGTAGAATTGTATATCAAGATTTGGTAAAAGTAAATTTAGCCGTTAAAAACAAAACACTAAATACAGAAAAAGTTTTGGTTGATGCTTTTAAGTATGCCAAAACTAATAATAAAGATGTACATTTTTTAGGACTATTAAGTGATGGCGGTGTGCATTCTCACATTAATCATTTATATGGTTTATTAGATGCTGCAAATGACTTTGGATTAACAAACACCTATGTTCATGCATTTACAGATGGTCGTGATGTAGATCCAAAAGCAGGATTTGGTTTTTTAACAGCACTAGAAGATCATTTAGAAAAAACCAACGCCAAATTAGCAACCGTTACAGGTAGATATTATGCTATGGACAGAGATAAACGTTGGGAGCGTATTAAATTGGCTTACGATGGCATGGTAAATAGCATAGGCGAAAAATCTAAAAATGTTACTCAAACCATTCAAAATAATTATGATAACGATATAACAGACGAGTTTATCAAACCCATAGTTATGGTTGATGACGCTGGCAATCCTATTGCAAACATTAAAGAAGATGATGTTGTTATCTTTTTTAACTTTAGAACCGATCGTGGTCGAGAGCTAACTGAAGCTTTATCGCAAACCGATTTTCATGAGCAAAACATGCATAAGTTAAACTTATATTATGTTACGCTTACAAATTACGATGATACTTATAAGAATGTAAATGTTATATTTAATAAAGACAACCTTACCGATACACTCGGTGAAGTTTTAGCAAAACATAACAAAAAACAAATTCGTATTGCCGAAACCGAAAAATACCCTCACGTAACATTCTTTTTCTCTGGCGGACAAGAAAACGCATTTAATGGAGAAACTCGAATTTTGAGAAACTCTCCAAAAGTAGCAACCTATGATTTAAAACCAGAAATGAGTGCTTTTGAGTTACGTGATGCTTTAATACCCGAACTGCAAAAAGGTGATGTAGACTTTGTTTGTTTAAATTTTGCAAATGGAGATATGGTAGGGCATACAGGCGTTATGGAAGCCGCTATAAAAGCTTGCGAAGTTGTAGATACCTGTGTAAAAGACGTAGTAGAACAAGCGCTAGCAAATGGGTATACTACCTTACTTATCGCAGATCATGGCAATTGCGAAACCATGATTAACCCAGATGGTTCACCAAATACAGCACATACCACCAATCCTGTTCCTGTAATTTTAATAGATAACGAATTAACAGACATTAAGGATGGTATTTTAGGCGATATGGCACCAACTATTTTAAAATTAATTGGTGTAGAACAACCAGCAGCCATGACACAAAAACCATTGGTATAGAAAGATTAAACAAAATTTTATAGTTTAAATGAATTTTACTGATTCTCTTATAATTGCGGTAGATTTTGATGGTACCATAGTAGAAGATGCTTATCCTAAAATAGGTAAGCCTATGCTATTTGCTTTCGAAACCTTAAAGAAGCTTCAAAATAAAGGGCATCGTCTTATTCTATGGACTTACAGAAGTGGCAATAGATTAGATGAAGCTGTTGCCTTTTGTAAAAATCATGGTATTGTATTTTATGCTGTAAACCAAAGTTTTCCTGAAGAAGTATATACAGCCGACATGAGCAGAAAAATAAATGCCGATTTATTTATTGACGACAGAAACATTGGTGGGTTTTATGGTTGGGGAGAAGTTTACCAATTGCTTACAGACTCAAAACCGCCTAAACCTAATAAGAAAAAAGGCTTCTTTGGTTTGTTTGAATAACTTAGCCACTAAAATCTAATTTTATTTTAGCAATCTAGTAATTCATTATATTAAAAAACAATCCTAGTATTTTAGGTATATTTGCCAATATTTTTCATGTATGATTGTAGTAAAAACTAAAGAGGAAATTGAATTAATGCGAGAAAGTGCATTAATTGTATCAAAAACATTGGGTGAAGTTGCCAAAGCTATTAAACCTGGCGTAACAACACTTCAGTTAGATAAAATTGCTGAAGAACACATAAGAGACCATGGTGCTATACCAGGTTTTTTGGGACTATACGATTTTCCTAACACACTTTGCATGAGTCCTAATACTCAAGTTGTGCATGGTATACCAAATACAGACCCATTGGTTGAAGGTGATATAATTTCTATAGATTGTGGTGCTTTAAAAAATGGATTTTACGGAGACCACGCCTATACTTTTCCTGTTGGTGAAATCGCTGTAGAAACTAAAAAATTACTTCAAGTTACCAAAGAGTCTTTGTATGTTGGTATTAGAGAATTTAAAGCTAATAATCGTGTTGGCGATGTGGGTTATGCCATTCAAAAATATTGCGAAGACCATGGTTACGGCGTAGTAAGAGAATTGGTTGGACATGGCTTAGGCAGTAAAATGCACGAAGATCCAGAAATGCCAAACTATGGTAAACGTGGTAGAGGTAAAAAATTTGTTGAAGGCATGGTCGTAGCCATAGAGCCTATGATAAATATGGGTACTCATCGTATCAAACAACATAGAGACGGTTGGACAATTACTACGCAAGACAACAAACCATCTGCTCATTTTGAGCATGATGTCGCTTTAGTAAATGGTAAACCTGAGTTACTTTCTACCTTTGCTTATATATATAAAGCTTTAGGTATTGAAAGTAATGAGGAAGACGAGTTTAGGCAAAAAGCCCTTGTTATTTAAGACACGAATTTCATAATAATTAAAAAATCATTTAAAATTATTATACAGAGATATTCAGCTAGATCATGCTTACAGTATTGATTTATTAGTTAAAAACATCGTTATCGAATTAAAAACTCTTAAAAAATTCACTAATGTTCACCCCGCTCAAATTCTTACCTATATAATTTAAGCAACTATCCTTTAGGTCTATTATTAAACTTTAATACTAAACTTTTAAAAAATAGAATTAAAAGATTTATAAATACAATTGAATAAGCACTCTACGAAACTCTATGACTCTCTGAGAAACTCAGTGTAACACTATGAAAAAACTCTTCAAATTAATCCTAAATATAATACCAAGACCAATACTCATTAGGTTAAGTTATCTTATTCGTCCAATTTTAGCTTTCTTTTTAAAAGGCAACAAATTTACAGACCCTATTGATGGTAAAAGTTATAAAACCTTTTTACCTTATGGTTATGGCCAACAACGCAATAATGTGCTCTCTCCCTCTACATTATCTTTAGAGCGCCACCGCTTATTATGGTTATATCTTAAAAATAGAACCGATTTCTTTTCAGCAAAAAAAAAAGTGCTCCATTTTGCACCAGAGCAATGTTTTTTAAAACGCTTTAAAGCACTTCAAAATTTAGATTATACAACTACAGACTTACTATCTCCTATTGCCGATGTAAAAGCAGATATTTGCGACCTTCCGTTTGAAGATAATAGTTATGATATTATATTATGTAACCATGTTTTAGAGCACATTCCTGATGACACTAAAGCTATGCAAGAACTCTATCGTGTATTGAAACCCGGAGGCATGGGGGTCTTTCAAATTCCACAAGACTTAAATAGAGCCGTTACTTTTGAAGATAATAGCATCACTGATAAAAAAGAACGCGCCAAAATATTTGGTCAATATGATCATGTTCGTATTTACGGTAGGGACTATTTTGATAAGCTTCGTAGTATTGGTTTTAAAGTTGATGAAGTTGATTATACGGCATCACTTTCCGCGAAAGCCATAAAAAATTATTGTTTAGCAAAAGGAGAAATTATACCTATAGTATATAAATAAGATTTTATAAATTAACAATATATGACTCAACAAATTATTATTATCACTGCAGCTTTATTTGGTATGTTATCTGTAATCTTTGGAGCTTTTGGAGCACATGCTTTAAAAAAAACACTGTCTAATGAGCACTTAAAAAGTTTTGAAACTGGTATAAAATATCAAATGTACCACGCTATTGTTTTACTTATATTAGGTTTTAATTTTAAAAACACAACTCCCAGTATTTATTGGTGTTTCACACTAGGCATACTTTTGTTTTCCTTTAGTATTTACGGATTAGTGTTAACTGACTCCAAAGGGAAAAAGTTACGCCTTTTAGGGCCAGTTACCCCAATTGGAGGCTTACTATTAGTTGCGGGTTGGTTTTTATTAATATTTGAGTTTATTCAATATTCATAAAAAAAAATAATTATTTTTTTGAAAGCTCAGTCGCATAAACTCATGTTTTTTTATTTAGTTAAATTACTGTTCTTACCATAATTTTTTGATTCTCTTCTCCAACGACTAAATACCGATATAGGAATATATAATTCTTCACATATTTGTTTTAGGCTACCTCTTGCATAGCTCAATTGTCTAGCCTTTTTCTTAAATTACAAACTATAAGTTCTGCGTGTTCTTTTCATAATTCAAAGTTAAATTATGTAACACTAATTCTCCCAACTTAATGTCCAGTCTAATATAGTAAGTCCACCCTAATACGATTGACTAAATAGGATGAGAAAGTAAGACAAGCTCAATTTAAAAACTTTAACAGTATCTCTAGAACGATGCCTATGCATTACAAGAACATCTTAAATTACTTTGACAATAGAAGCAGAATCTTTCAACGCTAAAATAAAAGCTTTTAGAGCGCAATTTAGATGTGTCAGGAAATCGATTTCTTCCTCTTTAGACTTACTACAATATTTGCCTAAATGCTAAATCCTACAACATCACACAAAACAAAAAAAACACTGGAAATCAAAAGATTAACAGTGTTTTTACATTTCCTATTTCTAGGTAGTCGGGGTGGCAGGATTCGAACCTGCGGCCTCCACGTCCCAAACGTGGCGCGATAACCGGGCTACGCTACACCCCGAAATAGTTATCAATTTTGAGAGTGCAAATATATAGTTTTCTTTTTCATTTAAAACCCTTTTTACATTTCTTTTTTCTTTTTAAAAATATTGAAGTCTTTAAATTTTTTGCAAAAAAAATAATCTTAAATTTGTTTTATAAACATTTAAACAGATACTATGCTTATAATAGGCATTGCAGGTGGAACAGGCTGTGGTAAAACAACAGTTGTAAACCAAATACTAAACGAACTTCCAGAAGCAGAAGTTGGTATTATTTCGCAAGACTCATATTATAAAGACACATCACATTTAAGCTATGAAGAACGTGTTAAAATAAATTTTGACCACCCTAGGTCTATTGATTTTGAACTTTTAGTAAATCATTTAAAAGACTTAAAAGGAAACAAAACTATACAACAACCTGTTTATTCTTTTGTTAAACACAATAGAACTGGCGATGTTATTTTAACAAACCCAAGAAAAGTAATGATTGTTGAGGGTATTTTAATACTCACAAATCCAGAATTAAGAAGCATGTTCGATATTAAAATATTTGTACACGCAGATAGTGATGAGCGTTTAATAAGACGTTTAAAAAGAGATATAACTGAGCGTGGCAGAGACTTAAATGAGGTACTTACGCGTTATAAAACAACCTTAAAACCTATGCATAATCAATTTATAGAGCCTATGAAAGCGTATGCCGATATTATAATACCAAATAACAACTATAATACGGTTGCGATAGATATTGTAAAAACCATTATAAACGATAAACTTTAATATGGCTAAAATAAACAGCAAATATTTAAAACCCTTCAAGAATATATTTATACTCATTTTAGCGGTATTTGTTGTTTGGATGTTGTTTTTTGATGCTAATTCATGGCTTATCCATCATGAATTAAATACTGATAAAAGTAATTTAGAAAATGAAAAAGATTACTACAAAAAAGAAATAGAAAAGGATAATAAAGCTATAAAAACGTTAAGTACTGATGAAGGTTTAGAAAAATTTGCAAGAGAAGCCTATTACATGAAACGTGACAATGAAGAGATTTTTGTTATTGAATATGAAGATAGTTTAAAGACAAAGCAAGATGAACAATAAATTGTTTGATGGATTTGATTCGGTTTCCTCAAAACAATGGAAACAAAAAATACAGTATGAATTAAAAGGTGCTGATTACAACAACACTTTAATTCATAAAACTGATGAAAACATAGCTATTAAACCGTTTTACCATAGTGATGATTTTAAAACACACCCAAGCATATCAAATACTAGGGCGACCCAATGGAAAATTTGCCAATCTATTTTTGTAGCCGATGTAAAAAAATCGAATAAAAAAGCTATAAATGCTATAGAACGCGGTGCAGAAAGCATCACGTTTATAATTCCTTCTGATGATGTTTCGGTATCTGGTTTATTACACAATATAAATCTAAATAAAACTTTAGTTTATTTAGAACTTTTATTTCTACCTTCTAAATTTATAAAAAACCTTGATGCAATTCCTAATGCTAAAACCATTTATATTCTAAACGATATTATAGGTAATCTTGCTAAATCTGGGAATTGGCACAAAAATATTCAAAATGATTTTAAAACATTTCAATCTACCGTAAAACATACTTCGCAAATATATGTTGATGCCGGTCTCTACCAAAACGCAGGCGCAAACATGGTTCAGCAACTCGCCTATGCTCTGGCACATGCAAACGAGTATTTAAACTATTTAGAAAACGAAAAAGCTATACCAACAACTATTAAACTTATTTTTAATATTTCGGTTGGCTCTAATTACTTTTTTGAAATCGCTAAACTTAGAGTGTTACGCAAACTTTGGAGTTCTCTGTCCTCAGAATATAGTATAGAAACCCATTGCGATATTATAGCAACGCCTACCAAACGCAATAAAACAATTTACGCCTATAACACTAACATGCTACGCACAACAACAGAATGTATGAGTGCTGTTCTAGGAGGTGCCAATGTAATCTGCAATTTACCATACGACTCTATTTATCATAAAAGTAATAAATTTGGAGAGCGTATAGCTAGAAACCAACTATCAATTTTAAAAAACGAAAGCTATTTTGATAAAGTAGACAATCCATCAGACGGATCATATTATATAGAAACTTTAACTGATGAATTATGTGAAAAAGCATTAAACTTGTTTAAAGATATTGAAGCTCAAGGCGGATTTTTAAAACAATTAAAATCTGGAATCATACAACGAAAAATAAAAGAAAACGCCAATAAAGAACAACAAAGATTTGATGCTGAAAAAGACATACTTGTTGGAACAAATAAATATATTAACCCTAACGATTGTATAAAAAACGAATTAGAACTATATCCTTTTATAAAAACAAACCAAAGAAAAACATTAATTGAACCTATAATCGAAAGACGACTTGCAGAAAGCATAGAACAAAACCGATTAAAATCCGAGTAATATTTAAATTTTAACATAATCATGAAAACATCATTTTTAAAACTTTTAGTAATTATTTTAACCATCAACATTTCAGGTTGCAAAAAAGAACAAACGTTTACCAATTTTAAATACGCAGATAAACCCGCAACCATAACATGCGAAGGTGTAGACTCAAAATTATATCAAGAAGCTTTATATAGCTTTGAAGATGATATTTTAAATTATTACAAAAAAGCAAAAAAAAACACCTCTTTAATACAAGCTTATTCGCAATTAATAAGAAATGCTGTTTATGGAAGCTTAAAATATAAAGATGTAGTTTCTGAGCATACTTTAGAAGTTTTTGCAGCTTTAAAGAATGAAAACATATGGGATGCTAAAAACCCAAAAAGCCATCTAGATTATAATAGTAACACATTAAAATGTTTATCTAATAATATTACAGATAAAAATCTAAAAACCACTTTTGATGCACTTATATCTACCAATAGTATGAGCCCAAAATTGTTTGGCGCACCGTTAATGAACAAATCTGGTGCTGCTTTAAAAGATAAGCATCTTGCTACTTACATTGCATTAGATTTTTATTATGCCAAACTGTTTGATGTAGATTTTACTAAAAACCAAACAAACGCTACTAAATAAGATTATTTTGAGAAAAAACCTTCAGCATATAAAAATTAAGTCAGATACCGCAAGTCAAAAGCCTGCCATAAATGATACATTTTTAACTGCTGAAGGTATTACAATAAAATCAGCATATTCTAAAACAGATATTAATACTTTAGAACATTTAGATTTCGCAGCTGGAATAGCCCCTTTTTTAAGAGGTCCATATAGCACCATGTATGTCCAAAAAACCTGGACTATAAGACAATACGCAGGATTTTCTACAGCCCAAGAAAGCAATAAGTTTTACAGACGTAACCTTAAAGCTGGACAAAAAGGCTTATCTATAGCATTTGATTTGGCCACACATCGTGGATACGACTCAGACCACGAACGTGTTGTTGGCGATGTTGGTAAAGCTGGTGTAGCTATAGATTCTGTTGAAGATATGAAAATACTCTTTAACCAAATTCCATTAGATAAAATGTCTGTATCCATGACTATGAATGGTGCTGTATTGCCCATTATGGCATTTTATATTGTTGCAGCAGAAGAATTAGGCATAAAACTCGAAGCATTATCTGGCACCATCCAAAATGATATTTTAAAGGAATTTATGGTTCGTAATACCTACATATACCCGCCAGAGCCTTCCATGAAAATCATTTCTGATATTTTTGAATATACCAGTAAAAACATGCCTAAATTTAACAGTATTAGTATTTCTGGCTATCACATGTTAGAAGCTGGTGCACCATGCGATATAGAATTGGCATATACTCTAGCTAATGGTTTAGAGTATATTAGAAAAGGCTTAGATGCAGGTATGGACATCGATACTTTTGCGCCACGTTTATCCTTTTTTTGGGGTATTGGCATGAACCATTTTATGGAAATTGCTAAATTGAGAGCCGCTCGTATGTTATGGGCAAAATTGGTAAAGCAATTCAATCCAAAAAACAAAAAATCATTAGCACTACGCACCCACTGCCAAACTAGCGGTTGGAGCCTTACAGAACAAGATCCTTTTAATAATGTAGCTCGAACTACTATAGAAGCTACTGCAGCCATATTTGGTGGTACTCAAAGTTTACATACTAATGCTCTAGATGAAGCCATTGCTTTACCCACAGATTTTTCTGCACGTATCGCTAGAAATACGCAGTTATTTTTACAGGAAGAAACTAAAATCACAAAAACAGTTGATCCTTGGGCAGGAAGTTATTATGTTGAAAAACTTACGGATGAAATATCAAAAAAAGCATGGCTTTTAATTGAGGAAGTTGAAGCCCTTGGTGGCATGACCAAAGCCATTGAGTCTGGCATACCAAAACTACGCATTGAGGAAGCCGCTGCAAAAAAACAAGCTCGTATAGATTCTGAACAAGATATTATTGTTGGCGTTAACAAATTTGTGCTAAAAAAAGAATCTCCTATTTCTACTTTAGAAGTCGATAATCATTCGGTTAGAACCTCTCAAATAGAACGTTTAAATAAAATTAAATCTGAAAGAAATGCGCAAAACGTAAAAGCAGCATTATCAAAATTAACAGAAACGGCACGCACAAGACAAGGAAATTTACTAGATTTAGCTATTGAAGCCGCTCGCGAACGCGCTACATTAGGAGAAATAAGTGATGCTCTAGAAACAGAGTTCGGGAGATACAAAGCTCAAATAAAATCATTAGGAGGTGTGTATAGTAAAGAAATAAAAGAAGATAAATCTTTTAAAAAGGCTCAAGAATTAGCCAATATTTTTGCCGAACAAGATGGTAGGCGCCCCCGTATCATGATAGCAAAAATGGGTCAAGATGGTCATGACAGAGGTGCTAAAGTAGTTGCTACAGGCTATGCAGATATTGGTTTTGATGTGGATATTGGCCCCCTTTTTCAAACACCAAAAGAAGCGGCCAAACAAGCGGTAGAAAATGATGTTCATATTTTGGGTGTATCGTCATTAGCTGCTGGACATAAAACTTTGGTCCCCCAAGTTATTAAAGCCTTAAAATCTTACGGACGAGATGATATTATGGTTATTGTAGGTGGCGTAATACCAAAACAAGATTATCAATTTTTATTTGATGCAGGTGCTATTGCTGTTTTTGGGCCTGGTACAAAAATTAGTAAAGCCGCTATTACACTTTTAAATATTTTGATTGATTAATTATAATATCTTTCTATTAAATGACTAATTATAATTTTCTAGACATCATTAGTATATTATCTTTATTCATTGGTATATTGTTTTCCGTTTTTTTATTTACCTCAAAAACAAAGAACAAACTTAGTAATAGACTTTTTGGAGTTTTTTTACTTTTATCTGCAATTGATAATATTTTTCTAAGTAAATTAATAGGTCAAACTTCCTATAATACAAGCGCAATAGTAGCATTATTAGTGTTTTTACATTTACCTATTTTTTACCTTTATATCGTTTCTGTATGCTATTCTGGCTTCAAACTAAAAACCAAACATATACTACATACCATTCCCTTTTTTATAGTTAACCTCTTATTACTAACTAATTTTTACGGAGTCAATCCAGAATCTTCAATCATCTTATTATCAAATCTTTCTGAGGATTTTAAAAATAGTTTTGTTCATGTTTTTATTCACATTCAAGTTGTTTGCTATTTAGTTGCCGTATTTATTGTATTAATTAGGGCTAAAAAAATATATCTAGAAAACTATGCGAATTCAAGCATGGCATTTTACACTTGGCTATTTCAACTCACCATAGCCATTTCAGTTTTACATGTGTTTGCAATCTTTAAGAACATCTATAAATTTTCAGATTATGAAACTTTTTATTACTGGACACGTGTGGCATTACAATTAATAGAATTAACCATTTTTTGTTGGTATGTCTTAAAAGCTTTAAACGCTCCTAATTTATTTAAAAGTGTAGATTCTAAATTAAAATTGACTAGCAATCTTATCTCAGAAAACAACACGCCTATTACCGAAGCACCAAAAATAAATGATGAGGTACAGGCTTTAAAAAATTACATGATTAATGAAGAACCTTATCTAGATTCGTCTTTAACCATTCAAGGTTTAGCAAATCAAATGAAATTACATACAAAAGATGTTTCCATATTAATTAATCACACCATAGGAAAACACTTTTTTGATTTTATAAACGAATATAGAATACAAAAAGCGACGCAAATTTTAGAAGACTCAACCCAAAATCAATTAACCGTACTTGAAATTTTATACCATGTGGGTTTCAACTCAAAATCATCATTTAATACCGCTTTTAAAAAGTATACAGGAGAAACACCTACGGCTTATAGAAAATTAAAAATAACAGGTTAAATGAATAAACAATAAAATGCTAAAATCAGAACCTATAAAAACAAAAAAAACAGAGGGTTACAACGTTTAAAATTATCTTTGTAATAATCTGTAATGCTTTTTTAGGACATCAAACAATGTTGAGTTCGCTTAACAAACTTCTTTAAATTGAATTTTACAATAATATGATTATTGTAAACTCAACGTAGCCATAACAGGATAGTGATCTGAGTAATGCTGATTA
Source organism: uncultured Algibacter sp. (assembly GCA_947499935.1). Taxonomy (GTDB): domain Bacteria; phylum Bacteroidota; class Bacteroidia; order Flavobacteriales; family Flavobacteriaceae; genus CANMQH01. The sequence goes on along the minus strand of CANMQH010000011.1, from coordinate 40,555 downwards.
TAAGCTTTAAAACCATTAACTTTAAAGGCTTTATCTGCAAAAACAAAATCTATACGCATGGGAAAAAACTTAAAATCGTGTGTACGACCAAATCCATTACCCGATTCTTTAAATGTATCATTTAAATCGCCTTTAATCTGCCTATAAACATAAGAAAATGCTGTATTATTAAAATCGCCACAAATAATCATTTTGTATGGACATTGCTTTTTATGCATTAAAAAGAGTTCGGCTTGAAGCTGTTGCATCTTAAAAGTAGTACCAATTCTTTTAACTAACCGTTCTGAGTTTGCTTTTTTAAGACTTTCTACTTTGGTGTTAATACGAAGTGACTCTAAATGTATATTATAAATCCTAACGGTATCCTTTCCTTTTACAATATCTGCAAACACAGCATTGTTAGCTGTATTTGGAAACTCAATAGAGCCTGAATTCACAATGGGATATTGAGAAAAAATAGCTTGTCCATATTTTATTTTTTTGCCTGAAAGCTTTTCAAACTTATACTTAAAAAATGATAAATTTACGTTTTCATGCGGATGATATTCTTGAATGCTTAATACATCTGGAGCTTCTTGCTTAACAAAATCTACAATATCTGTTTCTATATTTTTTTGCGGAATCCAATTATAAAGATTAAAAAGTCTTACGTTATAATTCATGACTTTAAAATTCTGAGGCGATTCTACTTTTTTAGACGCTGCAAATTTGTATAGTGAACCAAAAGAAAAATAACTAATTAAAAGTACAACTAAGGATAGTATAAATTGCCTTTTTAATTTGATAAGCCAATACAATAAAAAAGCAACATTAATTAAAATTAAAAATGACACGCCTAAATTTAGTACCGATAATATAGAAAATGTCTTTGGTGGTATAAATGGTAAAGTAAAGGATAGCAAGAGTAATAACGCAACTATTGAGTTAATTACGTATATTATTTTATTTAAGAATCCCAGCTTTTTCATCTATAAAATACTGTTTATCAAAGATTACTTTTTTATGTTAAGATTTCCCAGCTCTAAACAAAAGTTCTTTTTCTTCGCCTGTTAAACTATCGTAACCACTTTTACTTATTTTGTCTAATATAACATCTATTTTCTTCTGATTATTAAACTCGTTAAAATCGGATTTCGTATACCCTCCAATTTTACTTTTATTTTTATGCACCGTTTTTAATGGACTCTTTTTAAACGTATTAAACATATTTGTAATACGACTTAAAATGCCATCAAAACCAGTGGAGGCACCTTGTTGACCGCTAGCTAACTGCTTAGCATATATAAAACCTAACAATGCTCCTCCTAAATGTGCTAAATGGCCACCAGCATTACCATTAACAGGGTCTTTAATACCCGAGAAAACCCCAATAACATCTATAAGAACTAACCCTACGCCTATATACCAAAGTTTAATATTAAAAGTAAAAAAACGAATATCTTGATTAGGCATGTAAGCACAAAGAAAAATTAATAAGGCCCTTACTGCACCCGAAGCACCTACTAAACCTGCATTGTTACCAAATATATTTGGAAACAATGTATATGATAAAGAAAATAATAATCCACCTACAATGGCACCTAAAACATATACATATAATGCTGTTTTTATACTAAACAAGTTTAAAAACATACGCCCAATAAAATAGAGCCACAACATATTAAAAAACAAATGCCAAAAATCGTGATGCAAAAAAGCATAACTAACTATAGCCCATGGTTTAGTAAACACTGTAAATAAATGACTAGGTAATTTAAACCAAACCAAATCTAACTTTAAAAGTCGCTCAACACCAAAAATCACAATATTAATTGCAATGATTTTCTCTAGTATATTGAGGTTATATAATTTGTCTTTTATATCTTGAGTAAGCGATGTCATTTTTAATCCCAACGGTTTTTATTAAACTGTGTTTTTCGCCAATACCACATAATAAGAAAGCCCGTAAGCGCTCCGCCAACATGCGCCATATAAGCCGTATTGCTTGGACTGAAAAAAGATTGACCTGTAATACCCGATATTAAATCTAAAATAATAATACCTGGTATAAAATATTTGGCTTTTATAGGAATTGGAAGAAATATCATCATTAATTCGGCATTAGGATTCATCATACCAAATGCGGCCATAATGCCCATAATACATCCGGAAGCTCCAACCATACTTGCATTATAAGAAGGAAAGATGTCAATTAACATAGCTTTTTGAGATGAGTTAACACTCCCTATCAATTCATTAGCAGATAGCATTTGTTTAATACTCTCAGAAGATAATCCAGATTCAAGTAACGCATTATAATTTGGAACAAATTTAAAATAATAAAATCCTAACTGTAATAAAACAGCTCCTAGACCTGCTGATATATAAAGAAACAAAAAACGTTTTGAGCCTAAAGCCTGTTCTACAGGAGAGCCAAACATCCACAGTGCAAACATATTAAACAATATGTGTGTAGCACCGCCATGCATAAACATGTGTGTAAATATTTGCCAAGGTTGGAAGGCATCATTTTTAGGAAAATACAGAGCAAACCATTCATAAAACAAATTACCATTCCCTATTACAAGTGTACCAATAAACATAATCACATTAATGATTATTAGGTGTTTAACGGTTTCTGAAATCCTCATCATATTTTATATGTCTTTTAAATAGTTTGTTGTAACAAACATGTCTCTACTAAATTTTATCTAGAGCACAATCAAAGTATTAAAGATAACACTATATAAACTTTCTATCTAACTCGTCTACACTCATGGTTATAAATGCCGTTCTGTTAGTAGGAGATACATTGGGTTCTTTACATGCAAATAGCTTATTTAGCAAATGTTCTTGCTCATCTTTTTGTAATGATTGTCCTGTTTTAATCGCTAGGCTCTTAGCCATGGATTTTGCTAATAAATCAGTGGCACTAAAATTACTTTCGGGTACTTCATTTTCTACATCGCTTATTAACTGTTCTAATATAATAGATACCTCGCTTTCTGGTACGCCAACAGGTACACCTGTAATATCTAACGATGTATCATCAATGTTTGAAAACACAAAACCAGTATGTTCTAAATCTGCTTTAAGTTGATTTATAATAACAATATCTTGAATAGAAAAATGTAACTGAAGCGGAAATAACAGTTGTTGGCTAGCCGCCTCTTTAATGGTTAAATTTCTAAGAAAATCTTCGTACAAAACACGTTGATGCGCTCTGTGTTGATCAATAACCAACATGCCCGATTTAATGGCACTTATAATATATTTATTATGAAGTTGATAGGTTGTGTTTGCCTTTTCAACTTGATTATCGTCATCAAAAATAGATATGTTTTGTTCTTCACTTTCAAAATGTAATTCTGTAAAATCTTGCTGTGAAGTATTGCCTTTAGACTCTAAACCAACATATAAACTTTCCCAACTTGATGTGTTTTCTTTTTTATAAGTTGATGATGGCTTTGAAACAGGCTTAGCTTCATCTTGAAAAGGATTAAAGGCTTTATCAACTTCAACTTTTGGAATGTCTGTATTATTACCTTTATAGCTATAGGGTGTATCTAAATTAGGGTTTCGTTCAAAATCTAAAACGGGTGCAATATTAAATTGACCTAAACTATGTTTTACAGCAGAACGCAATAGTGCATATAGCGTGTGCTCATCATCAAACTTAATTTCGGTTTTAGTAGGATGAATATTAATATCTATAGTTTGAGGATCTACAGTAAGATTTAAAAAATAACTGGCATGTGTGCCATTTTTTAATAACCCCTCAAAAGCCGATGAAATAGCATGATTTAAATAAGCACTTTTTATAAAACGATCGTTTACAAAAAAGTACTGTTCTCCTCTGGTTTTTTTTGCAAACTCTGGTTTACCAACAAATCCAGATATTTTTAATACCTCAGTATCTTCATCTACGGGCACCAATTTTTCGTTGGTTTTATTTCCGAAAATATTAACAATACGTTGCCTATAATTACTAACAGGTAAATTAAAAGACTCGCTACCATTATTATACAACATAAACCCAATACTAGGATGCGCCAATGCAACACGATGAAATTCATCGATAACGTGACGTAACTCAACAGCATCAGACTTTAAAAAATTACGTCTTGCAGGAATATTAAAAAAAAGGTTTTTTACTGAAACCGAAGTCCCTTGGGGTGTTACAACAATATCTTGAGATGTTACTGTACTGCCTTCAATAACAATGGTATGACCAACATCATCTTGGGGTTGTTTAGTTTTTAGCTCTACATGAGCAATTGCAGCAATACTAGCTAGAGCCTCACCTCTAAAACCTTTGGTGTGCAGTTGAAATAAATCTTCAGCAGACCGTATTTTTGATGTTGCATGCCGCTCAAAACTTAGTCGCGCATCGGTTTGACTCATGCCTTTCCCGTTATCTATAACTTGAATAAGCGTTTTACCTGCGTCTTTAATAATGAGTTTTATAGTATCTGCTCCAGCATCAATAGCATTTTCCAGAAGTTCTTTTACAACGGATGCAGGACGTTGTACAACCTCTCCAGCAGCAATTTGGTTGGCCACATGATCTGGCAAAAGTTGTATAATGTCTGCCATATATTATCTTGAAAAGAATATAGATAAATCGAAGTCAATAAGATATAAAAATATCAAAATAAGGATACCAACAATAACTAAAACACGCTTATTAACCTGCTGATCTTTATTATTTAAATCCTCAATAGCATCATTAAATTTAGTTTTTAATCCTTTATTAGCACCAACAGTTTTTCTAAACTCATCAAATTTGTGCTTAATTTCAAATGGATTGCCTTGCCCCTTATCATCAAAATAACGAGGTTCGTAACTAAATTTTTTGTTTTTACGTGTTTTTAAAATTCCCATGATTTCTAAGTTTTTGATTACATGTATTTTTTTTCTAATAAATACATACAAATCAATAATAATACCAAAACTAAAATTAAGGTTCGCATTGGCATTGCACTCCGGGTCTTGGTTTTACCACCTCTACTTAATCGCCATTTGGACGTAAAGCTTTCGGTATTCTGAGCATTAACATTTAAACTAGCATTTGATTGACTTTCTTTTGAAAATCTAGGCTTATAATTAAACGTTTTATGTTTCTTGTTTTTAAACAATTTCTGATGCTCTTATATTTCAAAAATACTTAAATTCGAACAGAATCCGCAGTTTGAAACCGCAAAAATTGTTAACAAAAGATGTTATAGATTTCTAAAAAAGGAAAAAGACACTATTTTATGTATCTAAATATAAATTATAACAAAATAGCATTACAAAATTGATGCTTGTCTTAAAAAAAAAGAATATTTAGTAGACTAAATGTATAAAGACAAAACTTAACAAGTTACAAAACCACTAACTATTAGCTCTTAAATGAGCCATTTTAATGGCCGCTACAGCCGCTTCGGTGCCTTTATTACCATGTTTACCACCAGAGCGGTCTATGGCTTGTTGCATGGTATTATCTGTAAGTACACAAAAAATAACTGGCGTATCATTTAACACATTTAAATCTTTAATGCCTTGAGATACTCCTTCGCAAACAAAATCAAAATGCTTAGTTTCACCCTGAATGACACTACCTATAGCAATAACTGCGTTAACGTTTTGCTCTTGCATTTTCTTACTGCCGTATATTAACTCGTAACTACCAGGTACGTCCCAACGGATTATGTCACTTGGTTTTACACCATTATCTATCAATGTATTATATGCACCTTCATATAATCCTTCGGTTATACTATCGTTCCATTCTGAAACAACAATCCCAAACCGAAATTGATTCGCATTTGGGATTGTTGTTTTATCGTAATCTGATAAATTTTTATTTACCGTAGCCATTTTTAGTATGTTCTATTTATTTGCCAAGACTTGTGCTTTACCAATAAACACATCTACTTTAGAAGCTTCGGTAGAGTTACTATAATCGCTTTTTATTCTATTAAAATACTCTAATGCTGTATCCGCTTTACCTAAATCTAAAGCTATAGCACCTGCTTTAAATAAGTACATTGGCGTGGTATACTCATTATCTCGCATTTCGGCAGCTTGTTCGTAAGCTTTTAAAGCATCTTCTGGCTGGTTTCCTTGTACATAAGCATCGCCAATATTACCTTTAGCTAAAGGTGCTAATATCTCATCATCACTTTCAAAACCACTTAAATGCTCAATAGCTTCGTTGTATTTTTTTAATCTCAAATAAGCCGTACCCGCATAATAATTAGCTAAGTTAGCAGAAGGTGTGCCACTGTGCTGCTTAATAATATCTAGCAAACCTAATTTTCCTTCTCCTCCATTTAAGGCTAAGTTAAAAAGTGAATCTTTTGATGTGCCATTTACGGCTTCCTCAAAATATTTTTGTGCTTGAAACATATCGTTCATTGCAGCAGTTTGCTTTGGTGTAGATACAAATTCTTTGTATAATAAAGACCCTAAAACAATTAGAGCTACGGCACCAATGATTATAAAAATATACTTTTGATTTTTTTCTACAAACTCCTCAGTTTTTGAAGCAGTCTCATCAAGTGTATTAAAAACCTCTGCGGTTGTAGATCCTTCTTCAATATCTTGCTGTTTCTCTACTTTTGTTTTGGGTTTATAACCTCTTTTATTGTAAGTTGCCATGTATGTGTTCTAAATTAATATCGCGCAAAAATATAATTTTTCTTCATAACTAAAAGGGTATTTATTTGATATTTTTCAATAATTTGCACTTCTTTTTAAGAGTTTGCCCTTAAAACACGCTTAAAGTTGACTTTTGTATGATTTTAAAATCACTTTCTTTACTAAATTATAAAAATTTTGATAGCAAATCGTTTATTTTTAATGAAAAAATAAATTGTATTGTAGGAAATAACGGTATTGGAAAAACCAATGTGCTTGATGCCATATATCATTTATCCTTTGGAAAAAGCTATTTTAATCCCGTTGCTACCCAAAATATTAAGCATGATGAAGAGTTTTTTGTTATTAATGGCGATTATGATAAAGACAATAAAACAGAAAAAGTAGCCATTAGTCTTAAGCGCGGGCAAAAAAAAGTTATTAAACGGAATGCTAAAGCTTACGAAAAATTTAGTGAACACATTGGTTTTTTACCTTTAGTCATTATTTCGCCAGCCGATAGAGATTTAATTATTGAAGGCAGCACCACACGAAGAAAATTTATAGATAGTGTAATTTCGCAAAGCGATAAAAAATACTTAAACCATTTAATTAATTATAATAAAATATTAGCGCAACGCAACGCACTGCTAAAGTATTTTGCTTTAAACCATACATTTAACAATGATACTTTAGAGGTTTACAATAATCAGTTAACTGATTATGGCACCAAGATCTTTGAAAAACGTCATGCTTTTTTACAGGAGTTTATCCCTATTTTTAAATTACGCTATGAGGCCATAAGCAATGGCAAAGAAGGTGTAGATTTAATTTATAGCAGTCATTTATTTGAAACCGATTTAAATACCCTTTTAAAAAAATCTATTAACAAAGATAAAGCTTTACATTACACCAGTGTTGGCATTCATAAAGACGATTTACAATTTAACATTGCGGGACATCCTATTAAAAAATTTGGAAGTCAAGGCCAACAAAAATCTTTTTTAATTGCTTTAAAATTAGCGCAATTCGATTTTATAAAAGCACAAAGTGGCGTAAATCCTATATTATTGCTTGATGATATTTTTGATAAATTGGACGAACAACGCGTAGCTCAAATTATAAAATTGGTAGATGACGAAAATTTTGGACAGTTATTTATTAGCGACACACATGCCGAACGCACAGAAAATGCTGTAAAACAGGTGCACCAGTCTTATGAGATTTTTAGGTTGTGATGCTATTTTTTTGCTACGAATTCACAAGTGTTATTTATTCAAATAATTAGCAATTGAAGGCTTGCTTAGTTCAGAAATTTCTATCGCTTTAGTTATACTAATTCTTATTTGATCTTACTATAGTAATTTACTAGAAGAGAAGCTCATACAGCTCATACAGCTCATACAGCTCATACAGCTCATACAGCTCATACAGCTCATACAGCTCATACAGCTCATTAAAAATACTAGTACATAAATTGAAAAGCATTACATCATATCAATATTTAATAAATAACTATTACGATGCTTTTAATTAAGAAATGGTATAAATTCTTTCTTTTCCATTATCAACAATCTGTGTACATAATAGATTTAAAGGCAAAATTTATTAAGCTAGATTTCTTGTTAAATTATAATAGGTAGAACTTTATTAGTGTTGCCTAGTTCTCTTTTTACTAACCCTTCGATAAATTTACTGACTAAAGCAAATTTTTCTAAAAATGAGTATTCTTTAAATTCAATAAATAATTTCACTGCTTTTTAAGATTGATAGGGTGCGCAAAAAGTGTTAACCCTCTAATTTAGACATAAAATTACTATAAGAAAAAATATTCATTATTTGTAAGTTTAAACGTTTACAATAAGTCGACTTTACTGTTTTAAGCGTATATAAAATTAACTAAAAATAATTAATCTAAAATTATGAAAAAAATTAAACATCGAATTTTTGAACTATCCCTTGTGTTTAGTATGATTTTCACAATGAGCAACCACTTTGCATTTGCTCAAACACCCTTTACAGATCCTAGTAATTCTGGAGGTTGGATTTTAAATCCAGACCTTAGTGATGAATTTGAAGGAGGATCTATTGACGAAACTAAGTTTTTATTACAAGGAAGGAATGACGAATATAGATCCAACTGGATTGGTAGGGCACCTTCTCAGTTTTCGCCAGACAATGCCCGACAGGAAAATGGAAGTCTAAAATTACAAACTCGGTGGGAACCAGATTTTGCATTTTCAACAAAACCACAAAAAGATGGAGCAAAATATGAAAACATTACAGTTTCTGCTGTTATTACTAGAAAACAGTTTCTTTACGGTTATATGGAAATAAGGGCAAAAAGCGCAAATATATCTATACAGAGTTCATTTTGGGCTACAGGAAAAGGTTGTGAATTAGATGTTTTTGAGAATAACGGAAAGCCTTCTTTACCAAATAAAGAAAAACTGGAAACAGAACTTTGGAGTTCTATTCACGATTGGAGTCAAGCAGGAGGACCATCTATTTGGACAGGAAAAAAACAAATGCCATTTAGATTTGCTGATGATTTTCATGTATATGGTTGCGAATGGGATCCTGAGTATATTAAAATTTTTGTAGATGGTGAGTTAATGAGATATGTAACAAAGGAAGAACTAGGAGATAATTGGGTCATGGATCAACCTATATGGATATGGCTTGATAATGAAACTTTTCCTTGGCAAGGAAACCCATCTGAAGCTGATTTACCTGCAGATTATGAAGTGCAATATTTGAGAATTTGGCAAAAAGAATTATCAACACCTGGCCCAGTAAAAAGTGTTAAAATATCTAATCCTACTTTAAAAATGCAAAGCGGGCAAAAAGGATTTCTAACTAAAGAAGTATTCCCATTTAATGCAACAAACCAGTCTGTGAAATGGACTTCTAGTAATACTGCCATAGCAAGAGTTTCTGGAGGAGGCGTTGTTACTGCGTTAAAAAATGGTACAGCAATAATTACTGTTCAATCTATTGATGGAAATAAAACAGATACTTGTGTAGTTACAATAACAAATCCTATGACTAATAATATTGTAGCAGACTCAGGTTTTGAGTCGGGTAATTTAAATGCTTGGGAAGCTAGTAAGGGTAATGCTAGCGTAGTTTCTAACAATGCACATTCAGGAAGTAAATCGGTATATTTTAATGGATCAGGTACAGCAGCTCAAATTATTAGAGTAGATCCTAATACAGTATATACACTGTCTGGTTGGGCAAAAACAGGAGGTGCAAGTCAACAAGTTTATATTGGCGCTAACGAGCATGATGGCAAGAATGTAGCACTTAAATTTGATAGCCCTTCTTACGAAGAGAAAAGCGGATATTTTACTACGGGAGCTAATAGTTATAGCTCAAGAGTATATGCTTGGAATGGAAATAAAAACTGGAAAATAAATGCAGATGATATAACGGTTTCAGGGAGTGTATCTTCCACAAACCCTATACGTGTTTCTAGTATAGTACTATCTAGAAATACGCTAACATTAAGACAGAGAGAAACTGAAATGGTAATTCCTAAAGTTTTGCCATTAAATGCAACAGATAACTCATTTACATGGACATCAAGTAATACTAGAGTATGTACTGTAACACCTATAGGAGAGGTTTTTGGAAAACAAGTTGGAACGGCAACTATTACAGCAAGAACAGCAGATGGTAATAAAGTAGCAAGCTGTGTTGTAACAGTAAATCCATTAAATTATAATCCAAATCCTAGTCCAGTAAGCGTAACAGGTGTAACAGTATCGCCTACATCTAGAATAATTGCAGAAGGGGCTTCAGCGACAATAAATGCTAATGTACTACCAAGTAATGCTACAAATAAAACGGTTATATGGCGTTCTAACAACACGTCGGTAGCTACTGTAAATTCGAGTGGAGTTATTACAGCGCAAAGCCAAGGAACAGCTATTATAACAGTAAGAACTTCTGATGGTAATAAAACAGCAACTTCTAATATAACAGTTACGGCATCAACTACAGTTGGAGTTCCAATAGGGAGTACTATTTGGTTAAAATCATATGAAGACATGTATGTAACCAGAGCTTCAGGAAATAATTTAAGAGCAACAGGAAATAACCTTGGAACCAAAGAACAATTTGAAATAGTAGATGCAGGAAACGGATTTATTGCTTTAAAGAATATTCAAAATAATAAATATGTACAAGTTATTAATACTAATGGAAATCCATTACGAGCAGGGTCTTCAAAAATCTTTAATAGACAGCGCTATACATGGGAGAGCCAAGGAGCAAATAAAGTTGCGCTTAAAGCTAAAATAAACAATACGTATGTTAGGGTAGATAATAGCAAAGCAATCAAACCTTTAGAAGCGCAATCAGTTTCAGTAGGAAACTGGGAAACCTTTAATTGGGGTCTAGTTAATGGTACAAGTAGATCGGTTGCTAAGTCTGAAAATATTAAGAATAAAGCTCAAATACAAATATATCCTAACCCATTTAAAAATGGAAATCTTAATATTGAACTAGGAGAAGCATCAGATGCGACAATCACTATATTTGATATAACAGGTAAGGCAGTATTTACAAACAAATATATTAATAAACTTGATATCATCATTAAAGATACAGATGTAAGATTATCCAATGGTATGTATTATATTAAGGTACAAAGTACTAATTTATCAAAAATTAAAAAGCTGATTGTTCAAAAATAGAATAATTGGAATATAAATATTTAAAAGAGAGGTAGTCATTTATTGGCTATCTCTCTTTTTGTTTTTAATGTTTTTGGTGATTATTGTACCTGCTGTAATTAATAAGGGGAATTAATATTGCTTAACAAAAACTTATGATATCAATTTAATTTTTCGATTGACTTTGTGAAAAATTTCAGCTACTTTCGTTTAGCATAAGAATATAAAACACATACGTTTAACTTGTTTCAGTATTAAAACGATTTTGTACATTCAGAACATTACATATAAACCGTATTGATCAAATTAAAAAAATGAAAATAGTCAAAGTATTTATTTATTTGATAACATTTATTTTAATAAATAGCTGCTCAACTATTAAAGCTTCAAAACATTTTAAAGAAGGAAAAACAGATCAAGAAAACTTTAAAGTTACTTTTCCTTTCGAGATAAAAAGTGGATGGATAATTATACCCGTAGAAATTAAAAATAAGAATTATAATTTTATTTTAGACACAGGCACACCCACTTTAGTATCAAAAGAATTTGCTAAAAGTTTAAAAATGAAAGTTATTGATTCTGTAAAAGCAGTTGATGTTTATAATAATAAAAAACAAAATAAATACACAAGATTAGAAACAATTAAAATTGGAGCCATAGATTTTGTAGGAACAACAGCTTTAACAAATGATTTTAACGCTATACCAATGTGGTCTTCTTTAAATATTGACGGCTTTATAGGGTCTAATTTAATGCAACACGCTATTTGGGATATTGATTTTAGCAAAAAACAAATCACCATAACTGATGATGAATCAAAATTAAACTTACCTGAAGAAATAATTGAGAATAAGCTATTTATTGGTATTGCAGGATTACCTTCCATTGCTAGTAAAATAAATGGAAAAAAAATATGGGATTTTTCTGTTGATTTAGGGTATAATGGAGGGATAGTGATACCATTTTATGAATTTAAAAAGCAGACAGAAAATGGTGAAATTTCAGATTTCAAAAAATCAAAGACTAAAGGTGTTATTGGAATTTACGGAGAACAAAAAACCACAAGGGAATCTTATACTGGAATAATTAATGCCATAGAATTTGGAAATACTACTCTGAAAAATGAAAAGGTGTATTCGGAGCAATATTTAGATAAGACATTTGGTTTAGATTTTTTTAAAAATTATCGTGTTATTTTAAATTGGAATAGTAAAAAAATAAAATTGATAGAAAACACTAAATTGGAATAAATAGCAAAGCATTTCAGTAATATGATTCAAAGCTAGTTTTAAACCACTTACAAAAATGCTCGAGGGTTCTCTATTCAACTTTTTATTTCCTAAGTTTAGTACTTAATCACACAACAAACCATTAAACGAAACTTTAACAGAAATAAAACAACTTTTAATTTAAAACCTAAATTAACAAATATGTGCGTTAGGGATAGTAGTGTAAAGCCCACAGCCCGACAAAGGAGGAGCGAGGACTTGTAACGGATAGCCCGACCCCTGTGGTAACGCCCAAATAATTTTATTTTAATACTTTTACCGTACTATGGCAAAACGCAATAACGAACACATTAGCATAAGCGACGCACTTAAAGAGTTTGTCGAAACCAATAAGCTAGAAAAAGGCCTAGATAAAGTAAATGTTGCCGAAGCTTGGGCCAATCTTATGGGGAATGGAGTTAATAATTATACAACGTCTGTTAACCTAGAACGTGAGACATTATACATACAATTAAGCTCTAGTGTACTTAGAGAAGAATTAAGCTATGGCAAAGAAAAAATAATTAACATGCTTAACGAAGAATTGGGCAAATCAATTATTAAAAAACTGGTTTTAAGATGATTAAACGGCATTAGTAAAATAAAAAAAAGCACAAAAAAGTATTAAAGTGTCATTATTTATATTACCTTTGGGACTTAATTTTTATAATACAAATACAATGAGTAAAGGTACCGTAAAATTTTTCAACGATTCTAAAGGTTTTGGATTCATCGTTGAAGATGACAACAACAAAGAACATTTCGTACACATTTCAGGACTTATCGATGAAATTCGTGAAGGTGATGCAGTTGAATTCGATCTACAAGAAGGTAGAAAAGGATTAAACGCCGTAAACGTAAAAGTAATCTAAGATTTATACTTTAACAATTACAATTAAGAGTCTATCATTTATTTGATAGACTTTTTTTGTGGCACGAACTTTGCGTTTATCAAAATATAATAATTAAATATTTTAATACAATGAGTAAAGGAACAGTAAAATTCTTCAACGATTCTAAAGGATTCGGATTTATAACAGAAGAAGGTTCAAACACAGAACATTTTGTTCACATTTCTGGATTAATCGATGAAATTCGCGAAGGCGATATCGTTGAATTTGATTTACAGGAAGGTAAAAAAGGCTTAAATGCTGTAAACGTTAAAGTAATTTAGTAACAACATATTAGTACGTTTAAAAAATCCCGCAACTTGGTTGCGGGATTTTTATTTTATATAACGTTCTGTAATTTCTCAGAACACTTTGCTGAATAAAGCAAAATAGATTGAGTTCTTGTATTAAAACATCTCTCTACCAGAAAAATGAAAAGCACCTTCAATAGCTGCGTTTTCATCACTATCACTTCCATGAACAGCGTTTTCGCTAATAGAATCTGCAAACATTTTACGAATAGTACCTTCGGCTGCATCAGCAGGGTTTGTTGCTCCTATTAAAGTTCTAAAATCTTCTACAGCATTTTCCTTTTCTAAGATTGCAGCTACAATTGGTCCGCGTGTCATGTATTCTACTAACTCACCATAAAATGGACGTTCGCTATGTACCGCATAAAATGCTTGCGCATCTTTAGTAGTCATTTGTGTTAATTTTAATGCCACAACTCTAAAACCAGAAGCTGATATTTTTTCTAGTATTGCCCCAATGTGTCCTTTTTCTACAGCATCTGGCTTAAGCATTGTAAATGTTCTATTTGTTGCCATTTTAATAATTTTGTATTAAGATTTAGTAAATTTGATAGATTTGCTTTCTTTTTATCAAAAAAATCAAGAAAACAATACCTAAATATCTCTCGTTATTTTGGGTGCAAAAGTAATCTATTTCTATTTAAAACAAGACAATCCGTTTTAAAAAAATTGTATCTTCGTCTTCTATGAAAAAACAAGATATTACAAGCATTAAACAGCTACTTTCTAAATCTAAAAAAATTGTTATTGTACCTCATAAAAACCCAGATGGAGATGCTATTGGCTCTACATTAGGGCTTTATCATTATCTAAAAAAAGCAAATCATCAAGTAAACGTTATCGTACCAAATGATTATCCTAAGTTTCTAAAATGGATACCAGGAAACGATACAATTTTAAAATACGATACTCAAACAGATACCTGCGAAACCTTAATTAATGAAGCAGATATTCTTTTTACCTTAGATTTTAATGCCTTTCATAGAACGGGGAATATGGAAATGGTTTTATCAAAAAGTAATGCCATAAAAATCATGATAGATCACCATCAATCTCCAGATGATTATGCTACCTATATGTTTAGCGATGTTACCATGAGCTCAACATGCGAAATGGTTTATCACTTTATAGATAAATTAGGAGATACAAACCATATAGATAGTGATATTGCTACATGTTTATATGTTGGCATCATGACAGATACCGGTTCTTTTAGATATCCATCTACAACTAGTGATACTCATAAAATTATATCTAAACTGATAAAAAAAGGCGCGCAAAATAGTAATATCCACAATAACGTTTACGACACTAATAGCTATGAACGTTTACAACTATTGGGCTGCGCACTTACTAACTTAAAAGTTATTCCAGAATTTAGAGCAGCTTACATTACACTTTCTCAAGAAGAACTATACCAATACAATTACAAAAAAGGAGATACCGAAGGTGTTGTTAATTACGGACTCTCTTTAGAGGGCGTTATACTTGCCGTTATTTTTATTGAAGACAAACAAGAAGGTATTATTAAAATATCTTTACGTTCTAAAGGTGATTTTTCTGTAAACGAAATGTCTCGAGCTCATTTTGAAGGTGGTGGTCATACTAATGCCGCTGGTGGTAAAAGCCACCTGTCTTTAGCCAACACAGTTGAGAAATTTATTAGTATATTGCCCAGCTATAAAAAAGCCCTAAATAATGAATAAATTAATCATACTCATCTTTGCTTTACTCATATTTGGCTGTAAATCGCCAGAAGCTAGACGACCTATTACGGTAAAATCGGGCTCATTCATTGATGCTTCTGTTGAGCGTAATAAAAAGCTTAATGCTAGAGAGCAAGCTGCTATAAATAAACTCATGAAAGCACAGAAGAAAGATTATTTAACTTCTGAAAACGGTTTTTGGTATTACTATAACAATAAGATAGAATCCGACACTCTAAAAACTCCAAATTTTGGAGATATTGTAAACTACAATTATAATGTTAAAGCCTTAAATGGAAGTATTATATACTCTAAAAAAGATATAAAAACACAAACCTATGCCATGGATAAGCAAGAACTGTTTTCAGGTCTCCGAGAAGGTTTAAAACTTATGAAAACAGGAGAGACTGTAACATTCTTATTTCCGTCACAAAAAGCTTATGGTTATTATGGCGATGAAAACAAAATAGGCCACAATACACCATTAATTTGCGAAGTCACTGTTAACTCTATTACTCAAAATTGAAATAATTAAAAATGAACTTATTTAAATTTAAAAATATCCCCTCAATACTTCTCATAGCCATATGTATTAATTTCGCATCTTGCAAAGCGCAATACTCAGACCTTGAAGATGGTATATATGCTGAATTTGTAACTAACAAAGGTGTTATGGTTGCAAAACTAGCAGAAAACAAAGCACCTATAACAGTAGCAAACTTTATAGCGTTAGCCGAAGGCACAAACACTATGGTTGATAGCTCGTTTAAAGAAAAAAAGTTTTACAATGGCACAATTTTTCATCGTGTTATTGATAGTTTTATGATTCAAGGTGGTGACCCTAAAGGTACTGGTACTGGAAATCCTGGTTATAAATTCAGGAATGAGTTTCACTCAGATTTAAAGCATGATAAGGCAGGCATACTATCTATGGCCAATTCTGGACCAAATACCAATGGAAGCCAATTTTTTATTACTGAAGTTCCAAAACCTTTTTTAGATAATGGTTACAATGTATTTGGAGAACTTGTTATTGGGCTAGACATTCAAGATAGTATTTCTAACGTAAAAACTAATGCTAGTGATAAACCTTTGCAAGATGTTGTTTTACAAGAAGTCAATATTATAAGAAAAGGGAAATCTGCCAAATCGTTTGATGCTCCTAAAGTTTTTAAAGACCACTATGCTGAGGATGAACGCATCAAAAAAGAGAACAAAGCCAAAGCAGATGCTATTTTAAAAGCGACTAAAAGTAAGTTTAGCGCACAACGTGCCAAAGCCACCACATTAACTTCTGGATTAAAATATTATATTTCAGAAAAAGGTACAGGTAAAAAACTACATAGCGAAGCCGAAGTACTCACTCACTACGCCGTTTATTTTGAAAATGGAAAATTATTAGAAACCAGTAAACTAGAAATAGCCGAAGCTCTTGACCAAGTGAATGAAAAACGTAAAGCTGCAGACCAGTATAAGCCTATAAAAGCTAATATAGGTCCAAATGCTGGTATGATTCCTGGGTTTAAAGAAGGATTACAACAACTTAGCGTAGGAGACAAAGCCACCTTATTTATACCTTACCATTTAGCGTATGGAGAATCTGGAACACGAGGAATCCCAGGAAAATCTAATATTATTTTTGAAGTTGAAATTGTAGAACTTATTAAATAAATTTTAACACTAAAGCTATTTCAAACGTTTATATTTACGCTGAAAAACCAAACTTATGCAACTATTAAAATTTGATTGGAATCCTATTACTGGCATTGATATTGTTGGAAATTTCAAACTACACTTTTATAGCCTCATGTGGGTTGTTGCCTTTATTTTGGGTTGGTATCTCATGAAGCGTATTTTCACTAAAGAAAAAGTGTCTTTAGATTACCTAGACCCTTTATTTATATATACGGTGTTAGCAACCATGCTTGGCGCTCGTTTGGGACATGTTTTATTTTACCAATCAGAATTAATAACTCAAGATTTTTTTAGCATATTTTTACCCTTTAGATTTTCTGGAGGCTTTGAATTTACAGGCTTTCAAGGTCTAGCTAGCCATGGTGCCGCTATAGGCATTATAGTTGGCATGTATCTATACAGAAAAAAATACACATACAAATCGCTACTCTGGATATTAGATAGAGTCGTTATTTGTGTGGCATCTGGTGCTGTTTTTATTAGAATAGGAAACTTTATAAATTCTGAAATTATCGGAAAAATTACTAATTCCAGTTTTGGGGTTAGATTTATACAAGATCAATACCACGAGAATGGAATAATACAACGAACTGGTATTAGAGACGTTAAAAAAGCGTATGCTGCAGTAACTGATAATCCAAAATTTCAAAACTTATTAGACGCTGTACCCTATAGACATCCTTCACAATTGTATGAATCTTTTTCTTATATTTTTGTGTTTCTTATCTTGTGGTACTTCTACTCCAAAACGACTAAAAGAGACCAACCCGGATTTCTATTTGGGTTGTTTCTAATACTATTGTGGACCATTCGTTTCTTTGTAGAATTTACTAAAGAGCCTCAAGGCGAAGAATACATTAATTGGTTTAATTTAAATACAGGGCAATGGTTAAGCATACCGTTTGTTTTAATTGGCCTTTATTTTATGTTTGTTTACGAACCAAAACACACCGTTAAGTAACATGCAATGGCATCGCATTAATATTATATTATTACTAAGTTTAGCGTTTCTATGCATTTACTCTTGCAAAGAAGATAAAAAAGCTATAAAACAAACTGAAGTCCAGTTTAAAAAAGAAGCCGAGCTTATTATTTTTAAAACCATAGATTCTACACAAATAGCATTAGATATTGAAATTGCCGATACAGATTTTGATATCCAAACAGGACTTATGTATAGAAATTCTATGGAAAATAAACAAGGTATGCTATTTGTTTTTGATGATGTTTCTGAGCGTTTCTTTTACATGAAGAACACAAAAATACCCTTAGACATTATTTATATTGATGAAAACAAAAAAATAGTGAGTTTTCAAAAAAACGCAAAACCCTTTGATGAATCTTCCTTGCCATCAAAGGCTCCTGCAAAATATGTATTAGAAGTCAATGCTAATATGGTAGACACTTGGGCTCTTAGTATAGGAGATAAAATAGATTATCATTAAAAAACTGATTATTGGTTGAGCTATAGATTCTAAAATCTCAGGCAAATGCTTTCAATAATTTTGTAGGCTTCCCCTTCCAGAATTTGTAAAATCGATTTCAGGTTTGTTCTTTTTTTTACCAAATATTTTATCAAAAACTCCCATTGAATTTTGTTTCCGCTAAATGGATGCCAACGTGTTTGTATATGGAAAGTTGCGTGTTTTCTATCGTTTCTTTAAGTCAAATCCTAAATTTAACTGTAGCATTATAGGCCAAATATTTCCATTTCCATTTGTATCGATGTAGTATTGTGGTCCAACGTCAAAAAGTAAATGAAAATTCTTTCCATATTTTCTCTGTATTCCCCAAGTTGGTCCAAACGCAAAATCAAAGTCAGAAGTCCGATTTACATTTTCGGTTATTGAATTTCCACGAGTTATTAACCTAAAAGACACGAAATTTCCAGAATTGTTTTCTGTATTTCGGTCTTTCCCATTTCTTTTATTCAGGTTATAAAACCATTTTTGTTGCAAATCAACAAATGGACTGATAATGTAAATAAATCCACGTCCACCAAAAGTCAAGTCAGGATATCCTCCACCATAACCAATTCCGAGTGCTGAGGAAAATGTCGAGTATTGTCCAGTCGGAATTTCCAATTCAATTGCTGGATTCAAAAAATTCACACGCCAAACTTTATCGGTTTCTATTCCGCTATTTTCTTGAGCATAATTTACTGTTGTTAAAAGTCCAAATACTAAAATCAATAGGCTTTTTTTCATTTTTTTCTGTCGTTTTTTGTTATTCGTAATGTTTGTCTCAAATGTTGGGTAACATCCCGCGGCTAAATGCAATTTTGAAATTCAAAGGCACGGAGTATCTTTAATAATTTTAAAATTGCATTTAGCCGCGGGATGTGTGCTGTCCCGAAGGGCAGCGCGCGTTGCTGGCGTAACCGCGCGACGATGCGATGTAAGACCGGAGGGATTGCATCGCATCGTTTTAGCTATTTTTAGTGCGGAAATAGAAAGTTCTAAGGTCAAATCAAAATGATTTGACGGACCTTGTAAATATAAACTTTCCTTTGAATTAAACACCAAAGTCCGCATTAATTATAGCTTTTGTTGTAAAACGTTTTTACTCTCTATTTTTGATAAGTTCATTTCCAAAATATAGAACAGATATGCTAATTAAAAGACAAGGGAATAATCCAGTTACAAATCCAGTTGGGAATCCTTGTTTGGCCATTACTAAAACAAAATAAGCAATATAACCAAATCCGAATTTGAGTATTCTTTCCATTCCGCTCATTTCCTTTGTCATTACGATTATGAAAAAAGGAAGAAATATACTCAATAAATATCCTCCAAACACACTATTCATATTTGCGTTTGAATCTAAAGTCAGAAAACCGATAATTCCCACTAAAACCATATTCAGAGCTATGAGAAAAAGTCCATTAATTATTTTCGTTCCAATATTTTTTTCTCGAATAGAACTTTCCGTTAAAATCAATTCTTTTGAATCAATTTCTAAAACTTCACAAATTAAATTAAGAGTTTTGCCTCTCGGTTCGCTTTCAGAGTTTTCAATCCGTTGAATAGTTCTCAAGTTTATTTTTGCTTGTTCAGCCAATTCCTCTTGAGTCAGTCCTTTAATTTTTCGTATTTCACTTATTTTCTTTGCAGTCCAGTTCATTTGTTTAATGCTTTTGTTGATTCTAAAGGTAAACATTCAGTCCGATTTTGATAACGGTTTTCCTCTGATTTTTCTATGACATTTGATTTGTCATTAAATGTCGTAAAGTTTTTTCTAAATGTTTTACTTTTATCTTTTCTTCAATAAACGTCAAATTTTATATTTAGCGGACTTTGTTAATATTCACAGAACTTTTGGTTTAGCAAAAATACCCTATGTTTTTTATACATTGTTGGCAAACGTTTTCTTAGAAACTGCTTACTATTTAAATTTGTTACCCCCAAACAAACCAGACATATTTCATTTTCAGTTAATTTAGAAAGCATTGCATTTTCTTCTAATGGAGATAATGCCACTATATATTCCATTTTACACTGCTGGTGTTGCTTGTAAAAATGCTTATCTAACGCTGCGTTTACAAATTCTAAAATAACATCTAAGAGCTTATCTTTTTGCTTACGGAAATTTATAGGTATCGATGTAGATTCATCTGGTTTTAATACTTCTATAATATTTTCGGCAACAATTAAAAAAGAGGTTTCATTTGATTGTATTTGGTATGACGTATAACTCGTTTTATGTTTTTTTACGTCATGGATAACATTTAAATCTATTTGTAATACCTCATCCAAGACTTGTACACGATAATCCTTTTTTTCGTTTTCTTTAAAATAGGTTTCTAAATACTGACTAATCTCTAAGACTCCAAAATTATTAGGCTTATATATATTAAAAGGCGCTAAAGTATTTGAAGCACTTGATTTTTTACTAGAAAACAGGTTACGCATAATAGATTGGTTTAATACCATTTCTGTATTGAAATAATCGTAATAAAACGCCCTTTTTTCCTTTCTACTTCAACATAAAAAGAAATCTAACTAAGACTATGCTTTATTTTTCTATTTCGTATAAAGAAAAAAATCATCATTTTCTTTTACAGTAATTTCAATGCAGAAATGGTATAAATTTACACTATATAAATTTCAAATTTATTTGGAACTACAATATATAAGAAAATGAGAGAAAATTTAATAAAAAAAAGCTCTATCAACATGAGTTGATAGAGCTTTTTACAAAGGACGAATATAAATTAGTCGTTTTTCTTCTTATCTTCTAGTTTGTTTACTGAATCATACATAATTGGTGTTGCTATAAACAACGATGAATATGTACCCACAATAACACCTACTATTAATGCAAACATAAAACCTCTAATAGAATCTCCACCAAAAATAAATATAGCCAATAAAACGACTAAGGTTGTTAATGATGTATTTAATGTTCTACTTAAAGTACTGCTTAATGATGCATTTACTACACGCTCAAAATCCCAATTTGTATGTTCGTTAAAGAACTCTCTAATTCTATCAAACACAACCACCGTATCATTTAACGAGTAACCAATTACCGTTAATATGGCCGCTATAAAGGCTTGGTTTATTTCCATATTAAATGGCATAAACTTGTATGTTATAGAGAATACACCCAATACAATTAATACATCATGGAATACCGCTGCAACAGCACCCAAAGAGTATTGCCATCTTTTAAAACGAATTAAGATGTATAAAAACACAACAATTAACGAACCTAAAACAGCCCAAAGCGATGCTTGCTTAATATCATCTGCAATGGTTGGTGTTACTTTATAAGATTCTAATAAACCTACTTGTTTATTAACATCGTTTAAATCTATAAATTTCTCATAAGACACACCTTCTAAATAAGGCACTAAGCCTGTGTAAAGCTTTTTTCTGATTTCTTCATCAATCTCAGCACCAGATTCGTTAACCTTATATTTAGTGGTTATTTTTAATTGGTTAGCATCTCCAAACGTTTTTGCATCTCCACTACCAAATACTTCTGATAACACCCCTGTAATTTCAGAAGCACTAACATCTTGAGCAAAACGCACTTGATAAGTTCTACCTCCAACAAAATCGACACCTTGATCTAAACCATTTGTAAATAAAGACCCTAAGCTCAATACAATAAAAGCACCAGATATAATATAGGCTACTTTACGTTTTTTAAGGAATTCAATACTTAAATTTCTAAATAGGTTTTTAGTAATGCCTGTTGAGAAATTTAATTCCCCACCTCGGTTTGTATACCAATCAATTAATAATCTTGTTATAAAAATAGCCGTAAATAACGATGTTAATATACCTATTAATAACGTTGTAGCAAATCCTTTAATTGGACCTGTACCAAATATAAATAGAATTAACGCTGTTAAGCCCGTAGTAATGTTTGCATCTAAAATTGATGATAAGGCATTACTAAATCCATCTTTAACGGCTTCTTTTTGACCTTTTCCTTTTGCTAATTCTTCTCGAATACGCTCAAATATAAGTACATTAGCATCTACCGACATACCAATAGTTAATACAATACCTGCAATACCAGGCAATGTTAATACCGCTCCTAATCCTGATAAAACACCAAAAATTAATAAGATGTTTAATAACATAGCAACATCTGCAAAAGCACCTGCTTTACCATAATAAAAAACCATCCATAATAACACTAAAGCTAAAGCTATTAAAAATGATGTTGTACCGCTATTTATAGCTTCTTTACCTAAAGACGGTCCTACAACTTCACTTTGAATTATATCTGCTCTAGCAGGTAATTTACCTGCACGTAATACGTTTGCTAAATCTATAGCCTCATTTAATGTAAAGTCTCCAGAAATAGAAGAACTACCTCCTGCAATAGGTCCATTAGTAACACTTGGAGCCGAATACACAACATTATCTAAAGATATCGCTATAAAACCTTTTTCGTTATAGGCTTTAGTGGTCATTTCTTCCCATATCTTAGCACCTTTAGCATTCATTTGCATAGACACCTCAGACTTACCTGTTGGTCCAAATTGGTTACGCGCATCTACAACTACAGCACCACTTAATTGAGGCACATCTTCCCTGTTTCCAACTAAAGCATATACATCAATTAACTCACTATTTTTTTCGGGCTTACCAAAAGCAAATTTTGTGTAACGTTGGCTAGCAGGAAGTAATGATTTTACCTGTGGCATATTTAAATACTCTATAACCTTGTCTTTATTCTTGGCATTAATCATCACTAATGCCGAAGGGTTTGGAGATTGTATAAATAAATCCGTTAATGGATTAACCGCAGCTACTGCTGTAGAATCAGTCTCAGCATCTCCAAGTAAATCGTCTATTTGAGATGCTGTAGCGTTTTCTTCGTCTTGACTTTCTTCTTGCGTTTCAACTTCTTTTTTAGGTGTAACAATATCTTTTAAAACATCATTAGCTTGCCCAATAAAAGTATATAACTCTTGACTTTTATTAACTTCCCAAAACTCTAATTGCGCTGTACTTTGCAGTAAACCTGTTGCACGTTCTACATCTTTAACTCCTGGTAATTCTACCAAAATACGACCTGAATTACCTAAACGTTGAATATTAGGTGAAGTAACACCAAACTCATCAATACGCTTGCGCAATACTTCAAAAGCAGAAACAATAGATTCATCAATCTTAGTTTCAATAACAGTTTTAACATCACTATCAGACATACTTCCATCTATCTCGCCATCTAATGCTTTAGTATAGAATATATCCGGAGACGCTAATTTAGTATCACCCTTAATCCTATCAAAAGCAATAAAGAAATCTTCTAAATATGTATTTTGACTATTTTTTTGAAGTTCGGTAGCATCATCTAAAGCTTTATTAAAAACTCTATCCTTTGTATTATTAGCTAATCCTTTTAATATATCTTGTACAGATACTTGAAGAATAACATTAATACCACCTTTTAAATCTAGACCTAAATTCATGGCCTTTTGCTTCACCTCATTATGGGTGAATTTTGCAATACCTATATTGTATACAGTATCGTTTGCTATAGATTGCAGATAACTAACCTCTTCTTGGCTTCGCTTAGAGCGATAATCTTTGTCGGTTTCTGGAATTTTACTTTCTGCTATTGCTATGGCTTCCTTTTCAATTTGATTAGATTTGAATGTGAAAGACAATTGGTAAATACTTACCAAACCAAATAAAATAGCAAATAATTTTACTAATCCTTTATTTTGCATTGTTATGTTTTTTGAATGTCAAACTTATTTGACAATGTATTGTGTTAATTTAATTTTGATATTGTGCTTATTTATAAAACGTAATTTTTAAAATTCTCATCATAGATTGATGTGTACGTTTTAAAAGAAAAACCTTTAGATTTTAATTAAAATCTTTGTGTAGCCTATTTAAGAAAGTGGCCCAGCTCTAACTTCAGGAATGATATATGAAATATTATCTGTAGCCAGAATAACATGTCTATTACTATTGTATGCTTCTTTTACAATATGGTTTAACCGTCTTAATTCTTGATTATTGTAAGATAGATAAAAATCAGGCTCAAAGCCATAATGACTTTCTGGTTTAGACTCTAAAAGGTTTATACCATCTATACCCCAATGAGCATCTGTTCCGTTTTGTATTTCGTAAATATCTAAATTAAAACTTATGGTGTCACTATCCTGAGGAAAATCAGATTTACTATTTTTATTTATAGAAGTATTGCCTAGAGCTAAACCAGTTTCTTTAGAAAATATTTTCTTAATATTGGTAATATCTGCATGACTAAAATAAGTGATTTTTAATCTGCCATCTACCTGTTGCGTAACATGAATATGCTCTACACCCAGAACTTGTAGTTGATTCTTAATAAGCGCAATGGTAACTTGTGCTTCGTTGTCTGTTACCGTTTTATTGGTAAACTCCAACACAATCTCTTGGTTTGGTTGCGATGTTTGTTGTTGGTATACCGCACCAAAAAGAGTTGTTACAATTATTAAAGTACTAATGTACCACTTTGCTTTCATGCGCCAAATATAAAAAATAAAGATGGTATTGCTACTGTCTTTTAAAAATTATCAATTTTTAGGTTTTGTGTATTTCACAAGTTTTAATTTAGGTATGCTTTTTCCAGAAGATAAAATTGTTGCTAAATCTTGTGCTTCTTCTAATGTAAAGTTTCCTGAAATAGATGATTTCCCTCCACTTATAGGTCCCATCGTAACGCTTGGTGCAGAATACACCAAATCATTCATTGTTATAGCTATGCATGTATTATTTGTATAAGCTTTACCTGAATTTTCTCCCATCGCAATCCACCATACTCATTCATAGTAATGGAAATTACTGATCTTCCAGTAGGACCATATTCTTGAGAAGCACTGATGATGCATTCGCCTGTAAGCGCTGGTCTGTTGTTTCTGTTTGACTTTGCCGTATATAATGGCAAGTATCCATTATCTGGAATCCCCCATAAATATTTAAAATTTGAATACGCTGAAGGCAAAATGTATTTAGAGTCTTTATTATTTAATAATGCATTAACTTTAGCCGTATCCTCTACTTTTGCTTGAAAAATCACTGCCCCATCCTGATAACTAGGAGGCATAACCCTACTAAACAATAAATCAACAATACTATCTGATTTTGTTTTTTCTTCTCCCATACTTTCGATATCATTTACAAGAGCGTAAAATTTATCAGCATTATATAATTCCCAAAATTCGAGCTTTCCTTGATTTAGAATTAAAGCACTAACTCTTTCGTAATCTAAATCATTTGCTTTAATATTTATGCTTAAACTTTTATCTCTATTCTGATTTATTTGAGCATCCAAACCAAAATTATGAAGCCTTTTTTTAATAATATCAACGCTTTCTGAAACTTGAACAGAAGTTATTTTACTAACATTTTCAAATTCGTATACAAACATATATTCCTGTTTTTCTTTACAAGCGATAAAAGAAAACACGATTAAAACTAAGGTGATAATTTTTTTCATAAAAAAAATGTAAAAAGGCTACCAAAATATTGATAGCCTAGATATATTATAATTGAAGTCTATTAAACTTCACTAAATTGGTTTTTATAATTCTAATAAACCATTAGTTTTTGATACACCCTCAGCACTTGCTTTCATATGTGCTTTTTCGGCATCACTTAAAGGAATATCAACTATATTTTCTATACCGTTTCTTCCTAAAATTACTGGAACACCAATACAAATATCGTTTAAACCATATTCACCTTCTAAGAACGTAGAACATGGAAACATTTTCTTTTGATCGCAAGCTATAGCTTGAACCAAACCGCTAACAGCAGCACCTGGAGCATACCAAGCCGAAGTTCCTAAAAGCCCTGTAAGTGTTGCCCCACCAACCTTAGTATCAGCAGCAACCTGCTCTAAACGGTCTGCACTTAAAAATTCAGAAACTTTAATACTATTTCTTGTTGCATGGCTTGTTAATGGCACCATACCTTTATCACTATGACCACCAATAACCATTCCATCTACATCGCTAATAGGAGCTTCCATAGCTTCTGCTAATCTATACTTAAAACGTGCAGAATCTAAAGCGCCACCCATACCAATGATTCTATTTCTTGGTATATCTAGCGTTTTGTGTGCTAAATACGTCATGGTATCCATAGGATTACTTACTACAATAAGAACCATATTTGGAGAATGCTCAAGTAAACTTGTTGATACCGATTTTACAATACCTGCATTAATACCAATTAACTCTTCGCGAGTCATACCTGGCTTACGAGGAATACCAGAGGTAATAACACAAATATCGCTATCAGCAGTTTTACTATAATCGTTTGTAACTCCTGTAATCTTAGTATCAAAACCATTTAAGGATGCGCATTGCATTAAATCCATGGCTTTACCTTCGGCATAACCTTCTTTAATATCCAACAACACCACTTCTGAAGCGAAGTTTTTTATAGCTATATACTCTGCACAACTAGCGCCTACTGCTCCTGCGCCTACAACGGTTACTTTCATTTTGTTTATATTTTTTATTATTAATACTTTTTTTGAAGTCTTGCGAAATTACAAATTAAAACAGTCTAAATAAAAAAGTACAGGACAAAATCCTGTACGTTATCTAACAAAAATAAATTTTATATTTAAACCAATGTCCTTTGACTTAGACACTAAACTATCTAAAACCAAAATTTACACCTACTGAAAAGGCATTAAATTGCGATAGATGATATTCGGCATTAAGCCTAAAAAAACCTAGCTTTAATTTTGTGCCAACCGTACCTCGCAATGATGATACTTCACTAGAAACAGAAAATGGATTTGTAACTGTTTGAGAAGATAATGGGCCACTTGCTACAGTATATGTGCCCAATAAATCAGATTCAGATTTACCCGTTATATAACCCAAACCACCATAAAAATTAATCACTTTTAATTTTGTTGATCCTATAAGTTGAAATAACCAAGTGTTGGTATCATTTTCTAAACGTTGGTTTTCTCCATCAATACCAAATGATTCTATTAAATCGTAAGCCCCATCTAAATGGGTATAAGCAATTAAACCAGATACAGCTATTGGTAATACATCGTGTGCTGGCAACCACTTGGTCATATCAAATTGCAAACCGGCTCCGTACATACTTAATGAGACCTCATCGGTATCAATTTTTGGGACAAAACGTGCTTTTAACTCAATACCACCTCCAATACCTATAGCGCCTTGAATAAAAGCTGTGGGCAATAAATTAGCACTATCTGAGCCAATACCACTTGGTAGTGTTATGGTCTGCTCTTGCTCACCTAATAATTGATCTTGGTAAGTTATTACAATATCTACATCTGGATTATTTTCTCCCAAAGCTGTGGCTACTAATTTTGAACTGGATTGGTCGGCAAATACTATAGAAAAATCTTGATTAGGATCACTATTATAATCCGCAATATCCATCAAAAAAGATTTGTTTTTATTTGAAATTGTTGAAGCGTTTGCTATCACAGAAATTTCAAATCCACCTAAAGGTTTAGCATCGGCTGTATTAAACCAATTCGCATTCATACTGTGCATTAACCCATTGGTTCCTTCTGCTAAATAATCATTAGCAAAGCGATTGGCATTACCAACACCTGCAGCAAGCAAAGCATCAATATCGCCTTGAGCATTAGATAACGTTACTAACGACCCAAATAACGCTATGACTATGAAACTTTTAAAATCCATAATTAAAAAATTTAAGTTGTTTAAAATTAACAAAAAACAATCAAAAAATACATGCAAACATTGTTTTCATCGTTTTACTAAAAAAAATCAACCCTAACATGAATGCTAGGGTTGATTAAACTCTAAATACAAATAACAATTTACATATTATTTATAGTCAAATATGTTAATAGTTTTACCTTTAGTATAGAATATTCTTTTTTCTACTTCATCGACATGATATTGAGGTTTATTATCCTCAAAAGTAAATTTATCTTTTTCTTCACCAGCATCTTTAGTTACTTGAACCAAATATTTAGTAGCAGCATCATCCTTAGTAAAATAAAATGCATAATCTTTAGTTTCTGCAGCACCAACATACCTATTTGGATTATACAAGGCTTGAGCTGCCATTTGTGTATAAACTCCTGTGTTATGTTGATTAACACCTTTTTTAACTTGTTTGAAAGACCCTGTTCCTGGGGGCACAACACCTGTTACCATCTCTGACGATGCAGAAGCCGCACCTACACTAGCATTATACAACCCACTTACTTGGTAGGCAGCCCCAGCAACATCTGCAGCTACTGATAATACATTTAGCAATTTACGACCTGTTTCTCCTGGTTGTGGATAATATTTAGTTTTTTCAACTTTACCTTTTTTACTAACTATAACATACTCCCATGGGCTACTTAAAAAATAATTATCTCCTCGTACTTCTAATCTATCAAAATCTCTATGCTTTTTAAGTACTAGCTTCTGGTTATTATCTTCTCCCCAACCTTTATCTGGGTTTAATATATATAACCTTTTACCATCAAGAACGATAAGATTATTTTCGTTTTCATCATACGCTATTCTAGTATCCTCATCTACTCCAAACTTCCATATAGCTTTTTTCTGCCCTTTTTCATAATACGCTATTCGGTACGATGTTGCTATAATACTTCCTTTATTAAATATAAACTCGTCATAAATATCGTCTTCTCCAACCTCGTCTAAGAAATCATTTCCATTAAATTGAGGCTTTTTCCATATTTTCTTACCTTGTTCATTAATCAATAATTTTCGAGCACCATAATATACCATATAACCTTCTGATACTTTCTCTACCTCATTAACTCTTCGTTTCTCAAAATCTTTCTTCCAAAGTTTTTCTCCTGTTTTGTAATCATATAAGTTTCCTGCCTTTTCATGGTGTATGTACATGTTACCATCAACCTCTTGCTCAAACATAAAACCTTCATCAAGCTTAAGTGGTTTTTTCCAAGCTTTAGTACCATCTACAACATTAAAAGCATGGATTTTATCGCCTAAAGCCACCAATTTATTAACATTTAAAGTCATTGCTGCACCCATCATAGAGCCTAAACCTCCTCCAGATGCTTCAACGGCATAAAGAACATCCTGAGATGGGTTTAAATAAATCTTGCCAATTTTTTCTTCAACATTAAGTATCAAGTCCCCATTAGCACTGTTAAGTAAAAATAAATTGGATCCTAATGAAAAAGCAATATTCTTATTTTTATCTGTTATAAGATTACTTAAAACACCACGCTTCTTAATTGTAAGGTCTTTTTTCCATTTAATATCATTAGATTCTAACGATACAAGAAACGATTTGTTAATTGTTTTCTCATCTGTAGTACATTGGAAAATATAAGATTGTAATTCTGGAATAATTTGAAAAGATTTAATTGACTTATACCCTTCTTTCTCCTTATCAAGAATTATTTTACCATCTCTTGTATCTATTAAAAGATTTGAAACAATAATGTAAGGTGAAAATGGAACTATTTCATAATTAGATTCATCTGACTTAATAGCACCTCCTAAAATAGATATCCGATCTCCTTGTATTTCCCATATTTTAGTGCCTTTATCAGCATCAATACCTGCAACGGTTTTATCGGTCAAAACAATAGGAACGGCCGAAAATTCATGAAAAAACAATTCTTCAATTTTCCCATCAAAATTTACTTTCTTATCGGATTCTCGCTGAGAAAAAACAGCATTGCAAGTTAGCATAACAAGCAACAATAACACTTTAGGTAGATTTAGATTCATTTCTAATTTTGTAAAATTTGATTAATAAAAAATTTAATATATCCATACAAAGTTATATAAAACATTACAAAAAGCATCGTTTTATCGTTAAAAAATACACTTAATCGATATTGAGCTGGTATTAAACAAAAAAATAGCCTCAACATTAACTGTTGAGGCTATTAAAATTTATAAATTATTTATTTACGCATCAATATTAGCATAAATAGCATTCTTTTCAATAAACGCTCTACGAGGTGGTACTTCATCTCCCATTAACATAGAGAATACACGATCTGCCTCTACACCATTGTCAATTTGGATTTGACGTAAGGTTCTAAACTCAGGATTCATTGTTGTATCCCAAAGCTGAACCGCATTCATCTCACCAAGACCTTTATAACGTTGTATTTTTGCTCCATCACCATATTGCTCCATTAATGCTAAGCGCTCTTCATCATTCCAAGCATATTCTTTTTTCGCTCCTTTTTTTACTAAAAATAAAGGTGGTGTTGCAATATAAATATGTCCGTTTTCAATTAACTCCTTCATATATCTAAAGAAGAACGTTAATATTAATGTCTCAATATGCGAACCATCAATATCCGCATCACACATAATAACTATCTTATGGTAACGTAATTTCGAAAGGTTCAAAGCTTTACTATCCTCTTCAGTTCCAATAGTAACACCAAGCGCTGTAAAAATATTTTTAATCTCTTCGTTTTCAAAAACCTTATGAGTCATCGCTTTTTCAACATTAAGAATCTTACCTCTTAATGGCAAAATCGCTTGAAATGCCCTATCTCTACCCATTTTTGCAGTTCCACCTGCCGAATCTCCCTCAACTAAATAAATTTCGCATTTTTGAGGATCTTGCTCAGAACAATCAGATAGTTTTCCAGGTAAACCGCCAATACTCATAACCGTTTTACGCTGTACCATTTCACGAGCCTTTTGAGCTGCATGACGCGCTTGTGCTGCAAGTATTACTTTCTGGACAATAGTTTTAGCATCATCAGGATTCTCTTCTAAGTAATCTGTCAACATCTCAGAAACCGCTTGGCTTACCGAAGCCGAAACTTCTCTATTACCTAACTTTGTTTTGGTTTGCCCTTCAAATTGTGGTTCCTGAACTTTTACCGAAATAATAGCCGTTAATCCTTCGCGAAAATCATCACCAGCAATATCAAATTTCAATTTATCTAACATCCCAGATTCATCAGCATACTTCTTTAAAGTATGTGTCAATCCACGACGGAAACCCGATAAGTGCGTTCCACCTTCGTGCGTATTAATATTATTTACATAAGAATGTAAATTCTCGGCATACGATGTATTATAAATCATAGCAACCTCAACTGGCACACCATTCTTTTCACCTTCAAAAGCAATAACATCTTTCATTAAAGGCTCTCTAGTAGCATCTAAAAACTGAATAAACTCTTTAAGACCTTCTTTAGAATGAAATGTTTCACCCTCAAACTCACCATCTTCTTTCTTTGTTCTCTTATCTACTAAATGGACTGTAATGCCTTTATTTAAATACGCCAATTCACGTAATCTACTCGCTAAAGTATCATAACTATACTCTAAAGTTTGCGTAAAAATTGTTGGATCTGGCTTAAATGTAACCGTAGTTCCTCTTTTATCAGTTTCACCTATTTGTTTAACAGGGTACATAGATTTACCACGCTGATATTCTTGCTCATAAATCTTACCATTTCTGTATACAGTAGCTTTTAAATGGTCGGACAACGCATTTACACAACTTACACCAACACCATGCAGTCCACCAGAAACCTTATAAGAATCCTTATCAAACTTACCACCTGCACCAATTTTGGTCATAACCACCTCTAGGGCAGACACACCTTCTTTCTTATGTAAATCCACAGGGATACCACGACCATCATCCTCAGTCGTAATCGAGTTATCCTCATTTATAATCACCGTAATATTATTACAATGTCCTGCCAAAGCCTCATCAATCGAGTTATCTACAACCTCATAAACTAAATGGTGTAAACCACGCGTACCAACATCTCCAATATACATAGATGGACGCATACGCACATGCTCCATACCCTCTAAGGCCTGAATACTATCTGCCGAATAATTATGTTCGTTAAAAGCTTCTTTCTCTTCACTCATATTATTAAAGTATTTATTTCAATTCATTATTTGTGTGCCTTTTTTCTTGGGCGTTACCACAAGGGTCGGGCTTTTCGTTACAAGTCCGCGCACCTCCTTCGTCGGGCTGTGGGCTTTACTCTGCAATCCCTAACGCATCCATCCGCCAAATTTAAACCTCATAGCTGTCATTTTCTCTATTTGCTATAGCAAGAATCAACACCCACATCGCCATAAAAATTCAGCATAAAAAAAGACGCTCTATAGCATCCCTTTGAATACAATCAAATATACAAAATTCCACACCCTTTAAAAAGCATTTTACAGACTCATTAAGATAATTATCAACATTTGTTAATTACTTAAAAATCGCTTAAATCGCTTAAAAAACACTTTAAAATCAATTTTATTGGTTTTTATCTAGTTACAAAAACAGCAAAAACAAAAAATGTCTTAGAGCGCATTTTTAAGCTTCTGTTTTAAAAAGGCTTTTACAGCTTATACCGTTTTAATAATCGTATAAACCATTCAAACTAATAAACCCAACCTAATAGAATCCCCAAAAATTTTACAAAAAAATACCTTTAAAAAAAATAAGCCATTACAGCAATTATACTACCAAACATATAAATTAATTTTAGTTTTCTTAATAATTTGATAATACAGCATAGGATATTAGTAAAAATAGTGTGTAGTCTATTTATTCTGTATATATTTGAAACCGTTAAGATAACCATGAAAAATAACAACAATAATAATAATTTCAATAATCCTAATTTTTAGGATCAGGAAGGTTATTGTTTAAAATATATAAAGCCTTCCAAATTTGGAAGGCTTTTTTTTGAGATAATTTTAAAACAATCTCTATAATCTAAAACATTTAGAACGATGAGTAAAATAATGACAGTCGACGTATTGTCGAGTATTAAAGGAGCACAGCCATCTAAGGCTGTAAATAAATTATTTGAGGTTATTAAAAAAGCCAATACAACAAATAATAATGCTTTTAATAATCATAATAATGCAGTGTCTTTAAATAATTTAAGAGACGATGTTGTTATAGATAGTTCTGCTACAGAAAAACAAATCATCATAGAAAATTTCCCAAAAGAAAAAAACGGCTATTTAGTAGTTTCTAAAATTATAGAAGAATAATTATGAACTCACAAATACATAACATTCATCAGCAATTGATGAACAAAGACATCACTTGTACCGCGCTGGTTCAAGAAAAATTAGACCTATTAAAACAAAACATAAATAATACGGTTAATGCTTTGCTAGACACTTTAGCTTTAGATTTAGCAGCCAAAGTAGATGCTAAAATTGCTAACGGAGAAACCATTGGCTTACTAGAAGGCATTCCGTTTGGTATTAAAGACGTATATATGGTTCAAGGCACATATACAACGGCAAGCTCAGATTTACTTAAAAATTACAAATCGGCATACACCGCAACAGCCATTCAAAAATTATTAGATGCTGGGGCTATACCTTTAGTAAAAGAAAACTGCGATAGTTTTGGTCATGGTTCATCCTCCGAAAACACCATTTTTGGAGCTGTAAAAAACGCCGTAAATCCAGATTTAGTTGGTGGTGGCTCTAGTGGTGGTTCTGCGGTTAATGTAGCTAAAGATTATACGGTGTTTTCTATTGGTGGCGATACAGGTGGTTCTGTACGTCAACCTGCTGGATACAATAATGTGTATGGATTAAAACCCACTTACGGACGTATTTCACGTTTTGGGTTAATGGCCTACGCCTCATCAACAGATTGTGTTGGCCCTATTGCAAAATCAATTGAAGATATTCGTATTGTGTTAAATGTAATGAGCGGTAAAGATGTAAAAGACCAAACTACTTATACTTCCACAGAAATAGATCAAGACGCTATTTCATCTTCAGAAAATATAAAAAAAGTTGGTTACTTTAAAAATTTCATAGAAAATGATGCTATTGATGCTGAAGTAAAATCTAATTTCTTAGCCACTATCGAAAAAATAAAAGCTAAACGTATTGAAGTAAAAGCTCTGGATTTCTTTGAATCCGAAACTTTAGTATCAACCTATTATACGTTGGCTATGGCCGAAACGGCTTCTAACCTATCTCGATTAGACGGTACAAATTATGGTAACCGTATTGAAGCAGATAATTTAAAAGAAACATATGCTGTAACGCGTTCTGAGAATTTTTCAGAAGAATCAAAACGTAGAATTGTTGGTGGAAATCAGGTATTATCTCAAGGGTTTTCAGATGAAATTTATTTAAAAGGGCTGAACCTTAGAGACCAAATTTCTAAAAACTTCGAAAACGATTTTAAAGATGTTGATATCATCTTATCGCCAGTTACACCAAATACACCTCCTAAAATTGGAGACAGCTTAAAAGACCCACATGCCATGTACTTATCTGATGCGTATACGGTTGGTTTTAGTTTGGGACAACTACCAACGCTAACGGTACCACAAGGTACAGCAACAGGTTTACAAATTACAGCTGCAAAACATAATGACGAACTCGTTTTGAAGTTTGCTAACTTCTTAAAAGATACGATATAATGGACTTAGAACAATTAAACGAACTGCTTAAAAAGCACGAATTAGAGTTGGTTATCGGCGTGGAAACTCACGTACGGTTAAATACAAAATCAAAATTATTTTGTTCTTGTGCAAATCAAGAAATAGATACGCCTAACCAAAATATCTGTTCGGTTTGTACGGGACAAATGGGCGTTTTACCAGCCATTAACAAAGAAGCAATTAACAAAGCTATTTACTTTGGAAAAGCTGTAAAATCAACGTTTGAAAACGACGTTATTTCATGGGATAGAAAGCATTATGAATATCCTGATAATCCAAAAAATATTCAGATTACACAGTTTCATAACCCTGTAATTCCAGACGGACAAGTATCATGCTTTCGAAATGACGGGTCTCAGTTTACCGTTAATTTAACGCAAGTACATATAGAGGAAGATGCGGCAAAATTAATGCACGAAAAGAAAATCTCGTTAGTCGATTTTAACAAAGCTGGTGTACCACTTATTGAAATTGTTACCGAACCTTGTATTCGTCATATAGAAGATGCTTCAACGTATGCACAATACATTCAACGTATTGTGCAGAATTTAGGGATTTCTGAAGCTAACCTAGAAAAAGGCGAGTTTAAATCGGATGTTTCTGTGTCACTTCGTAAAAAACGCGATTATAATTTAAATCCACGTACCGAAATAAAAAACTTGAACTCGTTTAAGTTTATGGTAGATGCTTTAAAAGAAGAAATTGAAAAACAACTCAACTATTTCTTAGAACATAAAGCGTTTAGACCAGACCAAACCACCGTGTTATGGGATGCAGAGTTGAAGCAAACCAAAACCATGCGTAAAAAGGAATTTGAAGCAGATTACCGTTTTATTTCTGAACCCGATTTACCTTTTGTAAGCATAAAAGATGTGGTTGAATCTATAGATGTCGATTTAAGCACCTTGCCATTTGCTGTAGAATCTATTTTAATAAAAGGTGGTGTTTTACCCCAAGACGCAAAGTTTTTTACAGCAGATTCATTACGTTCTGAAACCTTTGTGGCAATTAATAATGTGATTAAAGACCCATCGTTTGTTGCAAAAACATTAGTTAATAATATTGCAGCAGATGATTATGCAGATATTCATAACATCGAACATTTAATTGAAATTTTTCAGTTGTTTAAAGATGAAAAAATTACTTCAGTTTTAGTTCAAAATGCGATAACGTCTTATTTAAAAGATAGACGTTTCGATTACAATCAATATTTTAAAGATAACACAATTTCTGAATCTCAAATTGAAGATGCCATTGCAAAAGTTATTTCAAATAACGAAGCTATTGCTAACGATATCCGTTCTGGAAACCAAGGGAAAGCAGGTATTCTAGTCGGTAAAGTTATTGGAATTATAGGCAAAGGTGCTTCTGGAAAAGTCATTCGTGAAGGCATTTTAAAACACATTAAAGGTTCCAACATAACAACTAATACCCAACAATCAACAACCAACAACCAACACGCTGTAACCAACAACCAACAGCCAACAACTAAAAAGGAAGAAGAAATTCTACCCGAAATCCCAATCGTTATAAAAGACGAATACAGAACTCATGTTATTTCTGAAATATCAGATGACAGCATCAACGAAAATGTAACACTTTCTGGATGGGTTTCTAGTGTGCGTGACCATGGTGAATTAATGTTTATTGATTTACGTGATTCTAGTACACAAGTATTTCAAGTACGTTTAAGCAGAGAATCGTTTGCTAATTTAGATGAGTTAGTTAAATTAAAACCAGAATCGGTTATTACCGTTTCGGGAACCATTGTACAACGTAAAGAAGATGATTATAACGCCGCTTTAAGAACAGGTAAAATTGAATTAGAAGCTAAAGATTTAGAAATTTTAAACCTTTCTAAAACGCTTCCTTTCGAAATAAAACGCGCCACTAAAACCAATGAAAACGTCCGTTTCCAATATAAATATTTAGACCACAGAAATAACGATGTGCGTCGCGTGATAGTTAACCGCCATAAGGTTATAAAACTCATGCGCGATATTTTAGACGAACAAGATTTCTTAGAAATTGAAACGCCTATTTTAAGTGCAGGAACCGATGAAGGCGCACGCGAGTTTATTGTACCAACACGTAAACAAGCAGGCTCATTCTATACGTTACCGCAAGCACCACAGCAATTTAAGCAAATGCTAATGGTTTCTGGTTATGAAAAGTATTTTCAAATTGCACGTTGTTTTAGAGATGAGGATTCTCGTGGCGACCGTCAACCAGAATTCACACAGTTAGATATTGAAATGGCCTATGCCAGTATGCAACAAATTATAGATTTAAACACGCAAATGTTTAACGGTATTGTTGAGAAAATATATGGTAAGAAATGGATTTTACGCCCGTTTGAAGTTATAACCTATAAACAAGCCATGGACGATTATGGCTGTGATAGACCCGATTTACGTTTTGGTTTAAAGTTAAAAGACATTACCAATATAGTAAAAGACACCACGTTCCAAGTATTTAGTAAACCTATTGAAGAAGGCGGTATTGTAAAATGTATTAAAGTATCTGCCGAAGAACAAGGGAACAAACGCTTATCTAAAGGACAAATTGAGAAGTTAACAGCTTTAGCACAAAGCCATGACCTTGGTGGTTTAGCTTACATCATCGTTAATGAAAACGATTTACAATCGCCTATTATTAAATTTTTAGGTGAAGCTATTGCTACCGGAATTATAAAAACAATGGATGCTCAAGTTGGCGACATTGTATTTTTCTCTGCTGCAGATTATGCAACAGCTAATAAAGCTTTAGATGCTGTTCGCCAAGAATTAGGCAGTATGCTACGTTTAATAAATCCCAAAGAATTGAGACCCGCTTGGGTTATTGATTTCCCGATGTTTGAAAAAACAGACGAAGGTCGTTGGACATTTACACACAATCCATTCTCTATGCCTGCTATTTATGACATTGAAAAGCACATGACTGGTAAAGAAGATGAGATTGGAAATATCATCGCGCAACAATACGATTTAATCTTAAATGGTTATGAAATTGGTGGTGGTTCTGTACGTGCTCATAAACCAGAAATATTAGAAGCTACATATAAAAACATGGGCTACAACAAAGCCGAAATGATGAAAAGCGTTGGCACCATGTATAAAGCATTCCATTATGGCGCACCACCACACGGCGGTATTGCTTGGGGAGTTGATAGATTGATGATGATTTTAGAGAAAAAAGCATCTATTAGAGAAGTGATGGCATTTCCAAAAACAGGAACTAGTGAAGATTTACTCTTTGGAGCACCTTCGCAATTATCTGATAAAAAAGTTGAGGAAATGAATGTTAGGGTGATACGGAAGTAGAAAATCACCTACAAAAGTTCTTAATATTAATGGTTCTCCTTTTTTTGTAAAAGATAATTGGAATGACATTAAATTTGATATAACGAATTCTATATCTGTTGTTGAACTGATGTGTAATTCAAAATTCTTAGCTTTGGTATTTTCGCTAAAAGTTGAGCTGTGAGATGGAAATCCTATTTATTAGGTATATGTATCGATAACTTTAAAAGGAAACCATATTGCTATTGAAGATAATAGTAATGGGATTTGGAAAGTATTTTTAGGTTTCTTTGATGAAAAGCATCTTAGAAATAAACAACAATCGACAAGGTTAGAAACTAATTTAGTGTAAACCTTAATCTTTAACTTGTGTAAACCATGGTCCTTTACGAACATTAAAAAAACGTTTCAGACATTAATTATAATTAAATGATTGTATATTTGATAGTATCAAATGATAGTATCGGTATATGAAACCACCTTATGAAATAACATCTTCAATATTAAAGTTAATTACTTCGATTTCTGAAAAAATAGGAGAAGTAAATGCTAATTTATTAAACAGACCTTCACCTAAATTGAGAAAACAGAATAGAATTAAAACTATTCATTCCTCACTAAAAATTGAAGGAAACACTCTTACTGAAGAACAAATAACAGCCTTGCTTGAAAATAAAAGAGTTATTGGTCCAAAAAAAGATGTTGTTGAAGTTTTAAATGCAATTAAAATCTATGAGGATTTAACGGATTATAATCCATCAGATGAAAAGTCTTTTCTAAAAGCGCATCTAAATCTAATGGAAACACTAATTGACGAAGCTGGAAAATATAGAAAGCAAAGTGTTGGAATTCTAAAAGATACAAAGGTAGAACATTTAGCCCCACCATTTGGAAACGTTCCTTATTTAATGAAAGACCTGTTTGATTATATCAAAGAATCAGATGAAATCGAATTAATTAAAAGTTGTGTTTTCCATTATGAAATGGAATTCATACACCCATTTTTAGATGGTAATGGAAGAATGGGAAGATTATGGCAAACTTTAATACTAATGGAAAAATATCCTGTTTTTGAATTCTTGCCATTCGAAACTTTAATTAGTAATGACCAAGAAAAATATTATAAAGCCTTAACTGAGAGTGACAAATCGGGAAAGTCGACAAAGTTTATTGAGTATATGCTAGGTGTGATTGATACTTCAATAAGTGATTTATTAAATTTTAATAATCGAACATTAAACGAAAAAGACAGATTAAAATACTTTATTTCTTTAAATAAAACAGAATTTACAAGAAAAGATTATATGAATGTCTTTAAAGATATCTCTTCAGCGACTGCGAGTAGAGATTTGAAAAAAGGAACAGAATCAAATCTTTTTGTGAAAATAGGAGAGAAAAACAAGACTGCGTACAAAATAACTGGGCACAACACTATATATAGCAAATAGGGCGATTGGTGTTTAATCAAAAAGTAGTTTTCTATTTGCAAAGTCGCCAAATCTTTTGATTTGGTATTAAAAAAGAAAATAAAAAGATTTGACTTGTGGCTAAACCGAAAATAATTACTTGTTTTCTGCCCAACTTGCCATATATTTAACGTTGGCAACAATTAAAACCCACTCATAACGAAATGAATGACCATTTAATAAAGAACCTTAAAATATCATTATTCTGGAGCATACTTGGGAATTTTATAATTGGTGGCTTAATAATTTATTTTATCAATTCACTTAAACCAATTGAATGGTATACTTGGTTAATATATTTAATTTACCCAACTTATTTAATGATTAAGGAAAAGAAAATTTTACTTGGTATTGAAATAAATGGAAACGAAATAAGTATCAAAAGTTATTCGATATTTGGCGGAAAAAAAGAACTGAATCTAAACATTAATGAAATCATTGAATTAGACTTTTTTAGAGGTTTTGTAGTTAAGTATAAAAACTCTCTTGGAAAAAACACAGAAACTTTTCAAATAAATGCTGAACCGTGGAATAATCTTTACGGACAAATAAAAAATCTGAAATTGGCTATTCAAGAATTGAGACCGAAAAAAAGCAAAAACTTGAATTTAAAAACGGCTGATTAAAAATAACTGTTGCCAACAACGGTAACCGTTGCACAAGCCATTAATTCATAAAATATAGTACTAATATAAGCCTCACTAAGAGACTTTATTTTTATA
>CANMQH010000010.1 GCA_947499935.1 uncultured Algibacter sp. | reverse complement strand
AGATGTTTTAAACTTAAGCTACTCAGAACAAGCTATAAAAGCAAAATCAATTGTAATCTATAATGCTATAGGTACTAAAGTAAAAACGTTAAACACTACTGGAGAAAACAAGCAGATAAATGTTAATGAATTAGCTTCGGGCATGTATTATTTAAGAATTTTGGGAGAAAATGAGCTTGTAATTAAAAACATTCCTTTTATAAAACAATAAGTATTAAAAACAATTTAAGCTAATTGTATTAAAACCTCGAAAATGAGTTGTATACTCAATTTTCGGGGTTTTTTATTACGATTATTTCTGATGCGAGATGGTATTATCTTAAGACCGTTGCAAAAGCTAACCATATATGAGGTTAATTTATCTCAACGTTATTTTTTGATGTTTTTAGAACTTATCTTTTCAATTTTAGGCGTTTTTTTATTAAATCAAGGGCTTTTTTACTCTTGATTTCTATTAATTTTTACAATTAAACGCTTATCCCTAGACTTCTATAGAGGTTATAATAAATGGCTTCCATTAAATTCTGAGTATGCATTTTGTCTATACCTTGCTATTGCTCCATTGAACCATCTTTTGATGTTTCCAAAGGTGCGCTCTACTTTAAATCGAGTCTGTGCAATAAGTTTATTAAATTGTTGATTTGGGTAAAAAAGTCTTCTTTATTTTTCGTATCCTTAAATCACAAATACTATCGCTAAAGTAGGTTGCTGTATTAATTCCATAATTAAAGATAAAGAATCTATTGTTTTTTTTTGAAAACCCCCTTCAACGGTCTTGATATGTGTGACACCTGTCTATTAAACCTTTAAGGATTTAATCATTTAATTTAAAAACCTGATTATTAGATTACTTTTTATATTTGTGTATAATAATAAATGGAAAAATGGAACATATTTTAGAACAAAAATTAGAAAAGCTCAAAGCAAAGAGTGAAGAGGCTTACATCGCTTTTAACGAAGCATTTAAAAAGGGTTCTGCTAAAAAAAACACTATTTTAGAGCCTTCAAACAATGTCTGTACTCATTTATATATATTAGACTCTGGAAGTACTAAACAGTTTAGAGATAAAGAAGATGGTACAGAACATATTATCTGGTTTAATTTTAAAGGTGATTTGGTAACTGCTTTTCGAAGTTTTGTAGAACAAACGAATACTAACGAGGGTATTAAGGTTATAGAAGATTGTGAGTTTTTGATGATATCTAGAGAGAAATGCTACCAATTGGTAGAGAAGTATCATGAGGTAGAAACTTTTTTTAGAGAAATGTTAGAAATTTATCTAATCCAATCTGAAGAACGCATGTTTTTTTTGCAAGCATTGACCGCCAAGGAAAAGTATGCTTATTTACTAAGAAATATGCCTCACTTTATTCAAGAACTACCTCAAAAAGAGTTAGCTAAATTTCTAGGCATTACTAGAGAAACTTTGAGTAGGATTAGAAAGTATTCTTAATCGTGTTTTATGCAGTTTCAAAATCGTATAAATTTTAATTAAAGTAATTTTTACCCAGTCATTTTTGGAGTCGAACGATTGCACATTAACCTCTGCGATTATCGTATTTAATTTATTCATTCCATTTATTATAGAACCACTCACTTTCCATTTTTTACCACAATTTAATCTCAAGATTTTACTCCTTATGCAGAATTTTCTTTTTCTCTAATAAAAATTCTTCAGTCTCAACAATGTTTTCATCGGGTACACAACAATCTACAGGACAAACCGCCGCGCATTGTGGTTCTTGATGAAAACCCATACATTCTGTACATTTATCAGCAACTATAAAATAATAATCTTCTTCTACAGGTTCATTTATAGCATCTGCATTTACTTTTTTGCCTCCGGCGAGCGTGGCATCCCCTAGTAAGGCTGTACCATCTGAATAGCGCCAAGCATCAGCACCTTCATAAATAGCATTATTAGGGCATTCGGGCTCGCAAGCACCACAATTTATACATTCATCTGTTATAATTATTGCCATTATTTTATATGTTTTTTTTAAAATTAACAATTGAACCTTATTCTTCTTTTCGTTTTTTGCAGCATACATTAAATGAACTATGGGTTCTTCTTTAATTTTTTTCAAGGAACGCTTTAGAGAAAGCGGTTTGCTGCTTCAGTTCGTGTTAAAATAAATTTCACTAAACATCTCAAACTATCTACTAAGTCTCTTTTAAATAATATGTTGTTAAATTAAACGCTCTATTTGTCTTATACCAATTACAACCAGAATTCATCTGAAGTATTTTCTTCAAATTTACCACGCTTCAATTTCGTTTTTAATGAATCCAAATCTTTTTCAGTTGTATGTTCTTGAATTTCTTTAAACAAAATACGTTCTTCAAAACGCACTGCTGTTTCTAGTTCTTCTTCTATTAAACTTAAAGATCTCATTAAAGATCCCTTATCATTAAAAAGTTTATTTAGACGTCTATGATGTGAAAGTGCTTTTTTTACTAATTTATGATCGAGACCAATTATAGGAAATACATGCTCTAACTCTGCATTCATATGAGCTTTTAAAAGGTTTTTGTAAAACCAATCCGTATAATTTTTTATTCTCTCTAACTCCACTCCTTTTTTTATTCCTGTTCGTATTTTCCAAGACAATTGTAATACGTAATGATGTTCGTGGCTTAAAGGCCTTAACTCCTCTATTCTTTTCATAAACTTATTATTATATAAATTTCTCAGTATTTACTTAAAATAGTTCTCATATACCTCAGATGCTCTTGAATTTCAACAATCTATTTAATTTCCCATCATTTTCATTCGTCTTTAAAGATTCAATTTTAAACAAAACTACTGTTGTGTAACAAGAATAAAATTGAGAAATATCAATTAATTGAATATGCTTAAAGCTTCTCTTAAATAGCTAAACAGTTTATAAAACTCTTGGCAATGGGCTTCGAGTCTTTGATTTATGAATATTTTGTGGTTCAGTTAAATAAAAACCTTATACCCTTTATCCATAAGACAAGATTTTGAGTTTTTTTTAGATTAAAGAGCCTTTATAATTTTGAATTTTTAATAGCAATGAGCTAATGAAAATTCTAAACATTACCACCATAATTTTCTTTCATAAACTTCTGGAAAAATTCATTAGGATTTAAATCACTATCGACGCCTTTTTTCTTATCCTTTTTAACTTTCTGAAATTGAACATTATGTTCTTTATTTTGGTTAAAAATTTTAAACATATCAATTATCGAAGTAAACATATTTTTTATTTTTCTAAATAATTTTATTATTAATCTCATAACAGCTAATTTTAATTAAATGCTTTTTAGTTATTTTTTTTTACTCAAACTTTAAATAACTCTAGTATTTAAGCCTATATGATTAGGTTTAATTAATTAATAGTCTTCTACTAATTTAGCTTCTAATACAAATTTATAACGATTTAAATGAGCGACTAGAAGGCCTATTTCTGCATTTTTATAATAATTAATATCTCGGATAACGTTTACTCAATTATGTTATTAATTTGTTCTAGCTTTCTATTCTAAGCTGTTTATATTAGCAATAAACATTTCATAAAAAATTTAGAAAATAGTTTTGTATTAAAAATTAAGTTATCGCTTTTTTATTAAAAAAAAATCTTATCAAGTTAGACTATTTTACACCCAAAAAGTATCTTCTAAATTATCTTCAAAAATCTTCTTTTGAATATTGTTCTTTATAATAGCGAGGTCTGTTTCACTTGCCTTATTTTCAAACTCATTAAAGACAACACGTTGCTCATACGATACATGTTGTTGCAACTCCTCCTCTATATAATTCAAAGCCTTGTTTAAATCTATAGTTTGATTAAAAAGTCTTCTTAATCTCCTATGATTTGCAAGTGCTCTTTTAACTCGTGGGTTTTTCATTCCAATTACTGGAAATACAAATTGCTCTTCATGAGTGATTAAAGGATTTAAATACGTTTCAAAAAACCAATCTGCGTATCTTTTGATACGTTTAATGTCAATTTCTTTTCTAAATCCTTCTCTTATTTTTTGACACAATAATATACTATATTGATGCTCTTCACTTACATATAAAAGTACATCATTTCTTATATAATCAACTTGGTTTATGCTTATTTTTCTTACCATATAAGATTTAACTTTAATTAATGCCAAAGATGTTTTTAAAAAGTATTACTACATAGAAAAACGGTGCTCACTACAACGCTAGCTATAAGCGCATTTACTTGTGTTTTTGGTTTTTGAACAGAAATAAACATAGCATTAAAACCAATACAAAAAATGGTTACTAA
The DNA here is from genome assembly GCA_947499935.1 of uncultured Algibacter sp. GTDB lineage: Bacteria > Bacteroidota > Bacteroidia > Flavobacteriales > Flavobacteriaceae > CANMQH01. Next base: position 127,504 of record CANMQH010000010.1, on the reverse strand, counting down.
AAACAATTGAATCAATTGTGCAGGCTTAGAAATATTATTAGGATTCATTAAGACATACATTGCAGCCACAGAAGCATAGCAACTTTGACCTATAATGGATATTGTTCCATATGCATAAACACCTTTACTATATTCTGTTAAGAGGCTGTTGTATAAGTGATAAAATATATTCTTTTTAGAAATATTTTTTACATTAATTTTTGTTTCACTTCTTGGTATTGTTATTACATTTTTCATAATATTAAAATTTTAATTAAAGTATTTTTTATAATTATTTAAGTGTGATTTTATCGAATTTAACAGCGGTTCTTTTGCTATATCATTAGCTATTTGCAAACCATTAATTTGATCTTCTAAAGGGTCTAAATAATAATGAAATTGGTCGTGCGCATCTCCAGCTGCGTTACACATGGACATCATCATTCTTATTTCAAAATTTAATTTGTATCCAATCATTTTTGGGTTAAACGTCTCCATATCTACTGTAGCTATTACGGTATTCATTTTATTAATACCATTAGTCATCGAGCCACTCGCTTTCCACTTTTTGCCATGATTTAATTGCAAGGTTCTATCTATAGAACATTGATTAATTTCTACATCATTATTGGATTTACAACTCAAAAAACAAGTAAAAAATATGGTTATTGTAACTATTAAATATTTTCTCATACTGTTATGTTTATAAATGCATGTTATTGCTTACTCTAAACACTGCGCCATCTATAGTTTTATCTAGTAATATTTGACATGATAATCTGTAATTTTGATTATTAATATTATTTACTGACAACGTATCAATCTCTAACTGACTTTTATTACCATAGGAATACCCATTAACAGGCACTACTGTGCATGTAGCACATAACCCTTTACCTTTACATTCTCCTATCTCCGAATAATATGTATTTACAATCAATTCCATTAAATTGGGGTACTCATATCGTTCAAAATCTATCCTATAGTTTTCACCATCACTATCAATAATCGTTACGTACATACTTTCAAATTTTAGAAACCAAACATTTATCAAAAACCATAATAAGTACCTTCTTTTTTCTCATTATGTATTATTTACATCTATTTTAGGATCGGTATCTAAATCGTATATTGTCTTTGAAGATTCGTTTTCTAATAATACTTTATTAATAACATTAATTAAAAGGATGACCTTTAAAACTTCTAAGGCTACATAGTAAAAATGAAAATACGACACAGCGGGTTCTTCTCCATTAATAATCATATCTGCTCGCCCATCTAGAATAGGAAGTAAATAAAATGTTTGCAAAAACAAAACAGTCCCAAGTAAGAGTAATACATTTCGTTTTATCTTTTTATTCATTTGATGTTGTTGAGAAAAAGCAACTATTGCAATGACTAAGAAAAAAAACAATTCCACTTTATTTAAAACTCCAAAAATAAGTTTCCCTATACTTAATCCTATTTGTTGTGTGATGCCTACGGCCTGAAATTTAAGCCAAGCTTCCATAAAGGAAATAGATAGCAAAAAACCAAGCCATAAAATAGGCACAACAATGAGTATTTTTTTTCGCGAAAACATATAATGTTCGTTAAGCAGTTTCAATATTTTTTACACGCTCTAGTTTATCTTGTTTAGATAATGATAAACGTACGATGCTATCTTCTATGGCTGTAAGGTCATGTGGCACACTACCAGCAAGGGCAATAAGATTGCCTGCTTCAAGATGTTTTGTTTCGGTTTCTAAGCCAAAATCTATTTTGCCTTTAAAAACCTCCACCACAATTGGAAAAGGTGTATGGTGCTTTTTCATGACTTGTCCCTTCTTAAAAATAATTCTAATTTCTTTAGAGGTTTCGGTTTCCAACAAAATTTGTATTGCTGGTCGTTTATCATCGAACGTAAGTTCTTGTGTTAATGATGCTGTTTTCATAATTTTTATATTAATAACTGTTTGTATTTAGTTTTATCATAAACATTTGAGCCATTTTACTCGCTCTCCACTTACCTTCTTCTGCTATTTTACCTTTAAAATTAACATCCATTGAGGCATTAAATATTGAGAGCCATCTATCAAAATGATTTTGGTCTATAGGTAGCTTTCTATGCGGTGTAAAAGGTGATCCTTTATAAGCAAATTGATGCAAAAGCACTGTTTGCCAAAACCGATACATAGTATCTAGGTGTTTGTCCCAATTATCTCCTATAACACCATTAAAAATAGGCCCTAAAATATCATCACTTCTAACTGAATCATAAAATGTATCTACCATTAATTCTATATCTACCCTATTTTCAATGTCTGTCATAACATATTTTATTTAAGATTAAAATACCTTTTTATCCTTTATTATTTTAATTTTTTTTTTAACGTTTTAATACAGTCAATCCTAAATTAAGGTTGAGTGCTGTATCTAAAAGGTTAGATGCTTCCAAAGTTACGTTAATTTGATCTCTAATACTTACAAACTCATTATGCATTGGGCATGGTTTTTTTTCATTACATTCTTTTAAGCCTAAAGCACAACCTATAAAAAGTTTATCGCCATCTATAGCTTTAACAATTTGTTTTAAATTTATTTGATGTAATTTTTCTTTATCTATTTCAAAACCACCTTTAGGTCCTTTTACAGAATTAATTATATTTGCTTTCACTAATGTTTGCAAAATCTTAGCGGTAAAAGCTGTAGGCGAATCTATTGCTGTAGCAATATCTGTTAACCCTATACGTTCTCCCCATTGCGATTTCTGCGCAATAGATAAGGTTGCTTTAATACCATATTCACAAGTTTTTGAAAACATATTTATCCTCTATTTAAGTACAAATATAAACTTAAATTTAATAACGGACAAATCTATCCTTTATTAAATTAATAAAATATTTTTTTATGTATTGTAATTTTTAACCTCATCAACACCATACCCCGTATTATGTATCTGTCCTATAATATGAGGCGAACGACTTTCTATCTGACAAAAAGAACATTTACTTGACGTCAATTGACTTGTACTAAAAAAGTTTTTTTTTAAATAGTCATTCGCATAGGTGCTAACCACTTTTTCGTTTGTAATGTTTATAGGTACAATAATATCAAAATGCATAATCATCCCATCTTCACTACTTGCTTTGATATCCCAGATTGATATTTTCATCTTAGTAATTTAAAAAAATGATTTATAGGTATCCATATTCCAATGCGTAATAAAATAGAAAATAGCAAAGGCTACAAACATTATAATACACGCCCACACCCAAGAAGGAACTGCTTTAGGTGTTTCAGATCCTTTTATAATAAATGATTCTGTGGTTTCACTTCCATAAGCGTTCACAACAATTGCTGTATTCGATTCAATAATTTCATTTTCTTTCAATCCCACTACAGAAATCTCAGGTCCGTTACGTACTTCAAAAGGAATAACACGAACGCCTTCAATACCCATTGAAGATATGGCTTTAATTTTAAGTTCGTGTTTTCCATCAGGAATTTTAGTGGTATCTAGTACAATTTTAGCCGGTGGTTCAAACACTCCAAAAGGGATTTTATCATCATCTAAAAAAACAGTTACTTCTCTCTTATTTTCCATTAGTTTAATGTGTTATTTTCATTTAAAACTAAATTCTTTATGTGGCTTGACTCTCTTTCTTTTGGTTTAATAAGGTACTTTAAGCTCATTATTAAGGTATATCCCACAATGAGTATAGCGCTATACATAATCACATAATCTATATTACCTTCTGGCCCTTGTCCATGGGTAATGTTTTCAAACCCTTTAGGCTGGTTCTTCTCACATAGTGGACACGCCATTACTATTGCACTTATAAAAAGTGTCAAAAATGTTATAATTTTAGTTTTCATATCTCCAATAATTATTAGCCATTGCTATGGTTTGAAATTCAATCGCTACCACTTGACTTGAGGCAATAAGTTGTGTGGTATCTTGTGCATATTTAGGCCTTAACTCTTTTCGTACTTGAGGATCTGTTTGAATGGCTGCTATTGTTTTTCTAGCGAGTGTAAATGCTAATTCTCTCCCTTTTGCAAGTGTTTTACATTGTAAACTTTTTAAATAATCCATACTTGTTTATTTTATGTTAGAATTTTTAAGAGAGTCTCTTAATCGAGTTATGGTTTCCAATGGAACTTGAGGTGCATTATTACCCCAACTAGAACGCTCGTGGTCTGTAATGGCTTTTATTTCTTCGTCGCTAAGATTTTCACCTAAAGCTGGCATTACACCATATTCTGCCCTAGCATCGTACCCCATAAGTATAATTTTGACAAGCATTTCTGGATTCTTATTATTTACAATAAGACTTCCTGCAAGTGGCGGAAAGGCGCCTTTTACGCCACGACCAGTTGTTTGATGGCAAGCAGCACAATTTTTTTGATACAAACCTGCTCCAACAGTTTTTTTAGCACCACCTGTTGCAGTTACCTCGTCTTTTGGCAAAGCTGGAATAAAGTCCATTGGTGGCTCGTAATCTTCAAAAGAAAATTGTTGTAAACTTTTTAAATAAGCAACAAGATCTAAAGCATCTCGGCTCGCAATAACAACATCACTACCTTCCATTTTTGTTATGGAACGTGGTAATGTAACATCATCAATATCAACATAAGAGGTGTCTATTTTATGAAACATCCAAGTATATTGGGGCATTACAGAAGCTTCTACGACTAATCTAGGGTTGTATAAATGTAAAAGGTGCCAATCTTTACTAGGTTGCCTACTGCCGATGTCTGTAAGGTCTGGCCCAGTACGTTCGCTCCCTAACAAAGAAGGTGATTGCCTCCAAATATCCATTCGTTTTTTACTATAATAATAATCTGAAGCCAACGATGGTCTGTCTCCCCAAGTTTTATCCATTTCAATATTTCTAACCTGTTGTGTGTGACAACCGACACAACCTTCAGATATATAAATGGATAACCCTCTTCTTTCTTGTGCAGTCAAATCTTTCATGCCTGGAATAGGCTGATATTCCTCCATTTGATATGCTGGTATAATAGCGACGCCTATGCTTAGTATAACAAAAACACTAAAGGCTAGCAAGACTAAATTTTTATGGTCTTTATGTAAATTCAACATTATATTTTGTGTTAATTTATTTGAGTTTCAATAGTTTGTTTACGTGATATTTTAATATTTTTCTTTTTTCGTATCATCAAATAAAAATTATATCCAAAAATAATATGAGAAATGAACATTAACGAACCTCCAACAGCGCGCCAAACCCAAAAGTTTTCCATTAAAATAACTGATTCTATAAAAGGGTTACCTTCTATCCAGCTAAGGCCTTTTAATGTACCTCCTACCATAAGCGATATCATATAAGCAAAAAGCCCTATAAATGCTAGCCAGAAATGTGCTCCTACAAACCGTTGAGGAGGTTCATTTCCTGTGATTTTTGGTAAAATAGTATAAATACACGCCCACATTAAGAATGTAATGATGCCATACATGGTCATGTGAGAGTGCGCCACATTAAAATCTGTAAAATGCCACAAGTAGTTTGTAAATCTAAAGGCTTGAAAGCTTCCTTGTACTGAGCCTACAAAATAAAAGACGACACCTACTAAAAAGAAAGGCAACACATAACTCTTAGATATATGATTCCAGCTCCCACGCATAGTCATGTAAAAATTGGTACTTCCTGCAAATACAGGTATAAACATACCTGCGCTAAAAACAATAGCAACTGTTTGTAGCCACCAAGGTAAAGGGCTAAATACAAAATGGTGCGTTCCTATTAATGTGTAAAATAACATCTGTGTCCAAAAAGCCAAAACACCTAGTGAATAAGAATAAATAGGTTTATTAAGTGATGACGGTAAGAAATAGTAGACTAAACCTAATGTAAATGTCATAAACCACATACCTACACCTTGATGCATATAATATCCCTGTATAACGGTTTCGCCTAACCCTTCTTGATAGGTTGGAAAATAGCCTATAAATGTAAGAACAGTAGTCCAAATTAATGCTGCTAGAATAAACCAATTAGAGATGTATATTTCTGAAATTTTACGCTTTGCTACCGTTTTATAAAAATTAAAGAAGGTGATAATTAAACCAATTGCAAAAAGCGCCATTATTGGCCAAATATATTCTCTATACTCACCACCTCCATTGTTTATGCCTCCCATTAAGGATAGGTTGCCAATAAAAACAGCGGCATTCATCAACCAAAATGCTATTTTAGAACGTGTGTAGCTATATATTTCTGAATTTGATGTTCTTGATATTACGTAATGTCCTAGACCGACCATGGCCATAGATCCCCAACCCCAAAATACAGTATTAGTATGCACTGGTCTTAATCTCCCAAAAGATAACCAGGGTGTATTATCCATATCTGGCCAAACGAATTTCATGCCTACATACTGCCCTACTAATGTCCCAAATATGAGCCAGAAAACAGCAGCGCCTAAATACCAAATAACGATTTCTTTTAACGCTTTAGATATTTCAATCTTAACTGTTGACCTTGATTTTTCATCAAATAAAGGGTTCTTTGGATTTATAATTTTTTTTATAAACCCACTATTTTTTGATGTCTTATCGGTTATTGAAATTTTATTTTTCTTGTGATTTTCTTTAAAACCTTTTTGGCGTAATTCTAAAATCTCATCTACATCTTCTTCTTCTAAGTTAATTAATCGTCGCTCAAACGCTTCTTCGGTTAAATCTTTAGTATTCTTCTTTAATAAATCGACATACAAGTTAAGACGTTTTATAAAAATAAAAATACCAAGAAAAATTATAAGAAAAATTAGAAAAATAGTTCCTAAAACGCCTGGACTCGTAAGCCAGTTTTCGGTCGTTACTTCTGATGATTGAATAAGTAATATTAGTTGTTGTTTCATTATTTTAAATGGATATTTATATCTTTTAATTACTAAGGCAAATATTATTAATAATCTAAAAATCTGATATTTTCCCTCATACTAAATATATTGCAAAGCTATAATTTATTTTTAATTCGGACAAAAATATCCTTTATTATTTTTCGCTTATTAGTTTAAGATAAAAAACCTTTAAGCAAACCTACTATTACACAACAAAAATAAAATTGATAAATGTCAATTAATGGATTAACCAATTATTGATATTATAGAATCATGGTAGTAATCAACATCATACCACTATATGTAGCTTTTATGAAATACTAAAGAAGGAAAATACAAACTATAACGCCATTGAACTAAATTTTATTAAAATTAGTTCTAAACGCATTGATTTATTTCTAATAAAGCCTATGTGTATTTACGAATACGACTTAAAGTTTCTTTTCTTATACCAAGAAATGAAGCAATTTCTTTTTGCGGTAATCGAAGTAACATATGAGAATTATGCTTCATGATGTGATCATATTTTTCTTTAGCAGTATAAGCTTGCATAAAAAATACGCGAGCATTGGATTCTATAAAATAGAGTTCTGCCAACAACTTAAAGAACGTATTTACACAATTATATTTTTCGCAAAGTGCATCACCATCAGCTCGTGACATAAACATAAATTCACAATCTTCTAATGCATCCGCACCCTCGGATGAGGGGTCGTTAAATTTAAAACTATGAGGAGAGGTTAATAGGTCTCCCTCAAAAGCGAACCATTTTGTATATCGGGTGCCATCTTCCTTATCCTGATATTGTTTTACGATTCCAGATGTTATCCAATACAAATCTGTGCAAGGTTTATGGATATGAATTAGCGTCTCTCCTTTTTTACAGGACCCTTGTTTAAAAATACTTTGCAATTCATTAAAAGCAGTCTCATTCTCGTTTTTTAAGTCCTCTAGGAGTTTATCGAACTCGTATTGCATTTTTTCAGATTGCTTAATCATAACAACAATTTTTTCTTCAAAATAAAGCTAAAATTTAAATAATCAAAAAACTGAATCTATCTTTTAAATTAATTAATACCAGTTTTTTTATTAAAAACTCATGATTAAATCATTATAAACGCTTCAGTTTTTAATAAAAGCGTTGCATTTCAACGAGATAGTCTGTAATAAATGTTTTTTTTTAGAAGTCAAATGGTCTTTTCGCTACAAATATTCTATCAGAATTGGATTAAACCAGAAAGATAACGGTAATTTGAAATGTAAATTGTATGAAACCCTACTTACATTGTTTAATTTTGAAGAATTTCAGGATTAATCAAAGTCATAATTATGCAAAATTAAACAACTGTATTTCGATACTTTTTCATAAAATCAAATAAAATTATAACACAATGAAAACACCCCATTATCTATTATTTTTTGTATTAAGCCTTGTTTTTAACAACCTTAACGCAAAAGATTATTATGTTTCAACAGACGGAAACGATTCTAACAACGGTTCTATAAGTGCACCATTTAAAACTATACAAAAAGCAGCAGACGAAATGGCTGTTGGCGATGTATGCCACATATTTGGTGGTGTGTATAGAGAAACCATAACAGTAAAAAAGGACAATGTTACCTTCAGGAATTACAATAACGAGAAAGTTATTGTTTCTGGAACAGTAAAAGTAACGAATTGGACGACTTACCAAAATGGAATATACCAAGCTAATTATACAGGAGCAGAGACTCAATTCACCATGCTTTTCGTTGATTTTAAGCATCAACAAATGGCGCGTTGGCCCAATAATACAACTGGAGATATGATGGATGTTCTAAATACTAACTCTGGATATGAAGATTGCAGAGTTTTTGAAGGTGTATTAGGACAAAAGCCTAGAAAAGTAACATTTGATAATATGCCTAGTTTTCCAGATAATTTTTTTGCTGGAGGTTTTTTTAGAGGTATCAATGGAAAAAAATGGTGGAACCCTATGGGTACCATTACGGCATCTCAAGGCAAAAATTTAACCGTAGATGCTTTAACTAAAGGTTGGATAGACAATACAGAAAAAATGCTAAATAATGATGGTAAAGGTCATGGCTTTATTTTTCATTTAAATGCACTAGATATTGAAAACGAGTGGTTTCAAAAAGACAATCTTGTTTACTACAAACCTCCAACAGGAAAAGACCCTAATGATATGAATATTGAGGTCAAAAAGAGAAAATGGGGATTTAGAATTAATAATAAAAGCGGTGTTACTTTAGACGGTATACAAATTCATGCAGCTTCTATAGAGTTAAAAAACAGTAATAATTGTAAAGTTTTAAATGGTTCTGTACAATATCTATGGCCATTTCTTATGAGGTCGGGCTACGGAGCTTCTTATCAAGCTTTAGGAGGTATTTATGTGAAAGGTAGTAATAATGAGTTTAAAAATTGCTATGTAGCACATAGTTGGGGAAATGGTTTTAGCATTGAGTCTGGGACAAATAACAAAGTTGAAAATTGTAACATTGAAGATATAGGCTGGATTTCTCAATTTACCTCAAGCGTCCAAAATAACGGGTTTAATACTATAGTAACCCAGAGTACTTTTGGATCTTCAGGGAGATTCCATATTCGTACTGATAATAAAATGACGATCACGCACAACGATCTTTTTGATTGTATGAAAATGGGACAAGATGCTGGTTCTATACAATGCACCAATGGTGGTAATTGGGGAGTTCCTATAAACTTACAAGGATCTGAAATAGCATATAACAAAATTCATGATTGTACAACACTTACAAATGGCCAAAAACAATTTGTATTAGCCTTTTATTTAGAAGGATGTTATAATTATACGGTACACCATAACTTAGTTTATAATTTTATAACTGATGTTGTACCCGATGGAACTTTTGCATATCTAGGGCCAAGACAAACAAAAATAACAGATTGTTATTATTATAATAATACGGTTTGGAATGTAGATTGGGGTGTGCGTATATGGAATAGAGATAGATTGGGAGATATGGAAAATGTCCGTTTTTGGAATAACATAATAGATGGTAAATCTACAGATAATACTAATGGAGCTAATGGCGATTTACATAATTTAATCGATTTTCAAAATAATTATAGAAGCGGTTTAGCTAGTAATCAAAATTCAATTTTTGTTGATGCAGATGCTAGAGATTATCGTTTAAAACAAAACTCCCCAGCTATTGATGCTGGTAGAGAAATTACTGGTATTACTACTAATACAACTGGGGCTTTTCCAGATGCCGGTGCCATTGAGTATGGCTCAACATTTCCTGTAGCTGGTTCAAATATAAATCCAAGCGCGTTTAATTTTACACTAAGTACTTCTGAAGATGTTATTAAAACATCTGCATCGTCATTAATACTGTACCCTAACCCTGCACATGACAAGTTATATGTAAAAGGCGATTTTAAACAATGGGAGATTTTTAGTTTTACAGGACAATCAATAACCAAAGGTAAAGCCGAGATCATTGATGTTTCAAATTTACCTAAAGGGATGTATGTAATAACCTTTGACAAAAAAATAACAAAGAAAATTATTATAAATTAACTTTCAACAGGGGTAATTAATTTTTAGTTAGTTACCCCTTATTTTATTTTGATTACACTCCAAAAAAGTTGAATTTACTGCTATACAATAGTAGACTTTAGCTATCTCACCATAGCACCATAGCACTATAGGGTTTAATCTTTTTTAAGGTAATGGTGATTAAAAATGGTTTGTGCTTTTTTAAAAGCTATTGGTGAAGCATCTCTAACTTAATCTACATCATAGTATCTATAAAAAAACCTTCTGGAATTAAGCTTATTACTTTAACAATCCTGTTCTTCCTCCTTTTTAACCTTATTATACCATTTCTACATTGAAATAACCGTAATAAAACGTTCTTTTTTCCTTTCTACTTCAATATAAAAAGAAATCGTAACTAAGGCTATGCTTTATTTTTCTATTTCGTATAAAGAAAAAAATCATCATTTTCTTTTACAGTATTTTCAATGTAGAAATGGTATTATAATAACTTTATTTTTTATAGAAAGTTATTTGTATAAATCTAAGATCTGTTTTCAATAACCTTATAAATAAATACGATAAAACAGCTTGTTATTTAAAAAAAAGCATTGATGCTTCTATAGATATTGTTATTGATAATGAATAATAAGATTTTAACTAGCTATTAGAAATAGAAATTAATAAGTTTCCAAGAAAATGGAATCCTTAAAATATAGACTTCACTTAATTAGCAATATTGATATATCGAATTTTCACTATATAATTCAAAAACAAACTACTATAAAGGCTTTAGTGATACATTTATATTTCTCTTAACGCATTAAATCACATTCTCCACTCGTCGACACTTAAGCGTTATTCGTCGACACTTAATTTAGATTAAACGAAATACCTTTTACTACAAAACAAATTAATCTAATTTCACTATAATTTAATAAAACCCCTCCATAATGTTTAATAATGCATTACATGTTCTTTTAATAGAAGACGATACCATAGAAGTCATGAAATTGAATAGAACAATTTCAAAATTAAATCTTACTCATAAAATTATAGAAGCTAGAAACGGAGAAGAGGCTCTCAATATTTTAGAAAAAAAAGAAAGCTTACCCGATATTATTTTATTAGATTTAAATATGCCAAAAATTAACGGTATAGAATTTTTAACTATCTTAAAAAATAATGATACTTTAAAATTTATACCTACCATAATACTCACAACGTCAAATAATAAAAAAGATCTATTAGAATGTTATAAAATAGGAATAGCAGGGTATGTTTTAAAACCCTTAAAATATGAAGACTATGTTACTAAAATTGAAAAACTACTAGCTTATTGGAGTATTAATGAACTAATAAAAAATTAAATGAAAGGCATTGTATTTACAGAGTTTTTAGACTTAGTTGAAGATAAATTTGGACTAGAGATGGTTGATAAAATTATCACAGAATCTCAATTAGATTCTCAAGGTATTTATACCTCTGTAGGCACTTACAAATTTTCTGAGATGTTGCAATTACTTCAACATTTAAGTGCAAATACAGGTATTACAATAGATGATTTATTATTAGTGTATGCAGAACATTTTTTTAGTGTTTTAGAAGACAGTTACCCTGGTCTTTTGGCCACTTATAAAGACCCTATAGAGATGCTAGCCTCCATAGAAAATCATATTCATGTTGAAGTTAGAAAGATTTATCCAGATGCAGAGTTACCTACTTTTATTGTTGAAGAAAAAACAAAAAACTCATTAATAATGATCTACAAATCTAGCAGAGCCATGCATCATTTCGGTTTAGGTTTAATGAATAAAACATTCAAACATTTTAATTCTACAGCGACTATTGTTCTCGAAAAAATAAAAGAAGACGGCACAGAAGTAAAATTTATTATTAATAAAAATTAATGAGTCAAGACAAAATTGACATATTACAACGCGCATTACAAAGAGAGAAATCTGCCAGAAAACAAGCCGAGAAAATTCTAGAAGATAAATCTAGAGACCTATATGCAACATCACAAGAATTAAAAGAAGTAAACGATAAATTAGAATCTCTTTTAGATGAAAAAACATCACAACTTGCAGGTGTTTTTGAAAATATTAATGATGCATATTTAGTTATGAATCTTCAAGGTCATGTTCTAAAAATGAATGATGCTGCTATTGAGTTCTTTGGATATAATATTAATAAAGAAACACTTAATGTTATAAATCTTATTTATAAAGAAGACTTTAAATATGCTATTAAATCTTTTAAAACGTTAAGTCGCCAAGGTTTTTTTACAAATTATACAGCAAGAATTATAACAAAAGAAAAGCAAATTAAATGGGTGCAAATTAATGCAAGTATCATTTACAACAGACAAAAACAACCTATTGCCGCTCAAGGTATAGTTAGAGATATTACAGAAACTAAATACAATTCAGAATTAATTGTAGAGCAAAAAAAGCAACTCGACACCATAATAGATAATGCCTCCTTTGGCATTGCGCTTACCCAATTTGGGAATATTATTAAAACCAACTTATCCTTTCAAAATTTATTAGGATATTCTGAAGAGGCCATTTCAACATTAACGGTAAAAGATATTTCATTTGCAGAAGATTTTCTTTTATCTAAAGATTACATTACAAGAATGGACGCAGGTGAAATCGATAATTTTGTTATTGATAAACGATATAAAAAGAAAGATGGATCCATACTTTGGGCAAAAACAAATGTAAATGCAGTAAGAGATAACGATGGAAAGATTAAATACCAAGTTGCTTTAATTGAAGACATAACTGAACAAAGGGAAAAAACATTAATTATAGATATGATTAATGATGTTGCAAAATCTATTTTAGGAAAAATTGATATTCATGACATTGCAGCAGAGATTACGAGTAATATTGCACAATATTTAGGCACCAATGACTGCGTTATTTACATTGTAAACGCCAAAGAAAAAACTATTGAGCAAATTGCTGCATATGACTCAAAAATTAATATTAAAAACCAAATTATTGATAAAACTATTTTTCCAATTGGGCAAGGAATAACTGGTCGAGTAGCACAAACAGGTATCGCAGAACTTATTAACGATACCTCTAAAGATAAAAATTATATTGTTGATGGTGCCATTAGATTCTCTGAAATGACCGTACCTATTATAAGTGAAGGTACTATTATTGGAATAATAGACTCAGAACATCCAGATAAAAATTACTTTACAAAAGAACATTTACAAACCATAAAAAACGTAGCTAACTTGGTTGCTATGCAACTAAAAAGTGCCATAAACTTAAGAGAAAGAAAAAAAGCCGAAGCTCAAAATACTAAACTTTTAAAAGCTTTAGAAAAAAGTAATGATGAGCTGCAAGAATATGCACATATTGTATCTCATGATTTAAAATCACCATTACGAAGTATTAACGCTCTAACGTCCTGGATTAAAGAAGATAATAAAACAAAATTGGATGCTGCAAGTATGCAAAATCTTGGGCTTATAGAAATAACTTTAGAAAAAATGGAACAATTAATCTCCGATATTCTAGAGTACTCAAGTGTTGGAGCGAGCTCTAATGATAACGAAAAAGTTAATTTAAATGACTTGATTAACGATTTAAAAGAAGTTTTATATGTTCCCGAAAATATTTCAATTCTGCTTTTAAACAAATTACCTACTGTTAAAGGCGATAGAATTAAGTTTCAGCAAGTGTTCCAAAATCTTATTGGTAATGCTATTAAATTTAATGATAAAGATAAGGGCGTCATTAAAATCGATTATTTAGAACACAAATCATACTACCAATTTTCTATAAAAGACAATGGTATAGGCATTGAAGAAAAATATCATAAAAAAATATTCAAAATTTTTAATTCTCTAAATAAAAGCAAAGATTCTTCAGGGATAGGATTATCTATAGTCAAGAAAATTATAGATTTATATCAAGGCGAAATCTGGTTAGAATCCAAATTAAATAAAGGCACGACGTTTTATTTTACCATAAAGAAATAATAATGAAACCAAATCTAACTTATATAAATAGCTTATCTGGAGGAGATGATAGTTTTAAAGAAAAGCTAATCTCGGTGATTAAATTAGAGTTTCCAGTAGAAAAAGCAACTTACATTAAAAATATTGAAGCTAAAAACTATCAAATAGCAGCAGAAAATGTCCATAAACTTAAACATAAAATTAGTATTTTAGGGCTTGAAGAAAGTTATAAAATTGCAGCGTGTTTTGAAAAAAATCTAAAAGAAAATTCTATGACTCTAAAAGAAGATTTTGAAAACATCTTGCAAACCATAACAAACTATTTGATCAAGCTTTAACTACGTATATATGAATTGTATAATTATTGATGATGAAACTACTGCAAGAGTAATTATTAACCAGCTCTGTTCGCAAATTAATACTATTCATGTTGCTGCTGAGTTTCCCAATGCAATGCAAGCCATTAAATATTTAAATCAAAATGAAGTTGACCTTATTTTTTTAGATATTCACATGCCAGATTTTACAGGTTTCGATTTTATACAAACGTTAAAAAATCCTCCAAGAATTATTTTAACCACATCCGATGCTAATTTTGCAATCGAAGCTTTTGAATATGATTGTATTGTAGATTATTTAGTAAAGCCTATACTATTACCTCGTTTTCAAAAAGCCATTCAAAAGGCTGAAAACAAACCATCAAAAACCAAAGCGCTTTCAAATAACAATAAAATTGAAACAACTTCTGGTAACGATTTATATATCAATATAGACCGAAGACTCATTAAATTAGACATCCCTAGTATTTACTTAATTGAAGCCAAAGGCGATTATATTAATGTAAAAACAGAAGAAAAAAACTATACCGTACATTCTACATTAAAAAAAATAGAAGATAAATTACCAACCCATTTGTTTCTAAAAGTACACCGCTCGTATATTATTAATATCAAAAAAATTATTGATATAGAAGATAACAGCGTTCTTATAAAAAAGGACGTAATTCCTGTAAGCCGCTCTAACAGACCAGAATTAATGAAACGTCTTAATTTATTGTAAAAAACAATATAGGTTTATGTAATTTACAGCACCAAACAGTTCATCTACACTAAAAGCCCAATGACCTAAGCTTTAATTGAGTCAATCGAAAAATCTTAAAACAAAGTACCTTACACCATAGATTTGTTCTTATAATGTATAAATAAGACATCTATGAATCATCAAGTATACACACAAAAAAATCAATTTATTTTAATTGTTATTTTACTTTTCAACTTTATTAGTAAAGCGCAAAACGCGCCTTTTTATTGTAATTATGACGCTTACTTATTTCAATATAACGATGTATATTCATTAGATTTAGCTTCGGGAAATTCTTTTCTTGCAGCATCAGATATTACACCCGGAAATATTAATGCAGCAGCCTACAACCCTATAGATGGCTATATTTGGGGCTCATTAAGCACACCATCAAAAACCATAGTGCGTATTGGTCAAGATTTTAACACAACAACATTTTACCTAGACAACTTACCTATTGGCAATGGATATATAGGCGATATTAGTCCGCAAGGCATCTATTATTTAAAGGCAGGAGGTGCTAGTTATTCCAAAATAGATTTAAATCCTTCATCTACAACTTACGCTAAATTTATAGAAACAGGAAATTTGTCGCAAAATATAAGTATTCATGATTGGGCATTTAATGCTGTAGATGAAAATCTATATGCCGTAGAAAAAAATACTAATATTTTATATCGTATAAGCCCTCTTAATGGCACAATACAATCATTAGGAGAAGTCCCTATTTTATCTGGTTTAAATTACACCTATGGTGCGGTTTATTTTGATGCTTCTGGTCGTTTTTATGTATCGGCAAATCAAACAGGAACTATTTATGTAATTCAAAATGTTCAAGACATAAATGGTACAAATAATATAGAATCTAACTTATTTGCTTTTGGACCATCTAGTGCTAGTAATGATGGGGCACGTTGCCCAACCGCACCAGTACCACAAGAAATTTGTGATAATGGTATTGATGATGATGGCGACGGACTAATTGATTGTGAAGACCCATCATGCTCAGGATATGCAGGCTGCCCAGTAATTGAAGTTGCTTCAAGCGCAAATGAAGGTGGTTTGGAAAGCAACAACAGACTCTCTCAACAAATTAGTAAGCGTAATTTTAACAGAGCAAAAAGCAATTATACATTTGATACAAAAACGGCAAAACGTTTTTCTAAATCGTCTAAATATGGCAAAACAAATGCTAATAAAGGTGGTGGATTTCAATTATCAGATGTTATTCCATTAGATGTTATTAATGAGGACAATGTTATTGAATCGTCCCCTAAAGATTTAATAGGTATTACAAACGCAACCGATATCTACTCTGTAGATTACATAAGAAATAACGATGCCGTAGCTTCTATTCTATTATTAAAAACGGACAAAGGTGTTTACGAGCATACCAAATACATTTGCGATAGATTATTAGGTGCTGAATTAATTTCGGTATCAACCATAGAAATTAACGAGCAACCATTTATAAAATCATTAATCAGAACTATTGATGGCGCTTTAGAGTTTGTGCTAAGCTTATCTGCAAAATCAATAAATAACGGTGCAAATTTCGGCATTGAAAGCCATTGGAATTTAGACAAATATGAAACTAATGTTGGCTTTTATAATTTCCAAATCTGGTCCAATTCTTTAGATGATTTGTTACGCCTTGGAGAAGAAGTGGTAAGATTGTTAGATATTCAAAAACCAGTAATAAGTTATAACAACTCAACACCGCCAACCGTTTTTGTTAGAAAAGGTAATTACCGTAACGGAAAACTAGATTTACAAATTGTAAATACAAATAAAAGTGAAGGCGTAGCTTTTGATGGCGGATTAAGAGCTACAGAAACTGAAAATGTTGCATATGTAGCCTCTACTATTAATTTGGATGGCAATTACATATCTAATATTCAAGTAGAAGCAGGAAACCTTTTTGATATTGGTTTTAGAATTGGAGATGGTGTACAAACTCCAGACGATTTATTTATGTCTGATGGCCCATGGGGATACGATGATGCAGCACCAACAACAAATGTTATAAATTATAGCGTAAAAACAAACGACACTCCATTTAACACCGATGAATATGCGGTAGAACGTAATATTACTTTAGAAGCCACAACTAGCGAATACATTGCAGCCTATAGAGCCTTAACACCAAAGTTTAACCCCATAGATTTATCTAAGTATAACAGTTTTAAATTAAAAGCTAAAGGTACCGGAACACTTATTATAAGATTAGTAAAAGAAAGTGTTACAGACTGGGAAACACAATACAAAACAAGTGTTAATTTAACAGATAATTTAACCGATTATAGCTTACCATTCTCTGAATTTAAATCTAGTAATGGCACACCGTTAGAAGTAAGCGATATTACGTCTATAGTCTTTACGATGTTGGCTGAAAACGGTGTAGAAACTACTAAAAAAATGACATTAGAGCAATTACGTTTCTCATCAAGTAGCACATTATCTGTGGTTAGTGTAACTAAAACTAATGCTTTAAATATTGTGGCTATACCAAACCCCATGTTGTCTCAAACAACGATACACTTTACGGCACAAAACGCAGAACATCTTGAATTGTTAGTTTACAACCAAGTAGGGCGTTTAGTAAAACAAATACCATTTAGTGCATTATACGGTAAAAATGAAATACCATTAGAACGCGGAAACTTAAGTACTGGACTGTATTTCTGTAAAATTACTGGAAGTAATCAAAGGGCTTATAAAACCATAAAACTACTCATGGATTAGTTAATAGCAAATTGTTCTATGAGGTAAGGCAAAAGACGTAAGTTTTTTGCTTTTTTTTGTTTAACATTCTTAATACTAAAAGAAAACTCTTATTAACTTTATAATATTTGCTTTATAAAAATATGTTTATGTTGAACAGCCTGAAATTGATGATAACGTAGATTATCGTTTTAACGAAATGATTGAAATTCTGGGAGAGAATAATATATGAGGTATAAAAAATTGGATAATATTAAATCGAACATCAAAATAGTCGTTAATATGTCACACCTACGGCGTTCAAAAAACAATCTCTATTATTTGTTCTATCGTTATTTTGCTCCTCTGGAGCAATGGTTAACGTAATTCAATTTTCATTAAAGGTAAAATCTTTAAACCTTTGTAATTACTGTTTATAGGCATTATTATATAAAACAGATTATTAAAAGTTATGTTTGATGAGTCAAAAAATATATTATATTTTTATAAAACTTGCTAGAACACGATATTTATAATAAAGCAAAACCGCAGCGCGGTAAAATATCAATAGATAATAATTAATCCATTTAAATAAGCTCCTGAGGAGCGACACAAAATAACACAATGGCAAACACCTATTCTCAAATATATTTACATGTTGTATTTGCTGTAAAAGGAAGAAGAAATAGTATTTCAAAAAACTGGAAAGACGAATTGTATAAATATATTACAGGTATAATTACCAATAAAAATCAAAAATTAATGACTATTAACGGTATGCCAGACCACATACATATTCTACTAGGCATTAAACCAAACTGTAATTTATCAGATTTGATGAGGGACATAAAAGCAAATTCCTCAAAATGGATAAATGAAAAACAATTTACGAACGACAAATTTAAATGGCAAACAGGGTTTGGAGCATTTTCAATAAGCCAATCTCAAATAAAAAATGTCGCAAACTATATTGATAACCAGGAAACGCATCACGCTAAAAAATCATTCAAAGATGAATATATAGATTTTTTAAAGGCATATAAAATTGATTACAGGGATGAGTATTTGTTTTCTGAAGACTAAATATATCATACTTACGGTGTTCTAAAAAAACAGTATAATTATAAATAACAAAACGTTAATCCCTAAAAACAGGCTTCCTACTCAAATACCATTTAAACCTCAGCCCAATTTCATTAAATGTAAAACCAGTTGCAGTAGCCGAAGCAATATTACTTCGGGTGCCGTAAACATTTAATAAGGTGCGTTCTGTAAACTTATAACCTAATTTTCCTTGTATGCGGTAGGTGCTTTGGCTACTATTATCTTTAATATATTGTAAGCCTGTGGCAGCAGTTAATTCGTAAAACCACGCGTTAGGTTTTGTAATCGCTTCATCTTTAATGATGTTTACAAATACTTCGGCAGCGTTAAATTGTTTTGGACTAAAATAGATAGTAGGCACTTGGTTTTTAAACGTAATGTATTGGTAATTTAATCCTGCTTTTAAAGCGGGTTTCGCTAGTATATTATAATACAAGGAGGTAAACAATAGGTTTCTGCTGTTAGCATCGTTTTGCCAGGTGTAAAAATATTGTGCAAACCACCCTAAATTAAAATTGGTGCTTAGGTTATAATTAGCGTACAGATTACTCATCACGATTTCTCGGTCTAATAATTCGGCATTAAAACTTTGTATTTCCCGCTTATAACCAATATCTAAAACTTGTAGTTTAAATGGTTTTATATTTAAGGCCAAATCGGTTACCAATTGCGTGTAATTGTTTGTATTTGCTTTTGCTGAAGTTACACCTGCCGTTCCTTTAAAGGTAATGTTTGGTAGCAATTGGTAAGCTAACCCTAAGGAAAAATCGTTTGATGTGGCATCAAAATTAGTGATTTTGTTACGTGTTGTTCTGTAACCATAACTCGCTAACCACTTAAGTTTTGTTGAAGTTGGAAATTCTATATTAGTTTGTACTGCAAACGCTTTGTTATTGCCATTATCAAAAGAATAAGATGTTTTAGTTTCCAAAAATGGTGTAAAACTCGTATTTAAGGTTTTAATAAAATTGGTAGCGTCTTTTTGCTTATTATAAAACGTCAACGTATTTTCTGCCGATTGATATGCTTCATCATATTTACCAATAGCTTTTAATGCATTTGCTTTTCCTAAGTTTCCATCAAACGAACTACTATCATTCTCTAAAATGCGATTGTAATCGGTAACACTTTTCTTAAAATTGCTTTTATAAATATTTAACGTGGCACGTAATGCTAAAATCCAATTCTCGTTAGGTTTGGTTTCTATTAAATTAGAAATAAATACATTGGCAGTTTTATATTTTTTATTCCAAATTAAGGCTTGTATATAACGTTCTGTTGTTGGTTTTACTAATTTTGAATCTGTATTTGCTCCTAAACTTAAAAAAGCTTGTTCGCTTAACTTTAACGCATCCTTTTCTTTTCCTTTTACATGTTTTACTAGAGCTAATCCGTTTAATGCTAGTATTTTATTTTCTGGATTACTGGCTATAATATTGTATATGGTTTCGGCTTTATCAAATTCTCCAGTAATTAAATAGAGGTTTGCTAAATTTAAAAGGGTGTCTTTATCATCTTTAAAAAGGTTTGAATTTTCTTTCAATAAACGTTCTGTTTCCTCATAGTTTTGTGCTTGTTGGTTTTGATACGCATAGCCCAAATAGATATATTTTTTAGAGGTTAACGCGTTTTGGTTTCCTGGCAATATGTTTAAAGCTTTATTTACATAAATTAAGGCTTCATCATATATTTTAAGATTAGATAACGTATTTGCATACCCTAAAAGCGCAGGGAAACTTTGGCTATTTTCTTTAATTAAATCTTGGTAAAAACTTTTAGCCTCGGTATAGTTTTTATTCCAAAGTAAACTCTCTGCATAATTTAGTTTAATTTCAAAATCGTTAGGGTACGTTGCTAATAAGTCTGTAAAAATGTCAACAGCTTTTTCAGAATGGCCTAACAACCCAATAGCTCTTCCGTGGCATAACTTCGCTGTTTTATTTTTTGGATAGTCTTTTAATACCGTTTTAAAAAACGATTTTGCTTTAGCATACTTTCCTGTTTCTAAATAGGTAAAACCTTCTTGCATATTTTGTGAATAAGCTAAAGTGGTTATAAAAAGTAATACTAATATGATGTGGAATTTAATACTCATGATTCAGGTTTTTGTGATACTGCAAGTTAATACCAAAAGGCGTTTCATTCATCTACAGCAACCCGTCACTCACCGAAATTTGACTACCTCCCGCTGATTGTTGTAGCATCTTTGTGTCAGAAATCAAACCAATATTAATTTAAAAACAAACATTATGGCACTTACAATTAAAGAAAACAACGGAACATTTTTAGTAGAAGGAAGTATTAACGCTACAACAGTTAAGCAATTTAAAAATCATTTAGAATTCTTATTGGCATACACAAAATCTTTAACCATAAATATTGAAAAGGTTACAGCTATTGATAAGAATGGATTAAAAGCTATAGAGCATATTTTTCATAAAGCAGAATTTTATAATAAAGTATTTACTGTAGTTGGTTATGGTTGTAAAGATATTTATGAATCTATAGATTTTTCTATAGCAGCATAATTTTAAAAAATACAAATATCAAAATTGAAGTCATGCAAATTAGAGTCATTTTAAAATCTAAAAAAATTACACCAGAGCAATTATTCATGCTAAGTGTTTTAACTGTAAATGGTGGAAATTATTTATATAATTTAATTCTTGGTAGACTTTTGGGTCCAGTACAATTTGCAGATGTAGCAGTACTAATAACACTTTTATTGGTATTAAGTTTTGCAGCTATGACATTTCAATTGGTAACGGCTAAGTTTTCGGTAATTTTTGAAAACCAATTATTTAAAAACTTTGTAGCTAAAATTTATAAATATGCTTTTATAGTAGGATTATTTTTTGGGCTTTTAACTATTTTTTTTGCCACTCAATTGCAAAATATTTTTAATACCTCATCATCAAGTATGTTTCTGATTTTTGGGTTTGGTATTCCTGTATACTTTTTAATGAGTGTTAATAGAGGTGTTTTTCAAGGAAAGAAAAATTTTAAACTATTATCAATGACTTATCAATTTGAAATGTTAAGTAGATTACTTATAACATTGGGTTTAATTTTTTTATTAAAAATTGAATCTTCAATAATAATTTCAGCAGGTATTTTAGGCTCAT
Source organism: uncultured Algibacter sp. (assembly GCA_947499935.1). Classification (GTDB taxonomy): domain Bacteria; phylum Bacteroidota; class Bacteroidia; order Flavobacteriales; family Flavobacteriaceae; genus CANMQH01. The sequence goes on along the minus strand of CANMQH010000010.1, from coordinate 105,152 downwards.
TATTATTTGGTTTAATGCCTTTTAAATTAAGTAATGTTTTTCCGAAGAAAAAAATAGTATTGCAAAAAAAGCACTCTAAAGCCATAAAAAACTTCTTTATAATTACAGCGTTTTATGAATTGACTCAAATTATTATTAACAACAGCGATATTTTGTTAGTAAAGCATTATTTTGAATCGTACGAAGCTGGTTTGTACGCTTCATTGGCATTAATTGGTAGGATAGTTTACTTTATAGCCTGGATGTTTGTAATGCTCTTATTGCCAACCGTAGTTCAATTAAAAAAGGATGGTAAAGAAACGGCTCCTATACTTTTTAAATACATTGGTTACATTGCAGTAATATCAATAAGTATTATTTTGGTTTGTTTTAGTTTTCCAGAGCTTATTATTAATATATTGTTTGGAGAAAGTTATATAGCCATGGCACCACTACTTTGGAAATATGCTATAGCTACAAGTATGTTTGCTATTTCAAATATATTTGCATACTACTACCTGTCTTTAGATAAATATGCGCCAGTAATTATTTCTGGTGTATTTGGGATGCTTCAAATGGCATTGGTTATCTTTTATCATGCTAGTTTAGAACAAGTGGTACATATGCAAATTATTGCTATGGTATTGCTTTTAATAATTCAAGTTGTATTCTTTAAACTAGATTCAAAATCTTCAAAATTGGCTTAACCTAAAGTAAATTACCATTCATCTACAGTAAAAAGTAAACCATCTAAGAGTCCCTGTTTTTCTGAATTTTTAACTGCAAATTTGTAGTGTAAATCATAAACAATTAAAACTATACTTATGAAATTAGCCATCGTAACAGCATATCCACCAAGTAAAGTGACTTTAAATGAATATGCTTATCATTTAGTAAAACACTTCAGACAAAAAAAAGATATCACAGAATTGGTATTATTAACAGATACTACAGAAGGTAAAAAAGATATTGAATTCGCAGAAGCTGGTTGTAAAATCACTATTAAAGAATGTTGGACATTTAATAGTTATGCCAATATTTTAAATGTAACCAAAGCTATTAATCAAGTAAAACCAGATGCAGTATTATTCAACTTACAATTTATGAAGTTTGGCGACAAGAAAATTGTAGCTGCTCTAGGTTTAATGTTACCATTCGTATGCAAGCTTAAAAAGATTCCGAATATAGTATTACTTCATAATATTCTAGAAGAAGTAGATTTAGGAAGTGCTGGTTTTACAAGTAATAAATTAATGCAAAAAATGTATGGTTTTATAGGAAGTACACTTACACGATTAATTTTACAAGCAGATACTGTTGCTGTTACAATGCAAAAATATGTTGATGTTTTAAGTAAAAAATATAAAGCAAATAATGTTAAATTAATACCTCACGGTACTTTTGAAATCGCAGAAGAGCCCGATTATAAAATACCTACTTCACCAATGCAAATTATGACTTTTGGGAAATTTGGAACTTATAAAAAAGTAGAAGGAATGATTGAAGCCATTGAGAGCGTAAGACAATCTACAGGATTAAATTTAGAGGTTGTTATTGCTGGAACCGATAACCCAAATGTACCAGGCTATTTAGCCAAAGTTCAAGAAGACTACAGACATGTGCCACAAGTACGATTTACAGGTTATGTTGAAGAGCATGAAGTACCAACATTATTTAATAACAGTGCATTAGTTGTATTTCCATACACTTCTACAACAGGAAGTTCTGGCGTATTGCATCAAGCAGGAAGTTATGGAAAAGCAGTTGTAATGCCCGATTTAGGAGATTTAGCATTGTTAGTACAAGATGAAGGCTATAGAGGTGAGTTTTTTGACCCTACATCTGTTGAAAGTTTAGCAACAGCCATTGAAAACATAGTGACTAATGACGCTTACAGAATGGAGTTAGGCAAAGCAAATTATAAAGCGTCAACGGCTCACCCCCTATCTCAAATAGCAGAAATGTATATAAATACGTTTAAAACTATTATGTCAAACAAAACAAAACACCGTATTGCAGTAGCTTAAACTATGGTTTAGAAATATACTTAAAAGCGGGTTTAGTCTCTCCGTTTTGGTCTATAAAACCAAAATACTCTTGAGCCCGTTTTCTCCAAGGAAGTCGTCCAACGACTTCTTTTGGTATTTGCATAAAATCGTAAAGTGTCCAAGACATAAAAGAAATATCATTATCATTAAAAATACCTTGCGCCTTTTTATGATAGTTAGCTTGACTCTCTTTATTATTACCAAAAGGATTCCATAAACCTTTATAGGACGATAAACCAAACTCTGTTATAGCAATTAGTTTATTGGGAGTTTCTAGTTTTAAATTTTCAACCTTTTTTTCCAATACATCTAAATCTTCATAATAATGAAAACTAACAAAATCTACTTTCTCCTTTAAAATTGAAGCACTTATTGTATTAGACCAACCTATAGTTACAGGGTGTTTATCATCAACAGATTTTACTAAATCAATCATTTTATCTAACCAAGCAATGACTAATTCTTTATGTCTTGATTCAAAATCTAAATCTGGCTCGTTTTTAATATCCCAAGCTAACAAAGCGGGATGGTTTTTTAAATTGGAAACAATAGTTTCTGCGTGACGTTGATTTAAAGTCCAATCTAAAACAGAGTAATCTCCATAAAAATCAAAAAGTGTTATTACAACTTTAAGATTATTAGCTTTTGCAACATCTAGCGTTTGTTTTAATTTTTCAAGTTTAGTTTTATCAACATTTGCTTTTCCAAAATCTTCATATTGCACAAAAATTCTAACCGAATTTAAACCAGCTTCCTTTATAATTTTAAAATCGTTAGCAATAGTATCTTTAGAAAATGTTTCACCAAACATATCCCAAGGTGTTGCTCTGGGGTAATAGTTAATGCCTTTAATCTTTAGGTTTTTAGTTAAAATTAAGTCCTTCTTGTCTTTATAGTTTTCAACACGCTCTTTTACTAAATGACGAATACGCCAAAAACCATCTTCTAATAAAAACACAATCTTATACGTTGCTACTTCTGTCGTTTCTAAAACTAATTTTTCAGCTTTAAAAACACGTTTATATTCTATAACATTGTGATCTGTTATAACCGCTTGCTGACCGTCTTCACTAAAAAACTCTACTTTAGGATGATGTTCTAAAGTTGTAGATTCTATAGTAATGCCTGTATTAGTATTTAAGTCAATAAAATCATATAAGTTTTTACGAGCATTATCTGTATAATAATCTTTAAGTCCTTCTGTAATGTTGGTTTTATAAGCCACCTGCTTTACGTACCAAGCATCTAAATAATCGTTTTCAAGAGCCTTCAATGTTTGTGTATCCATTGGTCTACCTTCGTTACTTAGTGATTCCCACATCAGTTTAGGCACATATTGATCTACTTTTTTAATTTCGGTATGTAGCATCTTACTTCTATCTGCACCCGTATTTAAATAACTAAACACAGCACTAATACCATAAATAACACCTCCAATAAGAATAATATATGATAGTATTAAAACACTACGCAATATGTTTTTATTACCATTTACCATAGTGTTTTAGATTTATATATTTTCTCCAAACCTGCCGTTTTAATAATAATCTTATAAGTAGCATTTTTAAAAACATGGTGTTTTAAATTAAAATGAACAAACCCTTCTCTAGATGTTTTAGTATAGCTTTCAATACGTTTATTATTTTTATAAATAGAAAGCTTTACTTGTAAACCATCGGGTATTGTTTGGTTCAGAAAACTCTGTAAATGACCAATAGTTATGTCTCTATTATTTTTAGAAAAGACAACGTCAAAATCTAAAATAACTTGTTTATAGTTTAAGATAATGGTATTGCTTTCTGCCATACCAGTTACATAGGCCTTTATATGCCATTGTTCTTCGTGATCGGGATGTATCATTTTAGAAGTTGCAACCCCATTAATAGTAGTGCCTGATGTTTTTAAAATATCTCCATTTGTATTCGTTATAAAAAAGGTTACAAATGTACCATCGCTAACCACATTATTATGTTTGTCTTTTAATACAGATGTTATAAAAGTAGTCACTTGGTTGCCATCTGCATATTGGTGTGATTGTCTTGCCGTAATTGTAAAATCTGTTGGAACTGCAGGTGTAACATGTACAGTAAATTCTTTAGAATTAGTGTTTAAACATTCTGAAGCCATAAGTATTCTACCACTTGTTTTTTGTGAATAAACATTTTTATAAGCGATTAGGTTTTTTGTGGATATGGCTTCTGTTTTTTCTGAAGCTAAAAATTGATGTTTTGCATTTACGATTGTATTCTCTGCTATAGGATTATCTAAAGCATCAGTTGGGATAACAACCAACATGGTGTAATCTGTTCCTCCGGCTTCAATGCTTGGTGGTCCAATGTAAGTTTCCATTACAGCGACTTCTGCTTTTGGATTTATATTAAATTTCCCTGTAACAGAAATTGTATCCTCTATTATTTCCCAGTTTACAACGCCTATTTTTTGAGTCATATTTTTAGGAATTACATATTGAAGTATATTATTTTTTAAAGACGGAGAAACAATCGTAGAACCATAGCTATTGGCACAATATAAAAGTGGCTTTATAGCTTGAGACGTAGAAAACTTTAAAACAACCATTTTACCTGCTTCAAAATTAGTTGTAGAAGTAAATAGTTTTAAATCCGTGTTTTCATTATTCTGTGCAACAGTATAAGATGATAATAAAATCAATCCTAAAAGGAATATGTATGTTAGTTTATATTGCATTAATTTGGGTTGCCAATATATGTGTTCAATTCAATTTTAATATAATTATAATCTGGATGATTAATTTTTTGTAACTCAGTAGCTGTATGATTATCAATTCTATTAGGCACTATTTTATTAGAAATGGCATCGTTAGGCAAACCGTTTACAAAAACATTCGTCATATCATCAGTAATAATTTTCACTGAGCCATTTTTTATAATTGAGTATTCAAAATCTTGCTTACGTTGTTGCCTAACACCTTTTTTTACGAATAAATGATCTACCCAAAGCATTGTTTTATGTTCATTATAATAGGTTACTAAAAGTTGAGGTACTGTAATTTCTTCTACACCACTATTAAATAAGCTTCCTATAATTTGACCATCATTAATTTCAATAGCATTTAATACCATGTTTTTATACAAATCTGATCCAGAAACATTACCAGCAACTTGCAAATTAAACCTTGTAGGCTGTTCTTCAAATTCTACAGGAGTAAACTCATCGGGATTAAATGTATCTGGAATAGCATCTTCTGTTTTAGACCAAGCTATACCTTCAAAATTAATTTTAAAAGAAGATACTTCTTTAGGCATTAATTTATGTTTTACGTGATATTTAGCATTGTAACTCGCTAACACTTTATTGTTATCATTATAAAGCGTGCCTTTTAAAACAATATCTGCTGGTACGTTATCTATATTTTGTACTTCTCCAATAATCGCGTAATGATTATTATATTTTACGAGTTTAGACGACAAAATTTCTAAAGCTGGCTGTTTTAATACATCTTCATGATGGGTTTGCTCGGTTGTAACACGCTTTCTGCCTTGATTAAAATAAGTTGTTGTGCTATTTGAATACAATTGATCTGGTGGCAAATCTGTGTCTATGGTATCTGGCTGTAAATACCATTTATTATTATGTTTTATGAGTGACTTATAATCTACCTTGTTTATCTTTTCAAGAGGCGTTATCCAATTAGTTATTACCTTTGCTCTGGCTATGCTATCATTTTTACTGGTAAAAACAGTCTCTATAGCATCTAACTTTGCATACGAACTTAATAAGCCATCTGTTACCGATATTTCAAGCATATATTGAGCTATTGGCAGATTGCTTTTTGGGTTAATTAAATGATACGCTTTTTCAAACGATTTAAAATCTAAAGCATCATAATACGCTATTATGGCATTTTCTGGCGATCTTTGTGTATCAGTTTTTAAGTAGAATTGATAGATTCCATAAATAACGATACTCGCTAAAATTAATGACCAAACATGTGTTGTTTTTAAAATACTGCTCGAAAAATGAGTATAATCGTTTTTATATTTAAAAAAGGCCGGACATTTTTTAGCTTTTGTTTTTAAAGCATTTACCCAGAGCATTTGTATATTTAAGACAAAGGCAATAATAACGGTTAGAATAGGAATAACACCCCAAAGAATTTTTAGCCATTTAGCAACATCTTCTTTTGGTAAAATAGAAGATACTGGCGGAATATTTAAACGTTCCCAAACCATAATGCCATTTTCTAATTGTCGTAAACGTTGCCAACCACAGAAATATAAAATAGGGTCATAAAACTTATCGTTAGAAAAAATGTATTTCAGGTTATATTTTTCTGGTGTAGTTAAAAACTGTTGTAAAGAACCAATACCTGCAACCCCTTTAAATTTTGAGTTTTCTAAACGTTCTATTGGTCGTGTAGTTAGCTCGGGTAATCGTCTTGCGGAATGATAATTTCCATCTACACTCATCGCATTAGTCTGTGCGCTTAACCAAGCCATCTGATCACCAAAACCTAAAGTTAAAAATCGCCATTTATCATGATCATCTTGATTTAAGAAATTTACAATAGGGAGCATTTTTATTTTTTGCGGTTGCGATGGTCTAAAATAACCTAAACTCATTGTAAAAACAGTCATAAAAACAAATAGACCAGCTAAAACACCTCCAACAATACGATGATAAACAGCCCCAAATTTAGATTGAATATGCGTTTTTAAATCACCCTGAACAAAACGATAAGCAAACTCTCCCAATAAAGGTAAAGCCATAATAGACGCCCAAAGTGAAAAACGATCTAATGTTAAAATATTAAAAGCGGTTTCTCCAAGAAGTAATCTTGGTATAGGTGTTGTACCCCCTGTTCCTAAAACAAAAAGAATGGTAATAGATAACCCAAAAAACAAATAACGTTTTGTGTAATATCTATAAAATACATATGGGAGTAGGATTAATAAAATACCCCAAGGGATTAAAAAGAAGACCAAACCAGACGAAGTAACTTCTAAAAAGCTATCTCTAGAGCCATGAGGAATAGGAACCTGTGTTATTGGATTATTCTTAGAATTAATCCAATACGGAAGAATACAACCAACGATAATAAGCAACGATAATATTCCAAAGCCTATAATACGTTTAAATAACGTCAAGAAAGTTGCTAAAAACACTTTAAAAGTTACTGCTTTCATGCGACCTACTTTATCTTTAGAGGCATCCATTATGACCATGCCTATTAAAGGGAATATAAAAAATACCATTCCAAAAATAGGAGTCACATGATGAGAAGTAACAGTTACTGCTATTAAAGACAGAGATGTTGCTAAATACCAATACTTACCTGTTTTTAGCCACAAATAAATTTCTGGCAAAGCATGCATTAAAACCGAAATACCAATAATACTAGGTAATTGCCCAAAAACATGTAATGTTTCTACAAATGAAGAAGAAAACACGGCTAAAACAGAAGCATATCCTGCAACTGTACGATTTGAAGTTATTAATAAGGAGAACCTATAAACACCCGTTATAAATAAAACAATACCAATTAAGGCAACAGTAAACATCCCAAATTTTAAACCCCCAACCAAAGAGAGTAATGCAATAGATTGATGTACCAAAGGCGGATAACTCATTACAGTAAAACCTGTATACCATTTGTAATTCCATGGTTCAAACCAGCTATTTGCATAATGGTCTGCAAAAAACAAATGTATTAATGCATCATAGGTTGTTTCTAATGTAAAAAACATAGAAGCCCCATGAAAAACTAATCCTAAAAGGAGTGCAGAAATTAAATATTTATTTGAGGTTTCTTTCATTTATAGCTTATACTAAATCGCTATTGTAAATATAGATAATTAAAACAGTGACACATTCACTAATCATCTATAGTAATCTACTATTCAACTACACCAAGCAACTCTTAAACTAAATACCGCTTTTTTAAACGTTATCTAAGGTATTTTTGAGTTGTAATTAACAACTAAAAATAATGATTATGAAGGTTTTAGCAATAGATGATCAACAATTAGTATTACTTCCTTTAGAAAAACGTTTAACAGAACTAGGATACGAAGTAATAACTGAAACAGATGCTTTTAAAGGATTAGAAGTATACGATGCTTTTAAACCCGACTTAGTAATTGCAGATGTAAACATGCCAGATCTTTCTGGTTTGGAAATTGTTAAACACATAAGAAAATCTAAACATAAACAAACACCAATAATGATATTATCTGGTGATACAAATGATAATACCATAACAGAAGGTTTTGATTTAGGGATTAATGATTATATGAAAAAACCTTTAAGTCTTAATGAAATATGTGCACGTGTAAAACGGTTAATTGGTGCTCCAAAAATAAAAAATAGTACTAACGTAACAAATAATGTTATAATACAACAACGTTGTGTTGGTGTTGTAATCCCTTGTTATAATGAAGAAGAACGCTTATTAAGTGATCAATTTTTAGATTATATAGATAAGAATTCCGGATACCATTTATGCTTTGTAAACGATGGCAGTAAAGACAATACATTAGAGGTGCTTTATAAACTTCAAAAAGGAAAAGAAGATTTTATCAGCGTTTATAATTGCAAGATAAATGGAGGAAAAGCAGAAGCAGTGCGTTTAGGCATGTTACATCTTTCTAAAAAAGAAGATTTAGATTATATAGGCTTTTTAGATGCTGATTTATCTACAGATTTAGCAGATTTTGATGATTTGGTGAAAACTATAGAAAATTCAGATTTTAAAATAGTTAGTGGATCTAGAATCTCAAGAATGGGAGCTAATATTACTAAAGAATCTGCAAGAAAAATAATCAGTTTGACTATTAATTTTATTATCAGAACCATATTATCAATGAACTTTAAAGACACGCAATGCGGCGCAAAAATATTCCACAAAGATGTTATTAAAGTGGCATTTAGCGAACAATTTGTAACACAATGGATTTTTGATGTAGAAATTTTTAAAAGAATGTCGCAATATTTTGGTTTAAAACAAGCTAAAGCAATGCTTTGCGAGCAACCATTAAAACGTTGGATTCATGCAGATGGCTCTAAATTATCAATGAAAGATTCAATAAAAATTATTGGTCAGCTATTTCAAATTGCTTGGGTATACAGAACTAAAAAAACAAAAACAGTTTTAAAAGGTGAATTAACAGTTGTTTAATTATTATAGACTTATGTGTAAGACGTAATAAGTAAAAAGGTTCTACTCTTAGGCGTTAGCATAGAAATGAATTTTAAAGACAAATTCAATAATTTGACAATCTTCTTAAATAAGTTCAAAACCTAAGTAAAACACATAGAATTTATAGTTTTCAATAAGATTAAGATTTAAAACAATTAATCCACAGATTCAAGACCCCTAATAATCAAAATAGCATCAACCTCTCCTCGCCAGGGTTGCCATGGGTAAAAATCACTACGTTTCTTTTCATAGTTCCTTACTTCCGAAAATTCTCCAGTTAAGGTATTAAACCATTGTTTAGTGGCTTTTTCCCAATTAAAGTGTTTGGTTATATTACCCTTAATAGATACTACATGATTTTCCTTAGGCACATAAAATAACATCATGCCATCTTTTTTATTCAAAAGGTTATAACCACTGGAATTCATAGAAGGATTAGGCTGAAAGTTTTCAAAAGGAAGCTTTTTAAATAAGCTATTCATATGCTTAAAATAATCAAACTTTGGTTTATAAAAATCTTCGGGTTGCTCAAAAGGATTATGAATGACAACATTCCAAGATGTGCCTTGCCAATAATGTGTTGTGTAAGCACCTGCAAACAAGCACATGTAATTACGTCTCAAACACGCTTCAGCATTGGTATAATCGCCTGGAAATACTTTATAGGGCGATTCTTCGTATCCACCATGTTCTATATTAAAAATAGGTTTCTTTGGAAATTTCTTTTTTACATCCAACATAAAGCGGTATAACGGATGCGTCCAGTTTTGTGCTGAAATAAAATCGACCTCATCAGAATTACTTTTACAAAAACCGTAATCATGAACGGTTACCAATCTGTTAAAAGCATCTGCTTCTCTAATACGTTCAATTCTATTTGAGATGTATTCCTTGGTTGCACGTCCATAAAACAAGGCCTCTTTTGAAACATCCCAAACCACATTCGGATATGCCTGATAGCGTTTTACCACGTAGTCAAAATACAGATTATCTGCTTCTGTATTCATGTCTGGCCAGTTTACTAATTTGTTCCAAACGTAAATCATTAAATGACTTACAATCTCTTTATTGTGCATCTCGCCAATCACTTTATCAAAGTGATTAAAAAATGCCACGTTTAACGCACTAAAATCTGGATTTGTATTTGAACCTAAAAAAGGAAAAACATCATCTCGTCCGCCATATTCATGTTCAGGGTGTTCCTTTAACAAAGGGTCTTTTTGCCATGAAACATCATAGGTATAAACATTCATAACCACTTGGTTATAACCGTTTTTATCTAGCAGGTTTAATAAGTGTTTTGTTTTTTTCAAATCATCTTTTGCATAATCTAAAGCAAATAGCCAATCGCACTCAAAAGCCAAATTAAAATAATGGGTACCGTCTTCATAAAAGAATTTATCAGGGCGTGTTTCATTTAAAACAATACCGCCATGTCTGTTCTTTTTAGTATTTTTCGTGACTATAAAAACACCATTTTTACCATTCAAATCTTTAACATCGCCAGAAATATTATAGGTTTTTTTACCAATTTCTGAACTTGAATATCTAAGAATCCAAGTATTATTTCCATTGTAAAACAAAGGTATATTTTGAGTTTTACCTTTAGCTACAACTTTAGCAAACATCTTTTTATTAAAAGGCTTCTCTATTTTTAATTTTGAATGAAAAACAACATCATGAACCTCCCATTGTTCAATACTAATCTTCTTATTTTTATCTAATGTATTATGAGTTTTTGCAAACCCATAACTAAATAGTATTGAACATATAAAAAGAAGTAACCCACTTTTATGTTTCATTTTATTAAATTATTTAACTTTTAGCGATGTAGAAACTGGTTTTGATGCTCCTAAATCTAAACTACGCTGTGAAGGTAAAGCACCTCCAACATAAATAATATATTTTCCTTTTCTTAAAACTGTTTTACCAGCTTCATTAAATTGATTAAAAGTGTCTTTATTTAATTTGAAATCAATCGTTTTTGTTTCCCCAGACTTTAAATGCACTCTTTTAAATGCTTTTAAATCGTAAATTGGGTCTTCTGTTCCTGCTAGTGGCGAACTTATATAGAGTTGCACTACATCTTCAGCATCATAATTCCCCGTATTGGTAATCGTAACCGAAGCATTATAATTTTTATCAACTTTTAAACTCTTATACGTAAAGGTTGTATAAGACAAACCAAAACCAAAAGGATAAAGTGGCTCTTCGGTCATGTATTTATACGTTCTACCTTTCATATTATAATCTTCATATGCTGGTAATTGGTCAACAGATTTTGGGAATGTAACGGGTAACTTACCAGAGGGAGAGATATCTCCAAAAAGGATATTGGCTAGAGCAGTACCGCCTTCTTCCCCAGGATACCATGCAAATACAACAGCATCTACAAGGTCATGGAGTTCTGGAATAGCTATAGGGCTTCCGCCTGTTAGTACTAACACGATAGGCTTTTTAGATTTTTTTCGCATCTTCTTGATAAAGTTGATTTGATTTTCTGGAAGTTTCAAATCTTTTTTATCCCCTTTAAATGTTGATGCTATAGCCTCTCCTTCTTCGCCTTCAAATAAACCAGAAATTCCCATTACGGCAATAGTTACATCTACTTTTGCAGCATTACCAGTTGCCCAATCTATTGGGTTAGAATTTTCTCTATACGGTAAAATACCATATTTGTAATTAATACTGGTTCCTGCACTTACCTTGCTTACGATACCATCTAAAATAGTTTGGGAACTCCCTGTTAATCCATAATAATTACCAAGTAAAACTTCTTCACTAGATGCATTTGGACCTACCACAAAAACCGTTCTCGTATCTTTTTTAAGTGGAAGTATATTATTTTTATTCTTTAAAAGCACAATAGACTTTTCTGCAACTTCTTTTGCAATAGCACGGTGCTTATCAGAATTTACTACCTCTGCCGTTATGTTGTCATAAGGATTAGTTCCAATTGGGTCAAACATACCCAATTTAAAACGGGTTAAAAAACCTTCTTTTAACCTTACATCAATTAAATCTTCGGTAACTAAATTTTGTTCTAAAGATTTATCTAAATCTTTATATACTTTTCCGCAGTTAATATTTGTACCATTTATTAAAGCCAAAGCGGCCGATTCTTCTGGAGTTTTTGTTACTTTATGAAACCTATGAAAATCACTTATAGCACCACAATCTGAAACAATGTAGCCTTTAAAGCCCCATTCTTTTCTTAGAATATCTTGTAATAAATACGGACTTCCGCTACATGCTTCTCCCAAAGTACGGTTATATGCGCCCATGACACCTTCTACATCAGCTTCTTGAACTAGTGCTTTAAATGCGGGTAAATACGTTTCGAATAAATCTTTTTTATTAACCACGGCATTAAATTCATGCCTTAGCTCTTCTGGTCCAGAATGTACCGCATAATGCTTTGCGCAAGCGGCCGTTTTCATATAGTCTGGATTATCTCCTTGTAAACCTTTTACAAAATTAACGCCTATTTTACTGGTTAGAAAAGGATCTTCGCCGTATGTTTCTTGACCACGCCCCCAACGGCCGTCTCTAAAAATATTAACGTTAGGCGACCAAAAAGTTAAGCCTGCATACCTACTTCGGTTATCCAATTTAATAGCTTCGTTGTATTTTGCTCTGGCTTCATCAGAAATTGCTGTACCTACTCTATGAATCAATTCTTCATCAAACGTAGCTCCGAAAGCAATAGCCTGAGGGAATACGGTTGCTCTACCATTTCTTGCCACCCCGTGCAAAGCTTCATTCCACCAATTGTATTCTGGTATCCCTAAACGTTCTATAGGCGGACAAACATCTAATAATTGTGATATTTTCTCCTCTACAGTCATCGCTTCGATTAGATGATCTATACGCTCATTATGACTTAAAGATGTATCAAACCATTTTTGGTCAGCGTTTTGACCGTAACTAATTATTGGCAATAATGCCAGAACCAGTATGCACTTAAATATTTTCATGTATTTTATTTCTATAAATTGATAACAAACCTCATAAAAGCCTCTTCCCCTATTTTGTTTGTACCGTTATACTTTTAGATTTTAGTCCTTTAGATGTTGCTGTTAACTTAATAGCTCCCGATGCATCTGAAGCTTTTAAAACCGCTAGACACATACCGCTAAACGCTTTTCTGTGATTGGCTTGAAATGACTCAACACTCGTTTGGTTGCCATTATCTACAGCAATTAAACTACCGGCTCCTTTTACCGAAAAATTAACCAAATTATCTGCCATTGGGCATAAATTGCCATCTTTATCTTCTATTCTAACCGTTACATAGGCTAAATCTTCTCCATCAGCATTAATTTTTTTTCTGTCTACAGATACATTTACTTTAGCTGGTTTTCCTGCTGTAAATATTTGCTCTTCCTGTACTGCTTTGCCATCTTTATAACCCACTACTTTTATATTTCCTGCTTTATAAGGCACATTCCATGATAGTCTGTATTTAGATTTAAATGTTGGCCCCTCAAAGTCATTAAAACTAACAAATAACTCTGTTAAGTCTTTACCTTTCACTTTTTTACCCATGGACTTTCCGTTGACAAAAAGCTCAGCAGAATCACAATTGGTATAGCAATATACAGGAATATCTTTACCTTCCATACCTTTCCAATTCCAATGTGGCAATAGGTGTATCATAGGTTTTGTAGTCCATTGACTTTGATATAAAAAGAATCTATCTTTTGGAAAACCACATAAATCTACAGCACCAAAATATGAACTACGCGATGGCCAATCATCATTCCAATAGCCATTGGTAGAATTATCTCTTCCGCCATAAGGCGTTGGTTCTCCTAAATAATCGAATCCCGTCCAAATAAACTCACCCATAACATGTGGATTTTGTTCTTGAAAATGAAATTCAATATCTGGCGGATATGCCCAAACTGGCCCTATTAAATCATAACTTGTTACGTGCTTTGATTTATGTGTTTTATACTTTTCTATTGGCAAATGATACACGCCACGACTACTTGTAACACTTGATGTTTCACTAGCTAAAACAGGCATATCTGGATAATCGTTTCTTACATCTACATAATGTGTTGGCTTATAGTTCATACCTGCAATATCGACTTGTTGCGCCATATTATTTCTGTAAGGTCCAGCATAATGATTAAACCCTGCAGATGTTGGTCTTGTTGGGTCTGTTTCTTTACAATACGCATTTAATCGTTTTGCTACGCGCCAACCATTCTTCTTATCTTTCTGTTCTATGATTTCATTACCAATACTCCACATCACAATAGATGGATGATTTCTATCTCTTTTAATCATATCCTTTATATCTCGCTCTCCCCACTCATCGAAAAATAAATTATATCCATTAGGTACTTTTTCCATTTTCCAAACATCAAAAGCTTCATCTTGAACCATTAATCCTAATTCATCACAAAGTTCTAAAAGCTCTCTTGATGGTGGGTTATGACTCGTACGAATGGCGTTAACCCCCATACTTTTCATAATTTGTAGTTTTCTTTCATCTGCTCTACGATAAACTGCAGCTCCTAATGCACCATTATCATGATGTAAGCAAACCCCATTAAAACGTACTGGTTTTTCATTTAAGAAAAAACCATCTTTAGTATATCTAATAGACCTCAGCCCGATACGACTTTTATAGGTATCTACAACAGCGCCGTTAACGGTTACTGTTGTGGTAACATTGTATAAATTAGGATTTTCTGTATCCCAACGTTGTGGGTTTTTAATGTTTGAAAACAATCCTGAAATCGCTGATGCATTGGCAGGAACAGACATCGTTTCATCAATAGAAGACACTAATTTACCTTCTGGCGAAAAGTATTCGTGTTTTACTTTTGCATCAACTGACGCATTAGTTTTGTTAACCACTGTAGTTTCATTTTGTACTACAGCTAAATCTTTGGTTACTGTTGGTGTTGTAATGTAGGTTCCCCACTGCCCTACATGCACCGGATTATCAATTTTTAACCATACAGAACGGTATATACCAGCTCCTGGATACCAACGTGTTGATAAATCTTCTGGACGCAATCTCACTGCTATTACATTATCAGAACCATCATATTTTAAATGCTTACTGATATCATACTCAAAACCAATATAACCAAAAGGTCTGTTACCAATAAATTGTCCGTTAACCCATATGTGAGCATTGTACATAGCACCTTCAAACTCAATACGCACTACTTTGCCTTTTGATTTTGATTTCATTTTAAAATGCTTTCTATACCAACCTGTTCCATGAAATGGCAATCCACCAGATCTGGCATTATATTTAACATCGAAAGGCCCTTCTATAGCCCAATCATGAGGAAGGTTTAAATCCCTCCAATTTGAATCATCAAACTTAGGTACTTCGGCACCTTCAGATTCTGCATTGTAGAACTTCCAAGAGGCATTAAAATTTATGTCTTGTGCTTGGATTTCAGAATAGCCTAAAATGAAAATGGCTAAACATAGAAAAATATTGAATTTCTTCATAATTGATTTATACTTTTAATTTAGTTGTGATTACCTATTGGTGTTTGATTATTTCTTGTTTGGTTATACTTTTTAAATAATAATGCTACTTTATCTTTATATTTTGCATCATTGATAAAA
Source organism: uncultured Algibacter sp. (assembly GCA_947499935.1). GTDB lineage: Bacteria > Bacteroidota > Bacteroidia > Flavobacteriales > Flavobacteriaceae > CANMQH01. The sequence goes on along the minus strand of CANMQH010000010.1, from coordinate 89,342 downwards.
TTATGTGCTTCGTCTTCTGTAATATTATCTTTTAAATTAAACAATGCCACAGGGGTTCTTTTAGTATCTGTTTTGTCTTTTTTATCAAATTGTATAATGAGTTTCCAATCTTTATCAATAATAATGGCTTCTCTAAATGCACCGCCTTGCACCATTAAGTATGGATGCGGGTTGACCTCAGTCTCACCTTTTAAAACAGGTAATAAATTAGCTGAATCTTCAGCTTGCCCTTCTGGAATATGCTGTTCTGTTACGCCAGCTAAGGTTGCTAAAATATCCAATCCTAGTATAGGTTTATCAGACATTTGGTTTGGCGCAATCTGTTTAGGCCAAACGGCGATAAAAGGAACTCTGTGACCACCTTCATAAGGCTCGTTTTTCTTTCCTCTGTAAATACTATTAGGTTTGTGTCCAGATGCTAGGGTGTTTTTATCGACATGCAAACCGCCATTATCTGAAGTAAATATAAAAACTGTATTCTCATAAACACCTTGTTTTTTTAACTCTTGAACCATCAATCCTATTTGAGTATCCAATTCTTTAATCATATCCATATGACTGGAAGGCGTCGTGCCAGCAATAGGAATACCATTTAATTCTTTAGGCGGATTATGTGGTAAATGAACGGCTTGCGAACAATAGTAAATAAAAAATGGGGTGTCTTTTTTGGCAACCTTAGCAATATGGTCTATAGTTTTATTGATTAATAAGGGTCCAATGGCGCTTGGGTCCCAATTGGAATCTCCTAAACCATCTTTTTTATTTAAAATAACACCCTTTTTTAGCATGTCTACCTTTGTAATTAAAGCGACTTTAGAATCTTTTGCTAAAGGATACCAATTGTTGTTTTCATAAGCTGAATACGGTACATTTTGAATACCAGATGGTAATGAAAAACTATAATCAAACCCGTTGTGTTGAGGTCCTCCTGCTACAATTTTAGTAATATCAACGTTTGTACTGAGTTTGCCTCTTTCTTTAAATATAGTATTTGGGTCATCTAATGTATTAAAACTAGTTCCCATATGCCATTTACCAAAAAATGCGGTATTGTAATTGGCATTTTTCATCAATTTCCCTAACGTGATTTGCTCTGGTGTAAAGACCGATTTTGCATAACCAGACCAAACACCCCATGGTACAGGACTTCTATAATTACAATTACCAGTCATGATAGCATATCTAGACGTGGCACATAAAGCCGCTGGTGCGTGTGCATTTGTAAAATACATACCTTGCTGTGCTAGATTATCTATGTTTGGCGTCTCTAAAACAACTTTTCCTTTGCTTAAATTTCGATAATGCGATATGTCGCCAATTCCAATATCATCAGCTAAAACCACAATAACGTTTGGTCTATCTGCTTCCTTTTTTTTGATTTGCGAATACGAGGTCGTAATGATTCCACAAATCATAAAACCCAATAATACTTTAACTTTACTTGTAACTTTCATTGTGATTTCTTTTAAAAGACATTAATAGACCACATGTTAACGCTTTACAAGTTTTCCTGTTTGAACTAAAGACTTATCTATATTACTTAACTCGTACAAGTATATGCCTTGATTTAAAAACGATGTAGAATAAGTATCTGATGATAGTCCTTTGTATTCTTTTACTAATTGACCTTGTAATGAATAAATTTTTAATTCTATCTCGCCACTTAATCCTTTAACATTTATGGTGTCTTTTGATGGGTTTGGATATACTTTAATATCCTTTTTTTTTTGTGTATTATCTCCAACACTTAAATTAGGATCAGAATCTATAGCAGCATACCAACCACTTCCTCTGGTAGAAGCATAATATTTACCTGGCGTACTATAATCTATAGCAATATCATTTACTCTATCTGATTGTCCGTTGCCTTTGTTTATTTTAATCCAAGATTGTCCAGCATCTTTAGACAAATAGGTTCCAGCATTTTTAAAATCGATATTAGAATTTCCTAATGTAGATAACAAGATAGTTTTTGTATCGTATCTAGCTACCTCTACGCGATTAGTCCAAGGAAAATCGAAAATTTTAGTCCAAGTTTGCATATCATCTTCGCTAACCCATAACCCTCCATTATTAGCACCAACATTTCTAAAACCACTTGTTACATATGCTTTACCATCAACATCAAAATGAATATCATTAATTCCTGAAGAACCAGATATTGGAGTTGTTGTAGCTACTTCCGCCCATGTTTCTCCTTTATCTATAGACTTATACAAACCACCACCATTATCCATTACAGAGGCATATAAAATACTTGTTGAATTAGGATCAAATGTAAGTCTAGAAACATCTAACGAAGCAGGTAACCCTGTGTTTGGTTGTGTCCAAGTTACACCGCCATCTGTAGACTTGTGAATACCCCAACCCGTAACGCTATCACCTACTAATTCTAACTTTAAAGTCGATCTTGGCACACAGAAATATATATTATTAGGGTTATCTTTATCAATTAACAAACTTAATTGATGTACAGATTGATCACCTCCATTTGCAGGTTCTGGCCATGGTAATGGCAAAGGTGTTCCAATAGTATTCCAAGTCTTTCCACTATCAGTAGACTTTAAAAACTGCCCACGTCTTGCTTGTCTAAAAAAGGTAGCAAACCATATTGTTGGATCATCTGGATGTACAACAATTGAACTCACAGAATGCTCTCCTTGTACTAAATCCATAACTTCTGCACCCTGGGCTCCTGGACGTACATTATCACCTTCATCATTAGTGATCCAAAGACTGTTTTCTCCCGATGGACAAAATACTTTATTAGGAATACTCGTTGTTTGATAAAATCCATGACCAGGCAAGTTACTATTACCAGCTCCTACCCAACTATTAGGATTTGAACCTGTAGCCTCATCATCAATATCTATCCAAGTATCGCCTTTATCATAAGACGTAAACCCAACCTTTGCCATTTGCGTATATACAACAGACCCATCAGCACTAAATCTAACAAAGTTTGAACCTTTACGCTCATAATCATCTCTATTAAACCAATCACTCTTGTATTTAAAAGACAGGTTTGTTCCTAAAGGATTACCTCTGGATGTCCAATAAGAATCATCTACACCATTATTCCAGTTTTTCCCATTTCTTAATGTTACAAACCAGCTAGCACCTCCATCTTTAGTTCTCCAAATTTGTCCTGGTTTAAAATTATTTACGGATGCATTAGAATAATTATTTATTAAATAAATATTATTCACATCATTAGGGTCTACCGTTATGGTATTAAAACGTTGTGTAATACTAGAAGGCAAAGTTGGATATTGAGCTTCCGCAGCAGCAGTTGAACTGAGTCCGAAATAATGTGCAACGGATATATAATAATCTCTCTTAACTCCTTGATTATTCTTGAAAACATCTAAGTTAATGGCAAGACCTGTACTAATTTTAGTCCAATTTTCTCCTTTGTCTGTACTTTTAAAAACACCACCTGCATCGTCAGCAACAGTTTGCCCACTAGCTTGCCAAATAACATTACTTAAGGCGTATATAGTAACCTGACCTGTAATTTGATCATGGTGTAATGCCATAGAACGAATCATATCATGATCTATACCTTTTGATTTTAAACTCCATGTTGTTCCACCATCGGTACTTTTATAAAAACCATAATTACTACCCGCATAAACTATTGAACTATTTACAGGATCAACATATATAGTTTCAAACTCTGCATTAGCATTTATTCCTGAATTTGACAATGTCCATGTTTGTCCTTTATCAGTACTTTTCCAAAGTCTTCCATTCGCATTTGGATCTAGGTATGTTCCTTTAGGAGCCGATTGAGGGTAGCGCAAACGACCATAATCTCGCATTCTACCTGCTCCTAAAAACCAAACATTATCATTAGAAGGATCTACAGCAACACAGGATAAAAAATTATTAGAAATACCTGGTGTGCCTTTTAGAGGAGTCCAAGATTTCCCTTTATCGTTAGATTGGTACAATTCGCCTTTACGTTTTCCTGTACAAAATCCAAAATCTCCATTTTGTCTAGAAAAATCTAATGAATACATTTCTATAGCGCCTCTTAAACCTGTAATATGTATTGGTCCATCTTCATTCAATATGGTTTCAAAAGTAAGTCCCTTGTCTGTAGACCGGTAAGTGTTTCCTAAATTTGGGCTAGAAAAAACAATGTCGGGGTCTGTAGGATGTGTATATAACGAGTTGTTATTCCCACTCATTCCAGGGCCAAATTGCACCCACTTAATGGATGAATCTGAAACGACATCGATAGTCTTTATTAAATCAAAAAAGTCTGGCTCAATTTTTTGTATTGAAAAATCATCAAAATAAAACTCCCCTGTACCCGTGGTTGAGGGACGCATAGAAAACAATACACTACCTGATGCATCATTTATACCTGATGTAAAATCGAATGAAAGTTCTTGCCAAGACGTATTAGATAACTGGAAATTATACTGCATAATTTTCACACCACTACCATTAAAAACTTTAATATTAGATGCCGTGTTATCTACAGGCACAATCGCTCTATATTTAAATGAAATTCTATAAGTTACTCCATTTTCCCAAGCGATGTTAGCAGATGTTAGATTTCCTTTTTGATTGGTGTTATTAAAACGCATTTGAAACCCAAACGCACCTGTGTTTTTTGAAACGGCATTACGCTCAAAAACAGGTAGACCGTTTCCAAGAGTAGAACTCCACTCAGTATTTATTGGAGCTTCAAATCCAGCACTAAAATTTTGTGCACCACCAATAAAAGGTAGTAAAACGATTAGAAAATATATTCTGGTTAAGTACATTTCTTTCTATATTAAGTTAATTTTTAGATGTAAAGGTAATTTGTTAGGCATCAATTCTGTAATATCAAATTCGACAAAAAACAGAACATATGTTCAAAAACCATGTGTTTTGATGCTTTTTCGTGTTTTTAATGCCCTCCCTTAGGATGACTATCATTTGTATATCTTAAAACTTTTGGTACTCCATCACCTCTAGCCATAGTTATTTGCTGTTTCCAAACCTGTCTTAAGTTATTCAATCTAGCTTCGTGTTTATTATTATTTACAAGATTATTAAGTTCGTTAGGATCTTTCTTTAAATTATATAATTCTTCATAAACAGGTTTTTCGCCTTGTAAAGAAGATTCTACATAATCTCTATAAACCGCAATATCTGGATCATGTACGGCATATAATAATTGATGAACAGGTATACCTAAAGCCTTAGCTACAGCAATTTTTTTAGAGGCCGAGAACGTATTATTTTTATAATAGCGTATATACTTCCACGCTTTATCTTGAACTGCTTCGCACCTGGGGTTACCAAACTGTGTAGACCACAAATTTTCTGTAAAGAGATAATCTCTAACAGGTTTACGCTCACCTTTTACAAAATGAGAGATATCTTTTCCTTGAAAATTCGAAGGTTTTTTAACTCCTGCATAAGCCAACATTGTTGGTGCAACATCTATACTTTGTACTAAAGCATTAGATGCTATGCCTTTACATTTTTGCTTTACTTTAGGATTCATAATAATCATTGGTACATGCGTTGTTTTCTCGTAACATAAAGACTTGCCTCCCAAACCTTGTTCTCCCATAAACAAGCCATGATCTGAAGTGAATATAATAATCGTGTTTTTATCTATTTTTAAATCTTTTAATTTCTTTCTTAAATTACCTACCAAACGATCAATACCTGTCATAGCTTGAAGTTGACGGGTATAACGTTCATTAAAACTCTCGGGAGTATCTACATAATCATAAATACCTTGTCTATCTTCTACCCGCAACAAATCTGCTGGTAATTTTGGAGTTTTTATATCTGCTTTTGCAATATAATTTTCTGGTAATGGAAGTTTTAAATCCCGATACATAGTTTTATAAATATCATCATCCGTTTCTCGCATTTCCATAGATCTTGCACCTGCACCATGCGGTAAATTAAAATTAATGGATAACATAAAGGGTTTATCATTTGGGCGTTCATCTAAAAAATGAACGGCGCCTTCTAATCGTCTTTCATTATTATCAATAAAACTGTTAACACCTTCATTTATGACTTCAATTTGGGTAGCTGCCTCAGCATCTTTAAAAATCTTATGCCTTTCTTTTGGGTAAAAGCCTATATGACCATGACCTGCATACCAATAGTCAAAACTTTTTTCCATAACACCACTAGTATATCCGCCATGACCGACTGGCGCATGGTTTTTACCAATCCAACCTGTATAATACCCTGACTTTCTTAGAATCATAGGGTACGATTGTTCCCATGCTTCATCTGAGACACTCGTTCCAGAGTTAAAATTAACACCATGTTTACGCTCATATTGACTTAACAAAATAGAAATTCTACTTGGCGTACAAATAGCACTCGTTATATGAGCATTTGTAAAATGAATACCATCCGTTGCTAATTTATCTATGTTTGGTGTTTTAACAATAGTATTCCCTTCACATCCTAACATTCCGAAAGATTGATCATCTGTAAGAATAAAAACAATATTAGGGCGTTCTTGCGAAAGCAATTTTAACGTGGAGAACCCAAAAATAACGATTGTTAAATACCCAAATATAATTGCTTTATTTTTTTTCATAACCTGCGTTTCGTGTTAAAATTTCATTTCCCACACAATCTCTTGCGAATGGATTTTAGCAAATCAAAAATATTTAAAATTGTTAGGCTATTTTACATCGTACGTATTTATTATTAGAACATATGTTCTAAAACAACTACTAAACCCATCAAATCACTAGTATTTGATACCTAAATAGACATATGTTATTTAAATTACTTCATCAGACATCTTGGTTTTATTACATAAAAAAGATATTTGCTTCAGAATTTAAAACTTATGAAAGTTAAATTAGCCAACGTCTTTATTTTACTTCTAATCATACCTTTTAGTGTATACGCACAACCTAGTAAAATTATTAAAACCAGAACTAAAACACGTATTAATTCTGGTTGGAAATTCCATTTAGGAAATCCAGATGCTTCTTATTACAAAACAGATTTAGACGACTCAAACTGGGAAACTGTAAACGTTCCACATTCGTTAGAGTTAACTTCTATGAGTTTAAATGGCTATTTAGATGATAAATACCAAAACACATTTATGCGAAATATTGGCTGGTATAGAAAACATATTAGCGTAACAAAAGATACTTCTAAAAAAGTGTTCTTAGAGTTTGAAGGCGTGCATCAAGTTTCCAATATTTGGGTAAACGGGAAACATGTGGGCGAATATGCAGTTGGAGGTTACACGCCTTTTCATTTTGATATTTCAATATTTGTAAATTATGGCGAAAAAAACTTGGTTACTGTTTTGGCTGATAATAGACAAAGAGATGATGTACCGCCAGACCCTGGCCCAATGGACTATATAAAATTTGGTGGACTTTACAGAGATGTTTATCTGATTGAAACAAATTCTACTCATGTCACTTTTAATTGGGAGTCTGAAACTTCGGGACAACATATTACAACACCTACAGTTGACCCTGTTAACATGAACGGTACTATTAATATTAAAACAGAAATTAGAAATACTTCCGATATTAAAAAAAACATTACAGTAGTTAATAGATTGGTAGATAAAAACGGGATTGTAGTTTTAAAACTATCTCAAAATAAATGGATACGCTCTAATGATGCTAACGTTTTTAATCAAATAGGCAGTATTGAAGATAACTTTCATCTTTGGTCTATTGACACACCATATCTCTATAGAGTAAATACTACTGTTTTTGAATCTGGTACGCAAGTGGATGAAGTAGAATGCAAAATGGGTTTCAGAAAAATTAAAATCACAAATGACAAAGGCGTTTTACTCAATGGAAAACCTATTAAACTGATAGGTACAAACCGTCATCAACACTACGGTTTTATTGGAGATGCAATGCCTAATTCGCTTCATTATAAAGATGTACTACAAATTAAAAAATCAGGCATGAATGTGATTCGCACAGCACATTACCCACATGATAATGCCATTTTAGAAGCGTGTGATGAGCTTGGCATTTTAGTTTATGAAGAAGCTCCAACTTGGATGTCTATAGGCAACAAAGCCTGGTTTAGCAATTACGAAAAAGCGGCAAGAACTATGGTACGAAACCATAGAAATCATCCTTCTGTTTTTATGTGGGGAGCCGGTATAAATCATAGAGGTTATGTACCAAGAGCACACAATATTATAAAACAAGAAGACCCTTTTAGGTTTACCGTGTCCCAAAGTAGTAGGTGGACAGGTTGGCAAACTTCTGGTCTTACAGATATTTATGGCCAGATGGTATACGGCCCATATTATTGGAGTCGAGACGAGCCTATGCTAGCTATGGAAGGTCGCAGAGGGCCAGAAGCGGTAAACCACTATTTAGACCATCCAATGAAATTAGGCCTAATATCTTGGACTGCCCATGCCTACTATACGTTTCACCCTAGTGAAAACCAAAAAAATAGGAGTCGCAGCGGTTTTATGACTGTATTTAGATATCCAAGACCAGGTTTAATGTGGTATAAAGCAGAATTAACGAAGCATCCTTTTACACATATTGAAACCGACTGGAAACCTGATACAAAAGATGTTGTTGTTTACAGTAATGCTGAAAAAGTAGCGTTACTACTTAACGGAAAACGCATAGGATTAGAAAAACCTTCTAAAAAAGAAGGTTATGAAAACTTGAAGCATGCTCCTTTTATATTTTCAATAGCAAACTATAAAAAAGGAACTCTAACTGCTAATAGCCTTTCAAATGAGCAAATTGTTTCTACTGACACTAAAAAAACACCAGAAACCCCTTATAAGATACTATTAGAATTTGATACCGAAGGAAGAAATTTTATTGCTGATGGTTCTGATATTTTGGTAGCATACGCCAAAATAGTTGATAAAAATGGTACGATTATTCAAGATGCTAAAAAAAATATAACCTTTCATATTAAAGGAAACGCTAATATCATTGGAGATGGAAAAGAAATAGATGCGAATCCATTCCCTACAGAATATGGTGTTGCGCCTACCCTTATTAAAGCAAGCACAAAACCAGGTAAAATAACCCTTACAGCATCATGTAAAGGACTTAAGTCGGGCACAGCAACTGTTTATACAACACCTTCTAATAATGATTGTGCTACATATGAACCCATTTATGACTTTGAAAGCATTAAAGTGGATGTTGGAGCTGATAACCAACTGGTACAATTTGACTGGATACCATGGCATGGAAAAGACCATAAAAATGCTACAAAACAATTTCAAGCCTTTGGAAGTTTTTCGGCAACTCTCAAAAGTTCTGACCAAGAAACCAATACAAGATGGCTAGGAGAAATAAATGTTATTGGAAAATATGGATTTGCTCATGGTGATGGGGTTCTTAGCACCTCGACCAATGGTTTAGTATTAGAATTAAATGGTTTAAAAAAGGGGCATTATAAACTTACTACAGTACACCACGCCCCAAGAACCAATACGGACAGCATGGATCCCAACAGAGAAAAAATGGCAAAATATAAGATTTATAAAATCCCTGCATCACGAGAAATTGCAATAGAAACACATGACTCCAATGGAAGTAAAACAATCAATAACGTAAAAGTTACACATGGTAAAGACATGCAAACTAAAAATTTTGGCTCTGCTACGCTTCATTTAACATCTGATGGCATTAATCCTATCACTATCAATTTTAAAAGTTTAAATAAAAAAGGGGTTTGGCTGAATAGTTTTGTTTTAAGTGAATGGTTTAAACCTACACCATAATATTAAAATAAATCATTTGTAACCTGAATGAAAACATATAACACAAGAAAACAGTCGTTAAAACTCGAAATTTGCGTAAATAAATTATTCAACTTAATTATATGTTTTCAAAAACTCAGGTTCTTTTATTAACCCTTACTTTATTGCTAATCATTTCATGCAAATCTAAAGATGAGCAAGACCAAGATTTAGGTTCTAAAAATAAAGAACTCGTGTTTAAACCTAACTGGGAATCTATAAAAAAACACTACAAAGACCCTGAGTGGTTTAATAACCAAAAATTTGGCATTTTCATTCATTGGGGCGCTTATTCTGTACCAGCTTATGGGTCAGAATGGTATCCAAGACAAATGTACATGGATACTGCTACGTTTTCTGCTGGACTCGATTTAAAAAAGAAAGGGCCTAATGGCGCCTACATACATCATAAAAACACTTGGGGAGACCAAAAAGAGTTTGGCTACAAAGACTTTATTCCAATGTTTAAAGGCGAAAAATTTAATGCTGAAGCTTGGATTGATTTATTTAAAAAATCTGGAGCAAAGTATGTAGTCCCCGTTGCAGATCATCATGATGGTTTTGCTATGTACAAATCTAATACGACGCGCTGGAATGCTTTTGATATGGGACCAAAACGTGATGTTCTTGGAGAGTTATTTAAAGCTGGTAGAGCTCAAGGTCTAATTATGGGAGCTTCATCTCATTTCGCTTTCAATTGGTCTTTTTACAATAAAAAAGACCATTTTGACACCACTAATCCTGAATACAGTGATTTATATTCTTCCAAAGGAAAAGATTTGAGAGAACCTGTTTCCGAAAAATTCAAAAAACGTTGGTTAGAGCGCACTATAGATTTAATTGATAACTATCAACCTGATATTCTTTGGTTCGATTTTTATGTAGATACCCCTGATTTTGCAGATGTGAGACCAAAAATTGCATCCTATTATTATAATAAAGGTATTGAATGGAATAAAGAAGTGGTTATTAATGATAAAAATTTTAGTCATGAAGCATTTCCTGAAGGCACTGTTATCTACGATTTAGAAAGAGGTAAATTACCAGGGATTAGAAAATTACCTTGGCAAACCGATACGTCTATAGGTAAAAACTCTTGGAGCCATGTTACTAATTGGAAATCTAAAACTACAAATCAAATTATTGATAATTTGGTAGACATTGTTTCAAAAAACGGAAATCTATTATTAAATGTAGGACCAAAATCTGATGGTACCATTCCAGATGAACAACAAAAAATATTATTACAAATTGGAGATTGGCTTACAGTTAATGGAGATGCCATTTATAACACTAAGTATTGGAGAGTTTTTGGAGAAGGCCCTACTAAAGTAAAAAAGGGACATCACTCAGAAAGAAAAAACAAACCATTTACAGGTCAAGATATTCGCTTTACACAAAACGGAAATAAACTATATGCTATACTTATGGCATGGCCAGAAAGCGGTAGTGTACTCATAAAATCTATTACGCATGATGATAACGTAAGTCATCTTAAAATGCTAGGAAGTGACGCAGATATTAAATGGTCTCAAAACGATGTTGGTTTATTGGTAGAAATGCCAAAAAACAAACCTGGAGAATACGCATATGTACTTGAATTAACATTGTAAAGTATAAACAATAGTAGTTAGTTTTTTTATTTTTAGTTCGTTGTAATAAGGGTGTATTCTAAAAAATACACCTTTATTCTTTTTAACAATCAACTGCCAAGCTTTTCAAATAAAGTATCATACGCATACTTAACTTTTTTACTATTTGATATTCTAAATCATCTCTTTCTAATTCATCCTTGATTAGCAGTAATTCTAAGGTACATACTTGTTTTACAAAGTTATTAACTGACTTTTAAAAATGATTATAATACCATACTAAACTGGTTTCAATAGTAATTGGACATCTAACAATTACAATCATATAATGATGCAAATAGCATTAAATATAACGATAGATACAATTCTTTAATACTATTCAATGTGAGCTTGACTTAAAACAAGATAAAGGTTATACCATTTCTGTATTGAAATTACTGTAAAATAAAATGATGATTTTTTTCTTTATACGAAATAGAAAAATAAAGTATAGCCTTAGTTACGATTTGTTTTTATGTTGAAGTAGAAAGTAAAAAAGGGCGTTTTATTACGGTTATTTCAATGCGGAAATAATATTACATAAAACTCACGTTATTTATATTTTTTAACCATGACTGTATATTCTACAAAAACAAAAAAAGCACCCAACTACATAATTGGGTGCTTTTAAATATGTTTTAAAACTGAGTCCTAATATTAAGGTCTTTCTTCTTTTAATTGAATTTTAAAATCATCAAGGAAAACCGTTAAATCTCCTGTAGTTGGTACTGGCTGGATTCTAATAAAGGCGCCAGCTGCTGGTGCACCTAAAGTGATTTCACCTTCTACGGCTTCCCAAACACCTTGTGTAATAGGTCCTGAAGCATCCCATCTGATAGTAAAATTACTTGGTCCTACATTAAATTTATCCCCTACCGTGGCAGGTAGTGCAGATAAATCTACAGTGGTTGGCACAAAACGTTGGTAAGAAATCGTATACGTTCCTGCATCTAAATCTATCAACTCGTTTCTACTTTCTAAACGCGGTCTATTATTTACCATTTTAGCACTTTTAGAACCTGAAAATGCTTGTTCAGTAGTAAATTCAACTGAACCTCCTGCAAGTGCTGAAGATGTCCAAGTCACACCATCTATTTCGCCTTCAAAACCTCCATCAGTTAATAAACTAACATCATGCATCTCAACAGGTACTCCTGTAAATGCACCAATGGCACCTCCACTAACAATTCTAATATCTCCCGAACCATCATGAGAAACCGTGATAACGTCTGGTCTAAAAATAGGATCATTTAAAATAATATTTAAAGTACTCATACTAACAGGATCTATAGTAACTGTTTGTAATGGAAAGGGTATACCGTTAACTAATACTTCAAAACCTTGAGTAGGATCTCCTGTAAAAGTCGCTGGATCAAAAGCTACATCAAAAGGCACTTGTATAGTTTGGTCCATTAGCTCTACAATGGCACCTGTTTGCACTGCTGGAATTATTATAAAATTAACAACAGGAACACCTGTAAAAGCAGCTAATGGTCTTTCATCTATGGATTGTATATCAGCGCTTCCATCGTAAGATACGGTTACCATATCTGTATCCGCAAAGACACCATCAGGCGTTAGAATAAGAACATTACCGTTTGTATCACTCTTTTCGACTGAAATAACTTCAACTAAACTGCCATTGACATTAACTGTAAAAGCACTTGCCGGATTATTAGTTAAATCAGTAACTGTTGCACTTAATGGAATTTCTATGGCCCCATTTAGTGTTTCTTCTACAGTTCCTTCTTGTGTATAAGGACTATCTAATGATGTTACATTAAATACAAGAGGTATTCTAAGCCTATTCATACTTCCCCTAAGGTTTTCCGTTCTTGGTCTTGAAGCTGTTAATTCACTTCTAAATCTTCCTATACGCCTGTTAAAGGTAATCGTATCGATTCTGCTAACAGCTTCTTCTTCAGAAATGATATTAAAAATATCTTCTTCGTCATCTCTATTCTCTTCTATAGTATGTATTCTCCAATTTGTAGTTGTAGGTCTAGCATTATTGGTTGTTCCACTTAAATCTTCAAAAATTAATTTATCACCAAATTTTATATCAATTTCTGATAAATTCCTAAAATCTATATTGTTACCATCTATATCCCTTATAGCTAAATCTGCCATAACATCAGCATAAACATCAATAAGAATTTCATACGTAAAAACATGTTTATCTCCTACCAATTGTGTTCTTACAGTATCCATTATCACTCCTGTTCCAGGGCCAGTGCCTGGCACAAAATCCGCTGGTAAGATAAATTGTGTAGGCTCATCAAATTCATTATATATCACAACCTTAGTCTCTGAGTTAGCTTCAGGAAATAACACCAATGCAGACCTTTCTGTCGTTATAGAATCTCCTGGATTTATAATAAAACGTTCAAAAGTTCTCTGATTACTAGGTATAGGCCCTTTTAAGAAAAAAGCACCTTCAGGAATTCTCCATTCATGATATGTTGCTCCTGCAGATAAATCTAAAAAGGCAGCAAACTCATTTATGGAAGTCTCTCTTATAGCCTCGTTACCAAAACTTGATGTAAATGCCCCAACTACAAACTCGTTGGGAGGAACAAACTCATCATCGTCACAACTACTTACTACAAAAAGTAGTAAGAGTATTTTAAATATATTTTTTAGGTTTTTCATTGTAATATAATTTAGCTTTTTATTTAACTGTATCTGAATTCAAATTTGAATCACGCTCTACTCTTGGTATTGGCAAATAATTGTGTAAGCTTGGATCAAACCTGCTAGCAGCAGCAACTTTATCTTGAACTTCGGGAGGCTGACTAAATGACCTTACACCTTGTATAGCAGTATCATATGGCGGGTTTTCTCCTGAAAGGGTAGTAAAACATCTAAAACGTGTAGGGTGATTACCGTTTAAATTCCTTCCATAATGCCAATAATCGTATTTAATATTAGACATGTCTTGTATTACACTTTGAAAAATACCCCAACGTCTTAAATCTGTCGCTCTATCACCTTCTAAAGAAAGCTCTAACGGCATTTCTGTAAGCCTTAAATGCTCCATTAAGTTTGTTGTATTAACAGTTTCTAATCCATTTGAAGCATCCATGTCTATATCATCTAGATAAGTAGTTGCTCCATCATTAAATTCTGCTCCAGGGTCATTAGCTTTACCTAAAAGCACTACATGTGAACGTTTTCTTACTCTATTAATATAACGTAACGCTTCAGATAAGTCTCCTTTTTCTAACATACATTCTGCATAGTTAAGATATATTTCAGCCAATCTAATAACCATGATATTAATATCTGACCTATTATTTAACGTAACAGATCTATCTTCTCCTGCGCCACCACCTATAGTGTTCCAATGTAAATACTTTTTAAACATGGCATTTCTATTTTTCGCATATGGCGCAACTCCGGGCACTCGTCCGTAAACACCTCCTCTTACGCCATACATAGGAGAGTCTGGATCGTCTACAAAGCCCATACTATTCCCCATTCTTATACTATAGGTTCGTACTACAGGAGATGCTTCTTTTAAATCATTTCCAGCAGCATCTTTTACTATGTTACCAACCAAATCAAGAGAATCTCTAAGTACTGTATTTGCAATATCTAGCGAATCTACTCTTTCATTTCTATATTTTAAAGTTAATAATGAACTTGGTTGAATTCTAGCATTATATATAGCGTGTGTAATACGTTGCGATAAAACTTCTTCTCCATCTGCCTCTAAATTTACTGCCGTAGTATAATTAATTTCAAAAATAGATTCTGAGTTAAATTCATCTATCCCTGTAAAACATCTAGCTACATCGTCTACTAAGCTATAGCCATAATTATCCATAACATTTTTTAAATGTTGTTCTGCCATGTCAAAATTATTTTCATTAATAAAACTTTTTGCTAGAAAAGCTTCACAAGCACCTGCAGTAATTCTTCCTAAATTATCATTACCCAAATCTTCATTTTGCCAATCGCCATAATTTCCAGGTAAGTTTTCTATACCAAACATTAAATCTGCTCTATAAAAATCTTTTATAGCTTGAGAGGTGGAAAATGGTTGCTGAAAATCATCAAACGTTTCTGGTACAAAATCAAAAAGTGGCACAGATCCGTCATTATAACTATTATTTAGTACAAAATAAAAATAGCCTCTTAAAGCTCTTGCTTGCGCTAGAATACGTAAACCTTCTTCTTCGGCTTCTTCTGTAGTGTAAGTCTCAGCAATACGCTCTTGGTTTACAATAACTTGGTTTGCTCTAAAAATACCTAAGTATAACGCACTCCATTTACTTGCAACATAGGCCGTATTCTCAGTATATTCTTGATTAAACATAGAATTTCCTATTTGTCTAGCTCTAAATAAACCCGGTACTGCGATATCTGTTCTTACAGTTTCATCTTCTATACCTAATATGGCATTATTTTTAAGCGCACTGTAAGCAGAAATTAGACCCGAATTTAAATCTGTATTATTTGTCCAAAAACTACCTAATGTTAACTCATTAGGGTTAGTTTCTTCTAAAAAATCTTTTTCACAAGATTGGAATACCAATGTTAATAAAACAACTGGTATTATTTTATATATAAATTTAGCCTTCATATTTAAAATATTTTTATAATTATTTTTAATTTTTATTACCATCTTTTAAAATTGAAGTTGTAAACCTGCTTTATATTGAGCAGAAATAGGAAATGTACCTTGATCAATACCTCTGGTATTAAAGCCATCGTTTCCTACCTCTGGATCAAAACCAGTATAACTTGTAATAGTAATAGGGTTTTGAGCTTGAACATAAAATCTAATTTTATTCATTCCTATTTTTTCTGTTAATGTTTTAGGAATTGTATATCCTAAAGCAATGTTTCGTAACCTAATATAAGATCCATCTTCTAAGAAAAAATCTGAAGCCCCCCTATAGGACGGACTAGTCGTATCTCCATTAAAAGTTGGTATTTGTGATTCTGTATTGACAACTGACCAAGCATAATAAATATCTCTGTGTGTACCAGATTGGTAGGCATAAGCTTTACTTCCGTTTAATACTTCGGCTCCATAAGATGCATACCAGTTCATCGAGAAATCGAAATTTTTATAACTTGTATTAAAATTGAATCCCATATTAAATTTCTCTGTACCACTCCCTTTATATACTCTATCATCTTGGTTTATAACACCATCTCCAGCATCTGCAATACCATCACCATCTGTATCTATTGTTAGTTGATCTACATATTTTAATTCTCCTAATGCAGCATCAGGATCATCAACTCTTGATCTATATTCGTCAAGTTCCTCTTGATTATTAATTACACCATCTGTTTCACGTAAAAAGAATGCTGCCGCTTCTCGACCTTCTGTTATAACACTTACAAGTTCTCTAGATGCTCCTGGAGGCCTAGAAGACAAAAAACTATTTGCTAAAAATACAATAGGATTACTAGGACTTGTTCTTGTAACTACGTTTGTATTTTGTGCATACGTTAAAGACGCATTCCATTTAAACCCTTTTTTACCCTTGTGTCTAAAATTTAAAGTGTATTCTACACCTGTATTTTTCATGTCACCTAGATTAAAAATCGTTGTAAGATTTCTTCTGTTTTGTCCTACTCCTGTGGAACGAGGGTTTATAACACCAAACAATAAATCACGTTTTTCGTTTATGTAAAAATCACTAGAAAATGTTAGCTTTTCTTTAAAAAAACCTAAATCGTAACCAAAGTTTCTCCCTATAGAGGTTTCCCACTTAACATCTGGATTAGCAAAACGTTGTTGCGTAGTACCTACACCTACAACTTCGCTTCCTGAATTTAGATTGGAATTGGCTGTTGAACTTCCAAAAGCAAAATTTTGACCTAAACTAACTACATTTTGATTAGTAAAAGGTGGGATACGATCGTTACCACCTTGACCATAACTAGCTCTAAGTTTAAATGAACTGATTGTACTTTTTACAGGTTCCCAAAACTTTTCATCTGAAACATTCCATCCAGCAGAAAATTGACTAAAACTTTGAAATCTATTATTTTCACTAAATTGAGAAGAACCGTCATAACGTATACTTGCGCTAAACAAATATTTACCATCATAATTATATTGCGCTCTACCTACTAATGACTGTGTTTTTAAAACTCTGTCTCTGCCATCAGATCGAACTAAATCATTACTAATAAAACCATCCAACACTTGCACATCTGCAAATGCTTGCTGCTCTTTTTGTGCATCAAAATATTCTGAAGTTGTCTTTTCTACAGAAGCAACTCCCGTTAAAACTAAATTATGCTTTCCAAAATTATTTTTATAATTCACTATAGCTTCTCCTGTTAATTTAGAGAATGTAGTATGCGATGTTCTATTAGAAGACACAGCGCCTGCATTGGGCGGGATTAAATCTCCGTTTGTGTTAAACACATCCAATCTAGGTACAATTCTTACACCCTTCGTATCTGAAAATGTAGCACCTGCTCTAGCTGTTAATGTTAATTTATCTGTTAAACTGTAATCTATACGAATATTACCAATAGTACTTGTTGCATTTCTTTCTTCTTTAGTATTTAAATTTCTTGCAACAGCTCCAAAAGCTTGTATTGGACCTAAACCAGATGGTTCATCTAAAGCATCTTCTGTAGCATCGAAAATTTGTGTATCTCCTAGCCTTATAGGTTGTTGGTATGGTCTGTACCTTAATATTTCATTAAAAACTCTATTGTCTGGTATAATTCTTCTATCTCTTCTAAACGTTATCCCTGTGTTTATTTTCCATTTATTCTTAGTAAATGTGGTGTTAGAACGGATGTTAAAACGTTTAATACCCGAGTTTATCATAACACCTTCTTGCTCAAAATAATTAGCATTAAAACTATATCTTAAAGACTCTACACCACCAGAAACATTAATAGAATGGTTTTGTATTGGAGCTAAATCCTTTAAAATAATATCTTCTAATTGAGTATTGTTAGTAAAGTTACTTCTATTTCTATGGATATCTCCTGTTGTGTCTCCTAATTCTCTACCATCAGACCTTAAAACAAATCGTAACATCTCTGAAAAGGTATGCTGATAACTCTCCATTAAAGGCACTGCAGATGTGATGTCTTGTACACCATATTCTGAGTTTACTCTTACAGACATTTCCCCAGCTTTTCCTTGCTTAGTTGTTATAAAGATAACACCACCGGCTGCTCTTACACCATAAATTGCTGTAGAGGCTGCATCTTTTAATACATCAATAGTTTCAATTTCGCTAATACTTAATTGCGGATCAGAATCGAAAGGAATCCCATCGACAACATATAAAGGTCCATTGTTTCCTATTATAGAACTAAACCCTCTTATAAGAATATTAGCTTGTGCACCTGGTTGTCCAGAGCTTGAAGTTACACTTACCCCTGCTATTTGACCTTGTAAGGCCGAACCAACATCTGTTGTTGTAGTTTTAGCTAGTTCTTGTGCTTTTACTTGTCCTACTGCTCCGGTAACCTCTTTTCGTTTTTGAGTACCATACCCAATTACGACAACTTCTTCTAAAGTAGATCTATCTTCTTCCATAGATACATTTAAAATAGTTTTGTCTCCAACTGATACTTCCTCTGTACTGTATCCTAAATACGAATATACAAGAACTTGATTTGCATTAGCCCTGATTTCATAGGCACCATCAAAATCAGTTACAGAACCAGTATTAGTTCCTTTGACCAATATAGTCACCCCAGGAAGGGGAATTCCATTTGCTGTTACAGCACCCGTAATTGTTTTAACTTGCGCTTGAGAGAAGCTTAAGCAAGAAAAACAACAAATGGTTAATGTCAAGAGGAATTTTATTTTCCTCTGAAAGAGTAAATTCAATTTCATGTTTAGATTGTTTAATTAGTTTAGACAAAACTTCTAATTTATTCTCTTAAATCATGTTAGATATGTTTTAGAATAAGTAACAAATGATTTAAAACATGTAAAACAACTGGTGTTTAGTGCTTTTAACAGTAAATCAAAAATTAAAAGAGAAAACATATGTATAAATGGATTAAACTTTTAATTTATCAAAAGCCAGATAACTAAACACTTATTTATTAAAAGTTGTATCGTTACGCTTTATTTTTTTTACATACTCACTAGGTAATGATCCAAATTGCTTTTTGAAACATTTAGAAAAATATGATGATGTATTAAACCCAGTCATATACATAATTTCTTTAACAGAATAATCACTTTGTTCTAATAACTGAACGGCTCTTTTTAAACGTATGTTTCTAATAAATGCACTAGATGATAGACCTGTAAGGTCTTTAAGTTTTATATATAAGTTGCTTCGGCTAAACCCTATCTCCTTAACCAACAATTCTACATTAAAATCGGTGTTCATCATGTGTTTTTCGACGATTTCTATAGCTTGTTGGAGAAATTTTTCGTCTAGAGAAGTTACTGTAACATCTTCTGGCTGCAACGTTATTTCTCTATTAAACTTTCTCCTAAGCTCTTCTCTATCTTTTAATATATTATTTAACTTGAGCTTTAAAATATTAATATCAAAAGGTTTTTTTACATAACCATCTGCTCCTTTTTCTAATCCCGATACTTCGCTTTCATTTGATGTTTTAGCAGTAAGCATAATAATAGGAATGTGACTTGTTTTTGTTTGACTTTTTAGAGCATTACACAATTCTATACCATCCATGATAGGCATAACCACATCGGTTAAAACAATACTAGGTATTAATTCATTGGCTATTTTTAGCCCTTCTTCTCCGTTTTTAGCCTCTACAACATTAAATGTATCGCTTAATGCTAACTTTATAAATGCTCTAATATCATCATTATCATCAACAACCAAAACAAGTGGTTGTTTAGATTGCTTTTTTACAATACTAGCATCCGTAATTTCATCATTCATATCTATAGCGAATGATTCATTTTCTGAAGTTCTAGTTAAAAAATCACTTTCGGTTTTATCTTTAATACTTATTTCTGGGATGTTTTCATATACATTTTTATCTAATGGTAACTTAACAATAAATCTTGTGCTTTGATTAGGCGCACTTTTTACATCAATATGTCCTTGATGAAATTTTATTAAACTTTGTGTAAATGACAGACCAATTCCTGCGCCATTCTGGACGTTTTCCTTATTATCGTTTTTGGTATAAAACCTGTTAAACACATTCTTTATTTCTGCTTCGCTAATACCATTACCAGTATTTTCTACTTCTATAACGGCGTATCCGGAAGCATCAGAAGTTTTTGATGCATTTTCTTTTGAAATGATTATGTTTACTTTACCATGCGCCGAAGTAAATTTAAACGCGTTAGACAACAAGTTTTTTATAATTTTCTCAAGAGCATCATGATCAAACCAAACTTTCATATGTTCATGAACAGATAAAATATTGAAATCTATATTTTGCTTGTGTGATGTAAACTGAAAAGGCTCCCCAACCTCTTTTACAAAGGCAACAATATCAGTATGGCGCATAACCAACCTCATTTTACCTTGATTAATTTTTCTAAAATCAAGTAATTGATTAACCAATCGCATTAGATAATCAGTATTCTTACTCATTATATTTAATTGCTCTTTAGCTACCAGGTTTTCTTGTGTACTTTTAGCATTTATTAAATAATCTAAAGGCCCTTTAATTAGGGTTAGCGGTGTTCTAAATTCATGAGAAATATTTGTAAAAAACTCTAATTTAGCGGCTTGAATTTCTTCTTGTTTCTCTTTTTCTATATGTTGTAACTCAAGTTGATGCTTTCTTGTCGTTTTAATTATTGTAAATTTTCTAAAAGCCAGTAATAGTCCTAATGCTAAAAACGCATAAAACATATATGCAGGATAGGTTTTCCAAAACGGTGGCGCTATATGAAGTTTAATTATTTTTGGACTTGCATCCCAAACACCATCACCATTTGAAGCTTTAACTTTAAACGTGTAATTACCGTGTGAAATATTGGTGTAATTTGCAAATCTTTTTTCTGAAGATGTTTGTATCCAGTCTTTATCATACCCTTCCAAAATGTATGAAAACTTATTCTTTAATGGTGTTGCGTAATGTAAACCTGCAAATTCTATTGTGAAACTATTTTGGTCATGCTTTAAATTAATATTATTAGTATAATTTATTGTGCTATCTATTAATACATTTCCATCGTATGCCTCACCAGTATTTATCTCATTATTAAAAACTGAAAAACTAGTCACTACAGTTTGAGCAGGAAAAATATTTTCGCTTATATCTTCTGGAAAAAAAACATTAAATCCATTAATACCTCCAAAGACTAAAGACCCATCTCTTCTTTTTAATCCTGCTAATTCTTGGAATTCGTTATTCTGTAAACCATCATTAACATCGTAGTTTTTAAAACTTTGGGTTTTAGTATCAAACTTAGAAAGCCCCTTATTGGTAGATAACCATAAATTACCTAAATCGTCTTCAAGAATTGATTTAATAACCTCATTAGCTAAACCATCTTTTTGATAATATCTTACAAATCGACCTTTATTTTCATGATCTCCTGGCACGTATTTATTTAAACCACCACCAAATGTTCCTATATAAATGTCGCCTTCTTTACTTTCATAAATTGGCAGAATATAGTCATGACTTAAAGATGTACTATCGGTTGAGATATTTCTATAAACCTCAAATCTAGGATTATCCTTCAACAATTCTTTTGAGGCAAGTTTAGAGAGTCCTTCTGCTGTACCAAACCAAATATCACCTTTACTGTCTTGATAGATGTTTCTTATAATATTATTTGAAATACTGCTTTTATTATTCTGATTATGCTCAAAAACATCAATTTTATATGTATTAGAATTTTCATGAGGTATTAATCGGTATACACCTCCGCCATAAGTTCCTAACCATATATTTTTATTATTATCTTGTAAAATAGTAAATACACTATTTTTTGTTTTTACAAAGAGTTCTATATTTTGTTGCTCATCTTTACCTGCTTTATCTATATCTAGCTTGTATAAACCTGATTTATCCCCAGTTCCTATTAAAAGTGTTTTTTTATTATTAACATCAACTTCTTCTAAAGCAAATATTTTAGAAAAGCTATTAAATTTTTTAAAATTATTAAACCTACCGCTTTCATTTTCAGTATTTAGTAAATTTAGACCTCCGCCTTCTGTACCAACCCACAAATTATTGTTACTATCTTCGTAAAATGCTCTTATTTTATCATAGCTCAAACTATTTGGGTCTGAAGTTTTATTTATATGCTGAAATTGCTTTCTGTTTGGGTCTACTTTATTAACGCCACCCCCATTGGTACCAATCCATAAAATACCTGTTCTGTCTTGATAAATAACATTCACTATATTTTTGCTAATACTATTAAGGTTAATAGGATCGTATTCAAAATGATTTTGTTCTTCTAAACTCCTTCCTTCTACTATCTTATTAAGGGACAACCCTTTATTATTACCAACCCAACAAACATTATTATCATCAATACTAAAAGCGCGCGAATTTGTATTAGATAATTGTGTTATTTGATCACTTCCATTAACATTTTTCTTAATAAACAGTCCCGAGCTTGTAGCTATTATAAGTTCTCCATTTTGGTTTTCTCCAATTTGGGTAATTAAATCAAAATCATAATTAATTTTAATAAAACTAAACTCATTATCTTCATTTTCAATAACTATATAGAGATTATTATTGGCTCCAACCCATAAATTACCATACATATCTTGATAGATATCATTTACATTTACAGGTTCTTCAACATTAATTGTTACAAAAACCAGTTCTTTCTCTGGGGCATTTAAATCAAGTAAATTAATGCCTTTTTTTGTACCTACCCAAAGTCTATTATTTTTATCATCTACATAAATACTTCCTATAAAATTACTATCAATGGTTTTATCATCATCTATATCGTGTAGGTATCTTGTAAATTTTTTAGTTTTTTTATTAAATTTATTTAGCCCTCCTCCAGTTGTTCCTATCCACAAATTACCGCGCTGATCCCCTGTAATATCGAATATAATATTACTACTTATGCTTTGCTCATTATCAACTTCGGGAAGATAATTAATAAACTCATAACCATTATATTTATTAAGCCCATCGTAAGTGCCAAACCACATAAATCCGTCTTCATCTTGATAAATACAATTTATATCGCTTTGAGATAAACCATCATTGGTCGTTAAATGATCAAAAATGATATTGCTTTGAGAATAGCCTGTACCAAACATAAAAAAGCATGTTACAACCCCAAATAAAAATTCATAAAAAAAAGTACTTTTACTGTGTTTCATATTTTTAATGTAACTTTTAAGCCAGCCTTTGTTTTTATATTTATGAATAAGAGAAAAATAACACCTTACTCAAATATAGATAAAAAATAGCCTAACTTCTGATTAAACATCTTAAGGTTCTAAAGGTTTTTAATAAAAAAACTCATTTATACTATAGACAAAAACATATGTTGTTATTTAAAAAAGAATTAAGCTACAAAAAACATTTATACTACAAACAAAATCATATGTTTAATCTGTTTATTTATCTAAATTTTAGATTTGTTAATATATAATTACACATTATAGCCATTTAAAAATCTTTAAGAGAAATAAATAATTAAACCCAAAAATAATGCAGTTGAATCTTAAAATAAAATTAATTTCCTTCTTTATATCCATTTGTGCTTGCAGCATTTCAAATGCTCAAAAAAAGTCTAAACCATATAAAGAAACATGGAAATCTGTAAATACGGTAAATGCTGCACCAGATTGGTTTAAAGATGCTAAATTTGGTATTTATACACACTGGGGACCAGTTTCTGAGGCATTTGACGGTGCCAACCCTAACAAAAAATATCGTGGATGGCATGGTATGAAAATGTATGATAATGGTAAGTTAGAAAAAGGTGTAACAAATAAACCAACTACAAATTACGTTCATCACACAGAAAAATATGGTAATCCCAAAAAGTTTGGTTACAAGCATGTTATTGAACAATTTAACCCTACAGCGTTTAATGCTAAAGAATGGGCTGAGCTATTTAAACTTTCTGGAGCAAAATTTGCAGGTCCTGTAGCTATGCATCATGATAATTTTGCTATGTGGAATTCTAAAGCTACAAGGTGGAATTCTATGAATTATGGAGGTATTGACCCTTCGGCTGAATTAAAAAAAGAATTAGAATCTAGAGGTATGAAATTTATGGCCTCATTTCATCATGCTTTTACATGGCAATATTTTGCAACTGCTCATGCCTATGGCGGTGTAGACAAAAAAGATTACGATTTGTATACCAACCCACATGAACTTAATTCTGAAACTCCAGACAAACAGTTTTATAAAGACTGGTGGGCTAAACTTAAAGAATATATTGATGTATACCAACCAGATTTAATTTGGTTTGATTGGTGGTTAGAAAACATGACCGAAGAATCAAGATTAAAATTTTTAGCATACTATTATAACAAAGGCATCGAGTGGAATAAAGATGTTGCAGTATGCTATAAAGAAACAACCTTTAATGAAGATGTTGCTATTAAAGATTATGAGCGCGGTCGTCCTAACCAACCTAAAAAGAATGCTTGGTTAACAGACACCTCTCCTGGAACTTGGTTTTACCGCCCCAGTGCGAAATTTAAAACGCCAAATGAACTTATTGATATTTTAATTGATATTGTAGCAAAAAACGGTAGCATGTTATTAAACGTACCACCAAATCCAGATGGTTCCATTCCTAAAGAAATGGTAGACTTACTTACTGAAATGGGTCAATGGCTAAACATTAATGGTGATGCTATTTATGGTACACGTCCTTGGACTATTTTTGGAGAAGGACCAACCCGATTACCTGAAGGCGGTCATAAAATTGAAAAAATTAAAATAGCCTATACCAATTCAGATATTAGATTTACTAAAAAATCAGATAAGGAATTTTATGCTATAGTAATGGATGCTCCTGGTGATGAAACCGTTATTAAATCGTTAAGCAAAGCGATTGGCGTACTAAACTCTAAAATAACGAGCATAAAACTATTGGGAAGTGATCAAAAAATTGTTTGGGAAAGAAACGATAAAGGCTTAGTTATTAAGACTCCAAAAGCGCTACCTAGCAAATATGCACACGCTTACAAAATCACTCTAGAAGGTTATACCGAAAATGAGATTGGTGGTGCAGTAACGGCACATGTAGATTAATCAAATATTCCATTAAGACAAACATTATATATGCTTCAATCAAAATTTAACACAATACTTTGTATTGTATTATTAAGTATCATTAGTTCATGCAAAGCAAAACAAGCTGAGCAAATTACGCCTCCAAACATTGTATGGATTACTTCCGAAGACAATTCTACCCATTTTATGGATTTGTTTGATGCCCATGGAACAAGTACACCAAATATTGAAAAACTTGCAAATAACGGCGTTAAATTTACGCATGCATTTTCTAATGCGGCCGTTTGTAGCGCGGCTAGGTCTACCTTAATATCTGGAGCTTATGGACCAAGATTAGGCACGCATTATCACCGAAAATTACAAAAAGTACCCATGCCTGATGGGTTAGAAATGTTTCCTTACTATTTAAGACAAGCCGGGTACCACACCACAAATAATTCAAAAGAAGATTATAATATTTTTAAAACGGATAGTGTTTGGGATGATTCTTCTAAAAAAGCGACTTGGAAAGATAGACAACCAAATCAGCCGTTTTTTCATGTATTTAATATAGGTACTACGCATGAAGGGAAATTACATTTCACTGAAGAAGATATGAAAGCAGGAACAAAAACAAATCCTGATTCTACCTTTGTATTTCCAAACCATCCGCAAACCGAACTTTTTAGATACACAAATGCGCTTTACCTAGACAAAATAAAGCAAATGGATACCGAAGTTGGACAAGTAGTCGATAAGCTTGAAAAAGAAGGCTTACTTGAAAATACGTTTATTTTCTATTTTGGAGACCACGGCGGTGTGCTTCCTGGTAGTAAAGGGTATTTATACGAATCTGGTTTACATGTGCCTTTAGTAGTCTACATACCTTCTAAATACAAGAATTCTGTAAATCTTAAACCAAACACATCATCTGATGCTTTTGTAAGCTTTGTAGATTTTGGTCCTACGGTATTGAATTTGGCTGGTGTTAAAATGCCAGAAGGTATTGATGGTGTTCCTTTTCTTGGAAAAAACATCACAAAAAAAGATTTAGCTAATAAAAATGAAACCTTTAGCTATGCAGATAGATTTGATGAAAAGTACGACATGGTTCGTGCGCTTAGAAAAGGTAAATATAAATACATTAGAAACTATCAAGCCTTTAATTTTGATGGTCTAATGAACGAATATCGCTATCGCCAACCTGGCTATAAAGAATGGAAAAGTTTGTACGAAGCAGGCAAATTAAATGACGTACAGGCGCAGTTTTTTGAACCAAAACCTGTTGAAGCGTTATATGATATAGAAGCCGACCCCTATGAAACTCATAACCTAGCTAAAGAGGAAGCGTATTCTAAAACACTTGTTGAAATGCGAGATAATTTAAATACGCGTACTAAAACAATGCCAGACCTCTCTTTTTATCCTGAGTTTTATTTGATTGAAAATGCCTTTGAAAATCCAGTTTTATTTGGACAAGAACACAAAGAAGACATTAAAAACTATATTGATATTGCCAATCTTAGTTTAGAAAATTTTGACAATGTTAAATCTAAAATTGAAACCAGTTTAAAATCATCAGACCCTTGGGAACGTTATTGGGGGTTAATAACATGTAGTAATTTTGGAAAAGAAGCGCTATCCTTAAAAGATGAAATAACAACGATTTCTAAAACGGATAACGAAACAATAAATCGTGTTCGTGCCTCAGAATTTTTAGGGTTAACAGAAACTCAAAACCCAGCACAAATGATGACTGATGCACTTTATAATACTGAGGATTCATCAGAAGCTTTGTTAATTTTAAATTCCATGACATTAATGAAGGAATGCAAACTTAAATACACATTTAATATTGATAGAACGAAGCTAAAAAACAATATGCTTTCTATTAAACTAATAAGGACTAGAATTGATTATCTATCAAGTTAATTGAATAGCAACAAACGATTCTCATAAATCAAAAAAATAATCATGAAATTTATATTTCAAAAAATAATAGCAGTTCTTCTTATAGGACTGCTTTTTTTTTCTTGTTCATCTTATAAAAAAGAGGCTAACCCCGTTTCTCAAAACGAAAACACAGAAGGCTTCCCTTATCTATTACCAGAAAAAAAACCAAATCGTTCTTTAAGTAAAGCATTAGAACGTAATTATACGTATCCAGCTTCAAAACCTGAAAATAATGAGTTATACACACTCTTTAAGTATACCAAACTTAAAGGGTTTAATTATAACAATCATGATGGTACGATATCTAGACGAGACCCTTCAAAAATAATTTTTGAAAACAACAAATATTACGTTTGGTATACGCATAGAGAAACGATTACACCTCCACAAGGCCCCGATAAATGTAATGATACCATTCCGTCAAGCGATTGGGATTTATCCGAAATATGGTACGCCACAAGTGATGATGGTTTTACTTGGCAAGAACAAGGTGTTGCCATTCCACGTCCTCCCAAACCCAACGTAGGATGGCGCTCGGTGTCTACAGCCGATATTTTAAAGTGGAAAGGCAAATACTATATGTACTACCAAGGTTTTATGGAGGCCAGTGGAAAACGAGGCGATGATTGCCCAGTAGCTATGTCGTCAGCTAATTCTCCAAATGGTCCATGGACTCCGTTAAATAAAATTGTAATTCCTAACGGAAAAAAAGGCGAATGGGATTCTTATTCCATTCACGACCCATATCCGTTGGTGTATAAAGGGAAAATCTACCTATACTATAAATCTGATTTTGATAAAAACCCAAAATACGTTCGTATGCAAGGGTTGGCAACAGCAGATAATCCTGAAGGTCCTTTTACAAAACACGCTTTAAACCCTATTATTTCATCGGGTCACGAAACGACTTTATTTCCTTTTAAAACAGGTATTGCAGCATTAATAAGTAAAGATGGCAACGAGCATAACACCATTCAATATGCGCAAGATGGTGTAACATTTAACATTGCATCCATAGTTGAACTAATGCCACAAGCTGCAGGACCATTTGTTCCAGATGCGTTTACAGATACAGATTACGGCAATGGTATTAATTGGGGATTATCACATTTTAATCATATTGGAGGTAAAGGCAAATCACATTCTATTTTAGCCCGTTTTGATTGTGACCTCAACTTAAACACCGATTACCCACAAATGAAAAAAAATGGTCCTCATCATAATCTTGAAGTCTATTTTAAACAAGGTTTAAGTAAAAAACAGCGAAAATTAATTTTAGAAGAAACTGAAAAACTTAAACAATAAGTTCTAATGATTCAAAAAAAAAGGAACACTTAAAAATGCTCCTTTTTTTATATCTAAATTTCTAGATTAATCATTCCAATGCGCATCAATCACTTTTTGGATATGAGGAAACTTATCTTCATCCTCTTCATTTAATACTTTACGTTTCGCTTTTAATTGTTCTTTTAAATCAGCTATAATAACTTTGTATTCAGGATTATTATACGCATTATCCATTTCTTTTGGGTCCGCTTTTAAGTCATAAAACTCCCAAGCTACTGGGGTGTGCCATTCAAATCGGTTATTATAGCTTTTTTTGTTCCATTCACTTTCTGGATTATCGGTATCTACCCAATATTTTCCGTAGTAAAAAATCAACTTGTAATCTTTAGTTCTAATGCCAAAATGCGCAGGATTGGCGTGGGCATGCGCCATATGCATCCAATATCTGTAATAGGTAGATTGTTGCCAGCCTTTTGGCTCCTTACCTGTTTCTAAAATGGTTTTAAAACTGTTTCCTTGCATCATTTCTGGTGCTTGACCGCCAGCTAAATCAATTAAGGTTGGTGCAAAATCGGCATTGTTAATTATGGCATCAGTTCTAGAGCCTTTTTTAATCTTTTCGGGGTAGCGCACAAAAAATGGCATGCGCATAGACTCATCATACATCCAACGTTTATCTATATAATCATGCTCGCCCAACATAAACCCTTGGTCGCCCGTATATACAATAATGGTGTTATCATATAAACCTTCCTTTTTAAGATATTCAATAATACGAGCCACATTATCATCAA
Source organism: uncultured Algibacter sp. (assembly GCA_947499935.1). Taxonomy (GTDB): domain Bacteria; phylum Bacteroidota; class Bacteroidia; order Flavobacteriales; family Flavobacteriaceae; genus CANMQH01. The sequence goes on along the minus strand of CANMQH010000010.1, from coordinate 59,799 downwards.
CACCTTTTACGCACCTTAAATAGCGCTTCAAATATTCTTGATAGGTTTTATGAGTGTATGCCTTATCACTTAAATTATCGGCTTGGTGGATATCAAAATCTGGGTTATTTCTTTTGGTATATCTATCACTCCAAATCTTCATCCCCATATGCCTAATGGTATTTCTTTTGGAAAGCGAAGAACCAATATCATGAATTAAAGAATCGTTAATACCTCGAGTAGCCACAGAACCGTTATTGCCATTGTCATACAAACTTGCAGGTTCTGGAATTTCTGTATCTTCCAAATAATCTTTATATCGGGGTGCGTATTCAAAATCGTCATGTGGTGCTTTAAATTGATGCATTAAAAAGAACGGTTTAGATGTATCTCTTTTGTTTTTTAACCAATCTAACGTAATATCTGTAATCACATCAGAGCTATGTCCTTCATACACTTTACCTTCATAGCCTTTTCTTCCGTACTTGGTATAATTCATCCCAGTTTCTGTGAGGTTTGGGTCAAAATAAGACCCTTGCTGACCATGCTGTGTAAACACATTATAGTAATCAAAGTTTGGTTGATGCTCCAAATGCCACTTCCCAACCAAGGCCGTTTGATACCCTAACTTTTTAATTTCCATAGGAAGATATTGCTTTTCAAATGCTACATGACCTTCCAAATCTAAAACACCATTGGTCTGGCTGTACTGACCGCTAATAATAGTCGCTCTACTTGGTGTACAAATGGAGTTGGTAACAAAACAATTATTAAAAATCATACCCTCTTTGGCAATACCATCTAATGTTGGCGTGGGGTTTAAAGATGCTAATCTACTCCCATATATACCAAATGCCTGTGATGTGTGGTCATCAGACATAATATACAGAATATTAGGTTGTTTTACCGATTCTGCTTTTTTAGCGGGCACATTTTTACAAGATGAAAAGCATAATGTTAAAAGGATAGCAATTCCAATATATAATGATATTTTATTCATAGTTATTTTTTGAACGTTTTGAAGATTTAGAAATCTTTTACAAAAGAACAGCATTTTAAAAACAAGAAAAGATACTTATGTTTTTTATTAGGCGCTATTTGTCTACTATATTGATTTAATGGTTTTTTAATGACGAGTTTCTAATGATTAATTCTGGTTCAATCATAGCTCTATTTAATTTGGGATTCCATTCGGAATCGTTCACTCGATTTAAAAATGTTTCCGCAGCCATAGTTCCTATAATTTCGCTACGTTGGTTTACTGTAGATATGGATGGCTTAACCAAGGAAGTAAATGTTTCATTACTAAAACCAACTAAAGCGATATCTTCAGGAACTTTAACATCGTGTTCTTCTAAGACTTGCAGAGCACCTAGAGCAGCAAAATCGCTGGCAGCAAATACGGCATCTGGAGGTTCTGGTAGTGCTAGTAATTGTTTCATAATAGTTCTACCATCTTCGATTAAAAGTGAGCTTTCAGAAATTAAGGCATCAAAAACAGGAAGTCCATACTTTTTAAGCGCATCTTCAAAACCCTTTATTCTACTTTTATAAATTCTTGTATGCCTATATCCTCCAATATGTGCAATACGTTTACAGCCTTGGTTTTTAAGATGTTCGACCACAAGAAAACTACTTTCATAATCATCAATCCCAACGTAATCAACTTCCAAAGCATCCTCGCCTCTATCAAACATTATTAACGGTACACCTTTAGATTTAATTTTTTCAAAATGTTCTAAAGACATCGTTTCATTAGCCATAGAAGCTATAATACCATCCACTTGAATTAAAAGTAAAGACTCAATATTTTTACATTCTCTTTCAAAAGATTCATTAGATTGTGCAATAATAACATTGTAACCTTCTGTACTGAGTCTTTGCTCAATGTTTTCAACAACTGATGAAAAGAAATTACTATTGGTTCTAGGGATCATGACGCCTACCAAATTACTTTTCCCTTTACGCAAGGCACTAGCTAAATTATTAGGCTGGTAATTTAGTTTTTTCGCAACAGCTTTAACAGCTTCCTTAGTTTGGTCGCTTATTCTAGGATGATTATTTAAAGCTTTTGATACCGCTGAAGGCGTAATTCCTAATTCATTAGCAATATCTTTTATGGTTATTTTTTTTTTATTTCTCAAAAAAGCTATAAGTTTGTTCAATCGATTGAACAAATATACTCTATTATTTAAATTCGACAAATAATTAGAGGTATTCTGAAGGGCAAAAAAATAGATTTTGCTTTTTTTTGAAACACAAGTTCAATCGATTGAACAAAACTGAAATCAATTATCAAATGAAATACATAGTTTGTGAAAAACCAGGAGAATTTATTCTTAAAGAAAAAGAAGCTCCTAAAAGAAAATCAGGCGAAGCTTTATTAAAAATAAAAAAAGTAGGCATCTGTGGAACCGATTTACATGCTTATGGCGGAAACCAAGCCTTTTTTACATATCCAAGAATTTTAGGGCATGAATTAGCATCCGAGGTTTTAGAAATTGATGCCAACGACAAAGGCATTAAAGCAGGAGATAAAGTCGTGGTTATGCCTTATATAAGTTGCGGTACATGCATTGCATGTTCTAATGGAAAAACAAACTGTTGCACCAATATCAAGGTGTTAGGTGTTCATACAGATGGTGGTATGCAAGAACAAATTACCGTGCCTGCCAATATCTTATTGCCAGCAAACAACCTATCAGATAACGAAATGGCTATTGTAGAACCGCTTGCCATTGGCGCACATGCCGTAAAACGCGCAGATATAAAACCTGGAGAAACGGTTGCCGTCGTGGGTTGTGGCCCAATTGGCATTGGCATTATGAAATTAGCACAAATTGCTGGAGCTAAAGTGATTGCCATTGATATGAATGAACAACGTTTAGCCTATGCCAAAGAAAAAATAGGCGTGGATTATATTGTTAAAGCTGGAGATACTGCTATCAATGCTATTTCTGAAATAACAAATGGCGATTTATGTACAGCCGTTTTTGATGCCTCGGGAAATAAATTTGCTCTTGAAGCCTGCCCAAGTTATATGGCGCACGGCGGACGCTTTGTGTTGGTTGGTCTCTCAAAAGGAGAATTGACTTATAATCATCCAGCAGTACATGCCAAAGAAATGACGTTAATGTGCAGTAGAAATGCAACTACAGAAGATTTTGAACATGTTATTAGTGTTTTAAATCAATTTCCAACAGATTCATTTATCACACATGCTGTAGAATTCACAGATATGATTGCAAATTTTGATAGTTGGTTAAAACCCGAAACTGGCGTTATAAAAGCAACCGTAAGTTTTAATTAAAAAAAGAACATGTCAAATAATTACGTTCAAATAGACCCAAAAGATAATGTTATTGTTGCCATAACGCCTTTAAAAGAGGGAACTTCGGCTACCATAGCGGGTAAAACGGTTTTACTTAAAGAAAACATTAAACAGAAACATAAATTCACGCTTCACGATTTTAATGTAGGCGATGAAATTTACATGTATGGTGTTTTAATTGGAAAAGCAACCCAACCCATTGCTGAAGGTTGTGCCATAACGATTGATAATGTAAAGCACGCTTCCGCGGAATTTAAAGATGTTAAAGAAAACTTCACATGGTCTGCTCCAGATGTATCTAACTTTGAAGGTCGAACATTCAACGGTTATCACAGAGAAGATGGCAAAGTAGGCACAGCTAATTATTGGTTGGTTATTCCGTTAACCTTTTGTGAAAATAGAAATTTAGATGTTTTAGAAGGTGCGCTTTCTGAAAAATTAGGCTACGAAACCAAAAAGGATTTTGCGGTAGATACGGATGCTTTAATTGAAAAATATAAAGCAGGCGCTTCAACTGAAGATATCCTTAACACTCCAATTATAACAACAAAAGAAGAATTATCGAAAAACCGATTGTTCCCAAATGTTGATGGTATAAAGTTTTTAAAACATGATGGTGGTTGTGGTGGTATTCGTCAGGATTCTGAAGTATTATGCAAACTTTTAGCAGGATACATTACGAATCCCAATGTAGCAGGTGCAACGGTGTTTAGTTTAGGGTGCCAGAACGCACAAATAGACATGTTGCAAAAAGCTATTGACGATATTGCCCCAAATAATAAAAAGCCAGTACACTATTTAGAGCAACAACGTAGCGAAAGCGAACGTAAATTGATAGAAGAAGCTGTTAAACATACCTTTATAGGTTTAACAGAAGCTAATAAAATAGAACGTAAACCAGCACCTTTAAGCAAACTGGTTCTTGGGTTAGAATGTGGCGGTTCTGATGGGTTTTCAGGCATTTCTGCAAATCCAGCTTTAGGCTATGCCTCAGATTTATTAGTAGGATTGGGTGGAAGCCCGGTTCTAGCAGAATTCCCAGAGTTAAATGGCGTAGAACAAGAACTCATCAAAAGATGTGAAACTGCCGAAGATTCCAAGAAATTTTACGACTTAATGCGTGCCTATTCGGCATCAGCCATTGCTGTAGGTTCTGGTTTTGAAAATAACCCATCGCCAGGCAATATTAAAGATGGCTTGATTACAGATGCCATGAAATCGGCAGGGGCCGCTAAAAAAGGAGGCACATCGCCTGTGGTTAAAGTTTTGGATTATACCGAACAGATAACTAAGCCAGGATTAAATTTATTATGCACCCCAGGAAATGATGTAGAGTCTACCACAGGTTTGGTAGGTTCTGGTTGTAACATTGTGGTCTTTACAACAGGTTTAGGCACACCTACAGGAAATCCTGTGGCTCCCGTTTTAAAAATGTCTAGCAATACAAATTTGTACGAACGCATGAATGACATTATAGACATCAATGCAGGAACGGTTATTAGTGGAGAAGATACGATTGAAACCATGGGCGAAAAGATTTTAGACCATATCATTAGAGTGGCTAGTGGAGAAACACCATCAAAAGCAGTATTACACGGAAACAACGATTTTATTCCTTGGAAACGAGGGGTATCATTATAAAAATTATTTAAAAAAGACTTGTCAGGTTTTAAAAACCTGACAAGTCTGAAAAGATAAATAAATGCAAGAATTAAACAGAAATACGGTTAGTGCAAAAAACTATACCGAACGTGTCATTCAATTTGGAGAAGGGAACTTCTTAAGAGCCTTTGCCAATTGGATGATTCATGAAATGAATAAACAAGCCGATTTTGATGCAGGAGTTGTGGCTATTCAGCCTATAAATCAAGGTTTAATTAAAATGTTGAACGACCAAGATGGTTTGTACACGCTATACTTAAACGGTATTAAAAACGGTAAAGCCATCAGCGAACATGAGGTTATAGATTGTATCCAACGAGGCATTAATCCTTATGAAAATTACTCGGCATATTTGGTGCTTGCAGAAAATCCAGATTTACGTTTTGTAATTTCTAATACTACAGAAGCTGGTATTGCTTACAATGCAGATGATAGATTAAATGATGCGCCACCAAACAGTTATCCTGCAAAATTAACAGCACTATTACATAAAAGGTTCCAAACTTTTGGAGGTGCTTCCGATAAAGGATTAATAGTTATTCCATGCGAATTAATTGATAGAAATGGCGATAATTTAAAGCGCATTATTTTACAATACGCCAAAGATTGGGATCTAGGAGAAGATTTTGCTGAATGGATTAATGAAGATAACATTTTTTGTAACACGTTGGTAGATAGAATAGTTCCGGGTTACCCAAGAGAAAAAATAGATACGATTACCCAAGAATTAGGGTATAAAGATAATTTAGTTGTAGAAGGTGAGCAATTCCATTTATGGGTTATTGAAGCACCAGAAACCGTAAAAGAAGAAATTCCAGCGGAAGCTTGCGGGTTAAATATTGTGTTTACCGATAATATGGAACCATACAGAACCCGTAAAGTACGTATTCTAAATGGAGCACATACTGCACTTGTTCCTGTTGGCTATTTATATGGCATTGATAAGGTACGAGAATCTTTAGAAGATGATGTTGTTGGAACGTATCTAAAGAACACTATTTTTAATGAAATTTGTCCGACTTTAGATTTACCTGAAACTGAACTTAATCAGTTTTCAAATGATGTTTTAGACCGTTTTAGAAATCCTTATTTGGAACATGCTTTGATGAGTATCTCGCTAAATTCAACGTCTAAATTTAAAACACGTGTATTGCCTTCTATTATAGAATATATCAAAAGAAAAAATGCCTTACCAAAAGGATTATTATTTTCTTTTGCGTCTTTAATTATGTTTTATAAAGGCGATAGAAACGGTGAATCTTACACCATTAAAGACGACCAAGTCGCTTTAGATTTCTTTGCAAAACAATGGGCGACTAATGATGCTTCAGCTATTGTAAAAGCTACATTATCTAATACTAGCTTTTGGGATAAAGATTTAACAGCATATGAAGGTTTAGAAAATACGGTGCTTCAAAATTTAGAAAACATCCTTAATAAAGGCATGAAAACAGCTTTACAAGAATTTTCAAAATAAAAAAATGATAATAGATTCGCATCAACATTTCTGGAATTATGAACCCGTTAAGCATAACTGGATTGATGATGACATGGCAGTCATCCGACGTGATTTCACACCTTCAGATTTAAAACAAGTTTATAATGAAAATGGTATTGATGGTTGTGTTGCCGTTCAAGCAGACCAAACACTAGCAGAAACCGATTTTTTATTAGAATTAGCTTCTCAACACGATTTTATAAAAGGTATTGTGGGTTGGGCAGACCTACGTGGAAATGATATTGATAGTGTTTTAGAAAAATACAATCAATTTAAAAAAATAAAAGGATTTCGTCATGTTGTACAAGGCGAAGCAGACCATAACTTTTTATTAAGGCCTCATTTTTTAAGAGGTATCAAAGCTTTAGAAAAACATAATTTTACGTATGACATTTTAATATTTCCACATCAGCTAGGAGCTACTTTAGAGTTTGTTAAAAAATTTCCAAATCAAAAATTTGTAATAGACCACATAGCAAAACCTTATATAAAAGATGGATTTTATGATGGTTGGGCAGCATTAATGAAAGCTGTTGCAGAACATGAAAACGTATATTGCAAAGTATCAGGCATGATTACCGAAGCTGATTACAAATCGTGGACAGAATCGCAACTACAACCATATCTCGATTTAGTTTTCAATGCTTTTGGAGTAGATAGAATCATGTATGGTTCTGACTGGCCGGTATGCTTGGTTGCTGGAAATTATTCTAAAGTAAAAGGCATTATGACGAATTATATTTCAAAGCTTTCTGAGAAAGAGCAACATACCATCATGGGAAAAAACGCCGTTCAATTTTATAATTTATAACACATGGATTTAGGATTACAAGGAAAAATAGTAGTAGTTACAGGGGCCGCAGGAATTAAAGGTAGTATAGGAGAAACCATTGTTCAGCATTTAGCAAAAGAAGGCGCCATTCCAGTCATTGTCGATAGAAACGATAGAGGTATCGCCTATGTCAAAGAACTACAAGATAAAGGTATTGATGCATCTTTTTTTAAAACCGATTTATCAGACTACAATCAAATTGAGCAATCCGTAAAATCTATCAATGAAAAATATGGGCGTATTGATGCCTTAATTAACAATGTAGGTGTTAATGATGGTGCAGGGCTTGATGCGTCTATGGATGATTTTATGTATTCTTTAAAGTTAAATATGGTCAGCTTTTTTGCCATGACCAAATTTTGTTTGCCCATGCTTAAAAAAGCTAAAGGAAACATATTAAACATAGGTTCTAAAGTGGCTTTAACAGGCCAAGGTGGTACTTCTGGCTACGCGGCCTCTAAAGGTGGCGTATTTGGATTAACTAGAGAATGGGCTGTAGATTTAATACCATTTGGTATCCGTTCTAACGCTATTGTTATTGCAGAAAGTTGGACACCAGCTTATGATGCATGGATAAAAACTTTAGATAATGGCGAAGAAAAACTTAAATCTATTGTTAAGAAAATCCCTTTAGAAAATAGAATGACAACGCCTGCAGAAATTGCAGACCAATGTTTATTTACGATTTCTGAAAAATCATCACATACTACAGGTCAATTCATTACTGTTGATGGTGGCTATGTGCATTTAGACCGTTCGTTACTTACAGAATAAAACATATGTTACCCTATAAAAGACGAATTGAGCATAAGGTATGTGTCGTCTTTTTTACTTTGCAATACATTAAACTAAATCTAATAACTCATGAATAAACTCAAAAATATACCAGTTATAAAAAAGGAATTATTATTCCCTTTTATCATCATAACATCACTCTTTGCGCTTTGGGGTATTGCCAATGATTTAACAAATCCTATGGTGTCTGCATTTAAAAAAGTGATGCCTGAGTTGTCAAATGTACAAGCATCTTTAGTACAATTTGCGTTCTATTTTGGGTATTTTTTCATGGCTTTACCAGCAGCTCTATTCATTAGAAAGTATAGCTATAAATCAGGAATTATTTTAGGGCTTTGTTTATATGCCTTAGGCGCATTTTTATTTTACCCTGCAGCCGCATATGAAGAGTTTAATTATTTTTTAATATCACTTTGGGTTATTACTTGTGGTCTAGCCTTTTTAGAAACCACTTCTAATCCACTCATATTAGCTTTAGGAGATAAAGAAACGGCTACCCAACGATTAAATTTAGCCCAAGCTTTTAATCCTATCGGTTCATTAATTGGAATGATTGTGGCTCAGCAATTTGTTATTTCAGCTTTAAGGTCTGATGATAAAGATGCAACAGGTGCTTTAATTTATGATACATTATCGGAAACAGCAAAAGGAGCTGTTAGAGAAAATGATTTAGGAATAATTAGTTTACCATATATTATTTTAGGATTGGTAGTTTTGGCAATTATGGTCATTATTATTTTTACAAAAATACCAAAAACGGCAGATGGAGATAAAATTTCCCTTTCAGAGTCATTCAAAAAACTATTTGCTAATAAAAATTATTTACACGGTGTAATTGCTCAAGCTTTTTATGTAGGCGCTCAAATTATGTGTTGGACATATATTTTTCAATATGTAGATAATATTAATGAAAGTTTAGCCGAATCAGCTCAATTAACAGCCACTTGGTTTAATGTTGCTGCCATGATAATTTTCTTGACAGGACGATGGATTGGAACAGGCTTGATGAAAACCATAAACCCATCAAAAATATTAATGTTATTTGGTATTGGTGGTGTTATATTTTGTGCAGGAGCTATTTTATTACAAGGCACCACAGGTTTATATTCTCTAGTTGCTGTGTCTTTATTTATGTCAATTATGTTTCCTACTATTTACGGAGTTGCCCTGAAAAACATGGGAGACGAAGCTAAAATAGGGTCGGCTGGATTAGTTATGGCCATTGTAGGTGGCGCTTTAATGCCTGTTTTACAAGGAAGTATTTTAGATTGGGGAGGTCCTGGCTTTGCAGATGAACAAATTTTAGGGTTCATTCCTGAAGTTAACTTCTCTTTTATTTTACCATTAATCTGTTTAGCTGTTGTGGCTCATTATGGTTATAGTACTTATAAAAAATCTAAAATTTAATTAGAATGAAAACTACAAGATATTGTTATTCCTGCGATTTAAAAGATGATTCTAAACTCATTGCAGAGTACAAAGCATACCATGCTAAAGGTAAAGCATGGCCAGAAATCACAAAAAGTATTAAAGATACTGGAATTACAGACATGCAAATTTACCTTACTGGAAACCGTATGTTTATGATTATGGAAGTTGATGATACTTTTGACCCTGTAAAAAAGGCCGAAATGGATGCCAATAACCCAAAAGTGCAAGAATGGGAAAATCTTATGTGGGATTATCAACAAGAGCTGCCTTGGGCTAAAGATGGCGAAAAGTGGATTCTTTTAGAGCAAATTTTTCAACTATAGAAAAAAAGCATACCAATTTTAATTAAAATTGGTATGCTAAATCAGATTAAAAGTACACATCGTTTAATAATGTAAAAAACAATGCTATTCTTTAAAATTTTACAACTCTGGCTTTAGTTCAACACGCATTAAATAATTATCACAAGTAATAAAAAGGTATTTCTCATCATCTGAAAACGCACAATTCCCAGTACGTTTATCTAATGTTATAGTCCCTAAATGCTTCCCTGACGGGTTTATAATAAGAACACCTCCTGGGCCTGCTAGAAAAATATTTCCTTGACTATCCAACTTCATCCCATCTGCTTTTTGCTTATCAATGCTTCCATGTAAAGCCTTTGTAGCATCAAAAAAGCGACGTTTATTTTTTACAACACCGTCAGAAATAATATCAAAAGCCCAAATAGATGGCCTCTCGGAATTAGAATCTGCCACATAAAGTATCTTACCATCGTTAGATATAGCGATACCATTCGGTTTATCAATCGTTTTATCTAGTAGTGTAAGTTTCTTATTTTCACTGAAGAAGTAAACGCCATTAAAGCCTAGTTCACTTTTATTTTTTCTTAGTCCAAAAGAAGGGTCTGTAAAATATAAATTCCCTTTTTTATCGTACACCAAATCATTAGGCGCATTCAATTTTTTGCCTTTATAATGGGTAACCAAGGGTTCAAACTCTGGCTGATTAGGATTGGATAAGCTTTTTAGTTTACTAATACGCCTATCTCCTACTTGACATAACACTAAATTTCCATCAGCATCAAGTGTTAGCCCATTTGAGCCTTTGCCTTTTTTAATGTTTTTATCTGAACCTGTATATCCAGAAGGCGACATATAAACCTGTAAATCATCTTTTTCACTCCATTCATATATGGTATTCTCAGGAACATCAGAGAAAATAAGCTTTTCTTCTTTTGGCAACCATAAAGGGCCTTCAGACCAATTAAAACCCCTTGCTACCAATTGAATTTTAGCATTTTTAGAAATAATTTCATCAATTGCTGGATCAAGACGGTCTATATAACCATAGTTTGGATATTTATTAAGTGAATCTAATACATGTTTGAATGTATTGATTGTAGATTTCTCGCTATCCGAAACGTCTTTTAAATGTAATGGAGTCTCTTCTAAAACATCATCTTTGGTGTTGTAAAAACGTCCGTCGCTGTAGAGTTTATATTCTGAATTTAGAACAAACTCTTGCAAATCAAACCGTTCTTTACCAATTCCAGGTTTTGGGTTATAACCTATATACACCCAATCTCTTCTATTGCTAGGTTCTCCTTTAAGTACAGGTAAAAAACTCTGTCCGTCTGTTTGAGTTGCCTCAGTTACCTTGACACCAGCAATATCTAGAACTGTTGGTAAAAAATCAACGGCACTAACATACGCGTCAGTTTTTGTTCCTTGCTTAATTTTTCCAGACCAATTTGCAATAAATGGGACTTTAATTCCCGATTCTGAAGTTAAGCCTTTACCGCCTTTATACGGTTTATCATTTAATGATGATGTTACCAATTGATGCGTACCATTATCTGAATAAAAAAGAATGAGTGTTTCCTCTCTTATCCCCTTTTCATCTAGATTCTTGATAATCTTACCAACGATTTTATCCATGTATTCCACCATATCGCCAAAATGCTTTGGGTGGTCTTCAAACCTTTGTTCGTAATCTGACCATGAATCGCTATCTGGTGTTGGAGAAAAAGGGTCGTGCGTTAACGTCATTGGATAATAAATGAAAAAGGGTTTATCATCTTGCTTGTTCACAAATTCATTTAAATAATCTGAAAAAATATCTGGACCGTATTTGTCTTTTACACCTTCTAAAAAAGTTCCGTTTTGCAAAATATTAGGATTCGCATACCTGGAGCCTTTATCTTCCTGATGCCCAGTATGCCATAAACTGTATTCGTCAAAACCAGCGTCATGAACCTTCATACCTGAACCTCTTCTGTACTGCGCACCTGGATGCCCAATGGTATCGTAACTTTGTAATTGCCACTTACCAACAATACATGTATTATAGCCAGCATCTTTCATTAAATGCCCAAATGTTTTTTCATTAGGGTCTAAAATCCCAAAGGCTTTCCAGTTTCTAAAATTATATTTACCTGTCATGATTTCAACCCTTGAAGGTGTACATAAAGGTTGTGCATAGGCATTATTAAACTGCATTCCTGTTGCTGCAAGTTTATTTAGATTAGGGGTTTTATAGGAGGTACTTCCGTAGGTCTCCAAACATTCAAAACCCAAATCGTCTGCCATTATTAAAATAATGTTAGGTTGTTTCTTTATAGTATTATTCTTAGAACCGCATCCTAAACATAAAACTGCTAAAACTAATAAAGTATAAAATTTCATAAATAATAAATTGTATTATGGTTTAAATGAACAATTACCAATTCGTTAAAGAGCCGTCATTTCGTCTTAGTCTAGGAATTTCAACTGGAATAAATTCTCGTTCTTTTATAAATTCTTCATCCACATCAACGCCAAGACCTGGTGTATCTAAAACTGGGTATCTAGGGCCGACTAATTTAGGCTGTACTGGATAAAATTGTGGGTCGTTTGTTGAGACATGTGCTCCTGTATTCACCTCTTCTAACCAACTAAAATTAGGAGAAGCTGCGGCCACATGAATAGTTGCTGCTGTACAAACAGGACCTAATGGGTTATGAGGCATTAAATCTATATAATGAGCTTCTGCCATTGACGCGACTTTCATCGCCTCGGTAATACCGCCTACATTACATACATCTATTCTTGCATATTGCGCAATATTTCGTTCTATAAATGGTAAAAATTGCCATTTGCTCGAGAACTCCTCGCCAATAGCAAATGGAATATCAATCATTTTTCTTAAACTTTCATAAGCTTCAGGGTTTTCATCTCGAATCGGTTCTTCTATAAAATCTAAAGTGCCAACTGGCATACGATTCATAAAAGAATATGTTTCGGCTGCTGTTAATCTTGTGTGATAATCTAAGCCTATAGTTATGTTTTTACCGACTACCTCACGAAGTTTAATCATCCAATTTGCTAAAAGCGCAATAGATTCTCGAGGTTCAAATCTTGATATGTCTTTTTGAGCCTCAAACTCAGCCGGCGCTAATCTTAGCATATTCCACCCTTCGCTCACTAATTTTTCAGATTGATTTAATAAAACATCTAACGTAGAAAAACGTACTGAGGCAAAGCACTCTACAAAATCGCGCTGCTTTCCACCGAGTAATTCATACACCGGAACGCCTAAAACTTTCCCTTTTAAGTCGTGCAGCGCTATATCTATAGCAGATATGGCTGCGGTCAATACACGACCACCTTCAAAATACTGCCCTCTATATAAATCTTGCCAAATGGCTCCAATTTGCATAGGGTCTCTACCAATAATTAGTGGTGCATAATGTTTTAAGGCTCCTACTACCGCATATTCTCTTCCTGATAAACCAGAAGCTCCCCATCCATAAACTCCAGAATCTGTTTCTATTTTAACAACCAACTGACTTCCTGAGCCTACATTGATTGGATATGGTTTTACTGCTGTTATTTTCATTTATAATATGAATTAATATTATATTTTTCAAACGGATTGAGTCGTCCTAAAATAGGTTGACAATTAATAAATATTAAATTAATCCAGTGAAGCTAGCTTCGCTGGATTTTTTGTTGTGTATAAAGTTAGGTGTTTTGTAATTAAGACTCAAATGCGGTCTTTTGTTGTTATATGTTTTTATTGATTCATCTATAAGCTGTTTTGGTTCTTTTTCCCGTATTGCATTTAGAGATAAGAAATTCTCCTTTTAATATACCATTGATAAGTTCTGCCAAAGCATTTTAATACCAATCGTATCCATCTGTCATCGATGGTTTGGTATTCTGTTTTGCTAGTTCCGTTTGATACTTAGATTGTAATAAATTGAATTAAATCGTACAATACATAAATGACTGTTTTTGTACGGTAAATATTTATTCATGGCAACAATTAACTTTCTTTATCGATTAACAAAAGAAAATGCTCCATTAAACATTAGATTATTATTTAGGTATAATGATCAAGATTATACCCAAGTTGCAAAGTTATACTTGTAAGGGAATTATCTTTTATTACTGATGATAGCTTTATATGGGGAATAAATAGAGTTAATGATAGAATATTTGAAGCCTATTTAAATATATTTTTAAAATAGAATCCTCAAAACATAAAATAGCAGTGATTGATAATACGGTCTTTCATGCTACCGAAAACATAAAAATTCCCGAGAGTAGATACCTGCTCAGAATCTCTCCATATACACCTGAACTAAACTCCTATGAGCAAATATGACAATACATTAAACAACACCCCAAAAAATAATTTTAACATTAGTTTTGTGTTTCAATAACCTTACTTAATATAAAAACATGAAAAAATTATTATTCTTAGTATTGGTTATTACTAATATTACACTACAAGCACAAACTACGTTTAGCAAAGATGGTTTACGTTACGAAGTAACATCAAATGGTGTAAAAGTTAGAGGGAGAGTAGGAGATGCAACTGTTATTAACATTCCATCAATTGTAATAAATAGCGGTATTACTTATAGAGTAACTAGTATAGCATTTGTAGCTTTTGACGGAAACCAATTAACAAGTGTTAAGATTCCAAATACGGTAACTAGTATAGAGAAAAATGCTTTTCGACTTAATCGATTAGGAAGTATTACCATTCCAAATAGTGTAATTAGTATTGGAACGGATGCCTTTTCTGGTGCCTTTAATTCTGAGTCCTCATTAAAAATACTTAGGATAGAAACTGGGGTAACGCATATAGGAGATAGTGCTTTTAGCGGAAGTCTTTTCACAAATGGATCTTCATCCGGAGTAAATGAAGTTATTTTGAAAGTCCCAGTAGTTTAACTATTATAGGTAATAGAGTTTTTCGATTTAATGGATTGCAAAGTATTGCTATCCCAAATAGTATAGTTAGTATAGGAGAGGAAGCTTTTGTACTTAATCCATTAATAAATATTAATATCCTTACTAATACTGTTAGTGTTGGAGGACAAGCTTTTTATTTAAGTGAAGATATTACGACAATAACTTCAAACATTACAGGAGCTATTCCTGTGTATAGTCTTTTTGTTTCCTCACCAGAGAAAATTGTCTTATTTGTACCAAGGGGTACTACACAAGTATATAGAGATGCAGGTTGGGGTGATTTTATTATTTTAGAGCAAACATTTATATTTAATAATGTAACATATAGATCAACCTCAAAATCTACAGCAATTGTTATTGGTTACGATACTGCTAGTGGTACAGCGGTTATCATTCCATCAACGTTAGCAAATAGTGGTGTTGCCTTAATGTAACTAGCATAGAACCTTTAGCTTTATCTAATAAATCATTAACCCGTGTTACTATAGGGAATAATGTAACCAATATAGGAAGTGAAGCTTTTCGATTTAATCAATTAAGTAACCTTACTTTTGAAACGCTAAGTAGTCTAACGAATATAGGACTTGGTGCTTTTAAAGGGAATTCCTTAATTGAAGTTACTATTCCAAATAATGTAACAACCATAGGGATTAGAGCTTTTGGTAGTAACCCAATTACTAGAGTAACCTCAAATATTACAGGAGCTATTCTTACTTATAATAATTTTTTCAGTAATAACTCTATTAATTTTATCAGTGATAACTCTATTATTGAGTTAATAATTTCAAACGCTAGAGAACAAGATTATACAGATGCTGGTTGGACAGGCTTTGCTAATGAGGCAGTATTAAACGTTCCTAATTTTGAAATAACAAATAACATAGAAGTTATATTAAGTACTATAAAAATAGTTTCTTTAAAAAATGTTAAGTTTCAAAAATATACTATATATAATCTTTCAGGAGCAAAAGTAAAAACGGGCATAGAAAATGCAATTTCTACTTCATTTTTAACCAGTGGAATTTACATTGCAGCATTTACTTTTGACAAAGGCAGAGTAATTAAAAAGTTCGCAGTACGGTAGCTTTATGTTAAAAAAAGCCCTAAGTTTTTTTATAAGCTTAGGGCTTTTTTTTAAGATTACTTCGCTGTTAGAATTGAGGTAATAGCTTCTCGATACCATTCTTTTTTTACTTAAAAGAATGGAACTGACACTTTGAAAACTATTTAAATTAAAACCTACACTGGTTTATAGTTTATCCCTCTTTTAATTATAGAGTATATTTTACGGAAGTATTAGGACCAAAAAGTAAGTCTTAATCATTAATTACTGACTAGAAACAAAAAAACCTCAACGTCTTAAAAAGAGTTGAGGTTTTAATTTCGTGCGGGCGGGGAGACTCGAACTCCCACACCGTGAGGCACTAGATCCTAAGTCTAGCGTGTCTACCAATTCCACCACGCCCGCTTAGTACCGATAACAATCGGGATGCAAATATAAACAACATTTTTAAATTGCAAACTTTATAGTCTCAAAAAACATTCTTTTTTATACTTTTGAAGTAAAAGCGCAAATTACTTCATGAAAAATATTCAAAATTACATTTCAGAACATAAAAATCGATTTTTAAACGAACTTATCGAACTCCTTAAAATCCCGTCTGTAAGCGCAGATCCGGCTTATAAAAACGATGTTTTAAAAACGGCCGAAATCATTAAAACAAGTTTAGAAACTGCGGGTTGTTCTACGGTAGAAATATGCAAAACAGAGGGTTACCCTATTGTTTATGCCGAAAAAATAATTAACAAAAACCTCCCCACAGTTCTGGTTTACGGGCATTACGATGTACAACCAGCAGACCCTATAGAACTTTGGGACTCGCCACCATACGAGCCTGTAATTAAAACAACAGAAAAACACCCCGAAGGTGCCATTTTTGCACGTGGCGCTTGCGATGACAAAGGACAAATGTACATGCATGTTAAAGCCATGGAGTTTATGACTTCTACAAACCAACTGCCATGTAATGTAAAATTCATGATAGAAGGTGAAGAAGAAGTAGGGAGTGCTAACCTAGCCACCTTTGTAAAAAATAACCAAGAGAAATTACAAAACGATGTTATTCTAATTTCAGACACAGGCATGATTGCTAACGATGTACCATCAATAACCACAGGACTTAGAGGGCTAAGCTATGTTGAAGTAGAAATTACAGGACCAAACCGAGATTTACATTCTGGGCTTTATGGCGGTGCAGTGGCCAACCCAATCAATATTCTAACAAAAATGATTGCATCACTACACGATGAAAACAACCATATAACCATTCCTGGATTTTACGATAACGTTGAAGAACTTTCCAAAGAAGAACGTGCAGAAATGGCAAAAGCACCATTTAATTTAGACAATTATAAAAAAGCTTTAGATATTGATGCTGTATACGGAGAAACTGGCTATACAACTAACGAAAGAAACGCCATAAGACCAACTCTAGATGTTAATGGTATTTGGGGTGGCTATACTGGTGAAGGCGCAAAAACGGTTATTGCCAGCAAAGCTTATGCTAAAATTTCTATGCGTTTAGTACCAAATCAAGACTGGAAAAACATCACGCAACTTTTTAAAACACATTTTGAAAATATCGCTCCAAAAGGCATCAAAATAAAGGTTACACCACATCATGGAGGCCAAGGTTATGTTACGCCCATAAACAGTATAGGGTATAAAGCCGCAAGTAAAGCCTATCAAGACACCTTTGGTAAAACACCAATTCCGCAACGCAGTGGTGGTAGTATTCCTATAGTCGCTCTTTTTGAGCAAGAATTAAAAAGCAAAACTATTTTAATGGGTTTTGGTCTAGATAGTGATGCCATACACTCTCCAAACGAACATTTTGGAGTTTGGAATTACCTAAAAGGCATAGAAACCATTCCTCTATTTTATAAATATTTTACAGAACTTTCAAAATAATTTGGGTGTTACCCCGCTTTAATGGCGGGGTCGC
This sequence comes from uncultured Algibacter sp., assembly GCA_947499935.1. Classification (GTDB taxonomy): domain Bacteria; phylum Bacteroidota; class Bacteroidia; order Flavobacteriales; family Flavobacteriaceae; genus CANMQH01. The sequence continues at coordinate 42,020 of CANMQH010000010.1, read as the reverse complement.
GCTTTACATTACAAATCCTCGTTCGTACCTCACTGTGGGCTTTCCACTTCAATCGCTAACACAACTAGCATTAATATGCCGAATAAACACACCAACCATTTATTCCTATTAACATTAGCCGCTCTTTTAATTAGTACATCGGGTGCTTTAGGACGATTTATTGATATGCCAACACCGGTTATTATTTGGTGGCGATCAGCTTTGGGTGCTATCTTTCTATTTATATTTTGTAAATACAAAAAATTTAATATTAAAATACAATCAAAACAAGATTTAAAAAATGTATTTGTAAGCGCCCTTTTTTTAGGCATCCATTGGATCACCTACTTCTATGCTCTAAAACTTTCTAACGTTGCTTTAGGCATGTTATCGCTGTTTACATTTCCTGTTATTACAGCTATATTAGAGCCTTTGTTCACAAAATCAAAACTCAATCCTATACACATTGTTTTAGGTATTATGGTCTTATTGGGCATATATATACTGGCTCCAGATTTTAATTTTGAGAGTTCGTATGTTAAAGGTATTTTATGTGGCGTATTTTCAGCTGTTTTTTATGCACTTAGAAATTTAATACTCAAAAAACAAACATCAAAATACAATGGCACCATGCTCATGATGTATCAAACCTTTTTTTTAAGCGTTCTATTAATACCCGTCATGTTTATTCAAGATACGAGTAACATCACAACTCAATTTCCTTATGTTATTTTACTAGCGCTAGGTACAACAGCTATTGGGCATTCTCTTTTTATTGGTAGTTTAAAATACTTCTCGGTAAGTACCGCTAGTATTATTGGTAGCGTACAGCCCATATTCGGGATTATAATTGCCTATATATTCTTAAATGAAATTCCAACATTAAATACCTTTATAGGTGGTTCTTTAATTATTGCTACGGTCGTTATAGAAAGTATCCGTTCTAGAAAAAAGGTATAAACGTGAGTTCGACATATTGTTATCTGACAATCAGTTATTTAAAAATAAAAATAGGAGAAATGTGCCATTCCGAACGAGGAACGAGGAGGAATCACATCTTTCTGAGATATCTCGTCGCTCATGGCTTCGCTCTGTCGACATGACAAATCACGGTTTGTCAGAGATATAAATGCCATTGTTTATTGAGTTTTATATCGAACTCACGTTATAAACAATATTTTGCTTAAAATTTTGTAACAAATTGATTGTCTTGACGTTCTAATAGTTCATCAATCAAAATCAATCACGTTATGTTAAAGCAATTTTTTATAATCTGCTCTGGAGCAGATACCGATATTTTAGAGCAATGCTCCAAAGGCGAGCAAAACAAATACGCAGGTATAGGTGCCACCGTATTTTTTACGGCAGTTATGGCTTTTATTGCTGGTAGTTATGCTTTATATACGGTTTTTGACAATCTTTACACGGCGATTTTCTTTGGTTTAATTTGGGGTTTACTCATTTTTAATTTAGACCGCTACATCGTTTCCACCATCAAAAAAACAGGAAACACGCTAAACGAGCTTATTCAAGCATCGCCCAGAATTATTTTAGCCATTATCATAGCTATTGTTATTTCTAAACCTTTAGAACTTAAAATTTTCGAAAAAGAAATTAATCAAGTCTTGTTGGAAGAAAAAAATGAAATGACGTTAACAAACAAGAATCAAATTGCACAACAATTTACACCAGATATTACAACGCTAGAAGACCAAATTAAAAACTTAAAACTGGACATCACCAACAAAGAAACCCAAGTAAATAATCTGTATGATGTATATATCGCTGAGGCAGAAGGTACCGCTGGAACTAACAAATTAGGCAAAGGTCCTGTTTACAAAGAAAAACGAGAAAAACATGATACCTTATTAGCCGACTTGAAACAATTAAAAATTGACAATACTGCTAAAATTTTAGCCATTGAAATACAAATTAACCAATTAAAAGATAATTATAAAAACCAAGTTGCTAACACTCAACCCATTATTAATAATTTTGATGGTTTAATGGCACGTGTTAATGCCTTAGGCAAACTACCTTGGCTACCTTCGTTTTTTATATTCTTATTATTTCTGGCTATAGAAACCTCTCCTATTTTGGCTAAATTATTAGCACCAAAAGGCATCTATGATTACAAATTAGAAGACCAAGAAACGGCTGTAAAAATAAATGTACTACAAAACAAAAATCAAAGGGAAGCCATGCTAAACGCCGATCATACTATTAATGATAAAATTTATCACGATTTAGAAAACGAAGATGAGTTATATACCTACAAGCGCACAAAGGCAAGAGAACTCATGCAATTACAAGCTGATGCCTTTTACAAGCATCAAAAAAATATATTATAAATAAAATTTACTACGTACTCAAAAAACGACAAGTGATATTAATACAAAATCACGCTAAAAAGCAGGATTCGTTTAACTTACAATTTTGAGCACCTCTTACAGACTTCTCAAAATTGAGTTTCACTAATAATTTAAGCAGCAGCTTGTGTTTTAAAATGATCGTATAAATCTTTGCAACCAAAACCGATTATAGATAAGGTTTTGTTTTTGTCTAGAGCTTCTTGATGAAGTTTACCTATAGCAAGAACACCATATTTATCCATACTCTGAACATCTTCAACACTAATGGTTAAATTATTTACTCTTTCAAAAATATTTTTGAATTCGTCTTGAAATAGACTTAAGTTCTTTCTGTTAAGATTACCTTTAATCTTAAAGAAGTTGTTGTAACTTGTAATTTTTAAATCCATAATTAAGTAATTTTAAATTGTTAAAAAGTAAATTCTGGGGAGAATAACACATTGATTATGAGTTAAAAGTATAAAACAAAATATTTAATCTACTATTTAATCGACCAACAGATTTAACTTTAGACGAAAGCACAAATCCTGTCAATTTTATCGACGAGTAACCGTTTTTACAAATCCTATTTTATTACTTTTACGATGGTTTACATATCGCTACAAAACTAAAACGACTATACATGAAAAGATTTTTTCTACTAATTTTCCTAGTATTCTTTTTTAACAGTTATTCTCAAACTGAAACAGAAGCAGATATCAAAGCCATACATAAAGTATTAGAAAAACAAAAAACGGCTTGGTCTAACAATAATATTGAAGACTACATGCTGGGCTATTGGAAAAGCGACTCGCTAAAATTTTATGGTAGCAATGGTATTACTTACGGTTGGAAAAACACTCTAGAACGTTACAAAAAAGCATACCCAACTAAAGATCATACAGGAAAACTTGATTTTAAAATAAACGATATCTCTAAAATTAGCGAAGATGCTTATTTTGTTATGGGAGAATTTTACTTAATACGTAAAACGGGTAATGCTAATGGCATCTTCATGATTATATTCAAAAAAATAAATGGGCTCTGGAAAATTATTGCAGACATGTCTGCGTAATGCAATATTTTAATAGTTACATAGTGAATTTACTACAACTATAACTTTTTAACGTAATCTGTAATAATCACGATGTGTTGTGCTCCTACTTTGCCTTCTATATATTTATCGTTTTCATGATCTAGACGTATGTTTCTAACAGCGGTGCCTTGTTTGGCAACCAAGCTAGAGCCTTTTACTTTTAAATCTTTAATGAGCACTACGGCATCTCCAGATTCTAAAACAACACCATTAACATCTCTATGAATAATTTTATTAGAATCATCTTCATGCTCTCCTGTAGCACGTGCAATAGCTAAAGCATCGTCATCTAAATACATCATGTCTAATAAATCTTTTGGCCAACCCTCATTACGAATCCTCTGCAACATACGCCATGCCATGATTTGCACAGCAATATGCTCACTCCACATACTATCGTTTAAACAACGCCAGTGGTTAGGATTCATATCTACGTTTTCTTCAATTTGATCTAAACATACATGACAAACCAATATATCATTAGCTACATTTTCATTTAATGATGGCGGGATAGTGTATTGTTTTAAGTCTTTAGTCCCTGTACATAACTCGCATGTATTATTGCTCCTATCTTGTAATGTTTGTAATACGCTCATTATTGGTTGTTGGTTGTTGGTTGTGCAAACATACGGTTATATAAGCGTATCTCGCATTTTTTTAGACATGCCTTTTATAACCATATCATAAGAATGATCAATAAGTTTTTTAATCAAATCTGGTTTTAATTCGCCTTCGTGTAAATAAAGTGTATTCCAATGTTTTTTACTCATATGATAGCCCGGGCGAATACTATGGTATTCTAATCTAAGACCTTCAGAATAATCTGGATCTGCTTTTAAATTTATAGCAGCTTCACCTCGTTCCCACCATTTTAAAGACGCCAATACAAACATTTTCCCTAAGACCTTAAATACTAAAGTATCTTCATCAAACGGAAAATCTTCAGTAGTTCCTTTTTTATCTAAACAGTACGTTCTTATTTGTTCTATGTCCATAACTGCAACCGTATTTATTATTTCTATATTTCACACTTTACCGTAATAAAACGTTTCATTTTAAAATACGTTCCATTACTTTTTCGGGATGTTTTAATTCTGTATAACCAAACTGTTTATAAAGCCCATGAGCATCTAATGTTTTTAACATCCAAACTTTACAAGATTTTAATTCGGGAGAAGCATTAATGGTTTCTATAAGTTGTTTAGAGTAGCCTTTTCCTTGATGTTCTGGCACTATAAACACATCCATAAGATATGCAAAAACAGTATAATCTGTAGCTATTCTAGCAAAACCTATTTGCTCCCCATCTAGATAAACTCCAAAACATAAGCTATGCGTTATCGTTTTTTTTACCGCTTCTTTAGTTCTCCCTTTTGCCCAATATGTATTGGTTAAAAGTCCATGGATTAGATCTAAATCTAACCTAGTCTTATCCGTAGAAATTTCTATCATTTTTTAAGAACCTTTTGATTTTCGTTTTCTATAACAAGTGCAGAATAATCTAATTTCCAACCAATAGTTTCTGCAATGGTCTCCATTAATAAAATGGTTTCTAAAGCTTCTTTTTTAGCCATTTGTAAGAGTCCACTTTCTGGGATTTTTTCTTGAATATGCAATTTTGCCTCGTTGTGAAGTCCTGTTAAATCGGTTGCCTCGAACTTATTAAACAATCCATCGGACTTATCATAATAATTCAAATTTGTTTCAATAGACAAGACTTCGGGCTGCGGAAAATGTTCGAGTAAAATTTTCTTGCTTTCGTTATCTGCTTTTAATGAAATTTTAGACAAATCGTAACCTACATGGGCTTTAGCATTAATAATAACCAAAGCCTTTTTTTTACTTGAAATAAGTTTTAAAAATCGCTCTTTAACATCTTCATAATGATAAATCTCTGCAAAGTCGCCTTCAACAGTTATAAATTTGCAAACCTTTTTAATCTTATCCAACAAAATAGTGGACTGAGCGTTTATCAATTCTTTTTTCTTCAAGGATTTAAAATATGTTACAACACCCGTTGTAGTTAACACCCCGATTATAATTCCTAAAAATGCTTCCATTTAATCCATTATTTTATATAAAATTGGTTTGCTTGGTGATGCGTCATTCTCAAAAGGCGCTATCTGAATATTTAAAAAATACTCACCATCTTCTACCGCATTTGGCACATAAATAAACTCTGTTATTGTGGCATCCATTCTTAATTTTCCATTGGTATTCCAAAAAGCATTGTGAGCTAATAATTTACAATCGTCTTTTTCTTTATCTACACTTGGCAAGTCTATTAATAAATGTTTTACACCCTTTTCTTTCAAATATATTGCAGCATCCTCTAATAAATAAGTTGGATTGGTATGCGAATATTGCTTAGATAATTTCTCTAATGTATTAGGTATGGTACGTATTATAATAGCATCGCGTTTTTTATTTCCTATAGCAAATTGCAATTGTTTTTTAGAAATTACTAAATCTTTTTCATGCCTTTCTGGCGCTACTGTAATAACCTCAGCTAAAAAGAAGAAGGTCTTTAAATTTTGGTTTAAAGAATGTACTTTTTCTGTAATATGTCCTACACATTCGGTATGCGTGCCATGGCCATGCGGATTAAAATTTATATTATTAAAGTTTACGCAAGCACCATCTTTAACGCTCGCTACCCATTCGCCATCTTTAACGGGCTCTATTGTTGGGGCATCTAAATACCATGCATTAATATTATTTTTTGAAGCTTTAAGTGGTATTGAAATATCTAAAGGCTTGGAGAAATCTATATTAAGTTTTCTAGAATTATATTGTATTGTTGCAATCAAGATAAGTTAAGTTTAAATAAGTCTGAGGCTATCCCATCACTAAGGAATTTACCTTTTTTAGTAACCAATAATTTGTCTCCCTCAATATACAATAATTGTTGATTAATATGTTTTTGAGATTGTTGCAAAAGATATGTTTTATACATTTTACCAAAATCGTTTTCTATTTTAAGCAGCGAAACGCCCCAAATGGTTCGTAAACCCGTCATAACATACTCATTATATCTATCGGTTTGTGATAAGGTTTCTAGCTCAATTGGTAACACGTTATTTTGAATACTTTTTATATATTTTGAATTGTTTCTAACATTCCAACCACGTTCTTTACCATTAAAAGAATGTGCCGAAGGCCCCATACCTATATAATGTTTACCCTGCCAATACGCAGAATTATTTTTACTAAAAAAATTAGGTTTACCAAAATTTGAAAGCTCGTAATGTACAAAGCCTGCTGTTTCTAATTTTTCAATTAATATATGAAACTGTTCTTGTGCTAAATCATCATCTACATTTTTAATAAGTCCTTTTTTTATAAATGTTTCTAAAGCCGTTTTAGGTTCTACTGTTAAGGCATAGCATGAAATATGAGGTATGTTATAGGATAATGCAGTTTCTATATTTTCTATCCATTGTGCATTAGTTGCCCCTGGAATACCATAAATTAAGTCGACAGAAATATTATCGAAATACTTTACAGCCTCTTCAAGACAAGCTTTGGCTTCGTTAGCATTATGTGCACGATTCATTAATTTTAAATCGGCTTCAAAAAACGACTGAACGCCTATACTTAATCGGTTTATTGGACTTTTAGACAATTGAATAATCCGTGCTTTAGATAAATCGTCTGGATTAGCTTCAAGCGTAATTTCGGGGTTTTCAATAACTTTATAATGCTTATAAACTGCAGTGATTATTAATTCTAATTCCGCATTAGACAATAAGCTTGGTGTACCGCCACCAAAATAAATAGTGGTTATATTTTGGTCTTGTAATTCGTCTTTTCTGAGTTCTATTTCTTTTATTAATGCCTCAATGAGTTCATTTTTGTTTTTTAATGACGTCGAAAAATGAAAGTCGCAGTAATAACAGGCTTGTTTGCAAAATGGGATATGAATGTAGATGGAAGCTCCTACTAAACGCTCTAAAGTAGCAGAATACCCATCATCGTTACTTTTAAGTTTATTATTTATCAATTAACATGTATTGAAATTAGAATTAGATATTGCATTAAACAACTAATGGATTTCTAAATAAATTAACCAATTTTTTTAGGATTCTGTTTTACAAAAGCATCCCAACCAGAGTAGCTTTTACCAATTTCAACACGTCCAGAATTATAAAAATGACAAACCGCTGCTGCTAAACCATCAGTAGCATCTAAATTTTTAGGTATAGTTTTTAAACCTAATAAACTTTGTAGCATTTTAGCAACTTGTTCTTTACTGGCGTTTCCATTTCCTGTTATAGCCATTTTAATTTTTTTAGGAAGATATTCTGTAATAGGTATTTCTCTACTTAACCCAGCTGCCATAGCCACGCCTTGAGCTCTCCCTAATTTAAGCATACTCTGCACATTTTTGCCAAAAAACGGCGCTTCTATGGCTATTTCGTCTGGATTATGAGTATCTATTAACTCAATAGTACGCTCAAAAATAAGCTTGAGTTTTAAATAATGATCGCTGTATTTTTTTAAATCTAATTCATTAAGTTGTAAAAACTTCATATTTTTCCCAACCACTTTTATAAGCCCAAAGCCCATGATAGTAGTTCCTGGATCTATACCTAAAATAATTCTTTCTTTTATCAATCTTCACAGAAATAGCAACCACTTAGCGAAATAGACACTCCAAAGGTTATGGTTAATAAATTACCGTTAAATGACCCAAATCCATCAGAAACTGGACTAAAATCTTTTCCAAAACCTAAAATATAGGCTGTATCTAAATATAATGATAGATTATCTGAAATACCATAATGAAACTCAATGCCACCCATAGCATTTAAAAAGGATGTATTATTTTGAGAAAAATCGCCTAAAGGTTTAACTATTGAATACCCTGGACCCAAATGAGCAAAAACACCTAGTCTATTCTCTAATGCAAAAATTTTTCTCGCATCGTAAACCAACTGAACATTAATTCGCGAATAATTTATTTTAAATTCGGGAGTATCATTGGCATTAGAAAACCGATTAAAACCAAAATCTAATTTAGCTCCTAAAAGCGGTTTAAACATGTATTGAAGTCCTAGGTTAACAGTAGGCAAATTAATTCCATTAGCCTCAAAGTCATCTACAAAACCTCCCGAAGAGGGACTATTAACGCCTAATGCTAATTGCGCTTTAATGGTATTTGTGTTCCCTTGCGAAAATCCCAAAAAAGGAATTAAAGCAAAACACATGGTCAAGTATAAAATTTTAAATATTGGATACATACCGTAATATTAGTTTATTTTGCAAATAAATAAAATGCAGCCTTTGTTATACAAAACTAAACAATTCTTTTTTGTACTCATTAAATTAAGTCTTGTTGTTGGCTCATGCTATTTTATATATTATAAAATAACGAATAATGATGCTTTAAAATTTCCTGATTTTATTGATTTTCTAAAAGAAAAACGTGTTTTATCCTTAAAAAACATACTTTTTTTATGTTTTTTGACGCTTTTAAATTGGTTTTTTGAAATTTATAAATGGAAAGTACTCGTAAGGCCAATTAAAAAAATAAGTTTTAAAAATGCCCTAGAGCAAAACCTTGGCGCTTTAACGGCTTCTTTATTTACACCAAACAGAATTGGAGAATACGGTGCTAAAGCTATATACTATGCTGCAAATTACAGAAAGCGTATTATGCTTATAAAACTATTTGGAAATCTTTTACAAATGAGTATTACCGTAGTTTTAGGTATTATTGGATTGTTATTTTTTATCACTAAATACAAACTCAATATTAATCAGTTCAAACTTGGTGGGCTAACAATAATAATACTTGTTATTTTAGTTTTAATATTTATTAGTATAAGAAAGTCTACCATTTCAATTAAAGGTTTTACATTAGAAAAACTAAAACGTTTTACTCATAATTACCCTAAAACTAATATTATCTCAGCATCAGTTTTTTCATTAGTACGTTATCTGGTTTTTTCTTTTCAATTTTATATTTTGTTACTTCTATTTGGTACAGATTTAAATTACCTTAATGCCATGATGATAATTACCTCTATGTACTTATTAGCCTCTGTAATACCCTCTATTTTTATTTTTGATGTTATTATAAGAGGTAGTGTGGCTGTTTATTTGTTTTCGTTTGCTAGCGTAAACCAATTAACGGTGTTAAGCATTATTACTATAATGTGGCTGTTAAATTTTGTTATACCAAGCTTAATAGGAAGCTATTACGTCCTTACCTTTAAATTACCACAAACTGAGCAATAGTATGATTATAATAAGCATTACCATAATATTAGCCTACTTGTTTTTAATAGCAATGCTCATTTATGGCTTTGACAAAGTAAGCTATTTTACACTGGAGGATATGCCTTCAAAAACTAAATTCTCAGTAGTGATTCCCTTTAGAAATGAAGTTGAAAATTTACCTATTTTACTAAGTTCTATTAAAAATCTAAATTACCCTAAACATCTTTTTGAAATAATTCTGATAAATGATGATTCTGAAGATGACTCTGTTAAAACAATAAAAAAAATTATAGACACAAAAACTCCCCATAATGATTTTTCGGGAATTGATATCAAGATTATTAATAACAAACGGTTAACCAATTCACCAAAAAAAGATGCGATTACAACCGCTATAAAACAATCTAAATACAAATGGATTATTTCTACCGATGCAGATTGTATTCTACCTAAATATTGGCTAGATAGTTTTGACGAATACATACAAAAAACCAATGCTATTTGTATTGTTGCACCAGTAATCTATAATGTTACGGACTCTTTTTTAAATCGCTTTCAATTGCTTGACATATTGAGTTTACAAGGCGCTACCATAGGAGGTTTTGGCATCAAAAAACCCTTTTTATGTAATGGCGCTAATTTTGGCTACAAAAAACAACTATTTAATGATTTAAAAGGGTTTGATGGCAATAACAATATTGCCAGTGGAGACGATATTTTTTTACTCGAAAAAGCGACCAAAACTTATCCTGAAAAAGTACATTATTTAAAATCTAAAAAAGCTGTAGTAAAAACAGAGTCTCAACCCTCATGGGCTAGTTTAATATCGCAACGTGTAAGATGGGCTGCAAAAACAACAGCATATAATTATATTGGCAAAACTATGGGTATTATTGTTTTACTTACAAACATATTAATTCTTATAACACTTTTATTAAGTATTTTAGGTCTGTATAATTTCAAAATTTGGCTCTACATCCTTATTATTAAATTTAGTATTGACTTTTACTTAATTTATAAATCGACTGTTTTTTTTAATGAGCAACGTATTTTAAAAAGCTATTTTTTAGGTTTTTTTATCTATCCTTTTTTTAGCGTATATGTTGCACTAACTTCTATTTTCTCTAATTATGCTTGGAAAGGGCGACCATTTAAAAAATAGGAAATCTATAATTAATCTACATTAATTATAACGGGCAAATTAAATTCTGTAGTAACATGTTGCCCTCTTTTAATCGCCGGAAAAATTTTAGGCAACGCATCTAAACTTTTATTAAGTAAATTACTTATTTCTGGAATCTCTTGACTGGTTAAGGTATCTATTTGAGCATTTACTAATGTTAAATCTCCTGATTTAGAAACCTGAAACTGTAACATAATAGTATCGTTAATATCTTTTGTTACCACAATCATTTCCTCATGCAAATAATCTGAGATGCGCTCTATTATTGCATACTCAAAACATTGTTTTTTTTCTTCTTTTAATGCTACCGAATCACACTGAGCAAACGTAGGATATACATCAACATCATTCCAATTAAAAGTTTCTAATTCTTCTTTTAAAATGGTTTCCGAAGATGTTTTCTTTACTTTAAAATACTCGCAAGATGTGAGCATAAAAACTAATAGAATAACAAAAAAATATCTCATGAATTAAACCGAAAGTTGAAAAGTACAATTTTTTTAGATTTTAAATCGCTTTAAGACCAAAAACTGAAGTTAGAGTTTTGAAAATCATATACATAATTCGTGTTTTATTTCATGTATTTAAAATAAAATGTAACAAATGGCATAATTTTGTGTCTAAACTATAGAAGTCATTTAGAATAGATTCTAATTCATGGATATCATTTTAATAATCATTGCCATTTTACTGATACTTTTAGGTATCATTGGTAGTTTTTTGCCTGTTTTACCTGGGCCAATAACTAGCTGGCTTGGCTTTTTAGCTATGCATTTTACAGATTATGTTACTTTAAGCACATCGTTTTTGATTATAACGTTTGCCATAGCCACCTTTATATGGATTCTTGATTACATTATTCCAGCCATAGGAACCAAACGGTTTGGCGGTACAAAATATGGTATGATAGGTACAACTATTGGACTTATAATTGGACTAATAGCACCTATTCCTGGTGGTATTATTATTGGTCCTTTTCTTGGTGCTTTAATTGGTGAACTATTAAACAAAAGCGATACTAAAACAGCAACAAAAGCCGCATTTGGCTCTTTTATTGGATTTTTAGCCTCTACATTTATAAAATTTGTGACTGCCGTTATTTATTTAGGGTTGTTTATTGGAATTTTATGGGACCATAGACATATCATTTTAAAATAATTTACTATGAATTTGAATCGTAATTATAGAAAAAACAATTCAATATAAAAATGAAGAAACCCTGTGGGTCTCTCACCTCCACAGGGTTTGTGTAAATTGCTATTATCAACAAAAAATTGAGGGATTAATTAATTTTCGAAGTGTTGATACACAAATATAACTATAAGCTTTCTTTTCAAACTGCGGGAAACCCGTAACACGATTACGGGTTACTTGTAGAATCTATATATAGTAAGGTCTATCGAAGTGAAAAATAATTCGCTTTTTTTTAAAAAATATTGATTTTCTTAAAAAAAGTAAGACTTAGGCTATATAAAACCTTTTTTTCTGGCTTTATTTAATAACGTTTCATCTTGCCCATCATCTACTTCAAAAATAATTCTAAGTTGTTTTTTTCTTTTTTCAACTGCACTTAAAGATATATCAAGATGCGTTGCTAAATTTTTTGTTTTTATCCCTTGCGATAATAAATGAAGTATTTTTCTATTCTTATCATCTATAACAATATCGCTAGTAATTGATTTTCTAATATGATTATTTACTGTACCACTATAAAAGGGTGGATTGCTTAATACTTTTTGAAAAGCACTTGCTAATTCGCTAGATGTTAAATCACTTTTTATAAGAAACCCTTCGGGATCTATGGTTTTTAAAATGTTATGTATTCTAAAAGATTCATTAAACATGGTAAGAATTACAACTTTTGCTTCAGGTAAATTTTTACGAATATAAACGGCTAAGTCTTCTCCAGAATTCATTAATCCATCTGTAGATGGAGGCAAACTAATGTCTACAAATAATACATTATAGAGTATTTGCTTTTTTATAGATTCATTAATAAGGGTAATAGCATCGTCACAATTATTTGCAATGTCTATTTCTAATTCTTGGTTTTCCTTTTTTGTAAACAGTAATGTATTTTGATAGCCTTCAATAATCATTGGATGATCATCTATCATTAATATTTTAATTTTATCAATCATAATTTTTCATCATTGGTTATAGGAATCTGTATAGCAACGGTGGTTCCAAAACCTTTTTTAGATGTTATTTTTATTTCCCCTTTAATTTCCTTAATTCTAGAATTCATGTTTTTTAAACCTATACCAGATTTAGCTTTATTGGTTTCAAATCCAGAACCATCGTCTCTCAAAACTACTAAAATTACGTCTTTTTTTAATTCTAAGCTAATAAATAATTGATTTGCATTGGCATGCTTATAAATATTATGCATAGATTCTTGAATAATTCTATAGATATTAATTTTTTTCTTGTTAGATACTAAATCCCAGCTAATATTATCATCATGTTCTAACTTATACTTTAAATTATAAGCAAGAGTTTGTGTATCTACTAATGTTTTAATAATATCTATAAACCCCGAACCAGACACAAAATCGGTATTTAATTTATGCGATACTTCTCTAATGTCATCTTCAATATCCTTTAAGCCTATAATATACTGTCCTCTGGTATTTATAGCATCTTCGCTTGTTGCCATATTTAAACTATCTAGACTTAAACGTGTGCCAAATAAACGCCCTAAAACGCCATCATGTAACTCCTCTGAAATACGTTTTTTTTCTTGAGTCCTAGCCTCTTCAATATTTTCGTTTTGTGATAACATGAGGTTATAAATTTCCTCATTGGCTTCTTGTTGACTTTGTTTAAACTCAAGTTCTTTATTTTTAACTCGTTGAGAAATAAATAAATACAATAAAAATGAGGCTATAATTATAACCAAAGACATAATTAAAAGCCATGTGCGCTCTTTGGTAATTTGAATATTTTCTTGTTTTATTTCTTGAGTTTCAAACCTAATTCTCGCAAACTTGTTTCTTACCGTACGCTCCGCCTTTTGTAAACTATCATTAAGTTTTACATATTGTTTTAAATGTATGGCAGCCTTTTCTCCTTCTTCTATTTCAGAGAGCAACAATAAAGATTTCAATAAATCGTCGTTATGATATTGAGTTGATATTTGTTTAGCCTTATAACCATAATACTTTGCTGAATCTTTATTATTTATTCCATTATAATACTCAGCTAAATGCTGATTTATAATTATTGAATTATAACCATTAGGATTAACACTATCAGTTACTTTCAGCGCTTTAAAATATAATTGAGGCAATTTATTGTATCTTTTTGATAAATATAGCGTATGTGCATAATTATTTAGCGCTAGTGCATATGAATCTGGACGTTCTTTAGATAGATTCTTATTCTTTAAAATTTGCTCATATTTCTCTATTGCTAATTTATACTGTCCTGAACTTTTATAAGTGTAGGCAATATTATTTAAAGTATTACCTATACTTCTCTCAAAATTGCCTACAAGGTTTTTTTTAAAATCTAGTGCTTTCTCATAGTAATTTATTGACTCTTCAAATTGACCTAATTCATTAAAAACAATACCTAAGTTATTATACACATAGGATTTATACTTTCTTACATCATTATTTTGTTTTAATTTACTCAATAATGTAAGTGCTTCAATTGATGTAACTTCACTACCTGTATAATCTTTATCATAAGTTTGACAAACAGCTATTCCAAATAATGTCAAAGCCGTATCATATTTATGACCATGGGTTTTAAAAATTTTTTCAGCTTTTTGATAATGAAAATATGCACTATCACTCAATAAAGACCTCCTAAATAATTCACCTATTTGATAGTGTCTTTTTCCTATAGATATAGTGTCAATTGCTTTATCATTCGATAAACATTGGCGTATGGAATCAATTTTACGTAAATTTTGTTTTGTTTGACCTTTTAAACCAATAGAACACAAAAATAGAATTATATATAGTATTTTATTTTTCAATATAAATTTATCTCAATTAGCTTTATTTTCAAATTTATCTATAATAAGTTAATTAACGATTTTTTTACGCAAAAAATCCTATACAGGTGTATAGGATTTATATTTAAGAATCTGTAAATAAACAATCATCAAGGCAAGCTCTAGAGATATTCAACAAAGAAAAGTTTATTTTTAGTTTGATGAATCCTACGAGCTTTAAAATTTCTTCTTTACCTACAAAGCAGGTCTCGGAGAATTCCTTTAAATTAAAACTTAATCATCTTGCGTTACTCCACCTGTTATTGGCGCAACTTCTTCAGTTGTTGTTGTTGGGTCATCAGCCAAGACATTGTCTTCATTTAAATCTTGTTCAGTACAAGACGTTAGAGATGCGAAAAATAAAGCTGTGATTAATGTGATTTTTAAAGTTTTCATAAGAATTAAGTTTTTAAGGTTAAATTATTTTTGTTTTTATTGTTTTGTTTTTATTCCATAGAATAGACCTTAACTACAAAGTCTATTTTTATAGAAATTGACAATTAACTTGTATCGAATGCCTACAATTAAGGCTACGATATTTAAAAAATGAGAGGATAAAATCCATAAGAATACTATGGATATGTTTGTCAAAACGAATTTAGAGCAATTAACAGATATTCGATTAACATGCTCAAATGTAGGATAAACTGTTTTACAAAAAACAAAATATTCGACAAAACGATTGTTTTTGTCGTTTAAGTGATATTGTTCCTAAATAGAATTTGGTAATACGTTTAAAGTGTAGACTTATTTTTAACTAAACTCGTCTTTACAATTTTGGTTTTAAAATGACCTTCGGTAGACGTATTTTGAATACGCTGAATTAATAATTGTGCAGCATGTGTACCCATCACTTTTGCATGCTGTCTTATGGTTGTTAATTTAGGAAGGGTATGATTAGAATCTGATTTACTAGCAAACCCAATTAAAGAAATATCTTTGGGCACTTTTAATCCTAAATTAACCGCTGTATTGAGAGCAATAATGGCCGACGAGCTATCTGCCGCTATAACACCATCTATATTCTTATTTTTCTTAAAAAAAGATTTTATTTTTTTTTGAGCATCGTCTTTTTTCTTAATCTTTAAAACTAAAGGAGCTATACTGCCATGTTCTAAAATAGCTTTGTTATAACCACGTTCCCTTAATTTACCAACACTTATGTCATTTATATTACTAATAAACACAATTTGCTTTCGCTTTTCAGCTAACAAATTCTGGGTAGCATTGTAGGTGGCATCAAAATCGTCTACTATAATTTTATCACACATAACATCGTGAGCAACCCTATCAAACATAACTATAGGCAAGCCTTGGTTAATCGTATCTTTAAAATGTTCTATTTCGTTTTTAATTTGAGATTCTTCGGCAACCGATAAAATAAAACCATCTACACTACCATTAGCCAATAATTGTAACCCTTCCTTTTCCTTTTCTAAAGACTCATTAGAAATACAAGTAATTATATTGTAACCCTGCTTTGTAGCTTCTTTTTCAATGCCAAAAAGTACTTTTGCAAGAAATCGATTTAGAATATTTGGTATAATTACACCTATAGTCTTTGTCTTATTGTTTTTTAAGCTCAAAGCTACTTTATTAGGTTTATAATTATATAATTTCGCAAGTTCTTTAACGCGCCTTACAGTATCCTCTCCTATTTCCTCACTATTATTTAAAGCTTTGGAAACTGTAGAGATAGAAACATTGAGTTCTTTTGCAAGTTGTTTTAAAGTAACCATGAGTAGAGCGCATTTAATAATAAAACGCAATTTACAAAATAACTCATTGCAATGAGAACTAATTGTTTTACCAATGAAATTAAATTTTAAATTATTTATTAATCCTATAAATCTATTGATATGAGTTCATTTAGTACATTTGCTTTTCAAAATTATGACACTAACATCAACGAATTATATTCTTAATGATTAAAATAAAAAAACCGCTCATCACCTTTTTCGTTATTTTTATTACAACACAAGCTATATTCAGTCAAGTTACTGGCAAAATAATTGACGGAGACACTAATGAAGCCTTAGAATATGCTACCGCAGCGCTTTATAACAATGAGACCAAAGAATTGGTAACAGGTGTTATTAGTAATGCCGATGGTACTTTTTTAATAGAAAACATAAAAAAAGGAACATATTATCTCCAAGCTTCATTTTTGGGTTACGATACAAAAACTATAAATACTATTGAGATTATTAACCGCAACACACCTGTTTCTGTTGGAACAATTAACCTAACTATAGGAAACAACCAGTTAAATGAAATTGTAGTTAAAGGAGAACGTGCTACGGTTATAAATAAAATTGATCGTCAAATATTTGATACCAAATCATTTCAAAACACTCAAGGCGGTTCTGGTACAGATGTTATTAAAAATCTACCCGCTGTAACCGTAGATGGTCTGGGCGAAATTAGCGTTCGCGGTAGTAGTGGTTTTGTACTTTTATTAGATGGAAAACCTGTACAAGTTAATCCTACAACTATTTTAAATCAACTTCCAGCAAACGCTATAGAACGTGTGGAAGTCATTACTGCACCATCTGCTAAATACGACCCCGAAGGTAAAGCAGGTATATTAAACATCATTACTAAAAAAGGAGCAACTAATGGTAGTTTTGCTCAAATAAATGTCAATGCTGGTTTTCCATCTATTGAAGATTACGACAATAAAGAAAACACCCAACGTTATGGTATTGATGGCACATATAATATACGCAAAGACCAATGGAATATCTCGCTTGGTGCCAATTACCAACGTAAGGATATTAGTGGTCGAAGAGAAGGCTTTGTAAGCACTATTGTAAATGATGTGTTTACTCAGTTTCCATCTGATGGCGAACGTAGTTTTGATGAAGAAAACTATTCTGGTCGTTTTACAGTAGATTATACCCCTGATACAAACAATGCATTTTCTTTGGGTTTTTATGCAGGAAAACGTGAAAAGGCCAGGACTGCAGATATTTTGTATAATAACGAAGCATTTCCTGTGGGTGATGAAGATAATAAAATTTTTGAACTCACTTATTTTAATGAAAACCTAAGAATACGAAAAGGCGATTTTATTTTAGGAAGTATTGATTACAAACATACATTTAGCAACAAATCAAAGTTATCCTCTTCATTTTTATATGAATATACCTTATTGGGAGGGCCAACAACCAATAGAAACTCTAATTTCCCTAATACCGATAGCTTAATTCAAGATGAATTTAATACCAACGATAATCCTCTAAACGGTTTTAGAGGGCTATTAGATTACACCTGGAAACCATTATCATTCGGGACTTTAGAAACAGGATATCAATTTAGAACTTTAGATAACAGAGGTGATTTCTTTTATGGAAGACGTAATGATTTTAATAATGATTTTGAAAGGGTAGATATATTTTCTAGTAATATTGATTTAATTAGAACCATACATTCTGGATACGCCCAATTAAATGGTAAAAAAGACCATTGGGAATACGCAGCTGGTTTACGATTAGAAGTGCTAGACAGAGCATTAATTTTAGCAGACAAAGCAGGAACGTTTGAGGAGACATTAGATTATAATTACGAAAAGCTATTTCCATCAGCTTCAGTACAATATACTTTTGATAATAAAACCACTTTAAAAGCAGCTTACAGCAAACGTGTAGACAGACCTTCTGCTTTTCAACTAAATCCATTTAGAGAACGCGAGCACTCTGAAACTTTAGAACAAGGCGATAAAAATTTATTACCCGAATTTATAGATTTGGTAGAGCTTGGTATAACTAAAAAATTCAAAAAAGGGAATTCTATTTTTGCTACAGCGTACTTTAGAAACGTAGACAACTTGGTTAATCGTGTAAATCAAATATATACTGGCCCAGCCATAGACCCCAACGATTCTCGTTTTGATAATGTGGTACTAGATCGTATTTATTCTAATATAGGAAATGGTAGATCTTTAGGTTTAGAACTAGGAGCGCAGCTAAAACCAACAACTAAGTGGACTAATTTTATTGGCGCTAATATTTATAATTTTGAAATTGATGGTGCTTACAATGGTGAAAAAATTGATAGTAACGAAACTCAGTTTTCTATAAATGCTAATAGCACGTATAGTTTTTCAGATACTGCTACATTACAGTTTACTTTAAATTATTTATCAGAACGGCAAACAGCCCAAGGTGAAGACTCTAGATTTTATTCACCTAATTTAAGCTTTAAAAAGAGTTTCTTAAATAATCAAATTGTTGCAACATTACAGTGGCAAAATATAGATATGGGACTTTTAGATACCAATGAGCAACGTATTACAACATCTAGACCTGGTTCATTTTTTACAACTACAAATTATGTATACGAAGTAGATGTCGTTACACTTAATGTATCATACACCTTTAAAAACTCAAAAAACAAGGCTAAATTTATTGATAGTGAATTTGGGAAACAAGAATTTTAGAAGCTAGAAAAATCATTTTACTGAAATCAATATTTTGAAGTTATATCAAATAAATTTAACTCATTATTTTGAATATTTTTTAATCTTGCTACCTACGCTTTTTCTTAAACTTAGCTTTATTTTTTCGTTTGTTAAAAGGAATAGCATCATCAAATGTATGTTTGGCGTCACCGCTGGGTTTATTTTTACGCCATTTTTCAGTTTTCTCAGGTAAGAGTACTTTTAATAAATCATGTCGACCAAGCTTGTTTAAAGTATTTTTAATCCATGTCTTATTTTCATCTTTATACCAAAAGAAAAAACGATGCTGTTCTTCTTTTTCTTTTCTGGTTATTGGCGTATTTACTTTTTTAAGAGTGTATGGATGGTAACCACTATAATAAATTACTGTAGCCACCGTCATAGGTGTTGGTGTAAACCCTTGCACTTGCTCTAACTGAAAGCCCATATCCTTGGTTTCGGCAGCCAAATTAGCCATATCCTCTACTTCACAAGCGGGGTGGTTAGATATAAAATAAGGAATGAGCTGTAACTTCAATCCCTTTTTTATATTAATCTTATCAAAACGTTCTTTAAATTTATGAAAGTATGTAAACGATGGTTTACGCATCAATTTTAAAACGGGGTCACTCGTATGTTCTGGTGCGACTTTAAGTCGTCCAGAGACATGCTTAGTCATCACCTCTTCGGTATAATCATCCAACTCCTTTGGATCGGCATTTTTATTAAATTCTGGCACCAACATATCATGTCTAATACCACTACCAATAAACGATTTCTTAATCTTTGGATGATTATCTACCGCTTGATATAAATCGGTTAAAGGTTTATGGGACGTATCTAGATTGCTACAAATAACTGGAGAAATGCAAGAAGGCGCAACACACTTATCGCAAATAGATTGCACTTTACCTACCATTTTATACATATTGGCACTTGGTCCACCAATATCAGATAAATACCCTTTAAAATCTGGCATATTCGCCACCGTATCCACCTCTCTCAACACAGATTCTTGACTACGTGATGCTATAAATTTACCTTGATGCGCAGAAATGGTACAAAAACTACAACCCCCAAAACAACCACGATGTATGTTTATAGAAAACTTAATCATTTCGTAGGCCGGAATTGGCCCTCGTTTATTATATTTAGGATGTGGCATCCTTGTATAAGGCAACTCAAAAGATGCATCAATTTCATTTTCCGTCATTGTTGGGTATGGCGGATTAATCATCAATGTTTTATCACCTACTTTCTGAAAAATTCGTCGAGCAGCTAATTTATTACTCTCCTGTTCTATAGTCTTAAAATTAGAGGCATACGCTTTCTTATCTTTTAAACATCGCTCATGAGACACAATCTCTATATCCTCCCAGTTACTATTTTTTGGTATTTTAGCATCCGCATCCAATAAAACAGCCGTTTGTTTTATAGTCGTAATACTAGAAAAAGGCACACCCTTTTGCAATAAACGCACCACCTCACGTAAAGGTTGCTCACCCATACCATACACCAACATATCTGCTTTAGAGCTCTCTAAAATAGAAGGCAATAGCTTATCACTCCAATAATCATAATGCGTAACACGACGTAACGAAGCCTCAATACCACCAATTAAAACCGGAACATCTGGCCATTTTTCTTTTAAAATCTTAGAATATACCGTTGTTGCATAATCTGGTCTAAAACCAATATCACCATTTGGTGAATAAGCATCTTTGTCTCTACGTTTTTTATTAGCATTATAATTACTAATCATGGGATCCATACAACCACCTGTTACTCCAAAAAACAATTTAGGAGCTCCCATCTTTATAAAATCCTGAAGATTATCATTTACATTAGGCTGCGGTACTAAGGCAACACGCAAACCATAACTTTCTAAAATACGACCAATAACAGCTGGACCAAACGATGGATGATCCACATAAGCATCTCCACTAAATAAAATAACATCTAGTTCGTCCCAACCACGTATTTTAACCTCTTTGTTTGTGGTAGGTAACCAATCTGAAAGTTTTAGTTCTTGCATAAGTGGAGCAAAAATAATCAAAAATCAACTCTTAAACGTTATAAGTCCATTATTTTGGGCGGTATCACGCTCAAACCTACAAAGTTTAGGTACCAAATTAAGTTTATTACTACGTCTTGCAGGATTACTTAGTTCGGACATTTTTTGTAACTAGCAATGTTTGTTGTAAAAAAATCCATTTTAAAAAAACAACCGACACATATACTTGCATAACAAGTTTATTATCAAAATAATACATAATGACACAAAAAATTTAACTTAAAAAAATTATATCCTTTGTAATGAACTAGAGCATAAAACGTCTAAGTCATCTTAATTTAAAAGGAAAATTGAATATGAAATTAAAAATTAACTTTTCTACATTATTTATTACATTAATCTGCCTGACTGCTCAAAATGCAATAGCCCAAGGTCTTGTTGACGGATTTTTTAACAAAAAAGGAGAAGCTAGCCTATCCCTATCTTATTCAAACAGTAAATTCGATTCATTTTATGTTGGAAAAACTAAAGTAGATGGTGTTCCTGCGCACAACGAAATATCTCAAAATATTTTCAACTTTTACGCAAATTATGGTCTCACAGATAAACTTACGGCCATTGTAAGTTTACCATATATTTCAGCAGAGGGTGATGGTGATCCAGATCCTATTAACGGAACTACAGAACAATCTGACATTCAAGACTTAAACGTAATGGTTAAATATGCTTTTTATAAAGATGAATTAAGCAGTGGCAACATGACATATTTCGGTGCATTTGGAGGATCTATACCTCTTGGCTACGAACCTAACGGTATCTTATCTATTGGAAATGGAGCCCCTGCTCTTGATGCCAAGCTAGGCATGCATTATTATAACAACAATGGCATTTTTGGAACTTTAGCTTTTGGATATACCGTTAGAGGTGATGCCGACAACAATTTAAATCTAGGAGACGGATCAGATTTTAATGCACAAAATAGCATAAGCACCCTTTTAAAAGTTGGGTATAACTGTAAAATGTTTTATATAGATGCTTGGTTCGATTCTCAATCGTCATCTAATAAAGGTGTAGATATAGGTGGAGAAGGCTTTTTTGGCAATTTCCCAGAAACAAGAGTAAACTATGCGCGTGTTGGAGGAGACCTTTTTGTACCAATTGTTAACAATTTTGGAGTTAGTATTGGTATTGGAGCAACCGTAGATGGTAGAAATTTAGGCAACGCTACAACCTATACTGGTGGTATTGTTTACAGCATTAGATAGATTATAATCGTAAATTATAAAACTTTTAAGATGTAAACTTTGTACCTTATATTGATTGCGGAAACAATATCATTAATATCAATGCAGAAAAAATCGGTTAAAGGCACAAAAACAAAACAATAATTCTCAATTTAAAAAGTAAGTAAGCAAGTAAACGCGTTAGGGATAGCAGTGGAAAGCCCACAGCGAAGGTACGAAGCGAGGACTTGTAACGTATAGCCCGACCCTTGTGGTAACGCCCAAAAACAAGCAAGCATTGAATAATACCATTTCTTATTTAAAATTACTGTAATAAAATGGTGATTTTAAATAAGAATTGGTATAAACAAAAGACCCCATTAATCAAACTCGCTTAACCAGATTTAACGATTTTAAAGGTCTTACCAACTATAGATTCATAGCCCTAATGCTCTCCAAACGATTACGTTCTAGAAAAACATCAATAGTTTCAAAATGTTCGATGACACGTTGGTCTTTAAACTCGAATACTTTTTTTGATAAACCTTGAAGGAAATCACGATCGTGAGAAACAAGTACCAAAGTACCATCAAAATCTAGCAAAGCTTCTTTTAAAACATCTTTAGACTTTAAGTCTAAATGATTAGTGGGCTCATCTAAAATTAATAAATTAACAGGTTCTAGTAATAACTTTACCATAGCTAATCTGGTTTTTTCACCTCCAGAAAGTACGCTTACTTTTTTATCGATAGCATCGCCTTTAAACATAAAGCGTCCTAAAATATTTTTTAGTTGTTTCCTAATATCGCCTTGTGCAACATCGTCTACTGTTTGAAAAATAGTTAAGCTTTCATCTAACAAAGCCGCTTGGTTTTGTGCAAAATAGCCTACTTGTACATTGTGTCCTAAAGCACATTCGCCCTCGACATCAATTTGACCTAAAATAGCTTTTAACATCGTAGACTTACCTTCCCCATTTCTACCAACAAAACATACTTTTTCGCCTCTAGAAATGGACATGCTAGCATTTTTAAACACCACATGTTCGTCATACGATTTAGACACCTCTTTTACGGTAATAGGATAATCGCCTGAGCGTACTGTTTTTGGGAAACGTAATTTTAATGCTGAAGTATCGACATCATCAACTTCAATAATTTCTAACTTTTCAAGCATGCGCTCGCGGGAGTTCACTTGGTTAGTTTTAGAATATGTACCCTTAAACCGCTCTATAAAAGCCATATTATCGGCAATAAATTTTTGTTGTTCTTGGTATGCTTTTATTTGATGTACTCTGCGCTCTTCTCGCAATTGTAAGTAATGTGAGTAATTAGTTTTATAATCGTAAATCTTCCCCATGGTAACCTCAATGGTTCTGTTGGTAATATTATCTATAAAAGCTTTATCATGCGAAATCACGACTACGGCATTGGCTTTGTTTAATAAAAAATCTTCTAACCAAATTACAGATTCTATATCGATATGGTTTGTTGGCTCATCCAATAAAATTAAATCTGGTTTTTGAAGTAGTATTTTAGCCAACTCAATACGCATACGCCAACCGCCACTAAACTCACTCGTTTGTCTAGCAAAATCTTCTTGCTTAAAACCTAAACCTTTTAATGCCTTTTCTACTTCGGCATCATAATTAACATCTTCAAGCGCATAATATTTTTCACCTAAATCTGAAACCCGCTCAATAAGTTTCATGTAAGCTTCAGATTCATAATCGGTTCTGGTTTCTAATTCCTTATTAATAGCATCCATTTCGTCACGCATTACAAATACATGACTAAACGCTTTAGAAGCTTCTTCAAACACAGTCCTATTATCCTCAGTCAATAAATGTTGTGGTAAATATGCAATTATGGCATCTTTTGGAAATCGGATATGCCCTTTTGTGGGTTTTTGCACACCAGCTACAATCTTCATCATGGTAGATTTTCCAGCACCATTTTTTCCCATTAATGCAATTTTATCGTTTGCATTAATAGTAAAAGATACATCACTAAATAAAGTATGACCACTAAACGCTACTGCTAAATTATCAACTGAAATCATAATACTATAAAATTAGGGCACAAAACTAATAAAAGCAATGTATTACAAACCACGATAACTTAAAAATATGTTTCTAAAAACACGTCAAAAAAAATAATCTTGTAAATGCCTGAAAATCTGAACAAAAATAACTCACCGCACTATTTGGTAATCAAATATATAATCGTAAATTTGCAAACTCTTTTTGAAAGAGGAATGTTTAATAAAAAATAACTAATAACGTGGACACATTAAGCTACAAAACGATTTCGGCAAACAAAGCAACTGTAAATAAGCAGTGGGTTTTGGTTGATGCCGAAGGTCAGGTACTTGGTCGTTTAGCTTCTAAAGTTGCAAAACTTTTAAGAGGTAAACACAAGCCAAACTTCACACCTCACGTTGATTGCGGAGACAATGTCATTATTATCAATGCAGAAAAAATCAGTTTATCTGGTAACAAATGGAACGACAAAACGTACATTCGTCACACTGGATATCCAGGAGGTCAAAAAAGTTTAACTGCTACAGAATTATTTGGGAAAGACCCATCTAGAGTAGTAGAAAAATCAGTTAAAGGAATGCTCCCTAAAAATAAATTAGGTGCAGAATTATTCCGTAATCTAACAGTTGTTGTTGGTTCAGAGCATGCTCATGCTGCACAGAAACCAAAAGCAATTAATCTAAACGAATTCAAATAATGGATGTAATTCACAAAATTGGCCGTAGAAAGACGGCTGTTGCGCGCGCTTATGTTGCCCCAGGAAAAGGTAACATTACAATCAATAAAAAAGACTTAGCTAATTATTTTACTACAGCGACTTTACAGTACAAAGTAAAACAACCTTTAGTTTTGACTAACAATGACGCCAACTTTGATATTACAGTAAATGTATATGGAGGTGGTATTACTGGTCAAGCAGAAGCTGTGCGTTTAGCGCTTTCTCGCGTAATGTGTGAGATTGATGCTGAAAACAGATTAATCTTAAAACCAGAAGGTTTATTAACAAGAGATCCAAGAATGGTTGAACGTAAGAAATTCGGTCAGAAGAAAGCTCGTAAGAAATTTCAGTTCTCTAAACGTTAATATCCTGGACTTGGTTCAGGATCTGTTTATCAGATTTCTTTATCATTTTCAAACAAAATAAAAATTAAACAAGTTAGTGTTGTCCTAGTCTCAATAAAGACAGGATTTAGTTTAGCATCTAAATGAAGCCAACAGCCAAAAGCTAAATGGAACATTGCTAATTCAACAGAACGTAAACTATTACAAAAATGGCAGTAGAAGTAAAAGAATTACTTGAAGCAGGTGTACACTTTGGACACCTTACACGTAAGTGGGATCCAAACATGGCACCTTACGTATATATGGAGCGTAACGGCATCCATATTATCAACTTATATAAAACAGCAGCTAAAATTGACGAAGCAGGCGAAGCCTTAGCTAAAATTGCTAACTCTGGTCGTAAAATTTTATTTGTTGCAACAAAAAAACAAGCTAAAGATATCGTTGCTGAAAAAGCAGGCGATATTAACATGCCTTACATTACAGAAAGATGGCCAGGTGGTATGTTAACCAACTTTGTTACTATTAGAAAAGCTGTTAAAAAAATGGCTTCTATTGATAGAATGAAAAAAGATGGTACATTCTTAACATTATCTAAAAAAGAGCGTTTACAAGTTGATCGTTTAAGAGCTAAGTTAGAAAAAAACTTAGGTTCTATTGTAGACATGACACGCTTGCCAGGTGCTTTATTTGTTGTAGATATTAAGCGTGAGCATATTGCGATTAAAGAAGCTCAAAAATTAAACATTCCTATTTTTGCAATGGTAGATACCAACTCAGACCCACGTCAAGTTGATTATGTAATCCCTGCAAATGATGATGCTTCTAAATCAATAGATAAGATCTTAACTCACGTAACATCTGCAATCTCTAAAGGGTTAGCTGAACGTAAAGCAGAAAAAGAAGCTAGCGAAAAAGCTAAGGAAGCTCCAAAGCCAAAGCCAGCTAAAAAAGAAGAGGCTGTAGTAGCATCTGGAGAAGAAGAATAAATTAACAATTACACAATACAAACAAGTCGTTTAATTCTTTTCTTAGTTGAAATTATTTGAACGACTTTTTTAAATTTAAAAATTATAGAAGCTATGAAAATAACAGCTGCTGAAGTAAATAAATTAAGACAAGCTACAGGTGCAGGAATGATGGACTGCAAAAAAGCATTAGTAGAAGCCGAAGGTGATTTTGATAAAGCTATTGAAGTACTACGTAAAAAAGGCCAAAAAGTAGCCGAAAAAAGAGCTGATAGAGATTCTTCTGAAGGTGCTGCCATTTCTAAAATTAATGCAGACCAAACTGAAGGTGTTGCTATCGTTCTTGGATGTGAAACTGATTTTGTTGGTAAAAATGAAACTTTTGTTGCATTAGCTAACGATTTAGCCGATATCGCATTACAACATAACTCTAAAGAAAATTTCTTAGCTGCTGATTTTGGAGGTATGACTGTTGCTGAAAAATTAACTGAGCAAACAGGTGTTGTTGGAGAAAAACTAGAGATTACTGGTTTTGAAAAATTACAAGCACCATACGTAGGTACGTATGTTCACATTAATAAAATTGCTGCTTTAGTAGGTTTATCTTCTAAAGTTGATAATATAGAAACTTTAGTTAAAGATGTTGCTATGCAAGTAGCATCTATGGGAGCATCAACATTGTCTTATAAAGATTTTGACCCAGCTTTTATTGCCTCTGAGACTGAAGCTAGAATCGCTGTTATAGAAAAAGATAATATTGAGTTAGGTCGTTTAGGAAAAACGCTTAAAAACGTACCTCAATACATTTCTATGGCACAATTAACACCCGAAGCTATAGCGCAAGCAGAAGAAGATGCTAAAGCACAATTAAAAGCAGAAGGTAAACCAGAACAAATTTGGGATAAAATTTTACCTGGTAAAATGGAGCGTTTTATTTCTGATAACACAACATTAGATCAAGAAAAATGTTTATTAGATCAAAATTTCATCAAGGATGAAAAAATAAATGTTGCTAAATATGTATCATCTTATGGCGATGTTGAAATTACAGATTTTAAACGTGTTTCTGTAGGGTAACAATCCAACTTCTTAAACAGAGCATTAAATCATATCAATAAAGAACCATTACTTCCATAAAAAGTAATGGTTTTTTTATATAAAAAATCCATCGTCGTAAATTAAGATATTGTTTATATTTGCACAACCTCAGTAAAGAAACACATGAAATATAAAAGAATACTCCTTAAACTATCTGGAGAAGCACTTATGGGAGATCGCCAGTATGGTATAGATCCAGAACGTTTAGCAGAATATGCTCAAGACATAAAAACGATTACAGACAAAGGTGTAGAGGTCGCTATAGTTATTGGTGGAGGTAATATTTTTAGAGGTGTATCTGGTGCTAGTAAAGGTATGGACCGTGTACAAGGCGACCATATGGGTATGTTAGCTACAGTTATTAACGGTTTGGCACTACAAGGGGCTTTAGAAGATGCAGAGATACCAACCAGATTACAAACAGCTATTAAAATTAATGAGGTAGCCGAACCTTTTATTAGAAGAAAAGCCATGCGACATTTAGAAAAAGGACGTGTAGTCATTTTTGGTGGAGGGACTGGAAATCCGTACTTTACTACCGATTCTGCGGCTGTTTTACGAGCTATAGAAGTTGAAGCCGATGTTATTTTAAAAGGAACACGTGTAGATGGTATTTATAATGTTGATCCCGAAAAAGATGCTACAGCAATTAAATTTGATCAGATTTCTTTTGATGATGTATTGCGCAAAGGTTTAAAAGTAATGGATACCACAGCGTTTACATTAAGTCAAGAAAACGAATTACCTATCATTGTTTTTGATATGAACAAAAAAGGAAATTTACTTAAAGTTGTATCTGGAGAATGCATAGGCACAGAAGTTAATTTATAAAATTTGGCGTAATTTTTGGGGTAAACACATTATAATTTACTTTAAATAAATACATTCAAAATATAAACTATATATTTAGATTGACATAAAAGTTTAAAAATGAACGAAGACATTCAATTTATTTTGGACTCTACTAAAGAGGCCATGGACAATGCAATCAAGCATCTAGAAAAACAATTTGTTAACATTAGAGCCGGAAAAGCAAGCCCTTCTATGCTTGGTAGTGTTATGGTAGATTATTATGGGTCTCAAACACCATTAAGCCAAGTTGCTAATGTAAACACCCCAGACGGTAGAACCATTACAGTTCAACCATGGGAAAAAAATATGCTCCAAGAAATTGAACGCGGTATTGCCTATTCTAATTTAGGTTTTAACCCAATGAATAATGGAGATACTATTATTATTAATGTACCACCTTTAACTGAAGAACGTAGGCGAGACTTAGCAAAGCAAGCTAAGGCAGAGGTAGAAGATGCTAAAGTAAGTATTAGAGCGGCTCGTAAAGATGCTAATAATGACATCAAAAAAAACGAAGATGTTTCTGAAGATTTAAAAGCAAATGCTGAAATAGACGTACAACAAATGACCGATATGCACGTTAAAAAAGCAGATGACCTCTTTATTGTAAAAGAAAAAGAAATCATGACCGTATAATCTTTAAAGCGACTAAAATGTCGCTTTTTTTTTATAACTCTTTCGTTGTTGATGGTGCACCTTTTAAAATTTTGTGTTGTATTATTATGTATTTCTTATACGTCAACATCTTATGCGCAGTCTTTATCGTCTATAGACATTGAGCCTAAACAGGATTCTTTAAAAAAAAGTGCTTTTTTAAAACAAATTGGCAACGGTTATTTCCCTACTAAATATTTTAATTTTGATTTAAGATACCTTGTAAAATACAATCAATTTGAAGGTTTTAGAACTGGCTTAGGCGGGGTAACTAATGATGCGCTTTCCGAAAAATACAGATTAAATGGCTACACGGTATATGGATTTAGAGATCACCGGTTTAAATATAGCATAGGCGGTGGCTTTAGACTTGCAAAAAAGACAAATACTTGGATAAATTTATCTTACACAGATGATTTACAAGAAACAGGAAGTACTAAGTTTTTAACTGATAGTCGGTTATTTCAATTTTTTGAACCTCGTTTATTAAATATCGATTTGTTTCATAAACATATCACGAAGTCCATTTCTGTAGAACATGATTTTAATAGTCGGTTATTAAGTAAAACCGAACTATCATTAAGTAAAATAGACCCAACTTATAATTACGGTTTTCTAGTAAATAATAATCTATTTGATAACTTTAATATCGCTTCTGCTAAAATAGCCTTTCAATGGAATCCTTTTGATCATTTTGAAACGCCTAAAACAAAAGAGAAAGAGATAAAACAAGGCTTTCCAAAATTCACTTTACAATACACAAAAAGTTTTAAAGATGCTTTTGATGGTGATTTTAATTTTTCTAAAATAGATTTTAGAACCATACACCGCATTGGGAATAAGAAGCATAATTTTTCTGAAATCACCTTAGTTGGAGGTGTTGCCTCTGGCAATATTCCGTTAACCCACTTATACCACGCTTATCCAAACAATATTACAAAAGAAAGCATATTACAACGTTTTTCGGTCGCTGGACTAAATAGTTTTGAAACCATGTTTTTTAACGAGTTTTTTTCTGATAAATTTACAACAGTACAATTAAAACACTATTTGAAACCATTTCGCATTACCAACCGCTATAAGCCGCAGTTAGTTTTAATAACACGTTATGCTATTGGCGATATTAAAACACCCGAAAGACACCAAGAGGTAAGCTTTGGTTCACTTAAAAAAGGATATACCGAATCTGGTTTTGAAATTAATAAACTATTATTTGGCTTTGGACTAAGTTTTACATACAGATACGGTGCCTACCATTTACCAGAACTCACAGATAATATCGCACTTAAATTCACATTTAACGTCTCATTATAAGGTGGTACATTCCTTTTTTCTACCTTTGCGCATCTTTTAACTAGATGCATGTTTAAATTTTTTAAAATAGATTTTTGGGATGTTACCGCAAGATTAATTTTACGTAACAAGATTATCATTCTTATTGGTATTGTTATAGCAACGTTTCTTTTTAGTCAAAAATGGGAGAATATGCGCTTCACGTATACAGAAGCCAATCTTTTACCAGACGATCACGAAGTAAATATTACCTACAATAATTTTTTAAAAACTTTTGGAGAAGAAGGTAATCTTATTATCCTTGGGGTAAAAGACGAGACGTTAT
Source organism: uncultured Algibacter sp. (assembly GCA_947499935.1). Lineage (GTDB taxonomy): Bacteria > Bacteroidota > Bacteroidia > Flavobacteriales > Flavobacteriaceae > CANMQH01. Next base: position 11,209 of record CANMQH010000010.1, on the reverse strand, counting down.
TTACGGTAGAAAAATTAAATGCGTGGAACTCACTTTCAGAACACCTTAAAAACAGTGAAGCCGTTGAGTCGGTTATCTCTATAAAGGACCTACAAAAACTTGTAAAAGATTCTAAAAACGAGCGATTTAGCTTAACGCCTTTTATTAAAGATTCTATTAAAACTGCTGCTCAGATTAAAACATTACAAAACGAATTATTTGAAAAATATCCGTTTTATGATAATTTTTTATTCAATAAAGACAGCAAAACTATAAGAACAGCCATTTATTTAAAAAAAGATATTGTAAACACACCTGCCAGAAAAGACTTTGTTACCGATGTTTTATTACCACAAGTAAAAACCTTTGAAAGCCAGTATAACCTAGATGTTAAAATATCTGGTATGCCCTATATACGCACACTAAATTCTCAAAATATAGTGGACGAAATCGGTAAATTTATTTTAGCAGCATTACTGGTTACCTCTATCATTTTCTTTTTCTTTTTTAGATCATTTAGAGCCACATTTATATCACTTGTCGTAGTTTGTATTGGCGTTATGTGGACGCTGGGCATTATTGGCTTACTAAATTACGAAATCACTGTACTTACGGCACTTATTCCACCACTTATTATTGTTATTGGTATTCCTAATTGTATTTTCTTAATTAATAAGTACCAGCACGAAGTTAAATTACATGGCAATAAAGTAAAATCATTACAGCGTGTTATTACCAAAATTGGGAATGCAACCTTAATGACTAATGTAACCACAGCATCTGGTTTTGCTACCTTTATATTAACAGAAAGTAAGCTTTTAAAAGAATTTGGTATTGTAGCGTCTTTAAGCATTTTATCTATATTTATCTTGTGCCTACTTATTATCCCTATTATATACACCTTTTTACCTTTCCCAAAAGAGCGCCATTTAGAGCATCTTAATAAACGATGGATTGGTGGTTTTGTTAATTGGATGGAGCGTATGGTAAGAAAGAAAAGAATTACCATATATATTACTTCGGTACTATTATTAGCATTAAGTATTATTGGTATCTATCAAATAAAAATATCGGGTAGTTTAATTGAAGACATGCCTCAAGAATCTGAATTTGTTAAAGACATACGCTTTTTTGAAAATGAATTTAACGGCATTATGCCCTTAGAAATCATGATAGACACCAAACGTAAAAAGGGTGTCATGAAATTGTCCACACTTAAACGTATGGACGAATTAGAAGATTTAATTATAGAAATACCCGAATTATCCAAACCTGTATCGGTTGTTGGTTTAGTTAAATACTCCAAACAAGCCTATTATAATGGTAACACCAAATTTTACCAGTTACCCACGTCTCAAGAAAATAGTTTTATTCTGTCGTATGCCAAAAACTCATCTTCAAATGTAGATTTGTTAAAAAACTTTGTAGATAGTACGGGGCAATACGCACGTATTACAACCTTTATGAAAGATGTTGGCACAGATAAAATGCAACGTATTGAAGAAAATTTACTAACCAAAATAGATAAAGTTTTTCCAAAAGAACGCTATGAGGTCACCATGACAGGCAAAGCATTGGTATTTCAAAAAGGCACTAAATACCTTGTTAAAAATCTAGCCATATCCTTGTCTTTAGCTATACTTTTAATAGCCTTATTTATGGCCTATATGTTTAGGTCTGCACGTATGATTATTGTTTCGTTGGTTCCAAACCTTCTGCCATTATTAATAACAGCAGGTCTTATGGGTTATTTAGGTGTTCCCATAAAACCATCAACCATACTTGTTTTTAGTATTGCGTTTGGAATTTCGGTAGACGACACCATTCATTTTCTCGCAAAATATCGTCAAGAATTACAAGCCAATCACTGGAAAATTAAGGTTTCAGTCTATGGCGCCCTTCGCGAAACTGGAGTAAGCATGTTCTATACCTCTATTGTGTTATTTTTCGGTTTTTCTGTATTTACCATTTCTAGTTTTGGTGGCACGGTTGCACTAGGCGCTTTAGTTTCTGCCACGTTGCTATTCGCTATGTTATCAAACTTGTTATTACTGCCTTCTTTATTGTTATCTTTAGAGCGCAGTATAGCTAATAAACAAGTGCTTAGAAAACCTTCTATAAATATTATACCCAAGGAAGACGACACTGAAAAGCAATAACCCTTTAGTTGTAATATAAATTGGTTTTTTAAACAAGTATTGCAGAAAAGCCAGTACGCTTTTTTATATTTACATTATAAAATTAATGCACATGACACCACGTACCATTTCAGAATTATTATCTCAAGACATCGTTATACCCGAAGTCGACATTAAAGGTTGGGTAAGAACCTTTAGAGCTAATCGTTTTATAGCTTTAAATGATGGATCTACCCTAAATAACATACAATGTGTTGTCGATTTTGAAAATTTTGATGAAACACTTTTAAAAAGAATAACCACAGGCGCAGCCATACATATAAAAGGAGCATTGGTTGAAAGTCAAGGCAAAGGGCAAAACGTAGAAATTCAAGTTAGTACTTTAACTATCTTAGGAGATTCAGACCCCGAGACTTACCCTATTCAGCCTAAAAAACATTCTTTTGAGTTTTTAAGAGACAATGCACATTTACGCACCAGAACAAACACATTTAGTGCCGTAATGCGCTTGCGCTCTGCATTATCGTTTGCTATCCATAAATATTTTAACGATAATGGATTTTACTACATGCATGCTCCAATTATTACAGGAAGTGATGCCGAGGGTGCTGGCGAAATGTTTAAAGTGACCAACCTAGATGCTAAAAACCCGCCATTAAATGACGAGGGTAATATTGATTACACCAAAGACTTCTTTGGGAAAGAGACCAACTTAACGGTTTCTGGACAATTAGAGGCCGAAACCTATGCCATGTCGCTAGGTAAAGTATATACTTTTGGACCAACATTTAGAGCCGAAAACTCTAATACATCTAGACATTTAGCTGAATTTTGGATGATAGAGCCCGAAGTAGCTTTTATGGACTTAGCAGGAAATATGGATTTGGCTGAAGCTTTCATGAAATCGGTTGTTACCTATGTTCTTGAAAATAATCGTGAAGATCTTGAATTTTTAGACAAACGTTTGCAAGATGAAGATAAATCTAAACCACAGGCAGAGCGAAACGATATGTCTTTAATTGAAAAGTTAAATTTTGTTACAGATAATAACTTTAAACGTGTTAGTTACACAGAAGCTATCGATATTTTAAGAAACTCTAAACCCAATAAGAAAAAGAAGTTTAAATACTTAATTAACGAGTGGGGCATCGATTTACAAAGCGAACACGAACGCTTTCTTGTAGAAAAACATTTTAAATGCCCTGTTATATTATTTGATTACCCAGCCAATATTAAAGCCTTTTACATGCGCTTAAATGATGATGATAAAACCGTACGCGCCATGGATATTTTGTTTCCTGGTATTGGAGAAATCGTAGGCGGTGCGCAACGCGAAGAACGTCTAGATGTTTTAAAAGAACGCATGGCAGCCATAAATATCCCTGAAGAAGACCTATGGTGGTACTTAGATTTACGTAAATTTGGTACAGCAGTACATTCTGGTTTTGGTTTAGGTTTTGAGCGATTGGTTATGTTTGTTACTGGTATGAGTAACATTAGAGATGTTATTCCGTTTCCTAGAACTCCACAAAATGCAGAATTTTAATAAAAAAAATAATCCATTGTGAATTTGGTACAACTTTGGTAACCTATTTCCTTTTTTTATCTTTGAGTAACAACCTTAAATTAAAATATGCTTAAACAATATTTACAATTTAAATTATCCCAAAAGTTATCGCCGCAACAAATTCAATTAATGAAATTGATTCAGTTGCCTACACAAGCTTTTGAGCAACGTTTAAAGCAAGAATTAGAAGAAAACCCAGCACTTGAAGGCGGTAAAGAAGCTAATGAAAATGATTTAGATTCCGATTTTGATAATTCTGATGATGAATATAACGACAGTGAGACTATAGATGCTAATGAGATTAATGTAGATGAATATTTAAGCGACGATGAAATTCCAGATTATAGAACTCAAGCCAATAATTACAGTAGCGATGATGAAGATAAAACCATGCCCTATGCAGCTGGCACATCGTTTACGCAACATTTAGTAAATCAATTAAACACGTATCGATTAAATGACGAAGAGCGTGATATTGCAGAATTTCTTGTAGGAAGCGTAGATGAAAGTGGTTATATACGTAGAGAATTAAGTGATATCATGGACGATTTAGCATTCACGCAAAACGTTTATACTACAGAAAAAGACATTGAGAGGGTTTTAAAAATTGTACATCAATTAGACCCCGCTGGTGTTGGAGCAAGAGATTTACAAGAATGTTTAAGTATTCAATTACATAGAAAAGATAAAACTGCAGATACAGAGTTAGCCACTAACATTATTGACAATGCCTTTGATAAATTTACTAAAAAGCATTATAAAAAATTACTTCAAAAATTTGATATCTCCGAGATACAGTTAAAAGATGCTATCAACGAAATTGAACATTTAAATCCTAAACCAGGAGGCTCATATGCTGGTAACAATAGAATTGTAGAGCATGTTGTTCCAGATTTTGCTATAAAAATTGTTGATGGCGAGCTGGAATTAACCTTAAATGGTAGAAATGCTCCAGAGCTTCATGTGTCTAGAGAATACAACAATATGCTTAAGGGGTATAAAGACACTAAAGACAAGTCTAAATCTCAAAAAGATGCCGTCCTTTTTATAAAACAAAAGCTAGATGCTGCTAAATGGTTTATTGAGGCTATAAGACAACGCCAGCAAACCTTATTTGTAACTATGAGTGCTATTATGCACTATCAGAAAGATTATTTTCTAACAGGAGATGAGCGTAATTTAAAACCCATGATTCTTAAGGATATTGCAGATGAAATTTCTATGGATGTTTCTACAGTATCAAGAGTTGCAAATAGTAAGTATGTAGACACTCCTTATGGTACAAAGTTGATTAAAGAATTCTTTTCTGAATCTATGAAAAATGACCAAGGCGAAGATGTTTCTACAAGAGAAATAAAGAAAATACTAGAAACCGTTATAGAAGAAGAAAACAAGAAAAAACCACTTACAGACGAAACTCTTGCCTCTATTTTAAAAGAAAAAGGCTACCCTATTGCAAGACGTACTGTAGCAAAATATAGAGAACAATTAGATATTCCTGTGGCACGTTTACGTAAAAAGATATAATGAATTTTCTATTAAAAAGTATCTCATATATTTTTCATCCATTACTCATGCCCATATTTGGGGTGATTTTTTATTTCTTAAAATCACCGAGATATATTCCTACTGAGATTATTCAAGCTAAGCTATTATCGCTATCTATATTAGTGTTTATTTTACCTGTTCTAATTTATTTTCTTTTAAAAACACTTGGAAAAGTTAGTACGATAAACCTCCAAACGACTAAAGAGCGCATCCTTCCATTAATATTAAACTGTATGGTTATGTTGCTTGTTTTACAACGCATCATTACACCTACAGAGAGTGTAGAACTTTATTTTTTCTTTGTTGGTATTCTATTATCAAATCTAACATGTCTTATCCTCGCTATTTTAAGATTTAAAGCCAGTATACACATGATTGCTGTTGCTGGTGTATTTATGTTTTTTATAGCGTTAAGTATTCACTATAGCATAAATATAAACAATACTCTAGCTATAATGGCGATTGTAACAGGTGCAGTTGCTACATCTAGATTACATTTAAAAGCTCATACATCTAGAGAGCTTGTTATGGGTATATTTGTAGGTTTTATTCCGCAATTAATATTAGTTAATTATTGGCTCTAAGTCTTTTGGTTACTAACGTCAAGATATAATTATATTAAAGGCTCTATTATAATATATAAAATATCAATCCAATTTTAACGGCATTCAAATCTATATTAGACCCTTCCAACTGAGCATCCTCGGTAAAAATAGAATTTAGTGCATAGTAAACATATATATTCCATGTATTATAACCCGCACTTAAGGTTAAACCATATTGAAACTTATTAAAATCGTCATTCTTAGTGTATTTAAACACACCTAAATCGCCAACATGTTTAGAGGTTTGCGCAAATTTATAACCAAACTTAAAACCTGTATAAATACGCCAAAAATCGTAATCGCTTGGTGTTGATCTACGCCATCTAAATTCTAATGGGACTTCTATTAAATGACTAGAAAATTTATTTTTTGTGTAGGTATTACTATCACTTAAAAGGTTGTAATTAAATTGACCAGAATCGTCTTTAACAATAAGTAAATTTTGATTGTACGAATTAGCAGAATACCCCAAACCAATCCCAATAGCCATATTCCTGGCCTTGTTAATAGGCATATCTCTTATAAACCCTAAATGAAACCCTAAAGAAAAGCCACTTTGAGAAAGGCCTTCAGGTTGTTTTCCAAGTAGATTGTACGTAATTCCAGCATAGAACTGATCTTCTCGATAGAGCGAATCTGTAGCTTTGGTCTTATTAGTTTCTATATGTTCTTGCGCAAAAGCGTTTGTAATAACAAACAGAAAGCAAATAAATGTATGTTTTATTGCAGATGAATAATGCATATTAAACAAATAACTGAATTATATAATTGAAGCTAATAAAAAACAAAGGCGTTTTGAAATTTTCAAAACGCCTTTTGTATAAAATTAAGATTGTATAACTAATTTCCGAGTACACTACCCTTTTTGGTCGTGTAATTAATTTTAAGCGCGTTTACCTTACGTAATTCTTGTTTAATATCGCCAATTAATCCCATGTTTGCATTGCTGTCTACTTTGAGAGCAGTTGTCAAAAACGGTATTAATTCTTCACGCTTAGAAGCACGTTCTGCAGCAATAAATGCAGCAATTTCTCTAACTTCGGCAAACTTATCGTTTAATTGAATTCTAGTTTCATTACCAAATTGCTTATAATTTTCACTTGGCTTACCAGCATAAATATACATAACCAAATCTTTTTTATCAAGTTTTTCTACTTGATCTGCAAAAGGTAAGTTATTTTCAATCATTAAGGTGTTTTGCCTCATTACTGTGGCAACCATAAAGAAAAACAACAACATAAATACAATATCTGGTAAAGATGCTGTGTTAACTGCTGGTATTTCGCCACCTTTTTTCTTTTTAAATTTAGACATATTTATAAATGTTAAATTATTGTACTTCTGATAGCTTTTGAGGATAATCAAGTTTTATTTGCTCGATTTTCTTCTTTAAAGCATCTTTACTCCCAGGCCAATTTACGTCTTTAAAATTAGCTTCCATTTCTGCAAATGATGTGCCGTATAAAGCTTGTGCCCTTTTATTTCTTAACTCATTATATGCTGCTACCAATTCATTTTGTACAGCTATATATGCTTTATATTTTGTCTCTCTTTCGTTCTTTAAAGATATAATCGCTTTGGCAGGATTATCTGAAGATTCAGGGTCTTTTTTACCAGTACAAAAACTACATGATTTATCTCCACCATTATCTAAGAAAGCAATAGCTGCTGCTCTCAAATCTTTAATTTCCATGATTTCATCCTCAACCAATAACTGATCTTGACCATTTAATAAAACGGTAAAAATATTTTTCTGTTTAATTACTGGTGGTTCTGTTTCTTCTATTGGAGGCAACTTTCTATTTAATCCAGAATCTGTTTCAATAGTTGTGGTTACCAAAAAGAATATTAATAACAAGAACGCAATATCGGCCATGGAGCCTGCATTTACTTCTGGTGCTGCTCTTTTTGCCATAATTTATTTATTAAATATTTTTTTAGCTCCACCAAATAACATTGATCCTATGGCTAAAACAGCAAGTATGTAAAAAGCATACAAACCAGCTCCTACCATCTTAGAGTCGCTAGTATCTACATTAACACCTTTGTCTGTAAAAGGTTTTAAATCTAAATCTGTTCCTGATGATATCCCATAAGATATACCTATTACTGCAGCAAAGATACCAACTGTTAATAATGTTTTTTTAATATCGCCCTCAAAAAGACCTTTTAGTACAAATATTAATACCATAGCTAAAACTAAACCTAGTACTATATATGCTACAACCAGAATATTTCCACTCATAGCAAGAGTATCGTCTTTATCACTCACCATGATTACCAATGCTAAAACAGCACCAATAATCCCCAGAGCATAAGCTATATACTTTATTATTTTATGTAAACCCATAATCTCTTTATTTTAAATTATTACTTTTTGTGTCTAATCAATAAGTCCATTAACGTAATAGAAGCATCTTCCATATCGTTAACAATACTATCAATCTTAGCAATAATGTAATTGTAAAAAATTTGAAGAATAATAGCCACTACAAGACCAAATACTGTTGTTAAAAGTGCTACTTTAATACCACCTGCAACAAGTGATGGTTGCATATCTCCTGCAGCTTCAATCTTATCAAAGGCTTGAATCATACCAATTACAGTCCCCATGAAACCAAGCATTGGTGCTAGAGCTATAAATAATGAAATCCAAGACACATTCTTTTCTAATTGTCCCATTTGCACACCACCGTAAGCTACAACAGCTTTCTCAGCAGCTTCTATGCCTTCATCTGTTCTATCTAGACCTTGATAGTAAATAGATGCAATAGGGCCTTTTGTATTTCTACAAACCTCTTTTGCAGCTTCTACACCACCAGAAGACAAAGCATCTTCAACATTCTGCGTTAACTTTTTTGTGTTTGTAGTAGAAAGATTTAAAAAGATAATCCTTTCTATAGCAATGGCTAAACCTAGAATTAAACAAAGTAATACAATACCCATAAATCCTGCGCCCCCTTCAATAAAACGCTTTTTTAATTCTTGATGAAATCCTAGTGTTTCACCATCAGTAATATCATCAGCTTGTGCAGTAGTCACTACGGCTGTTGCTGCGCTAGTATTCGCAATTGTGGTTGCATTGGCAGTTCCGAAAGCCATAATTCCTGTTATAGCAAGGATAGAAAATAATCTTTTCATGTTCTAAAATCTTAATTTTATTAGTTAAAGTGTTAAAGATATAAAAAAAAAGCAATTAAAAAATAAAAATCTCAGCAGAGAGGAAGGGATTCGAACCCTCGATACCCTTTTGGAGTATACACACTTTCCAGGCGTGCGCCTTCGACCACTCGGCCACCTCTCTTTATTTTAATTGCTTAGTTTTTAAGCGGGGTCAAATAACAAAAAAAACTTTAAATGCTAAAATTTTAAATGTTATTTTTAAGACATTTCTCCTCTTAAAGACGCTTCATACATGGTTTTGAACGCTTTACTAGTAATATTTTGTCCTAACATATACATTAATTTACCTATTGCAGCCTCTGTTGTGATGTCTTTTCCTGAGATTACTCCTATTTTTTTTAAGTTATCACTGGTTTCATAGTGTCCCATCATCACACTTCCTCCCGAACATTGAGTTACATTTATAATATGTATACCTTTGGATATACTTTCTTTTAGAATATTAATAAACCATTTTTCGGTTGTGCAATTACCCGCACCATATGTTTCTAAAATTATAGCTTTAAGATTTGGTATAGCCATTAAACTCTCCATAACGGTTTTACTAATACCCGGAAATAATTTTATAAGCACTATATTTTTATCAAGCTCTTTATGGACTTTAAATGTCTTTTTTGTATTGGGTTTATATAAATAATCTTTATTTATTTTTAAATGTACTCCAGATTCTGCCAAATCGGGGTAATTTAAAGAGGCAAAAGCTTGAAAATGCTCTGCGTTTATTTTTGTTGTTCTATTGGCTCTATATAATTTATACTCAAAATACAAACAAACTTCTTTAATTACAGGTTTTCCATGAGATTGTATAGACGCTAATTGTATGGACGTAATTAAATTCTCTTTAGCATCTGTGCGTAAATCGCCAATGGGTAACTGAGACCCTGTAAATATTATAGGTTTTGCTAAATTTTCTAACATAAAACTTAACACCGAAGAGGTATAGCTCATGGTATCACTACCATGTAAAACCACAAAGCCGTCAAATTTATCATAATTGTTTTCTATAATTTCGGCTATTTGAATCCAATATTTTGGATGCATGTCGCTAGAATCTATAGGCTTTTTAAATGATAATGTATCTATATTACAATCTAAAAGCTTAAGCTCAGGAATATTTACAAGAAGATTTTCAAAATCAAAAGATTTTAATACGCCTGTATCAGCATCTTTTACCATACCAATGGTACCGCCTGTGTAAATAAGTAAAATATTAGATTTGAATTTGCTCATTTGAGTTTATCTTTTTTATATCCCAAATATGACTTTAGAATTTTGTGTGGTAATATCTGCAATAGTTTTTTGTGAGGTTCCATATATTTCAGATAATTTTTCTATCACCTTAATTATATACAAACTTTCATTTCGTTTCCCCCTGTATGGTACAGGAGCTAAATATGGTGCATCTGTTTCTAAAACAAGATGATTTAAATCTATTTTATTTAAGAACTGATCGATCTTACCATTTTTAAATGTTGACACACCACCTATACCAAGCTTCATGTTGTATGATATAGCTTTATGCGCTTGTTCTAACGACCCCGTAAAACAGTGAAAAATACCAAATAAATTTTCGCCTTTTTCGCTTTCTAAAACCTCAAAAACAGCATCAAAAGCATCTCTGCAATGAATAACTATAGGTAATCCATGTTGTTTAGCTAGCTGGATTTGATGTTTAAATGCTATTTTCTGTATTTCTAATGTAGATGTATCCCAATATAAATCGATGCCAATTTCACCGATGGCATAAAATGATCTTTTATCAAGTAAATCTTCAACATGTTGTAATTCTTCTTTATAATTATCTTTTACATGTGTGGGGTGCAAACCCGTCATTAAAAAGACGTTATCTGGATACGATTTTTCTAATTGAAGCATAGATTCGGTATACTGAGAATCTATAGCTGGAATAAAAAAACGCGTTATACCGGCATCAATGGCACGCTTAATCATAGCGTCTCTATCATCTTCAAATGCTTCGCTGTATAAATGGGTGTGGGTATCTGTAATAATCATTCTGTAAAAATAACGAAGTATTTACAGTTTTATAATGAAGTTATTTAAACTTTTTAAAGAATATAAAATTTCATGAGAGAAGGCATGAGGAATCGTAAATTATACCAATTTAGTTTTTAAACGCCGCATAAAATGCATTTAAGTAATGATGATTTCCAGTAATTGATTTTATTGTT
>CANMQH010000009.1 GCA_947499935.1 uncultured Algibacter sp. | reverse complement strand
TATTTTAGATTTTTTTAAGTTCGGAGCATCATTTAAAAGACCTTCAATGCCTCCTGAATTATATCGTTCTATCCAACGTTCTTGAGTACGTAAACTTATGCTCGACTTTTTACTAGAACGCTCTCTTGTTATTTCATTAGATTCTTTTAATACCTGAAGCCATAACAATCTTCGTGCCTTATAAAGTAAGAATTGTTTTGATCGTAGTTTTTTAATTTCTTCTAAGGATTCAACTACCTTAAATGCTTTGCGTTTCGACATATATAAATATACGTCTAATTAAATTGGTTATATTAACTAAAGTTACGGGTCAAAAAACCAAAGTTTCTGTATTATCCTTTTATGATTCTTATGCTCAAAAATCTAAATCATTTGAAGGTTATTATTACGGTAATCAAAATGTTTTTTTCAAAAAAGAGTTAGGTATTACGTTCTTTATTCTACTGAAACAACATTATATTGTATTTGCCCAGGTAAAGCACGGGAGTTATTATGGAGTTACGATATTGAGTTGATTAAAACAAAAAGAGCAAAAAAGAATATCAATGATTACTCAAAAACGGTACTTAAAAAATTGAAAGAAAATAAATTGCTAGTTTTATAATTAAAGTGTTCGTATACATTGCAAAAGTTTTAAAATCTCTTTCTTAAATCAAGTCTCTTAAAAATACATTAACTAAAATTTATTAATTATCCCAAAGTATTTTTAAAACTACATTAGGCTTTTGCGATACATAATGCACCTCAAAATATAGCAAAAGTAACTATATACAATCTTGATTTTTGGGAATCTAAAAATAAATTATTTAGTGAATTTAACTAAAAATGGGCTTAGTTCCGTAAGACTAATAAAGGAATTCTAGTTCTGTAACTTATCTCATGAGTGTCAGATCCAAATAAAAAGCGATTAATAAAAGATTTAGATTCAATAAAAAGCGCATGCATATCGTAATCTAATAATTGAGTAATTGTACTTATAGCCATTGGAGCGGGAACATCGGTAACTCTATAATAATTATAGTTTTGTTTTTCAAAAAGATTTTTTAAAAAAGAATCGCGATTCTTTTTTTCATTAGAGAAATCTATATCTAAAACACTCAAAGAAGCATTAAAATGTGATAGTATATCCTTAAGTGGTATAAGACTATTATTATTATTATTATTATTTGAATCGATACAATTTTCTATAGAGAATAAAACAGATTTAAAGCCTTTAAAAGTATAGTTTTCGGGTATAGCCAAAATAGGGCAATTTACTTTACGAATCACATTTAAAGTATTGCTCCCAAAAACAACTTCTTTAGCACCTGTTGCGCCATTAGTGCCCATAACTATTAAATCAATATTCTTTTTAATTACAGTTTCTTTTATAGAATGAGTAAGACTATCAAAATCAAAAAGAGGTATAAACATAAAGTTTTTGTCAGAGTACGTTTGCTTAACTTTAGTTATAAATTGTTTCAACTCTTTTTTATTGTCTTGAGCAATTGTTCTATTTACACTAGAATTAGCAGGAACCGTCATAAAATCATCTAAAATAAAATCAGATTGTTTTTGCACATTTAATACATAAAAAGTGCACTCCCAATTTTCAAAGAGTTGTAATGCATAATTTATAGCATTAACTGAGTTCTTAGAAAAATCTGTTGGTAATAATATATTCCTCATAATTATAAACTTTATGATGCAATATACTATTGAAATTATATAGTAAAAATGATTAAAATCATAGTTCTTGGAATGATTATGTTAAGAATGAATAGTAGTAGAAAGTAACTTAATCACTACTGATTTATATCATATTTTAAAATGCGCATTCTATCAATATTTGTATTCATATAATATGAAAATTTAAATATAAATGACAAGTTGTTTTCATTGTGGAGATGATTGTGTAGATGCGAGTATTCAATATCAAGAAAAATCATTTTGTTGCTATGGTTGTAAGACCGTTTTTGATATTTTAAATGATAATGACTTATCGTATTATTACGATTTAGAACATAGCCCAGGTAGTTCACCAACAGTAAATCAAGAAAAATTTAATTTTCTAGAAAACATTGAAATCGCCAATAAGTTATTAGAATTTAATGAAGGCAATACACAAATTGTTTCTTTTTTAATTCCTTCAATTCATTGCAGTTCGTGTATTTGGGTGTTAGAAAACTTAAATAAATTAAGGTCTGAAATTATAACCTCGCAAGTTAATTTTCCTGAGAAAAAAGTGCGCATTACTTTTAATTCTGAGACATTTGCACTCAAAGAATTAGTGTTATTGTTAAGTAGGATAGGGTATGAGCCTCATATCTCTTTAGAAGATGCGCTACCTAAAACTAAAACGCATAATAATGCATTAATTTACAAACTTGGTGTTGCTGGTTTTGCCTTTGGAAACGTTATGTTTTTATCTTTTCCAGAATATTTTGAAGATACCGAATTTTGGTTAGAGCAATTTAAGCCTCTATTTCGCTGGTTAATGTTTGCTTTTTCTATTCCTGTTGTTTTTTATTCTGCCCAAGATTATTTCATTTCTGCATATAAAGGTTTACGATCAAAACTTTTAAATATAGACGTGCCAATAGCTATTGGTGTCGCTGTTTTATTTATTAGGAGCACTATAGATATTGTTTTTAATTTGGGTTCAGGTTTTTTTGATAGTCTTACGGGACTCGTTTTTTTTCTACTCCTAGGCAAATTTTTTCAGAAAAAAACCTATTCGTATTTATCATTCGAAAGAGATTACAAATCGTATTTTCCATTAGCAGTCACACAGCTTTTAAGAAATAATAATAACGATACAATAGAGACTCAAGTTGAGGTTTCTAAAATAAGTAAAGGAGATAGAATACTTATTCGAAATCACGAACTAATACCCGTAGATGCTATTCTTATAAAAGGGAAAGCACTTATAGATTATAGTTTTGTTACAGGAGAAGCAGAGCCTGTTGTAAAGCGAAGTGGAGACACTCTTTTTGCAGGAGGTAAACAAAAAGATGGTAATTTAGAGATTGAAGTTCTAAAATCGATGTCCCAAAGCTATTTAACCCAATTATGGGGAAATGCCATTTTTAAAAAAGACGACACGAGCTTATTTCAAAATATAACCAACAAAATTAGTAAACGTTTTACAATCGCAGTATTGAGTATTGCTGTTTTAGCAACATCATTTTGGTTAATTTTTGAACCAAGTAAGGCTTTTAATGTATTTACAGCTGTTCTTATAGTAGCTTGCCCTTGTGCAATAGCTTTGGCTTCCCCATTTACTTTAGGAAATTTATTACGTATTTTTGGCTATCATAAACTCTATCTTAAAAATGCTACTGTTATTGAAAAAATGGCAAAAATTGATACCATTGTTTTTGATAAAACAGGGACATTAACTTCAAATAACAAATCTATTTTCCATTATGAAGGCGTGTCGCTTACTAGCGAAGAAAAAGAGTTGTTAACTAGTGCTTTGAGAGTATCTAACCACCCATTAAGTAGGGCTTTGTATGAGGAGTTGAAAGTTAATAATATAAAAACTTTAGACGATTTTGAAGAAGTTATTGGAGAAGGCATATCTGGAAGAATTTTAGAAAACAGAATGAAGATTGGGGCCTATAATTTTGTTTCAAAGTCTGCAAATACAGTTTTAGACAGAAAACAGGAAGGAACAACTGTTTATATTAGTACTAATGATAATTATCGTGGTAGTTATACGTTTCAAAATAATTACAGAGAAGGGCTTATAGAATTAATGGGGACATTAAAAAAAGACTATACGTTGATTGTTCTTTCTGGAGATAATGAAGGCGAGAGAAGATATTTAGAAGGTATACTGCCTACCGGAACCAAGATTCATTTTAATCAAAAACCAGAAGACAAACTTCAATTTATAAAAAAACTTCAAGATGAAAACCAAGTAGTTATGATGGTTGGCGATGGCTTAAACGATGCTGGAGCTTTAAAACAGAGCAATGTGGGGCTTGCTATTTCAGAGAATACTAATGTTTTTTTCACCTGCTTGTGATGGTATTTTGGATGCTAGAAATTTCAATAAAATAGCACCCTTTTTAAGCATGTCTAAAAAGGGAATTAAAATCATTAAATGGAGTTTTATTTTATCATTATGTTATAATATAATAGGGGTGTCTTTTGCGGTTACAGGGCATCTAAAACCAGTAATTGCAGCTATTTTAATGCCTCTAAGTTCTATTAGTATTGTTGTGTTTACTACGCTAATGGTTAAATGGCTTAACCATAAATCAATTAAAGATGAATGATGCTAATCCCATGCAACAGTTTCACAAATGGTTTTGCGAAGTTCGAGACGCATTTCCAGAAATAGAAGTTAACGCTATGAATCTCGCAACATTAGGTTTAGATGGCTTTAGTAAAAATCGAATTGTATTATTAAAAAAATACAATTGGGAAGGGTTTCTGTTTTTTACGAATTATTCTAGCGAAAAAGGAAAAGCAATAGCATCGAATAATAAGGTGTGTCTTTTGTTTCCGTGGCTAAAAGCAGGGAGAAGGATTACGATTTTAGGTAAGGCCACAAAAATTCCTAAAGAAGTATCTCAAGCTTACTTTGATTCAAGACCAGATGGAAGCAAAATAGGAGCTTGGGCATCTTCGCAAAGTAAACCAATAACTTCTAGGGATATTTTAGAAGAACACTACACCCATTTTGAAGATAAATTTCGAGACAAAATTATTCCAAAGCCAAAAAATTGGGGAGGATATATAGTAAAACCTACATTAATTGAATTTGAAGAATTTGGAGACGACGGGATAAAGACGATAACGAAATATCATTTGCAAAATAATTTTGAATGGAATACAGTTGTTTTTTATGAGTTCTGCTCTAAAACAACTTAAGTTTAATTTCTAACCTGACAAATGTCATATTTTAAAAACATCTTCAGTAATACTTTTACAGCCTAATTAATATAATAGGTATGAGTATTATTTATGTATTACTAGCTATTAGTGTCACTGTCGCTATCGTATTTTTTATCGCTTTTATTATTTCTGTTAAAGCGGGGCAATATGAGGATACTTATACGCCTTCAGTACGTATGCTTTTTGATGACGAAATAGTTAAAGAAAGTATTACACTTCCCAAAGAGAGTTCAAAAAAAAATTCAAAAAATAAAAATTAAGGAAATTAACTAATATGGAAATTGAAAAGTTCTATTATGACAATAAAATTGTCAAGAAATTTATTGTTGCAACAATGCTATGGGGAATTGTAGGAATGAGCGTGGGGCTTTTATTGGCTTTCTTATTTTTATTTCCAAATTTAACAGATGGCATATCTTGGTTAAGTTTTGGTCGTTTACGTCCATTACATACTAATGCAGTTATTTTTGCATTTGTTGGTAATGCTATTTTTGCAGGGGTTTATTATTCTACACAGCGTTTATTAAAAGCACGAATGTGGAAAGACTGGTTAAGTAACCTTAATTTTTGGGGGTGGCAAGCCATTATTGTAGGCGCTGCTATAACATTACCACTAGGTTATACCTCTTCAAAAGAATATGCAGAATTAGAATGGCCTTTCGATATTGCGATAGCAATTATATGGGTTGCTTTTGGAGCTAATTTAATTGGAACCATACTTAAACGAAGGCAACGTCATTTATATGTCGCTATTTGGTTTTATTTAGCAACGTTTGTGACTGTTGCAGTATTACATATTGTAAATAGTATGGCGATTCCTGTTGGGCCTTTAAAGAGCTATTCTATGTACGCAGGTGTACAAGACGCCTTGGTACAATGGTGGTATGGGCATAATGCGGTAGCGTTTTTCTTAACCACGCCTTTCTTAGGGTTAATGTATTATTTTGTACCTAAAGCAGCGAATAGGCCTGTGTATTCTTATAGATTATCTATTGTACACTTTTGGTCGTTAATCTTTATTTATATCTGGGCTGGTCCTCATCATTTATTGTACTCTACCTTACCAGATTGGGCACAAAACTTAGGTGTTGCATTTTCGATTATGCTTATTGCACCATCTTGGGGAGGAATGATTAACGGGCTGTTAACACTACGAGGAGCTTGGGATAAGGTAAGAGTTGATCCTGTGTTGAAATTTATGGTTGTCGCAATTACAGGTTACGGTATGGCAACTTTTGAAGGACCAATGTTGTCCCTTAAAAATGTAAATGCTATTGCGCATTTTAGTGATTGGGTAATTGCTCATGTTCATGTAGGTGCACTTGCTTGGAATGGTTTCTTAACATTTGGTATGGTGTATTGGATGGTACCTAAACTATTCAAAACAAAACTTTGGTCTATTAAATTAGCAAATATACATTTTTGGGTAGGAACATTAGGTGTTATTATGTATGCATTACCTATGTATGTTGCTGGATTTCAGCAAGCATTAATGTGGAAAGAGTTTAATCCAGATGGAACGCTTAAATACGGTAATTTCTTAGAAACGTTAATTGAAATTATGCCAATGTACTGGATGAGAGCTATTGGAGGAACGCTATTTATTATTGGTGCTTTAATAGGGGTTTACAATATGATAATGACAGCGAGAGCAGGTTCAAAAGTAACTGATGAACTTGCAGAAGCTGCATCACTCGAAAAAGTAACAAGAAAACGAACAGAGAAAGAAGCCTATCACACCTGGTTAGAAAGAAGACCTGTCAAGTTAACCATTTTTGCTACAATTGCGATCCTAATTGGTGGTATGGTACAGATTATTCCGTCATTAATGGTAGATGAGTATGTACCGGTTATTTCAAGTGTGAAACCATACTCGCCTTTAGAATTAGAAGGGCGTGATATATACATAAGAGAAAGTTGTGTGAGTTGTCACTCGCAGATGGTTCGCCCATTTCGTAGTGAGGTAGAACGTTATGGAGAGTATGCAAAAGCAGGCGAATTTGTATATGACCACCCATTTTTGTGGGGAAGTAAACGTACTGGGCCAGATCTTTTAAGAATAGGAGGAAAGTACAGTGATAACTGGCATTTAAATCACTTCTATGATCCACAAAGTACGTCTTCAGGTTCAATTATGCCATCGTATAAATGGTTGATTAAAAATGAATTAGATAAAGAAGATATAGAAGTAAAAATGAAAGCCATGGTTACGCTAGGAGTTCCTTATACAGATGAAGAAATTAATCGCGCGCAACAATGGATGTTAGAACAGGGAACTCAAATAGAGAAACACCTATACAACGATCCTGATTTTGCAAAAACCTATGAAGCAGATAAAAAATATGCTAAGGAAAATGGTAACGATTTCATTGAGATGCGTAATCGAGAAGTTGTAGCGCTTATCGCATATATGCAGCGACTAGGGACAGATATTAAAGTAAAAAACGCAGATGCATCTGCATTAAATATAAACGAATAAGTTATGTTAAAATTTGTAAAAGGAAATCTGGAAAACATTGATGGTGTACAAATCTATCCTATGATTTCGCTACTCATATTCTTCATCTTTTTTGTAGTGCTATTTTGGTGGGTATTTACCGCAAAGAAAGCACACATTAAAGAGGTTAGCAATATCCCTTTAAATGATGATATTATTAACGAAAATGAACCATTATTATGAAAAGTAAAGCATCATTTATAAGAATTATTGGTTTTGCAATTCTTGGGTATTTAGTCTTGAATTGGTTAGGTACAACTGCAGATACTTCAATGTTTATTGAACAGCCTTTATTATTGGGTATTTATGTGTTTCTTGTATTTTTTCATATTGCTGGAGAAGTTTGTTTAGCAGCTTTACAAGCTATTTTATTTAAAACACTTTCCGAAGAAAAACAAAAAAAATATCTCGCAAAAGAAGCTCTTAGAGACAAGAATCGATTCAAGTGGTTTCGTGATACTTACAAAAGACTGCTAGGCAGCAAAGCTATTGAAGAAGAGCATGAAATTATTCTAGACCATGATTATGATGGCATTAAAGAACTAGATAATGACTTACCGCCGTGGTGGACCTATAGCTTTTATGCAACCATAGTATTTGCTGTAGTTTACTTAGTACGTTTTGAGGTTTTTAATGATTACAGTCAAGTTGAAGAGTATGAGGTGGCAGTTGCTGAAGCTAAAATAGAAATTGAAGCATGGAAAAAAAGCGCTAAAAACTTAGTAGATGTTAATACGGTAACCTTGCTTAGAGACGCTAGTGATTTAAATGCAGGACAGAAAATTTTTAATGCGCATTGTATTGCTTGTCATAAAGCAGATGGCGGCGGTGGTATTGGTCCTAACTTAACAGATAAGCACTGGATATTAGGTGGTGGTATTAAAAATGTTTTCAATACCATTTCTGAAGGCGGTCGTGATGGAAAAGGAATGATTTCTTGGAAGAGTGATTTAAAACCTGCTGAAATAGCACAAGTTGCTAGTTATGTATTAAGTTTTCAAGGAACAACTCCTGCAGAGCCTAAGAAAGCTGAAGGTGAAATATGGATAGACCCAGATGCACCAGAAGCAATTTTACCAAAAGCTACTGAAACGGTTAAAGATTCTAGCGTAGTTGAGGTCGTAATTAGCAATTTAGAGATGTAATGTTAGCTTTAAATTAGATATTAGAATTGCTATCAAAAAGCAAAAAAACCTTATTAAACAAATAACTTTAGAAGGCGTTTTTTAATGTCGTTTCCTTTGCTTCTAAGAAAAATAAAGAGCGTTAATAATGGCAGAACAAGGTCAAGAGAATTTTAGAGATACTATTGGAACGCTTAATAAAGAAGGGAAACGCGCATGGGTATTTCCTAAAAAGCCAGATGGTAAATGGTACGAATATCGTAAGTACGTTAGCTATGTTTTACTCATATTATTGTTTGCTGCACCATTTGTTAAAATAGGTGGGAATCAGTTCATGATGTTTAATGTCTTGGAACGCCGTTTTAATATTTTTGGTTTTCCGTTTTGGCCTCAAGATTTTTACTTATTTGTTATCATGATGCTTTTAGGGGTCGTCTTCGTTATTTTGTTTACAGTGGCTTTTGGTAGGCTCTTTTGTGGTTGGGTTTGCCCGCAAACTATTTTTATGGAAATGGTTTTTAGAAGAATTGAATACTGGATAGATGGTGATAGAGGAAAGCAAATACGCCTTTCTAAAATGCCTTGGAACGCAGAGAAGATAAAAAAGAGGGTGTTTAAGTGGTTCATTTTTTTTGTCATTTCTTTTCTTATCGCAAACGTATTTCTTGCCTACTTGATAGGAAGTGATCAACTGATACGCTATATCACAGACGGCCCTTTTAAGCACGTAAGCACCTTAATATCGTTACTTATTTTTACAGGTGTGTTTTACTTCATATTTGCGTGGTTTAGAGAGCAAGTATGCATTATTGTTTGTCCTTACGGGCGCTTGCAAGGTGTTTTACTTGATACCAAATCTATAGTTGTAGCTTACGACCATAAACGTGGAGAGAAAGAAGCGGGTAGAGCAAAATTTAAAAAGAATGAAGACCGACCAATTTCAGGAAAAGGGGATTGTATAGACTGCTTTGCTTGTGTGCATGTTTGCCCTACAGGAATAGATATACGTAATGGAACACAGTTAGAATGTGTAAACTGTACGGCTTGTATAGATGCTTGCGATCATATGATGGAAGCTGTAGATCTTCCTAAAGGGTTGATAAGATATACAAGTGAAGATAATATTGAGAAGAAAGAACCATTTAAAATTACACCTCGCCTTAAAGGCTATCTGGCTGTGTTGGGTATTTTAACTGCAGTATTAATTGGTATGCTTTTCTTGCGTAATGATGTAGAGGCTCGCATTCTTAGATTGCCAGGTCAGTTGTATGAGCATAAAGCAGATAACATGATAAGTAACGTCTATACTTATAAACTGGTAAACAAAACAGTAAATGACATTAATGAGATTCATTTTGAGCTATTGTCACATCAAGGCACCATTAATTTAGTCTCTAAAGATGATTTTATCATAGAAAAAGAAGGACTCGCAGAAGGCACTTTATTTATAGAAATAAACGCCAGTGCATTAACTGGAGATAAAGACAGATTAAAGATAGGTGTTTACAGTGGTGGTGATCTTATTGAAACCACTACAGCTGCTTTTTTAGGTCCACGTAGTTATAAATAAATTAATAGTTTAAAAAGTCTCAATATGAGCAGTGCGTATGAAAATTAATTGGGGTACAGGAATTGTTATTGGAATGACTTTGTTTATTAGTTTTATTTTATTTTTTGTCATAAAAATGAGTGTTAATACTAAATATAGTCATGATTTGGTAACAGAGGAGTATTATAAAAAAGAAATGTTTTACCAGAATGAAATTGATGCTGAAACGAATACAAATAACCTCTCTAAAGCCATAGTCGGAAAGCGGACAGAAAAGGGTTGGTTGTTAGTGTTTCCTAAAGAATTAGATTCAGAAGAAGTGAAAGGTACCGTATTTCTTTACAGGCCGTCTAATGAAAAGTTGGATTTTAATATGCCTTTTATAATATCAAACTCTAATTTATTAATACCAGATAATAAACTCTTATTTGGTCGTTGGAACATAACTATAGATTGGGAATATGAAGAAGAAAAATACCTCTACAAAAAAGAAATAGTATATTAAAATGTGGCTCTCAGCAATCATATTAGGTTTATTAGGAAGTTTTCACTGTGTGGGAATGTGTGGTCCAATTGTTTTTTTATTACCTGTAGATCGTAGTAATTCATGGAAAAAAGTAACCCAGATTTTTTCATATCACTTTGGTAGATTATTAGCTTACAGTAGTATTGGATTAATTTTTGGTTTTATAGGGAACAGTTTTTCAATTTTTGGATTACAACAACAATTATCTATAGCAATTGGTGTGATAATGATTGTTTTAGCTATTCTACCAGCACATATGATGCGCAAATTCTCATTGGTTAAGCTATTATATGTAATTGTTCAAAAGGTAAAGACTAAACTAGGTGTAACTTTAAAAAAGAAGTCTACAAATGCTTTTTTAACGATTGGTTTTTTTAATGGGCTTTTACCTTGTGGGCTCGTCTATGTAGCCGTTTTTGCTGCGATTGCTTTAGGGAATACGTTCTACGGAAGTCTATACCTATTCTTATTTGGGTTAGGTACAATTCCACTTATGACTACAGCAATATATTTAGGTGCTATTTTAAGTACTACAGTTAAGAATCGCATAAGAAAGTCTATTCCTATTTTTATTGTGCTTTTTGGTTGTCTACTTATATTGAGAGGTATGGGGCTAGGTATTCCTTATGTTTCACCAAAACCAATGATTGAAACTGTGGATTCAAAATACAGTTGTCATTAAAAAGAAAGAATAATATAAATTTAGCAGTATTAAATTTTTGAAATTAATTATTCAAAATCGGGAAATGGGAACTACAATGATATGGGTTTTTGTTACTGTATGTATTGTATTAGCTATAATTATTTACACAATGGTACAAAGCGAAAAAGAGAAAAAGGACAAATAAAAAGAAGAGAAAATTTAAATGAATAATCTCTTCTTTTAAAGTTTTTATTTAGATGTCCATTTGGTATTAAACCGTCATAGAGAAAAGTTTTGTTTCAGGTTTTTTTCGTTGTAGTAACATATCAAAAGCCATGCAAATATTTCTTATAAATGGACGTCCTTTGTCATTAACCTTTAGGCGAGTTGATTGTATTTTAATTAAGCCATCATTTTCAATTTCTTGAAGCTGATTTAATACTTTAGGTAAATCTTCGAAATAATTGGTGAGTTCATCCCAAGAGGTTTCCATTTTACACATAAGATTTAAAATATGTTTTCTAATAATTAAATCTTCATCTGTTAAAATATGACCCCTAAATACTGGTAGTATGTCTTTTTCTATTAAATCTTGATAAGCTTCAATACCTTTTTCATTTTGAGCAAAGCTAGACCAGCTATCACTTATTGCAGAAGCTCCTAAACCAATCATTACTTGGGTTTTCGAATTGGTATAGCCCATAAAATTTCTATGAATTGTCTCGTTTTCTAGGGCTTTATTTAACGAATCTGTTTGTAATGCAAAATGATCCATACCAATTTCAATATAACCAGCGTCTAATAATAATTGTTTACCAACTTCATATTGCTTTCGTTTTATGTCAGCTTTTGGAATGTCTTCATCTTTAAATCCGCGTTGTCCATTTCCTTTTAACCAAGGTACATGCGCATAACTATAAAAAGCGATTCTGTCTGGACGTAATCTTTTAGTTTCTTTAATGGTTTGAATAACATGTTCAATGGTTTGAAAAGGAAGACCAAAAATAATATCATGACCTATTGATGTAAAACCAGAACGTCTAGCTTCTTGAGTTGCTTTAATAACATTTTCTATAGGTTGTATACGGTTTATAGCTTTTTGTACAGTTTCATTGTAATCTTGAACACCGTAACTAACGCGATTAAAACCAAAATCTCGTAGTGTATCCAAATGCTGTTTTGTTGTATTATTGGGGTGTCCTTCAAAACTAAAATTTGAATTGTTAGCTTTTTTTACTCTTCGGAAAAGACCTTCTAATAACATTTTTAGATTTTCAGGACTATAAAAAGTTGGTGTTCCGCCTCCAATATGTAATTCTTTTACAATAGGTTTTTCTTTGAGCAAAGCTATATAAAGATCTAGTTCTTTTAAGATACTTTTTAAATAAGGAATTTCAATAGAATGGTTTTTTGTAATACGCTTGTGGCATCCGCAAAATGTACATAAACTTTCACAGAAGGGTAAATGAATATATAGACTAATACCTTCTGTGGTATTTGAGGATTTAAAGCTTTGTTTTAGGTTTTTTTTCCAGGCTAATAAAGAAAAATCTTCACTATTCCAATAAGGAACAGTAGGGTAACTGGTATATCTTGGTCCTGCGACATTATATTTAGAAGTTAAGGTTTTACACATAGTCTTTAATTTAGTTTGTAAAAGTAAATTTCATATAAGCATAAACAGATGATATATATCAGTTTTACATGAATATATTAGCAAATTACAAGTTCATTAAATAGGATTTGATACTTTGAAAAGGAGATGGTTTTGGGAGTAAATTTTTATTCAATTAGTTTATCTAAATGTCTTTCAACTTTCATTTCTAAACTCACTAATTTTCCTTTATAGAAAACACAATTTATAATCCAAGGAATTGGCATTTTATGACCATCTTCTTTACTCGAAATATGTTTTATGGTCAATGGAATTTTCTTTTTCGCTGCATATTCTCGAAGTAATTTATTTGTATAATACTCTGTAAAAGGACAAGTGTTTGAATAATAAGCCGTAATTCCTTTTTTGTCTGGACATGTACCTGATTTTGCAGTTTTCATAATTTTGGGGTATTCAGCTTTCGAATTTGTTTTAAGTCCCCATAATTTAAAAAATGGAGGTGCTTCGTCAATAATCTCAAACCCTTGGTATTTAAGAAATTTTGAATCAGTCATAAAGGGTCTTTTTTTATCGCTCGAAATAGCAACAATTCCGTTCATTCCTTTTGCATCTTTAAAGCACTGTTGAAGTAGTTTTTTTCCGTTTCCGTTACCTTTAAATTGTCCTGAAACCCAAAAACAATTAATAACCATGAAGTTTTTTCCAACAAGGGGTAACCAAGAGTTTTCAATGGGCACATATTCAATGAATACTTTTCCACGAACATCTACTTTTTGAAAAGTATATCCGTTTTTAAATTCTTTTTTCAGCCATTCTTTTTTATTTTCGTAGCCACTTACACTTTTTTTATCGCTTATCGCACAGCAAATATGCTCGTCTTGGATATTTTTTTCTGTTAGTTTTAGAATTTGCATTTGTTTTCATTTTTATCAAAAGTAAAAGAGCTATACTTTTTTTAAAATGACAATTATCAGCTAAAACAATGATTTTAAATAGCTACAGGGTGTTTTTAAATGTATTATAATTTATGCATTAGTATTATCTTAAATAGGATAAAGTTCTCAAAAGAGCATTTTTACAAGGTAGATGATTTTTTCTTTTCGTACCTCAACTCTCCTAGCTCAATACCTATGGCTGTTTTTGCAAGAATAGTAAATACAAACGCACCTAAAGCCCAAATACCAATTGTAACACCTACTTCTATTCCCGTTGGAAGATACTCTACTATTTTCCCATAAGGACCAGGAATAAATCCAGGAACAATTAAACCAAAGCCTTTCTCAATCCATATAGCTACAAAAAGGAAAAAACAACAGGTATATAGTATTTTAAGATTATTTCTAAACTTACCAAAAGTTAGAATTATAGTTGCTAAAACATTTAAAGGAATAGCAGTCCATATCCAAGGTAATAAAGCGTCTTTACCATGTAAACCAAAGAAAAGGTAATATGCACTTTCGCTATGGTGAGTAGGCGCATAGAATTCTTTAAACAATTCAGATACAAGCATTATCAAATTTATTTGAGCAGCTACAGTAACAATCATTGCTATTTTTTTGATGGTTTTATCAGGTATTTTAAATGCTGTGAAAGAACGAATAACTGCTAAAACTAGAATAATTAAAGCGGGTCCTGCGGCAAATGCAGACGCAAGAAATCTAGGGCCTAATAAAGCATTATTCCAAAAAGGACGTGCTTGTAAACCTTGATATAAGAAAGCGGTGACTAGGTGAATGCCTACAGCCCAAAATACAGATAAAACGGCTCCTGGTACATATATTTTCTTCTTAGCTTCTTTACCTTGATAATGTCTAAAGAGAATGTAAAAAGGAATTGATATATTAATGAACAGATAACCATTTAAAACAATAACATCCCAAGTAAGCATTGAATTAGGGAAATTGAAAACACCAATTCCTGGAATCATATGCCAGAGCACAGAAGGCCCCCCCATATCTGCAACCACAAATGCTAGGCACATAATTAATGCAGCCACAGCTAGCCCTTCTCCAATAAGGACAGCTTGTTTAAAATCGATGTCCTTGAGAACATAAGTTGGCATCACTAACATAACAGCTGCTGCTGCGACTCCTACTAGAAAAGTGAAATTTGAAATATAAAGTCCCCAACTTACGCGATCAGACATTCCGGTAACACTTAGTCCTTGATCTAATTGAATAGAATAGCAATACATACCTATCAACATTACTAATGTAAGAACCCCCATCCAGATATGATACTTTACAGACCCTTTAGTAATCGTATCTAAACTATCGATTACTAAACTTTTTAATATTTTAAATACTCCCATTATATATTGTTTAAAATCAACTATACGAGATACTATTACAACGCTCGATATTTTGACTTATGCTTTTATTATTTTAGATCATTAGTCCATAAAGTACCAGAACTTTGGGTCTGTTCCTAAATCTTCTTTGAGTCTAAATACTTTTTTGTTTTCTAACACCCATCGTATGGTACTGTTAGGGTCTAGTAGGTTTCCAAAAATTCTAGCTCCAGTAGGACAAGCTTCTACACAGGCAGGGTTTTTTCCTTTACGAGTACGTTGCACACAGAAAGTACATTTTTCCATGACACCTTTTTTACGCATTCTATTACCTAAGTAATGTTGGTTTTTATTAATTTCATTTTCAGGTACTTCTGGTTTACTCCAGTTAAAACGTCGTCCATCGTAAGGACACGCAGCCATACAATAGCGACAGCCTACACACCAATCATAGTCTATAACCACAAGACCATCATCCTCTTTCCAAGTGGCTTGTACAGGACAGACCTCTACACAAGGAGGATTGTCACAATGAAAACATTGAGTTCCCATATAGAAGTGATCCTCTTTAGGAACTTCGTGATAATAATTATCATCTGCCTTATCAAACTTAAACCCTTCTCCATCTTTCATTTCGTGGATACGGATATATTGCATTTCAGAATTTCTATCCTGATTATTTTCTTCCACACAGGCGCTTACGCAGTTCATATAGCCTTGACACTTTGAAATGTTGAAAGCATACCCAAAAAGAACATCCTCTTCTGCATTTTCTGAAGTCATACTAATGTTCTTACCTGTACGTAATTCATACGAACGCATTAGTCTATCTACAGTGCCTTGCTTTTCTTCATCAATCATTAATTTATAGTTCCCTTTAAATTGCTCTTCCCAATCAATCTGTGCTTTTTCTTTACTGTCAGCATTTACAACACTAGTGCAAGAACTAATTGCGCCAGCTCCAATAAGAAGGCTAGCGGTAAGCTTTTTAAAAGCAGTTCTTCTGTCCATTTTTACATCAAAAACTTGCTCAAAACCATCCTTACTTCTTTCTTCTCCTATAGAAGCATTTATAGCAGCCTCATAAAATTCTTCGTGACTAATTTCTTCTTCTTTTTCTTCTTCCTTATGACTATTGCAGCTACCTTGAGATTTTCCGCAACCACAAGAGCCTGATGTTTCTTCTTTTTTATTTAGACCTAGGTCTAGAGTGTACCATTTCTTATTATCGCTCATACCTTTATTTTTAATGATCTAAATCGTCTTTACGTTCTATAGCTTTTTGCGTATTAAACTGCACTGGCCATCTTGTCTCAAAACTAGGACTATGTGGATTGTGACAATTCACACAAGTCATTGAGGCACGCGGTGGTGTCCATCCTGCTACTTTTTTACCGTGAGCACCTCCTTTCCAGTCTTCAAACTGACTTGAGTGACATTGAGCACATACTTTATAGCTTAGGTTAAGATCTACGTTTTGACCCGTTAACGTCTTTAGGTTGTTCATATCATCTGGGTTATGACACGTCGCACAATTCATAGTTTCACTATTAGCGTGATTTAGTTTTATATCCCAATGAGCTTTCTTTCCATCTAAACCTCTCATTTGAGCGAGCGGCTTACTATGGCATTCTATACAAGCAAAAGATTTAATTTGTCCCTTTCGTTCTGGTATTAAGAAGATGTGTTCGCCTTCAGTAATTTTAATAAGTTGTGTATCTGCTAGCAATTCTTCTGATGTAAGCTTACCGTGGTAAGGTTTCTGTTCTGCTTCTATTTTATCTGTTATCGAATGATATTCTCCTTCTTCTTTACAAGAAAACAAGGTTATTGCCAGTATTAATAAGAAGTAATATTTTAGGTTTCTATTTTTCATTTAGGCTATCAAATTGTCTTAAAAAAGTACTAACATCTATTTTTTCTATGTTGGTATTGGTCTTGGGTAAGTGGCATTGCCTACAATTAATTCTTTCGGGATGACTTACTCTTATTTCTTTAGGCGCACTTGGTCCAGCGTGACAAGAAATACAATGCTCTCTCATTTGTAATTGATGAGGTATCATAGGTGGACTTCCAGGCATTGCATTATTGATGCCTTCTCCTACTTTGGGTGGTTTTATTTTCGCAAAAGCGAACTCTTTAAAAGTAGTATTGGTGTTTTTAGTTACGTGACATTGGCGACAATTAACCATTTCTGGGTGAGGAGTCACAGGTGCATACGCATTAAATTTTTCAACAAACCCTCCGTTTTGGTGACACTGTATACAGGTGTTTCCACCATAACTTCGTTCCTTTACTACAGGATGCGGAATACTAGGCGGAGCGCCAGGATAGGCTCTATTGTCATAATAATCATTAAGTGTACGCTGGTGATTCTCATCTACAGGCATATTTGAATAGTCCAGACCTGTGTCATCAAATCTCTTAAACATACCACTTTCTGAGGGGATGAAGTTTCCAGTGGGAGTATCAATAATAGGCATATATGCTTCTTCTAAACCTTGTTGATAGCTAAAATTCCAAACAACGATAAACGCTATAAAAATGACTACAAAAAATGATATGATTCCAAGTCTCTTTTTCATAGCCTATACTTTTTGAACTTTAACCGCACATTTTTTATAGTCTGGTTCTTTAGAAATGGGGCAGAAAGCATCAAGTGTCACATCATTTATGAGCATATTTTCATCGAAAAAAGGAACAAATACCTGCCCTTTAGTAGGTAAGCCTCTTTCATTTATAGATGCAGGTAAAATACAAGAACCTCTTCTGGAAGTTACCTTTATATTTTCTCCATTTCTAATCCCCAATGTTTTTGCATCATCTGGATGAAACTCAACATAAGCATTAGGCATAGCCTGATGCAATACAGGTATTCTTCTAGTCATAGATCCTGTATGCCAGTGCTCTATTACACGGCCTGTGTTTAACCAGAACGGATATTCTTGGTCTGGCTTTTCTGGAGCTTCTTCAAAAGGGCGTTGCCATATTACTGCTTTCCCATTAGGTTTTCCATAAAAATGAAAATCTTCACCATTAGAACAAGCAGGATCATAAGTGGCATTGTAGCGCCATTGAGTTGATTTACCGTTTACGTAAGGCCAAATAGCACCAGACTCTTTTTTAAGAACTTCTAATGGTGCCATACCGTGTTTTACACCTTCGTGAAATTTTCTGTATTCATTATAGATTTCTTCCACGTGATTTTCTTTACTGTAAGGAAACAAATCTCCATAGCCCATACGTTTAGCTACTTCAATAAACATCCAAGCATCTGCTGTTGCTTCTCCTGGAGCCTCTACCATTTTATCCCAATGCTGAGTTCTACGTTCGGAATTGCCATAGAGACCACTTTTTTCTATATGCCAAGCTGCAGGAAGAATAACATCTGCAACATCTGAAGTCGGTGTTGGAAATACATCAGAAACAACAACGAAGCAAGATTTTTTTTCCATTGCAGGGCGATAACGCCCCGTTTTTGGTAATGAAACTAATGGGTTTGTAGCTTGAGTCCATATAAATTTGATGTCACCTCGATCTACTGCTCTAAACATTTCTGTAGCGTGATATGTAGGCTTAGATGGAATTCTTTCCACAGGAACTTTCCAAATTCTAGCAGCCATTTCTCTGTCTTTTTTATTCATCACAACACCGTGCGGTAGTTTGTGAGTAAAGGTTCCTACTTCTCGAGCGGTACCACATGCAGAAGGTTGCCCTGTTAATGAAAACGGACCATTTCCTGGTTGAGAAATTTTTCCTGTAAGTAAATGGATATTGTAAACTAGATTATTCATCCAAGTTCCGCGTGTATGTTGGTTCATTCCCATACACCAGTAGGAAACTACTTTTTTATTAGGGTCTCCATAAATAGCAGCTAAATACTTAATATCTTTTACTGATACCTTAGAATATTTAGATACTTTTTCTGGACTATAATCTTTAAGAAACTCTTTATAGGCTTTAAAATCTATTTTTTCGGGCTTATCAGTAAATTTAAATTTATCTTCTAAACCATATCCAATATTGGTAAGTCCTTTATTAAAACTACAGTGCTTCTCTACAAATGATTTATTTACCCATCCATTTTTTATAATTTCATAACAAATGGCATTTGCTACTGCTAAGTCTGTTTGCGGTTCAAACAAAATAGACCTATCCGAAGCTGTACTAGAGCGTGTTGTTCTTGTAGCAAAATCTATAATTTTAGCTCTACGTCTAGATTTTTGTTCTAACATCCTTGAGAATAATACGGGATGCATCTCGGCCATATTATTACCCCAAGTAATAAAGTAATCTGCGTGATCTATATCTTCATAACAACCCATAGGTTCATCCGCACCAAAAGAGGTTAAGAAGCCTGTAACTGCACTAGCCATACAAAGACGAGCATTACAATCAAGGTTGTTTGTGCCTATCGCACCTTTCATCAGTTTTGAAGCTACATAACCTTCTGGAATGGTGGATTGTCCAGAGGTATACATAGCCACAGAATCCTTTCCATGATTTGCTATGGTATCCTTCATTTTATTGGCAACAATATCTAAAGCTTCGTTAAGAGGTGTTTTTACGTAACGCCCATTTTTCTTTACCAAAGCGTGCATCAATCTATCTTTGGATTGTATGCACATAATCTGATGGTATCCTTTTACGCACAATAGTCCTTTATTTACAGAAGAGTTTGGATCTCCCTTAACAGCCACAGCTTTTCCGTTTTCTGTACCTACTAGAATACCACATCCTACACCACAGAATCGACAAGGTCCTTTTTTCCAATCCAAATTTGCATCTTTAGGAATTCCTTCTTCTTGTTCGCTTGCAAACAAAATACCTGGGAACATAGATGCAGCAGCTGTCATTGCGGATAATATTGCCATTTTCTTAATAAAACTTCTTCTATTCGTTACAGATTTGTACATAGATATATTAATTTTGAGGTGTATTAAAACCAGAAACTAAAGACAATAATTTAAGACTATTAAGGGCTTCAATTTTCTCTTTTAGGATTTCCTCTTCTTTTTCGTTGGGCGTATCAGTTACTAATGCCAAGACATCTTGATTTTCTGCAGGAACTACTTCGCATTGATTTAAGTCTATCAAAGCATTCATTAATTCCTCCTTTTTTCCCTGAATAGCGTGAGCTAAGTAACTTTTTATTGGCATTATATAATTGGTTTTATGAAAAATATTAGATTAGAATTTAACTATTCAGTAAAAATCTTAAAACTCTAGCTGTTAAAAGATGATAAAAGTCATCGAAAATATAAAAACTTAGTAGTATGTTTTTCTCAGAAATAATTGATTTAAATAAAAAAAGTAATGAAAAATTGTTGTTTTAATGTTGTAGGTATTTTTTTTTCGATATAAATATTACACTGGAAAGTATATTGACTTTCCAGTGTAATAATTTACCTAAAATACTGATAAAGAATTAAATACTCAATAATAATTTTGTTAATAGTATTTAAATGTCATCTAATATGTTGACAATCCTACGAACAGAAGCCTTGAATTAGTAGTTTTTCTGTTAGTTATAAAGGCGTTCTTGAAATATATATTATGAGATATTGTTTAGTACATGACAAAAATTAAATTGATTTTCAATAAACCCTAATGAAATTAAAACCTGACAGGTCTAGAATATCTCTATTATTAAACTACTAATAATTAATAATATAACATTTGTGTTTCAATTTTTGTCATGCACTTTAGAGATATTGTTATTATTTAGATGATTTACTCAAATTAGTTTTAAAAAGATTAGGATTAATAACTAACTGTACCCAACCCCAGTTATTTGTATTATCACTGGGTCTTCCGCCTTTTACTAAACTCATACTTTCTGAAGCGAACATATGAGAATACCCTATATTCATTTTTACAAAAGGCATTAGTTGTTGTGTATAAACTAAGTCTATTTCTGTACCTAAATATTTATTGGAGTTATCAATCAAGTCAGCATTCGAAGAGAAGTAATGTCCTTTAATAAGCAGATTTGATTTCTCACCAGTTGTAATTACTGCTTTTGCATAAACATCGTTAAGACCTACGTTATTGGCGTGATTACCTACATAAAAGTAATCCATAAACCCATTAAACTTATGGTTTGTTCCGTACAAAGGAAAGAACGATTTGTTTTTAGAATCTCCAGCTTGATCTGTACCACTTAGTAATTCAAAGCCTAATCCATAAAGCACCTTGTCAGTTTTATAGGTTCCTTCTAAAGAAACTTGATAAGCAGCAAGATCTGTAGTGGTATTTATTTCGCCAAATTGATAATAAGCGCTACCAGCTATATTTATATTTTGTACTGGAAATTTAAAATAAGATCCTGCTGTTTGTCTATAAGAAACGCCATCTGGAGTATCATTAGCAACTCCTGTAAAGTTCTGGAAACCTGTGTTTAGAAACAGGAAGCTTGCAGAGCTCTTCTCCCAAGATTTTTTTAGGTAAGCATATTGCATAGATTTGTAAGTGAAAAAACCCTGAATAGTAAAAGCATTGCCTTCATTTCTCTCTTGCTGTTGACTAAATGCGCCTCCTACATCGAGCATAAGGTCATTTTTTTTATATTTTACAATAGCGGCATCATGAAAACGTCCTTGCATTGCCCAGTCTAACCCTCCAAAAATCCGCTGGTCGTCATAAGAGATTACTTGTCTTCCTAGTTTTGTAGACCAATTTTTATTTAATTGTAGTTGTCCCCAAGCTTGGAATAATGAAAAAGAATCATTTCCATCAATTGCAAGTATTTGGCGTGTATCACCCCATATACTTACATCTTGTAGAGCTACAAATAGTTGAAGTTTATCTGCCTTATAGCTGATGTTAAGACGCGTACGTTGATTTACAAAAGCTGCTGGTTCCATGTTGTCTGGAAAGAGGTTATTAAAACCGTGCCGATATTCAAAACGAGCTCTTAAATCTGCATCTATTTCAAGCGTTTGAGCGGTGATGTTAATCGATGTTAACAGGAGTAAAAGATAAAGTAAACTTGAGATTCTTTGACTAGTCATAATAATTTAATTTATATATCTAGGCACAAAGATTAATGATTTAATCATCAATAATAATGACTTTTATCATCTGTATAAAAGAATATTTATCTTTTTTATACAGATGACTTAACGTTTGAATTTCATCCAAGAGCTATAGCAACTTGTTTGTTTTTTTAAACCATTAATTATTGATTTGTAACTTATAATAAGATGTTGAACAAATATCCTGAGATAATAATGCAGAGCGTAACGACACTAAAAAAGATAGCAATTAGCTTTAAGGACATTACTTTCTTTAAAAGCATAGCTTCTGGTAATGATAGACCAACAACTCCTATCATAAATGCGATTGCAGTACCTAAAGGAATGCCTTTTGCGACCATAACCTGAACTACTGGAAGTATGCCTGATGCGTTAGAATACATTGGAATAGCTAAAATGGTAGCCATTGGAACTGCAAAGAGATTGTCTTTGTCCATATATTTTTCAAAAAAGCCTTCAGGAATATAACCGTGCATTAAACCACCAATGGCGATTCCAACTAATACATAAGGAATAATACCTTTAAGAATTTTAAGCACTTCATTCCTAATTGTAGGCAATCGCTGTCTTAAAGTTTGATTTCCATCAATAAAGGCATCTTGCTCCCTTTGTGCTGTAACTAATATTTCTTTTGCCCAAGGTGTTAAATAGGATTCTAGTTTTAATTTTTGAAGAATTACACCGGAAACAGTTCCTAACAAAACGCCACTAATTACATAAATAATGGTGGTTTTAATCCCGAACAAGCCAACAAAAAGTCCAATTGCAATTTCATTGACCAAAGGTGAAGTAATTAAAAATGAAAAGGTTACACCTAACGGAATACCACCTCTTACGAAACCTATAAATAGCGGAACTGATGAACAAGAACAGAAAGGCGTTACTACACCAAAAAGACTTGCCATTAGGTATTCCAATCCGTATAATTTATTTCTTGATAGATAATTTTTAACCTTTTCTACGGGAAAGTAACTATTGACAATTCCCATAAAAAAGATAACGACAAAAAGTAGTATTAAAATCTTAGTGGTATCATAAATAAAGAAGTTTAGGGATTCTGCCAAGTGTTGCCCTTGATTTAAGTTCAAAACATCATAAACAAACCAGTCCGCTATGTTTTGTATCCAATCAAACACCTTCAATCGTGTTAATAGTGCCTGAAATGTTACAGGATAATTTTATGGTATTGTAGATAGTGCCAAATTTCTCAATGTTTTTTTTAAGTAAACTTGTATTCAATTTGTTATCGTCGCTATAAATTGTCAAATTATAAATGATATTGTCCATCCTCGGTGGATTTTCAAGACGTATCGCATTGACTTCAACAGTGGCTTTTGAATATGAAAACTTCATCATACCAGAAAAACGTTCAACATTTTTAAGCATACAGGCAGAAAAAGAACTCAAGAATAATTCCGCAGGATTAGGTAAGGTTTCAGAAGTTTTTGAAGTCGTTCCAAAATCTATGTTTGATTGCTTAATGTGAATAATAGCATCCTGATTTGAAGTAGATGAAGCCTTGATTTGATATTTCATAGAATTTGTAATAACTAGTTTAAAAGCGCTAACACTTCATCTTTTGAAGGTACTCTTCCTTTTATTGTAATGACATCATTTATCACCAATGCAGGTGTCGTCATCACGTTTAACTTCATTATTTCCATTATATCTTCAACTTTTTCAACAGTTGCATCAATATTGTTTTCTAAAATTACATCTGTAACAATATCTATCATTGATTTGCATTTTGAACATCCTGTTCCTAATATTTTAATCACTTTGGTCATAATATTTGTATTTTTTTATCGCAAATAAGCGATAGGATTTCTAAAAAATATTAATTTAAAAATTGTTGAAATAATGATTTTGCAATGTTCCAGTTTTCTTGATTTATACAATATTTTATTTTAGGTGGCTTTAATTCTACTTGAATCAGACCGACGCTTTTTAATTCTTTAAGCTATTGATAAAATGTAGATTGCGCTAATGGAAGAACATCTACTAAATCGCCTATGAAACAACACGATTGGTTTTCAAGATGCTTTAAAATTGCAATACGTGTTGGGTGTTCTAGAGCTTTTGCAAATTTCGCAAGAACTTCGATATTTTCATTATACTCTATATACCCTAAATTTCTTTCCATATTTCTTATCGTAAATTAACGATAGGTTTTTGGGATGAAATATGATTTTTATCAGACTCTGATAATTTTTTTGTGGAGTAAGAAGAAGCTGTTTTCTTTTTAAGTGTTAGCCTAGTTATAAGGTAAGTGAAATACAAATAACATGTTTATGCATTTACTTTTCAGCTAGTAGGTGCCATGTGCACAATGAGATGTCATTTTTTTAATTAGATTTTTTAACGTCAGGATTCCATCCGAGTGCTACAGCAACTTGTTTATTTTCTTTTATTATTGATCGTAGCATGTAGGGTCTATCGACATCCACATTTTGTAAGGTGTTCTTCATAGGTTCTCCATCTATTAAAATATCGCCCTTAAAATTAGTTTTAGGTTGATGACCTAGACCATATCTATTATCCTCTACTAATAACAACATTAACATTTTTTCTGGGTTGTTGGTAGAGCAGTAGATACCGATATCATCCCATAGATATACTTTGTTTTTGGTTTGCTTAATTGGTTCAATACGCGTGGCTTCACCTAATATGTTTTTTAGATTAGTATAGTTTGTCGGAAAACTAATGAGCGTATTATTAATGTATATTTCTTTGATATCACATTTTACAATAATGGTGTCTCTCTTTACCTTTCTTTTACTTGGATCTCTAAAGTCAAATATTCCCATAATGTGCAAGATATTCTTTTTTCAGGGTTGAAGGCATTTTAATTTTTAAACTATGTTCCTTTTATAGCAAAAATAGATACCATATTCTGAAAACAGAACAACTGTTCTAAAATCTTGAACGACAAACTGCCCAATCTCTTGTTCTTTTAGTTCTGTCATAATAATTTTATTTAAAGTATTTAATTCCTAATTTTAAAAATGCAATACCATTTTCTAGTTGAGATACTAAGTCTTTTAGAGTTGTGCCTTTTAATATAGTTTTAAAATCATCTCTCACAAACTTGAATTTTTCGTATAATGGCAACATGATTTCATTACATTAAGACAAGCCTAAGCCACATCTATTATAAACAGAATCACCATCAATAACTTCGATAATCTTTACTAATTTAGTATTGAGTATATTTTCTTCAGTTATATGAAATCCTCCATGAGAACCTCTTGTAAATCCTACTATATTACTTTTAACTAGTTTCTGTAATTTTTTTTCCAGCAGAAGCAGTTGGGAACCTATTGCTGTTGCAACATTAGATAGGTGTACAACATTCTCCTACGCTATTCTTTGCTATCAATCAGAGCTTTTATACCATGTTTACAAGCTTAAGAAAGCATATATAATCTATTAAATATTAGCTCTACAAATAAAAAAGACAAGAATATCCTATATATGATAAAAGTCATCTTTTCTTTTTTTTTTCTCACTTAATTTTGAAGTATTAAAATAAATATTAATACATAACACCTTAACGCTATGACTAGAATAATCAAATTCGTATTTTTTTTAACATTAGGACTATTAATAAGCTGCGGAGGAAAAGAAGATAAGAAAAAAGAAAAATTTAAATATAACCAAAAACCTAAAGTTGAAACAAAAAAAGAAACACCAAGATCTGATGTAGTTCCAGCTTCTAAGAGGATTACTTTAGACAATAAAGGTGTAGGTAAAGTCAAAAATTTAGAACTAAGCCCAACTATAGATAATACAATGGCAGAAAGGGGAGCAGTGCTATTTAAAACTAATTGTACAGCTTGTCATAAAATAAACAAACGTTTTATAGGACCTAACCCTACAGGGATATTAGAGCGTAGAAGTCCAGAATGGGTAATGAATATGATTTTGGATCCAAAGTTAATGACTGAAGAAGATCAATGTGCGAAAGATTTATTAGTTGAGTTTAACGGAGCAGCAATGGCAAATCAGAATTTAACTGAAGAGCAAGCTCGAGACATTCTTGAATATTTCCGAACCTTAAAATAATAACATTATGAAAATCATCCATTTATTTAAAGTATTTCCAGTGGCAGTTTTTTTGATTGTTTTATACAGTTGTAAAAATGAAGTAAAGGAAGAAATAATCACTAATCAAATTAGTACAGAGGCTGTTTCACAGAGTCAAAAAGGTCAAGCCTTTATTGAAGATGAGAGTTCTACGCCAAATGTTTTGCAAATAGCGATTAAGTCGCCAGATCATACAACACTTGTTGCAGCGGTGCAAGCAGCAAACTTAGAAAACGTGCTCGTAAACGCAGGACCTTTAATGGTATTTGCTCCTACTAATGCCGCTTTTAAAGCTTTACCAGCAGGAACTGTGGAGGATTTGCTTAAGCCCGAAAATAAAGAAAAACTAGCAG
Source organism: uncultured Algibacter sp. (assembly GCA_947499935.1). Classification (GTDB taxonomy): domain Bacteria; phylum Bacteroidota; class Bacteroidia; order Flavobacteriales; family Flavobacteriaceae; genus CANMQH01. The sequence continues at coordinate 106,917 of CANMQH010000009.1, read as the reverse complement.
CTATTTTAAAACATCACGTAACAGCTGGTAATTATGATAAAAACTTTTTAAAAAACTTGGTCAAGCAGATGATACAAATGCTACTGTAGAAGTAAAAGGAGATGATGTATACGTAGGCGGAGCTAAAATACTAGGAAGTGTAAAAGCTGGTAATGGTATAGTTCACGTAGTCGACAAAGTGATTTTACCTCAATCAAATTAAATAAACAAAGGATAATAATTAAAAATAATAAGCAATGAAAACATATAAATTTCAACTTTTGTCATTATTTGGCGCTTTAATACTGCTTACCAGTTGTGGTAATAATAATGGACAGAATAAATCAAGCGGAGCACTAAACTCTAGTAACGCTGAAAAAGTGTACGTAGCCCCTGGTGAGCACGACGAATTCTATGCATTTATGTCAGGCGGTTATAGCGGTAACTTGACTGTTTACGGCTTGCCGTCTGGTAGAATGTTTAAGGAAATACCTGTATTCTCTCAATTTCCAACGTCTGGGTATGGCTATTCTGAAGAAACAAAACCTATGCTTGAAACCTCTCACGGTTTTGTGCCTTGGGATGATTCTCACCATCCAGATATTTCTCAAACTAATGGAGAACTAGATGGACGATGGATTTTTATTAATGGTAATAATACACCTCGTATTGCGAGAATTAGTTTAACCACTTTTGAGACCGAAGAGATTATCGAAGTTCCTAATAGTGCTGGTAATCACAGTTCTTCTTTTGTTACTGAAAATTCTGAATATGTAGTAGCAGGTACACGATTTTCAGTACCTATTCCACAACGCGATATGCCTATCAATGAGTATAAAGGAAATTTTCAAGGGGCGCTATCATTTATAAGTGTAGATCCTAAACACGGACATATGGATATTAAATTCCAGATTATCATGCCTGGTTTCAATTATGATCTTTCTCATCCAGGACGAGGTAAATCTCACGGTTGGTTTTTCTTCACTACCTATAATACTGAGGAAGCTAACTCATTACAAGAAGTAAATTCCTCACAGAATGATAAGGACTTCATTGCAGCTATAAACTGGAAAAAAGTAGAAGAATATGTAAATAGTGGAGGTGGTAAAAAAGTACCTGCAAAGTATGCGCATAATATATATGATGAGGCAACACACACGGCTACTAGCACAATGAAAAAAGAAGTACTCACCGTAAACCCACTTGATGTGCCTGGTGCAGTATTCTTTTTACCTACACCTAAATCACCGCATGGTTGTGATGTAGATCCAACGGGAAATTATATTATTGGTAATGGTAAATTATCTGCAGATCTTACAGTGCATTCCTTCGATAACATGATAGCTGCAATTGAAGGAGAAAAATTTGATGGTGAAGCGTATGGTATTCCAATTTTAAAATTTGAAGATGTTCTAGCAGGAACAGTAAAAAGTGGTGGTTTAGGACCACTTCATACAGAGTTTGATGGTAAAGGAAATGCATATACCACATTCTTTATTTCTTCTGAGGTAGTAAAATGGAAACTAGGCACTTGGGAGGTTATTGATAGAAAACCTACCTATTACTCTGTAGGGCACTTGATGATACCAGGGGGCAACTCAAGAAAACCGTTTGGTAAATATGTAGTAGCATTAAATAAAATCACAAAGGATAGATACCTACCTGTAGGGCCAGAAATGGAACATTCTGCACAGATTTATGATATCTCTGGCGAGAAAATGGAACTACTTTATGATTTTCCTACGCACGGAGAACCACATTACGCTGCTGGTATTCCTGCTGAATTATTAGCACCAAAAGCTAAAAAAATTTATAGATTAGATGAAAATAAACACCCATATGCGGTAACGAGTCCAGACCAAGCACGTGTAGAACGTAAAGGAAACGAAGTGCATATTTATATGTCAACAATACGTAGCCATTTTACACCAGATAATATAGAAGGGGTAAAAGTAGGAGACAAAGTATATTTTCACATTACAAACCATGAGCAAGATTTTGATGTGCCTCACGGGTTTGCAATGATAGGACAGAACTCTTCAGAGTTACTAATAATGCCTGGTCAAACTAAGTCTTCTCTATGGGAACCTAAACAAGTAGGTGTTTGGCCATTCTACTGTACAGATTTTTGCTCTGCACTTCACCAAGAAATGCAGGGGTATATTAGAGTTTCGCCAGCAAATTCTAATATAGAAATCAGTTGGTCTCTAGGTGAAGACTAATTATTGGTTGATTTTTATGGCAGGCATTGCTCCATAGTTCTACCTGCTTATAAAAGATTAGTAATATAAGTATGCTTTCGCGAAAGCGTAATCTCAATAAATTTTGCAGTGATGAAAAAAGCAAGTATTCTTATGATTATTGGTGCCCTGTTATTAACGAGTCTATTCAAATTTCCGTTATGGAATATTATGCTAGGCGCACCACAATATCCCGAACCATTAGGAATGAATATATACATAGATGGTATTCAAGGAATGAATGAGTTTGATATTAAAAATATTGATGGACTTAACCATTATATAGGGATGAAAACCATTCCAAAACCCAAGGATATGTGGGAGTTTAGCGTTTTTCCATTAGTAATAGGTTCAATGTCTGCATTTGGTGTAATTATAGGTTTGTTAGGGTTATTTGGTAAAGTGGGCTATCACTGGTTTTTGGGATGGTTGATTATAATGACGATATTAGATGTATTGGGTATGTACGATTTTAATACTTGGATGATTGATTATGGAACTAATCTAGACCCTAAAGCCATAATGAAATTACAAAATCCAGATGGTACCCCCATGAGTTATAAACCTCCACTATTTGGACATCAAAAAATGCTCAATTTTGATGCTTATTCTTATCCTAGATTGGGAGGCTATTTAATGGGCGTAGGAATGATATTTACACTCGTTGCTTTTTATGTAGGTAAACGTTCAAAAATAACAAATGATGAAAACACGATTTAAAATCTCTCTAATGGTATTAGTCCTGTTCTTAATAAACAGTTGTACCATAGGACCACAAACCATAGATTACGGAAACGACGGTTGCCACTTTTGTAAAATGACTATCGTTGATAAAATACACGGTTCTGAATTAATTACAGATAAAGGGAAGGTCTTCAAATTTGATGCAACAGAATGTATGCTTAATTATATAAGTGAAAATAAAGAGCTTCTAATTAACAGTTTGCTTACTAATTATTACGAAACACCAACAGCGCTCATTCCAACCAAAGAGGCGACGTTTTTAATAAGTGAAAATATACCTAGCCCTATGGGAGCTAATCTTACAGCTTTTCAAGTTAAAGCAAGTGCTGAGAAAGTACAATCTAAAAAGGGAGGGGATTTATATAACTGGGAAGAATTAAAAATGCACCTAAAAAAAAGGTAAAACTAGCAACACATTTGTTAAAATAATAGGTTATGAAATTATATAAAATAATTTTTATAGGATTCTTATGTCTACTCCCAAGAGTAGTATTAGGGCAAACAATATCGAGTTGTACACATTGTAGTATGGCTATTAACGATCAAAAATTCATAGCAACGGCTATTGGTCAAAATAGTATCGTTTTAGAATTTGATGCCATTGAATGCCTTATTAATTATCAAAAAACAGAAAAAAATATCCATACGTTAAAAGTCACAGATTTTAATACAGGAGTTTTAATAAATGCAACAACCGCATTTTATGTAAAGAGTTATGATAGACCTAGCCCAATGGGGGCTTTTTTATCGGCCTATGCAAGTAAAGATGATGCTTTACAAGTATCTTCGGGATCGGTTATGAATTGGACTGCCTTATTAGCAAAGTTTAAAGGTTCAAGTTACGGCGCTGTGGAGCATTCACATCATAATCATCACAGATCAGATGCACACGGACCTATAGGCATAATGGGAGATCACTTACATCCCAAAGGAGGTGTAATGGTTTCCTTTAGAGTAATGCATATGGCAATGGATGGTAATCGAAGAGGCTCAGATAAAATTGAAAATCAAGACATTTTCCAAGATTTTATGGTGGCACCTCAAGATATGACGATGCAGATGTACATGCTTGGTGTTATGTACGCGCCATCAGATGAATTAACGCTGATGTTGATGCAGAGTTTTGCTACTAAACAAATGAACCTAACAGCTCAAATGATGATGTCTAATGGAATGATCGTACAACGGGATTTTGAGACACAATCATCTGGGATAGGTGATTTAAAGATAGGTGCGTTATACAGTTTGTGGTCAACATTAAATACAACAGCCCATCTCAATAGTACGTTTAATATTCCAATAGGGGACATTAAAAATAGAGATAATACTCCTACGATGAAGGCTATTAAACTGCCATACGCGATGCAATTAGGTTCAGGTACTTTTGATGTAACTATAGGAGCAACTATAAAAGGAAATACAGATAATTTATCATGGGGAATACAACAACTTAACACCATAAGAACAGGTAGAAATAGTGAAGATTATCGCTTCGGGAATTTATACGAACTCAATCTTTGGGGGTCTTATTCTTTTGTGCCGCAATTCAGTACATCTTTAAGAGTCCAGGGAACATCTGAAGGAATGATTACTGGTATAGATAGTGAGCTAAATCCTATGATGGTAACTACCGCATCAACAAATAATTATGGAGGGGAAATCTTAAGAAGTTATATCGGTTTTAATGGGTTGGTTAACAACAAACTCTCATTAGGCTTTGAAATAGGATTACCTTTATATCAGAAATACAACGGTATTTCTATGGACGAAACGTTAACCATTAATGCAGGTGTAAAATATAGTATTTTATAATTCTTATGATTAAGCTACTCAAAAAAACTCTCTTTGTATTGTCTCTATTTTGGGGCTTGCAACTATTTGCACAAACTATTGAGGTGTGCAGCAACTGTGATGTGACTTCACTTCAAGATGCTATCAACACTGCAGTAGCAGGCGATACCATTTTGGTTAAAAAAGGAACATACAAAGAGTATAATATTGTAGTAGATAAACCACTCACTATTAAAGGCGAAAATTTTCCTGTAATCGATGGCGAAGATCAAGGTGAAATTATACGTGTAGTTTCAGATAATGTAACTATAGATGGTTTGTTCATCATTAATGTAGGCACAAGTTATACTAGTGATCACGCGGCAATACGAGTAGTGAGAAGTGAAAATTTCTTGATACAAAATGTAGTACTGGAGAAACTCTTTTTTGGTATTTATATTGAAAAATCGAACAATGGAAGGATTTACCATAACAAAGTAATAGGAGATGCTCAAGATGAATATAATTCTGGAAACGGCATCCAGTTATGGTATTCAAAAAATATTGTGGTAGAAAAAAACATCGTTCAGAAAGTGAGAGATGGAATCTACTTAGAGTTTTCAGATCATATTATTATAAACGATAATGTAAGTACAGATAATCTGCGTTATGGTTTACATTTTATGTTTTCTAATGACGATCTCTATACGAATAACACCTTTGAAAACAACGGGGCAGGTGTTGCTGTAATGTTTTCAAAGCGGATTAAAATGCTTAATAACACATTTAAGAAAAATTGGGGAACAGCAGCTTTTGGATTGCTTTTGAAAGAAATAAATGATGCCGAGATAAAAGACAATGTATTTGAAGAAAATACAGTTGCTATAAACATAGAAGGGTCTAACAGGGTAATGTACTCTGGTAATGACTTTATAAGTAATGGATATGCGATAAAAGTTCTAGGCGCTTGCTATACTAACACGTTTGAAAAGAATAATTTTTTATATAACTCTTTTGATGTGTCCTACCATAGTAAGATTAACGATAATATTTTTCGGCATAATTACTGGAGTAGTTACACAGGATATGATCTTGATAAAGATGGTATAGGCGATGTTCCGTATAGACCGGTAAAACTATTTTCTTATATCGTTAATAAAACGCCAGAAACCATCATTTTAATGCGAAGTCTTTTTATCGATATTATTGATTTTTCAGAAAAGGTTTCACCAGTGTTTACTCCAGATAATTTACTAGATATGACACCACAAATAAAAAGGTACAATGATTAAGATAGAGCAATTACATAAAAAATTTGGAAAAAATCAGGTGCTTAAAGGTGTAGATTTAGAGTTCTTGGATAAAGGAATATTTGCCATTTTAGGCCCTAATGGTTCTGGTAAAACGACCTTAATAAAAGCATTATTGGGAATGGTAATTCCAGATAAAGGTAATTTATCAGTAGGAGAAGTATCTATTAAGAAAGATTGGAAATATAGAGATCAAATAGATTACTTGCCGCAAATAGCAAACTTTCCAGCAAATCTTACCGTAAAAGAATTGATATCAATGATAAAGGATTTACGTAACCGTCCTGGAGAAGATAGAAGATTGATTACGTTGTTTAAGCTCGAATCATTCTTATCAAAAAAACTAAATAACCTTTCTGGCGGTACAAAACAAAAGGTGAATTTAGTACTCACACTTATGTTTGATAGTCCTATTATTATTTTAGATGAACCCACAACTGGTCTTGATCCTATTGCCTTAATACATTTAAAAGAGCTTATAAAAGAGGAAAAAACTAAAGGGAAAATCATTTTGATTACTTCTCACATTATGAGTTTTGTAGAAGAAATGGCAGACGAGATTGTGTTTTTGCTAGAAGGCCAAGTATACTTTAAAGGAAATATTAAGGCGCTTAAGATTCAAACTGATGAATCTAATTTTGAACACGCCATTGCTAACCTTTTAACACAAGAAGATGCTTAAAATATTAAAATACAGTTTTTTCGACTTAATACGTAGTAGGTGGAGTTACGTCTACTTATTGTTTTATTTATTACTAGGGTCAGTATTACTCTTTTTAAATAACGATCTCTCTAAAGCTGTAATCACTTTAATGAACGTTATTATTATTTTAGTACCACTTATAGGTACCATCTTTGGTGTTATGTATTACTACAATTCTAAGGAATTTACAGAATTACTGTTAGCACAGCCCATTAAGCGATCTTCTATTTTTATAGGTCAGTATCTAGGTGTAGGCTTATCACTTTGTATAAGCCTAATCATAGGGTTAGGAATTCCTTTTGTACTTTACGGATTGTTTCAATCTAATGAAATATGGGATTTTGTATTGCTTCTTGTAACTGGAACATTTCTAACCCTAATATTCACTGCCCTTGCGTTTAATATCGCTTTGTATAATGAGAATAAAATAAAAGGGTTTAGTTATTCTATTTTGCTATGGCTTTTTATGGCAGTTATTTATGATGGTTTATTTTTGATGTCGCTTATCGCTTTTCAATCCTATCCTTTAGATTCCTTTTCGATTGGCGCGACCCTATTTAATCCTATCGACTTATCTCGTATTTTAATTTTATTGAAATTAGATATTTCAGCCTTATTGGGGTATACTGGTGCTGTTTTTCAGAAATTTTTTGGAACTGATTTAGGACTATTTATATCTATTGGTGCTTTGTCTCTTTGGTTAGTTTTACCCGTACTCAACATTTACAGAAAATGTAGAAAAAAAGATTTTTGAGATTATTTGACATTAAATAAAATGTAAAAAGCCCATAAACATAATGTTTATGGGCTTTTAGTGGAATTTGGTAATTCCTAAGCGGAGAATGAGGGATTCGAACCCCCGGAGGTGTGACCCTCAACAGTTTTCAAGACTGCCGCATTCGACCACTCTGCCAATTCTCCAGTGTGTCTCATCAAGTATTCCTTGATTGCGGGTGCAAATATAGAACCCTTTTTTAATTCTTTCAAATAAAAAGACAACTATTTATTAATAAATTTTTAGCCCCCAATAAACAGCATATTTTATATCCCAAATAATGTAAAAACAAGATTGCATAGCTTATTTTTGCACTATTACAAGACTAAAACCATGGATATTTTAAAGCAATTAAACTGGCGATATGCCACTAAAAAATTCGATGCCACCAAAAAACTTTCAAATGATAAACTAAACATTATAAAAGAGGCGTTTAATTTAACAGCAACATCCTTTGGTTTACAAACCATAAAACTTGTTATTATTAAAGATAAAGACTTAAGAGCAACATTGGTACACGCGTCTTATAATCAAAAACAAATATTAGATGCCTCACACTTACTCGTTATATGTATCCAAAACGATGTAAACAAAAGTGATATATTAAACTATTACAATAATATAAAGGATACTAGAGATACTCCCGAGGCCATATTAAAACCATATCGAGACGATTTAATGCAAATGATGCAAAATAAAAGCATTAAAGACCGTCAAAAATGGTCAACAAACCAAGCCTACATTGCCTTAGGTAATTTAATGGCAGTTTGTGCTATAGAAGGTATAGATGCTTGTCCAATGGAAGGATTTATACCAGAACAATACGATAAAATCCTTGAGTTAGACAAAAAAGATTTAAAATCCGTATTACTCTTACCCATAGGTTACCGTGCCGAAGACGATATGTTTTCAAGTTTAAAAAAAGTTAGAAAACCTATAAAAGAAGCCGTAATAGAAATATAAATAAGGGCGTTACCCAAGGGTCAGGCTTTCGGTAGTCGCTTTTTTGTGTTGCATAGGTGCAACAACACAAAAAGAGCTTCAACAATACCTCAATCCTTAACGCAAAAGCAAACATAACATCAAAAGAAAAGAACAAAACATAAGATTATGCCAGGATTCGAATTATTTGGAGATTTAGAACGAAACGAAGTTAACGATGTATTAGATAATGGCGTACTCATGCGTTATGGTTTCGATGGTATGCGAAATGGCCATTGGAAAGCCAAAACATTAGAGCAAGCATTACAAAATACCTTTAAATCAAAACACGTACAACTAGTATCTAGTGGTACAGCAGCAGTATCTGTAGCATTAGCATCTGCAGGCGTAGGGGCAGGAGACGAGGTTATTATGCCAACCTTTACATTTGTAGCAAGTTTTGAGGCTATAATGATGCTTGGTGCCATACCCATATTGGTAGATATAGACGATACCTTATGTTTAAGCCCAAAAGCAGTAGAAGCAGCAATTACAAACAAAACCAAAGCCGTTATGGCCGTACAAATGTGTGGCAGTATGGCAAATATGGATGCATTACAAGCCATATGTAATACACATAAAGTATTATTAATAGAAGATGCCTGCCAAGCCATAGGCGGTACTTATAAAGGTAAACCATTAGGAAGCATTGGAGATTTAGGGTGCTTTTCTTTCGATTTTGTAAAGACAATAACCTGTGGAGAGGGTGGTGCCGTTATTACAAACCATACTCCATATTACACAAACGCCGATCACTACAGTGATCATGGCCATGACCATGTTGGGCATGATAGAGGTGCAGAAACACATCCATTTTTAGGCTATAATTTTAGAATATCAGAACTTCATGCAGCAGTAGGTTTAGCACAAGTAAAACGTTTACCAGAATTTCTAGAAATTCAAAAACGAAATTACAATATACTTCGTAATGCCATATCAGCCATACCCGAAGTTACGTTTAGAACAGTGCCAGAAGGCGGAGAAGAGAGTTGTGCTTTTTTAAATTTCTTCTTACCAGACATGGGAATTGCAAATAAAGTTATGCAAGGATTTAAAGACAATGGGGTAGATGTATGTTGGAATTATTATAACAACAATTGGCATTATATTAGAGAATGGCATCATTTAAAAGATTTAAAATCTTTATTTCCAATATCTAAAGAGGTAAAAAAAGGGCTAGAAAATCTTAAAACAAAAGATTTTTCAATGTCAGACCACTATATTTCTAGAAATATATCGTGTTTAATAAAATTATCTTGGACAGAAGACGAGGTACACGCAAGAGCTCAAAAAATGGTTGATGCTATTAAAAAAGTACTTTGATTTTTAGTACTTTACGTAATCTATAATTTCTAATCCATAACCAATTAGACCAACACGTTTGGTTTGTTGGGTATTAGAAATTAATTTAAGTTTATGGATGTTTAAATCATGTAGTATTTGCGCACCAATACCAAAATCTCGAGCATCCATATTTATTTTAGGCGCTTTAGTAATGGTATTTTCTTGTTGATTTTTACTTAAAAACGATAAACGCTTTAAGATGTTCATAGATTGCGATTCTTGATTAATAAAAATGATAGCACCTTTGCCAGCATCATTAATAACCTTAAACATTTTATCTAATTGCTGATCTACATTATTAGTAAGTGTTCCTAGAATGTCATTATTAATTAAAGTAGAGTTTATTCTAGTAAGAATTTCTTCGTTATCTTTCCACTGGCCTTTTGTTAAAGCAATGTGTACTTGATTATTAGTCGTTTGTTTGTAGGCTCTCAACCTAAAGCTTCCAAAACGGGTTTCAATTTGAAAATCTTCTTTTTTATCTATTAAAGAGTCATGTTGCATTCTGTAAGCAACCAAATCTTCAATAGATACTATTTTTAAATCTAGTTTTTTAGCAACTTCCATCAGTTGCGGTAATCGTGCCATGGTACCATCATCGTTCATGATTTCTACTATTACACCTGCAGGATTTAAACCTGCTAATCTGGCAAAATCTATGGCAGCTTCAGTATGCCCAGTTCTACGTAAAACACCACCTTCTTTAGCAACTAGCGGGAAAATATGTCCTGGTCGAGCCAAATCAAAAGGTTTGGTATTAGTATCCATTAAAGCTTTTACGGTTTTTGCTCTATCGCTTGCAGAAATACCCGTAGTAACACCGTTTCCTCTAAGGTCTACAGATACGGTAAAGGCCGTTTCCATAGGGTCTGTATTATTGCGTACCATCATGTTAAGCTCTAATTCTTTACATCGAGTTTCGGTAAGAGGTGCACAAATAAGTCCGCGGCCATGTGTAGCCATAAAGTTTATCATCTCTGGTGTTACCTTATCGGCAGCAGCTAAAAAATCACCTTCGTTTTCACGGTTTTCATCATCTACAACAATAATAACTTTGCCGTTTCTTATATCGTCTATAGCTTCATGTATAGTATTTAGCTTAAACTGTTTTGTGTTTTCTGGTGTTGTAGTATCTGCAATCATAATGCAAAGTTATGGCTATTTTAGTAAATCTTAGTAATTAAGCGCTAAGTCTTCTTTAATCTTTTTGTTTAAGAATATATACGTTATCATGTAAAAGGGAAGACCTAATATGAAAATAAAAATGTTAGGATTTGATTTTTTTTGATTAAGTTGTTTATAAAATTGAAACACATTTACAATAGATTTTACATAGTAAATAATATATAAAATTAAAGCGACAGCACTAAGTTGTATAGATGCTAAAGCCAAAGGCATGAGTTTATTGTTTTTAAAAACAAAGAACAATATTAAGAGTATAATACCTATACTATAGAGTACAATAGCAAACTTAGAGTGGTCTTTATAATTTTTAGCAATAGGAATAAGTTTTTTGTAATCCTCTGAAGCTTCTAAAGGTTTCGTGTTATTAGGTTTAACTCCCGATTCTGGATTTACTGTTAAAAATAACTCTTCATCCATTTTTCTCTTTTGAAAAAAGAATATTAAAACATATAGTGGTAAACCAACCAGTAAAAAAATGATTGAATTTGCAATAGATTCTTTGCCTATGTGCTTGTAAAAATTAGAGCTACTCATAAACGATTTTATTAACGAAATCAAAAATATAATTCCAAAAAGAATGCCTATTCCCAATAAAATATTCCCAATTAATTCAAATCCATTATTTTCTAAAACTCTACTAACTACAGTAAATAATGCGAAGATTATATATATTATAAAAGCTAATAAAGAATCTTCTTCAAACTTGTTTTTTAGTCTAATGGCCTCTTCTAGCTTAGTATTTGCAAAGTTACCAGCAAATTTTAATTGCTGATTACTAATACCTCTAGAATTCATTATAGATAAAGCGGTATTTCTATATTTTAAGGAATAGCCATATTGCCTATAGTTTTTAATAATATCAATAATTTTGTTTTCGTTATAAGCTTCTAAAGTGCCGTATTCGGGTGATTCTGAAGAGAACGTTGATATATCTTCATCTAAAGCTTTCTTTTTAATACCCAATAATTTTTTGAGTGGTTCTAATAAGCTTTCACTTTCAAATAAACCTTTATCTGCTGTTGCCCTTTTTGTTAAGAATATGCCAAGCGGTAGCATAACCAATGTGGAAAACCAACTTGCTAAAACAGGGTTAAAGTTGCCAGATTTTGCACTATTTACAGCAAAAATACCTATAAAATGATAGGTTAAAAACAGCACTATGGCAATAACTAGGGGTAAACCAATACCACCTTTTCTAATTAGAGCTCCTAAAGGTGCGCCAACAAAAAACAATATAATACAAGCAAACCCTAAAGCAAACTTTTCGTGAAATGAAATAAAGTGTCTATTTAGCCAAGATTTAGAGGTTTTTAGAGTTGCTTTTTTAGACGTAATAATCTTGTTAGAACTAGTAATGGATCTTAATGTAACATCGGCAATGTCATATTTAGTTTTAGTGTCAAACACATCCAATAAATCTCCTCGATAAATAGAGTCCTTATTTGTGGTTTTTTTTGTTTTGTCAGCTTTTTTTATGGATAAGCCAGATCTAACGTGTAAACTTTTAGAAAAGCTTTCTTGATTTGTTTCTTGTTTTTTTACGAGTGAGTCTATAGTCTTACTCAAGCCCGAAACATCGAGCATATTATATTTATCTGTTAATGATTGTTCGTCAAAATCAACATTGTTTAGTTGAGACAAATCGATATTTATAATTTTTTTTTCGAAAGAACTTTTCGCAAATTGTTTTTTCTTTCTGTCTTTAAGTTTATTACGAGTTACATCTTGATAATAGTGCCCATCAAATAAGATGAGTTTTAAAACGTCAGAGTTTTTTTCACTAGCAAGTTCACCTGTTTTTGATTTAATAACCGTGGTGTTCTTGCTACCATTTTTGCCTTTTAAATGGATGGTTACATCTTCAAGATATTGCCCTCTTTCTCCACTTTTATGTTGTACTTTAATATTGTAATTACCTATTTCGTTAAATTGACCTTCAGCAATATACATTGCTGGTTTTAGCTTAGCAATGTTTCGTCTTAAGTTAAGAGAGTTAAGTTCGGCCCATGGAATGACGTTATTTGAAAAGAAAAATGTAATAATGCCTAATGTTACAATAAAAACACTTAAACCAGACATAGCGCGCTGTAATGAAATACCTGTAGATTTCATGGCTGCAAACTCATAATTTTCGGCAAAACTACCAAAAACCATAATAGATGATAAAAGGATTGTAAGTGGTAAAACTAAAGGAATAAGTTTAGGCATAAAATAGACCAAGAACTTAACAATGACCATAATATCTAATTCCTTGCCAGCTAGCTCTTTAATGTAAAGCCAAATGGTTTGTAAAATAAATATCAGCATGAGTATAACAAACACGCTGATAAAAGTTTTAAGATATGAGGTTAGTATGTAACGGTCTAGTATTTTCAAGGGTTTTACCTAATCTAGTTTGTTGATGTAATAGTCTTTATATTTATTAGGATCAAAGGTAAATAAGGTTTTTGATAATGGCGTGTTTGTTTTAAAAGAATTTACAACTAGTGTCGTTTTTGTGCCATTTTTGCCTATTGTAATTAAATTATAAATATGCTTTGTAGTGGCATCTATACCTAAAAGGATATATTTTATTTCAGAATTAGAGTCTATAGGTGTTAATTTTACATACTGAATTTTGCGTCCTTCTAAGTTTTGTTCTATATCCAATACATAAGTATAACCATCTTCATAAAATGATAACATTTTACTTGGTGTTATAGCATCAACATCATTTTCGTTTTCTGATGAAATAGTCACTTCTTCATCTTCTGGACTTATGGTATGCAATGTTTTTCCATCAAAAAGTCGTGTTACACCTAAGATGTTTAATCGGTAACTTTCGCCTTGCATAATAACATCGCCTTTAGTTTCTTGTTTTATGTTTTCGGAAGTGTTTTCTAAAATGTATTTAAAATCTAAAGCAATGTTATCATAGCTTTTTACTTTTTTAGAAACTTCGTTTAACAACGTTTTTGCTTTGTTTTGAGCAAAGGCGTTTATAGATAATGTAATTAATACTATTGTAATGAGTTTTTTCATTGTAGTTTAAAAATTATATTTCGTTTTCTAAATGTTGATCTAAAGCTATTAAATCTGTTACCAATACCTGTCTGGCTTTACTACCTTCAAAAGGCCCAACTATTCCTGCGGCTTCTAATTGATCGATAATTCTACCAGCTCTATTGTAGCCAAGTTTTAACTTTCGTTGCAATAAGGATGCAGACCCTTGTTGTGCCGTTACAATAACTATAGCAGCATCTTTAAATAGCTTATCTCTGTCCGATATATCTATATCAAGACTTGTGCCACTTTCTTCACCTACATACTCAGGAAGTAAGTAAGCATCAGGATATGCTTTTTGAGAACCAATATAATCTGTTATTTTTTCTACCTCTGGTGTGTCTACAAACGCACATTGTACACGTATTAAATCATTACCTTGGGTATAAAGCATATCGCCTCGCCCAATAAGCTGATCTGCTCCAGAGCCATCTAAAATGGTACGAGAATCTATTTTAGATGTTACTCTAAACGCAATACGTGCTGGGAAGTTAGCTTTAATAATACCGGTAATAACATTAACCGAAGGACGTTGGGTGGCAATAATTAAGTGTATGCCAATAGCACGAGCAAGTTGAGCAAGACGTGCAATAGGCGTTTCTACTTCTTTACCTGCGGTCATAATTAAATCTGCAAACTCATCAACCACCAAAACGATATAAGGTAAAAATTGGTGCCCATCATTTGGGTTTAATTTTCTAGCTTTAAACTTAACATTGTATTCTGCAATATTTCTGCAAAGGGCATTTTTAAGTAATTCGTAGCGATTATCCATTTCAATACAAAGCGAATTTAATGTATTGATTACTTTAGTGTTATCTGTTATTATGGCATCTTCACTATCTGGAAGCTTAGCTAAATAATGACGTTCTATTTTATTAAAAAGCGTAAGCTCTACTTTTTTAGGATCTACTAATATAAATTTAACCTCAGCAGGATGTTTTTTGTAAAGTAGCGATGTTAATACAGCATTTAATCCAACAGATTTACCTTGCCCAGTAGCACCAGCCATAAGCAAGTGAGGCATTTTTGCTAAATCTACAACAAAGGTTTCATTACTAATGGTTTTACCTAATGCTATAGGAAGTTGCATTTCGGAACTTTGAAACTTTTTTGAAGCGATAACCGATCGCATGGATACGATGGTAGAGTTTTTATTAGGAACCTCAATACCAATAGTACCTTTACCAGGAATAGGGGCGATAATTCTAATCCCTAATGCCGAAAGCGAAAGCGCTATATCATCTTCTAAATTCTTAATTTTTGAAATTCTAACACCTGCTTCTGGTACGATTTCGTATAATGTAACTGTTGGTCCTATTGTAGCTTTTATACTGGCAATGCCAATTTTATAATTGCTTAGGGTTTCTACAATTTTGTTTTTATTTTCTTCAAGCTCTTCTTGGTTAATGGTAATCCCCTCGGTGTCATACTTTTTAAGAAGGTCTAATGGTGGGTATTGATATTTAGCGAGTTCTAAAGTAGGATCAAACAGTCCGAAATCTTCAACTAACTTATTAGCTAAGTTATTAGTTTCAGATATTTCCTCTTTTACGGTTTCAACTTTTATCTCTAATTCTGGTTCTTCAATATCTTCTGCCTCAGGTTCAGCAATTTTTACTTCTAAGGGTGTAGGTTCAGCTTGTTTTTTAGTTTTTACTGGTGTTTTATTATTGGTATCTTCATCATTTAATTTAATTTCAAAAGCAGATTTAATAGCTTCTGCTTCTTCAGATAAATTATTATCTAGTGGTATGATGGTGTCTTCTTTTAATCCAGAAAATTCCTTTTTAATGTCTTTTTTAGCAGATTTAAAAAGGTTTGTAAAACTTTCAAAAGTCACTTTAAAACGAATGGCTAAGTATGTGATTAGGCCGAATAATAATAAAAGTGATGTACCTATCTTACCAATATAATCTTGTAAAAAGGTGTTAATTTCAAAGCCAACGGTGCCACCAAGTAAATCATTTTTACTTTCAAAAAAACCTAAAAGGACAGACAACCAGATGATTATTAAAATACCCCAAAACCAATGTTTTCTTAGTTTTGTTTTATTAATATCCATTAAAACATAAACACCAGATAAAAATATTAATCCAGAAAATATAAATGAAGGAATACCAAAACCTCTATGTATAAAAAAGTTGCCAAACCAAGCTCCAAATTGGCTTACCCAATTTTTGGTTTCATGGTTTCGAGAAGGAAAGGCACTTAACGTACTTTGGTCAGCCTTGCCAGTAAAGCAATGTGACATAAACGCTATAAATAGCCAAATACCAAGAATGGCAAGTAAGCTTCCTAAAACTAGTCGTTGTTGACTAGATAGCTTAAAACTAGGCATTTTTAGTTTTTTTCTGGGAGCTTTTTTTGTTTTAGGTTTGCGTTTCGCCATTAATACGTTTTAGTTTCAACAAAAATACAAATTAGTAACGTTTATCCTAGTGGTAATAGTATTTTAAAAAATCTTGGGAAGGTAAATAATAAGTCCTATTATAGATGCAAAAATAGAGGCTATAAATACAGCGCCAGCAGCAATATCTTTTATTAAACCAATTTTGTTATGCCGTTCTGGATGTATAAAATTTGCAATTTCCTCAATAGCTGTATTCATACCTTCTGCACTCATAACTAGACCAATAGCTAGTAACTGAACAATCCATTCGTTTGATGAAATGTTATAATAAAAGCCAGCTACTGTAACTAATAAAGCTATACAAAACTGTATTTTAATGCTGGCTTCGGTTTTTAAAAGTAAAAAAGCACCTTTAAAAGCAAAGCCAACACTTTTTATCCTATTAATTAAGAAGGATTCTTTTTTATTAGTCATCTAATAAAGCTTCTAATGCTGCTTTATAATTTGGCTCATCTACAATCTCATTAACTTGTTCAGTATATTTTACAGTGCCTTGCTCGTCAAGAACAACAACACAGCGAGAATGTAAGCCCTCTAATGGACCATCAGTAAAAACTAAACCATAATCTTTACCAAAACGGTTGTCTTTATAATCAGACAAACTAACAACATTTTCTAAGCCCTCAGCGCCACAAAACCTAGCATGTGCAAATGGTAAATCGCGAGAGATACAAAGTACATTCGTGTTTTTTAATTCGCTAGCTTCTCTATTAAACGCTCTAACAGATTGTGCACAAGTGCCTGTGTCTACACTTGGGAAAATATTTAATACTACTTTTTTTCCTTTAAAATCGCTAAGGCTTTTTGTGGATAAATCATTTGCTGTAAGTAAAAAATCTGGTGATTTGGTACCAACTTTAGGTAAATTGCCTAATGTATTTATTGCATTTCCTTTTAATGTAACTGTAGCCATAATTATGTTTTTATTTTAAGACTTAAAAATATGCAATCTAGAGAGAATAATCCTAAATTTTTTAATTATTTTATATATTATCACATAGTCAAATTGTATCATATTATTGTTTTGTATAGCAAAAATCTATTATAAAATAATAACAATCAATTTTTGACACGTCTAAAGAACATTATAAATGATTAATTTTAAACAATAAATAAAACTAAACGCACAAATAAATAATAAAATGGATAACAATAAAGATTCAAAAGGACAAGTACATAATATGAATGGAGATATTAGCAAATGCCCTTTTCATGGAGGTGCAATAAATGAAAGTGCTGGTGGTGGAACGTCTAATAGAGATTGGTGGCCAAACCAATTAAATCTAGGGATTTTAAGGCAAAACACAAATAAATCTAACCCTATGGGAGCTGATTTTGATTATGCTAAAGCTTTTGCAACACTTGACCTAAAAGCTGTTAAACAAGATTTATATGATTTAATGACAGATTCGCAAGATTGGTGGCCTGCAGATTATGGGCATTATGGACCATTTTTTATAAGAATGGCTTGGCATAGTGCTGGTACATATAGGTTGGCAGACGGTAGAGGTGGAGGAGGTTCTGGTAGTCAGCGTTTTGCACCACTAAATAGTTGGCCAGATAATGGAAATTTAGATAAAGCCCGTCTTTTATTATGGCCTATCAAACAAAAATACGGGCATAAAATATCTTGGGCAGATTTGATGATACTAGCAGGAAATTGTTCTTTAGAATCCATGGGTTTTAAAACGTTTGGTTTTGCTGGAGGACGAGAAGATATTTGGGAACCAGAACAAGATATTTATTGGGGTTCAGAAACCGAATGGATGGGCGATAAACGTTATACCGGAGATCGAGAGCTCGAAAATCCATTAGGTGCTGTACAAATGGGATTAATTTATGTAAATCCAGAAGGACCAAATGGCAATCCAGATCCGTTAAAATCTGCAATAGATGTGCGCGAGACTTTTGGACGAATGGCTATGAATGATGAAGAAACGGTTGCACTTGTTGCAGGCGGGCATACTTTTGGTAAAGCACATGGTGCTGCAGACCCAAATAAATATGTAGATAGAGAACCTGCAGCTGCATCTATTGAAGAACAAAGTAAAGGATGGAAAAACACGTTTGGTACAGGCCATGGAGACGATACTATTACTAGTGGTATAGAAGGCGCTTGGACATCAAACCCAATTAAATGGGATCACGAATATTTTGAGGTTTTATTAGGATATGACTGGGAATTAACAAAAAGTCCAGCTGGTGCAAATCAATGGACGCCAACTGCGGCATCTAAAGCCAAACAAGCACCAAGAGCTGGCGATGCATCTAAGACACAGGCCTTAATGATGACAACAGCAGACATGGCTTTAAAAATGTTTCCAGATTATTTAAAAATCTCGAAACATTTTCATGAAAACCCAAAAGATTTTGAAGATGCTTTTGCGCGTGCTTGGTATAAACTTACTCACCGGGACATGGGACCTGCAAATCGTTACTTAGGTCCAGAAGTACCTAACGAAGAATTAATTTGGCAAGACCCTATTCCAAAAGCAACTTATACAATCATTGATGCTAATGATATTAAAGGATTAAAGGAAACGTTATTAAACTCTGGTCTTTCCATTTCAGAATTAGTGTCTACGGCTTGGGCTTCTGCATCTACATTTCGTGGGTCAGATATGCGAGGTGGTGCTAATGGTGCTCGTATTAGACTCGCACCTCAAAAAGATTGGGAAGTAAATAATCCAGAACAACTAGCTAAGGTTTTAGATATTCTTGAAGGTGTTAAAAACACATTTGATAGTGCACAAAATAATGGTAAGCAAGTCTCTATTGCAGATTTAATTGTATTAGGAGGATGCGTAGCTATAGAAAAAGCAGCTAAAAATGCTGGTCATAATATAAATGTACCATTTACGCCAGGACGTACAGATGCTTCTTTAGAACAAACAGATGTTCATTCCTTCACTTTTTTAGAACCATCTGCTGATGGATTCCGTAATTATTTAAAATTAGGACACAGAACATCTTCTGAAGAAATGTTAATTGATCGCGCACAATTATTAACGCTAACACCTCCAGAAATGACTGTTCTTGTTGGTGGTATGCGAGTACTTAACACTAATTTTGATCATTCTAAACATGGTGTTTTTACAAAAAATGCTGAGCGTTTAAGCAACGATTTCTTTGTGAATTTATTAGATTTAAGCACAACCTGGAAAGCTACTACGGATTCTGATCATATTTTTATGGGAAGTGAAAGAAAATCTGGTGAAATAAAATGGACAGGTACTCGTGCCGATCTTATTTTTGGTTCTAATTCTGAGTTACGTGCTTTAGCAGAAGTTTATGGATGCCATGATGCTGAAGATAAATTCGTTAAAGATTTTGTTACTGCTTGGGATAAAGTTATGAATTTAGATCGTTTTGATTTAGAATAACGAGATGTTAAACTAAAAGTATTAACATATATTATACTGAGACTGTTTAAAAAGTTGAAAAAACTAAGATTCTGGTTTTTACCAGAATCTTAGTTTTTTAATATCATCTTATATAGAATCTGAAAATATTCTGTTTGGTGATGAACCATGCTTTTTAGACTGTCTCTTTTTATTTTTCAGAATTTTAAACGTAAAAGCGTATTAGCTATTTGTAATAAGATTATTGTTTTTTTTAAATTGATTTGGAGTAAGACCCGTATGTTTTTTAAAAAAACGATTAAAGTTAGAAGGTTCTTTAAAACCCATTTTAAAGGCTATTTCTTGAGATCCATATTTTTTTTCAGAAATGTTTCTTTTTATTTCTAAAAGCAGCCAATTATCAATAAAAGATTTAGCAGTTTTATTACTAATTTCTTTACAAACATCATTCAAATATTTATAAGAAACAGATAGTTTTTTTGCATAATCTTTAGCATTATGGTTGTCTTGGTATGTTTCGGTAAGTAGCTGTTTAAATGCTAAAAAGTGTTTAAAACGTTGGCTTTCAAATATTTTATGTTGGTATATAGAATGACGTTTTATTTGAAACAATAAACCCATAAATATAGATTTTATAAGTTCTGGTTTTAAATTTGTATTCTGATTGGTAATAATGTTTTGTAGTAAGTCTAGAAAAGGCGTTAATAATTTAATGTTTTCTTCACCTATTAAAATAGTTGGATTATGAAATAGTTGAAGGAAATGAAATAAGTTTTGCTCACTAATATTTTGAGTAATCAAGTTTTCTTCAAATGAAATAACAAAACCACTTACGTTTTTTTGTTTTTCAAAAGCATGCACCTGTTCTTTGGTTAATGGTAATATAACTCCTGGGAATAATTTTTGTACTTTAAAATCAATACTATGTGTACCTTCTCCTTTGGTAATAATAATAAGTGCATGGAACTCTATACGATGTGCATTGGATAAATCGAAAGCGTGTTGCTTACAACGTTTATATAACTCATGCAATGAAATAAACTCAAAAGGAATGGTTTGTTTTACAAACCGAGAAAATATGATATTTTCTATTTCGACAGGCATAGTTTTATTTTAACGACTTCAATGATTTTGATTCGTTAAATTTAACGTAATCTTCTTAAAATGATACTAAGTATTCATTTTTTAAGGTTATATCTTCTTATTGGATCACAAAAATTGGTAATGTGATTAAAAATTAACCTATCGAAAGTTTTAAGTTTATTCAAGACCTGTCAGGTTTTTAAAACCTGACAGGTCTACAAAGCAAATAACATGTTTTAAATTAAGTATTTATTTTTTTACCTCGAATTTTTGCCAAGTACTTTATAACATATCGAATCTGAAATAATCGTAATAAAACGTTCTTTTTCCCTTTAGACTTTAACATAAAAATAAACCTTAACTATAGCTATGTTTCATTTTTCTATTTTGTTTAAAGAAAAAAAATATCATTATATTTTACAGTAATTTAAAATACGAAATGGTATTAGTTATATTTTATAAAATAAAAAAGAGACTGCCTTTTAGTTTTAGACAATCTCTTATTAATAATATTATTGTGTGTTGATTTATTTATCAATAGAACCCATAACACGACTCATAAATCCGTTGAGTGCTTCTTTTTTGGGAGTACCTTCTTTAATGGTTTTATTAACTTCTATAGCACCATACATGTTAGAGATTAATTCGCCAATAACATCTAATTCTTCATCCTTTAATGAAGGTATTTCGGTTAACGCTTCTAAAGTTTCTATGGTTTCAACAACAAAATCTTCATCATTGTCTTCAATAAATTGCGTTAAGTGTTTAATTACGGGTAACTTCATCAGTTATTATATTTTTCTATTTCCGCGAAAGCGAAAATTTATTTAATTTAAGTGCTTTAATAATTTATGAAAAAGCAAAAATATTTATATTACTTCTTCTACTAGTTCTTTTAAAACATCAAACTTATTAGTTTGCACTTGGTTTACAAATGCACCGTTTTTAAAGGTTGCAAAGGTTGGTAAATTATCCACTGTTGCTAATTTTCTACTTTCTGGAAACTTTTCTGCATCAGCGATAATAAAAGTAACACCTTCTAATTCTGAAGCTAATTTTTTAACTTTTGGCTTCATAATACGGCAGTTACCACACCAAGTAGCAGAATATTGTACAACAACGGTATTGTTATTGGCAACTAAGTCTTGTAAATTATCTTCGTTTAATTCTGTAATCATAGTTTAATTATGTTTTTAAAACCGGTCAGGTTTTTAAAACCTGACTGGTTTAATACTACTTGTTTTTAGTTTGAAAGAGCAGCTAAATATTCTGCAGTAGCTTTGGCATTGGCGTTCATAGCGTCTTTACCTTCTTCCCAGTTTGCTGGACAAACTTCTCCTTTTTCTTGTACATGCGTTAAAGCATCTACTAAACGTATGTATTCTTGTACGTTTCTACCTAAAGGCATATTGTTAATGCTTTCGTGTTGTACAACACCGTCTTCATCTATAATATAAGTAGCTCTGTAGGTTACATTATCGCCTTGAACTTGTACGGTTCCTGTTTCTTCATCATAAGTTTCGTTGGTGATATCTAAAATACCTAAAACACTAGACAAGTTTCTGTTACTGTCTGCAAGAATAGGGTAGGTTACACCTTCAATACCACCATTATCTTTTGCTGTGCTTAACCATGCGAAATGAACTTCTGGTGTATCGCAAGATGCTCCGATAACAATAGTGTTTCTTTTTTCAAATTCACCTATTGCTGCTTGAAATGCGTGTAATTCTGTTGGGCATACAAATGTAAAATCTTTTGGATACCAAAATAATACTACTTTTTTCTTATTGTTAACAGCTTCTTCTAGAACGTTTACTTTAAAAGTATCGCCCATCTCATTCATTGCGTCAACGTTTAAATCTGGAAATTTTTTTCCTACTAATGCCATGTTATAATTTTTATTGTTATTGATTATTTTGGTTCAAAAATACGATCAAGAACATATAATTAGAAACCTAATTAATTAGAAAAAACTATACATAAATAGCCATAACAGATGGTCTTAAAAAAGACATCTTTTTTTGTTAATTTGATAAAATATGAATGCTAAAAATACAGAGTTATTAAGATTTAACTCGAAGTTATAGCATAATGAAAATTTATTTTTTTATTAATTGTTTGATTTTAATATTTAAAGCGGCAAATAAGAGTGTTGTAAATGGACTTAGCCAATTAAATATAGCATATACAAAATATTCGCTAACACCGACACCTAAAACACCAGACTGATAGGCTCCACAAGTATTCCAAGGGATTAAAACGGAAGTTACTGTGCCTGAGTCCTCTAGTGTACGGCTTAGATTTTCTGGAGCTAGACCTTTGTCTTCAAATGCTTTTTTAAACATCTTGCCAGGTATAACAATAGCCAAGTATTGGTCTGAAGCAATTGTATTTAAGCCTAAGCAACTTATTACAGTACTTGCAAATAAACCAAAAACAGAAGAGGCTACAGAGAGTAAAACTTTAGTTATTTTGGATAATGCGCCAATAGCATCCATAATACCACCAAATACCATAGCACAAATAATGAGGTAAATAGTCCATAACATACCTTTCATACCGCCGGCAGAAAAAAGCTTGTTTAATTTATCGTTATCTGTTGTAATTTGTGTGTCTGTAAAAATTGAAGTTATTACAGTAGATATTTGAGAATCTCCAAGTGTATTTAATACTTCAGGTTGAAAAACAAATGAAAATATAGCAGCTAATATAACACCTGCACTTAACGCCACAAGAGGTTTTGTTTTCATTAATATTAAAATGATTACAATAGCAGGGACAAAAAATAACCAAGGAGAGATATAAAAGGTTGTTTTTATGTTTTCTAATAAATTACTAACATCCGCATTTCCGGTAGTGTTAGCATTGATACTTAAAATACAAAAAACAATTAATGTAATTATTATGGTAGGCACTGTTGTAATAGACATATATTTAATATGTGTAAACAAATCTGTGCCAGCCATAGCAGGAGCAAGATTTGTGGTATCACTTAAAGGCGACATTTTATCACCAAAATAGGCGCCAGAAATTACAGCACCAGCAATCATTCCTGGGTTTATACCAAGTGCTGTGCCAATGCCAACTAATGCTATGCCTACAGTAGCAGAGGTTGTCCAAGAGCTTCCTGTGGCAATAGATATTACGGCGGCTATAACCACCGAGGCAGGTAAAAATATTTCTGGGCTAAGCACCTGTAGGCCGTAATATACCATAGCTGGTATTACGCCACTTATTAACCAAGTTCCTGCTAAAGCACCAACTAAGAATAAAATTAAAATAGGTACAAAAACACTTTTTAGGTTTTCCCATATCTCGGTTAACATACGGTTATAGGATACTTTATTATAAAAACCAACTATGGCAGCTATAGCTCCTCCAATGAGTAAAATAAATTGATTTGAATAGTCACCCAATAATCCGCCATCAGCATATATGATATTATAAAATAATAATGCCATTAATAAAGCTACAGGAATAAGTGCTTCCCAAATATTCAACTCTTTATTCTCTATGATATTTTGGTTGTTGGCTTTAAATTTAGAAATATTATTATCCTCAGACATGTGGTTTATTTTAAACGTAATGTTACGATATTATGGCTTTTTCAGCAAAAAACTAATATATTTTTTTAAAAAAAATAAAAATGATGTGACTTTTTAAAAATGGGGGTGTCTTACTTTATGAACAGCAACTAAAAAGGATTAATTTTTTTAGTAGAATTAACAAAAAAAACACAACAAATAATTACAAAAAAATGAAACTTAATAAACAATCTTTTAATAAAAATCTAATGACTTTAGATTCTAAAATTAAAAAATTAAGCATTAAGCGCATATTAAATAAAACGAAAGATTCAAAAAATCAATTCATTAAAGATAGTGCAACTCACGAACCTCGGTTTTTATCACTTACAGATATAAAAGCTAATATATCTAAAAGTAATTTAGCCTTGCAAAAACAATTAGAAACACTTCATTATATTTCGTTAATGGAAATAAATTTATTTTTTGAAAACGACAGCGTTAAAAAACAAGAAACTTTAGATATAAAAACAAGTATTCAAAAAAGTGTTATTGATATTGTAAACAAAATAAATTATTACAAATCTTTACTTATGTTAAAGATTGGTAATCCAGTATAACTTAAGATTAACCTACTTACTAAGTTATTTTTTAAATCCCCTGTGCCCCCAAGCATGGGGATTTTGTTTTCACATATATATATTAAAATAATGCTAATTTGTGAGTCTAATGAATTAAGCCTTTAAAATATCTAATGATTCCATACAAGTACGCATCATTTGGTATGTACGTTCTATATCGGCATCTAATCCAATAGAAAATCGAATTAATCCATTACTTAAACCCATTTCTTTTTGTTCATCTTCTGGAATTTCTGATGATGTAGAACTTCCAGGAGCAGAAAATAATGTTTTGTAAAACCCAAGACTAACCGCTAAATAGCCTAAATTTTTGTTTTGCATGAGTTCCATTAAAGCATTGGCTTTTTCTATAGAACCAACATCTATAGTTAGCATACCACCAAAACCATATTGTTCATTCATCATGTTTTTAAATAATGTATGCGATGGATGTGATTCTAAACCAGGATACACTGTTTTTAAACCATCGGCTTCAAATTTTTTAGCAAGAAACATAGCATTTTTGCTGTGTTGTTGCATTCTAATATGCAGTGTTCTTAAGTTTTTTAAAACAGAAGCGGCTCTTAAACTATCCATTGTAGATCCTAGTAGCATAGATGCGCCATCGTTTACATTTCGTAAATCATTTATAAAATCTTGTGTTCCGCAAACCACACCACCAACGGTATCGCTAGATCCATTTATAAATTTTGTTAAGCTATGTATTACAATATCTGCTCCTAAAACGGTTGGAGAAATAGATAATGGCGAAAATGTATTGTCTACAATAAGTTTTAAATGATGTTTTTTAGCAATGCTTGCTAAACCTTTAATATCGGCAACTTCTAAAAGTGGGTTACTAACAGATTCGCAATATAATACTTTAGTATTTTTTGTAATAGCAGCTTCTACAGCATCTAGTTTGGTAATATCTACAAACGATGTTTCGATATTAAATCTAGGTGTAAAATTTTTAAGAAAAGCATACGTACCTCCATATATGGTTCTGCTAGATACCACATGGTCTCCAGCACCACATAGCTGTAATAAAACAGGAGTTATAGCACCCATACCAGAGGCCGAAACATTTGCGGTTTCGGTGCCTTCCATGACTGCTAGCGCTTCACCTAAATATAAATTTGAAGGTGATGAGTGTCTGGAATATAGATAACAACCGTCTGCATTGCCCTCAAAAGTATCAAACATTGTTTTTGCTGATAAAAAGGTATAGGTTGATGAATCTGAAATGGAAGGGTTTACACCTCCAAATTCTCCAAAATATTGTAAGTCCTGTATATTGTTTGCGGGTTTAAATGCCATAATAGAAAGTATGTTTGTTTAAACAAAATTTAGCATTATTAGATAATAAAACAATAGTGTGGTTGTTTTTAAGAAAATAAAACTAAATTGATATATAATTTTAGATTATTTAATGGTATTTTGTTGTAATAGAATTGTTTTAACGAAAAATTTTCAATTATGATTTTTGATGCTACCGATAAAAAACTATTAGAGTACCTACAACATGACAGTAAACAAACCAATAAAGAATTATCTAATAAATTAAATTTATCGGTAACTGCTGTTTATGAGCGTATTAAAAAACTTGAAAAAGGAGGGTTTATAGATGGTTACATAGCTTTAGTGAATAAGGATAAAGTAGAAAAAAACTTTATGGTATTTTGTCACATTAAATTGGTGCAACATACCCAAGATTATGTAGTAAGTTTTGAGAAAGACGTTAGGGATTTAGATGAAGTTTTGGAGTGTTACCACATAAGTGGCGATTATGATTATGTATTAAAAGTATTGGTTAAAGATATGACTGCTTTTCGTGAGTTTATGGTTAAAAAATTAACTTCAATAAACCATATAGGCAGTACACAAAGTATGTTTGTTATTAATAAAGTAAAGCATACAACGGTTATTGGATTTTAATAAAACTCAATGTTGAGCAGTCTGTAAGACGAACTCAAATTTATTATCAATCATTTTGAAGTTTAATTAGTCTATCATAGTAGCTAATTATAAGGTCTTAATAAAAGGTAATACAGAATAATAACTAACTTTACCTATAATTTTTAATAAGAAGTTTTAGTACATGACAAAACTTAAATTGATTTTCAATAAACAGTAATAATCCTAATGAAATTGCGACCTGTCAGGTTTTTAAAACCTGACAGGTCTAGAATATTTACTATTGTTAAACTGTTGATAATTAATACTATAGCATTTGTGTTTCAATTGTTGTCA
Source organism: uncultured Algibacter sp. (assembly GCA_947499935.1). Lineage (GTDB taxonomy): Bacteria > Bacteroidota > Bacteroidia > Flavobacteriales > Flavobacteriaceae > CANMQH01. Next base: position 79,589 of record CANMQH010000009.1, on the reverse strand, counting down.
CCTACTTCAAATAACTTTTATCCAGATATTACAAACATGCAAAGCAAAACATATAAACTTTTAGAGTGGTTTATTATTTTCATTATGATTCCAGTAAGTTTTGCAATCCATTATTCTATTTGGGTAAAGTTAGCGCTTGGTTGTATAGGGTTTACCTATATTATTTATGTACTCTTAAGGGGTGAAAAACAAAAATTTAAAATAGCATCTCACCTAAACTGGAAATGTTTTTGGAGCCAGACTTTAATAAAGTTGTTTATTATAGCTATTTTAACATCAATTTTTGTTTGGTTTACAGATAGAGAAGCCTTGTTTTCTGTACTGATTAATAAGCCCCTTAAATGGGTAATATTATTGTTCGTTTACAGTTTTTTTTCAGTCTATCCACAAGAATTAATTTATAGAACGTTTTATTTTAAACGCTATAGCGATATCATCAGTAATCCATTTTTATTTGTTTTTATAAATGCGATACTTTTTAGTTTAGCCCATATATTTTTTGCAAATGTATTGGTTTCTACAATAACATTTTTTGGAGGCGTATTATTTGCCATAACCTATTTAAAAACAAAGTCTACACTTTTAGTTTCTATAGAACATGCCATTTATGGCTCTTGGTTATTTACTGTTGGTATGGGGGCTATGCTTGGTTTCCCGACATAGTGTCGCATAGTTTTATTAGTGAAACTCAATATTGAGAAGTCTATAAGACGCACTCAATATTGTAAGTTGAACTAATCCCGCTTTTCAGCGGGATCTAAATTTAATACCTCGACTCTTGGTTTTAATATTTTTTATTAGTGAAACTCAATATTGAGAAGTCTATAAGACGCACTCAATATTGTAAGTTGAACTAATCCCGCTTTTTCAGCGGGATCTTGGTTTAAGATCTTAACACTTGGGGTGATTCTTTTTATCGGGTTTAGAGCTTGCCTGTGTTTAATACCTTGTTATTTATGTTTTTTCGTAATATTATCTTACGGTAAGTCATTTTTTTACTATTTTTATCCAGCTATTATTTTTAACTAACCAACTTTATTATCATGAAAAACTTGATTTTTATTGTCCTAGGTGCCATAATTGGAGCCTTAGGGATGCATTATTACGGGTCTAAAGTATTGAGTACAGAAGACATTACTTCCGAATTTGGCGATTTTGCCGAAAAATACCAAAAGCCAGAAGGTTTAATAAGTGTCGCTTATGGAGATACTTTAAGTACCAATTGGACCAAATACAGAAAACCAGCTGTAGACTCCTGCGCTGCTATGGGCGGACACAAACAAGACGACCGCTCGGTGTGGTGGCCTGCTAAAGAGCTTAAAAACTATTTAAAATACACTAAAAAGAAAGCCGATAGCATGAAGTACAAAGTAACAGGCTATCGCATCTATCTTGGTGTTTACGGGCAAGAAGCTGGTACTGAAAAATGTGACTTATCTACTATGTTTATTGTACCAACAGGACGTCCAAAAAAGAAAAAAGACGACCTTAAAATAAATAATTTTGCACCTGCGGCTGTGCTTCAGGGTTTACATGATATGCCTTTAAACCCATTGAATAATGGAGGAGGAGGAGCTGGAGGCTTTCCAGATTAAAAATTAAAAACTAAAATGATTATTAAACTCCTATTTAATTCAATTAAATAGGAGTTTTTATGATAATGGTATTGTGCGTAAAAAAACTATTGATTAGATTTGAAAAACCTTAAAATATAATATATGAAACGTTTATTTATTTATTTATTGTGGTAGTTAGTTTTAACTGTACACAAGATGACGAGAAAATTCAAGATTCGTCTAGTATCTATAAGCCCTCTGGAGTTATTTCTCAAGAGCGTGCCATAGACCTTAATAAAGCATGGGCTTCAAAAAATGCTTCGTTGTTTAACAAAGCTGGAGAGTCTAAATTTGAAAGCGAAATACAATCGCATTGGTGGTCTTTAGAAGATTTACGTAACTACTTAGATTATGCTGAGCATGAAGCAGAACTTAAAGGCTATAACATGACAGGGGTTAGGGTATATCTAGCAGCTTACCCAGAAAAAAATAATCAAAACACTCTGTTTTTTGCACCAACAGGGCACAAAGCGGTCTCTCAAGCGAGTATGCTAGGTCTGTTTTTACAGCCTAGAGATGAAGATATGCCTATAAATCCTTTGAATGAAGGTGGTGGAGGTGCAGGAGGGTATCCAGATTAAATAATGGAAGCGTTTTTAATAGATAATTATCGATTATTAACCCATACTGTAGAAATATTAGCAGCTGTAACTGGTATATTTTGTTATAAAAAATACCGTTTAACAGCTGCTAAATATTTTATATACTTTTTGGTGTATTTAACCATTTGCGATTTTTTAAATTATTACACCGTTTATGTAAGACCAAATAAATTTTTGAATGCCTTGATTGGTACTAAATTTGAAAAAAATTATTGGTGGTCTACCTTGTTTTGGAATATTGGAGCTATCATGTTTTTTTCGCTTTATTATAATAAAATTTTAAAAATAGCGGTCCATAAAACAATAGTAAAGTATGCAGGATATGCCTTTTTACTTTTTGCTATTATTTATATTGCATTACATTTTGACGCTTATTTTTATAAATTTTTTCCCATTATAAGTATTTTAGGTGCGATAGTTATTTTACTATGTGCTATATTATATTTTATTGAAATTTTAAATACCGATAAAATTTTAACCTTTTATAGGTCACTTAATTTTTATATTAGTTTTGCCATATTTATATGGTGGCTTATTATAACCCCTATAGTTTTTTATGATATTTATTTTGTTTACGAGATAGGTAAGTCTTACATAGACTCCAGTTTTGCGTTTTTAAGACGTTTTATTTATCTTTTTTTAAACATCTTTATGTATTCAACCTTTACATTTGCTTTAATATGGTGCAAACCGGAGAACGATTAGCTAGCACAGCATCCGAGAGATATTTATTAGTATATATGTTAGCCGTTTTGGTTATTGTAACCAGCTTGGTCATTATATTTTTTGTCATGTTTTTAAAACGCAAAAATAAATTATTAGAAGATAAAATAAAGCAACAACAAGCTTTTGAAGCAGAAATAGCCCAAGCACAAACCGAAACCCAAGAGCAGACCTTAAAAAATATTGGTTGGGAGTTACACGATAACGTAGGGCAGTTATTATCTTTTGCGAGCATGCAACTTAGTATCTTAAAAATGGAAGTTGCAGACGATATTAAAGGGAAGTTTAAAGATACCTCGGATGCTTTAAGTAATAGCTTAAAAGAAGTTAGGGCTTTATCTAAAACATTAAATAACGACGTTGTTTTAAATATTGGTTTTGAAAAATCAATTACTAATGAGTTAAATCGGTTAAAAAAAATGAAGTTTACTTCTGCCGAACTTAAAATAATAGGGGAGAAAGTAAACTTTACAGATAGGAAGCATGAAATCATAATTTTTAGGATTCTACAAGAGTTTTTGTCTAATTCTGTTAAGTATTCTGAAGCCAAAAACTTAAACATTATTTTAGATTATAATCCTAAAGCGTTAATAATAACAGCAAAGGATGATGGTAAGGGTTTTGATATAAATACCATAGAAAAAGGCTCTGGTTTAATTAATATGAAGAGTAGGGCTGCTTTAATAAATGCGACCTTAGATTTAGCCTCTAAGCCTAATGAAGGTGTCGTTTTAACATTAAAGTATCCACTTTAATTTTTTAATATTTACTCTCTAGTCATTTCGACGTAAGGAGAAATCGTATAAGCGTGAGCAATATTTTGTTTTAAATTATGCGATATCTCAATCGTTCCTCATTTCGATATGACTAAAAGAGTTTTAATATAAAATTTAAGCTTCATTTTGAGTTTCCAAGTCATTTCGACATCAGGAGAAATCACATAAGAGTGAGCAATATATTGTTTTAAATTATGAGATATCTCAATCGTTCCTCATTTCGATATGATTAAAAGGGTTTTGATATAAAATATAAGCTATATTTTGAGTTCCCAAGTCATTTCGACATCAGGAGAAATCGTATAAGAGTGAGCAGTATCTTGTTTTAAATTATGTGATACCTCAATCGTACCTCATTTCGATATGACTAAAAGAGTTTTAATATAAAATTTAAGCTTCATTTTTGAGTTCACCAGTCATTTCGACGTCAGGAGAAATCACATAAGAGTGAGCAGTATCTTGTTTTAAATTATGCGATATCTCAATCGTACCTCATTTCGATATGACTAAAAGGTTTTGATATAAAATATAAGCTTCATTTTTGAGTTTCCAAGTCATTTCGACATCAAGAGAAATCACATAAGAGTGAGCAGTATCTTATTTTAAATTATGCGATACCTCAATCGTACCTCATTTCGATATGACTAAAAGAGTTTTAATATAAAATTTAAGCTTCATTTTTGAGTTCACCAGTCATTTCGACGTCAGGAGAAATCACATAAGAGTGAGCAGCATCTTGTTTTAAATTATGTGATATCTCAATCGTACCTCATATCGATATGACTAGAAGGTTTTGATATAAAATATAAGCTACATTTTTGAGTTTCCAAGTCATTTCGACGCTAGGAGCAATCACATAAGCGTGAGCAATATCTTGTTTTAAATTATGCGATATCTCAATCGTTCCTCATTTCGATATGACTAAAAGTTTCGATGTAAAAGTAAAGTTATATTTCGAGTACTCAAGTCATTTCGACGTAAGGAGAAATCACATAAGCGTGAGCAATATTTTGTTTCAGATTATACAATATTTCAATCGTACCTCATTCCAATATAATTAAAGGCTTGATATTAATTACTAGTTTATTAAAACACAGGCATCCCAAATAGGATCTTTAGGTAGAGGAGCACTAATTGTTATATTTTCTTTTTTTACAGGATGCTCAAATTCTATGTATTTTGCATGTAAATGTATACTAGCATCTTTATTACTTCTATCAAACCCGTATTTTAAATCGCCTTTAATTGGGCTACCAATAGATGATAATTGTACACGTATTTGATGGTGTCTCCCTGTTTCTAAGTTAATTTCAAGTAAAACGTAGTTATCTAATTTTTTTATGATTTTGTAATGAAGTATGGCTTTTTTACTTTCAGAAATTTCGTTTGTATACGCTTTAGATTTATTGTTTTTTGGGTTCTTTTTTAGCCAATGTGTTAGAGAGTCTTGTTGTTTTGGCGGCTCATTTTTAACTACAGCCCAGTATGTTTTTTTTATATCTTTTAAAAGAAAAAGCTTATTAAGCCTTGGAAGCACTTTACTAGTTTTAGCAAAAATAACCAGTCCCGTAGTTGGTCTGTCTAATCTATGTACGGTTCCCAAGTATACATTTCCAGGTTTATTGTATTTGTCTTTTATGTAATCTTTAACAACATCACTTAATGGTTTGTCTCCAGTTTTATCGCCTTGTACAATATCACCAGCACGTTTATTAACGATAATGATGTGGTTATCTTCAAATAATATTTGAAGATTGTGTTTGTTAGAAATAATTTTTTTTGACACAGAATACATAAGTTTAGCCACAATACTTCTAATTGATACGCTGAGATATAAATCGTTTTTAGAGTTTATAAAAAATTATAAATCTAAACGAATTTTATTTTTCCCCTTTTTAAGAAATATTCAGAATATAATGCCTTATTAATATTGTTCATCATCATTAGGAAAATCTTGACTTTTTACATCAGTAACATATTGCGAAATAGCGTTTGTCATATCCTCATAAAGGTTTAAGTACCTACGAAGAAAACGTGGATTAAATTCGTGCGTCATACCAATCATATCGTGTAAAACTAGTACTTGTCCGTCTACACCATTACCTGCTCCAATACCAATAATAGGAATACTAACACTATCGGCCACTTTTTTAGCTAGAGCAGCTGGTATTTTTTCTAATACAATAGCAAAACAACCTACGCGTTCTAGCATTTTAGCATCACTTATTAATTGATCAGCTTCTTCTTCCTCTTTGGCTCTAACAGTATATGTGCCAAATTTGTATATAGATTGAGGTGTAAGTCCTAAATGCCCCATAACAGGAATACCAGCATTTAAAATACGCTTTATAGATTCTTTTATTTCTTTTCCACCTTCTAATTTTACTGAATGAGCACCACTTTCTTTCATGATTCTAATCGCTGATCGGAGTGCTTCTTTGGGGTCACTTTGGTAACTTCCAAAGGGTAAATCTACAACAACTAAAGCTCTATCTATGGCACGTATTACAGAAGAGGCATGATAAATCATTTGGTCTAGGGTAATGGGTAATGTCGTTTCGTGTCCTGCCATAACGTTACTAGCAGAATCGCCAACTAGAATAACATCTATACCTGCACCATCAACAATTTTAGCCATGGTATAATCATAAGCCGTAAGCATAGATATTTTTTCGCCATGGGCTTTCATATCTACTAATGTTTTTACGGTAACGCGTTTGTATTCTTTTTTGGCTAAAGACATAATTGTTTTGGTTTTAAAATTATGTAAAAGTACTAAATTAAGTATATAATATTTTTGTTAAAATTTTAATTAATTTTATGTGATATACAGAATAAAAGAAGCCCTTTAGGTTTTTAAACCTAAAGGGCTTCTTTTTACATGGTTGCTGTTTAAATTATTTAAACGATGTATTTATTTATCATTGAAAAACCACCGTCTTTGACGGTGGTCATGTTTTAAAGGCTCTGCCATTTTTTAGTTTTGCCTATCTAAAACTTTTTAAGATGAGTAAATATAGAAAATTAACACATGTGTATTACAAATGTGATTATCACATTGTATTCACACCCAAGTATCGTTTTCAGATACTTGAAGGCATGGTCAAATCGTTAGTTGAGCACGATTTGCAATTAATCAGTTCATGGAAAGATGTTCAAGTTATTGAATTAAATGTTCAAAAAGACCACATTCATTTAGTTTGCTCAATTCCGCCAAAAGTTTCCATTTCAGAATATATGGGTATATTGAAAGGGAAGATGGCAATCAAGCTTTTCAAGACATATCCAAATTTAAAACAGAAACCATATTGGGGCAATCATTTTTGGTCCAGAGGATATTTTGTAAGTACAGTCGGATTAGACGAAGCTATGATAAGACGATATGTCAAATATCAAGAACATCATAATTAGAAATGAGTGTTATGCCCCTATGGGGCTAATCTGAAATCCAAAGCCTCCGTTTTTAACGGAGGTTGTTTACTTTTCTGTAAAAACGTCTTTTAAATAGGCATCTAATATCACATCTCTTAAATCTTTACCTACAATTATCCCATTACTATCTATAAGAAAATTGGCAGGTAATGATGCTAATCCAAATTGTTTTGCAATTGGGCTTTGAAAAGCTCTAGAATCGCTAGTGTTTAGCCATGGGATGTCCTCATCTTTAGAGGCTTTAATCCAACTATCCTTTTTATGATCTAAACTAAAAGAAAAAATCTCGAAACCTTTGTCTTTGTATGTTTTATAAGCTTTTTTCATATGAGGTATTTCTGCTCTACAAGGCGAACACCAACTTGCCCAAAATTCAACTAAGACATACTTGTTCTTCTTTAATAAATCTGATAGCGTAACCATATTTCCGTTAATGTCTTTAGCTGTAAAATTGTCAATTTTTTTGCCATAAGCATTTTTTTCTTGTACTGTATAGTAATCAACAGCTTGTTTTAATAATGCTTTTTGATTTATTATTTCCTTAATATTTTCTCTACCAATTTCTTTTTTTAAATTTTCAGTAAATAAATCAAAAGATGTCATTGTATTTTTATAATCGTTGGTATCAAAATAATTTGCATTTTTAAGGGCAAGTAATTTTACTGTAGGGTCTGGATGATGTTCTACTAAGTTTTTATGCAAAGCAGTTTCGATAGGCCATATTTTTAATGATGCCGCATCATATTTTTCATAAGCATCTATGTTTGTGGTGTCTTTCCTGTAGACAGCCAAATTTTCTTGCATAGTCTTTTCTATATCTGTGTAGCGCTTATTATTATATATACTATCGTAAAAAATTTGATTGTATTTAGCGCCTTTTACAACTGTGTTTATGTGCTTTTTAGGGTTGTAAAGTAAATCTATATTGCCAGATTCTAATACTAATCTAGAATTGTAAGGATATTCATTTTTATTATCGTTTTCAATAAAAAGTATGGCGTACTCGGGAAAATCTATAGTGCCTTTAATTGTAAACGTACCATTAGTTATTTTTCCAGATTTTTGTATTGCTCTAGAACCTTCGGGTATGGTGTCAAATACTTTTAGTGTCGCTATTTTTCCATTGAAATCATCATAATTTTGTCCAGTAATGGTATAGCTGTTATTTTCAGTTTTATTGCAGCTAAAAATCATGAGTAATAAAACTGCAGAAAGTACTTTTTTCATCTTACTTAATTTAAGTTGTTTTTATTGCAATACGCTACTTTAGTTAAAAACCCTTATTGTGGTGTAACTTAAATTTAAAATGAACCTATTTTACTAGACCTATTATAACTGAAAACAGAATTGAAATATTAAATGTTATTTTAGAGGCTTTCTGCCTAATTGAAATTAAAGCTTTACGTAATTGACTTTCTACAGTACGTTCAGAGATGTTGAGTTGCTCTGCAATTTCTTTGTATTTATAACCTTGTATTTTATTTAGAAGAAATATTTCCTTTCGCTTTTCGGGCAAGGTTTCAATAAGTTGCTTTAAGGTATTAATGTGTTTTTCATCATAAATATAGCGCTCACTTTCAACTTCTATAGCAACAGATAAGCGCAAGTCTTCTAACATGGCCATACGCCGTTTGTGGGTTCTATATCTATCTATAAATAAATTATAAACAGATCGATACAGATAAGATTTAAAGCTATCTTTTAATTCAAGGTTTTCATGATTTTTCCAAATATTTATAAAGGTGTCTTGAACAATATCTTCTGCTTGACTTAAATCTCTAGTTAAAGAAAACGCATACCTGCACAGACTTGCATAGTAATCTTCATAAACTTTAGAAAAGGCTTTTTTATGACCAGATTTAAAAGCTTCTAAAAATGTATTATCGTTTTGAAAACTCATTTAGGTATATTGTAAGAAGTAAACAAATAAAAGAAAAAAATAATAATTCAAAGTAAGGGTTTTTTAAATTTGTACGTAATAACATAAAAACAAATAATTTTGAATACCTCGAAACTTTTAAATTTACTTCAAAAATATCTTGATAATAAAATTTCAGATACAGAATTAGATAAACTCCAAAAGCTTTTAAAGCATGAAACTCATTTAAAAGAGGCCGAGGCTTTTTTACGAGATGATTATATTAAAGTTACTCAGGATATCGTTGTAAATACAGATGCCGCTCTCGAAAAATTTGAAACGCTATCTTCTGAAAGATTATCTAAGACTATAATACTAAGACCTTATTTTAAATATGTTGCAGCAGCCGTTGTAATTATTGGTGCTTTTTTTGGTTCTAGATTTTTAAGCGGTGTTGATAATGATGCTTTTCCAGATGACTATAAACCACAAAGTATAACGCTTATTTTAGAAGACGGAACAAAAAAAGAATTAAACAATACATTAGAAACGAGTATATCAATTTCAAATAACGAAGTTATTGCAAATGCAGATAAAGGGTATTTAAAATACAATAAAAAAAAACCACTTACACATGTTAGCTACAATACGTTAAAGGTGCCTTATGGAAAGCGATTTTCTATAGAATTATCTGATGGTAGTAAAATAGATTTAAACTCAGGTACTACATTACGATACCCTGTTGCATTTTTAAACACGGGTAAAAGAGAACTGTTTTTAGAAGAAGGCGAAGCTTATTTTAATGTAGCGAAAGATGTAGAAAGAAAATTTATAATACACACCAAAACTCAAGATGTCGAGGTTTTAGGAACTCAATTTAGCGTATCTAATTATACCAACGAAAAAACGGTTAGAACAACGTTAGAAGAAGGCTCCGTAAAAGTTACAACCACTAATGGTTATAATAATCAAGTTACATTAAAACCAAACGAACAAACTATTTTAAATAAAGAGAATAATGACTTTAAGAAGCAAAACATTGAGGTGTCTAGTTTTCTTGCATGGCGAAAAGGACATCTTGTTTTTATAGAAATGCCTTTTAGCGATATTTTATTACGTTTAGAGAGGCATTTTGGGAAGGCTATTATAAATAAAAATGAAGCTTTAAAAGCCTCAAAATTTTCAGCATATTTTGAAGATGAAACTCTAGAACAGATTATAAATTATTTTGCTCTAGGTGAAGATTTTGAGTTTATTGAAAACGGAAATACTATTGTTATAAAATAAATCAAGAGGTGCTGGAAACACCCCTTGACTACAAAAAAATGCTACTAGCTACATACCATTATTAACCAAATAACACCAAATCAAATATATGAAAAAAACACTTTCATCAGTACAGACTATTCTCTATAGTCTTACAAAACCTAGCTTAAAAATGAAATTAACTTATATTTTCTTTATAGCCGCTTTTTTTCAATCCTATGCGAGCATGCATGGACAGATAAATAAAGTAACGCTTAAGATGGAGCATGCATCAGTAAAAAAAATATTTAATTCTATAGAAAATAAAACAGGTTATAGATTTTTATACAACATAGAAAATGTTGATGTTAACCGAAAAACATCTGTTTTTGCCCTAGATAAACCCATTAAAGAGGTGTTGAAAACTATTTTTAAAGATTCTAATATTGAGTTTGTTTTTCTTGATAAGCAAATCATAGTAAAAAAAGTAGTTAAAGCTAATAAAAATAAAGTCGTAACTAGTAATACTAAAAATATTCAAAAAACGATAGAAGGTAAAGTATTAGACCAGTTTGGAGAGCCTGTTTATGGCGCATCCATAATTGTAAAAGGCACTGTAAAAGGTGTTTCTACTGGTTTTGATGGAAGTTTTTCTATTACAGCATCAATAGGTGATACGCTTTTAATCAATTACTTAAGCTATAAAGAAGTAGAGGTAATAATATCAGACTCTAGTACATATAATATTACCATGCAACCAGCTATTGAGTATTTAGATGAAGTTGTTATATCTACAGGATATCAAAAAATAGCAAAAGGGCGTACTACAGGATCTTTTGAAAAAGTTTCTGATAAGGTTTTAGAACCCAAAGTGACCCAAGATGTTATTTCTAAACTAGAAGGTGAAGTTCCAGGTTTACTTTTTAATGGAGGCGCAGGGCAACAAGGTCCTCAAGCAAATAACAGAATTACCATTAGAGGTCGTAATACAATTAATGGAGATCAAAGACCACTTATTGTTGTAGATGGTATTCCTCTAGAAGAGCAACCTTTTAATAATTTGTTTTCAGATACAGGAACTGTAAACCCAAACGATATAAAAAGCATTACGGTATTAAAAGATGCTGCGGCAGCTGCTATCTGGGGTATTAGAGCTGCAAATGGCGTTATTGTTATAGAAACTAAAAAGGTAAAACGAAATACAAGTTTAAGAGTAAATCTATCTACAAGTACCACGATAACGCAAAAGCGTAAGTTATCTAATTTACGAATAGCCAATGCGGCAGACCAAGTTCAATTTATTAGAGATTTATTAAACGTTACAGGAGAAGATCTTGTAAATAGTAACCAACTTTTTGATGGTACAATTACTAATCAAAATATTAATCAATTAAATCCTGTTGTAGAAACCATTTTAAGACAACGTAATGGGGCTATAACAGGAGAAGAGGCAGAAGCAAGGTTTAATGAGTTATCTAATATTGATTTAAGAGATGATTTAAACGGTTTAACAAGAAATCAAGTTTGGTCTCAATATAATGTAGGTTTATCTGGTGGTGGTGATCGTTATGATTTTAATGCGTCTTTTTTACATAATGTAAATGATTTAGAACGTATTGGAAACGATTCTAAACAGACTATTATTAATCTTAGAAATACCTATGATATAACAGACCGATTAACAGCCAATGCGAGTATAAATTATACAAAGTCATTTATAGATAATGGCTTTTTTGGATCAGATCCGTTTTTTGTGCTTCAAAATGAAGGTATAAACTCTAGAATATTGGATGACCAAGGTAATTATTTACCCATGCAAAATGGCGGCGATAGTGCTGCTAGCCTAGGTGTTTCTAATAGGCTATTAAATGATGGTTATTTATATCCGCAAACCTTTAATGTAAAGCAAGAAGCAGATAATGCAGATAATACCACAAGAATAACAAATGTTAGAATATTAGCGGGTTTAAAATATAAAATATTTGAAGGGTTAAATGCTAGTGTAAACTACCAGTATGAGACTGCTACTAATACTGAAAGAAATTTATTAAATGAAAATACGTTTGAAACACGCAGGTTGGTAAACAGCTTTACACAAGTAGATGCTGCTGGTATTGCAACTGGAGAATTTCCTATTCCAGAAGGTAGTATACTAGATGGTTTAACAGAAGAATCAAAATCTTTTACAGTACGTGCTCAATTAAATTTTGATAAAAAGTTTAAAGATGGTTTACATAATATTACTGCAATAGCAGGTTACGAGGTTAGAAAAACAATAAATGAAGCGAGAGCAAATCAACGACTATTTGGTTATGATGATGAAAATTTATCATCTACCCAAGTCGATCTTATAACACGATTTACAAATCCATTATTTACGCCTGGTATTCGTATTTCTGACCCTGGCTTCTTTTTAGGACAAATATTTGTAGAAAATAGATTTATATCTTCTTATGCCAATGCATCTTATACGTATAACAATAAGTATACATTAACAGGGAGTATACGACTAGATGATACTAACCTTTTTGGTGCGGCAGACGATGCTAGAAATATACCGTTATATTCTGGAGGTTTAAAGTGGGATTTAAAAGAAGAATTGTTTTTTAACAATCAAAGTGTTAATGGATTAAGTTTAAGATCTAGTTACGGTGTTAATGGAAATGTAGCACGAGGCACTAGTAATTTTTTACAAACCCTAACTGCCAGAGAGCTTGATCTGTTTAACCACAGATCATCATTTATTATTAATGCACCAAACCCTAGGTTAAGACTTGAAAAAACAAAAAGTTTTAATATAGGTCTGGATTTCGATCTCTTTAATAAACATAGATTTTTTGGTACTATAGAGTACTATAAGAATGTAAGTGAAGATTTGTTAGCCAATAGGCGCCTTAATGCTACTTCTGGAATACCAGCATTACTTTTAAATTCTGGAAGATTAAGAAATACTGGAGTAGATGTTTCTTTAGGGTACGATGTTGTCGATACAAAAGATTTTACTTTTACCACGCGTGGTACATTTAGTTTTAATGATAATAAATTATTAGAATCTGATTTTGTAGCAAGCGATGTAGGGTCTCTAATTACAGGAAGAAGTTTACGACAAGGCGATAATATTAATACGCTTTATGCATTTGCTTATGCAGGTTTAGATAGAGATGGTAATCCTCAATATTTTGATGCAAACAATAATATCATAAGTCACAATGATTCAGAAATTAATAATATTAATAACCTGAGAAAAGTAGGCCTTACAACACCCAAATATTTTGGTTCTTGGATTAATGAATTGAGCTATAAAAATTTATCATTACGGGTTTTAACAACGTTTAAAGCAGATTATGTGTTTAGAGTTTCTAGAGAATTTGGTAGCTATTTTGATCCATTTTACAATGCACTTACGAGTTTAAATACATCTTTTGAATCTGTAAACCGTTGGAGAACACGAGGTGATGAAAATATAACAGACATCCCTAAAATACCTTCTAGAGCAGAACTACTTACTCCAGGGTACGTAAATTACGAATCTTCAGACAGGCAAGTAAAAGATGCATCGCACATTAGGCTTCGTCAAATTGCGTTAACCTATGCGTTTCCTTACCCATTAATGAATTCCATTGGTTTAAATAATCTTGATTTAACATTTCAGGTAGATGATTTAGCTATTTGGACATTTAATGATCTTAACATAGACCCAGAAAATAATATAAGTCAACCTACGTCTTTTTCACTTAGATTATCAACTTCATTTTAATTAAAAAACGTTATGAAATTATTAAAATATATAATAGTACCTCTTTTAACTATAGCATTTGTAACTTCTTCGTGTACAAGAGATAATTATTTAGATGAAGTGGTGCCTAGAGGTGTAGTAATACCGTCAACAATTGAAGATTACAGATTGTTGCTAGACAATGTTACCCCGGATGATTTAGGAAATGCATTACCTATAAGTTTTGGGTTTGATGAAAAACATAGTATAAGTTCATACATGACAGATGATCATGTTATACCTAACGATTTGTCACAAACCTTGCAAGGCCCTCAGCGCAGAGCTTATCTTTTTGGAGATGCCGTTTACATAGGTAATGAACAAGATCCAGATTGGAATTTTTATTATAATCAAATTTATACAGCTAACATTATACTTGAAGGCTTAGAATCTGTAGATAATGGCACAGCAGATGACATTGCAGAATTACAAGCCGAAGCTAAGATACACCGTGCCTATGCGTATTTTAACTTGGTTAATTTGTATGGGCTACATTACAATCCAGTAACAGCCGATACCGATTTAGGAGTACCCATACGACAAGGTACCGCATTAGAAAACTTAGACTTTACAAGAGCGTCTGTACAAACAGTTTATGACCTTATTATACAAGACATAACTACAAGTATTAATAGTTTACAAGATACGCAGTCATTAAATTTTACGTTTAGACCTTCTAAAGCAGGTGCGTATGGATTTTTATCTAAAGTTTATTTGTATCAAGGTAGATACGATTTAGCATTGGATGCTGTAGATAATGCATTAAATATTTACAATGTACTTAGAGATATTAACGATGATGAATCTGATCCCTTTACATCTGCGTTAAATAGTCCTGCTGTAATTCAAGACCCACAAATTGTATGGTACAAACAAGCGCAATCCGTAATTTTTGTTAGTGATGCTATTCTTTCTGAGTATAATTTTGATGATATAAGAGCATTTTGGTTTACAAGAGATGCAATCGTAACAGGCAGTCAGGAAAATGCACTTCTTTTTACAAGAAATGTAAACCAAAATTTCTCTGATGGGATTAATACACCAGAATTATATTTAATACGTGCAGAGTGCCATACACGTTTAATGAATTTAGCGTTGGCAAATAACGATTTAAATACACTACGAGAAAAACGTTTTTTCTCAGGCTCATCAACACCAATAAATATTACTAATCAAGACGAATTGTTAGCGTTTGTTAAAAAAGAGCGTCGCTTAGAGCTTATTGGTAATTATGATCGATTATTTGATATTAAGCGATACAATTTATTTGATAACGACAATATTTCTATTACACATACCCTAGAAAGTATATCGGCTACTCTTGAAGCTAATAGTTTAAATTGGGCATTGCCTATAGCAGAAATATACATACAACAAAACCCTGAAATACAACAGAATCCTAGAGATTAATAAATAAATAATTAAGATGAAATTAACAACATATATAATTGTATTTATAGTAAGCATACTAGTTTTTGGATGCGAAGTTGACCGAGAAACAAATCTTATAGTATCTACAGAAGATTATACAATTCAAGTTTTAGATAATGCTGTAAATGATTTTATTGTTACAGAGTTAAGAGGAACATCTAACCAAGGCGCTGTAAATTTTGAAATCCTGTCTCAAACGCCATCAGAAATTTTTACTATTAGTGATCCTAATTATGGGGTTTTAATAGTTAATAACGACACTTTATTAGAGGATACCGTAACACCTCAAGTTGTTTTAGAGGTTTTAGTAAGTAAAGAAAATATAACAAAAACATCTACAGTTACTATCAATATATTAGATAGTGGATGCCAAGACGTATCACCAGATATTTTGCAATTTTTTGATGTTACAAACTACAATGCTGTTCTAGGTGTTTTCTCCCCTACCAATTTAGGCGATGACTATCTAAGTACTATGGATATATCTTGTGGAAGACTAAACGTACAAGGCGAAAACTTATTATGTGCTTTTTGCGCAGAGAACCCTGACTCTATAGATATACAGTTTTTTCCATCTGCAGATGGTATAACTGGTGAGGTTAAATTATTTCCAGAGGCATTTCGGTATAACAATTTTATTGAGGTCGTCGGTTCTTCTGGTACGTACGATACCGCTACAAAAATTATAACCATTGATGTAGATTTAGTAGATGATTTTGGACCTTTTACTAATAGGCTTATATTAACGGCTTTATAGTTCTTGTATCCCTTTATTAACTAAAAACAATATTTATAGAAGTATTTTTATAAGCATTCTAGCTTATAAGTTACTTCTATGCTTTTTTTAAATAAAAACAAACAAAGCATATCGCAACTATTATTCATAATAATAATTCACTTATATAAAATGAAATATTTAAAACAGGCATCAGCAGTCGCTGCCTTTGCACTATGTGTTATAGGGTGTAAAACAGCAACCAATACTAATAAAAAGGATGTTGTAAAAGAAACTATCTCGAAAAATATTCCTTCTAAAAGTAGCTTAGACTTAAATGCGCCTATACCAAAAGATAACACGGTTAGAAAAGGGGTATTAGAAAACGGTATGACGTACTATTTACACGCCACAGATGTAAAGAAGGATGTAGCTAGTTATTATATCATTCAAAATGTAGGTTCCGTATTAGAAAATGATAACCAACAAGGGTTAGCTCATTTTTTAGAACACATGGCATTTAACGGTACAGAATCTTTTCCTGGTAAGGGGATTTTGGACACTATGGAAAAACGAGGTTTAGTATTTGGTAGAGATATAAATGCCTATACCTCTTTTGATGAAACAGTTTATAACATTAACAATATACCAACAGAACCAGAGATGATAGATACAGGATTACAAGTCTTGTATGATTGGTCTAATTATTTACTACTAACCGATGCCGAGATTGATGCAGAACGTGGGGTAATTAAAGAAGAATGGCGCTCTGGACAAAGCGGACAAAGACGTGTTAGTGAGGCAACCATAGGAACATTATTTGGGCACTCTAAGTACGAAAACAGGTTGGCTATGGGATTAATACCGCTTATAGAAACTTTTGAATACCAATTATTAAGAGATTTTTATAACGATTGGTACAGAACAGATTTGCAGGCTATAGCTATTGTAGGCGATATTGATGTAGATGCTTTAGAGCGTAAAATAAAAGCTAAGTTTTCTAACATCCCAAAGGCAGAAAATGCACCAGAACGTTATAATGTAAAAATTGAGAACAATCAAGATTTAGATTTTATAATGGTAACAGATAAAGAGGTGTCGTCAGAAAGAATCGCATTTAATATAAGACACGACAAATCTTTAGAAGACGAGACCTTACAAGATTATAAGCAAGCCGTCGTTACAACGATTCTCACCAATATTTTAAACAATCGTTTTGGCGAAATCAAGCAAAAAGCAAACACACCTTTTATTGAAGCTGTTGTTGCTTTTGGTAACTTAACCAGATTACATAATAACTTTAGTCTTTCTGTAGATCCAAAGCCAAATATGCAAAAAGAAGCTTTTACTCTAGCTGTAAAAGAGCTTAATAGATTTGTAAAGTATGGGGTTACCAATTCAGAGCTTAAACGAATGATTACTGACTACGGCATCTATTTAAATCGCACAGTCAAAGGCGTAAAAGACCGTTCTCATGGTCAAATAATAGGAGTTATACAGCAAAATTATCTAGAAAATAAAACCATTGCAGATGTAGAAAAGCAGGTGGAACTAACAAAGCAGATTTTTGAAAGCTTAACACCAGATGATATTAAAAATCGTATTAAAGAACTATATACTTTAAATAATAGAAATGTAGCGGTAATAGGTGTTAAAGGGAATAATAACTTAACCAAACAAGACGCGATATCTATTATCAATGTGGCAGAAAATGATACGACGTTAAAACCTTATGAAGAAGAAAAAGAAATCACAGCTTTATTAAATGCTAAAGCTATTAAATCTGGTAGCATTATATCAACTAAAAAAAATGAAGTTATAGATTTTAAAACATTTACGTTAAGTAATGGTATAAAGGTACATTATAAATATTCTGAAAAAAGTAAAGATAATGTCTCATTAAGTGCCAGTAGTAAAGGCGGTATGTCTTTATTAGATATTAAAGATTTACCTTCTGCATCAATAGTGTCTAGCATAGCAAATCTTTCTGGTTTAGGAGATTTTACTGCAATACAATTACAAAAAACAGGTAAAGTAGCCAATTCTTATGTAAGTCTAGGTACGTTATCAGAAAGCGTTGGTGGACAATCTTCAACTGCAGATGTTGAGACGATGCTGCAACGTATTCACTTAGAATTTGCAAAACCACGATTTTCAAAGGAGAGCTATGATTTAGTCATTGAAAATTTAAAAAATAATTTAGCCTTAACAAGCAGTAGTTTAGATAGTAAAATAAATGATAGTATATCAATAGCGCTTTACGGTAAAGACCATCCAAGATACCGTTTAAAAGATAAAAGTTTTATTGCGGATATAAGTTTTGATACAGCAAAGCGTATTTTTAAAGAACGTTTTGCAAATCCTAGAGATTTTAAATTTTATGTTATTGGAGATATAAGTGAGGGTACTTTAAAGCCCTTGTTAGAAAAGTATATTGCAAGTTTACCAACCACAAAGCAAATAGAAGATTGGAAGGATACTTCTGTATCATGGCAGAAATCAAAAATTGATAAAGATTTTTATATGCCTATGGAAGATCCTAATACTCGTGTATATATCCAAATCGAAAAAGATATGCCCTATACTTTAAAAAGCAAATATACACTCAATGCACTAGGTAAAATCTTGCAATTACGCTACATAGAATCTCTAAGAGAAGAAGAAGGAGGTACCTATGGTGCCTCTGCTTATGGAAACCTTGATAAAGAACCAAAATCGTATGGAATCATTACAATAGGTTTTGATTGCAACCCAGATTTAGCCGAAAAATTAATTGGGATTGTGTATAAAGAGATTGAAAAAATTAAAAATGGAGACATTTTACAATCCGATAGAGATAAAGTTATAACAAGCATACTAAAAAGCAGAACAGATAGTAAAAATGAAAGTTATTTTGATTTAGAACAAATGAGAACTTTTGTAAAAGAAGGTTATGATATAGATGCACCAGAAAATTTTGAGGACATTGTTAAATCGATATCGCTACAAGATATTCAAGAGTTTACTAAACATATAATGATAAATAATAGGTCTTATGAATTGGTGTTTAAACCAAAAAAATAAGTCTATAAAAACTTAAACATCTATTTATCAATGATTTATATAGATTATTAAAGGATTGAATTTATTACTTAAAGCTGAACAATAATATGATTGTTCAGCTTTTTTGATTTGTATTGTTTTCAATTTGTTTCTATTATTCACAACTAAGCATCCATATAAAATAAAACTGCCGCTATAAGACCATGCTTTGATTTTATATTCTTTCTAGTTTAAGGTAACTCAAATTATAAATGATATAAATCATTTACTTATGATTATGTATTGTACTGAGCGCAATCGAACACATAAAAGCTTATATATTTTGAATATTCTTGTAAGGTTTTATCTTATGTTTTTAATAAAAAGATATCCTCGTTTTAATAGTTACCTAAGATAATAGTCATGTTTTATTGGTTTTTAACTTCTATCTTAAACTGACTTTCAATTAAAGTTAAGTCATAAAAAAAAGCTACTCTTCAATGTCAATTGAAGGTAGCCTTTAATGTTTTAGAACCAAATTATGTCCTTTTGTTATTTTTTAATAACTCTAAGTATTTTTTGTTTGTTATCAGCTTTTAATTTCACGAAATAAAGGCCTGATTTTAAATCTGATATATTTATTTGGTTGTTGTTTAATTTATTAGAAGTAATAACCTCTTGCCCTAAACTATTTAATATAGAAAACTGTTCTATATCATAATTTGTTTCTATAGTTAATAAGTCTGCTATAGGATTAGGGTACAATTTAAAAGCACCTTTTTCAAAACTGTCAGAGCTTAACGTTGATGTTGAGAATGTAATTGGAGAACTAAAATCAGAGAACCTGAAATTAGCACTATCACAATTTGATCGTATGTAAACATCATAATTTGTATTGGCAGTTAAGCCAGTAAAAGATGCCGTTGTAATTGTTTGGTCAGTAATAGTTGTATCATCAACTTGAAAGTCAAAGAATTGATCATCTCCTTGGTTGAATATGAAAACAGTATAACCATTTAAAGCGGTAGACTCTTGATCCCATGTTAAATCTACAGAAGTAGAAGTAATAGACGTTGTCATAATATTTGTAGGAGCATTACAAGGCTCATTAGGTACAAACCCGTAAGGACCTAACCATTCTGATGTGCCATCTGTAGCACCACAATCAGCTTGTACATAAAAAAGATAAGTGACATTTGTAGTTAGACTCGTTGCAGAATATGATGCCGTTGTTAAACCTGATTGAGTTGGCACCATAGTTTGAGAACCACCAGTAGATGTATCTACTAATTCCACATTCCACAACGTTTCAGTATCACCTGGCGTCCATGAAAGATCCGCAGAAGTTGCTGTTACATTAGATTCCATAACGTTTGATGGTTGAGGACACGCTGGTTTTGGATCTAAAGTTACAGTAACATTAGACCACTCTGTTTGAGCGTCATCACCAAAGGTGTTTTTTAGTTCAAGATCTAAAGCTCCATCAACTCCGGGCTCGTAAAAGCCAGGGATATTTGCTATAAATGTTAATGTAGTAGGAGTATCAGATGTAGGGGAATCTAGAGAAATACTAGAAGTGCCCCCTATAAATATTTCTAGAGCATTATCAGTAGTAAAAACACCTGCTGTAGATAGATCTTGCCAATCTACAGTAATGGTTATTTTAGAATACTGGCCAGCAGGAACTCCAGCAGTATTAGAGGCATCGTTAATATTTACTGTTACAGGAGTATTTTGTGTGACAATAAAAGGTCCTTGAGAAGGAAATGTAAATTGGGCAGAAGCTGTGTAAGAACTTAAAATCGCCAAGAAAAACAATAAAGTAATTTTTTTCATAATTTTTTAGGAATTAGTTATTTAATTTAACATTGTTACGATCAATATTTTAAAAACCCTTACTCTATTTATAATTATTTTGCAGTAGTGTCTTTTTTTTATAAAAAACAAACTAATTTGTAAAAATCTATTTTTTAGTTGCATTTATATCTTCGGTTTTAAAACCATTCTATCTTTTAAAAGAAACGTTAATTTTTAATCTTAATTTATGTTAGCTGTCTAACATTTTATTGGTTTGTTTTTAAGGTTTTCATTTTTGGTTTAATTTTTTATTAAAAATATATTGTTTTTTAAACGACTGTTTTTTAGTTAATTAAGTCTTGTTTATTTGTTTATTCATTCTATTTTTTTTATGAAGAGTAAGTAAAAGAATTATAACTCTACTAAATAAGTGTTAGAAAAAATTAATCTTATATAGTGTGTAATTTCACACATATTTCAATTCAAGTTTTGGCCAAAACAAGATGATTAAATAATTAATTCATTAAAAAATAAACTTAAAAAAATAAACCAAAAATGAAAAATTTAAAAATTAATATACTATTCGTTTTATCGATAGTATTAGGCTTAACATCTTGTAGTAGTGATGACGATAACAATGTCGTTAATGAAACTCCAACACCTCCGCCAGCAGCACAACTTTTGTTAAATAGTATAAGAGAAGATGGTGGTATTCCTTACAATGCAGACAATCCGGTGCTTAGTTTCTCAGACGCTCAAAACGTATTTTTACCAAGTGTATTAGGTATCGATTTTCGTATAGATAGAAGTGCAGTACCCGAAGGACCTACAGCGAGATTCCCAATGTTTCAAGGATGGGAAACATTACCAAACGGAGAACAAAGAGAAGCATATTATGTAATTACTGAAGCATCAGATAATGCATTAGCAAGAGATTTAGGTGTTATTTTTGCACCAAGAATGGAAGCAGCCATAGGATCTGGAGGAGAGCAAAATTCTAGATGGACAAACGACGGCAGACTTATTTTTGAAGGATCTGTAGATTTTTCTCCAAAACGATCTTTAGTAGCTGGAAATGCATCAGATGATGGATTTTTAGTAGGATTTCCACCAGCAGCAGCTAACCCAGGTGCTATAGCAGATGATAATTGGTCTTCTTATGTAGTATTACCAGGTACTAATATTGTAATTAATGCTCAATTAGTAGCAAACAGTACAGGTATTCATGACAGAATTCCACATCCAGATGGAAACTCTCAAGCTCAGGAAGATGATTTAAACAATCCAAACTTATCGAAAGCTAAAGCATCTGTTGTAATGCAACTTTTAGACGGATGGCACGATAACAGACCTTACTACTTCCATATTGTAACTGATACTTCTGATCCAGGACCAGCAACAATTGAATTAGGAGTATTTGCACCAAGATTAGCTAATTTACCAACATTTGGAGTGTTTCCAGGAGGTTCAATGTTACCTTTTAGCCCAACAGCAAACGGTAGAACTTTTGATAACGGTGATGGTTTTGGAGTACAAGGTTTAAACTCGGCTTCTTTAAGTAATCGTCAAGTACAAGACCCAACAAATACATTCCCAATTGACCCTAGTGATACAAGATATTCTCCAATGTGGGATGCTCATATTACTGAATTTACAGTAGCAGAAGCTGATCGTCCAATCTTAAGAAGTTTTGATCAAATAAATGATCTTTTAGCAGATGGTACTTTAATTCCTTTTAGAGGAAATGGTAACCCAAGTCCATTAGCAAACACATTATCTGATAGATTAACTGCTACAGGGGCAATTATTAACTGCCCAGTAATTACACAACCAGCAGAAAGTGTAATAGGAACTCAAATTGGTTCTCCTAGAAACTAATAGAAGTAAATAAAAAAGAATTATAACATATATATTATAATTGGTTAAAAAAGTCAAGAGATTTATATCTCTTGGCTTTTTTTATGTTTAATAATTTGTGTTTTTAAAGTGTCTGCGAAAGATTAAAGCTTTATACCATTTCAATGCAGAAATGGTATTAGATAACTAAAACTTTGTAATCTTATAGATGAGTTAGATAAAAAGGATAAGATAAATACTTATTAAATTACAGTATTTAGTTTTATGTTTAAAAGGTAATTAACAATCTGACAAATGTACACCAACGGCTAAACCACCTTTAGAGGTTTCTTTATATTTAGTATTCATGTCTTTGGCGGTTTCCCACATGGTATTTACGACTTTATCTAAAGGGACTTTTACGTTTTTTGGATTTGTATCTAAGGCTAATTCGGCAGCATTTATAGCTTTAATAGCCCCCATGGCATTACGTTCTATGCAGGGTATTTGTACTAAGCCACCAATAGGATCGCAGGTTAAACCCAAATGGTGTTCCATAGCAATTTCAGATGCTACTAAAACTTGCTCAGGTGTTCCACCCAATAACTCGGTGAGTGCTCCCGCAGCCATGGCTGATGAGACACCAATTTCTGCTTGACAACCACCCATGGCAGCACTAATAGTTGCCCCTTTTTTAAAGATGCTTCCTATTTCTCCAGCAACTAACAAGAATTTTTTTATATCATCAAAATTAGCATCATGGTTTTCTATAACTAAATAGTACATTAGTACGGCTGGTATTACACCAGCACTTCCATTGGTAGGGGCGGTTACTACACGGCCTAAAGATGCATTTACTTCATTGACTGCCAAAGCAAAACAACTAACCCATTTTAGAATTTGCCTAAATTTAACTTTGGTATCTCTAATAGAATAAATCCATTCTATAGCATTGTTATATGGTGTGGCGCCTTTAATATTTTGATGCATATCGTATGCGCGACGACGAACATTTAAACCACCAGGAAGGTTACCTTCTGTATGGCAACCAATATACATGCATTCTAGCATGGTATCCCAAATGCGCTTTAATTCTAAATTAATGTCTTGTTCTGAGCGGATAGATTTTTCATTTTCTAACACAACTTGAGAAATGGGTTTATTAAGTTGATTACAAAATTTAAGGAGTTCTATACCTTTATCTATAGGATAAGGAAATGAACATTTTATTTCGAAATTTTTTTTAGAGTTTTTGCGTTCTTCTTTTACAACAAACCCACCCCCAATGGAATAGAATTTAGAGGTGTGTTTTTTATCTTTTATAACAGCAGTAAAGCTTATGCCATTGGCATGAAAAGGCAAAAACTCTTTATTAAATATAATATCGGTTTTGGGGTTAAATGCCAAAGCGATTTCTCCTCCAAAATTTAAAATATGTGTTGCTTTTACGGTTTTAACTACGCATTCTATATCCTGTACAGGTATGGTTTCTGGGTCTTTTCCGCTTAAACCAAGTATTACAGCATAGTCTGTGGCATGCCCTTTTCCTGTTAAGGATAAAGAACCATAAAGATTTACTGTAATTTTTTCTATGGATTTAAATTTCTGAGCGGTTTTTAATTCTTCTATCCAGCGTTCGGCGGCTCGCCAAGGACCAAGGGTATGAGAACTTGAAGGGCCAATACCTATTTTTAGCATGTCGAAAACTGAGATACATTCCATATGTTGCGCAAACGTTATAGTGGGCAAATATATATAGATTGTTTTTAAGGTATTGTTTTTTTGATATGAATTTTTCGAATTTTTACTAATGGATTACTCTTGTGATTATTCCAAGGAGATTCGCAAAGATTTAAAAGAGATTCATAAAGGTTTTTGTCGCGTAGAGTCGATAAGATGCAAAACTTGAATACAGCTGATTAATTATAATATGATGATTGCCATTGAACAGTTTTATAGTTTTAAAACTGAACTTCACATACAGGTAATAATTAATAATTTGAGTGCTAAGTTTGTCAGTATATAAAGAGGATATTAAATGGTAAGTCTTAGCTAAATATTTATTAAGAAAAATATAAAAGCAAAAAGGCTACCCCACAATAGAAGGTAGCCTCTTAATTTTGTAAACAATATTATTGGGTACTTATTTTTTTATAATTCTTAATACTTTTTCAGTATTATCTACTTTAAGTCTAAGGAAATAAATTCCTGATTTTAAGCTTGATGTGTTTATTTGATTATTTAATAATTTATTAGATATAAGTACTTCTTGACCTAAACTGTTTAATACAGAAAATGTTTCTATTTCATAATCTGTTTCAATATTCAATAAGTCTTCTACAGGATTAGGATAAAATTTAATAGTGCTTTTTTCAAAACTTTTAGAACTTAATGTGTTTTCTTCAGTTTTAAATGTTAAGGCAAGGCTACGTTCAGACCTTATATTGTTTGTATCATCACAAACAGACCTTATATAAACATCATAATCTATATTTTCTATGAGACTAGTAAAAGTATGACTTGTAGTTGTTTGTTGATCAAGATATGCAGAAGCAGCGGGGCTATTAAAAGGGTTGTTTACATTGCTCCCTGCAAAGAAAACTTCTATTAAATAACCATCAGACGCAACACTCATTTCATCCCATGAAAATGTTGCACTACTAGAAACTGTACTGTCAAGGGTAAGGTTTGTTGGGATTTGACATAGAAACTCAGTTGTAAACTCATAAGGAGTTGACCAATTTGAAGTTCCATTTGTACTACCACAATCTGCTTGTAAATAAGCTAGGTAAGTATTATCTACTATTAATCCAGTCGCAGTGTATGAAGTCGAGGTTAATCCTGATTCAGTAGGTATCATAGTTTGAGACCCTCCAGCAGTAATATTTACTAATTCAATATTCCATAAGGTTTCATTCTCACCAGCCGTCCAAGAAAGGTCAATAAAGGTTGCTGTAATATTTGACCCCATAATATTTGTTGGTTCTGGACATAATGGTTTAGGAATTAAAGTGACAATAATATTAGACCATCTAGCACCAACACCACCCTCTTCATCAGGGTTTTCAGATGTGTTTCTTATTTCAATATCTAAATTACCACTTACAGAAGGATCATAAAAACTAGGTATAATCCCCTCAAATATTAGTGTTGTAGAGGTGTTGTTTGGAGCTCCTCCTGTTGTTGGTGGGGCAACTAAAAGAACTGAACCTCCTCCAATAAATAATTCTATACTACTTTCTTCAGAATTGAAAATTGCTGGTGAAAGATCTTGCCAATCTACAGAAATATTAATTTTTGAATACACACCAGCAGTAACGCCAGCAGTATTTGTGGCATCATTAAGATTAACTGTTGCAGATTGTGAAGCTTGAAGATCAAAAAAACCACTGACGGTTGGAAATGTAAATTGCGCTAACACTGTGTGCGAACTTAATAGGACTAAAAATAATAGTGTAATTTTTTTCATAACTTTAAAACATTTAGTTAATTATTACTACAATAGTACGGTTAAATGCATATAAATACGTTAAATAGCTATTTTTGTTTTTGTAATGTGATTTTTATTTTGTGATAATTTCATTTTTATTGGTATGTGTAGTCATTTTTTTTACGCTTTAGTTAATTTTTTTTGATGTTAAATTACTATATATGAGTAGTTTGTTATTTTTTTTTTCTAATAATTATTTTTTATTTTATTAAATCTTTGTAATATAATGTCTTAAAAATATTTTGCGTTTGTGAGAAAAATTTATTTGTTTTTTACTCTTTTGGAAGAAATATTTGAAAGATTTATAATACAAATAATTTAGTGACACTTAATTTTCGACCAAATATACAAAGGATTGAAGGGCATATTTAATTCCGATAATAATAGAGCAATGAAGTATTTATATTCAATAATTCATTTTTTTAAAATAAAAATGATGAATAAAGCCTGCTCCATATGGTTACGCCCTACTTCTCGATTCATTCTGC
Organism: uncultured Algibacter sp.; assembly: GCA_947499935.1. Classification (GTDB taxonomy): domain Bacteria; phylum Bacteroidota; class Bacteroidia; order Flavobacteriales; family Flavobacteriaceae; genus CANMQH01. Next base: position 52,784 of record CANMQH010000009.1, on the reverse strand, counting down.
TTTAGTGAGATACTCAAAGTGACAGAATACCAAAGTTTGATTGCTTTTAAATATGACTGTGAACTGAGACTGAGACTGTAAAATAAAAGAAATCTGACACTATGACATATATTTTGAGTTGGCATAATGATTGACTTATACAACTTGAAATTAAAAATGAACACAACGTTTCTGTGAAAACAGAAATCTATAAACAATAAAAAAAATATATTATGAGTAAAATTATTGGAATCGATTTAGGAACAACCAACTCTTGCGTTTCTGTGATGGAAGGTAACGAGCCTGTTGTAATCCCAAACGCGGAAGGTAAACGTACTACGCCATCGGTGATTGCATTTGTAGAAGGAGGAGAGATTAAGGTTGGTGATCCTGCAAAAAGACAAGCGGTAACAAACCCTACTAAAACAGTTTATTCTATTAAACGTTTTATGGGTAACAAATATTCTGAGTCTAAAAAAGAAGCAGAACGTGTACCATATAAAGTGGTAAAAGGTGATAATGATACACCTAGAGTTGATATTGATGGTCGTTTATATACACCTCAAGAATTATCGGCTATGATTCTTCAAAAAATGAAGAAAACGGCTGAGGATTATTTAGGAACAGATGTAACACGTGCTGTAATTACAGTACCTGCTTATTTTAATGATTCGCAACGTCAAGCTACTAAAGAAGCTGGTGAAATTGCTGGTTTAAAAGTTGAACGTATTATTAATGAGCCTACTGCTGCTGCTTTAGCATATGGTATGGACAAAAAAGGAACTGACCAGAAAATAGTGGTTTTTGACTTTGGTGGAGGAACACATGATGTATCTATCCTTGAATTAGGTGACGGTGTATTTGAAGTATTGTCTACAGATGGTGATACGCATTTAGGTGGTGATGATGTTGATCAAAAAATTATCAACTGGTTGGCAGATGAGTTTAATGCTGAAGAAAATATGGATTTACGTAAAGACCCAATGTCTTTACAACGTTTAAAAGAAGCTGCTGAAAAAGCGAAGATTGAATTATCATCTTCTGCACAAACAGAAATTAACTTACCATATATTACAGCTACAGCTAGTGGACCAAAACACTTGGTACGCACATTAACACGTTCTAAATTCGAGCAATTAATTGACGATTTAGTAAAACGTACTATTGAGCCATGTGAGTCTGCTTTAAAAGCAGCAGGTTTATCAAAATCTGATATTGATGAAGTGATTTTAGTAGGTGGTTCTACACGTATTCCCGCAGTACAAGCAGCCGTTGAGAAATTCTTTGGAAAAGCACCAAGTAAAGGTGTAAATCCTGATGAAGTTGTATCTCTAGGTGCTGGTATCCAAGGTGGTGTATTAACTGGAGATGTTAAAGATGTATTACTTCTTGATGTAACGCCTTTATCTCTTGGTATTGAAACTATGGGTAATGTATTTACAAAACTTATAGAAGCGAATACGACGATTCCTACTAAAAAATCGCAAGTATTCTCTACGGCAGCAGATAATCAGCCTTCTGTAGAAATTCACGTATTACAAGGTGAGCGTGCTATGGCGGCAGATAATAAAACGATTGGCCGTTTTCATTTAAGTGATATTCCACCAGCAAGACGTGGAACGCCACAAATTGAAGTAACCTTTGATATTGATGCTAATGGTATTATTAAAGTATCGGCTGAAGATAAAGCAACTGGTAAGAAACAAGATATACGTATTGAAGCATCTTCTGGTTTAAGTGAAGAGGAAATCGAGAAAATGAAAGCGGACGCTGAAGCAAATGCTGAAGCGGATAAAGCAGCAGCTGAAAATGCGCAGAAACTTAACGAAGCTGATTCTATGATTTTCCAAACGGAAAAACAATTGGAAGAGTTTGGTGATAAATTATCTGATGATAAAAAACAACCAATCGTTGATGCTTTAGCTGAATTAAAAACAGCTTACGAAACTAAAGATTTAGAGGTGATTACGCCTGCTTTAGATAAAATAAATGAAGCTTGGAAAGTAGCTTCTGAAGAAATGTACAAAGCACAAGCTGAGGCTCAAGGTGGCGCACAACCAGGACCAGATGCTGGTGCAGGTGAGCAAGCTCAAGCAGAAGAGAGTAGCGATGTTGAAGATGTAGATTTTGAAGAAGTAAAGTAAGATAATCTCGATTTTTCTAAGAGTTAGAATACTTAATTTATAAGTTTATTAAAAACGCAACCATTTTTGGTTGCGTTTTTTTATTGTAGGGTAGGAATATATCAAAGTTAGCTGTTATATCATTAAACCAACCTTGTGAAAAATCTATTACAACTACTCTTAGTATTTTTGTGTCTAATTATTAATACAAAAGGATTAGCTCAAAACGAAAAAACAATGTATGTCTTTGGTCATAGTCTTATAGTGCATGCATCACCTACAAACGAAACAACAGTACCGCATTGGTTACACCATTTAGCAAAAGAAGCCAATAATACCATAGCAGTTAGTGGTCAATATGGTTTTTTACCTTCGCATGACGAATTACCACCAATTTCTCAATGGGGTTTTGAGGATGTTATACCTGCTTGGGATTCTGATACTGAAAATTTTTCTGATATCGGTTTTGATACTTTTTTAATAACTCCAGCAAATTTTGTCCAATATAAACCATCAAACGAGAATTATGATGGTGGTGCTAATGATACTTCCCCAGTACAATCTACACTAACCATTGTAGATTGGATAAATAATCAAGAACCAGAAGCCGTTAGTTACATCTATGAAAACTGGCCTGATATGGCTGGGTATATCTCATATGGAAATACATTTCCTCCAACACCTCAAGAATTTGAGAACTATAATACATACACCCAAGGCGATTTTCACGATTGGTGGATAGACTATCATAACTTTATTCAAGATGCAAGGCCTAGTGAGCACGTTAGGTTAATTCCTGTAGGGTCTGTAATGAGTAAATTATTAACCCAAGAACCGCTTAATCAAATTCCTATTTTAGATTTATATGAAGACGATGCACCTCATGGTAGACCAACCCTATATTTTTTAGCTTCATTAATTACTTATATGGCTATATATGAGCAAAAAGCACCAGCCACATATAGCGTACCAAATACAGTACATGTTCTATTAAGGGACAATTACCAAAGTACTATAGATTTTATTTGGGCTGAATTATTAGCATTTAATGATAGTTCGGGAGATAGTCTTGTTTTTGAAAATAACGTTTTAAACACGGAATCTTTTGATTTTAAAGACGATATTACGATTTACCCTAATCCTACAAGAGATTACATAAATATAACAGCTAGTGTAGACAATTATACTATAGAATTATATGATGTTAAAGGAACCAAATTAAGAATAACTAAAAATGATGTTAACGATACTATTAATATTTCAAACCTGCCAAATGGTATCTATTTTTTAAAATTGAATAATGCCAGATTTAGTACCATAAAGCGAATAATAAAGTATTAAGTGTATAATAATTGTAAACGTGAGTTCGATATAAAACTCAATAAACAATAGTATTTATATTTCTAACAAACAGTGATTTGTCATGTCGACAGAGCGAAGACATGAGCGGCGAGAAATCTCAGAAAGATGAGATTCCTCCTCGTTCCTCGTTCGGAATGACACATTTTTCCTGTTTTTATTCTTAAATAACTGATTATCATTGAATAGCATATAAAAATCACGTTGTAAAGAAGACATTTAAGCCTTTTGCTCAAAAATCTTTATCATTTTAAAAGATTTAAAAAGATGAAATAACCCCGGAAGAATAACTAAACCGCCAATAATAAGTGTAATCCCTAAAACACGGATTACTTTTTCGGTTGATGCAGCCTCTATAATGCTAAATTCTGCATGAGATGTTATTATTAAGTTGGGATATTGTGTTACAAGTGCAGCCATTAAGATTAAAACCACTTGTATACCTGTAAAGGAACGTGTTCTAATTTTATGTGCAGCTTTAATACTTTTAATTAAAGGAAGAATTAATAATGTAGAAAGACTAATAAGCACCACAGCATATGGATTATTTACAAAATTAACAACAAACGTATTATGAGTTAAAAATCCATAGCAAAGGGTTATAAACCCTATAATAATTACCGCCATATTAGCTATTCTAGACTTTTTAACATAAATAGGCCTTTCGTTATCATTAGCTTCACCTATTAAAAGTATACTGGCAAGAAATGCACAAAGTGCAGCAAAAAACAGGCCTACTAGAAATGAAAACCCATTAAACCATGGATTAATAAAAATATCATAGAAGTTAAGGTTTTCATAGGTATCTGTTATAATAATTTTTCCTGATAACATGGCGCCAAACGTCATACCCAAAAAAATAGGCGTAATAAAACTAGATATTCTAAACATCCAATCGTATAAAATTTGCGATTTATCTTTAAAAGCATCATAGTGTCTAAAAACAAAAGCAACACCTCTTAATGTAATACCTAAAAGTACTAATGTTAATGGGATATGGAGATATAATACTAAGATGTTATAAAATTCGGGAAATCCTACCCAGAGAATAACAATCATAATAATAATCCAAATGTGGTTGGCTTCCCAAACAGGACCCATAACCCTGTAAACTGTTTTTTTTGTGATTTGTTTATTTTTTTCAGAAGAAAATAATTCAACAATCCCTGCACCAAAATCTGCACCTGCTAAAACCACATAAAGTAGTAACGAAAACATTAAAAAGAATAAAACAACATATAACATAGCTACACTAATTTAGACGTGTTTAAAGATTTTATTTGTCTAGCCATAAGCCAAGTTACGGCTACAGTTAATATGGCATATAAAATAACATACATATAAAAACTATAAATCATACCAGGCATAGGTGTTACGGCATCTTTAGTTTTCATAATATTATGTATAATCCAAGGTTGTCTACCAACTTCGGTAACAATCCAACCAGCTTCTAGAGCAATGAAGCCCATAGGAGCGAGTAGGGTAAATAAAAGCCAAAATGTATTGTTTTTCCACCAAGATTTCTTTTTTAAACTAATAAAAAATAAAATACCAACTATTAAAAGCAAACTACCTATGCCCACCATAGTTTGAAACGCATAATGTACGATAGGCACATTGGGACGAACATCTTCTGGAAAATCATTCAGTCCTTTTACTTCCGCATTAAAATCTCCAAAGGCTAGAAATGATAAGGCTTTGGGAATTTCAATTTTATAAGACACTTTTTGGTTTTCATCATCTACAATACCACCAATATATAATGGAGCACCTTGTGTTGTATGGTAATGGGCTTCCATAGCCGCTAATTTTACGGGTTGTCTTTCAGCAATATCTTTAGCCGAAATATCACCACTAATAGGTTGTAATATGGCAGCAATAGCACCAAATGTTATGGCAATTTTAAATGCTTTTTTATGAAGCTCAATATGCCTCTTTTTATAAACTTGATAAGCATGTACACCAGCTACAGCAAACCCTGTTGCGGTAAAGGCAGCTAATGTCATATGTAGTGCTTGTGTAAACCATGCTGGGTTTAATAAAGCTTTTATAGGGTCTATATTTAAAAATTCGCCATTAATATAATCAAATCCAGATGGGGCATTCATCCATCCATTTGCAGAAACCACCAAAATTCCAGAGGCTACTCCCGAAATACCCACAATAACACCCGTAAACCAATGAAATTTTTCGGGCAATTTATTCCAGCCATATAAATAGAATCCCAATGCTATGGCTTCTACAAAAAAGGCAGCGCCTTCTAAAGAAAAAGGCATACCAATAATAGGCCCTGCATGTTTCATAAATTCTGGCCATAAAAGACCTAGTTCAAATGAAAGTGCGGTGCCAGAAACGGCTCCAGTAACAAAAAAAATAGCAACGCCCTTTTGCCATGATTTTGTGAGTGTTAAGTAAATAGGGTTTTTAGTATTTAACCATTTTTTATGGGCAACAACCATAAAAAATGGCATAACCATACCTATGCAAGCAAATACAATATGAAAAATTAATGTAAATGCCATTTGCATTCTAGCGGCGTCTAAATTATCCATAAAAACAGCTTTTGAGTAGTTTTACAAAGATACTTTTAAACCGTGAATTTTAGATGATAATTTGTATTAAATACATAGGTTTTTCTAAAATTAATCAATTGTAGGTCTTGTATATTTAATAGTGATTTTTATTAAAGATTGATTGTTTTAGAAAAGCTTAAAAACAATTAAATAGATTAATCCAGTCAAAACGTATATTTTTGAATAAATTTAATAAGAGTATGTCTTTTTCTCCCGAAATAAAATCAAATTATAAACCAAAAAACCTAGCTGTTAAGCTTAATAATAAGGGAGAACAATTTGTTATACAAGGACATCCTTGGGTGTTTTCAGACAACATTAATAAAATAAATGATAATGCAAAATCTGGAGATTTAGCAATCATTTTTAGTAAAAATAAAAATCGCGTTGTTGGTATAGGTTTATATGACGCTAATTCGCCTATTCGTATTAAAATGTTACATCACGGTTTTAACAAGGTTACAATAAACCATGATTTCTTTTTGCAAAGGATACAACATGCTTACTCTAAAAGATTAAGTTTACTAAAAACAAAAACCAATAGTTACCGCCTTTTGTTTGGCGAAAATGATGGTTTTCCTGGATTAATAGCTGATGTATATGCAACGGTATTGGTGGTTAAGATTTATTCTGAAATATGGTTACCGTATTTAGACATTATTATTCCTAGTTTACAGCAAATATCAAAAGCAAAAACTGTTGTTATAAGATTAAGTAGAAGTTTAGAAAAATCTAAGCAACATAAACTAGAAAACGGAGCTGTTGTTTATGGAACCTTAAAAAATGAAGTTGTTCAATTTGTAGAGCATGGGGTAAATTTTTCAGCAAATGTTATCAAAGGTCATAAAACAGGCTATTTTTTAGACCATAGAGCCAATAGAAAACAAGTTGGTGCGTGGAGTAAAGACAAAACGGTATTAGATGTTTTTAGTTACGCGGGAGGATTTTCAGTGCATGCTTTAGCTAATGGCGCCAAAGAAGTAACGAGCTTAGATATAAGTGCTCAAGCTTTAGAAATAGCCAAAGAAAATGGAAAGCTAAATATTTATAAAGGGAAACATAAAACGATAGTAGGGGATGCTTTTGAAGCGTTAAAAAACCTAATTAAGACTAAAACAACTTATGATGTTGTTGTTATTGACCCGCCAAGTTTTGCCAAACAAGCCTCAGAAATAGATTTAGCAAAAAAGAAATATGCGCAATTATCAGCTTTAGGAGAGAAATTAACATCTAAAAACGGACTTTTAGTATTGGCGTCTTGTTCATCTAGAGTATTAGCTTCAACCTTTTTTGATATAAATGATAAAGTATTAGCATCCGGCAAGCGGGGTTCTAAAATGATTTTACAAACGGAGCATGATACTGATCACCCTATAGGTTTTACAGAAGGCGCTTATTTAAAATGTGGTTATTATCGTTTTATAGATTAGAGCGCATGTCAAGTGTTATGCATGCATAATATTTTATTATATTTGTAGAAACACTATTATGTATTGTTTTACAAGTCTTTACAAAAACACAAACCATGGAAACCAAACTGACAACACTTTTAGATATAAAATATCCAATTATTCAAGCACCTATGTTTTTAGTGTCTAATGTCGCTATGGTTAAAGAAGCTATGCATGGTGGTATAGCAGGTTGTATACCTGCACTAAACTACAGAACACTTGATGAATTAAGGGAAGCTTTAAACATATTAAAAGCAGCTAAAGTCTCAGGTGGTTCATTTGGTTTTAATCTTATCGTTAATAAATCAAACTTAAAATATAAAGACCAATTAAAAGTCATTTGCGAAGTGGGTTGTGATTTTATAATAACGTCGTTGGGTAGCCCAGAAGAAACCATAAATCAAGCACACAAGGTAGGTATTAAAGTATTTTGTGATGTTACCGATTTAAAATTTGCTAAAAAAGTAGAAGCATTAGGTGCAGACGCCATTATAGCAGTAAATAACGAAGCTGGTGGGCACAGAGGTAATATATCTCCAAAAGAATTAATTGGCGAACTTAGTTCGCAATGCAACATCCCAGTTATTTCAGCTGGTGGTGTGGGCTGTAAAACAGATATTGATAAAATGATAGCGTATGGCGCCGAAGGTGTTTCTGTAGGGAGTCCATTTATAGCTTCTATTGAAGCTGGTGTAACTGACGAATATAAACAAGCTTGTGTTGCTTATGGGGCTAAAGATATTGTTATGACAGAGCGTATTTCGGGTACACCATGCACCGTAATAAATACACCTTACGTTCAAAAAATAGGGACGAAACAAACGTGGTTAGAACGTATGTTAAATAAAAACCGAAAATTTAAGAAGTGGGTTAAAATGATACGGTTTTCAATAGGTATGAATGCCACAAAAAATGCAGCAACTAAAGCGACTTATAAAACGGTTTGGGTTGCAGGACCAAGTATAGAACACACAAAAGCAATTCTTAGTATTAAAGATATTATTCAAAAGCTAATACATTAAAAAGCATACTTTGCTTTTAATGTCGAATAATAAATACCCTATAAAATAATTTAAGTTTATTCTGTTTAGCTTAACTAAAAACAGTTAAACAAATTTTGACTTCAAGATTTTTCCATTACCTTTGTTCTCCAAATACGTTTGGAATACAATATGAGCCAAAAAGTTTTACTTAACGCCAAGGAGGTAAACATCATTCTTCACCGATTGGCTTGTCAACTTATTGAAAAACACAACGATTTTTTTAATACAGTGCTTATCGGTTTACAACCTCGTGGTGTATATTTAGCCGAAAGACTAACTAAAATCTTAAAAGAAGATTACAAGGTTAAAGATGTTAAGCTTGGGCATTTGGATATCACGTTTTTTAGAGATGATTTTCGTAGAGGAGAAAAAACATTAGAAGCGAATACAACAAAAATTAATTTTTTGGTAGAAGATAAAAACATTGTGTTTATTGATGATGTTTTACACACAGGAAGAAGTATTAGAGCAGCTTTAACAGCGATACAATCTTTTGGAAGACCAAACGAAATAGAGTTATTAACACTAATAGATAGACGTTTTAGTAGACATCTACCAATACAGCCTGATTATAGAGGCAGGCAAGTTGATGTTATAAATAACGAAAAAGTAAAGGTAAACTGGAAAGAGCATGATAATGAAGACGCCGTTTACTTGATAGAACAATAATAGTTTTAGATGTTAAGGCGAACGTTGAAGCCTAATAAATAATAAAAGTTAATAGAATACAAATGAGCGAATTAAGTGTGAATCACTTACTGGGAATAAAATATCTTAACAAGCAAGATATTGAACTTATTTTTAAAACTGCTGATCATTTTAAAGAAGTGATTAATAGACCCATAAAAAAAGTGCCTTCGCTTCGAGATATTACTATTGCTAATCTGTTTTTCGAAAATTCTACACGAACAAAACTTTCTTTTGAACTTGCCGAAAAGCGTTTATCTGCCGATGTTATAAATTTTTCATCAGCACAATCTTCAGTAAAAAAAGGAGAAACTTTAATAGATACGGTAAATAATATTTTATCTATGAAAGTTGATATGGTGGTTATGCGCCACCCCAACCCTGGAGCTGGTGTGTTTTTATCCAAACATATTAATGCAAGTATTATAAATGCAGGAGATGGTGCACATGAGCATCCTACACAGGCTTTACTAGATTCGTATTCTATAAGAGAGAAATTAGGTGAGGTTAAAGGCAAAAAAGTAGTTATTGTTGGCGATATACTGCATAGTCGTGTAGCATTGTCCAATATATTTGCATTACAACTACAAGGTGCTCAAGTTATGGTATGTGGTCCAAAAACCTTAATACCAAAGTATATAGATAAACTAGGGGTCAAGGTCGAAACAAATTTGCGTAAGGCTTTAAACTGGTGTGATGTCGCTAATATGCTCCGTGTACAGAACGAGCGTATGGACATAAGTTATTTTCCATCTACCAGAGAATATACACAACAATATGGCGTTAATAGGGAACTGTTGGATGGTTTAGATAAAGCGATAACCATTATGCATCCAGGGCCAATTAATAGAGGTGTAGAAATTACCAGCGACGTAGCAGATTCTAAACAGTCTATAATCTTAGACCAAGTTCAAAATGGTGTTGCAGTAAGAATGGCTGTTATTTATTTGTTAGCATCAAAAATTAAACAATAAACATTATGATTATAGATCAAAATGCTAATACATCCATTATCACACAAGAAAAGGCTACAATAATAACGCTTGTAAGTAAACTTCAAGAAGCTTATTCTAAATTTAAAAATAATAATATCATTATTGTTTTAACACAATTAAACCCTTTAGGGGTTAATGATATTAATGAATTTCTTCAAATATCAAATACGCATAGAGAAGCAAAACACTCTTTTGTTGTTGTATCTAGTAAAATAGATTTAGATATTGTTCCAGATGATATCATTGTTGTGCCAACAATTCAAGAAGCATACGATGTTATTGAAATGGAAGATATCGAACGAGATTTAGGGTTTTAATATGCAGAGGTATCATTTAGCACAAGTTAATATAGCCAAAGGTTTAGGGGCTTTAAATGATCCAATCATGAAAGATTTTATAGATAATGTAGCACAAATAAATACTATTGCAGATACTAGCGATGGTTTTATTTGGAGGCTAAAAGATGAAGATAAAGATGAAGCATTGCAAATATTCAAAGATGATTTATTAATCATTAATATGTCTGTTTGGAGCGATGTAGAGTCACTCTTTAAATATGTTTATAAATCTGGTCATATAGAAGTTTTAAAGCGTAAAAAAGAATGGTTTAAAAAAAACATAGCCAACCATATGGCATTCTGGTATATCCCCAAAGGCAATATACCAACATTTAATGATGCTAAAATCCGTTTAGATTATTTAAACTTACATGGCGAAACCCCTTATGCATTTACTTTTAAAAGTAAATTTTCGGTAACGGAGTCACTTAACTACAAAGTCTTATAAAAATTCTATGAAACTCTCAATTTTAGGCTGTTATAGTGCCACTCCAAGAACTTTAAACAACACAACGTCTCAAGTATTGGAGATAAATAGCCATATGTTTTTAATAGATTGTGGAGAAGGTACACAAGTTCAACTTAGAAAACATAAAATTAAATTTAACCAAATAAAACATATTTTTATTTCGCATTTACACGGCGATCACTTTTTTGGTTTGGTTGGGTTAATTTCTACCTTTAGGTTGCTAACAAGAGAAGCAGATTTACATATTTATGGACCTAAGGGGATTAAGGAAATTATAACGCTCCAAATGAAATTAGCTGACTCTTGGACCAATTATAATTTATATTTTCATGAATTGACCTCTAAAGCTTCTGAGGTTATCTTTGAAGATGAGAAGGTAACAGTTTCTACCATTCCCTTAAATCATAGAATATATACCAACGGATTTTTGTTTAAAGCAAAAAAAGGTAAGCGTAAATTAGATATTGATGCCGCAGAAAAGGCTAATATTAATGTAGCCTATTATAGAAAACTCACCCAAGGTTTTGATGTTGTTAATGAACATGGAGATACTATAAAAAACGCAACAGTAACTCAAGCGGGTAAAAAGCCAAAAAGTTATGCATTTTGTAGCGATACCATGTATAAAGAAGATATAATTCCTTTAATTAAAAATGTAGATGTATTGTATCATGAATCAACATTTTTAGATAAACATGCTCATTTGGCATTAAAAACTAAACATTCTACAGCTAAAGAAGCCGCAACAATAGCGAGTAAAGCTAATGTTGGAAATTTATTATTAGGACATTATTCTACACGATATGATGGTATAAGTGAATTTAAAGACGAAGCTAAAACAGTTTTTGAGCATGTAGAATTGAGCGAAGATGGTAAGACTTTTAATTTTTAGTTGAAGTAAATTTAGTTATAATCCATGTTATAGATATCTCTTTAAATAGGTAAAAAATATATCAATATTCCAAAAAAGATTAATTTTGTTACTATGGAAAAAGATTTAAGCAATTATAGAAAATCATACGAAAAGGGAGCATTGCTATTAAGTGATGTTCCTGATAATCCTATGCTATTATTTAAAACATGGTTTGATGAGGTTGATGGGTTTTTTGAGAATCAAGAAACTAATGCCATGACTATTTCTACAATAGGTTTAGATGGTTTTCCTAAAAGTAGAGTAGTACTTCTAAAAAAAGTTAACGAAGAGGGATTTGTTTTTTTTACTAATTACCATAGCGAAAAGGGGTTAGCCATGGCTAATAACCCAAATGTTTGTCTATCTTTTTTTTGGCATGGCGCCGAAAGACAGATTATAATAAAAGGAAGCGCTGAGAAGATTGATGAAAAATCAAGTAATGATTATTTTGAGTCTAGACCAAGGGGAAGTCAATTGGGTGCTCTAGTTTCTAACCAAAGTGAAGTTATAACTCACAGGCAATATTTAGAAGATAAATTGGCTAAGCTAGAAGATGAGTATCAAGGAAAACTAATTGAAAGACCAGAACATTGGGGAGGCTATATCGTTAAGCCTTTAGAAATAGAGTTTTGGCAAGGTAGAAAGAATAGATTACACGACAGAGTTAGATATATGATTGAAAATAATAAGGACTGGACTAAAAGCCGTTTATCTCCTTAAAAAAACGATGAAATACATTTTTTTAATCTTGAAGTATGTATTTTAACGATTAAAAACATATAATATCGACGAAATACATGTTTTTAATCGATATTAACATTTCTTTAACAATTATTTCGCGACTATAGGCTTAATTTTATATCACCAAGTCAAAAAGCCTCAATCATGAAATCAATCTTCAAATCCTATTTTTCCGCATTAGTGATGCTATTAGTAGTGTCTTCTTGTACAACAGATAATGCTAATATTGAAGATAATCTAAGTGAAACAGAATTAAAAATTGTTTCAATAGAGGCAAAGAGTATTGAGTTAGAAATATTAAATCTTATAAACAAGCATAGAGAATCTAAAGGTTTAAATACATTAAACAACATGCCTATTATTAAATCTGTGGCTTATAGTCATACAGATTATATGGCAGATAAAGATGTTGTATCTCATGATAATTTTTTTATTAGAAGTAATTATCTAAAGTCTAATATAGGAGCAAAGCAGGTGTCAGAAAATGTAGCTTATGGTTATACATCTGCAGAATCTGTAGTAAATGCTTGGATAAGAAGTGAAGGCCATAAAGCAAATTTAGAAGGCGATTATACAAATTTTGATATTTCTGCTGAGAAAAGTTTAGATGGAAATTGGTATTATACCAATATTTTTATAAAGAAATAGTTGTTGATTTTTTTGAAAGTAATGTTTGATTATTAGTCGTTATCAAATTTTATATTTTAAGTGTAGAACCCTATCAATTTTTTGATAGGGTTCTTTTTTTACTTAAAATTTTTATAGTTGTGTAAGTTAAAAACTTAAGATAAATAATTTACCTGAGATTTAATGGATTAATGTGTGTAGGCTTTACTAAAAATATTCATTAAATATAAAACTCTAATGAAATATATTAAAATGGGATTCCGATTACAAGTGTCTGTATGACAATATTTTATAATACACAATTGTAGAATACTTCTATAAATAAACATATATCCTTAATAAAAAAATATAATTTTAAACTGATTTTCATACTCTAAATACTCCCAATATATTAGGGTGAAAAAGCCCCTTGAATGCAGGTGATTAGACTACAGAAGATAGCATACTAAAAAGATAATTTTGCTGCAACAATTTTAAAATATAAAAAAAATGATTTTCAGTAAATTAAAACTCAAAACACTAATCAAATTAATTTTAATGACTTGCCTTTTACAAGCATGTTCGAACTCATTAGATACAGAACAAGAAGATGATGTTTTAAAGTCCCAAGAACTCAGTTCAAAAACCTCTATAGTGAATCACGAAATAATCGCAGACAACGGCATGCTTATATTTCATGATTTGGATCAATTTAGAGAAGTATATAAGAACTTGCAAAATGTACATGATGAATTTTTAGAACAAGAAAGTCTAATCAAAGCGGGAGAAGTTAAAGAAACAGATGAATTTATTGAAGAATATAAACATCTAGCATCTTTTGAAAAGCAATATGCCTATACCTCAATGAGAAGCGATATAGATAAAGAGACTTTCGAATATATCAGAGGAGCAGGCAAAGAAATTAGAACCTCTCCTGGTTATGATGTTTCTGATGTTATACAAGCAACACTATTTAATAGCCATGGTTTATTGAAAATTGGGGGTGCATATGTTTATGCTAAAGATTATGGTAAACTTTATGTGGTTATTAATGATGATTTTGATGCACTTAAAAAATTAGAAACTTTACCTCTAGAGGAGCTAAATTATATAAATGTTAATAAAGATATTTCTAAAAATGCTTTTACCAACCAACAATTTATTAATTCGGGCTTAGATGACATTATTTGTTATTTCCCTGGCGGAACTAACTCTGGAGGGTCTGGTTCGGGCTCAGGCTCAGGATCAGGGAGCGGTAGTTCTAGCTGTGATTCTCAGGCTGACTTTAGCATCATTCCTAATCCTCTAGGAGGACAAATTACTGTACAAGTTGCTAATAACGTTCCTGGAGCACAATACAATTGGACTTTTACAAATAGTGGAAACACTAATACAGCATCTGGACCAACGGCTACACATACATTTACTACTTCAGGAAGCCAACAAGTTACTTTAACAACTTCCATTAACGGAAATATTTTCTCTTGTGTAAAAACAACTTATGTTGTATCTGTTTGCGATAGAAGAAGGGCTACATTAGCAACTCTTGGAGTAAATGTTAATCAGGTTTTAGGTAGTCCTGGACAAGTACAATTGACCTTGCCAAACCTTACCAATCTTTTACTAAATTCTATAGATCAAATTACATGGACGATTGGTACCACAACACTTACAGGACCGAGTGTTACTTATACATCACCATGTATTGGTACGGCTAATGGTACGGTAACTATTTCCTTTAATGATGATTGTGAGGACTATTCTTTAAATTTTGACATAGATGTAGAATCTAACGAATGTTGTCCTGATGAAGCTTACCATACCACAAATATTAATCATAGTATTTATGTTTGGAGAAGTTATACACATAATAACAATACGTATGCAATATCTTATAGACACAAACAAATTCCTTTATATTTCTTCTTACAAGGAACAGGTACACATATCTGTGCTGATATTAAACACTGGAAATGGAATAATAATAAATCTACTTTCAAAAAATCTAAAGATAAATTAACAATTTCATTCTCTGGAAATATTTACGATAAAGACAATACCAATTGCGAGTGTCGTGTTGCTAATTCTATTGCTAAAAGCAAAACTAGAAGTAATAGAAAAATATTAAGTCTCGATAATAACCATACAGCAGATGTTTTAAGAATTAAAGATACTGATACTTGGAATGTTACGTATAGCTCTAGTAATAAATCTTTTACTTGCCCTATCTATATATGTCAATAACGTAAATTTAAACTAAAAACCCCATTAATAATATTTGATATTATTAATGGGGTTTTATATTGTTCATTCATTGCGTACTAACCTGAGTATTTATATTGTTAGTTGGCGGCGTTTGTAATACAATGTTAAATATAATCTAGTATAGTAAGTACTTAGTTTTAATTCCTTTTGACAATTATAAAGTCTGTACGCCTGTTAAGTTGGTGTTCTTCATCAGAACATTTTATACCATTAGCACAGTTGTTTAATAATTTATCTTCTCCAAAGCCTTTAGCACTTATTATTCGGTTACTGGCTATACCTCTAGAGGTTATATAATTATTACTGGATTGGGCTCTTTTGTTTGATAGTTTTAAATTATATTTTGTGCTACCTCTACTATCAGTATGAGATTCAATTTTAATAATCATCTCTGGGTGCGCACGAAGTACATCAATAACCTTTTCTAACTCATACTCGGCATCGGTTCTTATATTCCATTTATCAAAGTCAAAGAAAATAGGATTAATTACTATTTTATTATTTTTAATCAATGGTTCTAAAAATAAATCAGCACTAATAATATTGTTATGCTCTTTTCCTAAAATTAATTCTTTTTTATCTTCTAAAAAATCTTGTTTAGATCCAACAACAATGTATTTTTTATTGCAATCAACATTAAATGTATAAAACCCTTCTTCGTTAGTATTAACTTCGTTAATGACTTTACCAGACTCATTAATAAGTCTTACTAGTGTATTTGGTAATACGCCGTTAGTTTCTTTATTTCTAGCAATACCGCTAATAATTTGGGCACACTCGTATGCACTAAAACTGTAGATGTCGTCATTTCCTTTTCCTCCTGGTCTGTTAGAAGAAAAATACCCTCTTTTGTTTTCTTTATCTGAGTCTATAAAAAAAGCAAAGTCATCATAACCACTATTAAATGGTGCACCTAAATTTTCGGGTTCAGCTGAAAGATTTTTAATGATATTAGATTTAAAAACATCTAATAAGCCAATATTTAAATGCCCATCGGATGAGAAATAAAAGGTACTATCTTTACTTACAAAAGGAAACATTTCTCTGCCTAATGTGTTTATTTTATCACCTAAATTTTTGGGTTTGCTAAATTTATTGTTTTCTAAAATATCTACCTCGTAAATGTCTGTTCCTCCAAAACCACCTTTTCGGTCTGAAACAAAGTAGAGTTTTTTATTATTTACACTTAAAGCTGGATGACCAGTAGAATAAACATTATCATTAAATGGTAGTTCTTTAATATTTTTCCAAACACCATCAATTTTTGTCGCTTTGTATATTTTTAAATGTGTAGTGCCTTTTCTATCATAATCTAAATTATTTTTTCTAGTGACATTATCACGTGTAAAATATAAAGTTTTACCATCTTTAGTAATCGCTACAGAGGCTTCATGATAATCTGTATTGATATTTGATGATTTAATAGCATCTTGAGTGCCAAATTTTAATTGACCTTCATTTTCTTCAACATCAACTTGAAATAAATCCAAAAACGGTTCTTTAGTCCATGCATATAAACCAGAACCACTAGCATTTTTAGAGGATGCATAATATAATTTATCATTGTAAACAAATGAGCCAAAATCTGATAAATCAGAATTTAGAGGTAAATTAATAACTTCAATAATTTCATTTTTTTTACTTGAAAGTAAATCGTTATAACTATCTGTGCTATGTGTTGCTTGTTTTTTTCTTTCTATACCATAACGCTCATTAAAGGTTTTTGTCCAATCGTTAGCCTCATTATAATTCCCAAGACTTTTTAATGATTGTATATACTTAAATACATATTCAGCAGGAGTTTTTGTGTGTTTTTCAACTGCTTTCGAATACCATTTTACAGCTTGTTCTGAGTTAGAATTATTATAATAACAATCTCCTAAACGTGTTAAAACATGTAAGCTTTCGTCTCCATCTTCATAAGCTTTCTCATAGAGTTCACTAGCTTTTACATAAGCATAATTACCAAAGAACTTGTCTGCTAATTTTGTTTGCGAAAATGTAGGAGCTGTAAACAGAACTATAACTAATATTAAAAATTTTGTTTTCATAAAAACTTTATTTAGAAGAACCTAGGTGATTTAATACGTTTACTTTTAAATACTTCGAACATGAGTAAGATTTCATGTGTTCCACTTGTATATGCGCTTAATTCTGAGATAGGATATTCATAAGCATAGCCAATACGAAATTGTTTTGAAACTTGAAAATCTGCAATGGCACCAATAGCTTCGGCAGCTTCATTAATTCTATATGATGCACCAAGCCAAAAGGTATCATTAAATAAAAAATTTGCTGTCACATCAAAAGATAAAGGAGCACCATTAGTTGCTTTTAAAAGCATGGATGGTTTAAATTTTGTATTCTGGCTTATATCAAAAACATAGCCTCCTGTAAAATAATAACTAACACGTTCTAAAGCTACAAAGTCAACATCTCCATTCTTTCCGTTATTGTAATCCGTATTTAATATACGAGGTGCAGATAAACCTAAATACCATGTGTTGGTATGTAAATATGCTCCAAGACCTATATTTGGACTCCAACGATTAGAAACATCATTAAAAAAAGGATCATTTATAACAGCTGGGTCATCTAAAAGTTCTTGATCTATATGATATTGCGTAAAACCACCTTTTGCTCCAAATGCTAGCTTAGCTTTTTGTCCTATGGGTAGTGTATATGAAAAATCGCCATATAAATATGTGAAGTTTTCATATCCAAGTTTATCATTAATAAACGATAGACCTAAACCTATTCTGTCATTTCTTAAAGGGGTGTGAACAGATAATGTTTGTGTTGTAGGACCACCATCTAAACCTACCCATTGACTTCTATGAAGCCCAACAATACTTAATGTTTCTCTACTACCAGCATAAGCAGGGTTTATAGAAATAGTATTATACATATACTGCGTAAATTGCGGTAATTGTTGAGCAACTGCATCCCAACAATTTATCAGTATAAAAATGATGATATATGATTTCAATAATTTCATAATCGTAATTTGGTTTATTTAGTTCCTACGTAAAAGGCTTTAGATATAGGTTCTAATCCACTGTTTTTTAGATTTATAATATAGAAATAGGTGCCGTTTGGTACTTGGTCTGCTTGTCCAACAGATGCTTTACTAACAAAACCATTCCAATCATTTTGATAATTAGAATTATCGTAAATTTTTGCTCCCCATCGATTGAATATTTGTAATTCGACTGTGAAATTACATGTATCAATACCAGTTACAGTGAAGAATTCATTGTGCCTGTCTCCATTTGGAGTTACGACTTTAGAAATAACAACATCGTCTCTACCACAAGGAAGCACTACACATTCGTCATGAATTTCTATGGTAAGTTCAACAGTATTTAAGCAACCGTTATCTATAGATGTATATGTAAATATATAATCTCCTAAAGCAATATTTTCTGGGTCGAATATATTTTCATCTATAAAAGCTTCTCCTTCAATTAATGTCCAAGTACCTTCCGTTTGATTGTTATTTAAATAATTATTTAAATTGATGACTCCATCATCAGAACATCGTCTATCATTAACTAAAGTTGAAGAATTACTTAAAATTACTGTAATGGTTTGTGTAAATGTTTCTTCATTATCACATACGTCTGAAACAATCCAAGTTCTTGTAATCTCATAATCTGTGGGATTAGTTTCATCAAATGTGTTTGTTTCATTGAAATCAATAATGATATCTACAGAACAATTATCCTCAAATTCAACTGTTGTTGCATCTGGTATATTATCGCAATCTACAGTTATAGAAGCGTCGATTTCAGTTGTTGGTTGTGGCGCTTTAGTATCTTGAATAGTTATAGTTTGTGTGTGTGTAGTAATTATTCCATTTGTATCTGTTGCAACCCATTCACGAGTTAGTACATAGTTAGATACACATGAACCATCAATTCTAGTTTCGTTAAAAATTACATTAGCAGACCCACAATTATCTATGGCAGTCAATATATCGGCATCAGGAACATCATCACACTCATGTATTGCATTTTCAGGTAGAGTTTCTACGAATGTAGGAGGGGAGTTATCTGTTACAGTTACCGTTTGCTCGCAAGTAGTTGTGTTACCAACAGCATCGGTTACTGTCCAAATTACAATAGTAACTCCAACAGGGAAGGTGTCTGGCGCATTGTTACTAGCCGTAGCCCCTGTACAATTATCTGTAAATGTTGGTTCTCCTAAAGTAACATTGGTTGCTAAAGTGCCACAAATACCAGCATCTGCCGTTACAGATACAGGCTCTGGGCATGTAGTTATAATAGGGTCTTCGTTATCGGTTACAGTTACCGTTTGCTCGCAAGTGGTAGTGTTACCAGCAGCATCGGTTACTGTCCAAATTACAGTAGTAACTCCAACAAGGAAGGTGTCTGGCGCATTGTTACTAGCCGTTGCCCCTGTACAATTATCTGTAAATGTTGGTTCTCCTAAAGTAACATTGGTTGCTAAAGTGCCACAAATACCAGCATCTGCCGTTACAGATACAGGTTCTGGACATTGTGTTATAATTGGGGCTTCGTTATCTGTTACAGTTACGGTTTGCTCGCAAGTGGCTGTATTACCAGCGGCATCGGTTATTGTCCAAATTACAATAGTAACTCCAACAGGGAAGGTGTCTGGCGCATTGTTACTAGCCGTAGCCCCTGTACAATTATCTGTAAATATAGGTTCTCCTAAAGTAACATTGGTTGCTAAAATGCCACAAATACCAGCATCTGCCGTTACAGATACAGGTTCTGGGCATGTAGTTATAATAGGGTCTTCGTTATCTGTTACAGTTACGGTTTGCTCGCAAGTGGCTGTATTACCAGCGGCATCGGTTACTGTCCAAATTACAGTAGTGACTCCAACAGGGAAGGTGCCTGGCGCATTGTTACTAGCCGAAGCCCCTGTACAATTATCTGTAAATGTTGGTTCTCCTAAAGTAACATTGGTTGCTAAAGTGCCACAAATACCAGCATCAGCAGTTACAGATACAGGCTCTGGGCATGTAGTTATAATAGGGTATTCGTTATCTGTTACAGTTACGGTTTGCTCACAAGTGGCTGTATTACCAGCAGCATCGGTTACTGTCCAAATTACGGTAGTAACTCCAACAGGGAAGGTGTCTGGCGTATTGTTACTAGCCGTTGCCCCTGTACAATTATCTGTAAAAGTAGGTTCTCCTAAAGAAACATTAGTTGCTAATGTGCCACAAATACCAGTATCTGCAGTTACTGATACAGGTTCTGGACATGTAGTTATAATAGGGTCTTCGTTATCTGTTACAGTTACGGTTTGCTCACAAGTGGCTGTATTACCAGCGGCATCGGTTACTGTCCAAATTACGGTAGTAACTCCAACAGGGAAGGTGTCTGGCGCATTGTTACTAGCCGAAGCCCCTGTACAATTATCTGTAAATGTTGGTTCCCCTAAAGTAACATTGGTTGCTAAAGTGCCACAAATACCAGCATCTGCCGTTACAGATACAGGCTCTGGACATGTTGTAATAATAGGGTCTTCGTTATCTGTTACAGTTACAGTTTGCTCGCAAGTGGTTGTATTACCAGCGTCATCGGTTACTGTCCAAATTACAGTAGTTATACCAACAGGGAAGGTATCTGGCGCATTGTTACTAGCCGTTGCCCCTGTACAATTATCTGTAAATATAGGTTCTCCTAAAGTAACATTGGTTGCTAAAGTGCCACAAATACCAGCATCTGTCGTTACAGATACAGGCTCTGGACATGTTGTAATAATAGGGTCTTCGTTATCTGTTACAGTTACGGTTTGCTCGCAAGTGGTTGTATTACCAGCGTCATCGGTTACTGTCCAAATTACAGTAGTTATACCAACAGGGAAGGTATCTGGCGCATTGTTACTAGCCGTTGCCCCTGTACAATTATCTGTAAATGTTGGTCCTCCTAAAGTAACATTGGTTGCTAAAGTGCCACAAATACCAGCATCTGCAGTTACAGATACAGGCTCTGGACATGTTGTAATAATAGGGTCTTCGTTATCTGGTAATACAGAAACTGTAAAATCGCCTGTAATTGTACAACCATTGGCATCTGTTACAGTAACCGTGTAAAGACCATCAGAAAGATTATTCAAATCTTCGGAAGTTTTAGAATTACTCCAACTGTATGTATACGGAGAGGCTCCTCCAGAAACAGTAATATCTATCGTTCCGTTAGTATTTTCTGGACATGATATATCATTAGCTGAACCGCTAAGTTCTAAATTATCTAAAATTATTGGTCCGCTATTAAACGATCTTAAACAATTTGAAAAAGCCGTTCTTACAACAAGGTTATAGCTACCTTCTGGTAAGCCTGTAAAATCTGGAGAAGTTTGAAAAGGACCGTTGTTAATAGAATATTCATAATTAGATGCACTGTCATGATTTATCACAGAAATTGTGAAATCGTTATTGGTAGCACCACAAGAAACTTCTATTTCAGGTTCAGTTGGTAAATCAACATAAGACAATGTTACCGTAGCACTATCACATTCAGATGTGTTTGGAGCTGGTAAGCATACTTGATATCTAAAAGTAACATCTCCAACAAAACCTAATGGCGGCGTATATGAATATGTTCCATCATTATTAAGTACAAATGCTTGGCCAGGTACAGATGGACCAGAAACAAGACTGTAAGTTGAGTTATCTGGCACATTATTTCCAAGGTCTAAATCGCCATTGTAAGTTTCGTCTAAGCAATTTATTTCATTTCTATCTATAGCATATTTTTGTAGCAAGAAAAATTTTCCATCACCATGATCTCTAGATGCCGCGTTAAACTCTATTCTAGAAATTTTTGAACCTAAAGGAACAATATCACTTAAATAGAATAACCCAATGCCAATAGTACCATTATTTTCTGTTACACGATCAACTTTCCAATAATCTGTATCGGGATTAGGCTCTTGATTGATTAATACAGGACCTTGAAGTGCATTTTCATTAGACCTAATAAAAGTTTCTCCCAATAATTGTGTTACTCCACCACCTACAGGTGTACCATATATTGCAATATGAAAGCAGTTGTTTGCATTACGCTCTGTAACTGCTATAATTCCACCTTCGTTAGAAGGAATTGTTGGATTGTAAAATATGGTTTGTTTTTGTGCATCTGTTGTTTCTATAGCATCAAAATCTAAGCATATATTTCTACCATTAGGATTGGAAGTGAAAAAATGGTTTAGATTTTTATCTTGAAAAGCTGCGAGTGCAATATTACTCCAGTTAGGAACATCACTAGCAGTTGCAAGCAATACGCCATTTCTTAATATTCTATTTGGACCATGACCATCTGGACCTAATTGCGTCATTTCGTATCCAGAAGGAACCACAAACGTATTATATACAGTGCCATCTACGGTTACTGAGGAAATGGTAGCAGGGTCACTATTTACAGTTTGCGTATCAGCCCATTGAAATGTTACTCCAGTTTGTATAGAGGGTGATTGTTGTGAAAATACATTGAATGACAATGTTATGCTCGCTATTAAAAGAATTTGCGTAATTTTTAATTTCATAATACCGTAGTTTCCCTTTGATGTTAAAAACTGATTTAAAGGATTCAAAATTTGATTTTCAATTTTACAATTATCATTATTTACATTTAAAAATCTAAAACTTGGTTTTAGGTAAAAATATCTCACAACAGGTCATACCGATTAGGAATCTGTATAAAATTTAAGGGAATGGATTTATAGGTGAATGCACATTGTAAACCAATGGTAGAACTATGTGAGAGACTTTGAATTAGGTTCATAAAACTATTGAAAATTCAGTAGGCACAGCTAATAAAAACATAAGCCATAATGCAATCAAAAAAAGTTGTTCAATCACTAAAAAAACCGACTAAATGTTAAAAAAAGGTGAATTTCATCGATTTTTACTTTAATTTAGTTGTCGTATTTAAGCGTTTTCTAACCTTAAAATAAGGATTGATTGTAAGGCATAATAATTAACAATAAAAAACAGTTTTAAATCATAAAAATAGCGCTTAATCGTTAATGTATATTTAATTAAATATTTATGAAAAATCTAATATTAGTAAGACATGCAAAATCGTCATGGAAATATAACGTTATTGATCATGAACGTCCATTAAATGATAGAGGTATAGAAGATGCTAACTTAATTTCTAATTATGTAGCTAAACAAAAAATAGTTGTAGATAAGCTCATGTCTAGTGATGCTAAACGAGCAAAAACAACGTCCGACATATTTATTACCAATCTAAATATTGATAAAAGTATTGTTCAGTTAAATCATGAGTTATATGATTTTTCAGGAGAAAACCTTATTAATGTTATTAAAAACTGTGATAATTCTATAAATAACCTCATGATTTTTGGACACAATCATGCTATAACAGCTTTTGTAAATACCTTTGGAGATAAAGACATAGATAATGTGCCTACTTGTGGATTTGTTATTATAGAGTTTAACACAGATTATTGGGAAGATTTAAAACAAGGAAAAACTTTGAAGACTATTTTTCCAAGAGATTTAAAATAATGTAGTAGGTAAACAAACTTTAGCAAGTTCATATTCTTTATTTAACGATACTATTAATACGAAATAGAATATATTTGTTTTCAAATTAAAACCTTTAAAGTAATTTAATGACTAAGACGGACAACCTTAATAATAGCTATGTAAATAGAGAGATAAGTTGGTTACAATTTAATGCAAGAGTATTACAAGAAGCAGCAGATGATAGTGTACCTCTAATTGAAAGACTCCGTTTTTTGGGTATTTTTTCTAATAATTTAGATGAGTTTTTTAAGGTAAGATACGCCACAGTAAAACGAATAGTAGAAGCCGGAAAGGGTGGTAAAAATGAGCTTGGTGGTATTAGAGCTAAAGAATTATTAGATATAATAACACAAATTGTTATTAAACAACAAGCAGAAAGCTTAACTATTTTAGATACTATAGATAAACGACTTAAAGACGAAAATATTTATGTCATTGACGAAACCCAAATTGATGACACCCAACGCGATTATATAAAACAATATTTTATTAGAACGGTAAGTCCTGCTTTAGTTACTATAATTCTTAACGACTCAGTTGTTATTCCTAACCTTAATGATAGTGCTGCTTATTTAGCAGTACGTATGTTAATGCCAGGAGATAAAAAACAATTTGCTTTAATAGAAATACCAAAATCTGTAGATAGATTTGTAGAATTACCAAAGCAAGGCGATAAGAGCTTTATCATTATTATTGATGATTTATTACGTTATTGTTTAAGCGATATTTTTAATATTTTTAATTACCAAAATATTTCGGCTCATATGATTAAAATTACTAGAGATGGTGAGCTAGATTTTGAAAGTGATTTAAGTAAAAGTTTTATAGATAAAATTTCCGATAGCGTAAAACACAGGCAAGTAGGAGAACCTGTAAGGTTTGTTTACGATAAAACAATCCATAAAGAAACACTACAGTATCTTATGTCTAAAATGGGTATAGATGGTACAGATAGTATTATTCCTGGAGGGCGTTATCATAATCGAAGAGATTATATGGGATTTCCTAGTTTAGGAAGAACAGACCTTTTGTATGATAAAATAGAAGCACTACCCATAAAAGGACTTAATTTTCAAGAAAGTATATTTGAAGCCATTTCAAAAAAAGATTATTTACTGCATGCACCATATCAAACCTTCTCGTATGTTGTTAAGTTTTTAAGAGAAGCGGCTTTAGATCCAAACGTTAAAACCATTAAAATAACCATATACAGGCTTGCTGAAATTTCTCATATAGCGAGTTCTTTAATGAATGCAGCTATTAATGGTAAATCGGTAACCGTATCTATAGAACTGCGTGCTAGGTTTGATGAACAAGCCAATATTGATTATGCAGAGCAAATGCAATCCAAAGGTGTTAATCTAATATTTGGTGTTACGGGGCTTAAAGTACACAGTAAAATGTGTGTTATAGAACGTCAAGAAGGTAAAAAAGTAAAGCGTTATGGTTTTATTAGTACAGGAAATTTTAACGAGTCTACAGCAAAAATTTATACCGATTATACGTTGTTTACATCTAACCAAAAGATACTAAAGGATGTCAATAAGATATTCAGTTTTTTTGAAACTAATTATAGGATTTACAGATATAAACATCTTATAGTATCTCCTCATTATACACAAAAAGAGGTGTTTAAGCTTATTGATAATGAAATATTAAGTGTTAAAAATGGTAAAGAAGGTCTTATACGGTTAAAAATGAATAGTATCTCAAGTTATACTATGATTGATAAACTTTACGAGGCTAGCAGAGCAGGGGTTAAAATTCAAATGATTGTAAGAGGTATTTGCTCTTTAATACCAGGCGTTAAAGGCATGAGTGATAATATTGAAGTTATTAGTGTTGTAGATAAGTTTTTAGAGCACTCTAGGATTTATATTTTCGGAAATAATGGCGATAGTAAATTATATATTTCATCCGCAGATTGGATGACTAGAAATATTGAAAATAGAGTAGAGGTAAGCTGCCCTATTTATGATGAAGATATTAAGAAAGAAATTATAGATACATTTAATATCTGTTGGAATGATAATGTAAAAGCCAGATTATTAAATGATTCTCAAGACAATAGTTATAAAGTTAATAATAAAAAGAAAGTAAGGTCACAATTTGCTATTTATGATTACTATCTAAAAAAATTAGAAAATTAATATGCTTTCTATTAAAAAATATGCGGCTATAGATATTGGCTCTAATGCTGTTAGATTATTAATTTCAAATATTATCGAACAAAAAGATAAGCCTGTTCAGTTTAAAAAAAACTCATTAGTTCGTGTTCCTATTCGTTTAGGCGCAGATGTCTTTATAAAAAATAAGATTTCTAAAGAAAATACGCAACGTATATTAGATACTATGTTAGCGTTTAAATTATTAATGAAATCTCATAAAGTCGCAAAATATAAAGCCTGTGCTACGTCTGCTATGCGAGAATCTAATAATGGTAAAGACATTGTAGATATGGTTTTAAAACAATCTGGTATTAGCATAGATGTTATTGAAGGCGAAGAAGAAGCAGCTATAATTGCAGCTACCGATTTAAATAAATACATAGACCCTAATAAAACATATCTATATGTAGATGTAGGTGGAGGAAGTACAGAGTTTACGGTTATAGACCAAGGAAATCAAGTAACCTCTAAGTCTTTTAAAATAGGTACCGTAAGGCTTTTAAATGATATGGTAAAAAAAGAAGCTTGGCAAGAATTAGAAACATGGATTTATAAACATGCTAAACCTTATCATAAAATTGAAGTCATAGGATCTGGTGGTAACATTAATAAAATATTTAAGATGTCTGGTAAATCCATTGGTAAGCCACTTACTTATTTTTATATGACTACAAATTTTAATATGCTACAAAGTTATTCTTATGAGGAACGTATTTCCGAATTGGGATTAAATCAAGATAGAGCCGATGTTATAATACCAGCTATGAGAATTTATTTATCATCCATGAAATGGAGTGGGGCAAAAAACATTTATGTCCCAAAAATAGGACTAGCAGATGGTATTATTAAAAGTATTTATTATGATACAGTTACAAGTAATACACAGTAATGTAATGCTTATTTAACCATGTATGGCTTCCGAAGTCCCAAGATTACTTATTATTTTACTTTCATAATCTAAAAGTTCTTGCCATTTAGTATCCACTTCCTTTTTGTCTCCATATTGTCTGGCAAATCCTAAAAACATAGTATAATGGTTGGCTTCGCTAACCATTAAATTTCTATAAAACTCAGCTAATTCTTTATCTTTAAGCTCTTCAGATAATAATCTAAAACGTTCACAACTTCTCGCTTCAATTAAGGCAGCATATAGTAAACGGTGAACTAATTGTGTGGTTCTGCTTCCTCCTTTTGGAAAAAATTTTAAAAGTTCTATAACATAATCATCCCGTCTATCTCTGCCAAGTGTCCAACCCCTAGCAATAATTTTGTCGTGTACCATTTTAAAATGGCTTATTTCTTCTTTTACTAAAGCCGTCATTTCCTGAACCAATTCGGTGTATTCAGGAAAGCTAACAATTAAAGAAATTGCTGTACTTGTCGCTTTTTGTTCACAAAACGCATGGTCTGTAAGAATTTCTTCAATATTTTTTTCGACAATGTTTACCCAACGTGGGTCGGTTGGTAATTTTAGTCCTAGCATGAGTTTATATAATATTTTAAGAAAGCTGTTTCTGTTCGATTTTTATAAGCCCTCGCTTATCTATTTTTAAAACAAAATCTTTATAGATTTCTGTATTGGGTATATTAAATGCGGTCTTTAAAATTAATTGGTCTTCTGTAGAAGCTTGATAATCTACCCAAAGATGTTGCATAATAGCATTATTCCAAAATTTCGGAGTTTCAAATTCATGAAACAGTTTTTTGTTAACAATACTATCATTTATGATTTTACCTTTATTAAGTACATACAATTTTGCTTCAAAATTTTTGTAATGTACATTAAATGCTTGGTTTAACTTTTTATTCTTAACTTTTAAAACGTTGTAGCGACCTACAGTATTATAATTTATTTTTATTTGAAAACCATTATTCATAATGGTATCTGTGACTATTTTTAAATCCTGTTTGGGTAAAAATGTTGTATGCTCATTAAATGATATTAAAGGATTGTTTTGTTCTAAATTTTTGGTATTAGTTTTATATTTACGATGCCTTCCATCACAACTTGCAAAAGTTAAAACTAATAATAAAACAAGAAGGATTAACTTGCTTATGGATTGATTTTTAAACATCTAAATCGAAAGTTTTTCTTAATATATCTACATTTGGATTTTTCTCTTTGAGTTTCTCATACTTTTCGGCTGCAGTATAAGCATATTGCTTTTCCATAACTTCATTTACAGTAATAGATAGGCTTATATCGTAATTACTTAATGATTTTCTAATGTAAGTCATCAAATCATATTGTTGCCTTTCTACTTCTACTTTATTTGTAGCATTTGGAAACTCTAAATGTATGGTAGTTCCTTTTAGTTTAGGGATGTCTATGGCTAAAATAGACGCTAAATTATGTTGTCCATTTTTGCGTAATTTTTCTATAAAGGTATTCCAAGTCGTTAAGAGTTCTTTTTCTGTAAATGGTTCTTTTGGTAAGTTTTCTTCATCAACTACAACATCCATTTGCTTAATAAGATGTTCTTTTTTTGCTCTAATACTGCTTAACGAAAGTCCTGAAGCTCTTTTGGTATCTTGTTTTAAAATTATTTTGGGTGGTTTTGTTACTTTAAAACTGGATATAACATTGGAGGTTTTAGAGGTATGTTCTGGATTTACCTTATTGGGTTCTGTATCATCATTAACATCCACGCTTTTTTTAGGAACAACAACAGGTATGGGTATAATGCCTTTCTTTTTAAAGTATGATGAAGGAATTATGTAATGTTTGCTATTTTTTTTTTCTCCATCAAAAGTGATAGAGGCAAGCTGCATTAAACAAAGTTCTACGAGTAACCGTTGGTTTTTACTCGTTTTATACTTTAGGTCGCAGTCGTTGGCTAAATTTATACCTTGCATTAAAAATTCTTGAGAGGCCTTATTTGATTGCTCTAAGTATTTAGTCTTGGTTTGCTCGCCCACTTCAAGTAATTGTATAGTTTCGGGCGTTTTACTAACCAGTAAATCTCTAAAGTGTGATGCTAGTCCTGCAATATAATGATGCCCGTCAAAACCTTTAGAAAGGGTGGTATTGAATTGTAATAGTAAGTCAGGGATTTTATTTTCCAATATTAAATCTGTACTTGTAAAATAAGTTTCGTAGTCAAGAACATTTAAATTTTCGGTAACAGCTTGTCTTGTTAAATCTTTGCCAGAAAAACTAACAACTCTATCAAATATAGATAAAGCGTCTCTCATGGCACCATCTGCTTTTTGGGCTATAATATGCAAAGCGTCATCATCGGCAGTAATACCTTGTTCTTCGGCTATATATTTTAAATATACTTTGGCGTCTTTTACAGTAATACGTTTAAAGTCAAAAATTTGACAACGCGACAAAATCGTTGGAATAATTTTATGTTTCTCTGTGGTGGCTAGAATAAAGATACAATGCTTTGGTGGTTCTTCTAACGTTTTAAGAAATGCATTAAAAGCTGCTTGCGATAGCATGTGTACTTCATCTATAATATAGACTTTGTATTTGCCTACTTGCGGCGGTATACGAACTTGGTCTGTTAAGTTTCGTATGTCATCTACAGAGTTATTGGAAGCGGCATCGAGTTCAAAAATATTAAAAGCAAAATCTTCATCACCATTCTCGGTACCATCACTATTAATCATTTTAGCCAAAATACGAGCACAAGTTGTTTTACCAACACCACGAGGTCCAGTAAATAACAAGGCTTGGGCTAAATGATCGTTTTCTATAGCATTTAAAAGCGTGTTTGTAATAGCCTGCTGCCCCACTACGTCTTTAAACGTTTGTGGTCTATACTTTCGGGCAGATACTACAAAGTGTTCCATTATTAAACATTGAATAAGTAACAAATTTAAAAATTCGGTATTAGAATCAGAGCGTATAGCATCTTAAATTAATCAGTAGTTATTAACAATAGCATCTTTCATAAAATAAATATTTAAACCTATGTGAGTTTGTATATCTGTTATTACAAAAAAAAATGTATTCACTTTAATAAAAGTAAAACTTTATTTAGTCTAAAAAAAACAAAAACCTTACAAAATACTACTTTTAAAAATTTTAAAATGTAAGATAATTAACACTACGCTTATTTTTTTGATTTTAGTTTTATCGGATAATTAATCCATTAATTCCCTAAAGATTAAATGAAAACAAATAATGAAAAACAAAATCATGTCTATTTAAGAAGTAAACTAGACAGAAAAATTAAAACAGAAAACACCTTAGACAGGACTTTAAACCAAGAGTTACAAGCATTAACACCTAAAGAGCAAGTCTTTTTTAAACGTTTTGGTTTGGGGCAAAAAGTAGAGCTACCTTTTTTATGTATTCATCATGCCTTCGAGGCCTATGCAAAAGCCACACCAGATGCAATTGCAGTAGCTCATTTAGGAGAAACGATCACTTACAAAGAACTCAATCAACAGGCAAACCAGCTGGCACAAATTTTAGTAAGTCATGGTATTAAAAAAGGAGATAATGTAGGTTTGTTTATAACCCGGTCTATTCCTATGGTTGTAGGTATTTTTGCAATTCTAAAAACAGGAGCGGCTTATGTACCACAGCACATAAGTATTGTTCCAGAGCTACAATTAAAGCATATTATTAAAACAGCCTCAATTAGTGTAATACTTTCACTAACTGATTATAAAGAGAAAATACCTGTAATCGATACTTGCAAGTGTATTTTTTTAGATAACCTTAAAGACCATAATGATGAATTTTCAGATAATAATCTAATTACTTTAGAAAGCTCTGTAAATAGTGAAGATAGGGCACTTATAATTTTTACTTCAGGAACAACTGGTCCTGCTAATGGGGTTCAAGTTTCTCACCGTAATATTTGTAATATACTATTAACAGCTCCTGGTAATTTGGGTATGCGTCCTGGTCTTAAAGTTGGGCAAATATTAAATATAGCTTTTGATATGGCTGTATGGGAAGTATTAGGTTGCCTTGCTAATGGTGCTACCTTGATAATTAGAGGTAAAGATATTCAAGAAACGGCAGAACAAGTAGATATCATTATTTCTACGCCAACTATTTTAAGTACGTTAAATACAGAAAAATGTAAGCACGTAAAAGCCGTTGCAGTTGCAGGAGAACCTTGCCCAGAATACTTAGCAAACAAGTGGAGTCAATTTTGTGCATTCTATAATTCATGCGGGCCAACAGAAACTACTATCATAAATACAGCCCAACGCTATTATCCTTGCGACGACTTGCTAACCATAGGTAAACCCACACCAAATAACACTGTTTATATTTTAGATAAAAACAAGAAGCCTTGTGCTATTGGAGAGATAGGAGAAATGTGGGCAGGAGGCGATTGTGTATCTATGGGCTATATAGAAAATGAACAATTAACTCGAGAACGCTATGTCCCTGATCCTTTTTTAGGACATGGAAGAAAAATGTTTAGAACGCGGGATTTGGGCAGATGGACAGCAAATGGAGAATTAGAACATTTTGGAAGGGTAGATGATCAAGTAAAGATTAAAGGTTTTAGGGTGGAATTGGATTCTGTATCCAATG
The DNA here is from genome assembly GCA_947499935.1 of uncultured Algibacter sp. Taxonomy (GTDB): domain Bacteria; phylum Bacteroidota; class Bacteroidia; order Flavobacteriales; family Flavobacteriaceae; genus CANMQH01. Next base: position 21,005 of record CANMQH010000009.1, on the reverse strand, counting down.
TATTAGAGCGTATTCCTACATGTAAGCGTGCTGTAGCTTTAAAATATGATTCCAAAACCTTGGTTGCATTTGTGAGTCCAGATAGTATAGTAGAAGATGAAGCAAAAAACAAAATATTAAGTGCTCTACCATACTTCTGTGTACCTGAAAGAATAATTGCATTAAAAGAATTGCCAAAAACAAGTAGAGGAAAAATTGACAAGAAACTTTTAATGGACATGGCAAAGAATCACCTTGAAAAAAAATATGATGGAAGTAATTAATAAAAAAATAGATAAGCCAGTAAAATTGACTCATAATCCTATGGATGAGTATGTTGATTATGAGGATGTTGTACTGCCTCCTAAACAAGCCTACTATAAGCGTATCTGGAAGCATCCATTTTTAATGCAATACAACAGATTGATTGCCCTAATCGCTATAGTTAATATAAGTGCTTTACTATATGGAATCATTTCAGGTAATTGGTGGAGCAGTAATGGCATAGCATTAAAAATAATATCCAACATAACCATTATCAATATAGCATCTGCAATCTTAATTAGGCAGCAATATGTTGTTAATTTATTATTTAAGATAGCAACAAGCGTTCCTGTGTCTTGGCCTTTAAGTATTAGATGGGCCGCAGCAAAAATATATCATTTTGGAGGTATACATATGGGTGGTAATATAGCAGGCACTATTTGGTATGCTATTTTTGTAGGCTCACTCATATATTCTTGGGTTAATAATTTACCGGGTGTTTCATTATTATTAGTATTAGTGACCTCTGGAGTGATTGCAATATTGGTACTTATGGTTATTATGGCTCTGCCAAAAAACAGAGCTAAAAAACATAATAGATTTGAGTTAACCCATCGTTTTGGTGGCTGGACAGCACTACTTTTATTTTGGGTACAGACTTTTGTATTTATAGGATTACAAAAAGGAACATACAGTTATAGCGAGGCGCTTACATCGTCTCTTGGCTTTTGGTTATTATTATTAATTACCATAAGCATAGCCATCCCATGGATGTTTCTAAAAAAAGTAGCTATACAAGTTACAAATCCATCATCACATGTTGTTTTAGTAAATTTTAATTATGGAGTTACTCCATTTGCAGGGTCTTCTACAGCCATTAGTAGAGATCCACTACGTGAGTGGCATTCCTTTGCTAATGTGCCATCTCCCGGAAAAGAAGGATTTAGATTAACGATTTCTAGAGCAGGAGATTGGACTGGGGTATTGATAGATGATTTGCCTTCGTATGTTTGGGTTAAAGGCATTCCAACTGCTGGCGTAGGTAATATTGAAAAACTATTTAAACGTGTTATTTGGATAGCAACAGGAAGTGGTATTGGCCCATGTATTCCGCATTTATTATCTAATGAAGTACCATCGCTTTTAGTTTGGGCAACCCGAAACCCCAGAAAAACATATGGCGATGATTTGGTAGATGAAATTTTAGAAGCTCAGCCCAATGCTATTATTTGGAATACAGATTCTCATGGTAAACCAGATATGGTAAAACTTGCTTATAAAGCTTATAAGGAATTTGATGCAGAGGCTGTCATCTGTATCTCTAATAAAAAACTAACATGGCAAGTGGTACATGGCATGGAAATTCATGGTATCCCTGCTTATGGAGCCATTTGGGATTCTTAAAAGCAGTTAATTTAAATACACATAAAATGAATATAGCAAGTAAACAATATGATGGGGTTGTGGTTGTAAAACTTAACCGTCCTAAAGCTTTAAATGCTTTAAATACTGCTGTAATGCACGATATCGTAAATGTTATGCAAAAGTTTGATAAAGATCCAGAAGTAGGGTGTTTTGTTATAACAGGTAGTGAAAAAGCATTTGCTGCAGGAGCAGATATTAAAGAGATGATTGATAAATCTTATTTAGAAATGCTTAACACCGATTTTTTTGCTGGATGGGAAGCCTTTGTAAATATAAAAACTCCAAAAATAGCAGCAGTATCTGGATATGCTTTGGGTGGAGGCTGTGAATTAGCAATGATGTGCGATATGGTTTTTGCCGCAGAAAACGCAAAATTTGGTCAGCCAGAAATAAAGTTAGGCGTCATTCCTGGTATTGGTGGCTCACAGCGCTTAACTAAGCTTATTGGTAGGGTAAAAGCTATGGATATGATTCTTACTGGTAGATTTATTGATGCTAAAGAAGCTGAGCGCGCCGGATTAGTTTCTAGGGTGTTTTCTACAGAAACCTTATTGGAAGAAACTATAAAAGTAGCTAAAATCATTTCTAGTTATAGTAAACCCGTGGCTCAAAAATCTAAAGAAGTTGTTAATAGAGCAGAAGAATTGGGGTTAAAAGAAGGTATCCTATTTGAGCGTAGTACGTTTCATAGCTTATTCGCCACTCAAGATCAAAAAGAAGGTATGCAAGCCTTTATAGAAAAACGAAATCCTTGTTTTAAAGGATTTAAAACATTAAAAAATAATAATTAATCCATTAACTAAAATAGAATAGAATTATGAAAAAATTAGCAATTATTGCCTTTGCATTATTAATGCAGGTCACCCAAGCACAAGAGATGAAAAGTGATGAGAAAGAAAAGAAAAAAACAAGTTTTGTAATTATGCCTATACACAATAGTGTGGCTGGTTTTTCCAATGTGTTTTTAGGAAGTTATGAGTTAGATGAAAAAAAGAACCTTACGTTTTACAGTGTGTTTTGGAACAATCCGAGTTTTGGAGGACTTACTGGAAGCGATTTGTTTTTAGAAACAGGTGTTGGTCTAGGCTTTAAATTAGATAAATGGTATATAAACCCTACTTTAGGTTTTGGGCATGGTAAATTTTTATCTAATAGCACAGAAACAACTGTTGGAGAGGCTTTTATACCAAGTGTATTGGTTTTGTATAATTCAAAGCGATTTGAGTTAGATAGTTACCTGTCTTTATATAAATCCTTTAGAAAAGGTAATGGCGATGCTACCAGAGATTTATTGTTAAATTGGATTGTACCAGGGTATAAAGTGAATGATCATTTTTCGTTTGGAGCTTTTTATGAAAGTTTTTCTCAAATTAGAACAGAAAGTGGAGAAAACGAAAAACATATATACCAATGGTTAGGTGGTTATGTTAAAGCTACGCTTAATAATGGTGTATGGTTTAGATTTGCTGCTGGTCCAAATTTAGCGACAGATTTGGGTACAAGTAAAGAGTTTTATAAAATACAAGCTTTTATTCCTATTCATTAAATTTATAAATAACTGATGTAAAAATCGTCTAGAAATTATTTCTAGGCGATTTTTTTGTTTAGGAAAAGTTAGATTAAAGGTGGGGTTTTATATATGGTTAAGTTATTGATTTTATAATTAAAATGGACTTCGTTTAACAAGCCTACAAAATATTAAAATGATTATTATATCTTTAAAAGTTTATTATAAACTGAGAAAGGATGTCAATGTCTTTAATAAATTTTGTCCAGAAAAATAAACTTCCAACTAAAATAGAACTTGAAAATCGAATTAAAGAACTGGGTTATGATTTTAAATTTTTAACCGACTTTGATACATTCGATAACCTAAATAAAATTGATACTATAGATTGTTTATTAAACGGAAATAAAATTTTTGTTGAAATCTATCTTAATCCTATAACAGAAATTCTCTCTGATTTTCCAAACTTAAAAAAAGATTTATCAGATAAAAATTTTGGAATTTCGTTTTCTTTTGGTTCAGAGGAATTAGTTTGTGCTTGTATTAATATAATTTCAATCGGTCTTATGGATTTAAGCCAATCTATTGTTTTTTATGCTGATGATGAAGTTTTTTGTACGCGCAAAATGTTGATTGATGATATAGAGGCGTTTTTAGATCATAACATAGAAGGAACATACAGTATTCCAGAAGAAGCCATAGAAGAGAATTTAAGATTTGATGAACTAAAGAAAAAAGAGAAAAAGATTAAAAATGTAAAAACTGTTATCCTTTGGGGGTTATTGTTTTTTGTTATTATTTTAATGAAAAGAAAAAGTATATATTGGATAATACCATCTATTCTATTGGTTTTAGTACTTATTAAAAGCCAAATTAATTTACAGAAAAAAAGAAAACCAAGAAGGTGAAAAATTAAGCCAGCAAACACCCGCGTTAAGGATTGCAGTGAAAAGCCCACAGCGACGCTAGGAGCGAGGACTTGTAATGGAAAGCCTGACCCTTTTTAGGGTAACGCCCAAATGTTTAAATATATTTAGATTATAGTTTTTGTTTATTGTAATTTTGCGCTTAAGTAAATTGCCTTATCGCTGTTTCGATTTATTGAGATGGAGGAAAGTCCGGACACCGTAGTGCAACATAGTGGCTAATAACCACCAGCCGTGAGGTTAGGAAAAGTGCAACAGAAAGTATATACAGGTCATGCTGTAGTGAAACCAGGTAAACTCTATGTGGTGCAATGTCATGTATACCAACGTTTGAGGGCGGCACGCTCGATTGTTGGAGGGTAGGCAGCTAAAGTGTATTGGTAACAATGCACGCAGATAAATGATAAGGGTTACGCTTTTTGCGTGATACAGAATCCGGCTTATAGATTTACTTAGATATAAATAAACCCTTCTTAATTTACTAGAAGGGTTTTTTGTTTGATACCATTTTAATGCAGAAATGGTATGCGTAGTTTAAACAATTTCAAAAAAGCTAAACATATTACCTCCGTAACCTTTGGAATAGCTAAAATTATCTAGTTCTGATAGGTCGGTGTGTTTGGAGTGTTCTACAATTAGAAGCCCATCTTCTAGTAACATGTTATTTTTAAAAATAAGTTCTGGTATTTTAGAGAATTGCTCTATGGGGAAATCGTAAGGCGGGTCTGCAAAAATAATATTAGCTTTTAAAGGCGATTTTTCTAGAAACTTAAAGACATCGCTTTTTATGGTTTCTATGGGCATTTTAAAAGCTTCGGCTGTTTTATTTATAAATTTAACACAGCCAAAATCTTGGTCTACACAGGTAATTTGTTCTGTACCTCTAGATGCAAATTCGTAACTAATATTGCCTGTGCCTGCAAATAAATCTATAACCGATACATCGTTAAAATAATATTGGTTGTTTATGATATTAAATAAAGATTCCTTAGCCATATCTGTGGTAGGGCGTACAGGTAAGGTTTTAGGAGCTGTTATTTTTCTGCTTTTGTATAGTCCTGATATAATGCGCATTATATGCTTTTTAGTAACGTGAAATTTGAATAATTGCTTTGCGGTGCATGGTTGTATTTATAAGTATCATTTCGGTTTCCAAAGCTAATATCTCTAATGTATTTATAGGCTATGCTATATAGCGCATCATCTTTGGATATGTTACCAATAAAAACCAAATTTAATGTTTCTGTATTCAACTTTAATTGCTCTGCCGTAAATAGAATAAAGTAGATAAAATCTTCTTTTGTGTTATATTCAAAACTATTGTAAAGTTGTAATTTTGAGTTTTCGATACAAATAATTTCGTAATGATTTTCACTTACATTAACATACAACTTATTATCATTAGTATTTTTTTGTTGTTCTAGAATACTTTCTATTAAAATGGTAGAAACGTGTTTAAATGTAAACGCACCAAATTTATCATAGATGTAATTATTAATATTTATGTAAGGCACATATACGTTAACACTATTATTTATAACAATAGCATCATAAGTTATAAAATCTGATTTAAGTATTTTAGAGTTAAATTTAAGGTAGTCAGCCAAATAATCATCATCAAATAAAACTTTAGGAACCAGCGTTGATAAGTCATTATCATGAATAATGCACACATTAGAAAATGTGTTGTTTAAAGTCGTTTCGGTCTCAAATAATTGTTTTAGATAATCTACAACTTCAAACGGGTTGAGTTTTCTATCAAAATGAAATGCCTTTAAGGCTTCAATAGTTTTAGAATCTTTATTTAGTACGCAAAAAGAAAGTCCACTCAAACTTATTTGAATGGACAATTCTAGATTATCTATTTTGTTAGAATCTTTATTCGTTAGTGCCATATGTTTTTGGCCAGTTTCCTATGGTTTTAACTTCGTCCATAGCACCTACTTTTAATGCATCTCCATTTACACCATCAACAGATACAACTTGATTTTCTTGAATAACAAGGTCTCTGTTTTGATCTTCTAAAATAACACTCTTTTTAACGGAAGCTTCAAATACAGCAATATTTAATTTGTTTTGTTCTATAAAGCCAGCATCTAAGTTAAATTTCTTGCCGTTTGTACCAGGCACATTCATTATTGTTTTATAACGTTGAGAGTTTTTAAACAACGAATCTTTTACAGGTACATAGCCTAAAGTATCTACGATGACAATTTCTTTGTAAGTATCTACGCCGTATCTTTTTGTTTCCTCTTCATCAATAACACTAGAATCACGTCTTTGAGTTAATGTGAATTTAGCCGTATCTATAAATTTAACTAAGTTGTCAAAATTATTAGTAAATCTACCAGTAACCTGTCTGTGTGCTAATTGTGAGTCTCTAATATCTATTAAACTCTCAATAACTTTGGCATAACGCTCATTTTTTAGTTTATTAAATTTAATAGGCTCATATATAGACATATATGTTTTGTAACCTAAAAATGCTATTAATAGCCATAATGCTATATTTAAAACAGGTTTGATTTTGTTAGGTACAAATTTGTCTACTAACTTAATTAATACAATTGTTAGTAAGATTACCCCAACAGCAATAAGAATAAATTTTAGCATAGTGTGTTATTTGTTTAAAAAGTAATATTAATGGTATTTAGCAAATCTACAATTTTTTTTTAATCGTAAAAACCAAAGCGAGTAAAAATCATTCTATCTTTGAATAATTTATAAACAGTTTCTTTGTTAAATGACCTCATCAGAATTTTATACCCTTATTAAACAGCAGTTTCCGTTTACACCAACCATGAAACAAAATATTGTTTTGCAGCAACTTTCTGATTTTATTTTTGATAAAGCTCCAAATGCACTTTATGTTTTAAAGGGTTACGCTGGTACTGGTAAAACAACCATTGTGGGGACTATTGTCTCTAATTTATGGAAAGCTAAAAAAAGTGCTGTTTTGTTGGCTCCAACGGGTCGAGCGGCAAAAGTGATTGCTAATTATTCTAAAAAAGAGGCTTTTACAATTCATAAAAAAATATATTTTCCTAAAAAAGAAAAATCTGGAGGTGTTAAATTTGTTTTACAACCCAACAAGCACAAAAACACCATTTTTATTGTTGATGAAGCTTCTATGATACCCGATACACCAGCTGACTCTAAAATTTTTGATAACGGTTCATTATTAGATGATTTAATGCAATATGTGTATTCTGGCCACCAATGTAAGTTGCTTTTAATTGGAGATACAGCGCAGTTACCTCCAATAAAATTAGATATTAGTCCTGCTCTAGATGAGAATAGAATGGCACTTAATTACAATAAAGAGGTGACTAAAATGGAACTTGACGAGGTGGTTAGGCAAGAGCAAGATTCTGGTATTCTCTTTAATGCCACAATTTTGCGCGAAGTCTTATCTACAAATACTCATGATGCTTTTAAGTTTGATGTATCAAATTTTAAAGATATTGTTAGGCTTACAGATGGTTATGAAATTATGGATGCTATTAACGATGCATACAGCGATTTAGGCAAAGAAGAAACTGCTATTATCGTTAGAAGTAATAAACGTGCAAATTTGTACAACCAGCAAATTAGAAATCGTATTTTATTTAATGAAAACGAATTAACTGCTGGAGATTATTTAATGGTAGTGAAGAATAATTATTTCTGGATAAAACCCGCGACAGAAGCTGGTTTTATTGCCAATGGTGATATTATTGAAATATTAGAAATATTTAGTATTCAAGAACTTTATGGTTTTCGTTTTGCCGAAGTTAAAATACGTATGGTAGATTATCCAAAAATGAATCCTTTTGAAACCGTTTTACTTTTAGATACCATTGATGCCGAAACACCATCGTTATCGTATGATGATTCTAATAGACTATATCAAGAGGTTATGAAGGATTTTGAAAACGAAACTAGTAACTATAAAAAATTTTTAAAAGTAAAGAGTAATAAACACTTTAATGCATTACAGGTTAAGTTTTCATATGCAATTACTTGTCATAAATCGCAAGGTGGGCAATGGCAAACGGTTTTTGTAGAACAGCCTTATTTACCCAATGGTATTGATAAAGACTATTTACGTTGGCTCTACACTGCGGTTACAAGAGCAAGAGAAAAATTGTATCTTATAGGCTTTAAAGATGATTTTTTTGAAGAATAATAAATAAGAAGAAACCATATTATAGCAATTTATATTTGTTCCGTAAAAGCGTTGTGAATTTTAGTTCAACTATAAAATTTAATATTAATTAAAAATAAATACCTTTTGTAGAGTTTTAGTAAGAGACTTATGAGCATAGAAACTATTATAAGCATTTGTTTAGGCATAGGATTGTCGGCATCAGTCGGTTTTAGAGTATTTTTACCATTATTTGCTTTAAGTTTAGCTGCATATCTAGACTTTTGGCCGCTTAATGAATCTTGGGAATGGGTAGGAAGCACCGCTGCTTTAATTACACTCGGGGTAGCTACGTTGGTAGAAATATTGGGTTATTTTATTCCTTATATAGATAATCTATTGGACACTGTGGCAGTACCGCTAGCTGCGCTTGCAGGCACCGCTGTAATGTTATCTACAATGGCAGATTTAAGTCCCGTAGTAACTTGGTCTTTGGCTATTATAGCTGGTGGAGGTACAGCCGCTGCAATTGCAGGCACATCTAGTACAACACGTTTAGTCTCTACAGCAACTACTGGAGGTATTGGTAATCCTTTAGTTTCGACAGTAGAAACAGGAACTTCTATTATCTTATCTGTCGTTTCAATATTTTTACCCGTTGTGGCTATTGTTCTTGTAATTATTATATTATTCGTAATTTTTAAAGTCTTCAAAAAGTTTAAACCTACTAAAGCATAAAAGCTGTAATAATTATTTTATTTTTGATTTATCAATTAAACTAAAAGATATTTAGCCTGTGAAAATAATTTCAATGATTCCCGCACGTTATGCCGCATCTCGTTTTCCTGGTAAATTAATGCAGGATCTTGGTGGTAAAACTGTAATAAGAAGAACATACGAAGCTACTGTGGCTACAAATCTTTTTGATGATGTTATTGTGGTTACAGACAGCAACATTATTTATGATGAAATTGTAAATCATGGAGGAAAAGCCATGATGAGTAAGAAGGAGCACGATTGTGGTAGTGATAGAATTGCTGAAGCTGTAGAGGCATTAGATATAGATATTGTTATAAATGTTCAGGGCGATGAACCTTTTACAGATAAAGAGTCTTTATCTAAGCTTATAGAAGTCTTTAAAAATGATTCTAAAAACGAAGTTGATTTAGCATCTTTAATGGTGCATATAACCGATGTAGATGAAATAAATAATCCCAATACGGTTAAGGTAATAGTCGATCAGGCGAATTTTGCACTTTACTTTTCTAGAAGCCCAATTCCTTACCCGAGAGATCATAATGCTGGTGTAAAATATTATAAACATAAAGGCGTTTATGCATTTAGAAAAAAAGCTATTTTAGATTTTTATAAACTGCCCATGTTAGCATTGGAAGCATCAGAAAAAATAGAGTGTATTCGTTATCTAGAGTATGGAAAGCGTATAAAAATGGTAGAAACCAGTATTCAAGGTGTAGAGATTGATACTCCAGAAGATTTAGAGCGCGCAAAAAAAATATGGAAATAGATTACCAAAACATTAAAGTTATTGGTTTTGATGCTGATGATACCTTATGGGTAAATGAACCCTATTTTAGAAATGCTGAAAATGAGTTTGGCAAGTTATTATCGCAATACGAAACACTAAATAAAATTGATCAAGAGCTCTTTAAGATGGCAATAGACAATCTATCTTTATATGGCTATGGTATAAAAGCATTTACTTTATCTATGGTAGAGTCTGCCCTAAAACTATCAGATTATAATGTTTCTAATAAAATTATTGAAACTATTTTAAATATTGGTAAAGATATGCTCAATAAACCTGTTGAACTACTTGATGGAGTTGAAGATGTTTTAAAGACTTTGTCTAAAAAATATAGAATTATATTGGCTACTAAAGGCGATTTGTTAGATCAAGAGCGTAAACTAGAAAAATCGGGTTTAAGTCAATATTTTCATCACATAGAAGTATTAAGCGATAAGCAAGAAGCTAATTATTCAAAATTATTAAATCATCTAGATATTAAACCTTCAGAATTTTTAATGATTGGTAATTCATTAAAATCGGATGTTTTACCATTGGTTAATATTAAGGCTCATGCTATCCATGTGCCTTTTCATACCACATGGATACACGAACAGGTTACAGAACAGGAAACTCACGGTAAAGCTTATAAAACTATTGAAGCGTTGCCCGAGATATTAAAATTACTTAGCTAATTTGAAAACGATTAATGTAAATATCCGAAAACAACAAAAATATGACACGTATTTTTTAGTAGCGATGCTATTAGATATAATTAAAAACGATTTAAACCATATGTATTGTTATAGATGGCGATGGGATTTTTTTCTGAAAAATTTCAAGAATATTTAAATCAGTAAATTTAAAATAATGGTATTTTTACCTTTTGTAAAAGAAAACATGATACATGAGTTATAAAAACTTTCCAATGGTGCCAAGAGTTATTTTTGGCAGAGGTAGTTTCCAACAATTAAATGAAGTTTTAGCTCCCAAGCGCTTAAACGTAAAAGCTCCTTTTATTTATTTAATAGATGATGTATTTAAAGGCAATACATGGTTAATTTCAAGAATTAATCTGTCTTATGAAGATAGAATTATTTTTATTTCTGCTAAAGAAGAGCCTAAAACAGAGCAGGTAGACACATTGGTAGAAGATATTATTTTAAAATCTAAAGAACGTCCATCAGGTATTATAGGTATAGGAGGAGGTACATTGTTAGATTTGGCTAAAGCTGTATCTATATTAATAACTAATAATGGAAATGCCGAAGATTATCAAGGTTGGGATTTAGTTAAAAACCAAGCCATATATCATGTTGGTATTCCAACTATATCGGGTACTGGAGCAGAAGTATCAAGAACAACGGTACTTACTGGCCCTGAAAAGAAATTAGGTATTAATTCTGATTTTACGCCGTTTGATCAAGTTATTCTAGATTCAGAGCTTACTAAAGATGTCCCTGTAGACCAATGGTTTTATACTGGTATGGATTGTTACATTCATTGTATAGAGTCTTTAACAGGTACGTATTTAAACGCGTTTAGCGAAAGCTATGGTAATATGGCTTTAGAGTTATGTAAACAGATATTTTTAGAAGATAATCTATCTAACGTAGAATCTCAAGAAAAACTCATGATGGCATCGTGGCATGGAGGTATGAGTATTGTGTATTCGCAAGTTGGTGTTGCCCATGCCATGAGTTATGGCTTGTCTTATTTATTGGGTACTAAGCACGGTATTGGTAATTGTATTGTTTTTGATCATCTCGAAGAGTTTTATCCAGAAGGCGTTAAGGTTTTTAAACAAATGAAGGCTAAACATAATATTATATTACCACAAGGGCTATGTGCCGACTTAGGTGATAATGAATTTAATATTATGATAAAAGTAGCTTTAAGCTTAGAACCACTTTGGGAAAATGCACTTGGCAAAAGTTGGAAGAATACAATCACTCCAAAAAAATTGAAATCACTTTATCAAAAAATGTAATATGAGATGGTTAGCAAAACTCATTTACTTTAAAATTTTAGGTTGGAAGGTTGTTGGTAATACTAATTTTTCTCAAGACACGATAAAGAAAGCAGTCATTATAGCAGTGCCACATACCAGTTGGCATGATTTCCATATAGGCGTTCTTTTGCGAAAAGTATCAGATTTAAAAACAAACTTTGTTGGCAAAAAAGAACTCTTTATATTCCCTATAGGTTGGTTTTTTAGACTTATGGGTGGAGCTCCGTTAAATAGAGATGCTAACGAAAATAAAGTAGAAGCTATTGCTAAATTATTTGAGCAAAATGATGAATATAGAATAACCTTTGCTCCAGAAGGTACTAGAAAAAAAGTAACCGAATGGCGTACAGGTTTTTATTATATAGCAAAGCTAGCCAAAGTGCCTATAATTATGTTTACTTTAGATTTTGAAAATAAACAGAATAAAATTTCAGAACCATTTTATCCTACAGATGATGTAGATGCAGACTTTAAATTTTTGCATAGTTTTTTTAAAGATGTAAAAGGAAAAGTAAAATAAATAGTATAGTTTTTATTTGTGCTAATTGGTTTTGGCACAGTAATTGATTTATAATTAGTAATAGCAAATGAAACATAAAGTAAACAATTATTTGTTCCTAAAAAGAAACATCAGCTAGGCCCCTTAAAACTAAAAAAAAGCTATTACAAAATGCGTAATAGCTTTTTTATTTCTCTAAAAATTAGATTACTATTTTATTTCTTTAATTGCGTTTTCTATTAAGGTTCTAAGATGTTGTTTGTGTGCTCTAGATGCAATATTTCCAGATGGTGAACTTATAGTTTTAATATTTTTTAAATTATATAAAGCCATAGATTTTGCGTTATGAGTATATTGGCTAGACTCCTTTTTTGTAAGCATACCTATTAGCATATTGGTATATTCTAATTGTAGGTTTTGTCTAAAAGAATTAATATCACCATTAATGTCTGCTTTAAAAATGGCATTATTTAAATCGGTCATAAAAGCAGATAACGAATACGCATTGCCATACAATTGCGAATCTGTAATACGCTGTAGTGTATTAGGGTGTAATATGTGGTTTAAAACATTTTTTTGGTAGCCAAGAACCTGTTTGTGTATTTTAGGATCTTCTGTCCCTCTAAAAAAGTTAAACCCTCTGCGTTGCATGGCTAAATAATTGTATAAATCATTAGGCACATCAAAAGCATTTGGTGCAAAAATATAATTTTTTAAAGCATTCATAGCTCGTTTTTGATCGTCTAGACTAACAGGTGTATAAGGTTGTTTTTGTCCTGTTTGCCCTACCATAGATCTTTCAACATAAACACCACCAATAAATCTTGAAATGGTATTTGCTGCCGAGCCTTTTTGACCACTAAGCAAATAATAAACACGTCTTAATTCTTGAAAAGATTCGCCTGGTTTTGTGAATCTGGATTTAGCTTCTTTCATTAAGTTATTTGAAAGTTCGATTCTATCCACAGCCCATCGTATGGGATCGTTAGATTGATCTGAAACATTTACTCTTGGGTCTATAGCTTTGCCAGGAGCGCGCATATCATCGGCATCATTTCCAAAAATAAGCTCGGGTCTAGTAGATTGATTTAATAATGATGTGCGCTCTTGTTCAGATTTAAATGGGGTATATCCAAATTGTACAGCCCAAATATCATAAGGTCCAACGGCAACATCATCATACTGTCCTTGTTTGCTTCGGTCTTTAGTAATATTTAAAGCAGCATAATCCATAACAGAGGCTGTTAGACATTTTCCTTTAATAAATGCAGCATCATTTAATTGGTCTGGAGAAAATAATTGACTAGCCTTCATGTTGTGATTAAGGCCAAGTGTGTGTCCAACTTCGTGCATAATTAATGCCATCATAGCTTCTTTTTTAATGCGTTTCATTTCTAAATCTGAAGCACCAGTAGTAGTTGCTACAGCATTAGCAAACATAACATCTTTATGTATTTCATGGCCTAGAGAACAATATGCTTGTTTGTTTTTTATAAAATTATTTTGTTCGTATGGTTCTTCTAGTGCGGCTAGCTCATATACTTTATCATAAAGGACTCGATTTGTAAAATGCACATATTCTAACATAATATCGGCACCTAAAATTTGACCTGTTTTAGGATTTACAAAACTAGGCCCGTAACCTCCAAAAGGTGGTTGTGGAGAAGATGTCCACCTTAATACATTATATCTAATATCTCCAGCATCCCAAGTGGCATCATCTGGCTGAATTTTAACAACCATAGCATTTTTAAAGCCTGCTTTTTCAAAAGCGACATTCCATTGTAAAACACCTTCTTTAATAGTTTCTCTCCATTCTAAGGGTGTAGAATTTTCTATCCACCATGTAATTGGTTCTACAGGCTCTGATAGTGTTGCATTAGGATTTTTCTTTTTTAAATGCCATCTATGTACTAAATCTCGGTATGGTGTTGACTTTGTAGAGGTTTGATCATTAACTTGATGTGTAAAATATCCAACTCTAGAATCATCTAACCTAACTTTATAATCATTATCGGGCATGGCTATTAAGCTATGATGAACTTTAATACTAACATTTCTGCCATCAGATAACGCATTTGATCCATTGTTTAAAACAGCAGGAGACGAATACACATATTCTGTAGCAATGTCTGTATTTTCTTTATAGTTTCTAATTGCATTAATTTTAGTTTTTGATTTATCCAACTTACCAAGATTAAATGCCATTGGAGATTGTTTGGGTAATTTAGGGTTCTTAATTTGGGCCAATGTTTCTTTTAAAAAGAGCTCATCAACATTAATTAAGTAGTTTCCTTTTTTGTTATCTTTTGCTTCAATTTTTATACTCGCCAAATTGCCAGTACTAATATTGGCGTCTTTAGATCTAGAAAGCGGGCTTTCGGGATCAAAATAAAAGGCTGTGTTTTGAGTTATAAATTCTATTTTGTTAAAATATTTTTCAATTTTAAATACTTTAGAATCGTTGTAAGACCCCCTGTTTATTCGACCAGCATCCATAACACCATCAGCTATTTGGCTAAAGTATATGTATTCTTTTCCTATTTGATCTTTAGAGATTAACATGCGTAATGAGCCTGTAATAGTATCTTGGTAGATGGTGAATAAACCTTCTTTTTTAGAACTATTTTTTGTTAATTGCTCAATAGTTTTTTCTTTTTTTGGAGTAGGTATTTCGGTTTTATCTTTGTCTTTGTTTTTCTTTCTTTTTTTGTTTTGGCCTTGCATATCTTGAGGTAAAGAAAGCAGTAATACGGTAAATACGAGGCAAATAAATTTAAATGCGGTTGATTGTTTTGATGTCATGATGTGTAATAATTATATGAATTAGTCATTGTAAAAATAATAATAAAGCAAACTTTTATTATCTAAATAAAAGTTAAAGTATTTAAATCAAATTTTAAATGGAGGTCATTATATATGTATCTTTATAACCTATGATACAAGACACTAAAATAGCCGTACTTATAGATGGAGATAATATTCCATCAAAATATATATCTGAAATGATGGAAGAAATTACAAAGTACGGAACCCCTACAATAAAACGAATTTATGGAGATTGGACAAAACCACATTTGTCTAAATGGAAGAAAGTTTTACTCGAAAATGCAATAACACCCATCCAACAATACGGTTATACAACTGGAAAGAATGCTACAGATTCTGCTATGATTATTGATGCGATGGATATTTTATACTCCGAAAAAGTAAATGGTTTTTGCTTAGTGTCTTCAGATAGTGATTTTACGAGACTAGCAACTAGATTGCGGGAGGCTGCTATGGTTGTTTATGGTATGGGAGAAAAGAAAACACCAGATCCATTTATAGTAGCTTGTGATAAGTTTATTTATTTAGAAATATTGGCAAGTGATGATGATAATGATAAAGATGAAAAGACGGGTAAAACTAAAAAGGAAAATTTATATAATATAACCCCAAAAATTATAAGACTTCTTAAAAATTCGGTTGCCGATGCTGCCGATGATGATGGTTGGGCCTTTTTAGGTGATGTTGGTTCATTGATTATTAAAAAACAACCTAATTTTGATTCACGTAATTTTGGTTTTCAAAAGTTAACACCTCTTTTTAAGTCACTTCCTCAATTTGTGATGGAACAACGCGATCAGAGCAATGGACGGTTTAAGTTAATTTATGTTAAGAATAAATAAGACTTTGTTTTATAGATTATTACACGTTTAGATTATTCGTCACATTGACTAGGTTAATAAAAACCTGTATTCAAAAAACATATAATAAATGTAAGATTTAAAGATTTTTGCGGACTACGTATTATATAATTTCTATAATATAAAGTTACAAATGCAAAAGATATTTATTGCCATTATCCTGTCTATTTTTGTTTCACAGTTTTCTACAATAGAGGAATATAAACCTGTTGTTGTTTTAGAGCTGTTTACATCGCAAGGATGCTCTAGTTGCCCATCTGCCGATGACTTATTGAGCACCATTAATTCTAAATATCCAAATAATGAAGTCATAGCATTATCTTACCATGTTGATTATTGGAATTATATTGGATGGAAAGATCCTTTTAGCAAAAAAGTATACACGAATAAGCAACGTGCTTACAGTAGTAAGTTTAACAGTAGTTCTATATATACACCACAAGTTGTTGTTAACGGTAAAGAACATTTTGTAGGATCTAAAAAGGCAACCATGTCTAATAAAATTAGTGATTATTTAAAGATTAATTCTCAAAATAATGTACATATTACAGCACTAAGCACCATAGATGATAAAGTAGCATTTGGTTATAAGGTAGACGGTCAAATTACCAATAAAAAGTTGCGCGTTGCTTTGGTTATTAAAGAACGTATTACAGAGGTGAAACGAGGTGAAAATAGAAACAGAACGCTTAAAAATGCTAATATTGTTGTTCAAGAAACATATATTAATCTAGATGATTATGAAGGTTTAGCCGAACTCTCTATACCTAATATTGTTAATGAAACTGATGATTTATCGTTGGTAGTGTTAGTAGAAAGAGATGATTTAAGTATAACGAGCGGTAGCCAGATAGATTTATAATTCATTTACAAATGCCGCAGTGTGGCAAGCCACTATTGCTGCTGTTTCAGTACGCAATCTGCTTTCTCCTAAAGTAACAGGCTTATAATTATTGTTTATAGCTTCTGATATTTCTTTTAAAGAAAAATCGCCTTCTGGTCCTATTAAAATAACAACATCTGTTTTTGGTTTTAATAGTTGTTTTAAGGATTGTTTATTGTTTTCTTCGCAATGTGCTATAAATTTACTTCCGTTTAAATCTTGATTTATAAAATCTTTAAACGTTGTAGCCTTATTTAGTTTGGGTAAATTACAGCTTAAAGACTGTTTCATGGCAGACTGTAAAATACGCTCAAAACGCTCAGGTTTGATAATCTTACGTTCACTATGATTACATATAATAGGCGTGATGGTATCTATACCAATTTCAGTAGCTTTTTCTAAAAACCATTCGTAACGATCGTTCATTTTAGTTGGCGCTACCGCTAAATGTATATTGTATAGTCGTTTAGGTTTAACAACTTTAGAAATTATATTGGCTGTACACTTATTAACATTAGGTACAGAAATTTTGGCCGTAAACAAGAAACCCTTTCCATTAGTAATATTAACGGTATCTCCCATTGATTTCCGCAGTACTTTTACAAGATGCTTGCTTTCTTCTTTTGGGAAAGAAAATTGAGTCGTATTTTCTGTAATGTCTGGATTGTAAAAAAGTTGCATTAGTTTAAAGCTTCAACAATTTTTAATACTTCAATTTCTGTTATTTTTTTTGGCTCATGAGATTTTAAAAACACATAATAATGTTTCGATTCTGGCATATTCACTGTAAATATATCATTTAAATCATGCGTATCGTTAATCATCATTTCTTCAAATTCATATGTGTTATCTGATTTTTTAACCCAACTTGTATCACCACCTCGAGTAGCATTTTTATCCATACTATACTGTTTGGCTAAAAAATTAAAAGGTGTCCCACCATTGTATTTAGCTATAATATTTTCTCTTAAGCTATTTATATGGTCCATATCCAATTCGTTTTCATTTAAAACAATATAACCCATTCTGTAGTAAGGTATTTCTGTTTTATTAATAATTTTATATATGGTTTTGTTATAATCTGTTTTAACGGTTTTTATACCACCTCTAGATAGCTTAAAGAGTTCTTTTGCTAATATGGTTTTGTGTTTTTCTGCATTAAAGGTGATAAGCTTATTTTTTTTTGATTTTTTAGCTTGTAAAAAAGTCTCAATTTGTTCTGGAGTTTCAATAGTTTCAAGTTCTTTTTCGGTAGAATTTTGGGCATTAATATTTAAGACTGTACCAAGCAAAATAGCAACTAGTAATTTTTTATACATCATATAGGTTTATATTAAGAAACCAAATTTAAAAGTATTGAAGACAAATATGAATGTAGAAAAAATAAGTTTTTAAGAATGTTATGTTGACAACTTCTTTTACTTTTTAAAAAACATCTAAAACTGCATATAATCCGTATATGTAATTTGGTGTTAATAAATGAGTAACCACCTTTATTCTGCACAACGTAACTAAATAATTTAATTAATCCAAAATCAATTAACCATGTTAAGATTAAAAAATCATGCTGTTTTTATAACAGCATTATTTATGCTAGTAACAGTATTTGTACAAGCTCAAAAGGAACAAAATTTAATCATTAAGTCACTACCAGAAGGCTTGTCTAACAGTCTTTCTATCCCCATTAATTATTCTGGCGAAACGTTAACATTAGAACTAAAAAAGGCCTCTGTATTTGGTAAGAATACAAGGTTTTTAGTTGATGATGGTACTGGGAAATTAGTAGAAGTAGATAAAGGTCCAGAACGTGTTTACACTGGTCATGTTTTCGAGCATCCAAATTTTAAAGTTAGCGCTGTGATGACAGACCGAGGCCTCATGGCTACTATTGACAGGCCAGGAGAAGACTTATTAGAAATTAGTCCTTCTGCAAGTGACAGAAGCAGTCATAAAATTTCTAATGTTAAGCGAGTCAGTTGTGATACAAATGGTTGTAGTGTTGAAAGTAATAATCATACAGAAAAAGACTATACAGAATTTAATAACCCAATTCAAACAAAATTAATTCCTTCTAATCATAATAAATCTTTAAAAAGCAGCATTAATAATGCATCTAAAATGGCAGCTAGTAGACGACCTACAATGGTAATGGATGTTTTAGAATATGAAGTTGCAGTAGAAATTAGTTCAAAAACTTTTTTTGCAACGAGCGCTTACAATGGTAATTTAGCTGCAGCACAGGCTTCGGCACAATCTATTATTGGAAATCTTAATGCGCGTTTCCTTAGAGCCGCTGGTATTAAACATGTATTAGGAAATGTTATTATTAGAACCAATGCTAGTACAGATCCGCTTCGTGATAAAGTGACTAGTGCAGGTTCATCAGGACGCTCAAGTCTTGATGCTTTTGTGGATTATTGGAATAATAACCCTAGTGAAGTAGGTACTACGCATGATATAGCCGTTTATCATGTATTCTCTTCACCGTCTGGTATCACTTGGCCTAAATCAGTAGGAACAAACAGGAGGTATGCTATTTGTGCTGGTAGAGGTGCTACGAGTTGGGCAGATGGAACAGCGGCTCATGAAATTGGTCATATGTGGTCTTTAAAACATACAGTTGATTCTGGGATTTTCTATGAATCTAAGCCAAGAGATAAAGCAGGGTCAAATACAGCTGCCGGAGACGATGTTTTTATAAGTATTATGCACGGAGGTGGAGCACATAATATTGGAAAGTTGGCAACCAATGAAGCTAGAAGCGTTATTAAAGAGCGTAATGCAAAACGATCTTCTGGAGAGCTAAACACCAATCCAGGTGAAATACCCCCTTTTGGAGTATTCGATCAGGTAGAAAGACCAAAAAACCCTAATGCTGCTATGGTATTGGATGTTATTGCTAACGATTATGATGCTAATAATGATGTTCTTGACGTTCGTTTATTAGATGCAGTAAGTCAAAAAGGAGGTACAATTAGTCTTTCTTCAGGAACTGGACCAGGAGGAAGAAATGAGCTTAGATATACACCACCTGCAGGCTTTACTGGAACAGATTTCTTTCATTATACGGTTTTCGATACTACAGGTCGTACAGATTTTGGTGCTGTGTATATAGTCCCTTCAACAGCTATAACTGTTAATCTTAATGCTACAACGTATAATTATGATTTAGGTACACCTGCATCTCCTGTACAAAGTGGATGGCAGCGTATTTCTGAAAAAACGAATGGCGATATTAGCTGGTCACGATCTGTTAGATCCGCAGATAGAGGCGCTAAATCTGGCGTTAATGATATTAACAGAGATTTTATACAAAACTCTCAAACAACACAACTTAGGCACAAGATTAAAAATGGTATTTGGGCGGTTACCATAAATTTAGGAGATCACCGTTTTAATCATGACAATATGAGCGTTAAAGCAGAAGGTATTACTATTGGAAGTAATATTAATAGTTCTGGAACTAATTTTCCAGCTGTTAATGCTAATGTAGAAGTTAAAGATGGACAACTAAATATTGAAATAGCAGACAATGGCGGTAGTGATGCCAATTGGGTATGGACACGATTGAGTTTAAACCGTGTTGGAGACTTGCCTAATTCTAATGCGATCACAGTTGATCGTAATGCTACAAAATACAATTATGACTTAGGAACACCTACGTCGCCACTACAAAGTGGATGGCAACGTATTTCAGACAAAACAACTGGAGATGTAAATTGGTCTAGAGGTGTTGGTTCTAGAGATAGAGGTGCTAAATCGGGTGTTAATAATATAAATAGGGACTTTATACAAAGTTCTCAAACCACAGAACTTAGACATAAAGTGAAAAATGGTACTTGGGCTGTTACTTTGAATTTAGGTGATCACCGCTTTTCTCATGATAATATGCGTGTTAAAGCAGAAGGCACTACTATTGGAAGTAATATTAATAGTTCAGGAACTAATTTCCCAGCAGTAAATGCTAATGTTGTTGTAACAGATGGAGAATTAAATATTGAACTATCAGATAATGGCGGTAGTGATCGTAATTGGGTATGGACACGATTAACTTTAGAGCGAGTAGGAGATACGCCTCAAGCTTCAATAGCGACTACCGATGGAACGTACATTATCTCAGCTAGGCATAGCGGTAAAAATATAGAGGTTTCTAGTAGCTCTACGGCAAATG
>CANMQH010000008.1 GCA_947499935.1 uncultured Algibacter sp. | reverse complement strand
TTTTATTGGGAAATCTTTTGCTTTTGCCATAAAGAAAGATACAAAATTATAACGACTTTATATAATTAAATTGGTATTAGGCACATTCAGAAAATAGGGCTGTTCAAAAAAGTTAGATATAAAAAATCCAAGATTTGATAGATTCAGGTCTTGGATTTTCTTTTTTTAGTTATTATTTGCTGGGGAAGTTCATTTTTAGAACCAACAAGACGTAATTATCCCTTGTTTTTTTAGGTTTCTTTAAATTTAGGCCGCTATTTGCGCTTGGTTACCTTGTATTCTCCTACCTATTTCAAGAGCGTTAGCCGTATGGATGCCAAAAAATATCCAGAGCTTTTCGGTAGCTTTTGTTTTAGCTTTGATTTTTTTGAGATGATAATATTCTTTTTCTTTTCCAAAACTGCCTTCTAAACGAGTTGCTCTTTCTTTGGTTATTACAGCTTTTAATAGCTTCTCTTGGTCATAATTTTTTGGAAGCTTCCCCTTTCGTTTAAAATCGGTCTGAATCTGATGCTTAGTAACGAAGTTTCTATTTTTATTGGTTGCATAAATAGCATCTGCTCCCAATATTTTAAGCTTTGTTTTGGTAAGTGATTGTGCTTTATACACTGTGCTTTGTAGCCGTGTACCTTCGTTAAAGGCGTTGAAACTTAAATGCTCAATAAAGTTAATACCATCAATCTGTAGTTTGTTAACCTTAGCACCAAACTCTACAGGTTTAACCTCTTTTCCTCTAACAATAGATCTCACATATTCTTTAGCAATACTAACTATTCTATTTTTTGGAGATATGCCTGTTTTAAAGTATGATTGTTGTTGTACTAATACTGTTTTAATAGTAGCTACTCTACGATAATAAGCAACAGTAAAGGTGATTTTGTGAGTTGTACGAAGTAAACTTTCAAAGTTTAAAAGCTTCTCTAACAAATGTAATAAGGCTCTAGTAAGTGGTTTTCGCTTCTTGGTTGTTTTACGACGCATTTTACTAAACCCAACATAGCGCTTTTTCCATTTAAGATATTTAGAACGAATCATTTTTATGCCGATAACTTTACAAGTTTTTTTAAGCTGCCTATAGAGCCAATCTACGGCTTTCCAAAGTAATTTTTGAGGTGTAGGATAGTGCAGTTCACTTTCGTAGCAAGTGGCATCTACTGTAATTTGATTTTTATTATCGATATAAGGTTTCCAATGAGCAAACAAATCCTTTTCTACAACATCAATATCTAGTCTATCGGCTAGTTCGCAACGAATCTGGCTTACTATTTTGAAATTGCTAAGTCGACTAAACCCTAAATGAATATCACAGAAAAACTGGTAATCCATATTGCCATTAAGTTGTTCGATAAGTTTTTTGTCAGAACAGCAAGCATAATGCTTTAGAATCATCAATCCAATTCTACCTCTAGGACTAAATAACATAGTAGAACCCAATTGCTTTTCTTTGATATTTAAACTTTCTACTAGACAACCCCAAGGAATAGCTGAATAGATTTTACCCAAATCACTTTGTAAAAAACGCGCGTAGAAAGCTTCAAAATTTTCTTGGGCAGATAAAAACGAAAATTCATGCTGAAACTCACTTATTCTTTGTAATTTCATAACTATCGAAAAAGGAAAACCCCGTTTTTAGCTCTCTACAGCTGTTTTCGGGGTTTTTATTTACTTTAATTTACAAAGAAATCAAATATCTACAAGGCTTTAGCTTTTTTTCTGAATACGCCATGTTATAAATATGTCTTGCTTATCCGCGTTTGAGAGTCCACTTCTTTGAACAGTATAAAGGCTTCCATCTTTTTTTTGTAATTGTGTAGGCCGTCCGTTTTTAGTATAGTGTAAATTTCGTGATGAAACACATTTTTTTGTTATCGTCTTTTCTTAAATTTTTTCTTCTTTTTCTTTTTGCCAAATAACCTTTTAATAAACCCGTCGCGTTTTTCTACATTACAGTTTAAATCATCTAAAACTTGTTGAGAAGGTTTTTCAAACTTACTTTTGGTAATATAGTTAAATGCCTCATCATCGTTTAACTTTTGATAAAACTTAGCAAAAACAGGTAATGCAGAATTGGCGCCTTGCCCTAGACCTGTAGTTTTAAAACCAATACTATGGTTATCGTTACCAACCCAAGTTACAGTTACTAAATTTGGTGTAATGCCTACAAACCAGCCATCTTTGTTATTTTGAGTTGTGCCTGTTTTACCTGCTATATCATTAGTTAATTTATAGGTGTTTCTCAACCTGGTAGCCGTACCTTTATTAATGGTAGATTTCATAATTTCTACCATCACTTGTCGAGTATAATCACTAAAAGCTTTTTCTTTTGTAGCTTTTGGCTCAAAATCAGCAATAACATGACCATTTTTATCTTCTATTTTAGTAATGCAAAATGGTTTTACAGGCTTACCGTTGTTTACATAACTAGCATATGCTCCTGTAAGTGTTTTTAAATTAATTTCGGCCACGCCAAGCGCTATAGAAGGTTGATTTGGGAGTTCTTTTTCTATACCTAATTTTTTAGCTAGCTCTAAAACTTTTGGAATCCCTACCTCATTTAAAACTTTTACAGCTATGGTATTAATAGATTGACTTAGTGCCGTTTCTAGATTATAATTAATGTACGGATCTTCAGTTTTACTACCAGAATTTGTTGGCGTCCAATTATTATAATCAGTATATGTTACTGGCGCTAATGAGAAATATGAACATGGCTTTAATCCATTGTCTATAGCTGCGGTATATACAAAAGGTTTAAAAGTTGAGCCTACCTGTCTCTCGCTTTGCGAAACATGGTCATACTTAAAGTAACGATAATCTATGCCGCCAATATAAGTTCTTATAGCTCCTGTTTTAGACTCAATGCTTAACATTCCTGCACTTAAAAATTTTAAATGGTGTTGGAGGCTATCCATAACGCTCATTTTTTTTATGGTATCGCCTTCCCATCTAAAAATATTCATATCCTGTTTTACAGCGAGCGAATCTTGAATTTGAGCATCTGTTAATCCTAATGTTTTGTACGACTTGTATGTAGATGTATTTTTTAAAGCATGCTCTAAAAGGCGTTTGTTTATTTTCCAAGGCGCCTGTTTACCATGAGACTTCTCAAAATCGTATTGTAATATTTTAAGGTGCGCTTTCATGGCATCTTCAGCCATTTTTTGCATCTCAAAATCTAATGTTGTATACACTAGCAAACCATCTTTATATAAATCGTAAGACTCACCATTTGGTTTATTTAACGTATCTAAAACAGCGGCTAATTCTTTTTTTACTTGCGTTCTAAAATATGGTGCTAAGCCAACATCATGATTAAATGAGCGATAATGCAAAATCAGTTTTTGACTCGTTAAATACTTTAATGAATCTTGGGATAAATATCCATATTTTGCCATTTGGCTGAGCACTACATTACGTCTATCTAAACTTTGTTCTGGGTTTAATCTTGGGTTATAGTATGTATTAGCTTTAAGTGAACCCACCAATACTGCTGCTTCATTTTTTGTTAAATCTGAAGCTGGCTTATTAAAGAACTTTTGAGAAGCACTTTCAATACCATAAGTATTATCTGAAAAAGGAACCGTATTGAGGTACATGGTAAGAATATCTTCTTTTGAATAAATGGACTCAATACGTTTAGCAATTACGGCTTCTTTAAATTTGTTTATGAGTATAAAATCTTTTCTACCAAATAGATTTTTAACTAATTGTAACGTAATGGTACTACCGCCGCCAGCCGATTTATCTTGTAATAAAATGCTTTTTACAAATACTCTTAATAAACTTACATTATCAACACCATCATGCTCATAAAAACGAACATCTTCTGTAGCAATTAAGGCCTCTAAAAGGTGCTTAGGGAAATCTTTAAATTTTAGAGGCTGCCTATCGTAAACGTAATATTTACCAATAAGTTTTCCGTCTTTATCAAGTACCTGAGTTGCTTGTTCTTGTTTTATTGAACTTAAATCGGATGCTGTTGGCAACTTTCCAAAAAAGCCTAAATAAACACTTAGGTACAACCCAATAAAAAAGATGATAACCACTACAAGAGCAATAAACATCCATTTTATCCATTTATTTTTCAAAAATGTGCTTAAACTAACCATATTTAAAGGTGCAAATTGACTTAGGAAGTTTTAATTCCCTTCTTCGTAATCTGGATATAAAAAACTATTGTAAGGAAAACGTGTTACATGAATCTTCCTAACCTCATCATAAATTCGTTTTTTAAAGTCTTCAAGATTTTGCTTGTTAAGCGCAGAAATAAAGAGTGCATTATTACCTACTTTATTCATCCATGTGCTTTTCCATTCTTCTAAAGAATAATGTCTTTCGGTACGTTCGGTTTCTAAATCATCATCATCTAAATGCTCAGCTTGATAAGCATCAATCTTATTAAAAACCATGATGGTGGGCTTGTCTCCACTTTTTATTTCGCCCAAAATTTTCTCAACAGATGCAATATGTTCTTCAAAATTGACATGTGAAATATCTACAACATGAAGCAATAAATCTGCTTCTCTAACCTCATCTAAAGTACTCTTAAAACTATCAACCAATTGAGTGGGTAGCTTTCTAATAAAACCAACCGTATCACTTAACAAAAATGGTAAATTTTGAATGACAACCTTTCTAACCGTTGTGTCTAATGTGGCAAAAAGTTTATTTTCTGCAAAAACATCGCTTTTACTAACCACGTTCATTAATGTAGATTTACCAACATTGGTATAACCCACCAAAGCAACACGAACCATTTTACCTCGGTTTCCACGCTGTACAGCCATTTGCTTATCAATGGTTTTTATACGAGATTTTAAGAGTGAAATTTTATCGCGTACAATACGTCTATCGGTTTCAATTTCTGTTTCACCAGGGCCACGCATTCCAATACCTCCTTTTTGACGTTCAAGGTGCGTCCACATACCACGTAATCTTGGTAACAAGTATTCACATTGTGCTAATTCCACCTGTGTTCTCGCATAACTGGTTTGAGCTCGTTGCGCAAAAATATCAAGAATTAAATTGGTTCTGTCTAAAACTTTTACATTAAGTATCTTACTAATATTGCGCTCTTGAGCAGAAGATAATTCATCATCAAAAATGGCAGTACTAATATCGTACTCTTCTATATATTGACGTACATCTTCCATTTTACCTGTCCCAATAAAAGTTTTTGGGTTAGGCATCTCCATTTTTTGGGTAAAACGCTTTACGGCATAACCGCCAGCGGTAAAAGTTAAAAACTCCAATTCATCTAAATACTCTTTAGATTTTTCTTCATTCTGATCTTTTGTAATGACACCTATTAAAACTGCTCGTTCTAAAGCAATATCTTTCTTTTCTATCATAAATTAATCCATTGTAAAACACATTACATATTACCTAAAACGAAGTAACAATCTTTTTTTTTAATTTTAATATTTAAATAGATAATTATTAAACCATCTAAACCTAACAAAATCAACGTGTTTCTATATCTAGCAAAGTTACACAATTGATGTCATTATTATTTTAAAATTTTTAAGCCTACTTTTGAAACATGACTGAAACTTTTGAAGACATTCCAGTACGAGACGATTTGCAAACCATAGCATTTTATAATCTAGAAAATTTATTTGATGTTATTGATGATTTGGATACTCACGATAATGATTTTTTACCAACATCTGAAAAAAAATGGACACCAAAACGATACCAAAATAAACTACGAAAACTAGGTTTCGCTATTTCTAACATTGGTAAAGAGGAAACAGGAAAACATCCTGCGCTTATTGGGTTAGCCGAAGTTGAAAACGCAACCGTAATAGAAGATTTAATTACATCAAAACATTTAGAAGATTGTAAGTATGGCTACATTCATTATGATTCTTTAGATGAGCGTGGCATTGATGTAGCCTTGCTTTACGATAAAGTTGCTTTTACGGTAACCCATTCTGAAGCATTTATGGTACATCTTACCCGTGATGATGGTGAACCCGATTACACAAGAGATATATTGCTGGTATCTGGATTTTTAGATGGAGAAGCTGTACATGTTATTGTAAACCATTGGTCTTCTAGACGAGAAGGCGAAAAAGAAACCGAATTTAAACGCTTAGCATCGGCCAATAAAGTTATAGAAATTATTAGTCATTTAAAAACGGAACATGCTAACCCCAAAATTATAGTTATTGGCGATTTTAATGACGACCCATCTAGTAATAGTATTAAACACTTAATAAACAGTCAAGATTTATTTAACCCTATGGATGTTTTACATACCTATTCTAGAGGTACGACAACTCATAGGTTTAGATGGAATTTATTTGACCAAATTATTTTTTCGACCAATTTCTTTGAAGCTACACCAAACACTTTAAGTTTTGATAAAGCAGAAATTTTTGATAATGATTTTTTAAAGCTTTTTAGCGGAAAGTATAAAGGAAAACCCTTTAGAACCTATGTAGGTCCAAAATACAAAGGTGGATATAGCGATCATTTTCCTGTGTATGCTATTTTTAAGAAATAGATTTACAATAAAACCATACGCTAAACAGCTAGTGAGATAATATATCCCAAGCCTAAAATAGCAATAGGTAATAACCAAAGCAACCAAATACTATAAGTTAAATTTTTACTTTTAAGCACTTTAGCGTTTAAAACTTTTCGTTTTCTACCTCCATATTGCATCCAGTTCTTGAAATAGATAAAAATAATAACTAACACAAATAAAGTCCAAGCTTTCTCTGTAGACATAGTTATTACATTCATTTGTTTAAAAAAACCTGCAAAAAAAACACCTAAAAGTAATAGTAAGCTACCTTGTAAAAAGGTAATATAAAACGTTGCAATACGGTTAGCTTTCTTATTCTTTTTAGTTTTGTAATGCTTAAAAAAATGGAAGAATAAAATATCGAATGTGTTCATCTAACGCTTATACATGTTATGAGGGTAAATTACGATTTTCCTTCACATTTACTCCTGTTATAATTAAAAACATATACTTTTCAATTTTAAATGAATTAAAAAAACTTTAAAAGAAAACATTTCTATCTAGAAATACAAAGCTTTTATTAAACATTAAAAATGCATAACATACTATTACGACTACAAAATATTAGTAAAAATATCTTCAAGCAAATATATTTTATTTTAGATAATGTTCAGAATGACATCTACATAGCATACAGTAAAATATTAATTTAATCCAGGTTATATATAATTAATTATATCAGCTTGACTGAACAAAATTAAAACCCTATTGCGACACTAATTTCAAAAATCTATGGCTGTATTATTTTAAATAAATAAACTCTTAAATCTAACTCTAGTTAATAAAAACAGTAATCTTAAGTGGATAAAATTCAAAATACTTAAATCCTTAATAATTTATAAAACATTAAAAACCCCTTACTTCAACAGAAGCAAAGGGTTTTTACAAAAATAAAAACTAAAATGAACTTTTTTATGTTAATTAGAGCCTGAAAATGCCCAGTTAGCTGTATTCTGAGTTACTCCCACACTTAACTCATCTCCATTAATAGCTACACCTTCAGAACTTCCATCTGTAGATGCAGATTCAAATTTACCTTCTTCAGATTTAATAAACCTAAAACCTATAAGTGCTGGTATATTATCACTAAAGGTTATATTGTAAACATTATCTCCTGCACTTACTATGGTTGCCGTACCCGAATCGTTAGTAATTGGCACACCAGATGTATAGGTTAAATCACCTTCATACTCACCCAATACAGAGGCAGGTAACTCTACAAATACAACTCCAGCTGGGTCACCTCCTCCATCATCATCTCCACTACATGAAAATGAAAATAAAACGGCACATACCATTACTACTTTTAATACTGTTGGAAATTTTGCTTTTAAAATATTCATTGCTTTAAATCGTTTTAATTAAATTATTGATTTCGTTACATCAAAAATATAATCGATTAAGCTTTGTTTATTAAGAATGTGCTTATTGTTGTAAATTGAAGGATTAACGGCAGGAAGTTGTGGCTTAATGAAAAAAGTTAAAAAATGTCTTAGATAATATTAAGCTTAGCATAAAGCTCTTGTTTAAATGTACGCCCAACAGGTATAGTATGTCCTTTAACATCTACAGTTTGATCTATATCATGGAAAAAATCTACTTCTTTCCAGTTTATAATGTAAGAGCGATGTGTTTGGATTAAAATATCATCATCTAATAATTTTTGCAGCCCTAAAATGGAGTTTCTAACAGAAAGGTTTTTACCATCTTTAGTTACTATATTACAGTAATTTTTAGTATCTGTATGTATAAACAATATTGAAGGAATTAAAACTTTAATTAGTTTATTACCATTTCTTATAAATAACTCGTTATTTTCTGCGGTAACGTCTTGTTTAATATTTAAATCACTTTTAGCTTCGGCGAGCAATAAAGCGGCGCGTAAATCATCCTCATTTACGGGTTTAGATAAATAAGAGATAGGATTAACCTCAGCAGCTTCTAATATAACATCTTTATCGGTATCGGATGTTATAAAAACAATAGGAATATTAAGATTTTTATGTATTTGCTTGGCCAAGCTAACTCCTGCTAGCTTACCATGTAAATGGATATCCATTAAAACAACATCTGGCTTAAGGGCTTGTATTTGTTGTAATGCATCAAAAGGGTCATCGTTATGACCAATAGTGTTATGCCCTAAGGTTTCTAGAGAGATTAATATATCTTCTAATTGAAAAACTTCGTCTTCTACTATATATACATTCATAATTACGCCGAAATAGATGTGTTATCTTCTAAACCCTTTTCAGATTCAAATATCGGGAAACTTATATCAAACCGCGTGCCTAATCTTAATTTTGATGATACAGAAATTTTTCCTTGATGCATATTAACAAATCTTTGAACCAAATTTAACCCCAATCCAGTACCTTTTTCGCCTTGTGTACCTTTGGTAGAATTATTATTATCTAGTGTAAATAACTGCATCTGCTTTTCTTTATCTATGCCGACTCCTGTATCGCTAACCGAGCAATTTAATGCATTAAAATCTTTATTAAAAACCACTTTAATAGTACCCTGTTCTGTATATTTTAAAGCGTTACCAATGAGATTTCTAAAAATAACATGAAATGCCCCCTTATCAAAATCTACTGTATAATCTTCGTTGTAGTTAAGTGTTATAGCAGTGTTTTTATCTTTGGCATGCTGCTCAAAATTAGATATTATGGTTTCAAACTCTTTTTTTAATGAAAAAGACTCTTTTTTAAAGGTATACCCATTCATTTGTTCTAAAGACCAATTCAATAAATTATCGAGCATGTTAGAGAGGCTTTGCGAATTGGTCTGCAAATCTTTAGACAGTGTTTTTACTTTATCGTAATTTTCTTTTTCAACATGGTGATTAAGTATTTTTCCTGCTCGTTGAAAAGGTACTAACATACCTCGCAAATCGTGAGCAATTATAGAAAATAGCCTATTCTTAACCGCATCTACCTCACTTAATTTTTTATGCGCTTTAGCCAAAGCATTTTGCTGTTTTTTAGATTTTCTGTAAAACCAAAATCCCATTAAAAACAGTAAACCAAGTATCACTAGAAAACCTAAAAACAAGTTTTGCTTTGTTTTTGCTTTTTGCGTTAGTAATTCTTGGGCTTTTTTAGCTTCGTTAAGTTCTGCTATTTTTAGCTCTTTATTTTGAGTATCGTACTGTTTCTCTAACTCAGCTATTTTAGTGACTTTATCAACATCGAATAACGAATCTTGTATTCTGTGGAATTCTATATTGTTTTCTAAAGCTTTTTTGTAGTTGCCTGTTTTTTGATGATACTTTGCAGACTTCTCAAAATATCTTAATTCAAATTTTACACTTTTGGAATCATATACAATGTCTTGTAAAATTTTTAAATTTTGGTAAGCTTTTTTTAATTTATTAGTTTTATAATTTAAATCAAATAATGCATTTTGAGCATTTTGCATAATATCATATTTATCAAATCTTGAACTATAATCATTAGCTTTATTAAAATAAAATTCTGCTTTCTTATAATCTTTAAGACCATTTAGAAAAATAAATCCTGCATTCAAATCCAATTGTGCTATTTGTTTATCCGCTTTTAATTGTGTTGCATAAATTCTAGCCGAATCTATATATTTTAATGCATCATCGTATTTATTAATAGACCTTAGTTGCCCTATAAATTTTAAATGAACTAACAATAAAACATAGATATTACCAGATTTTTTAGATGCATTAATAGATTTATTTAAATATTTTTTAGATGTTTCATAATTATCTATTAAATCATATGCTCCACCTAACAAATAATACGTACCATCAATATCATTATGATTATATTTCTCTTTTAATTGAGCAGATATCAATAATTTTTCGATACCTTTTTCATATTCATTATTGTTTACATACTTAAGTCCAATATTCTGATATAAATTGGGTAAATTAGAAGTGTCTTTTAGTTTAACAGTAATTTGTATAGCTGAATCAGAATATTTATAAGCTTTGTTTTTTTTTGATTTTTTTGTCATAAGAGAGCTTTGAATGGAATAATAATGAGATAAGCTATTTTTATCATCCAATTTATCTATCAATCTTTTTGACTTATTTAAATATTTTACTACACTATCTATATTTGATTCCTTAACATAAATATCAGCTATATTTAAATAAAAGCTACATACTTTTGAATTCATTTTCGATAACTTGGCTAACTTTACGCCTTCATTCATATAGTATAAACTTGAATCCTTCTTTCTTAAATCTCTATACAAATTAACAATACTTTCATAGACTTCAACTTTACAGGATTTAGAAACTTTATTTAAGTAAAACTTATTGAGTTTGATTATTGAGTCATAATTTGATAATTGTTCTTTTTCTTTTTTCCAATCTTCACAAAAATTGGTTTTTTTTTGAGTAAAACCCAGTAAACTGAAAAGAGAGATGTAAAATAGCAGGATTTTTTTCATAAAATTTTATCAAAAATTAAAAATACAAAAACAACTCTAGCTTTTCCTGTAATTAATTAATTTAATCATGTCTATAATTACAATTGGATATTAAAATATCACTAGAAAAGTTGTTGTATGGAATGTGAAATATCATGATATTTTAAAGAAATGGACTAACTAACATAGCACATGTGGTATCGAGAAATAAGCTAATTAAGCTCTAAAAAGATTATAAGAGATGCTTTCTTAGATATGTGCATTTATAATTACGCCGATATAGATGTGTTATCTTCTAAATCCTTTTTAGATTCAAATATTGGAAAACTAATGTCAAACCTCGTACCCAATCGTAATTTTGACGATACAGAAATCTTCCCTTTATGCATGTTAACAAATTTTTTAACCAAATTCAACCCCAAACCAGTACCTTTTTCGCCTTGTGTACCTTTGGTAGAATTATTATTCTCCAACTTAAAAAGCTGTACTTGTTTCTCCTTATCTATACCAACACCGGTATCACTAACCGAGCAATTTAATGTATTAAAATCTTTGTTAAAAGAAATCTTAACCGTTCCGTTTTCGGTATATTTTATAGCATTAGCAATAAGGTTTCTAAAAATAACATGGAAAGCCCCTTTATCAAAATCTACTTTGTAATCTTCGTTATAATTAAGTATTATAGCAGTGTTTTTATCTTTGGAATGCTGCTCAAAATTAGATATTATGGTTTCAAACTCCTTTTTTAATGAAAAAGACTCCTTTTTAAAGGTATACCCATTCATTTGTTCTAAGGACCAATTTAACAAATTATCGAGCATGTTAGAGAGGCTTTGCGAATTGGTCTGCAAATCTTTAGATAGTGTTTTTACTTTATCGTAATTTTCTTTCTCCACATGATGGTTTAATACTTTACCCGCACGTTGAAAAGGCACTAACATACCTCGCAAATCGTGTGCGATTATAGAAAACAGTCTATTCTTAACCGCATCTACCTCACTTAATTTTTTATGCGCTTTAGCCAAAGCATTTTGCTGTTTTTTAGATTTTCTGTAAAACCAGAACCCCATTAAAAACAGTAAACCAAGTATCACTAGAAAACCTAAAAACAAGTTTTGCTTTGTTTTTGCTTTTTGCGTTAGTAATTCTTGGGCTTTTTTAGCTTCGTTAAGTTCTGCTATTTTTAGTTCTTTGTTTTGAGTATCATACTGTTTTTCTAACTCGGCTATTTTAGTGACTTTATCAACATCGAATAGCGAGTCTTGTATTCTGTGGAATTCTATGTTGTTTTCTAAAGCTTTCTTGTAATCAGCTATTTCTTTATAATAATTTGCAGATGTTTTATGAAACAATAATTTATAATCAACATCATTGTGCTTTGAAAGAATTCGTTTTAAATTATCTAAATATTGATTTGCTTTTTTATAGTTTTTATTAGCATAATTTAAATCAAACAATCCCATTTGAGCTTTAAAAATCATATGATACTTATTAACTCTTAAACCATAAGCGTTAGCCCTATTAAAGCATAACTCAGCTAATTTATATTTATTAGACTGATTTAAGAATATAAAACCTGAATGTAAGTCTAGTTCGGCATTTTCATTATCTGCTTTTAATTGATTAGTTAATACCCTTGCGGAATCTATGTACTTTAAAGCATTTTTAAATTGTTTTTCGTCCTTTAATTGTTTTATATATTCTATTTGAGTTAAAAGCGTAACATATGTATTACCAGATTTTTTTGCTGCAATTATTGCTTTATCAAAATATTTCTTAGAGACCTTAAAGTTGTTCAGCAACTTATAGCTTGTACCTAATAAATAATAAGTTCCGTCTACATCAGTATGCTTGTATTTTTCTTTTAATTGAGCAGATGTCAATAATTTTTTAACACCTATTTCATACTCACTATTATTAATATACTTAAGCCCTATATTTTGATATAAATTTGGCAAATTGGAAGAATCTTTTAATTTGATTGCTATATCTATAGCAGAATCAGAATATTTGTAAGCCTTGTCCTTTTCTGATTTTTGACTCATTAAAGCACTTTGCATTGAATAATATTCAATTAAACCACTTTGATTATTCTCTTTGTTTAAAAGTATTTTTGCTTTCTTGAGATACCATGTCGTACTATCTAATTTAGATGTCCTCAAGTAAATACTTGCAATATTAATATAGAAAACAATAGCATTAGAAGGTTTCTTTAACCTTTGAGTCAATTTAACTCCTTCCCTAAAATAATATAAACTTGAGTCTTGTTTTCTTAAATCTCGATAGGTATTACCAAGACTTTCGTAGATATCTATTTTACAAGGCTTCTCTACTCGACTCAAAAAACGTTTGCTCAAATTAATTATAGAATCATAATTTGATACCGATTGTATTTCTTTTCGCCATACCTCACACGATTGGCTTTTCTCTTGAGCATATCCCAACGAAAGCGTAAAAAAAGTAAAGTATATTAAAAACGTTTTCATTAAAATGAAATTAAAGATTAAAAATACAAAATCGGCTCTAGTTTTTAAGACTATTTATAGATTAAACAATCACGTATCACATTAATTATACCATTAATCATCAAAACCTTACCAAAACACCTCAATTGTCTAAAATTTTTATAGATAGCGCTTAATTTTACTGTTCTCAACATGCTATTTACATCATAACTAGCAATAAAATTAAATATTATGACAAAATTAATCTTTAACAATGTCTCTCTTAAAACAATACTTATAGTATTTCTTACCATAAATATGGTAACATTTGTTAACGCTTCTACTCATGACGCTATTATTAATTCAAAAATTGAATCACAAAATAATGCCTTAATACCAAATTTTCTCTTAGGCACATATACGGGTAGTTTAATGGCTAGTAATGTTATGACCGCAGATGGGGCTTGCACAGTAAAACATAATAACAATGCTAAGTATACTTTACTTTTTAGTAATGGTGTCTCATCTATTAATAATATTAGATTTACAAGAGATGACGATACTTACACCTCCTCTTTTATATATAAAGGAAAAACTTTTGCTGTAACACTAGATGAAGATGGTGATTTGGCTGTTGCTGCTACTTCTGGGTATTCTAGCTTATTAAGTTTTAGTGGTGAAAAAACAATTATTAAGAATAAAAAAGTACGTATTGATAATAATGGCAACCAAAGGGTACGTACTGGTAACCGAGGTACTACAGTAAGAAATAGTAATCAGCGTATTAAAACTACTAATGATGGTGATGTGCATATCCAGAATGGCAACCAGCGTATCAATACAAACTCTAAAAGTCATGGCAATAATGTTTCAGTTAAAAATGGTAACCAAACTATAAATTCAGGTGGTCGAAGTACATCTATCAAAAATGGCAACCAAACCATACACACAAACCAAGACGGCGATGTACATATCCAAAACGGCAACCAAAGGGTTAGAACCAAAGGAAAACGCAGAAATAGTGGCAATGTAAGTATTAGCACGAATGGAAATGGCGTAAATATTAATGGAAGCGTTAACATAGGCAATGATGAAAACTATGAACAGCATGACGGTGTTATAGTAACAACTTGTACTGGCTGGACAACTTGTAATATAAACAACTGTACACATAGCAATGCACCATCTCATTATTACGATTGTGGGTCACATGACATTGCAGAATTACCCCAAGAAGCTATTGGTTTTTACAAAGGTAGACTTAATGGTTACAATCTTGACACCAACAAAGGTATATGCAAAATTGTAGAAACGGGTTGTAAAACTTACCGATTAGAATTTAGTAACAATATCCCAACAATATATGGTATACAATTTGGAAGACCAGACCGGTTTAAAGACTATACATCTGTAGTTATAGAGGGACAATACTCAGCTGCCATAGAAGTAGATATGCGTTTTAATGATCTTACTATAGATGGTAAAATTATGACCATTCATTTTGACGGCGATAAACAATAATTTTTTAACTATTAATTAATAATACTATTTAAAATTTACTCAAGATTATGAAAAAATTAATTTTAACATTAGCAATAACTATAACAGCTACATTAATTAGCAAAGCTCAAGAAGGTTTCTCTGTACAAGCTGGATTATCCTCTGTTAGTATTTCGACTAAAGTAGAAGGGCAAAGTGCTTCAAATTCTGAAATAGGCTTTTTTGCAGGTGTAGGGTATCAATTATCTTTAACCGATAAAATCGATTTACAACCTTCTCTACTATTTAGCCTTGTGGACGAACTTAATTCGTTGTATATACCTATAATAGCCAAATATAACATTAACGACCAATTTAATGTTCAAGCTGGCCCACAAATTAATTATCTTCTAGAAGATATAGACAAAGGAAAACTAGGCATTGATTTAGCCTTTGGAGCTGGCTATTCAATTTCTGAAGAACTTTATGTACAAGCAAGATACGGTTTGGAAGTTTCAAGAGATATAGAAGATACTAATATTAACACCTTTCATGTTGGTGTTGGATATAACTTCTAAACAATTAATTATAGAATAAAATTTTAAACGCCCACTTATTGAAAATAAGTGGGCGTTTAAGTTTATTAAAAATTAAAATATTATAATTTAATTACCGGAAGTTTTTTGTGGAATCACTGGCTCACCTGTTTTAACTTTTAAATCACCAGGGACTTTTTTTACTGGTTGAGGCTGAATAAAGCTTTCTAAATCATCATTTAACAAATCATCTTCTTGTACACTACATGACGATGTGATAAACAAAATTGAACAAATTAAGAGGGTTTTTGAGAATATAAGTTTCATTTTAAGCAATTTAAGGATTAATAAACAAACATAGTATATTTTAAAATGGAATGCAAAATTTATTTAAAACACTGACAATTAAGTCTTTTGTATTTAAAATAAACTATAGAATAAACAAACAACGTATCTAATATTAATCTAAGTCGCTGGATTTGGAATTTGAGCGTGCACGCCATTAATCTGCTCTAAAACCTCATCACTTAACGTTATATTTATACTATCTATATTTTCTTTAAGTTGTTCCATTTTTGTTGCTCCAATAATATTACTCGTTACAAAAGGTTGTTGGTTAACGAATGCCAAAGCCATTTGTGCTAAAGTTATATTGTTTTCTTCGGCAATGTTTAGATAACGCTTTGCTGCTTCGGTAGCTTGTTCATTACTATATCTAGCAAATCTTGGAAATAATTTTAATCTAGAATCATCGCTGGCATTTTCTTTTATGTACTTACCCGAAAGCACTCCAAATGCCATGGGTGAATAAGCTAACAAACCTACGTTTTCTCTTAAAGACACTTCTGCTAAATCGGTCTCAAAAGGTCTGCATAACATGGAATAAGCATTTTGTATCGTAGAAACCCTTGGTAAATTATGTTTATTAGATTCTTCTAAATAACGCATGGTAGCCCAAGAATTCTCATTAGATAAACCAATGGTTCTAATTTTCCCGGCCTTAATGGCTTTATCTAGACTATTAAGAATCTCGTTAAAATTATCTTTCCAACTCGTATCTAACTTAAAAAGTCTTTCTCCAAATCTATTGGTATTACGCTCTGGCCAATGGAGTTGGTACAAATCTATATAATCGGTTTGTAATCTTTTTAATTCTGCATCTATGGCCTCTTCTATAGCAATTGGACTAAATCCTGTAGTTCTTATATGCGCCGTATAATCGCCGCCGCCAGCAATTTTAGAACCTATAATAACCTTATCTCTAAGACCTGTTTTTTTTAACCATGTGCCTAAAATTTCACTTGTTTTACCTTGGGTTTCTGCGGTTGCAGGCACAGGATACAACTCTGCAGTATCAATAAAATTAACACCTTGGTCTATAGCATAGTCTAACTGTTTGTGTGCTTCTGCTTCTGTATTTTGGTTACCCCACGTCATGGAACCTAAGCATATTTTACTAACTTTTATATTGGTATTTGGTAATGTTGTGTATTTCATAATTTTTTAATGCTTTGCTTATATATTAATTTTTCACAAACCTGCGTAAAGATAAAAAACCTTTAAAAGCATATCTAGCTTTTAAAGGTTTTTTATGCGTTAAGGATTGCAGTGGAAAGCCCACAGCGAGGGTACGAGCGAGGACTTGTAACAAAAAGCCTGACGCCGACCTAAGGAGGCGTAACGCCCCATTATTAATTATTATTTAACAGTTTAGAAAGCTCGTCTAATTTTGGTGTTAAGATAACTTCTATTCGTCTATTTTTTGCTTTACCTTCTGCTGAATCGTTAGATGCTATTGGTGCATATTCTCCACGTCCAGCTGCTGTTAAATTTTCTGGGTTTATGGCATTATTTTCTCTTAAAATATTAACTATAGCGGTAGCACGTTTGGTAGACAAATCCCAGTTTCCACTTAGGTTTCCATTACCCTTATATGGTGCATTATCGGTATGACCTTCTATTAAAACAGCGATTTCTGGATTATCTCCAAGTACGCTACCTAGTTGCTGTACAGCTCTACGGCCTTCGCTACCAACAGCCCAACTACCAGAACTAAATAATAGTTTATTCTCCATAGAAACGTATACTTTACCGTCACGTTGCTCTACGGTTAAGCCTTTGCCTTCAAAATCGGTCAAAGCTCTAGATATGGCCTCTTTAAGCGCTGTCATTGCGGCATCTTTAGACGCAATAACGTTTTCTAATTCCGCGACACGATTAGATCTATCTTGTAATTCTTTTTTAAGTTTTTCTAATCTAGCATTTTCTGATGCTAAAGCTTGCTCTTTAGCTTCTAACTGCGCTAATAACTCTCTGTTTTTTCTAGAATTTGATGCTATTGCAGCCGAACTGTTTTTTTCTAAAGCATCGTATGAGGCTTTTAAATTATCGTAACTAGATTTTGTAGCATTATAATCTGCTTGCAATTTATCGCGGTTTGCTACGGCCTCATCGTAAGCGGTTTGTAATTGTTTTAATTCGTTTTCTGATGCAATTTTAGCTTTAGATAGTGCTTCATTATTCTCTGATAATTTTCTATTCTCCTGTTTCAAATCAGCATACTTAGCCTCTAATTCTTTATATACTTTTGGAGATACACAAGAGGCTAATGTTGTTAAAACCAATACTACTATAATACTTTTTCTAATCATGTTTTGTTTGTTCATTTTTTATTTGC
Source organism: uncultured Algibacter sp. (assembly GCA_947499935.1). GTDB lineage: Bacteria > Bacteroidota > Bacteroidia > Flavobacteriales > Flavobacteriaceae > CANMQH01. Next base: position 135,597 of record CANMQH010000008.1, on the reverse strand, counting down.
TTATTTTTCTATTTCCAATAAAATAGGACAATGGTCGCTATGTACAGCATCTGATAGGATAACGGCTCTTTTTATGTTTTCTTGTAATGGTTTTGAAACCATAGCGTAATCTAATCGCCAACCTTTATTATTTGCTCTAGAATTAGCACGATAGCTCCACCAGCTATATTGTTGTAATTCTGGGTTTATAAACCTAAAAGAATCTATAAAACCACTGTTTATAAAGTTACCAATCCAATCGCGTTCTACAGGTAAAAATCCTGATACACCTTTCATTTTTGGATTATGGATATCTATAGCTTCATGACATATGTTGTAATCGCCACAAATAACAAGATTAGGGATGTCTTTTTTAAGATTATTAACGTAATCTTGAAACATAGCCATGTATTCCAATTTATGATCTAGCCTAGCTGCATTTGTTCCCGATGGTAAGTAGAGACTCATTACCGAAACTCCGTTAAAATCTGCCCGAATATTACGTCCCTCAAAATCCATAGATTCTATACCTGTACCATATTCTATATGGCTTGGCTCTATTTTACTTAAAATAGCAACACCGCTATATCCTTTTTTTTGTGCGCTAAACCAATAGTTATAGGTATATCCTGCTTCTGCAAAAACATCTAAATCTAGCTGTTCTTTCATGGCTTTAATTTCTTGTAGGCATACCACATCTGGGTTTGCAGCTTTTAGCCAATCTATAAAACCCTTATTTAAAGCCGCACGTATACCGTTTACGTTGTAAGATACAATCTTCATTATGCTATCTATTTTATTTTAAACCAAGTATTTAAGACATTAAACGACTTACAGTCTATAAAGCAACTGTAATGACATACTGCCTTTTGTTTAGGCTAAAATAAATAATAGCTTACTTTTACACTATTAATTTTGGGGTGATTTAGCGAATAATATCAACAAAATATTTTAGACGTTTTTCAGTTTAAGTATCTAATGAAGTTTTTTACATGTACACTTATGTTTATAATTGGTTTTTGTGGGTTTTCGCAAAACCAAGCTTCTATATACAAAACCAAAAAGGCTATTGTAAACGATACTATCCAGATTGATAGTGTGAGTATAAACTCAAGTTGGTTTAATCTAAAAACAAAAGACAGTACCATTATTGATTCTTCTTATTATTCGGTTAATTTCTCTAAGGCCATTTTAACATTTAAAAAACCTATTGAAACAGATTCTGTTATTATTAATTATCTAAAATTTCCTGAATTTTTAACACGTACTTACAAACAATTAGATGATAAAATTATTGTTAAAAATAATGCTAATAATGCCACATTATATAAGCTATCTCAATCTAACAACGCTAAAAAATTCACACCTTTTGATGGGCTAACAACATCGGGTAGTATCTCTCGTGGTGTTACCGTTGGAAATAACCAAAACTCTGTTTTAAACAGTGAATTAGATTTGCAAATTACAGGTAAGCTAAATGATAAAGTATCGCTAAGAGCATCTATTCAAGATGCTAATATTCCGTTACAAGAAAGTGGCTATAGCCAACGATTGGATGAATTTGATCAAGTTTTTATAGAATTGTTTAGCGATCGTTGGAATATACGTGCTGGAGATATTGATTTGCTTAATACACAGTCTTATTTTGCCAGTTTTTCTAAACGAGTACAAGGGTTAAATTTTAATCTCAAACTTGGAAAAGACGATAAAAAAGCACAACTATTTGCTGCAGGCGCCATAGTACGCGGGCAATTTACAACCAGCCAATTTACAGCGCAAGAAGGCAATCAAGGCCCTTATAAATTGCAAGGTCCAAATGGAGAATTGTTTGTGCTTATTGTTTCTGGTAGCGAAACCGTTTATGTTAATGGTGTACCCACAAAACGTGGCGAAGACCAAGATTATATTATAGATTACAATGCCGGCGAAATTATTTTCAACTCAACATTTCCCATTACTTCAGAAATGAGAATTACTGTAGATTATCAATTTAGTGAGCGAAACTATTCGCGTTTTATTGCCTATGGCGGAGGAACTTTTGAAAGCGAAAAATTTAAATTTGGAGCATCTGTATATTCTGAAAATGATGCCAAAAACCAACCATTACAACAAAATTTATCTGATGAGCAGGTTCAAATTCTATCTAATGCAGGCGATGATAAAACCCAAATGGTTGCGCCATCAGAAATTAGAGAGTCTATAAATGATAACAGAATTTTATACAAAAAAGAACTCAATGCTGGCATTGAAACTTTTGTGTTTTCTAATAATCCTGATGACGAATTATTTAGAGTTACATTTACTCAAGTAGGACCAAATCAAGGCGATTACCAATTAAGCAACATAAATGCTATTAATAACATTTATGAGTTTGTTGGGGTTAACCAAGGAGATTTTGCGCCCATAATACAACTTGTAGCACCAACTAAATTACAAATTGCTGTTGTAAACGGAAGCTATAAGCCTTCTAAAAAAACGACGATAACATTTGAAGGCGCTGGCAGTAAGAATGATTTAAATTCGTTTTCTAATCTTGATGACACTGATAATAATGGTTTTGCTGGAAAAATAAATATAGAACAGCACATCTTAAAGAACGACAGCCTATGGAACATTAGTGCTGTTTTTGATAGCGATTATATTAGTTCAAATTATAGAAATATTGAAGGACTCTATAACCCAGAATTTAATAGAGACTGGAATTTAGATCAAGCAATAGGCACCCAAATTACCAGTAATTTGAGCGACCAAACATTAATTAATACAGGTTTTAAACTATTCCACCAAGAAAAGGGCAACCTTAATTATCAATACGAACACTTAAATTTTTCTGATGGGTTTAATGGAAATAGACATATTATTAATGCTAATTTATTTTTAAATAAACTCAGTATCGTATCGCATTCTAGTTTTTTAAATACCGACTCAAATACAAACACTTCAACATTTTTAAGATCATATAATAGTATTGTTTATGACATGAAAAAAAGTTGGATAGGTGCTAAATTAGCTATTGAAGATAATGAACAAAAAGATATTAGTACCCAAACACTAACACCGCTAAGTCAAAAATTTAAATCTTACGAAGCCTTTCTTGGTATTGGAGATAGCACTAAAATTTTTACAGCTATTGGTTATAAAAACCGTGTTAACGATAGTCTAAAAAACAATGTGTTACAAAGAGTAAACGCATCTAACACCGTATATCTTAATTCTAGACTTATTAAAAATAAGAATACTAATTTATCACTATACGCTAATTATAGAAATTTAAAAAGTGAAGATGCTAATATTGAGAATGAGCAATCTGTTAACTCTAGATTTCAATTTAATCAAAAGCTTTTTAAACAGATTGTATTATGGAATACTATTTTTGAAACTAATTCTGGCAGATTACCTCAGCAAGATTTTACTTACGTAGAAGTAGAAGCTGGCCAAGGTACATTTACATGGATTGATTATAATGCAAATGGCATACAAGAACTTGAAGAATTTGAAACCGCACAATTTCAAGATCAAGGCACTTACATCCGTGTTCTTTTACCCAACCGAGTATTTATAAAAACACATCAAAACAGACTGAGTCAAACCTTAACTATTAACCCTGCGCAATGGTCTGTATCTAAGCATAAATCAAAAAAGTTTTGGTCGCATTTTTACAATCAAACCAGTTATTTATTAGATAGAAAAACAAGGCGTGAAGACGATAATTTTAATATAAATCCGTTTGATAAAAACGACCAACTTGGCTTACAATTAAACTTTAGAAATGTTTTGTTTTTTAATAGAGGAAAACAACGTTATACCACATCTTACACGTTTTTAGATAATACTACAAGAAACAGATTATCTATAGGTATTGTTGAAAATAGTATAAAAAGTCACCAAATTAATTGGAATCATAAAATAGGTGTAAACTGGTTAATAAATATGGCATCTGCATTTGAAACCAATAAAAGTTTCACCTTTAATGATGGCGGAGAAGTCATTGAAAATATTATTGGTAGAAATTATAATTTTGATGAAATTAGATTTAATCCTAAATTATCATACTTATTTAATGATAATTCTAGTTTTGATATCTTCTATCAATTTGCAGACAAAGAAAATAGCATTGGTAACTTTGAAGCTTTAAAACAGCAAAAATATGGTCTATCATTCTCTCTAGCAAACAGTGGAAAAAATGCCATAAATGGCGAATTTAATTATTTCTCTAATGCATTTACTGGCAATCCAAATAGTCCTGTGGCTTATCAAATTTTAGAAGGCTTGCAACCAGGTAAAAATTTTACTTGGAGCTTGCTTGCCCAAAAAAAACTGACTAAATTTTTAGATTTAAATTTAAGTTACTTCGGAAGAAAAACCGAGACTAGTAAAACCATACATTCGGGTACTATTCAGTTAAAAGCATATTTTTAAAATTTTATTTATTAAATTGCTTTTCTATGGGCTTTCCTGAAATTTTTTCTATCTCTTCAATACTTTCCAGATAAAAAGCTGTAGATGGCGGTAAATTTAATTTTTGCCAAAATTTTGGATTATATTCTGTTTCAATATCTCCTATATCTTTTCTATGAAATACATATACTGATGCATCGTAATCCTTATCTACTAACCTTTTCACACCTAAAACAAATACTTCGTGCTTGTATGATTCTTTTATAAAATCTTTATCCGTATTAAGTAGTTTTTTTTGTTCATCAGTTAGAGTTACCCTTCCTGGTCTTGTTCTATTATGGTAACTCAAATGTAATTTACCATCTTCATCTTTAGAATAAATATATACAGCATTTAAAGAAGATTTTTCTATTTTATAAATACCATAGGTATCTACACCAATATAAAATCGTACTAATCTATTTTTTTTATTAATCCCTTCTATTATAACGATATCTTCACCATCGTAAGATGAGCTACCCACTATTTTCCATGCGTAGTTGTCATTTATAATACCTATACGTTGAGGATCTGTTTTTGCGGTTTGGTTTACAGGGTGCCCCATCATTGTTTTCTTTACAAGTCTGTGATCTTCAGATTGCCTACCTGTTAAGACCTGAACGCCTTTATAATTACCATTTAACGGCCCTTTATCTAATACATTAATGATGTGTTCAACTAAAAACCTAGCTTTTTTATCTTCAACAGAAAATCTTCTGTAAAGCATTTTTAACTGGTGTGGTGTATTTATAGTATTTCGCTTAAGGTATTTATTGGCTAACCTGAGATATTCCTTAGCAGGTTTTTTCTTGATTACAGGTTTAATTTTAGGTTTGGAATTGTTATTAGCTACTGTTTTATCTTGTTTTGGTGATATAACATCGCCTCCAATAACTATAACTTTTTCTTTTAAGGCAATATATTCCTTGACAGTCATTTTAAGCGTCTCATTTCCAAAGCTGGAAATTTGAATAACATCTTGGTCTGTAAAATCGCTTTCCGATAAAATTATACTAAACTTACCCTCTTCTGTGGTCGTAGTTCCCAAATACAGCTTTGGTACACTCACAGAAGCAAACTTAATAGGCTTTCTAAATCTATCTAAGACTATACCTTTTACCTCTAGGTCGCCTTGAGAAAATATAGAACACGATGATATTAGTGCAAAAAACACAAAAAGCTTTTTCATATATATTACAAATATTGAGTTATTACATCACTCAAAATAAGCAAAAAATACGATATAGAGATAAAATTCTTATACAGAATGTCTGTTTAGACCTAAGATAATGTTGCTTTAATCAATTCTCTGTTCATACGTGCAATATTATCTAAAGAAATTCCTTTAGGGCATTCAACTTCGCAAGCACCTGTATTTGTACAATTTCCAAAACCTTCTAAATCCATTTGAGCTACCATGTTTTTAACACGATCTGTAGCCTCTACTTGTCCTTGTGGTAATAGCGCATATTGCGATACTTTGGCACCTACAAACAACATCGCCGATGAGTTTTTACAACTCGCCACACAGGCACCGCAACCTATACAGGTAGCTGCATCCATAGCCTCATCTGCAGCATGCTTAGAAATAGGTGTTGCATTCGCGTCTTGAGTATTTCCAGAAGTATTAACAGAAATATAGCCTCCAGCATGTTGAATACGGTCAAAAGCACTTCGGTTTACAACTAAATCTTTAATTACAGGAAATGCTGCAGCTCTAAATGGCTCTATAGTTATGGTATCTCCATCTTTAAACATACGCATATGCAGTTGACAAGTAGTTACACCACGGTCTGGACCATGGGCTTCGCCATTTATGTACATAGAACACATTCCACAAATACCTTCGCGGCAATCATGGTCAAATGCAACAGGTTCTTCGCCACTGTTAACTAACTGTTCATTTAAAACATCCATCATTTCTAAAAAAGACATATGTTCTGATATCTCAGTAACTTTGTAATCGACCATTTGACCCTTTGTATTTGAGTCTTTTTGTCTCCAAATTTTAAGCGTTAAATTCATAGTGTCTTTTATTTATAACTTCGTTCTTTAACTTCTATATTTTCGTAAACTAATGCTTCTTGATGCAATACAGCATCTTTAGGCTCTCCTTTATATTCCCATGCCGAAACGTATTGAAATTCCTTTCTTCGTTTAGCCTCACCCTCTTCGGTTTGATGTTCTTCTCTAAAGTGTCCACCGGCAGATTCTTCACGCACCAAAGCATCTTTTGCAAATAATTCTCCTAACTCAAGAAAATCTGCTACTCTGCCTGCTTTAGCTAATTCTTCATTAAACTCTTTATCGCCACCTGGAACAGAAACTTCTTTCCAAAATTCTGCACGTAAAGCCGATATATCTTCAATAGCTTCTTTTAAGCCTTGCTCATTTCTAGACATTCCACATTTATCCCACATAATTTTACCTAACTTTTTATGGAAATAATCTACAGATTTTGTGCCTTTATTATTAACAAAGAAATTAATACGGTCGGTAACTTCTTTTTCGGCTTCATCAAATGCCTTAGTATCTGTTGGGATTTTACCTGTGCGAATATCATCTGATAAATAATCACCTATAGTATATGGCAATACAAAATAACCATCTGCCAAACCTTGCATTAAGGCAGAAGCTCCAAGTCTATTGGCACCGTGATCAGAGAAGTTAGCTTCACCAATACAATATAGCCCGGGCACTGTGGTCATTAAATTATAATCTACCCATACCCCACCCATAGTATAATGTACCGCAGGGTAAATCATCATTGGTGTTTTGTATGGATTTTGATCAACAATTTTCTCATACATTTGAAATAGATTACCATACTTTGCTTGTACTATGGCTTGCCCTAATTCGTATATTTTTGCATCAGATGCATTTTCTATATTTTGAATTTTAGCTTGCTCCTTTCCGTAACGGTTTATTGCAGCAGCAAAATCTAAATATACAGCTTCACCTGTTGCATTTACACCGTAACCTGCATCACAACGTTCTTTTGCAGCCCTAGAGGCTACATCGCGAGGTACAAGGTTACCAAATGCTGGATAACGACGCTCTAGGTAATAATCTCTTTCATCTTCAGACAAATCGGTTGGTTGTTTTCTACCTTCACGAATGGCTTTTACATCATCCATATTTTTTGGCACCCAAATACGTCCATCATTACGCAAAGACTCAGACATTAACGTTAGTTTAGACTGATAATCGCCAGAACGCGGAATACATGTTGGGTGAATTTGTGTATAACAAGGATTCGCAAAATATGCGCCTTTTTTATGAATTTTCCATGCTGCTGTTACATTAGACCCCATAGCATTGGTTGATAAAAAATAAACATTTCCATATCCACCAGAAGCAATAACTACAGCGTGTGCTGAGTGTCTTTCTATTTCGCCTGTAACTAAATTACGTGCTATAATACCTCTTGCTTTACCATCTACCTTTACAACATCAAGCATTTCATGACGGTTAAACATCTCTATTTTACCACGAGCAATCTGTCTGTTCATCGCAGAATATGCACCTAGTAATAATTGTTGCCCTGTTTGACCTTTAGCATAAAAGGTTCTAGACACCAATACACCTCCAAAAGAGCGGTTGTCTAATAAACCACCATAATCTCTTGCAAAAGGAACACCTTGCGCAACACATTGATCAATAATATTAGTTGATACTTCGGCTAAGCGATACACATTAGCCTCACGAGAACGATAATCGCCTCCTTTTACTGTATCGTAAAATAATCTATATGTAGAATCGCCATCGCCTTGATAGTTCTTTGCAGCATTAATACCACCTTGAGCGGCAATAGAATGCGCACGTCTTGGCGAATCTTGATAAGCAAATGCTTTTACATTATAACCTAACTCAGCCAAAGTAGCTGCGGCAGAACCACCAGCTAAACCTGTGCCTACAACAATAATATCTATATGACGCTTATTTGCAGGATTTACTAAGTCTATATGATTTTTATAATCTGTCCACTTATCTTTAATTGGACCTTTTGGTACTCTTGAATCTAAAGCCATACGTGTATAAGATTAATGGTTTAAATGATGGTAAAGTGCTATAATAATAAAACCTAACGGAATAATTACCGAATAAGCCTTACCAATAATTTGCATGGTCTTTTTACGCCCTACTGTGCCTCCCATAGATTGAAAAGCAGAAGTAAATCCGTGTGCTAAATGCAACCCAAGTAACACAAACGCTATAACATATGCGGCTACTCTAATGGGGTTGATAAACTTATGTGTTAACTCTTCATAATACCTAAAACCGCTTGTCGCTAATTCGGGGTCTAGTTTTCCAGACATGTCACCTACAATATATTTGGTGTTAATTTCTGGAATCCAAAAATCGATAAAGTGTAAAATGATGAATGCTAGAATAGCAAGACCACTCCATATCATGTTTCTACTCATCCATGTAGAATTAGCAGATCCATTATTTTTAGCATAAGAAACCTGTCTGGATTTCGAATTCTTTATCTCTAAGACAAAACCCATAATAAAGTGAAAAACCACTCCAAAAATTAATACGGGTTGCAACGCAAACTGTACTAAAGGGTTTGTGCCCATAAAATGAGATATCTCATTAAAAAGATCAGGATTAAAAACCGATAACATATTTATAGCAAAATGTTGCAATAAGAAAAACATAAGGAAGAAGGCTGAAAGCGCCATAGCTACTTTTCTTCCAATCGAAGATTTAAAAAATCCGCTCATTATTATAAAGTTAATTTATTTAATTACAAAAATACGCTTCAATAAAATGATAGACAAAAACTTGCACGACTAAATACTTATTTAGAATGATTTAAAACAAATTAGTGTAACATCTTAATATAGATAATTAAAATACTGAAAATCAATTAAATAAAATATTATAATTAATATATTGTTACAGCAAAATAATCTCAATGAATCATTAACTATCAAAATCATATGATATTTATTTAGCTTTGTTAAATATTTAAAATACTTAAACACACTACAAGATGAAATATCTTCCCATTAATAAATCTCTTTTTGAAGACAATAGAAAAAAATTCACAAGAAAAATGCAGCCAAAAAGCTTAGCCGTATTTAACTCTAATGATATTTATCCTATTAGCGCAGATAGCACCATGCCTTTTGATCAACATCGAGATATTTTTTACTTAAGTGGCGTAGATCAGGAAGAAAGTATTTTGGTTTTATGTCCTGATTGCCCAAAAGAAAAGCATCGCGAAATATTGTTTTTAAAAGAAACTAACGAACATATTGCTATTTGGGAAGGTGAAAAACTAACAAAAGAGAACGCCTTTAAAACTAGCGGTATAAAAACAGTGTATTGGCTACAAGATTTAGAAAAAGTAATGTTTGAAATCATGACGCAATGCGACACGGTTTACATTAACACCAACGAACATTACAGAGCAAATGTTGAAACCGAAACCAGAGAAGACCGTTTTACAAAGTGGCTTAAAAACAAATATCCTGCGCACCGCGTTGCAAAAAGCAATCCCATTTTACAACAGCTTCGTTCTGTAAAAAACGGTATTGAAATTGATCTTATACAAAAGGCATGTGATATCACCGAAAAAGGTTTTAGACGTATTTTAAATTTTGTTAAACCTGGGGTTTGGGAATATGAAATTGAAGCTGAATTTATTCACGAGTTTACACGTAATCGCTCAAAAAAGTTTGCCTACACACCTATTATTGCTTCTGGTAATAATGCCAACGTTTTACATTACATAGAAAACAACCAACAATGCATAGCAGGCGATTTAATTCTTATGGATGTTGGTGCAGAGTATGCTAATTACTCTAGCGATATGACGCGCAGTGTGCCAGTTTCTGGACGTTTTTCTGAAAGACAAAAAGCCGTTTACAATGCTGTTAATAGCGTAAAAAACAAAGCCACAAAAATGCTCTTACCCGGAACAGATTGGGCAGCATACCACATAGAAGTTGGCAAAATAATGACCAGCGAATTACTTGGCTTGGGTTTACTTGATAAAGCAGATATTCAAAATGAAAATACAGAATGGCCTGCCTATAAAAAATACTTTATGCATGGTACTTCGCATCACATGGGCTTAGATACACATGATTACGGTATACTAACCGAGCCTATGCAAGCTAATATGGTATTTACTGTAGAACCCGGAATATATATTCCTGAGGAAGGGTTTGGCATTAGATTGGAAGACGATGTTGTTATTCAAGAAAAAGGAGAGCCTTTTAACCTGATGCGTAATATCCCTATTGAAGCCGATGAGATTGAGGATATAATGAACTTATAAAATTAAAAAAAGCCATCTAAAAATAACTTTTTAGATGGCTTTTTTTAATTTTATATTATCAAGGATTTAAGTATTTTGAAATTTATCCACTTAAAATCTCTGTTTTTATTAACTAGAGTTAGATTTAAGAGTTTATTTATTTAAAATAATACAGCCATAGATTTTTGAAATTAGTGTCGCAATAGGGTTTTAATTTTGTTCAGTCAAGCTGATATAATTAATTATATATAACCTGGATTTAATTAATATTTTACTGTATGCTATGTAGATGTCATTCTGAACATTATCTAAAATAAAATATATTTGCTTGAAGACATTATTTATAATGAGTTACATATATCATAGACTTCTTATTAGTAATGCTTTACATTATCAATATTACAGAGAATTGATTTTTAGGTTTTTATGTTGGTTTTAAGGACCATTATAAATTTATAACCGTTTTTTAACTCGAGCAAGTAGTATTATATAACAACAACTGTTATAAAGTGAAATAGCTGGAAAAACTTAGTTGTATTGGCATTTAGAGTGTAATGAAAATATATAAAATAAAAAACTCAGGATTTTATTAAATCCTGAGTTTTAAAAAATTAATAATCTAAAGAGAGATGTCTTTTATTGCAATTATTATTGATTTTAGTTAGAAAAAATACCTCCTGAAGTAGCAGCATCAATTAAAATTTCTCCATCGCTATCAATTGCAAGCAATATATTAGTAGAGCCACTTTCAAATATAAACTCTTCTACTGTTATATTTTCTTTACAGAAAGTAATATCCTCAGTAGCATCGGCTCCATTACTATATGTAATGTTGTAGGTTTCATCAGCATTTAAACTTATAGTTATACTTCCTGTTGAACCATCGGAATAATCACCATCAAATGTTTCTAAAAGGCTATTAGGTAAGGTTACAAAACATTCACCAATTTGTAATAACTCACCTGTAAAATTACCATTTGTTTTAGCATCTATATCTGTACTTGTATCGGTATCACTATCTAAAGATAAATCATATGTTATTATGATATCGTCTCCTGAGTAAGAAACTGTTATTGTTCCTGCTTCAACAGAATAGTTTTTATCATCATTTTCAGGAATACTTGAAATGTCGCCGTCAAACGTGAAAGCTTCTTCATTATTACCAAAGGTATAAGTTCCCGCAGCTAACATAGGTGTATTAGAGTAAAACTCTATTTCAATAATTGTTCCAGTTCCAACGAACTCTATTTCACTTTCATCAAAAGAAGTTCCGCTTGTGCCCAAATCTACAGGAATATCATAGGTTTCTTTATCTGTAAGTTCTACATCAAGACCGTATAGTATGACCTTGTCTATGTCAAGGTTAAGCGTGTTAACGCTACCTGTGTCATCACCGCCATCTCCTCCTGTACTTTCTCCCAGTGTGCCATTAAAACTAATTGAGCCTACTTGAATTTGTAAATCATTGTTTGATGTGTCTATAACAAATGTTTGCCCTCCAATACTTTCTTGGGTAGCTATAAATTTATCACCATCTTTTCTAAATACAATGTTGTCAAATACAGATTCTGTATTGTTATTTAAAGCTGCTTCGCTAAAAGTAGCAGAATATGTAGGGCATCCTGCATCGTTATTTCCAGCAAATTCTATAGTCACTGTTCCATCGTCATCGTTAAGAGACCCAGCAGATAACTCACCTGTATAAAGGGCTATATTGTTTGATGGGAGTGAGGTGCAAGTCGCTTCATCTGAGGGTTTATTATCATCACTCGAGCAACTAAAAATAAATACAAGCATTACTATACCTATAAATTTATTAACATTAAAAATCATTTTTGTTTTCATTATTCTAAATTTTTATTTTAAGATTCAATACTACAAAACTTTTACATCGTAAAATAACATTAAGTGCTTAATGTAGTTGTCTTGTGGACAAACAACTTGTGTTTGGGGATTTAATTTAAATAATGCTTCACTATTTTAAAAATATTGAGTTTTACTAATACAAGGGTTTTTTAAAAATAAGTGCATTGGTTTTTAAATAATTTAATAATGAATTAATTAGATTCTAAGCTGAGGTAATAAGTATCTAAAATTTATTAAATAAAAAAACTCAGGATTGAATTCAATCCTGAGTTTTTTAAACTTAAAACTTTATAAGATAAACCAACTCTTTTTATTAGAATTTATAACTCATACCTAATGTCCAGTAAGATTGTAAATCGTTATCTGCATCTCCTAAGCTAACACCTTGAAAATTAGCAGCTTCTTGTTTATTACTTCTTAAACCAAAATCAAAACCTACACCAATCATTTTCCATATTGTGTATCCAAATGAGTTAGTCCATGTCCAGTTAGATAAGTCTCCAGACTTATAACTTTGGAAGGCTGATAAGTTGGTTTTAAAGTTTATAGCACCTATTTGTCTTGTATAATCGGCAACAATTTTTGCACCTAATGAAGATTCAAATATATCGTCATTATCAGCAAATACAAAATTGTAGTTTAATGGGTGTATTACAACAATTAAATTTTCTATAGGTGTCCAAGTAGCACCAATACCAATATCTAAATATCCTGGGTCATTAAAATTATCTAATAATGTTGTTCTGTATTCCATTAAGGCAGAAGCAGCAAGTGTTTTAGTGATATTTCTACCATATAAAGACGATAAGTTAAAGACATCTGTAGTTGGGTTAAAATCATCACTATCTAAATCAGTATCTTTGTTATCTAATTTTACCCAGTTTAAATTAGCAGTTAATGAGTTTCTCCAAAAGAATTTGTCTTCAATTAAATTAGCAAATCCATTAAACGTAACGCCAATATTACCAGAATTGTTATTTGGTGTGCCTTGAGAGTACCAGTTATCAAAACCAGAGATACTACCACCTATAGTACCAAAGGCACCAATTCTCCAACCAGGTAGAGCATCTATTTGGGCTTGTAAGGCATTAGCCTCTGCTTGTGCAGCGTCTGCAACAGCTTGTTTTTCGGCTTTTTGAGCTTGTAAGTCTTCTTTAGTTTGCGCATTCATCGAAACCATTCCGATACAAAATGCCAATAATAGTAGGGTTTTTTTCATTGTTCTCATTAATTAATTGTGATTGTAAATATAAGTTAAATTTAATTTCAATAAAAAATCACTTCAAGTACAAAGTGATTATAGATTAGACCCGCGTTTATTAATTAGGTCACATGGATTATTTAAAACTATTTGTTTTTGTATAGTGGTACAGAAGAACAAGCCTCACCATACATAATGGATTTAGCTATTGGTTTTAGTTTAGTAGCAAGCATAATGTAAGCGTTTTGGGGTACAGGTTTTTTAGAACAGCCTTTAATAATAACAGGACTATTGTTAAACGCCGTAACATCTAGTTTATTTATAATATCTTGATATATTATAGTTTCTAATGTTTCAAGATTACCAATAATAATTTTTTTAGCGAAAGGCTCTAAGTGTATACTAAGCAACATATAAGCCCAGCCAGGAATAATGGCATCTGAACTACATGTTAAAGCTATATAGCTATCTTTGTATTGAGACCAATTAAATGCAGCAACCTGTTGCCTAAAATCTTTTTCTCGCAAAACAAAACCTTCAAAAAGCCAATCTTTAATATCAAAAAGCACACGGTTGCCTTTTGGGTAATAATCCTCAAGGTTAATAGTAATTAATTTACTGTTCGCTACGCGGTTTATAATTTGGTCTGGCATTATTATTCAATCATTATTTTGTTTCTAACTCCTATGTAGGTTCTTTTATCAAATTCAAAATCAAAGTATTTTGCTTCTCCTACAGAACCTTCAATATTAATTTTAGATCGTCCTATTTCTAAATTGTTTTTATCAAATGCTTTAGCAATTACCTCTGCATTAAAAGCTTTGTCAAAAATAATATAAAGCGTTAATAAATTATTTTTTCCTTCTAATTCAATGTCCGCTATGGTAAAAGAACCTGTTTTGATGCCTTTGTCAATTAATTCTTGAGATAATAAAACTCGCATTCAAGTGTTTTGTCAACACCTTCAGTGACGCCTTCAAAAAACTCTGTAGCTGTTTCTCCAACAGTTTCACCACTTTTATTTATGGTTTCTTTAGTTTTACTAGCTATTTTATCACAGGAAGTGAATAATAGCATAAAAATTAAAATTAACTTTATTAAAGATTTCATTTTAAGAAACTTAAAGCATTCCTAATTCTAGCTTTGCTTCTTCACTCATTAATTCTTGTGTCCATGGTGGGTCAAAAGTAATTTCAACTTCGGCATCTTTAACAGCATTTAAAGATTTTACTTTTTCTTCAACCTCTACGGGTAGTGTTTCGGCAACAGGACAATTAGGCGTTGTTAAAGTCATTAGTATTTTTACGTCGTAATCTTCGTTTACAAATACATCGTAAATTAAGCCTAGCTCGTATATATCTACTGGAATTTCAGGGTCATAAATTGTTTTTAAAACATTTACTATTTTTTCTCCAAGTTCTGCGGTGTCTATAGTATCACTCATTTTTTTAAACGTTTTTTCATTTCCGATAAATACGGAAATCTTATTAATAAATTCCTGCGTTCGCAGAAATTATAAAACACATTAATTTAATTGTGTTTGGTATGCTATGGCATACATTTTAAGTTGCTTTATCATACTTACCAAACCATTGGCTCGTGTTGGCGATAGATGCTCTTTTAATCCGATGGCGTCAATAAAATCGGTATCGGCATCTATAATATCTTTTGGATGCTGATTAGAAAAAGTACGAATTAAAATAGCTATAATACCTTTAGTTATTATAGCATCACTATCTGCAGTAAAAGTAATTTTATTATCTTGCAATTCGGCATGTACCCAAACCTTACTTTGGCAACCTTTTATAATGTTACTTTCGGTTTTATATTGATTGTCAATTAATGGTAAATCTTTTCCTAGATCTATCATGTATTGGTAGCGTTCTTCCCAATCTTCAAACATGGAAAACTCGTCTATTATTTCGTTTTGTATGTCCTTAATACTCACAGTTACAAATTTTACACAAAAATACAATAACAATAATTGCTATTCAATGTTTTGAGACATAGTTGTTATTTCTTTAACTAACATTTCAATATCTTTTGGTGGATTACCATGATCAAAAGGTTTAGTCTCGTAAACTGTACCATTATGAACGATTTTTAATTTAGCCATTGCTGCACCATCATATAAGAAAGCCTTAGTTGGTGCTTTTAGATTTGATATGTTTTCTACATCTATATGTTTTACAAGACTTTTTAGTTTATCCCAATCTTTGTCTTTACAATTATTTTTAACAGGTTTGCCTCCTCGGGTTGTTAGCATTGAAATAATTTTTTCTTTAATTAAAATATTATTGTATAAACCTCTAGAAGATGCTGTGTATTCAATACTTATCTTGTCTGCAGTAGTCACTTTTTTTACTGCTGATAATAATATCTCTTCATCACTTGATATAGAAAAACCATTATCAATAAATAAAATATAATCGGCTTTATTTAATGCTTCAATGGTTTCTTTTTCAATAGTATTGATTTTACTTTTACAAAGTTTTTTAGTACTATTTACTATATTAAGTGAAAGTGTGTTTTTATTTAATGAAAAAGTTCCTAAAAAACGATTACAACTAGAAAAACCAGAAATTTGTTTTGTTTGATTATTAAAAACAACATGACTATTGTAGGCCGAAATATCTTTGTTTTTTAAACTGATTATTTGATAATCTCCATGAAGTTCTTTTAAGAGATTGTTGTTATTTTGGTTAGAAGCCATCATTTGAAATACTGTAGGTGAAACACAGCATCGTAATAAAATGATACTAAAGATTATTAATATACTTTTCATCCCACTTAATTTGTTTACCTATGAAAGTACAAAAATGAAGCCAACTAATTTAAGACAACATCATCTTCGCTTTTTTAATGCCTGTTACCAAAGCATCAATTTCTTCTTTGGTATTATAAAAAGATATGGAAGCGCGAACAGTACCTGGAATTTTATAAAAATCCATGATAGGTTGCGCACAATGGTGTCCAGTTCTAACAGCAATACCTAGTTTATCTAGTATGGTGCCAACATCGTAAGGATGTATATCATCTAAATTAAACGAAATGACAGAAGTTTTTTGTTTTGATGTGCCATATATCTTTAAACCTTCTATGTCTAGCAATGCTTTTGTGGCATATTCTAACAACTCGTTTTCATATAAAGCGATGTTGTTAAAACCAACAGCATTCATGTAATCTATGGCAGCTCCAAATGCGATACCACCACAAATATTAGGTGTGCCTGCTTCAAATTTATGAGGTAAATCGGCGTATGTTGTTTTTTCGAAAGTAACTTCGGCAATCATTTCTCCGCCACCTTGGTAAGGCGGTAATTTGTTTAGCCAATCTTGTTTTCCGTAAAGCATTCCAACACCAGTTGGACCACATAATTTATGAGCAGAAGCTACATAAAAATCGACATCTAAATCTTGTACATCTGGTTTTATATGTGGCGTAGATTGTGCGCCGTCTATTAAAACGGCTGCTCCTACGGCATGCGCTTTTTTAATGATATATTCAATAGGGTTTATAGTTCCTAAGGCATTAGAAACATGGTTTACAAAAACAAGTTTTGTGTTTTTTGATATTAATTTATCGTATTCCGACATAATTAACTCGCCCTCTAAGTTCATTGGAATAACTTTTAGGGATGCACCTGTGCGTTCGCAGAGCATTTGCCAAGGCACAATATTACTGTGATGCTCTAAGGCAGAGACTATAACATCATCTCCTTTTTTTAGAAGTGATGAAAATCCGTTTGCAATAAGATTAATGCTGTCTGTTGTGCCAGAAGTTAAAATTATTTCATGCGAATGCTTAGCATTAAAGTGAGCTTGTATTTTTTGACGTGCTTGTTCGTATAAATCGGTGGCTTCTTGACTTAATGTATGTACGCCACGGTGTATATTGGCATTATAATTTGAATAATAATCGACAATAACATCGATAACTTGTTGTGGTGTTTGCGATGTTGCTGCATTATCAAAATACACTAAAGGTTTACCATTAACTTTGCGAGAAAGAATGGGAAAGTCTTTTCTTATTTCGTTTATATTGAACATAGCAAGTAAGTCTAGCCCCGATTGAGGCATTTGTTGGAGCTCTTCGCAGAGAGCGACTGCCGAAAGCGGGATGAGCTCCTAATAAAAATTTTATAAATCGAACCCTATATTAACGCCCAATTTATTAGCGATAATCTTGGTAATACGTTGTTTGATTTCGGATATTTTTACCGAGTTTAATACATTGTTGCTAAAGGCATACATTAAAAGAGCTTTGGCTTCTTTTTCTGGAATACCGCGAGATTGCATGTAAAACATAGCGCTTTCGTCTAATTGACCAATGGTACAACCGTGTGAGCATTTTACATCATCGGCAAAAATTTCTAGTTGAGGTTTGGTGTTTATAGTTGCCTTGTCACTAATTAATATGTTATTATTTGATTGAAAGGCATTCGTTTTTTGAGCTTCTTTTTCTACAATAATTTTACCGTTAAAAACGCCTGTAGCGTTCTCTCCAAAAATACCTTTGTAATCTTGGTGGCTCTCGCAATTTGGTTCTATATGATGTACTAAAGTATTATGGTCTACATGTTGCTTATCGCCAATAATGGTAACGCCTTTTAAAATAGAATCTATGCGCTCTCCTTCTTGATAAAAGTTTAAGTTATTTCGTGTTAACTTGCCACCAAATGCAAAAGTGTGTACAGATGCTATGCTTTCTTGCTGTTGTTTAATATAGGTATTGTCTATTAAGGAAGCATTGGTATTATCATTCTGTATTTTGTAATAATCTACAAAGGCACGTTTGTCTGCAAAAATTTCGGTAACACTGTTAGTTAAAACTGGGTTTTTAGTTAAACTTTGATGACGCTCTATTATTTGCACATGCGAATTCTCGTCTACAACAATTAAGTTACGTGGTTGTAAAAAGGTTGCAGATTCGTTTCCTGTTGAAAAATGTACAATTTGTATAGGTTTTTCTACCAGTTTATTTTTTGGAATATGGATGTATGCACCCTCACTAGAAAATGCTGTATTTAAAGACGACAAGCTATCTTTAGTAGCTGCTTTATTAAAGTAATTTTCTATAATTAAACGATATTTTGGTTTGCTTAATGCCGAAGACATTAAACATACATCTATACCATCATGTGTGGTTTGTGATAAATGTGATGAATATTTGCCATCTATAAATACAATTTTGTATGTATCTATATCATCTATAAAATATTTTTTAACATCGCGATATTCTATAGCGTTTTCTTGTTTTGGAAAAACGCTATAATCTTCTTTTAATATTTTATTTAAAGAGGTGTATTTCCAAGCTTCTTCTTTTTTAGTAGGAAAGCCTTTTTCTTCAAATGATTTTATGGCATTATTTCTAATATCGTGAATAAAGGTATCTTCATTTACATTATCTTCAAATACCAAAAAGGATGATACTAATTTTTCTTTTAAATCCATTGTTATTCAGTTTTCAGTACACAATCTTAGTTTTTATAAATGAGAACTAAGTGATGGACTGTTTACTAATATTTTATATTTTAATGTTTACTGTAGTATATAAGTAAAATACCTACTGCATAAACATTCTTTTAGGCGTTTACTTCTTCTTTAATCCAATCGTAACCCTTTTCTTCTAATTCGTGAGCGAGCTCTTTTCCTCCAGATTTCACAATCCTACCATTATAAAGTACATGTACAAAATCTGGTACAATATGGTCTAATAAGCGTTGGTAATGCGTAATAACGACTACAGCATTGTCTTTGCTTTTTAGTTTGTTAACACCATTGGCAACAATGCGTAAGGCATCAATATCTAAACCAGAATCTGTTTCGTCTAAAATAGCTAATTTAGGTTCTAACATAGCCATTTGAAAAATCTCATTACGTTTTTTCTCTCCACCAGAAAAACCTTCGTTTAAAGATCGTGATAAAAATTTACGATCAATTTCTAGAAGCTCCGATTTTTCTCGAATAAGCTTAAGCATCTCTTTAGCAGGCATATCTTCTAAACCCTTAGCTTTACGCGTTTCGTTTATGGCAGTTTTTATAAAGTTAGTAACGGATACTCCTGGAATTTCAACAGGATATTGAAATGATAAGAAAATGCCTTTATGAGCACGCTCTTCGGCCGCCAATTCATCTATATCTTCGTTATTTAGCGTAATATTACCTTTGGTAACTTCGTAATCTTCTTTTCCTGCAATTACAGAGGCTAATGTGCTTTTTCCAGAACCATTGGGCCCCATAATAGCATGAACTTCTCCTGCTTTCACTTCAAGGTTAATACCTTTTAAGATACTTTTATCTTCAATACTAGCGTGTAAATCGTTAATTTTTAACATCCTATTATTTTCCTAATTTTACTATATTGTTGTTTTCTTTATCTATAGCCGAAACACTTAATATTTCAATAATTTCGGCTTTATTATCCCAAAGGATTTTTTCGTCTTTTTGTTTAGTAACTTTGGCTTTAACTTCTACTAAAACCATATCGGTTGGTAATTTTTTATGAGCCTGGGCTTGTTTGCTAAGTTCTAGCATTTTGTCTGTTATGAATACACCATAAATTTCGTCATATGACTGTAATACTGCTGCATCATCATAATAAACAAACTCACCCTTTATAAGTGTTAAGTCATCACTTTGGTTTTCTATATTATCGACTAGAGTCTCTTCCTGATTTGATTTGTTTTCGTTCTTGCAAGCTATGCTTATTAGCATAATACATGCGATAAAAAGTGTTTTTTTCATTTTGATTTTAGTTTATTGAAGTTATTGATTTACACTCCAAACAACGTTTACTTTATTAAAAAATTACTTTTTTTGATAGTTTTTAATGCTTAATTTTGATTGAGAAAGCATTAACCAACACTACCTTCTAAGCTTATCTCTAATAATTTTTGAGCTTCTACGGCAAACTCCATAGGGAGTTTGTTTAAAACCTCTTTACTAAATCCATTTACAATTAAAGCAATAGCTTTTTCTGTATCTATACCACGTTGGTTGCAGTAAAAGATTTGGTCTTCTCCAATTTTACTGGTTGTAGCTTCGTGCTCTATTTTAGCTGATTTGTTTTTTGCCTCAATGTATGGAAATGTGTGTGCACCACATTCATTACCCATAAGTAAACTATCACATTGCGAAAAATTACGAGCATTTTCTGCGCGCGAATTTATTTGCACTAAACCACGATAACTATTTTGCGATTTGCCCGCAGAAATCCCTTTTGAAATAATGGTTGATTTCGTGTTTTTACCCAAATGAACCATTTTGGTACCTGTGTCTGCTTGTTGGAAATTGTTGGTTACTGCTATAGAGTAAAACTCGCCAACGGAGTTGTCGCCTTTTAAAATACAACTTGGATATTTCCAAGTTACGGCACTACCAGTTTCTACTTGTGTCCAAGATATTTTTGCATTTTTTTCGCAGATGCCTCTTTTTGTAACAAAGTTGAATACACCTCCTTTACCTTCGGCATTTCCTGGATACCAGTTTTGAACAGTTGAGTATTTAATTTCGGCACCATCTAAAGCAATAAGCTCTACAACAGCTGCATGTAACTGGTTCTCATCTCTACTTGGTGCAGTACAACCTTCTAAATAACTAACATAACTATCTTCGTCTGCAATAAGCAAAGTACGCTCAAATTGTCCTGTTCCTCCTTGATTAATTCTAAAGTACGTAGAAAGCTCCATTGGACATCTAACACCCTTTGGAATATAACAAAACGAGCCATCGCTAAATACCGCTGAATTTAATGCGGCATAAAAATTATCTTTTGTTGGAACCACAGTCCCAATATATTTCTTCACCAATTCTGGATGCTCTTTTATAGCTTCAGAGATACTCATGAAAATAATACCTTTTTCTCCTAAAGTTTTTTTGAAAGTTGTTGCAACTGAAACAGAATCTACCACAATATCCATCGCAACGTTATTCATTTTTTTTTGCTCATCGATTGAAATTCCTAGCTTTTTATACATCGCTAGCAAATCTGGATCTACATCGTCTAATGTTTTATTAGGATCTATAGATGCAGGAGCTGAATAATATGCAATTGCTTGAAAGTCGGGCTTTTTATAGTGTACATTAGCCCACTCTGGTTCTTCCATATCTTTCCAAATTCTAAAGGCTTCCAGCCTCCAGTCGGTCATCCATTGTGGTTCTTCTTTCTTTTTAGAAATAGCACGCACAATATCTTCATTTAAGCCATTTGGGAATGTATCAGATTCTATATCGGTATAAAAACCATATTCGTATTCCTTGGTTTTTAATTCTTCTCTTAAATCGTCTTCTGTATATTTACTCATAATTTTTTACTATTTGAAAGCGCCTTCTTTTTGGAGAGGATTGGGGTGTGCTTTTATAAGGAAAATGATTCGCCACAACCACAAGTACGGTTTGCATTTGGGTTGTTAAAAACAAATCCTGTTCCGTTTAGACCACCCGAATACTCAAGTGTAGTACCAATTAGGTAAAGGAAACTTTTTTTGTCCACAATAATTTTTATATCATTATCTTCAAACACTTTATCATCTTCTTGGTTTTCCTTATCAAATTTTAAGTCGTAAGATAAACCAGAACAACCACCGCTTTTAACACCAACACGTACAAAATCTTGGGTAGGGCTATAGCCGCCATCTTGCATAAGCTCGATAACTTTTTTCTTAGCTGTTTCAGAAACTTTAATCATATCATTAATTATTAGATTTAGAATGTCTTAGCGTATTCTATTAAGACGGTTTCTAAATAGAGCACAAATATACAATATAAGTCATGGATTACCACACAACCTAACATTATATTAGCATATAGTTTTATAGCTTTTTATTATGGACTGATAAAGTTGGGATTGCTTATAAATTCTTGATCAGTAAGTGTTAAAAGAAAAGCCTTTAAATCGGCCTTGTCTTTTGAAGTTAAACGAACACCACCTTGAGCTACTTTCTTCATTAATGGATCTATAGTTGGAGAGTTTTTTAAGCCTTCGCTGTAGTGATTAATAACATCTTCAAGTGTTAGAAACCTACCATCGTGCATGTAGGGTGCTGTAAAAGCTAGGTTTCTAAGTGAGGGCGATTTAAATTTGCCATTATCCGCAGGGTCACCTGTTATATTACCTAAGCCTAAATCTGTAAATGTATTATCTAAACCGTTGTTATGAAAAGCGTTGTCGGTCCACAACGGATTCTTGTCGCTGCCATGGCAATGGAAGCAGTCACCTCGAGTTTCGTCCATAAAAACATTAAATCCATTAAGCTCTTCAGACGTTAAAGTGGTTTCACCAAGGAGGTGTTTATCAAATTTTGAATTAGATGAAATTAAAGTGCGTTCAAATTGTGCTATTGCTCTAGTGACAAGAGTAGAATCTATTGTTGATGCTCCAAAAGCTTGTTTAAATAGCTCTGGATATTCTGGATGCTGTATAAGTTTTTCTTCAACTGTAGGCCAAGTATTAGCCATTTCAATAGGATTTGTTACTGGAGCAAAAGCTTGATGTTCTATACTAAAAGAACTACCGTCCCAAAAGAATTTTTCGTCGTAATTCCATGCTAGGTTAAAAAGTGGCATTGAGTTTCGTGAGCCTAAAAGACCATCAACACCATCGCTAAATCTGTTAGGATCGGTAAAAGCATGCTTTGGATTATGGCAATCTGCACAGGCTATTGTGTTGTCTCTAGATAAAATAGGGTCGAAAAATAATTTTTTGCCAAGGGAAATACCTTCTACAGTTTGTGGGTTATTTAGAGGAATAACAGGGTTTAAAATATTATCTTCAAATAATTTAGGGATTTGTAATTGCGTTGGTGTGGGCGTGTATTGTGCTGTGTCTTCATTTGAACACGAAATGCAAATAAAAACAATAAGAACTTTAGCATATGCTAACCAATGTCTCAATGTATAAAATTATTAGGGTTCTAGACTGAATACATTTTGTCCGTTTTCAAACATCATAACTTGCGCATCAAAATTTGGCATAAGCATATTATTAAGTACATTTAAATCCCATGTATTTGGACCTTTAAACCATTCGGCTATATTCATGTTTATATTGAAAACAGTATTGTTTGAAATGGTGACTTCACCTAAATTAACTTCAAAAAAAGTGTCTTGAAATTTTTGTGGACTTACCGAATTATCAACCGCCCTTATGGCATGATATGCATAGCCTACCTCATCATTAGTGCTATCTATAAATTTGCCTTCCAATTGCAAAAAATGATAACCTCCGCCTAGCATACTAGGAACATTCCATGATGCCGAATTTAAATCGGTGTAATTTTGGTAATTATCATTATTATTGAACCCAAATGTAAATGATACATTTTTATAGGTTCCATTAGCAAGACCGCTAGTCGCTGTAAACGATAAACCTTCAGCATTGGTTACATCAACTAAGTTGTAGCCATCTATTCTGGTTTCTATGTCGTTCTCGTCAGTAAATACAATATCTGAAATTAGATATCGTAGTTTGGTAATACTCATTTTTTCACCATTTTCATTGGTAAAATCTAACGTGTTAAAATTTGTATTTGTAACTTGATTACCATCCCAGTCATGGTTGAAGTTAAATGTAATATTTGTAGCTTGTATAGTAGAGTTGTCGTCATTACCGCATGATGTACATACTAGCAAAAGCGTTAAAAGCATAGAAAAAACTGTTTTCATTTTAAATTATTTTATTTTAAAGATTAATAGATCTGAAAATCCTTTGTTATTAATAATATCAGCATTAGAGCTGCTAGATTCTCCAACCCCAATAATACTATTATCGTTAAGCTGAATGGCGTTTTTTGCAAAATCAATATTAGAACCTCCAAAGGATTTTTGCCATTTTAAACTCCCTTGATTGTCAATTTTTAGAATCCAAGCATCGTTTTGTCCGCTATTGCTTGAAACATCCCCATTAGCACTTCTAGAATTTCCTGAAATTATAAAGCCATCGTCTTGGGTTTTTGAGATTGAGCGTCCAGCATCAAAACTAGTGCCACCAAATGTTTTTTCCCATATAAGTTCGCCCATGGGGGATATTTTAATAATCCACACATCGGCTACACCTTTGTTGTTAGACACGTCTAAATCATTACTTCTAGTATCTCCTACAATAATGTAATTACCATCGGCAGTACTTGTAATGGCATGAGCTTCGTCAATTTCTTTGCCTCCAAAGGATTTTTCCCAGAGCAAAGTGCCCGTTTCGGATATTTTAATAATCCAAAAATCATAGGCGCCTTTATTGTTTGTTATATCGACATCGTTACTGTCTGAAGAGCCTATAATGATATAACCATTATCTTTGGTTTGAATGACATCAAAAGGTGTATCAGAAAGAGACCCTCCGTAAAATTTGCTCCATTCTTTTTCGCCTAAAGCATCTAGTTTTATGGCCCAGTAATCACCCCCTGCATGTAAAACACTACTATTTTTACCTTGTCCATTAGATGCAGTAACATCTAAAATACCTGTTACCAGAAATCCATCATCATGTGTTTGAATTATGGATAACCCAGAGTCTGTGCCTAGAAATCCAAATGTTTTTTGCCAAATAATATTACCAGAGGCATTTAGTTTAGTTACCCAGAAATCGTCATTTCCAGCATTTTCGTTTAAATCACCATCGTTACTTTGGCTAAATCCAATTAATGCAAAACCGCCATCGGTGGTTTGTATAATATCACTACCTCTATCATCATCACTACCCCCATACGTTTTTTGCCATTGTAATATATGGTTTTGGTCAAATTTTAATAACCAATAATCAAAAGATTCATTAGTTTTAGTTGTAACGTCGCCATCCATACTTTGCGCGTAGCCTAAAATGGCATACCCGCCATCTAAGGTTTTTGTTATAGATTGTGCGCTTTCATTTTTTGAGCCTCCTAAAGTTTTTACAAAATCTAGTGCTATATTATTAGTAACTGGGTTTGGGTCTATATTGTCTTCTGTTTTAGAACATCCACAAAATACGACCAAGGCTAGGTATACTATTAGGGTAAGTTTATAAGAATGGGGCATGATTTTTTATTCAGTTAGCTTTTCTTAATAATAAATAAGCCACGATTAATATCGTTTATAACAATATTACCACTTGGAAAGTATGGATAAACACTCCAAACACCATCAAAATTTGCATCATCATTATCAGGATAAGTATCAAAAAACCCTATTTCTATCATACTATTTGTTGGAGCGCTAATATTTGAGATATCTAAAACTCTTAAACCTGCTCTATAATTTGCTAGGTAGTAAGTATCCCTTTTTACATAACCATTATGATCTACTGCTAATGTTGGACCCAGATACGTTGAGGATAAAACTGGAGCATCCAAATCTGTTAAATTAAAAACAAGTGTTCTTGTATTGGTGCCATTATTGGTTTCATCCAATTCATCTCCAAAAATAAAATGTGTCATATCTTCTGTAAACCAACCTTGATGTGCAAAACCTGGGTTGGGATAGCTCACATCTGCAATAAATGCAGGGTTAGTTTTATCTGTAACATCAAGAATAACCACTTTGTTAGTGCCAAACCGATTACCATTACTACCTATATAAATTTGTTTGCCTGTGTAATCGGTATCTGGTCCATTATAAGTTACTACTTGTGCATCGTGAGAATAGCCATCGTTTGCATAAGCCCCTAGCTGGGTAGGATTGGTAGGGTTGCTAATATCAATAAAAACAGGTCCTCCACTAAATACATCGCACCCCACTAAATAAGCGACACCTTCATCTTCATTTATAAAAATATTATGACAGCTGCCAATACCATCATATACAAAATCTGGTGTAAAAACTTCTGGAGGATTAGCTACGTTTCTAAGTCTTGTTAAATCAAAAACCTGCATACCATGAGCACCTGCATTATCTGCGACAATAAAAGCATGGTCTTTGTATACTTTTACATCACGCCAAGAATTATCAACAGTTTCTGTATCAATTCTGCCTAAAATGATTGGGTTTATAGGGTCGGTAATATTAACAAAAGCCGCACTATTGGTAGTACAAACTATGGCATATTCGTTTCCATTTAATGCATCTGTCCATCCCCAAATATCATTACCGTTTACAGATACTAGTGTTACACTAACATCTGATGTTAATCTAGATGTAGGTATGTTTGCCAACAAATCGTATCCATTACAAGGGTATATACCTGCGAAACCATTTTCACATTTAGTTATAGTTTCTTCAGAGCCTTTATCATCATTATTAGAGCAATTTTGAAAAGCAATTAATAAAATTAAAGCAAAGGATATTTTATTTAAAATTCGAGATTTCATGCGTAGCATTTATGTTATAACTAAATAGGTTATGTTTTCGTATAAATATAGTAAAAACAAAATTAGCTTCTTACTTTTGCAGTATGATAGAAGATAAAAATCAATCGCATACAAAAATAAGTGATTTAGGAGAGTTTGGACTTATAGATCATTTAACAAAAAACTTTAAGATTACACAATCATCAACCATAAAAGGTATTGGCGATGATGCTGCTGTACTTAATTTTGATGATAAGCAGATTGTTGTTACCACAGACTTACTTGTAGAAGGGGTGCATTTTGATTTAAGCTATATGCCTTTAAAGCATTTAGGATATAAGGCCGTTGTCGTAAATTTATCTGATGTTTATGCCATGAATGCCAAGGCAACTCAAGTGACTGTTTCTATTGCAGTGTCTAATCGTTTTCCTTTAGAGGCTTTAGAAGATTTGTATGCAGGTATTGAAACAGCAGCCAATATATATAACATTGATGTTATTGGAGGAGATACAACGTCTTCCAATACAGGGTTATTAATATCTGTTACGGCTATTGGAGAGGTGAATGCTAACGAGGAGATATACAGAACTGGTGCCAAGCCAGATAATTTATTGGTGGTTTCGGGAGATTTGGGCGCGGCATACATGGGGTTACAAGTTTTAGAACGCGAAAAGGCTGTGTTTAAGGTAAACCCAAATAGTCAGCCAGATTTAGAACCTTACAATTATATTGTTGAACGACAATTAAAGCCTGAAGCTCGAAAAGATATTATTACATTGTTAAAAGATTTAGAAGTTAAGCCAACCTCTATGATTGATATAAGTGATGGGTTATCTTCTGAAATTATACACCTATGTAAACAAAGTGATGTAGGATGTGATTTATATGAAGATAAAATACCATTAGATCCTCAAGTGATTTCTACTTGCGAAGAATTTAATATAGATAGCACTACAGTGGCGCTGAATGGAGGAGAGGATTACGAACTTTTATTTACGGTTTCTCAAGCCGATTTTCCTAAAATTAAAGCCAACCCTAATTTAAGTATTATTGGCTATATGAAAGAAGCAAAAGAAGGCATGCATTTGGTAACTAGAGCAGATTCTAGAATTCCACTTAAAGCTCAAGGCTGGAAAAATTTTAATGCCTAAATAAATGTGTTTGTTTTTGAGAGTTTTATATCAATTTAATTGTTGATAATAGCAATTATTATTATTATGCAAACATTTTTTGTTTTGAACGTTCTATTCTTGCAGAATGAATGCGTTCTAAAATAGCATTTATTTCTTTAAATTTAGCAGTAAGCTCTACCAGTTTCCCATTACTGTCTGTAGTTAACTCTTTTTTACAATTACAACATGTGTATTCTTTTACATGATAGGTTACTTTTCTAGTAACTTGATAATCATGACCAAAAAGATTACAATATACTTTTGGCATTAGAGTAGGTTTGGTAGTGCTAATTTTCATATTATATGTGTTTTGCTGAGGTAAAAGTATATATAAAAACTAATATATCGACAAAAAGCTAAATATTTTCGATGAAATGCATTATCGAACAAGATAATTCGTACGTATTTTCAATATGACTCATATGGCCATCTGGAAACTCTACTAATTTTATGTTATCATGTTTTGTTTGGGGTATTAAAGTTTTGTAATCTAACACAGGGTCTTCTTTACCAATTATTAATAACTTTTTATAAGATGAAGAAAGCCATAGCGTTTCTCTGTCTTTTCGAGTTTTCATGCCTTCTAATGCTGCAATAATACCCTGTAATGGGGTTTTAAGGGCTTCATTAGTAACGTTATTAATATCTTTACTAAATAGTATTCTGTTCTTTGGACGGAATAAATTACCTATGGCCATCCTTATAAATGTTTTATGATTTTGTTTTACAGCTAAAATAGCCCTATCTCTATTTTGTTTCTTTTGAGTACTATCTGCTTGTGCTGTAGAATTCATTAAACATAATCCTTTTAATTTGTCTGGGTTTTTTTCCGCGAAAGCGAGTGCTATATAACCACCCATAGAATGACCAATAAAAATAGATTGATTTATGTTTAGGTGGGTAAGTAAGGCTTCAACGGTTTCAGACATAAGTTCCATACTATGTATATAGCCAATGCATCCTGTTTTTCCGTGTCCTAGTAAATCAGTACAAATAACCCTGTTTTTTTTCGTTAATTGAGGTAAAATATAATCCCACATAGAGCTGTTTTCTAAAAAACCATGAAGCAATACAATAGTATTGCCTTGACCTTGGTCTGTGTAAAAAATATTGATGCCTTTGTGCTCTAAAATCATTTTTAATTTATCTTAGACAAAGATAAAATCATACTATGAATAAAACTAAAGAAACCTTTGTGTTTGGATTTGCTTTGTTTGCTGGTTTTTTTGGCGCAGGGAATTTGATATTACCCCCGTTATTAGGTTTTAAATCTGGTACAGATTGGTGGTTGGTCACGTTGGGATTTGTAATATCTGCAACTATAATACCTTTGCTTGCTATATTTGCTCATGCCAGATTACAGGGCACTATGTTTGATTTTGGTAAAAAAGTATCTAAGACTTTTAGCTTGCTTTTTTGCTTTTGTATGTATGCCATAACGGTAACTCTACCATGTCCGCGAACTGCTGCTGTAGCTCACGAAATGGCTATTGAGCCTTTTTTTGGTACAAGTGCTTTATTAACCAGTATTGTATATTTTGTACTTGTGTTTTTATTTGTGATTAACAGAACAAAAGTACTAAGCTTTTTAGGTAAATATTTAACACCCGTTATTGTTTTAATTGTTTTATCAATTATTGTGGTAGGTGTTTTTTCTTCACCGGCTGAAATGAATCCATCAAGTTTTGATGTACCTATGATTAGTGGTTTGTTAGAAGGTTATCAAACGTATGATGCTATGGCAGGTATGATTATGGGTGGTGTTGTTTTAGTGTCCATTAATAATTCTAAAATTGCGATGTCATTTGCTGAAAGAAAAACGATGATTGCCAAATCTGGAATTATAGCTATGGTAGGTTTGTTTATCATTTATGCTGGGCTTATAGCTATTGGTGCTTTTTATAATAGCCAATTTGAAGAATCAATTTCAAGAACTAATTTGCTTTCAGGCTTAGCTGTTAAAACATTAGGTCATATAGGCTCTACGTTTTTAAGCGTGCTTGTTGCGTTAGCTTGTTTTACTACAGCAGTAGCCATAGTAGTTAGTATAGCAGATTTTTTTAAGGCATATTTTAGTGCATTAAAAAAAGCATATTTATATACAGCTATAGTGTGTTGTGTTGTTGGTATTAGTGTTGGGCAAATGGATGTTAAGTATATTATAGATGTGGCACTTCCAATCTTAATGTTTATTTATCCTTTGTGCATTATCCTTATTATATTGAATGTATTACCAGAAAAATGGGGGTCTAAAGCAGTTTTTAGAGGTGTAGTTTTAGTGACTTTTGTTTTTAGTATTCCAGATTTCTTGGGTTTTTTAATGCCTGTTGAACGTTTAGTAGGTGTTAAAAATATAATACCATTTGCTAATCAGAATTTAGGATGGGTACTACCGGCTATTTTAATGTTTGTTTTAATTAATGTCTATAAAAACTTAACTTCAAAAACTAAGCTTTAACTTTTTTAATGGCAGTAAACGCTTTGTCAACAAATTCATCTTCAACCAAAATGGTAAACTCGTTAGTTGTAGAAAGAACTTCGTAAAGGACTACACCTTCCCAAGCTAATCGTTTAAAAAAATGATAGTATAAGCCTGCAATTTTAGAGTTGTTTTGAGGTAAATTTATGCTTATTGCAGTGAGTCCGTCTTGTATGGCTAGAAAGGTTTCATTTACTAAAGATTCTTTAATAAACCCATTTAAACTGCTAGATATAATAATGTTACTTTCATGTATACCTCTTGTAAAGGTGTAAAACAACTTAGATTCTTGGTTAATTCGATCTAATATTTTGGCGTGATTGTCAATAATAGTTTCAGAATTTTTAACTGTAAAATCTGTTAGATTAGAACGTACTGTTATATCCCCTAGATTTTGGATAACCCGTTTCATTTTCAAGGAATGCGATAGTCCAGCAGGAGGATTGTATCGTCTTAGAGCCATCATTATAGCTCCAGGTTTTACTTCTTTTTTAAGCATTTTGCTTATAGGTTCTACAAGCTCAATGGCTAAAGCACTAAAGTTTATAATGTTTCTGGATAATGCTTCTTCAAGGTAAGGTTGTGTTATTAAAATGTCCTCAACACAGTTAGATACAGTCTTCATGTTAATTATTTAACAATTTGTGTAAAAATAAACATTTTTTACAAAAAACATAGCTATTTCATAAATGAGCTATAATTTTGTTTTCAAAATATTGAATATGAAAGTTTTAAAATTTGGTGGTACTTCTGTTGGTTCTGTAGAAAACATGAGTCATGTTAAAGATATAATTAATGATGGTCATAAAAAAATTGTGGTATTATCTGCTATGTCAGGTACAACAAATCAATTAGTTGCCATTGCTAGAGATATCTTAAATAAAACTCCAAATGATGCTATTACTAAGATTGATACGTTACACGAGACGTATATGAACACTATAGATAGACTTATTATTAATACATTATTGAATAGCGATTGTAAAACCTATGTTTCTGGGATTTTTAGTTTTTTATCGGCATGCACATATAAGGCATCATCAGCATTATTAGATAACCAAATTGTGGCACAAGGTGAGTTGCTTTCAACATATATATTTAATAGTTATTTAGAGCAAGAAGGTATAAATGCATCGTTATTACCTGCTCTAGATTTTATGAAAATTGATAGTTTTAAAGAGCCTGATATTGAATATATTAAAAAGAATTTTAAAACGGTTTTTGATAACACAAAAGATTCGCAAATATACATTACTCAAGGTTTTATATGTTTAGACGAAACTGGCGAAATATCCAATTTACAACGTGGCGGTAGTGATTATACGGCAACTATAATTGGCGCTGCAATTAAAGCCGAAGAAGTGCAAATCTGGACGGATATTGACGGCATGCATAATAACGACCCAAGGTATGTTGAAAACACAAAACCAATTTCTAACTTATCTTTTGATGAGGCTGCAGAGTTGGCTTATTTTGGCGCAAAAATATTACACCCGCAAACGGTTATACCAGTGAGGGCAGATAGTATACCTGTTAGGTTAAAAAACACTATGGAGCCAGAGGCTTATGGTACGTTAATTTCTGAGAAAACTTCGGGTAGCGGTATAAAAGCTATAGCAGCAAAAGATAACATTACTGCTATAAAAATTAAGTCTGCACGAATGCTGCAAGCCCATGGGTTCTTAAAAAAAGTATTTGAGGTTTTTGAGGTTTATAAAACGTCCATTGATATGATTACAACATCAGAGGTTGCTGTGTCATTAACTATTGATGATGATAAAAATTTAAATAAAATTATTAAAGAGTTAGATAATATTGCGACTGTAGAGGTGGATAATAATCATAGTATTATTTGTTTGGTAGGGCATGAATGCGTAAATCACCAAAGCACTTATAAATTATTCCAAATATTACAAGATGTAAAAATTAGAATGATTTCTTATGGGGGAAGCAACAACAATATTAGTTTGTTAATTGATACAAAAGATAAAATTAAAACATTACAAAAACTAAATAATTATTTATTTGAATTAGTCACTCTATAAACAATAGCATTAGTTAGTCATGTCCTAAATAATTGATATATTACATTATTAAAGGATTTAATTTACAAATTAAGAGGTCGTCTAAAAATCACTTTTTAGACGACCTCAATTTCTTTAGATTTAAAATTTTAATACGTGTATAATGTTCGTTGATTTTTATTCACATGTAACCTCACTTATAGGTAAACTATCATCTTGGCCGCTAGTGGTTGTAAATAAAGTAAACTTATCTATTCCGTGACCATTAGATCGTCCTGAAATTTCCATAGTATAGGTTTTAGCAGTATCGAATCTTACAAAAATAGGATGTGCATCAAAATCTGAAGTATTGGAAGCCCAGTCCCAAGCTTCAGCAGTATTCATATATATTTTAAACCAGTTATCACTTCCTGCACCAACAGGTGTTGGCGTTTTTCCGCTACCTCTAGGAAACACTGTACTCATTCCTTTTCTTCCAAAAAAGTCATCAGCATCAGGAAATCTTAACCAAGAATCATTATGTTCGGTTGCATTTGTACCTATTGTAATTCTAGATTTCCAAACAAAACGATAAGTTCCTGGAGTATTAATTTTTATTTTATAAGTTAAAAGGCCTAATCCAGGAGTACCAAAAGAATTTGAACCTTCCCAAACCAAATAGCCATCGCCAGTAAAATCACTTATTGAATTTCTTAATGCCCATCCTGTATTATCAATATTAGCAGATTCTGCTTCAACAATAATAAGTCCATCTTGTTCTACAACTAAAGGCGCTTGTCCATTAGTACATTTTAGAACTGTACCCATATCGTCTCCGCCATTTTGATCATTTTCTGCATCTTCAAGTGCTTTTAACACAGCATCTAATTCTTCTTGAGATACTTCACGCACAAGAACAGTTTCATCGTCATCAGAACAACTAATGGTTAACATTGTAAAGGTTAATGATAGAAATAATAATGTTAGTTTTTTCATTTTTCAAATTATATAAGTTATAAAGTGTAAATTTAAAAGGAAAAAAAAGAACGAAATAACACACTTGGGTTTTAGAATAAAACATTTGGGTTTAAAGTAGATGCAATTTTAGCTTTAATCTACTAAACGTGCTAATTTCTATAATCAATGCTTATATCATCTAATTCGTAAACACCATCAAAAGTTTCTTGCCCACTACCCGTATATTTAAAGGCTATATACATAATACCACTAGCACAAGATAAATCTACATGACCAGAATTAAACCATGGCACAAATGAGTCGGTATCTCTAACGATATATGCAGCAGATAAAACGCCCCAATTTGCTGATTCTATATTGTCTTCATTACCATCCCAATCTAAAGTATACAGAACTTCTAAAAAACTACTATCGGCCAAACTATTAGAAGTTTTAAAACGCAGGGTTTCTCCATCTTGAGCATCTAAATTTATGGCTGGTGTAATGAGCCAGCCTATATTTTGATTATCTCCAGAACTTGCCGATTTAAATCTAGCAGAACGCCCTAATGATGCATTAGTTGATACTGATGAGTATGCTTCCCAACCTACAGAGCCTGCTTGCATGTAATTTGTCCAGCCATTTCCAACAATCAATTGGTTATTTCGTTGTGATTCAAAATCTTCAAAAAACAAATTCTCTGAACCTGCGTTAGCTACAGTGCCACAATTTAACTCTAAAGGGTCACAACGCTCAGTATCATCAAAATTAATATCTGTAGAACTGTTAATAATAAGTACATTAAAATCATCTCTAAAATCTCGACTAAACACACCAGTTACAGTGCCTCTATCTTGAGGTACAATTAATGATTTAAAATCTGAAAACGTACTGGTTTGCATAACCATAGAAATACCAGAATCGCAACTTTCTAATAAACGCAAACCATCAAACTCATCAAAAGGTTCGCTAGCAAAAGTGGCACCCAACTCAAAACGGTTTAACTGTATGTTGCTTAATTGAATTAAGGTGTTTTCATCATTTTTGGTTAAATCTGCTAAACTTACATTTTTGGGAATAATGGTTGCGATCTCGTTACTTCTAATCACAATATCTTTATATTCTGCTGCCTGTATTTGTTTTACATTTACGGCATCACCTTTACCAATAGTTATAACACCACTAGTTTCTCCTATGGTTAACCCATTCATTTTTACATATACTTTTTGACCAAATTGATAGGTATCCGATAGGTTACTTACATTTATATCGACCTTAAACCCTAGTCTTGGGTCATTATCAGGATTGCTGTCATCGATTTTATTCTGAATAATTAGCTCTTCAAAAAAATTGCCCGATTTATCGGAAGACACAACATAACCTTCTATATATAAATCGGAATCATCATCAATAACCACCGTTGTATTACCTCCATTTACAGCTTGGTCATAAAGCGATTTTATAGCTCTAAAAGTTGTTATTTTATCTTGTGGAATATTGGGCTCGGCTATTGAAATGTCTGGAACTCTAAAATTATCATCTTTAACGCAAGACGCAATAAACAATACCATTAATACACAACTGAATACTATTTTAATTTTGCTGATTTTTTTCATAATCTACGTATTTAAAATCTAACATTGACATTTAAAAAATATGTTGTTCCTCGACCATACCAATATTTTGGTCCAAAAACAGGTGTGTTTAAAGCTTTATCATTTCTTAACTCTCTATAATTAGCATTTCTGCCTTGCTCAAAACCGCCTGTTTTATAAACCTCGTTTAATACGTTATTGATGCTTGCAAAAAACCCAACATAATATTTACTGATTTTCCATGATTTACCACCTATTACATTAACGACCATATAATCATCAAAACGCTCTTGTTTTAATAAATTTCTTGCTAAACCTTCATCAAAATCATTAAATACATTACCATCAAAATCTGTAGTAAAGTTTGCAGACCGAGTTAAAGGACTAACATCAATATATGTATTTGTAAAAAAATTGGTTGTAGCTCCAAACCACCAAAAATCAGGGTCTCTATATTCAAACCCTATAGAATAAGCATTTTGAGGGCCAGAAGCCAGTTTATAATCTTTTAGTTTAGATTGTCCAAAACGCTTAAATCCATTTATAAAACCTGCAGCTAATGCTTCATCATCTGGTTCTGTAGAAAGAAATAAATTTGGATTATTATTATACGTAAATTGACCTATAGAAGCTGCAGACTTTAATTTAATAGTTTGAGTTACTTGAGCTTCTATACCAAATTCTGCACCCACATGCTTTTTTTCTACACCTTGTAAAACCTCTTGTACAAAAGCCGTATTATCGCCACCAATACCATCAGCAAAAAAGAATGAAATTTCGCTAGCATCTTTTATACTCGTATAATACCCTGTTAATTTAGCTTTAATGTTAGATGTGCGAAATATATAACTGGCATCCATAGATACTATATTTTCATTAGATATGTTTGGTACAATATTATGATTTTCTCTAGAATTTGAATACGTGTTTTGTAACGATGGTGCTCTGGATATATAACCCATATTAAAATCAAAAAAATGCTTACCTGTTACTTTATAAATTAAACCCGCTTTAGCTCCAAAACCTGTAAAGCTTAGTTGGTCGCCTTTACCAAATGAATTATCTGGAAATCCACCATTTTGATACAAACCTTCTCTTTGATAAACAGTGTTTTTTACATTTCCAGAAACATGAAAATCTATTTTATTATAATTAAACTGAGCTTGAGCATAGCCTCCTAACTCATTTGCAAAAAGGTTATAATGGTATTTAAATTTATCGCCTTCGCTTACAATTCTATTGGGGTTTAACAAATCGTTTTGCGCATCATTAATGTTTGATGCAAAACCATCAATATCTAAATATGTTGATGCACCCAATAAATCTAAAACTTCAGCAAAATTTTCAGACCTTAAGGTCTTATAGTTTAAAGATGCGTTTATTATTATATTATCGCTTATAACTTTATTCAAAATTGTATTTACGGTTAATTGCCTATCATCAACTCTATCTTCATATAAAGCATAAATAGCATTTCTATTATTTTGCGCATTATTAGTATTTGCAGTATACAAAGCGTTCCAATCTATTTGACCATCATTTGTAAAATCCTTTAATGCGCCAAAAGTAAATTGTAAATCATTTGGAAAATTTCGTTCAAAATAACTAGGCAGCTTTTGGTAATAAGTCGGGCTAGGATTTGCACCTCCACCTTGAGGAAATCCGTCTATCAAATCTGTACCATTATAATCTAAACGGCTGTTCCCTAATGACCCAAATTGATATCCAACATTAGTATTTAATGTTGTTTTGTTATTTATATTCCAATAGTGATTTAACATTATTATGGGTTCGTTAACCTCTTTAATCCTAGAATTACGTTTTTTACCATTTTGCCAACCCCAATACGCATTGTATGTTATATCTTTTAAATTAAAAACCTCTTGAGTATTTGGTGATGATTTACCCCTACGATTTGGAGTATATATTGCGGTTACATTCAAGCTATGTTTTTCATTAATTCTCTTTTCTATGGAAGTGAAAAACGAATTGGAATTATAACTAGTAGCATCTTGATAGCCTTCATTTCCCCAACGCCTTCCTAAAGATATGGTATATGCCCAGTTATTTTTTAATAATCCAGAGGCATATGTTGCCATAACTCGGTTGGTATAGCTTCTATTTAAAGATGAATATGTTAAGCGACCGCCAGACCTATATTCTGATGCTCTTACGTTAATATTTGTTGTTCCTAAAATACCTCCAAAATTATAATTTGAAGGCGCTAAACCTGTGCTCAATTCTTGGTTACGCAACACATCATTTAGACCACCCCAATTACTCCATTGCGGCCGCCCGTTATAAACCTTATTCATTTCTATGCCGTTTATAAGTACATTACCATGATTAGAATCTAAACCTCGTAATCTATAAAATGATTGACTAAACTCAAAAGCAGCAGTTCTTTGAAAAACATCTAATGACGATGCTAATAAACCTGAAATATTATCTGCACCACTAGTATCATTATTTAGCTCGTCATCTGTAAGTGTAATGGTAAATAAATCATTATTAATGGAGGTATCTCTATCTAAAATCATATCGGTAATATTCACCGTTTTACCTTCGTTTATAATTATTGGATATCGTTTTGTAATATATCCTAGTTTAGAAATTTTGAGTATTTGTTCTCCTAGAGGTATACTTTTGTTAAATACAAATTCGCCTAGAATATTTGTTGTCGTTTTAAGATTTGAATTTTCAATACTAATATTTACACCTTCTATAGGCTGTAAAGACACAGCGTTTTTTACACTACCTTTAATACTGGTTTGCTGTGCATAAACAGCAATACAAAAAAATTCTAAGAAAAAAAGTAGACCAATTTTTTTCATACTTATTTTATAATCCAAATTAATTATAAACATCATTCATATAGAATAACTCTGGTTTAAGTTTTGTAATATAGTAGACAAAATCAACTTATTATATTTAAAATGAATTGTTTAAAGCTTACTCTTCTTATACTTTCTTTAAGTGTATTTGCAACCGTTAATGCACAAAAGAAAAAGTTTAAAATCCACACCTTAGCATTCTACAATGTAGAAAATTTATTTGACACTATAAATAATCCTACGAAACTTGATGAATTTAGCCCAATAATGAAGATAAAATCAAATCGCAGAAAAGCCTATAATTCAAAAATAAATAATATGGCTAAAGTCATTGCCGAAATTGGAAAAGATGTAACCCAAAACACCCCTGCTATTATAGGTATTTGTGAAATTGAAAACGCAGATGTATTAGAAGATCTTATAAATAATACTGTATTACAAGATAAAGATTATGGCATTATACATTATGACTCTCCTGATGTTAGAGGCATTGATGTCGCACTGTTGTTTCAAAAAAAATTATTTACACCCATAAACACCAGCAGTCACGAATTGATAATACATGATGACCAAAACCAAAAAAGAATATACACTCGTAATCAGTTATTAGTTAGTGGTAAACTTGAGAATGATTTAATCCATATTATTGTAAATCATTGGCCATCTAGACGTGGTGGAGAAGCCAGAAGCAGACCTAAACGTATTGCTGCAGCAAGGTTAAGTAAGCGTCTTGTAGATTCGTTACAAATTATAGACCCTTACTCAAAAATTTTTATAATGGGTGATTTAAATGATAACCCAAATAATACAAGTATAAAGAAAATTTTAAAAGCTAAAAACACTAGAAATGTAGGATTAAAAGGTATTTATAATCCTTTTGAAACTTTCTTCAAAAAGGGTTTAGGCACCACAGCTTATCGCGATTCTTGGAGTTTATTTGACCAAATTATGCTTACTAAGCCATTACTTGAAAAAGATTATGCGTCTTATAGGTTTTACAAAGCTGGTATTTTTAATAAAAGCTATTTGATTAACCATAATGGTAAATATAAAGGCTACCCCTTTAGAAGTTGGTCCAACGGTAATTTTAGCAATGGTTTTAGTGATCATTTCCCGGTTTATGTATATGTTATTAAGGAAATAGACACCTCAGTAATAATAAAAACTAATGATTAAAAAAGACCTGTCAAGTTTTTAAAACCTGACAGGTCTGGGATACGTTTATCTTCAATATAATATCTAAAGTGTTTATTATCCAATCCAAGTACTCCAAGGAATTCTTGATAAAAACAAGACTAAAGCTATGGTATAAAAAATGGCTATAGTTTTTAATTTACTATTAGACGTTAATTTCTTTTTATGCTTAGAGTACCCAATAGTAATTAAAGCTACTGCAATAATATTAATTAATGGGTGCTCAAATAAATAGAGTCTGTTTACAGAATCTTTCATGATATCTCCCATACCCAATTCGCTAAAAAGCTGTAATCTAGGCGATACAAAATACAATACTAACCCGATGAGTAACTGAATATGCGATACAATTAAAGTAAATAAAGATTTTCTAAAATCGCTTGCTTCATACTCTTTATCTCCAAATGTTTTTATTAAAGCATTTACAGTTGCTATTATTAAAACAATAAGTACTAAATATGCCCAATAGGAATGGAGTGATTTTACAGCGCTATACATGAGTTTATATTTTTAATTTTAGAAAACAAATGTAATCATTATATGAATAAAAAAACCGCTTCAATTGAAGCGGTTTTTGGATTTAATATATAAATTGATTATTGCCATTTATTTTCGGCAGCATCTCCACCCCAAATTAATGTTGCTAAATATGGGTTGTCTATAAACGCATTTCTGTTGCCTTGTGCGGCATAGATAACATTATTTCTTTGCTCTTCAAATGCAGATACTGGATCTTCAACATTCCATTTTAAGAATAAATCTATTGAGCCAACTTTTTCGATTTTTTCACGATATCTCACATTTAAATATAAAATCATTCTAGCCACATCACCTTTCCATTCATCACCTGGATACCAACCATTTCCAATACGCATGTAAGTTCCACTACCATCAACAAAAGGAAGATTACTTCTATTACTATTAACTGTAGCATCTGCAGATCTTAAATGATGTAAATCTGTTACAGCATCTCTCATTCGTAATAAAGATTGAGGATAAACATGTTCTGTATTAAATGTTTGAGGCATATACATATTAGAACCAGAGGTGTATTCTTCCCAATATCTACTTTCACTAGAGTACATTAACGTTACATTATCAGTGTTTGCTATATCTGCATCGGCGTTATACAAGAAATCATGCCTTTGTCCGTAGGACAAAATATCCTCATGATTATCGACAGTATGTTTCCTTAGTGCATCGTAATTAGCTTCTTTATCTTCAGTAAACGTAATTCTTGTGTAATACTGTTCTAACTCTGCAGGGACATCTAAACCTAGTCCAACATCAGGAGTTTGAGAATCGTCATTATTTGAACAACTAATGAAAGCTATTGAAATAAGTAATAAAAATATTTTTTTCATTTTCTTATGAATTTGATTTTTATAAAACGGCCTTAACTGAGACCTTTTGTAATTATTATTGTATACTTATTTATTCTTGATAAGCCCATTCACCATCTTCAGCTTTTATAACAGCTTGAGTTTCTATACCTCTTGAACCTGTAAACACCTCAAAAGTAACTTGGTATTTTTGTCCTATTTCTGCATCTGGAAAAAGATTATCTAATAATGCATCTATAGCTTCTAATAACATATCGTTACTCCAAATATTACCACCAGATGCTCTTCTATCAAAACTTGAAAATTGCATTAAGTTTGAAGCTGGGTTAGGGTAAATAGTTGCAAATTCGGTTGATATAAACGTATAATCACTTCCAGAAAATATATATTTAATGGTGTTATCTGGAATCCACTTATTACCATCGTGGCCAAACTGTAACTGCGTTTGATGTGGTGTCCACTCACCATTAATAACGCTATAAGAATTTCCTCTAATAACATTACTTCCATTAAAAAATTTATAGATTACAAATAATTGATCTTCGTCTTGTGCAAAATTGTATGGTGGTGTTATTCTTAAAAAAGTAGGTATATAATCTTCTGGAGCTATAGAATTACTAAAATTATTTCGTCTTCCAGGTCTACCTGAGTCTTCACCCATAGCATCATAATGAGATGAACTTAAATAAAGTACATTTTCAACAGCTTCCCATTCTGAACCATCATAAGTATAATAATCTCCTTTATTGTCAAATTCTCCTTCTACACCTATTGTCTTAATAGCAAAAGATTCAATTCTCCATCTGGCCGATGCCATATCTGTAGATGTATATTTAAAAGCTATGTGAATAGTTTCTCCATCGTAAGCAGAAAAGTCAAAATCTTCTGAAAGCGTTAAATCACCAAAAGCTTGTTTATCAAAACTAAGTGCAGTCCATGTAGCAATTAAAGGATCGGAACCTGTTACATAATCTGTAGAGATTATAATATCGATTGATTCTACTGGAGCACCGAATAAGTCAATTTCTTGATTAATTTGAAATTTTAAATCTTCTAGACCTGTTAAATCAATCTCAGGAGAAATTAACCAATCTTCATTAGCAAACGCACCGCTATCAAATCCAGAACCCTGAACATTAGCAGATCCTGATGTCCAACCTTGAGCTCCTAAAAGGTCAATATTCTCGAAATCTCCAAAATTAGTAGGAAAAGAGGCCTGATATATATTTGCTAAACCTATTACAGGTTCCATAAAAAATTGGTCATAACGTGCTAAAACAATAGCACCATCTTCTGGCGTAGTAATAGCATTATCTAAAATTTGTGGAATAAAATCAGTAGATATAATTTCGGGATAAAATGCAGCGCCTTCATTTCCTGTTGTAGCATAATCATCAAGACCTAACTGATATATTGTAGCATCAGTAAAACGAACTACTTCTTCAAGATTAGTACCAAACTCTAAGTCATAATTCACTAAAACAGAAGATCCTTTTCCCCAAACAGGATATCTATTAGTAAGAAAATCTGGTATTAATTCTTTGGCATCATCAAGGCTTTCAAAGAAAGTCGT
Organism: uncultured Algibacter sp.; assembly: GCA_947499935.1. GTDB lineage: Bacteria > Bacteroidota > Bacteroidia > Flavobacteriales > Flavobacteriaceae > CANMQH01. Next base: position 93,432 of record CANMQH010000008.1, on the reverse strand, counting down.
ATTTATACCAATTTCTGCATAATCATCGTCTGACAATGTTATGGTATCATCACCAACCACATTTCTATCAAGATCAAGTTCTTCAAAAGTATCTTTTAAGGATTTTTCGCATGACACTAAACTAATAGTTATTGTCAATAATATGTATATAAATCTTTTCATTTTTGTATCTCTTTTAATTAGAAATTAATTCTTGTACTTATACTAAACGTTCTACCTTGCCCGAAAAACACTAAGGCATCAGATGCAGAACTTGTGTTACCATCGTCTGCTCTATTGATAAATGATTCATCTAACAAATTATTAATTCTACCAACTATTCTAGCATTAAAGTTTCCAAATTCGAAATCATGCTTTAAAATAATATCCGACAGAAAATAACTTGGTACTTTCCATGGTTTAGTATCTAAAGTTTCTTCTGTATTTCTACTTTGTAAATTAAAATCGGCATAATACCTGTCATAATAATTATAATCAAAAGTAAAAGATGTTTTAGGTGAAATATTTAATCTAACACCAAGTGCAGATGTGGTTTGTGCAGAACGTCCAACAGGAATTCCTTTAAGGTAGATATCTGTAGTTATACCCGTTGGATTTCTATCTACATCGAAAAAAGGTACATCTGTTACATTATTATTCCATGTCCAATCTCCAAAAGAAATCATGCCTGTAACGTTTAAAAAATTAAGCGGACGGTACTCAAAATCAAACTCTACACCTTGATGCAAAGCTTCTAAACCATTAATATTGGCCGTTAATAAGTTATCTCCAGTACCTTGATCTGCTGTTTCTGTCCTATTCTTCCAAATGGTATGATAAACATTTAAATTAGCCGATAATTTTTCTGAACGTAAACCATAACCAACTTCAAAACTTGTTATTTTTTGGTTTTCAATACCTTCGTTAAAATCGTCATTACTAAAATTTAACCAAACATCGTCAAGAAACGGTACCCTTTCAAAATACCCTGCATTAAAGAATACATTATGCATAGAATCAAAACGGTAACTAGCACCTAATTTTCCACCATATCCGTTGAAGCTTTCTGGATCTGTTATTTGATTAGGGTCACTATCTAATTTTTGAAAAAAATCTTCTCTTCTGTATCTACTATTATTATAATTAGCAGCAAAAAAAGCTGAAAAATCTTCGTCGTCATACTCTATTTGGCCAAACCCACCAATATATTGATGATAACCTTTATCGTGAAAATTAATTTTGTCGCCAACTTGAGTTGCCCTATTTGGATTATTAATATCGTCATCACTTAAAAAATATTGACCACCAAGTAAATCTGTAACTTCTTGGAAATGTTCTCCAACATACCAACGGTAATCGGCTCCAACATTTAAATCGATATTATCGGTAAGTTTTGTATTAAAAACACTTAAAGCTCCTACCCAAACATGGTCATTTCTGCTAGCCCTTAAAAGTGCTGTTGATCCATTAGCACCATTAGCTATATTTTCTTCAACAATTCTATCCAAATCTACTGGTCCAAAATTCCCTATTTTATAACTGGCATCAGAAAACTTGTTGTTTTCTTCTCCTGCAATTCCGCCACCGCCTCCAGTTCCTGTTGATCCATAAAACGAGGTAGATAATTTACTATTATCATTAATTCTCCAATAATGGTTTATTGAGGCTAATGGCTTGTGATAAAAATTATCTTCAATATTTGTTACCTGTCCGTTTTTAAATCCCCAATCTGGATTATAACGTCTACCTCTTTCACTTAATCTATAATCGTTTATTAATGATCTATTTTGGCGTTGACCATGACGTTGTTTTGCACCAAATACATTAAATGCAAATTTATGAGCATCATTTAATTTGTAAGACACATTTAAAAAATATGAAATGGCATTAAAATTAGTACCATCAGCATATGTAGCATCACCAACTGTTCTATCTCCATAAGCTGTAACTGCTAAACCATTTTCTAAAAGTCCTGTTGATACTTTGGCACCATATCTTGTATAACCGTCGTTTCCAACATCAAAACCAACAAATCCTCCTTTTTCTGCGTCTGTAGATTCTGTTATTGTATTTATAGTACCACCAACAGACGGCACCGCAATTTTTGCTGCACCTAAACCTCTTTGAGATTGTATAGTTGAGGTTACACTACCTAAACTTGCCCAGTTACTCCAAAAAATACGACCATTTTCCATATCGTTTACAGGAATACCATTTATTAAAACGGCAACATTTTCTGAATTAAAACCTCGCATAGTAACTTCTCCATCTCCAAAACCTCCACCATTACGTGTTACAAAAACGCCAGGAGTAGATTTTAAAATCTCAGGAAATTCTTGGTTTCCTAATTTAAGCTGAATTTCTTCTTTTCTAATTGTAGAAACTGCAACAGGTGTTTTTCTATCTACAGCCACAGATGCAATGATTTGGACTTCTTCTAACCCTACTTGATTAGAACTTAGAGTTATTTTACCAAGGTCTATGTCTTGAGTAAAAACAACTGTTTTAGAATTGTATCCAATGTACGAAATTACTATTTCTCCTGAAGAAGATTTAGTTTTTATGGTAAAATTCCCATCGAAATCTGTAGTCACACCATGAGACGTACCCTTTTCAATAACATTGGCCCCAGGAAGCGGAACATTACTTCCTACATCAATAATAGTACCTGAGATTGTACTTTGTGCCGTAACTATTACTGCAAAAAGCAATACTACAGTCAACATAAAAAAATGCGTAATTTTTGTCATAATTAATTAATTTGAAATTAGTCAACACAAAAATACTCATAATTAAGTATCTAATATTACGAAAATGTTAAGCAATTCAATAAAAATGACAAACAAAAAGTGTTAACATAATAATATATTAACACTTTTTTTAGGTTTTTTACGCTAAAAATATTGTGTTTTACATCATTCCTTTATAATAATTCAATAAATTATTAGTGGAAGAATCGTGCTCAGTATTACTACTACTGTTAAATTCTTGTAAAATTTTTGAGGCTAATTGTTTACCTAATTCTACACCAAATTGATCGTAACTAAAAATATTCCAGATGATGCCTTGAACAAATATTTTATGCTCATACATGGCTATAAGTTTCCCTAAACTTTCTGGAGACAGTTTATTTACAAAAATAGTATTGGTTGGTTTATTACCTGGAAATACTTTAAATGAAACAATCTCTGAATTAGCACCTTCTGCAATAACTTCAGCTTCTGTTTTTCCATTTAAAAGCGCCTCTGTTTGTGCTAAAAAGTTAGACATTAATTTATTTTGATGGTCTTGATTACCATGCAACGGTTTTGTGAAACCAATAAAATCGGCTGGTATTAATTTAGTGCCTTGATGTATTAATTGAAAAAAAGCATGTTGCGAATTGGTTCCTGGCTCACCCCAAATAATAGTCCCTGTTTGATAATCTATTGATTTACCATTTCTATCTACACCTTTACCATTACTTTCCATAATACCTTGTTGCAAATACGTAGCAAATTGATTTAGATATTGAGAATATGGAATTACAGCTTCACTTTCGGCTTTAAAGAAATTATTATACCAAACGCTTATTAATGCTAAAACGACAGGAATATTACTTGAAAAGTCTTCGTTTTTAAAATGCTCATCCATTTTATGAGCCCCTTTTAATAGGTTATCAAAATTATTATACCCAACAGCTAGGCTAATAGTTAAACCTACGGCACTCCATAAAGAAAAACGTCCACCGACCCAATCCCACATCGGAAAAATATTATTCTCATCTATGCCAAAACCTTTTACCTTTTCAATATTTGTAGACACCGCAACAAAATGGCTTGCTATAGCTTTTTCGTTAGCCGATTTTAAAAACCACTTTTTAAGGGTATTGGCGTTTGATAGTGTCTCTTGCGTTGTAAACGTTTTAGAAACTATTACAAAAAGCGTAGTCTCTGGATTCAACTTTTTAATGACCTCATTAACATGATCTCCATCAACATTACTAACAAAGTGCGTGTTTAAATGATTTTTGTAATATTGTAATGAATCTACAACCATAGCTGGCCCTAAGTCTGAGCCACCTATACCTATATTTACTACATCTGTAAATGCTTTTCCTGTATGTCCTTTTTTATGGCCGTTTACAACCTCATTAGTAAAAGCTTCAATACTTTGCTTTACCTTATGGATATCGGGCATCACATCGACACCGTTAACCTTAAAATTTGCATTTTTCGGTGCACGGAGTGCTGTGTGCAAAACAGCTCTTCCTTCGGTTTTATTTATAATATCTCCAGAAAACTGACTCTTTATAGCATCCTTTAGTTTAACATCATCAGCTAATTCCAACAAATACTTTAAAGTAACTTCTGTAATTCTATTTTTTGAAAAATCTACATAAAAATCATCCCATTTGATGGTCATTTTATCCGCACGCTCTTTATCTTGAGCAAACAAATCTTTCATATGGACGTCTTTTACATCCTCAAAATGTTCTTTTAAATTTTGCCATGCTTTGGTAGTCGTGGGATTTATGTTTGGTAATGCCATAAATTATTTATTGGTTGAAATTATATTATTATTTTCTTGTGTCGTTTCGTTTAAATTTTCTTCAAGCGTATCATTCAAAATATCGGTTTCTAAAAACGGAATATCATCAAGCTGATTTTTTATGGGTTGAATAAAATTTAAATACTCTAATTTTAGTGAATCTGAAATTTGTTTAGCTTCGGGTAATTTTTGTTTAAAAGGATCTACTTGTTTACCATTTTTCCAGAATCGGTAACATACATGAGGACCACCTGTATTTCCTGTCATACCTACCCAGCCAATAACATCGCCTTGTTTAACAAAATCACCTACTTTAGATTTACGTTTTTTCATGTGGAGGTACTGTGTTTCGTATGTAGCATTATGCCGTATTTTAACATAGTTACCATTACCACCTCTTCTTTCAGATTTTATAACGGTACCATTGGCCGTTGCCATTATTGGTGTACCAATTGGCGCTGCAAAGTCTGTACCTTTGTGCGGACGTACTTTAAAACCGTAGACTGCTATACGTCTCTTTAAATTATATCTTGAAGATATTCTGCTAAATTTTAATGGTGCTTTTAAAAAAGCACGTCTTAGATTTTTAGCATCTTCATTAAAATAATCAACAATATTTTTTAATGAATCTGTAGTAAACTCAAAAGCATAAAAAGGCTCTGTATTATGCTCAAAAAAAGCTGCTTTTATTTTGTGAACACCTGCGTATATTGTATCATCTATGTATTTATCTTCATATATCACTTTAAATCGATCTCCTTTTTGTAAGCGCCTAAAATCTATAGTCCAAGCATAAATCTCATCGGCCATTTTATAAGCCAATTTTGAGCTTAAACCTTGCTTATCTAAAGTTTCGGATATATTGTTATTAATAACACCTGTAGCTGTTTTTTCTATATAAGTAATAGGTTTTCTACTGGTATAGGCGCGAATAGAATCTTGAAAATCTATAACAACGTACTCTTCTAAATTTGGTTGGTAGATAAAACATTTTGCAACTTCTAGGGAGTCTTTAGAACATAATAAGGTGTAAGGTTTACCCACTTGCAAGCGCCTTATATCAAACGTATCTTTAGCTTTTTCAGCTACATTAAAAATTTTAGGGTAGCCTACGTGATTACGATCTAATATTTCTCCAAAACTATCACCGCTTCGTATGGTATCTCTTTTAACAATGAAATCTTCTAATTTATAGCCAAATTCTAAAATAGGTTCTGGTTCCTCAATTACGTCTAATTCTTGTTGAATTACTGGCTCTGGAACTTCCTTACAGCAAAAGAAAGATGTCAAAAATATTAGAAAAACTAAATACCTATTCCCCAATCTTGTATTTCTTTTTCTGTCCATAAATGTGGAAAAAATATTCGTTTTTGATACTTTGGATGCATATATTTCACCCATTCGCTTCCTCCTGTGGCTTCGGCTGTTTTTCCACCAATATTAAGATAATGATTAGCCGTATTATAATGTGCCATAACCCATTTTACATTTACCGTATAATCATAATGGCGCATAGCATTCATTAAATCTTTATTAGCTTGAGCTTGCTCTGGTAATGACTTAAATTTTGACCACAAATTATTATTTTGATAAAATTTTGTAAATCTAATAAACTCATCTTTATAACGTGCTTCAAAAGCTGATAACGTGTGCGTTTTTTTACCTGTTTTATAATCCTTTCCTGCAGCTTGCCAATATAAATGTTCGAATGCATGCTCGTAAGACGAATCTCTATCAATAGTATCTCTAAACCTTTTATCTATAAGATTTATAAGCTCTGTTGAGGCAAACTCAATCTTTCTATACTGCGCACTTTGAAATCCGCTAGCTGGTGTTAAAGTTTTTCTAAATTTATTATATTGATCGACATCCATACCATCTTTCATGATTGTAAATGAAGATGTAAGCATATCAAAATAACGGCTAATACGCATTAATTTAGATGTAAAAAAAGCAGCATCAATATCATTATTTTTTGCTACTTGTTCTATTTCACCAAGTATCATTTTAAACAACAATTCATTGATTTGATGATACATAATAAATACCATCTCATCTGGAAAAACAGTACGCTGTATTTGAAGATTTAACAAGGCATCTGTTTGGATATAATCCCAATAATTAATGGGTTTACTGTGTAATAAACCTTCTAAATGCACATTAACATCTTGGTCTATGCCTTCGTATTTTTCTTTGAGTTTTTTAGTTATGTCGGAATTCAAATTTCTTAATTTTTAACAACTATTTTAAAAGGATGTTTTAACCCTTTAAAAGCTTCTAAGTCTGCACGTAGCGAACCAACAGCTAAATCTGCTTTAATGCGTAAAGGTAATTTATTTTTGTCTTTTGAGACCCATAGAGTTAAACTTTCTTCTTCTTTAAAAACACGTCCAGCCATAACATATGGTCTAAATTTTAATGCATCTATATCTCCAAAATCTGTGCTTATAGTTTCTTCTCCTAAATATTTTAGTTTAAAACCATAATTTTCTTCATCAAAAAACATATCTATTTTCACCTCATCACCAACTTTTAAATTATCGGTATCTAAATTATTACGCAAATAATAGAATGTAGATACCATATCTTGGATATTAGGTTTGGTTTCTATAGTTTTCTTTGTTTTATGTTTTTTGTCGTTTACAAATGCTTTATTGTTTTTTTGGTCAAAATCAATCTCTAAGTTTTTTGTATGCCCACCTTCATCTATATTTCTAATAAATTTATAAGGCATAATTGTCGTTTTATCAAAATAACTTTCATACCTATCTTTTACTTTAAAAAACCATTTTATCATACCTGTTGTCCAGCCCTTACCTAAAACGTGGTATACGTCTTTACCATTTAATTTTGTGTCCTTAACGGTAAGCGTAGCATTACCGGCCTTAAGCCAATTACTATAGCTCATTTTAAATTTAAACCATTCGCCATCTCCAAACGCTGCTTCTTTTTGAGCAAAAGACGTTTGCGCTGATATTATAATTGCTAGTATGAGTAGTATTTTTTTCATCTTGTTCTGGGTCGTTAATAATGTAACTAAATCTATATAACATTTATTGTTATAAGACAAGAATTACAATTACTGTTCCAAAAATAAAAATTTAATTGTATTCTCTGTTGTTTCATGTGTTATAGTTGTGTTAGTTTTTTAAAATTTGAATTATCAGTAAAAAACAAATCCTTGTTTTTTACTGATAATTCATTTAACACCCATCTTATTTACTGAAAATAAGGTCTTTAAAAACCAAACTATTATGTTAAATAAATGTTAAACAATGTATTAATAACACTAAATTTAAAGGCTCATGTCGTATAATAATATGATTCAAACTAATTATTAATCATGAACTCTCCCTTTATCATGAAACAACGCTTATTATTATTACTTTTCCTTATCACCTTAAATACAAATAGCCAAGCCCTATATGAAAATTTACCCAATACGGGTGAAATACCAATAACTTTACATCCTGGACAAACAATAACTAGTGGCAGTAATCAATTAGTTTCTATAGGTGTTCCTTTTCCAAGAAATACAGTAAACAGTATTTCTCAAATTATCATTACAGATAATCTTGATAATGAGATAGCCTCTTATGCAAAAGAAACCCTTAGATGGTATTCATTATCAAATGACACAAATGTAGGCGGTGTTCGTTCTGCATTATTATATTTCAATGTGGTTTTTACGTCTTTGAATCCCCTAAATTTGAAAGTAAAATATGGATTAAATCGCACATTGGAACTTGGTACTCAGGGCAACGTAAAAGATAATTGGGTTACTGTTCAAGATGCTGAAGACGAATATTTGGACGATATCAATAATCCCAAATATATCGAAATTAAAGAACCTCCTGTTTTTGCAACATTTCCTCCAGATTGGTTGAGTAAGTGCGTAATTAGGACAAAATTTGTTCCTGTAAATCAAGTCTCCACTGAGTACCAATGGCATCATGACGCTATGATTAACTTCGGAGCTTCTGCAGTAAATGATGTAGCTAATACTGTACAGGAACAATATAAAGTTAACGTTTTAGAAAGAGCTCCATGGCTATTTGACCGTGCTGGATGCTTATGGAATTTATATTTTAAAACCGGTGAATTAAAATGGTTAAAATCCGCCCACAAAGCTACGCAGTTTTATTCGAAATTTCTAGATGATAGAGGAAGATTTACTTTAGAGAATCCTAATTTTATTGATGACCTCAAATATAGTTTTGGAGGCTCAATGCTTATTGATATTATGATGACAGGAGACACTGATCTCGAAGATAAAATTATTGATGTTGCAGAATTTGCAACTAGAGAAAACTTAAAACTTGAAGATGGTTATAGCTTTTGGACTGAAAGGCATTTTACATACTGGCTACTAGGTGCATTGTCTGCTTTTGAAACTACAGGCGATGCTATTTATAAAAATCAAGTTAACGAAAGAGCTGCCCATGCCTTTGATAGAGCAAAAAATCCTGTGAATGGATATTTACCAGAAGGAGGTCTATTACACCCTATGGGACCTCACGAAGGTGCTAACGACCCTGGCACTGGAGAAGACATCAATGGTTATAGACAACCTATTATTTCTCCTTGGCTTAGCGCTTTATTGTCAGATGCTATTTGGAGATATTATTTGCATTCTGAAGATAGGAAAGCTCTTGAATTTTTAGTTAATCTTGGAGAAAATGTCGCAAAACACTGTATTTACGAGGTAACAGACGTTCACCCTAATATTGATGGTAAAATCCAACCTTATTATCTATTTAGTGGACAAACAGACAAAAAATTTGAAAGAAATGATATTTATTGGAAACCATGGGATGATAGCCAACACGCTCCTGATGTTGCAGCTCTATTAGCAAGAACATTTTGGGCACAAAAGAAACTAGGACTAGACTCATCTGAGATTACGACTCAAATAAATAATATGTTTGCAACTTCTAAGTATACTATAGAAGCATGGACAAGAACAGCTCCTGAAAGACCCAAATACAGATTACAACCGGCAAGAAAATTTAATTGGCAATTTGGTACTGCTAGTGATATGGAATGGTTTATGACTAACATCCCTGAGTCTATAAGCCTTAGTGTATCAGATCTTGATACTAACCGTTTTCATATATATCCCAACCCTCTTAAAGACATATTACATATTAATTCTAATACTAAAAATACAAATTTAAAGTTAAGCCTCTTTGATATAAAAGGGATAAAATTAAACAGTTATAATATTAAAGACCTTAATATTAAAAACACTATCAATCTTAGACATTTACATTCTGGTATTTACTTTTTGATAGTATCTTCTAAAAACAGTAAACAAACAATTAAATTTATAAAAATATAGAAGACTTGACAGGTTTTAAAACTTGTCAAGTCTAAAATAAAATTTACTAAATATTTACTTTAAAGCGTACCTCTACTAGCCTGTTCTCGCTCTATAGACTCAAAAAGTGCTTTAAAATTACCTGCTCCAAAACCTTTAGCTCCCATACGCTGAATAATCTCAAAAAACAAGGTCGGTCTATCTTCTACTGGTTTTGTGAAAATTTGAAGCAGGTAACCTTCTTCGTCGGCATCAATCATGATGCCTAAGCCTTTTAAAGTTTCTATATCTTCTCTTAACTCATGGTTATGCGTTTGTAAACGCTCTGGTACAGCTCTATAATATGCCTCTGGTGGTGTTGATAGAAACTCTACACCTCTAGATTTTAATTGACTTACTGCACTGATAATATCATCTGTTGCTACTGCTATATGCTGTACGCCTGCACCTTCGTAAAAATCTAGATATTCTTCTATTTGCGAACGTTTTTTACCTTTTGCAGGTTCGTTAATTGGAAATTTTATACGACCATTACCATTGCTCATGACTTTACTCATTAACGCTGAATATTCAGTATGGATTTGCTTATCATCAAAAGATAAAAAATTCTCAAATCCCATAACATCTTCGTACCATTTTACCCAAGTATCCATTTGTCCCCAACCTACATTACCTACCATATGATCTATATACTTTAAACCAACAGATTCTGGATTATAATCTGATTTCCACTCACGGAATCCTGGTAAAAAAGTACCGTTATAGTTTTTACGTTCCACAAACATGTGTACCGTTTCTCCATACGTATATATTCCTGCTCTAACAACTTCGCCATGTTCATCCTTTTCTACAACAGGCTCCATATAAGATTTTGCACCTCTACTAGTTGTTTCTTCATATGCTTTTCTAGCATCTTCTACCCATAAAGCTACAACTTTAACACCATCGCCATGTTTTACAATATGATTATTTATTGGTGATTTACTATGTAATGGCGTTGTTAATACTAATCTAATTTTATCTTGTTTTAATACATAACTCACCGAATCTTTTGAACCTGTTTCCAATCCCTTATAGGCATACGATTGAAACCCAAATGCTGTTTTATAAAAATGTGCCGATTGTTTTGCATTGCCTACATAGAACTCTACATAATCTGTTCCTAAAAGCGGTAAGAAATCTTGTGCGCCTTCAAATATTTTTTCTAAACCGTAGTTTACTGATTTTATGTCTTTACTCATAATAAAAGCCTTTCTTAATCTCCGTAATACATAAACTTAGTTTAGTATTCTAGGAGAGATTCAAAACTGGCAGTGTTTGAATACTTAGTTACTATTTTTAATATTTTCTATTTGTAAATCAAACGAATCTAGTATTATAGAATCGTTTTCTGTTTTATTAAAATCTTCTGAATCATTAAATATGGTATCATTATCTTGCTGATGGCTTTTAGCATTTTTAAATTCGTCAAATGCATTTAAAGCACCTAATGAGATGATACTTCCATAAATAATAACAACTGCTAATCCCCACAAAAACATAATCCCGCTAAATACAATAGCTATAATATTTAAAATTTTAGAGGTATATACATTACTTCTAGTACCAAGTGAGTATACTTCGGGATTATTTGCATAAGCTCTTAAACTTCTATTAGCAGAAACTAAACCTATAATACTTATTATTAAAGGTATAATTGCAAAAATACCGTAACAACAGCATGCTGCTAATGTAATTACTAATGCTATAATCGCTAAAATTAATGCTAATGGATCTGCTGGTAATTTGTTTTGACTCATCTATTTTTCTAAATTCATCTCCCCTGTAAATAGAGAAACTTAATCGATTTAATGTATGTTAGTTAATACGCTTAGCCCTGATTGAAGTGACATCCTTTTTTGATTTTTCTTCAAAAAAGATACAACGGAAAGCAGGAAATAGCTTCAAATAATATTTATTCTAGCCATGATTTATAATAACTATTGTCTGCAATCTCCATAGCGTCAACGGTAACCATTAAAGGCTTGAAGGTATCTACCATAACGGCGAGTTCATCGGTTTTTGTTTTTCCAATACTACGCTCTGCAGCTCCTGGATGCGGCCCATGTGGAATACCTGCTGGGTGTAATGAAATATGCCCAGCATCAACATCGTTTCTACTCATAAAATCACCATCTACATAATACAACACCTCATCGCTATCTATATTACTATGGTTATAGGGTGCAGGAATGGATTTTGGGTGGTAATCGTAAAGTCGAGGCACAAAACTACATACAACAAAGGCATCGGTTTCGAATGTTTGATGCACTGGTGGTGGTTGATGAATACGCCCTGTTATGGGCTCAAAATCGTGTATTGAAAACGCATAGGGGTAATTATAACCATCGTACCCAACCACATCAAATGGGTGTGATGCATATACCATTTCTATAATATCGTCTTGTTTTTTTACTTTGATTAAAAAATCTCCTGACTCGTTATTTGTTTCTAGTTCGTATGGCCTACGAATATCACGCTCACAAAAGGGTGAGTGTTCTAGCAATTGACCAAACCAGTTTCTATAACGTTTTGGCGTGTAAATTGGCCTGCGAGACTCCACAATAAAGAGACGATTATCTTCCGTATCAAAATCTATTTTATAAATAATACCTCTTGGTATTATTAAGTAATCGCCGTATTTAAAATCAAGATTCCCTAAATGTGTTCTTAGTTTTCCTGAACCTTTATGAACAAAAATAAGCTCATCGGCATCTGTGTTTTTATAAAAATAATCTTGGGTAGATTGTTTTGGTGCGGCTAAAATAATAGCGCAATCGCTATTTATTAAAATTGTTTTTCGGCTTTCTAAAAAATCCTGTTCTGGTTTTACTTGAAAACCTTTTAAACGGTAAGATTGTATATTATTAGCTTTAGCTATTTTTGGCGCAACACTATACTGTTTTTTTATTTCTTTTACTTGTGTTGGACGTTGCTCGTGGTAACTATTTGTTGACATACCATCAAAACCAATGGTTCCAAACAATTGTTCGGAATACAACGTACCATCTGGTTTTCTAAACTGAGTATGTCGCTTTGGCGGAATGTTTCCTAACTTATGATAAAAAGGCATAACTTTAATGTTAAAAGATTAACCCGAAAACTAGGCTTTTACTGAATGAAGCTAATATATTTAAGGGTATAATAAACTGAAATTAAATACTATATAAAGATACAATAAAGTATGCTCACTCAGGATTTCTCTTGATGAGGTAATGTAGAAATATTAATAAATTTTCCCAAAAAGGTTTCATAATTATACAAATATCGGAAAAATTTATGACTTTATTTAAGATTAATACATTAGCTTAATCTATTAATTTAATTAGAACCAAAATCCTATATTAAAAAACCAAACGCTCTTTTTTTGCTCAGGTGAATAACTAAATTTGGCTTGAACAGGGCCTAAAAACGTATCAATACCATACCCCAAAGCATACCCTCTGTAATCGGGAAGAGTAAACCACTCTCCAGATTCAAAAATATCGTTATCAATATTTGCCCAGTTAGCTTCGGCAGTGATATGTTGATTTTTAAAAATCTCATAATCTGCCATAAAAGAAGCCTTTACATAACTATTACCAATAAGCGATATAAAATCATACCCCACAAATGGCACAAAATTATTTATAAGATTATTACCGTAACCACCTAAAGCAAAATCTAGAGTATTTATAGAATTATCACCTAGTTTAAAACCTCCATGGGCTTGGGCGTTAAATGCCAATTTATCTGAAACACTAAACGCATACCCTAAATCGCCTTTTACAATTGAGAAATTATCAAAATTCTCAGCAAATTGAGATCCAGAGAAATAAAAATGCGCATCGCCATTAAAGTACACCCCTCTTTTAGGAAAATATTTATTATCGTAAGTATCTAAATTTAAATTTGCGAAGAGACTTAAAAAATCTGTATTTTCAAATTGAAAGGCTTCATCAGAATTCTCAGTGGATAGCGTTTCTGAATCAATTTCTAAACGTTTATGCTCTATGCCTAAACTCAATGAAAAATCTCTTCTAAATAGTGTTTGTAAATAAAATTGATTGGTTTGGTCTTCTAATTTCACATCAATCTTGTTTACACCAGTATTAGCTATTTGAAAATCGTTTAACAACAATTCTGCACTTATGTTTTTATTAAATTGATTATATCTAGACCTTAAACCTATACTCCAATAAAAACCTTTATCTATTAAATATTCGAAATTGTACCTAATATTATCTCCCAAAATAGCATCAAATGAAATAAAGTCATTTTTAAATAATAACGCTTTTCTAGTCATGTTAATCAAAGCTGCACTTTTGTACAAATCATCATAATGCAAGCCTAACTTTAAAAAGGTATTAACTTTAGTTTCTTTTATAGTGGCATTAAGATTATACCCTTCTTTATCTTTACTATTTTTTAATTCATACTCAAAAGAGTCAAAATTATTAGTTGCTACTAAATTATTAATACCTGTATTAAAATCTTTATAACTAATCTTTTCTTGACCTTTAAGTTTTAACTTCCCTAAAATAAAAGCTCTTGTATACTTTTCATTTCCTTTTACAGCAATATCATTAATTATGATGCTATCAATAGGTTTGGGTCTTATTATTTTTGTGTTTTTAGCTTGTCTTGAAGCTAATTGTCTAAAGATATTCAGCTTAGATAACGCCGCATATTCTCCTGCTTTTATAATTTTTTTTCCTTTATCAAAAGACACTACACTATAATCTTTTATATCTGGCTTTATGTAAACATCGGTTTTTACAACCTTTGTTTTCATAGCCCTAATAGTTTTAAAATTATTAATTTGCATCAACACATCGGGAGCAGATGTTAACTCTTTTCGAGTTACTAAAGTATCTTGTACATCGACACCTATAACAATATCTACATGTTTTGTTTTTAACTCATCTATGGGGTAATTATTAACGACACCGCCATCAATTAAAACGTTATTATTTATAATTACAGGCTGAAATAATGATGGTAATGCTCCACTAGCCATAACAGATTGTGTTAAATTACCTTTATCTAATATAACTTGTGCTCCGGTCTCTACATTAGTAGCTATACAAAAAAACGGAATAGGTAGTTTGTTAAAATCGTCTACCTCATTAACATGCATGGTTAACCTTTGAAGCATACTATAGGTATTATGCCCTCTGGAAAGCGCAGATGGCAACTTAACCTTAAATTTATTGAAAGGTAATTTAACAGCGTACTTTTCTATATTATCACGCTCATTAAAAGTCATTGAAGACCTTGGCAATACATCGCTTATAATATTATCAAAATCTACTTCTGCAAAAATTGAATCTAATTGTTTACCAGAATAGCCAGAAGCATACAATCCGCCAATTATAGCACCCATACTTGTGCCTGCAACATAATCAATATTTACCCCTAAGCTATCAATAATTTTTAAAACACCAATATGCGCTAGTCCTTTTGCACCACCACCACTAAGCACCAAGCCTACTTTTGGTATTCTTTTTTCGGGTTTATTTTGCGCTTTCGCAGAAATAAACACTAAAAAAAACAAAATGACTATGATGGTTTTATAATTCAAATTTATTGTTGTGCTTTAGTCGTTTAAAAACTAGGATTAAAATTAACTTTCATGATAAAAATTATATACTTTTTCTGCTCTAGAAACCCCTACTACGGCCTCTAACTCATCTAATTTAGCATTAGCTACGCGTTTAGCAGATTTAAAATGCCTTAGCAATTCTACAACTGTTTTTTCACCAACGCCAGTTATAGTCTCAAGCTCTGTATTTAATGCCGTTTTACTACGCTTATTTCTGTGATGCTCTATACCAAAACGATGGGCTTCGTTTCGCAATTGTTGGATAATTTTTAGAGTTTCGCTTCGCTTATCTAAATATAACGGAATGGGGTCATTGGGATAAAACAATTCTTCCAAACGTTTGGCTATACCTACTATGGCTATTTTCCCTCTTAAATTTAAAGCATCTAAACTTTTTAAAGCAGACGATAATTGCCCTTTACCACCATCAATAATAATAAGTTGAGGTAATGGTTGCTCTTCTTCTAACAACCGTTTATAGCGTCTGTAAACTACTTCTTCCATAGACGCAAAATCATCAGGTCCCTCAACCGTTTTTATATTAAAATTACGGTACTCTTTTTTACTCGGCTTTCCATTTTTAAAAACCACACATGCCGCCACTGGATGCGTGCCTTGTATATTAGAATTATCGAAACACTCTATATGTCTTGGCTCTTCAGAAAGTCTTAAATCAGCTTTCATTTGCGCCATTATTCTATTAACATGCCTATCGGGGTCCACAATTTTTATTTGCTTAAAACGTTCCATCCTAAAGTATTTAGCGTTTCTAAGCGATAAATCTAAAATCTGCTTTTTATCGCCCAATTTAGGAATGGTTACTTTAATATTTTCGCCCAAATCTACTTTAAAAGGCACATAAATTTCTTTATAATTAGAATTAAAACGCTGCCTAATCTCTGTAATAGCTAGCTCTAAAAGCGTTTTATCTGTTTCATCTAGCTTCTTTTTTATTTCTAAGGTATGCGAACGAATGATAGAACCGTATGACAATTGTAAAAAATTAACATAACCATAACTTTCGTCGCTCATTATAGAAAACACATCAACATTACTTATTTTAGGGTTTACAATGGTTGATTTGGCCTGGTAATTCTCTAATACTTCTATTTTCTCTTTAATTTTCTGTGCCTCTTCAAAACGCATCTCCTCGGCATAGTGCTTCATTTGCATTTTAAATTGCAACAAAGAATCTTTAAAATTTCCTTTTAAAATTTCTTTAATAGCCTTAATACTTTCGTTGTATTCTATTTCGGTTTCTAATCCTTCACAAGCACCTTTACAATTTCCTAAATGGTATTCTAAACATACTTTGTATTTTTCTGCTTCTATTTTTTCTTTCGATAAATGATAATTACAAGTTCGTAAACTGTATAATCCTTTTATCAAATCTAAAAGCGTTTTAACCGTTTTTCCACTCGTGTAAGGCCCAAAATATTCGCTACCATCTTTAAAAACTCGGCGGGTAGAAAATACACGAGGGTAACGCTCATTTTTTATACAAATCCACGGGTATGACTTATCGTCTTTTAGCAATACATTATACCGTGGTTGATACTTTTTAATAAGGTTGTTTTCTAGTAAAAGCGCATCGGTTTCTGTATCTACAACGATATGCTTTATATTAGCAATTTTTTTTACAAGCACCCTTGTTTTTCCATTATCATGGGTTTTTGTAAAATAAGACGACACCCTTTTTTTTAAATTTTTAGCCTTACCTACATATATAATTGTGCCATCCTTATCATAGTATTGATATACTCCAGGCTGGCTTGGCAATGTCTTTAATTGTATATCTAAATTAGGGGCATCCATCTTTTCAAAGGTAATTATTTAACTCGAATTACACCTATGCGATATGCTGTTTTGGCTCCTAAATTTTGTTAAAATAGCAAGACTTAAACTAATTTTTAAAATTTGAAGATTATTATTATTTCTATTTATCATTTTTCCTAAATTGCTAGCTTTTATCAAACATAAACGATGGATAAAAAAATTGTTGGACGTATTGATATTGTTGATTTCCCAAACTAGGCTTATTTAATATTGATGTAAAAATTGATGCTGGTGCTTACACATCTGCCATTCATTGTTCTAAAACTATAGAAGAAGACCAACACTTAAGATGTATCTTTAACAGCGGTATACATAAAAACTTTGGATAAACTAAAGATTGTATTTTGATACATTTTGGCGAACAAATATAAAAAGTAGTAATGGCTATAAAGAAAACCGATACAAAGTAAAATCTGAGGTTATATTTTTTAGTAAAACTTATAAAATCAACTTAACTTTAAGCACTAGGTCCGACATGAGGTTTCCAGTACTTATTGGAAGACCGTTTTTAAAACGAAAATTTATAGTTGATGTAGATATAGAACATGCATCATTTAATTTAAAAGCATCATGAACATAGTAATTTTATCAAGAAATTCGCAATTATACTCTACAGAGCGCCTTATTGAAGAAGGTGAAAGAAAAGGTCATAAAATTGAAGTTATTGACCCGCTTAAATGCGATATTATTATAGAAAAAGAAAAACCAACTATTTACTATAAAGATAGATATTTAGACTATGTTGATGCTATTATACCCAGAATAGGGTCTTCAGTAACTTTTTATGGTTGTGCAGTAGTAAGGCAGTTTGAAATGATGGGTGTTTTTACCATTGTAACCTCTGATGCTATACAACGTTCTAGAGATAAACTAAGAAGCTTACAACGCTTAAGTAAAGCTGGTATTGGAATGCCAAAAACAGTATTTACTAATTATTCTAGAGATGTTGAAGAAGTTATAGAACATGTTGGCGGCACACCCGTAATTATCAAATTATTAGAGGGTACACAAGGTCTAGGCGTTGTTTTAGCAGAAACAAAAAATGCTGCAGAATCTGTATTGGAAGCCTTTAATGGCCTACAAGCACGAGTTATTGTACAAGAATACATAAAAGAAGCAGGTGGTGCAGATTTACGGGCATTAATTGTAGACGGACAAGTTGTTGGCGCCATGAAGCGCCAAGGTAAAGAAGGCGAATTTCGTTCTAACTTGCATCGTGGCGGTACCGCTAATATTGTTAAACTTAATCATGATGAATTAAAATTAGCTATGAATGCATCAGCAGCACTTAAACTCCCAGTATGCGGTGTAGACATGCTTCAATCCTCAAGAGGTCCCTTATTACTAGAAGTAAACTCTACCCCTGGACTTGAGGGTATAGAGACCGCTACAGGAAGAAATATAGCCAAAGCTATTATAAGTTTTATTGAAAAAAAGCACAAGATAAATGCCAAACACTAAAGATAACATATTAACAATATTTGGAGAACAAATTAAACCAGGTGAAAGCAAAGAGGTTAACTTTGACGTTGCAAACCTGCATACATCTACACCTGTAAATGTACCCGTTATTATTGAACGCTCTAAAAAGCCTGGACCAATTGTTTTATTTACTGCTGGTATACATGGCGATGAGGTTAATGGTGTTGAAATTGTAAGACAGCTTATAGCCAAAGATATAAATAAACCCAAATGTGGAACCATTATATGTATGCCTGTAATTAATGTTTTTGGTTTTATAAATTTAAAACGTGAATTTCCAGATGGCAGGGATCTTAATAGAGTATTCCCTGGGAGTCCATTAGGTTCGTTAGCCGGCAGGGTTGCATACAAACTTATAGAAGGCGTTATTCCTCATGTAGATTTAATTGTAGACTTTCATACAGGTGGATCTGGTAGGTTTAATGCACCACAACTAAGATATTCTAAAGATAATGAAAACCTTAATGATTTAGCTAAGGTTTTTGGAGCACCATTTGTGTTATATTCTTCAAACTTATCTAAATCTTTTAGATCAACTTGCTACAAACTAAAGAAGCCTCTATTACTTTTTGAGGGCGGAAAATCTTTTCATATAGATGATATCGTTACTAATACTGGAGTAAACGGTTGTAAACGGATTTTAAAACACTTAGGCATGTTAAAAACAACCTTTAAATCATCAAAACCAAAAAAAGATTGTGTTTTTATTAACGATAGTAAGTGGTTGCGCGCTAAGTTTTCTGGCATGTTTAAAGCATCTATAGCTATTGGCTCTTATGTAGAAAAAGGAGATCATCTAGGAAATATTACAGACCCCTATGGTAAATTTAATTACATTGTTAAAGCACCTAATTTGGGTTACATTATAAACGTTAATCAATCTCCAATTGTTTATCAAGGTGACGCTCTATTTCACATAACAACCAAGCTAAAATAGTAGTAGCTCTTATCTTAAAAATTGTCATGATTTCAAATAAAATTAGTTATATCTATATGTATTTACAATATTAACATCGGTTAATACTGAATAAAAAATAAGTTTTAAGCTACAAAAAATCATACAAAAGCTTGCGTTTTAACGATTAAAAGCTTTTTTTTTCGATTATCTGCTTAAATACAATTACATTTGTAATATATCGTATGGTAATTTCAGATAGTATGGCAGAAGATCGATTATTGCAAAACATCATTAATGATTCAAATACAGAATATTGGGAATATAAAGATGGCTCCAACTATTGGTCATCAGCATTTCTAAAAAAACTAGGTTATAATGAAAGCGACATTGATGTAAACATCAGCTTTTTTTTAAACAAACTTATTGGTGATGATTATAGAGAAGAATTTAGAGATAACTTTTTTAGCTATATCAAGCACCACACGCATTTTGAACAAAATATACAAATTCTTCGTAAAGACGGTAAGCTTAAAGAATTCTTTTGCTACACCAATGAAAAAGAGGCAATAGCTCAAAAAGACGATTCTAAAATTCTATTTTTTAAAGAAAAAAAGTTTCGAACTAACGAAAAGGTTAAAAAAAGCAACTTTTATTACAGAGAATTTGCAAAAATGACTAATACTGGCAGTTGGTTTATCGATTTTATAAAACAAAAAAGTTATTGGGATCAGCAAACCAGAAAAATATTAGAATACCCAGAAGATTATCTCCCTTCCTTAAAAAAAGCGTACAAGTATTATGCAGAAGAGCATATAGAATTAGCATCAAATTGTTTTATTCAATGCAGCATGGAAGGTATTCCATTTGATACCGAAATTATAATGCTAACAGCAAACAAAAGAAAGTTTTGGGTTAGAGCTATAGGTAAACCTGTTTATGATAACGAGAGAAACATTATAGGAATTCGTGGTATTTTCCAAGACATAGACGACGATAAATCTAAAATCTTAACGCTTCAAAAGACATCCGATATTATAGCCTCTCAAAATTCTAGACTATTTAATTTTGCTCATATTGTATCTCATAACTTAAGATCACACAGTAGCAATCTTACTCTAATCACAGACTTTATTGAAGACGTGGACTCGATTGAAGAGAAATTAGAAATGTTAGGCAATATCAAAGACATCTCAGAAAGTTTAAACTCTACGATAGAACATTTAAACGAAATTGTGACCATACAAACAAAAACCAATCATAAAAAGGTTGAAGTTTCATTTAGTGAAACTCTAGACAGAGTTATTAAATCTATTAGTAGAATTATACATGAAAGCGATACTAAATTTAACATAGACTTTTCTCAATTATCACATTTAAACTATTTACCTGCGTATTTAGAAAGTATTTTATTAAATTTGGTAACCAATGCAATAAAATATAAGCATAAACAAAGGTCACCAGAAATTGCTATTAAAACCTATGTATCCGATGGCAAAAAGTATCTAGAAGTAAGTGACAATGGTATGGGTATAGACATGCAAAAATTTGGAAACAAACTTTTTGGCATGTACAAAACCTTCCATTACAACAAAGATGCTGTTGGTATAGGTTTATTTATAACAAAAAATCAAGTAGAGTCTCTCAACGGTCACATATCTGTAGATAGTGATGTTGATATAGGGTCAACATTTAAAATACAATTTTAATCTCTCAAAATATGAAGTTACCATCAGTAAATTTAGCCTGTATCATAGACGATGATAATGTTTATGTTAATTTGGTTAAAAAAATTATTGAGACTAAAAAATTATGTAAAAATTTAATGATTTTTTCTGACGGTAAAGAAAGTATAGATTATTTTGAAGCCTTATTGCAAAATATAAATGATGAAAGTAGTATTCCCGAAATTATTTTTTTAGATTTAAATATGCCTGTTATGGATGGATGGCAATTTTTAGAACGTTTTACTAAAATAAAAAACAACTTTAATAAAACCATAACGCTTTATGTTGTAAGTTCTTCAATAAACCCAATAGATATAAATCGTGCAAAATCTTTAAATAGTGTTGCCGATTACCTTATCAAACCTATTAGAATTAATGAATTAAAAGCTATTTTTGAAAAAAGTGCTTAAGTAAAACACTTTGGTTTTATTATATAAATAATGATGCTCTTAATTGAATATTGAGTTCAATTAAAAAAGTAAAAATGACCAAATCCGAACTCAGAAAAACATACAAAAACCTTCGTGAAAGATTAACACCAAATAACGTTGATGATCTAAGTTTAAGCATTGCTAATAAGCTTTTAAAATTACCTATTTGGCAACATACATTCTATCATATATTTCTGTCTATAGAAGAGCAAAAAGAAATTAACACCGATTATATTTTAAATATTTTATCTGGAAAAGATAAAAATATACTACTCTCAAAAAGTGATTTTAAGACTCATGAGATGATTAATTTTCTTTTAACGGATAGTACAAAAATTAAAAAAAACAACTATAATATTCCCGAACCGGTAGACGGTATAGAAATTTCTAACAACAAGGTTGATGTTGTGTTTGTACCGCTTTTAGCATTCGACAAACTTGGAAACAGAATAGGTTACGGCAAAGGCTTTTACGACCGCTTTTTATCCAAGTGTAAACCTGAAACTATTAAAATAGGGGTGTCTTTTTTTGAAGCTGAAACACAAATCGCAGATATTAATAACAATGATATTAAACTAGATTATTGCGTTACCCCAAAGTCAATTTATACCTTTTAGTTTTTACAACTTTCGCAGTATGTTTTTCTTAAATAAACATCATTTAATAGTTGAAAAGTAACACCTCCATCCTCAACAGCATTAAATAATTTACAAAATCGCCCCTTATTTAAATTAAGCGCATTAAGCAAAATAGTTCTGTAATTTAAATCTTTGGTAAGCTCTTTATTTACAATCGTAAGGTTAAGATAATAAAACAAAAGATCTTCATCAATATGTATAGTTCTTGACTTATTTTCTAGTAACGCTACAGCCATATCCAAATTCGCATAGTAACTAAAAAACTGTGCTAAACTTAAATAATCATAGTCAGACAAGTCTATTTTTTTATAATTACTATTTATAAATGCTACAGATTTATCCTTGGCTACATAATCTCTTTTATACATAGCATTTTCAGCTTTTATAATATGAAAATTAACCATCATACGTAAAATAAGCGCCTTATCAATCTTATAATTTTTTAAAGCAGCTATTTGATTTTTTAGTTTAGCCTCATTAATCTCTAAAGCCCTATGCCTCCATAATTTCATTTTAATAGACATAATATTATATTTCACCTCTGCATCTTTAGGAACTAATTTTTCTAGCTCTAATAATTCATTATAAACAATTAAAGATTTTCTTATATCTAGCATATACCTAATGGCCGAATTTTTATTAAATATTTTCGCAAATTTGGCCTGTTTTGGTATTTCCATTCCTATTAAAAACTCTGGAGAAATTTCTTTAGATTTAAGTTTCTCAAAAATAGAATTCTGTATTTCTAGAGCTTCTTTAAGCTTTTCGGAACTTATAGCTGTGTTAAATTTTTCCAACAACACATCGGCAGACATATTTTTGTACTTATCCTTCTTTTCTAATTCCATTTCTAAAACAGCTTTTCTATGCTGTTTTAAAATAGGTTCTAAGGCATTAGCCAGTTCTCCTGTAAGTTTTGCCTTAACTTCGCTTTTGGTTAATGTTTTTAAATTTTCATGTTTTGTACCTTCAATATCATTTAGAAATTCTACCCAATTTTCAGATGATGATACTTCTGTGCTTATGGTTGGTTTTTGAAATGATTGTAACGCAGCAACTATACTATTTGCACGCTGTTCTTGCAATACTATATTACGTTTTAAACTCCCTTCAATTGATGCATAAGCTTTAATTCTTATGGTCTTTATATTAAAATCTGTTAATCGCAGTGAATCATATATAGGTTTAATATCTTCTTGCGAGTATTCTGATTTATTTTTTTTAAAAGGAATTTTAAACCTCAACTTTTTATTTCTTATTACAAAACCTTCTTGACTTTCAGGAGTAATTTTTTTTGTATTATAAGTTAACGAATCCAGATATACACCCATATCTAGCAAATCCCATGGATAGGACTTTAAATCGTATATGAAGTAATAATTACATAAATTTTTATTGTTTAAAAATAAGATATTGTATTCCAATTCCTTATTAATGTCTGTATCAGAAATTCTACCAACATGTACCCTAAATCCATTTTCACCAAAAGGTTTTAAACCATTTCTTAATTTTGATCCGTAAATAGGCTTTAAAAGTTTTCCCATTATCTGAGAACTTTCAATAGATTCTATTTCACAATCAAAACGATTTTTTGCCACAACATCAACAGCAATTCCATCACCAGAGCCTTTAAACAAGTTATTAAACCATTTTTTATCATTAATTTGAAAATACAGATTATTCCCTTCTCTTTTTATAGAAAATTTTACCTCTTTAGGTTTTTTACTAAACGCTTGTATGCATTGTTGGCAATTTGTATCTCTATCATTTTCTGTATTAGGAAAAACTATATCGTACGTATTCTGAGCCATAACTTTTGCATAACTCAACGACAAAAACACAAGTAAAATAAGTAAATTTTTAATTTTCATAATGGATAATTTTTTGACAAACTTATACTATAACAATACTTCTTTGAGGGTTAACTAAACGATTATAACATTTGTATACTATTTAGCAAAGGCTTTTTTATTAAAGACAATAAGCATTATAAAGCCTGTACTTATAGCCATGTCTGCTATATTAAATACAGGCTCAAAAAAGTTAAAACGCTTACCTCCATATCCTGGAAACCATTGTGGTAAATCTATTTCAAATAAAGGAAAATAAAGCATATCTACCACCCGACCATGTAACAGCGCATCGTATCCACCAGCTTCTGGTAAAAAAGTAGCGACTTGGCTAATACTATCATCAAACAAAACTCCATAAAATACAGAATCTATAATATTACCTAAAGCCCCAGAAAATATTAAGGCAATAGCTAGGATTAAAATTTTAGAATGTTGTTTTTTAACTGCCATGTGGAGCCAATACCCAATTCCAAATATGGCTAAAACCCGAAATAGTGTTAAAATTACTTTGGCCGTTCTATCTGAAATAAACGTTACAAAATCGCTAATTTTTGTTCCCCAGGCCATGCCGTCGTTTTCAATAAAGTAGATTTTAAACCAATTAAAAACTGGTACATTTTCATGCAGAACAAAGTGGGTTTTTATATATATTTTACTAATCTGGTCTATAAGTAAAATGATAACAATAATTATAATCGATTTCTTTAGCGACATATTATACTAAGTATCTTGAACGTTGTTTCCTTTTTTTGGGTAGGCATTAAAATAATACCATTTCTCATTTAAAATAAGAATTGATATAAAAAACGTCTCAACCTAGATTTAAATGGGTAGAGACGTTTTTAATATATTGTTAAAACAAATTATTTATTGCATGTTTTTAGCCTCAATACTTAATGTAGCATGTGGCACTAATTTTAAACGTTCTTTGTTTATTAGTTTTCCAGTTACACGACAAATACCATACGTCTTATTTTCTATTCTAATTAATGCGTTTTTTAAATCGCGAATAAATTTTTCTTGACGGATAGCCAATTGTGAGTTAGACTCTTTACTCATAACCGCACTGCCTTCATCAAAGGCTTTAAAAGTAGGCGACGTATCGTCTGTACCGTTATTAAGATCATTCATGTACGCACTTTTTATAAGTTCTAAATCGTGTTTAGCCTTTTCTATTTTTTCTTGAATTAATGTCTTAAACTCTGCTAAGTCATTATCTGAAAATC
The DNA here is from genome assembly GCA_947499935.1 of uncultured Algibacter sp. Classification (GTDB taxonomy): domain Bacteria; phylum Bacteroidota; class Bacteroidia; order Flavobacteriales; family Flavobacteriaceae; genus CANMQH01. The sequence goes on along the minus strand of CANMQH010000008.1, from coordinate 67,892 downwards.
TTATGTTATTTTCTGTACTCATAATATTAATGTTTTTGTATATACAATTTGGTATTTACATCATCAAAAGCAATTTCTATACCGTCTTTTAAATTATCAATAATATGTAATTCTTCTGTTAGTGTTTCAGACTTAATATATTCTAAATTAGCCTCAACAGCATCAACTATATGCTCGTTTTTTTGAAAGGTTACATCAATTTTATCGATAACCTCAAAACCAGAATCTTTACGTAAATTTTGTATTCTATTAACTAATTCTCTAGCAATTCCCTCTTTTTTCAAATCGTGCGTAATGGTAACATCTAGAGCTACGGTTAATGCACCTTCGTTTGCTACTAACCAGCCTTCTATATCTTGAGATGTTATCTCTACGTCTGTTTTTTCTAAAGTAATTGTTTTACCATTTACTTCGACATCTAAAATACCATTTTGCTCAATCTCTTTTATATCTGTAGATGTAAAGTTATTAACGAGTTGCGCTACCGCTTTCATGTCTTTACCAAAACGAGGACCAAGTACTTTAAAGTTGGGTTTTATTTGTTTTACCAAAATATCGGACGCATCTTCTAAAACTTGAACTTCTTTTACATTAACTTCTGATTTTATAAGGTCTGAAACTGCTAAAATTTCATTTTTTTGAGATTGACTATCAATAGGAATCATTATTTTTTGTAATGGTTGCCTTACTTTTATTTTCTCTTTTGCCCTTAATGATAATACAAGAGAACAGATTGATTGGGCGCTTTCCATCTTGCTTTCCAGAGACTTATCAACAAAACTGTTATCAAATTTTGGAAATTCAGACAAGTGTACACTTTCAAAATCTTCTTTTTTAGTAACAGCATTTAAATCTAAATATAACCTATCCATAAAAAATGGCGCTATAGGAGCACCTAGTTTGGCTATGGTTGCCATACAGGTATAAAGTGTTTGGTATGCCGAAATTTTATCTTGCCCGTAATCGCCTTTCCAAAAACGTCTTCTACTTAAACGCACAAACCAGTTACTTACATAATCTTGTGTAAAATCTGAGATAGCACGCGCTGCTTTTGTAGGCTCATAATCTGCATAATAATCGTCTACTTTTTGGATTAATGTATGTAATTCTGAAAGTATCCATCGGTCTATTTCTGGTCGCTCGTTTAATGCTATATCTGTTTCGCTGTAATTAAAATTATCAAGATTAGCATATAATTGAAAAAAGGAATATGTATTGTAAAGCGTTCCAAAAAACTTACGCTTTACCTCCTCAATACCTTCTAAATCAAATTTTAAATTATCCCAAGGGTTGGCATTACTTATCATATACCAACGTGTGGCATCAGCTCCGTAAGTCCCTAAAGTTTCAAAAGGATCTACAGCATTGCCTAAACGTTTAGACATTTTTTGTCCGTTTTTGTCTAATACCAATCCGTTTGATACTACATTTTTATACGCTACAGAATCGAAAACCATAGTCCCGATAGCATGAAGCGTGTAAAACCAACCTCGCGTTTGATCGACACCTTCTGCAATAAAATCTGCTGGAAATGATGTATTACCGTCAATTTTCTCTTTATTCTCAAAAGGATAATGCCATTGTGCATAAGGCATTGAACCAGAATCGAACCACACATCTATTAGATCTGCTTCGCGATGCATAGGTTGTCCGTTTGAGGACACTAACACAATACCATCAACAATATTTTTGTGTAAATCTAGCTTGGCATAGTTTTCTTCAGAGTTATTTCCAACTTCAAAATCTGCAAAAATGTCTTCAGCTAAAACACCAGCCGAAACTGCTTTTGTCATTTCCGCTTTTAACTCTTCAACAGAACCAATACAAATTTCTTCTTTACCATCTTCGGTTCTCCAAATTGGTAAAGGGATTCCCCAATAACGTGAGCGTGATAAATTCCAATCGTTTGCATTGGCTAACCAGTTACCAAAACGTCCTTCTCCTGTTGATTTTGGTTTCCAATTAATACTTGTATTTAACTCATGCATTCTACCTTTTATATCGGTTACTTTAATAAACCAAGAATCTAATGGGTAATAAAGAATTGGTTTATCTGTACGCCAGCAATGTGGGTAATTATGCTTATATTTTTCAACCTTAAAGGCTTTATTTTCTTCTTTTAATTTAATGGCTAATTCCACGTCTATAGAACGCTCTGGTGCTTCGCCATCGTTATAATATTCGTTCTTTACGTACTTGCCGCCAAACTCTTTCATTTCTGGTCTAAAACGACCTTGTAAATCTACAAGTGGCACTAGATTATCGTTTTCATCTTTAACCAATAATGGTGGGATTTCGGGTGATGCTTGTTTAGCAACTAGTGCATCATCTGCTCCAAAAGTTGGTGCGGTATGTACAATGCCTGTACCATCTTCGGTGGTTACAAAATCTCCTGCAATAACTCTAAAGGCATGTTCTGGATTATCGTTTGGTAAGGCGTATTTTAAAAGTTGCTCGTATTTAATACCAACTAAATCTTTTCCTTTAAATTCTTTTACAACATAAAACGGAATTTTTTTATCGCCATCTTTATATTCTAGAAGTCCTGATTTTTCTTCAACTTGATTAAACAACTTACCGCCAAATTGTTTTCCAACCAACGGTTTTGCCAAAATCACACGTATGGATTTAAAGGTGTATTGGTTGTAAGTTTCAACTAAAACATAATCAATTTTTGGACCAACAGTTAATGCCGTATTACTGGGTAATGTCCAAGGTGTGGTTGTCCAAGCTATAAAATGAATATCGCCTTGGTTTTGTAAAAAATCTGGCAATGTTTCGTTTAATGCTTTAAACTGAGCAACAACTGTAGTGTCTGTAACATCTTGATATGCTCCTGGTTGATTTACCTCGTGCGAGCTTAAACCTGTACCTGCTTTTGGAGAATAAGGCTGTATGGTATAGCCTTTGTACATTAATTTTTTAGAATAAATCTCCTTTAACAACCACCAAACACTTTCCATGTATTTTGGCTCGTAAGTAATGTACGGATCATCCATATCTACCCAGTAACCCATTTTTTGCGTAAGGTCGTTCCAAACATCCGTATAACGCATTACTGCTTTGCGGCATGCTGCATTATAATCTTCAACAGAAATAGTTTTACCAATGTCTTCTTTAGTGATGTTTAATTCTTTTTCTACACCCAACTCAATAGGCAAACCATGTGTATCCCAGCCAGCTTTACGCTTTACTTGATACCCTTTCATGGTTTTATAGCGTGGAAAAATATCTTTTATGGCACGTGCTAAAACATGGTGTACACCAGGTAATCCGTTTGCAGACGGAGGCCCTTCAAAAAACACAAAAGGTTTATTGCCCTCACGGGTTGTTACACTTTTTTCAAAGATGTTGTTTTCTTGCCAATACTGTAGTATATGGTTGGCTACATTTGGTAAGTCAAGTCCTTTATATTCAGGAAATTTAGTGCTCATTTACGCTCTTTTCTTATAAGGTTGCGAATTTAAGGAATTTTTGAGAAAATAGAATACCTATTACATAGTAAAAGCTACTGTATTTATTGTTATTGTTTATAGCTTAATCATTTAGCAAACTGATTTAAAGAATTAAATTATAGGTAAAATTCTCACTTTATTTATATTTAACAAGATTTTTTAACTTAAATTTATGGAAACAAATTGTAAACCATGTCCTTCCGATCGGCTAAAAAGAAATTAAGAGTTACTACATATTCTAAAGTTGTATTACTGCTATCTGTTGTTTCTGCTGGTTTTATTTTATTGTTTTCTGCATTATATTATCAAAATATAAATCATAAAAAAGCATTTTTTTCTACATCTTCTGAAGCTTTAGAAAGAGAGATTAATGCTTTAATGAGTTTAAATAACGAAAGCTACACCAACCTTATTAATGAAATTACGTATTGGGATGAGCTTGTAGATTTTATTAAAAATAAAGATGTTAGATGGTTTGATAATTCGCTCGCCTACTTAGTAGACACTTATAAAGTAGACTATTTAGATGCCTATTCTATGGACGAGGAGTTTGTTACCAAAGTTTCTACCACTAAAATTAGCTCTAAAGAGTTTATACCCAAAGACGTTTTTACCAAACTTAAAAGAGATAAACTCATAAAATTTTATGTAAAAATAGATGAAGGTATATTAATTGTTCATGGCGCAACAGTACATGCCTCCGAAGACCCTTTTAAGAACAAAACCCAACCCCAAGGTTATTTGTTTATGGCCAAACTGTTAGATGACAAATATTTTGTAAATCTAGAGAATGTAAGCAGTTCTCAAATATCGTATATAACAGGCCGTGAAACCCTTAAAAAAAATGAGATTCATTATGTTTTTGATGTTAAAAACATACATAATAAAAATATTGCATCTTTATTATTTAAAAGGCAATCTAAACTAGATTTTACAGCCACAGAAAAGATATTACGCACCATTTTATTTGGTTTTATAGGTGCTATTTTAATTTTCCTGTATTTTGCTAATAAATGGGCTAAAAAACCTATAAAACTTATTAAAGAAGTTCTAGAAAAAGGAAATGTGCATGCTATTAATGCCCTAAAAAATACTCGTGGCGAGTTTAGATATATTGGTAAATTATTTGAGCAAAACCACCATCAAAAAACAGAGCTGGAAAGAACAAAACTAAAGGCTGAAGAAAGCGATAAATTAAAATCTGCTTTTCTTATGAATTTATCTCACGAAATTAGAACCCCCATGAATGCTATTTTGGGTTTTTCGGACCTTACACTAAAACAAGATATTTCTGAACAAGAAAGGCATAGATACTTAAAGATTATACAACAAAGCGGAAAACACTTAGTCGATATTATAGATCATTTGGTTGAAATGTCTAAAATTGATTCTGCCGTTATAGCCCCCAAATACTCTAGTATTGATTTACATAAAATTTTTTATGCCACTTTTGAGTCTATAAAAGCTACCATGGATAAAAGTAGGGACATCGATTTTAAATTTATGCCACCCAAAACATTACTTACAAAGCATGTTATTACCGATGTTATAAAAATTAATCAAATAGCAACTAACCTATTAGTTAACGCTGTTAGGTATACCAATGAGGGTTTCGTGATTTTTGGTTACGAAATTAATAAAGACACCCAAATGATTGATTTTTTTATTAAAGATTCTGGCATAGGTATTCCAGATAATTTACACGACAAAATATTTACGCGTTTTAATAAAATTGACTTTAACTCCTCAGACCCAAATAGCTCTGGCTTAGGTTTAGGGCTTGCCATATCTAAAGCTTATGCCGAAATGCTTGGCGGCAAAATTACTTTAAAATCTGAAGTTGGTGTTGGCTCCACCTTTGCAGTTTCTGTACCTTTAAAAATTGATGAGCATACTCCTAACTATATACCCAAAAATGAGCATATTCCATTAGACCTTGGTAACGAGGAAATTATTCTTATTGCCGAAGATAATAACCTAAATTATTTATTAATTTCTAAACTCTTAAAACAGTTTAACTTTCAAATAATTAGAGCTAAAAATGGCCAAGAAGCTGTAGATATTTGTAAAGAAAACGACGAGATAGACCTTATACTTATGGATATTAAAATGCCTTATTTAGATGGCCACAGTGCGTTTTCTAAAATTAGAGAATTTAATATTAAAATTCCTATAATTGCGCATACAGCTTACTCTTTTCCTGAAGAAATTGAAAAAATTAAAGAAACTGGTTTTGATGGCTTTATCTCTAAACCTATTGATAAAAATAAACTGTTTAATATTGTTAAAAAATATATGGTTAAGGTGTCCTGAGGTTTGAAAGTGTCTCGTCTTAAAAAAAGTTTAAACGCGTTTAGTATTAAATGCCTAGTATTAATTTAGCAATCCAAAAGTAAATAAGGATTCCAAAAATATCGTTACTAGTAGTAATAAATGGACCTGTAGCAATGGCTGGGTCTATACCGCGTTTATTTAAAAATAGGGGTACAAAAGTACCAATAAGGCCAGCAATAATTATAACAACAACAAGAGACACAGAAATTGCAAATGCCGTATTTATTTCGCCTTTTGTAATCCAAACAAACAGAAATAGAAAAATGGCAAGAATAACGCCATTTAAGGCTGCCAGTAACATTTCTTTAATTAATCTACTATTTATACTCCCTTTTACATCATCGTTTGCCAAACCTTGAACAATAATAGCACTAGATTGCACACCAACATTACCAGCCATAGCGGCAATTAGCGGTGTAAAAAAGAAGAGCACGGCATATTTGTTAAACGTATCTTGAAAGCCTTCCATAATTAAAAAGGCACCAATGCCACCAACTAAGCCCAAGAAGAGCCATGGTAAACGGGCACGAGTTAATTCTATAATACTATCATCTGCCTCTACATCTTGTGTAATACCAGCGGCTAATTGATAATCTTTATCGGCTTCTTCTTTTAAAACATCTACAATATCATCAATAGTAATTCTTCCTAGTAATATTTGGTTTTCATCCACAACAGGAATAGCTTCTAAATCGTACTTGGCCATAATTTTGGCTACATCTTCAGCATTTTCGGTAACATTTACAAAATCTACATTAGAGATATAAATTTCAGCTATTTTTTGCTCACTTTTTGCTACAATTAAATCTTTAAGTGATAAGCGACCAATAAGTTTGTCTTGTTTGTCTACCACATAAACAGAATGTACTCGGGTAACCTCCTTGGCCTGACTTCTAATTCTGCGAAGACACCCCGCAACAGTCCAGGTTTCATAAACCTTTACAAGTTCTTTGGCCATGAGTCCACCAGCAGTATCATCATCATAAGATAGCAGTTCGGTGATTTCTGCTTTATGTTCTTCATCTTCAATTTTAGAGATAACGTCTTGTTGTCGGTCTTCTGGAAGTTCAGAAATAATATCTGCGGCATCATCGGTATCTAGTTCTTCAATCTCATTAGCAATTTCTTTAGCCGAAAGATTTTTTAAAACCTTTTCTCTATTATCTTCATCAAGCTCTGTTAAGATATCTGAAGTTGTTTCAGAACCTAGTAACTTAATGATATACATGGCTTGGTCTAGATTTAATTCATCTAGAATTTCGGCAATATCTGCGTAGTGAAAACCATCTAATAGCTTTTTGAGCGCTTTATTGTCTTGTTGATCTATAAGCTGCTCTACTTGCTCAATGAGTTTGTCTGTGAGTTGAAATTGTATGTTTTCTTTTTCTTCCTCCATTTATAAAAACGTCTCGATAGGATATTATAATAACAAAATTACTCGAAATAGTTGTTACATTTGGTCTTTTCCAATATGTGCAGTGAGCTCTATAAAAGCATTAACACTTAGTTGTTCTGGACGTTTGCCAAATATACTATTTGCTTTTAAATTATCGGATAAATTGAATATTTTTAAACTATTACGGAGTGTTTTTCTACGTTGTTGAAATGCTGTTTTAACAACTTTAAACAACAATTTCTCGTCGCAGGCTAATGTATAATCTTTTTTTCTGGTTAATCTTAAAACTCCAGAATCTACTTTTGGCGGTGGATTAAATACGTTTGGCGGTACGGTAAATAAATATTCGGCATCGTAAAACGCTTGTGTTAGTACAGATAAAATACCATAAACTTTACTGCCTTCTTGCGAACAAATACGTTGCGCAACTTCTTTTTGAAACATACCAGCAAATTCTGGAATTTGATCACGCATTTCTATGGTTTTAAATACAATTTGGGTAGAAATGTTGTACGGAAAATTACCAATAATAGCAAAGGGTTCGTTTTTAAAAACTTCGTTAATATCGTATCTTAAAAAATCTTTTTCTATAATTCTTGGAGCTAAATTTAGGTAGTTAGCTTGTAGGTATTCTACAGATTCTGTATCTATTTCTATAGCATAGGTAGTGATGTCTTTTTTTAGTAAATACTTAGTTAACACGCCCATGCCAGGTCCTATTTCTAGGATTTTTTTATAGTTTTTTAAAGACAGCGTATCTGCAATTTGCTGCGCAATGGACTCATCATTTAAAAAATGTTGTCCTAGAAATTTTTTTGCTTTTACTGTCATGAGACCTTCGTGTTTATTTACATACTAGGCTTAGGCATAAGATTACGAAAATTTTGTAATGCACGAAGATAGTAAGTTTTGATTGCAAACTAGTTGAGGTGCAAAGTTTAATTAAAAATAGCCTAACGAAAATAATTTTACTTGCAATGTACAAGATTGCTTTTTTTTGTAAGTAGATTATTTAAAATTAACGGTATACTCGTCTATAATTTGTAGTTCTGTTCTAAAAGCTAACATTTTATCAGCAAATTTTTTCATGCCGTCGCTTCTAAGTTTTTCAGCATCTTCTCTATAATACGCATCTAAAGCTTCGCGCGAGTAAGATTTATATTGGATAGAATATGTAACGCCACCCATATCTTCTTCAACTAAAACCTTTGTTAGTGTTGCTTTTTCAAATTTTCCTGTGCCTAATACTTGTGGAATATGTGCTTTAATCCAAGTTAACCATTCTTGGTGGATAGACTCTTCTATATTAACAGTTACGTTGTATATATACATGTTTGTTGGCTTTGTAGTCGTAAAAAAACGATTGTTATTAATTTATAGCATCTCCCCGCAATGCCCTAAAGCGTTTTCGAGCTTCTACAAAATAAATACTATCGGCATGATTAAAGATAATTTGTTCGTATAGCGTTTTTGCTTTTTCGGGTTGACCTAGCTCTTTTTCGTAGATTTTAGCTAAATTAAAATAGGCATCATCAATTAAAATACCTTCTTTGTAGTTGGCAATGATAGCTTCGTAATTTATTTGGGCTTTAGAGAACTGAGATTTTAATTCAAACAATTGCGCTTGTTTATATAGTGCTTGTGGTATAATAGGCTCAGTTTTGTGGGCTCCTAAAATATTACTTAATAGGGTAATGGCTTGGTCATTTTTATTTTGAAAGGCTAATAAATCGGCTTTGGCATATAGTTTTAAAGCAGTTTGTAACGAATCTTCGTATTTGTTATCTGAAATTAGTAGTTTTAAGTCCAAAGCATCATTAGCTATAAGTTGTGATGTCGATGCTTTTAATATTTTAAGCTGCGATTCTGCCCATTTAAAATCACCTTTATAATAGCTTGTTTTGGCTACTTTATATCTAGCCTCTTGAGAAATGGTACTGTTTTTCAAACTTTGCTGTATCTGGGAATAATAAATTAGGGCTTTGTTAAATTGTTCTTTTAAAACTAAAATATCACCCAACTCCAACTTTACTTTTGCTTTTTCTAATCTATTAAGTGGTAGTTCAAGCGTATTTTCTAAAAAGGTTATGGCGTTTTTAGTCTCGTCCATGTAAAAGGCTAAAAAATGTGCATATGAGATTCTTAAATCTAGAGTTTGTGTTTGATTTCCGTAGGTTTCTAATAACTCCAAATATTTGGTTTTTATGTTACCATAATCACTTTTTTTAGTGTCTTTAATTTCTAGTTTTAATAGGTTTTTATGCGCATTTAAGATTGTTTTAGAATCTTGAGCCGTTTCAATAATATACGTAAAAATAGCTTTAGCCAGTTCGGTTTTACCTTCATTAACCGCCATTGTTGCTAATTCTTCAATTCTTAAAAGGCTTTCGGGGTTTCTATTAAAAATCGCTTTTTCTTGGGCAAAGGCTTTTTTAAAATCTTTTTGCTGAATGAATAGCCAACTTAATAATTGATTCCAGAGTAAATTAGGTTCTTGTTGAATCTTTTTTAATAATAATTTTCTAAAAAAAGTATTGTTTTCGTTGTCACTATCTTCGGTAATAAAATCGTTAATAGCCCGCTTAACATCATTAACTACCGCGGGATTAATCTCTAAATAGTTGATATAACTATGAAACATTTTTTCAACATTGCCTTGTTCACCATAAATTTGCGCTAGCTGGATATTAAAGTTTAAATCTGGTTTTAGCAGCATGGCTTTTTTATAGGATATTGCTGCTTCATCTAAAAGTGAGTGATTTTGAAAACTTCGTGCTACAGAATATACATGAGTTGGTCTTTCGTCTATACTAGCAATAGCTTTTTGGTAATTAGTATCTGCTAGCTCCTTATTATTTTTAAGTTGATGGTTATACCCCAATTCCACAAAAAAAACAGGATAATTTATACGCTGCATTAGCGTTGTTAAAAACGTCTCAGCCTCGTCATACTGCTCTAGCTGCTGGTGAGTACTAATAATTTGATTTATATAATTAATATTTGAAGGGGACTTAGACAATAGCTTTTTGTACTCTAATAGTGCTTTTTCGAATTCACTATTTTTAAAATATTCTTTTGCAAGGATATCCCTTTGCGAAAAAACCGAAGTCGATATAAGAAAGCATAAGATATATAAGAGTCTCATGGCGTAAATATAGGAAATGTATGGAGATTATTTTAAATATCGAGTACCGAAAGCGCACAAATGAATTTGTATGGGTATTAAAATTTTAATACAAATTATAGAATGGCATCGTTCTTGCTTATACCATTATGTATTATAGAGTAAACCCCTTTAAATCAAAAGTGCCCGAATAAAATTCGGGCACTACCAACCAAAATGAATGTTCTATTAACTAAGTTATTAAAACTCGATTGGGGACAGTCTTAATTCTTGCGCTAACAAGAAGACTATAACATTAAATCTATAAAACTTTATGAAATTAAATTAAATCTGCTGTGGTGTAAACCCCTTTACTTTCTCGCAACAGTTATAGTTTTATCTTCGGATTTGATTAACTCAAAATCAGAAGACAACACTTTACTGGCGAAAAAAATTAAGGCTATTAACAAGAGTAGTCTTTTAATATTTTTCATGGTTAGGTAGATTTGATATTTTTGGTTAAGCGAATTTGCGTATTATTTTCCTTAAATCAAAATAATACGCCATAAAAACGTCAAACAACCTATTTATTGTGTATTTCGTCGATAAAAATATAAAAAGGCATAAAACTACCCTCTTTAATTTCTAAATTTAGTATATATCAAATATTTATTTTTCAATAATAATAAATACTCCAAAGGTTTTTAATCTATAATTTTAAAGCCCGTATACGGTTGCAAAACATCTGGAATTACAATACCATCTTTGGTTTGGTAATTTTCTAGTATTCCAGCTAATACTCTTGGAAGCGCTAATGCACTTCCGTTTAAGGTATGTGCTAATTCATTTTTACCTTCGCTGTTTTTAAATCTAAGTTTTAAACGATTTGCTTGAAAAGTTTCAAAGTTAGATACTGAAGATATTTCTAACCATCGGTCTTGCGCTGTAGAGAAGACTTCAAAATCAAAAGTTAAAGCAGAGGCAAACGAGGTGTCTCCACCACACAAGCGTAAAATTCGGTAAGGTAATTTTAGTTCTTTTAAAATATTTTTTATGTGATCTACCATGCCGTTTAGAGCATCGTAAGATTTACTAGGGTGTTCTACTCGTATAATTTCTACCTTATCAAATTGATGTAACCTATTTAGCCCTCTAACATGAGCGCCATAACTTCCAGCCTCACGTCTAAAACACGGTGTATAGCCTGTTATACCAATTGGTAATTCGTTTTCGTTAACAATAACATCTCTAAAAACATTGGTTCCAGGTACTTCTGCTGTTGGTATTAAATACAAATTGTCTTCGGTAACATGATACATTTGGCCTTCTTTGTCTGGTAATTGACCTGTGCCGTAACCAGAAGCTTCGTTAACCATTAATGGTAATTGGTATTCGGTATAACCAGCAGCGGTGTTTTTATCTAAAAAGTAAGCAATTAAAGCGCGTTGTAATCTGGCACCTTTACCTTTATACACAGGAAAACCTGCACCTGTAATTTTATTACCTAGCTCAAAATCTATAATATCATATTTTTTGGCTAATTCCCAATGGGGTTGGGCGCCATCATATAAAACAGGAATGTCTCCAGCTTTAAAAATCTCTTTATTATCTAATTCAGAATTTCCTCTAGGAACAGATTCATGAGGCACATTAGGTATTTTATAAAGCAACTCATTTAAAGCAGATACTTTATTACCAAGTGTTTCGGTAAGTTCTTTAGAGAGGTCTTTTAATTGTGATGTTTTTTCTTTTAAAAGATTCGCTTTTTGTGCCTGGCCAGATTTGTATAAATCACCTATTTCTTTAGATAGGCTATTAGATTCTGCTAAAGTATTATCTAATTCTGTCTGAATACGTTTTCTGTCCTCATCAAAGTCAATAACATTATTGATCATTTGTGTTGCATCAATATTTCGTTTTTCCAAACGCTCTATGACTAAAGCTTTATTTTCTCTTATAAAAGATACTTGTAACATGATATAAAATTTAAGCAACAAATTTAGGAAATTACAAAGTATTCTATAGCACAACTTATTTTTTTATTAGTGAAACTCAATTTTGCGAAGTCTGTATGATGCTCTAAAAATTGTAAGTTGAGCTAATCCCAGTTTTTTAGCGAGATTTTGGTTTAATACCTTTTATGGTTTTAGTTTTATGCTTTAAAGTTTTTGTTTTGCCATTTATGTGTTTTTTGGGTAAGTTGTAAATCTATTTTAGTACTAAGTTTAATTATGTAAACTTTTTTTGGGACGAGACACTTCAAATCTTTGACGGCACTTGACAGAGTTGAAGCGCTATCATTTACTCATTCGGGCACCAGCTAGGAGTTACTTTTATTTTAAATAACGTATGATTAACTCATAATTAATCGAAATCTAAGATATAAAAAACCACCTAGTAGTTAGATGGTTTTTTTATTAATTTGATAAGGTATATTGTTATTTATTTTACTTTATTATCTGGGTCATCTTTGGTTGGAAACACCTCAAAAACCACTACAATATTATCTATAATTTCATAAATAATTATATAAGGAAATCTCTTAAGAACAGCTTCCCTGTATCTGTTTCTATGTTTTATTTGGAAATGTTCTGGATATTTTTGAATATAATTGAGCATGTCTTCAACTTCATTAACAAACTCTCCTCCTAATCCTATTCTTTTATCTTCATACCTTTTGAAGCCATCAATTATATTGATTTTAACTTCGTTCCATACATTAAGCTTGTAATCCATGCTTATCTATAAGCTCTTGCTTAATTTCTTGCCAAGAATATGATTTTCCTTCACCTGCTATATACTTAGCTCTCCTTACATCTATTTCATCTAATTGCGCTTCTGTTAAACTAGAGCTCTCAGATTTTTCACTCTTAATAGTTTCAACAAAATCTAAAACTTTAACTAACATATAAGGATCCTCAATAGCATTGAGTTTATTTAAAATAGTATTTCTTATTTCTATCGCTCCCATAATTACAAATATACAAAATTATTAAATTCTTAACTCACAAATCATACCTGTATCTACATGATTAATATCTAGTTATTTCATTATAATTTTTCTGTAAACCCATTAATACTTTTAAAATCGTAATATTAAAATCCACCAATTTACCGTAGCAAAAGACACAAAATATAAGCCAGATTTATTATGAAATTTATAATTTCTACGCATTGTTCTAAAATACAAAAAGCTTTTACATTACTGCAAAAGCTCTTATCTTGTTTCTTTATATTATCACTAATCTTTGCTGCTATCGCTAACTTATAGTTAGTGACCGTAAAAAAAAACTTTTAAACTATCTCTACTTACTCTTACCGCTACTAACTAAAAGTTAGCAGTAGCGACACGTGTTACCCTAGCGGGGCTTTCTTGCGGATTATTTTATATACTTCGTAATTCTTTTTTTAATTTTTTTGGATTGTCTTTATTATTCCAAAATAATATCAAATTAATTTCATTGTTTTTTTCATTTACAACAAAAAATAAAGTTGTTTGTTTAGATATTACAAATGAACGAATATTTCTTTTTGAAGATGTTTTTCCTTCAATTAATCCAGACTCTAAATTTTTAATGAACTCATCAACTAAATTAATAAAATTTGCAACTTCCTTACTAGTCCATTTTTTATTTATGTTTTCTAATTCTTTAGAATATGAAAATTCAGCTTTTTCTGTCCAAAATATTTTCATATAATATGTTAACTCACTATATTATATTTTTCTTTATAATCTGCTATAACTTCTGAATGTGTTCTCACTTTCCCTAGCTTAACTTCCTCTAAACCTTCATCTATTAATTCTTGAATTTCTTTAGGTAATTCATCAAAAAAATCAGTTTCATCTTTCACATAACTTTCATATAATGCATCAATCATACGTAAAAATCGATCATCTACTTTTCCTATAGACTGTATCCATTTATCTCTTAATTCTACTGCTCCCATAGTTACAAATATACAAATTATTAATATTAGTACTTAACACATTAATCATACCTAAATTGCCATTTTCTAAATCACGTAATGAAACTGTAGTGTCTTTTACAAAGTATCAAGATTTTTAAAATTGTAGTTTTAATCTCTTTTTTTCTTGAATAAAATGCCCAGCTAGCACTTGTTTGTAACGGGTACCTTTAACCAATAAATCCCATCTCATCAATCTCTAAAACAGTATGATTGTCTTGAAAATTTCTAGCACTTGAGTATTTCCAAATCTATAGCATTGGTTACAAAACCTGCTTCTACGGGATTGTTATGTATATAATCTATTTTTTGTTTGATTACTTTTTCGCTCCATAACTCGATGGGTTTGTTATGGTGTTGCCAAAATTGATATTTGGCATTATTACTTTTCTTTTTAGCTGCTCGCTCAAAAAACCATAGCAAATATTCTTTTCTGCTTTCTTGCGGATTATTTTCTATAGCCTCCATTACTTTCTTTGCTGTATAACTTTTAAAATCCCTTAATAAACTTGAAGAATCTTCTAATCTAGATCTATAAATTAAATGTACATGACTTGGCATAAAACAATAACAATACAACTCCATACCCTCCTCTTTTCGGCAATAGTTTATACTTTCTGTAAGTACATTAAAATAGATTTGCCTTGTAAAAACATCTAACCAATTTACTGTAGCAAAAGACACAAAATATAAGCCAGATTTATTATGAAATTTATAATTTCTACGCATTGTTATAAAATACAAAAAGCTCTTATCTTGTTTCTTAATCTTAACTGCCAATCTTTAACGCTACTAGCAAAATGCTAGCAGTAGCGACACGTGTTATCCTAACGGGGAGAATACTAAAAATACTCTCTTTAATGTTATTGATACTTTCTTGCGTGATGCTAAAGCAAGAGTAGCTTATTCGTGATTTAACTACCACAGAGGTTTTAATACTACATTAGAGACTTCTCTGTTATTTTCCTCATAAACAGCATAACTACTATTTTTCCAATCTCGCTCGTGATATACTAATTCTGATGCTACTGGATTATAATGAATGTAATTTACACGCTGTTCTATTTTTTTATGATTATCTAAAATAACTGGATGAAAGCCATCTTTCCAAACTTTATAATTTGCTCCTTTTTTTACTCGTTTTGCAGCATAAGCAAATTTTGCCAATAGCCATTCTCTGCGACTTTCTGGATATTCTTTTATCGTTTTTATAAATTTCTTGGAAGTATGCTTTTTAAAATCTCTAATGATGTCCTGTAATTCGTTATCGTAAGAACTTATTATCATATGAATATGACTACTCATATAAACGTAAGCGTGTACATTTAAGCCTTTATTTTCTATACAATAGTTTAAAGAATCGTCTAGTATTTTAAAATATATTGGACGTATAAATAAATCTACCCAATCTATTATAGTGATTGTTACAAATGAAGGTTCTGCACTATCTATTACTTTATATCTCTGTGACATGGCTTAAAGATAGCTATTGCATTGCAAATGCTAAATTAAATTAGACTCGCTTTACAAAAGCGCGCCAGAGTTACGTTATATGCCGCGCGAGTGGGATCTAATTTTTAACGTTATTTTTAAATCAAATTATCTGTTTAAAAAATTGTGTTCGTAAGGTTCGACTAAATATGCCTTATTCTAAAAACGCAAACATTGGCTTAGTTTTGTTTTAAATTTAAATAGATGTTACTCTGATTGATAAATAACATTCGCCACGATAAAAAAGCCTTTACATCTCTGTAAAAGCTATTTCTCTTTATTTTTTCTTACTCTTAACGCCACTAAGCACAGCTTAGCGGGAGCGGGGCTTGGTAAATTAATCGTAGTGATTAAAAATTATTTCTCCTAAAGTTTTTGATTCCCAATATTCAATCTGTTCTTTTTCAGAAAAAGCAAGTTCAGACAAATCGCTTTTAAGAGCCACTTTATCTAACGTCAGCTTTGACAAATATTTAAAATCTAACTTTTCTAAATGTTTAACTATAGAATCCGTTATATTCCCAAATACTTTTTCACACCAACTTATTTCCTCTTCTAAAGTGCAAAAATAATTGTAATGGGCATTAAAAAGCATAATTTGCTTCTTGTTTTCATATTTATTAAGTAAAGTAACAGAATAATAATTATTACTCTGGCTTGGTTTATTAATACTAATAAAAATATAATTATTATTTAAGTTCGTAAAATCAGTAATGGATTTCACAATTAATTCTTCACTTACTTTTGGAACTTCAAAATAATCACTAATAGATGTAAAACCTGTAATTCCTTTTGGTAATTTAAATATATCACTCATTAATATTTTTTGACAATTTACTTTTATTATTATAGTTTTTTGACTGCCTCCTTTACCAGAGGAAAAAACTGTCCAATTTCACCATTTTTCCATCCTAATTGGAACATTCTTCCTTCATGTTTTAGTAGTATTTGACCGCTAGCTTTATTGAGCTTCATTTGAGCTTTAATTATATCCTCGTATTTATCTGTTACCTTACCCAATAATGCTATCACGTCATCCCCTTTCTTAAAAAAAGACTGAGCATTTTTTATTGTACCTGACCAATATTTTGGATGGTGCCTTTCTAAAATATGCTTGAATCCTTTTTTCGAAAGTTTCAGAATCCCACCTCCAAAATCCATTGTTTTAAACCCTTGGAGAACACCTATGGTACTCTTGGAATTTTTATACATTTTCCACCAACTCTTGAAATTCTTAGCATGTTGAGGGAATTTTTTAATATTTTTAACGAAATTAGCATATGATTTTGGATTAAACCTTCCTCCTATTAAATCAAAAGCTGCAGGGGTTCCACCTATTACACTTTGTTTTATATTTCCGTTTATATCTGTCTCTCCAAAAGCAATTAAACCGTCTCCTACTGTAGCTGTAGAAGGTAAGTCTTCAGGGCTATAATCACTAATCACAAGGTGAGAAGTTAATATTTTTGAGTAAGCTTTAACGGTTAGTACCCTAATACCATCTTCAGTAACTGTTTTTACAATAAATTTCAATCCTCCATTTTGCTCAGCATATAAAATTTCAGATACTTGTTGCAATCCTGAAGGTCCAAAATTGCTTGGGTCATCTAAAAAGTCGCTCATGATATTCCAATGAGAATAACCATTGATTGCATTCCATGACCTTTTCCATTGAGTATTTGCATTCAAATATTCAGCTCCTTCTAACTCAATACCATCGATTACTCTGTTTTCGGCAAATGCATATGGAGAGTTATGTGGATAATTTGCCGAAATTGGGTCTAAACTTAAAAATCTCCCCACCCGAGGGTCATGCATTCTAAACATGAAATTCACAGAATTCCCTTCACCCTTAACTTCATCATCTTTTTCCTGACCTTGGAAGCCATATCTATAGTAACTACTTGACCCCGAGCGGTTTGGGAGTAAGCTTCCAAAGGGATAACACCCTATATACTATTTTAGAGCTATTTTGTATTTTAAAGAACGTATGATTAACTCATAATTAATCGAAATCTAAGATATAAAAAAACCACCTAGTAGCTAGATGGTTTTAAATTAAATTTTTAGAGGTGATTACTTTAAAATATGTTAGTCCAAGTCAATATCAAAGTACTGTAACAATTCTGATTCTGTACTATAATTATATACTTGTCTTAACTCCAATAATTTCATTGTTAGAACATTCATTAGCTTTTGAAATAAATAATATTCTTCTTGGTCTATTTTTAATCGGATGCCATTATGCAAATATTTATCCCTGATGTTATAGTAATTTATTAAAATTTTAGATACTCTTTCTTTTAAATCACCTTCAAATATTTTAGGAATAAAATTACTTTTCATTGTGCTTAAACCTTTGCCTCTTCCTTTCTTTCTAGCTAAAAACACACTTTCTAAAACAGATATTACTTTAACAATTCTTTCATGAAAATCATCAGTAACTGAAATGTCCCCTATCTTATTAATTGTGTTTTTTATTATAAACCCTATTTCTGTATTATCATTGATTTTAAGAAAGTTTGTAACAATGGCTAATCCATTTTTAGACATTTTAGATAGTTTGGCATCGCCAATAGTCACTGGGTAACCTGAACCATGCTCGGCACGCTGCATGCTAACAGTCCATTTATTAAAGTCGTTTTCTTCATATTTACATAAGTAGCTACTCATAAATCCTGTTGTTATACTGACATATTCCAATATTGGCAACTCTGCATTTTTATCCATGGACTCTTCAATTAAAAACATTCTCAACGTGTTTACAATTAGTTTGGACTCAATCTTTGCTAGTTGCTCTGCTCTGTCCTGAACACCTTTAAAATCAACTTTAAGAACAATTTTATCTTTAATATAATCCATCATTTTATAAAACTCTTCATCCTTTAAAGCAGCCTCGATTCTTTCTTTCTGAATGTATTTTTTATCAGCACAAAATATGGAAGCTCGTCCAACACTAAAGTTTCTTTCGATTCCTAAAAAGTTAATTACATAATAATAACTATATGTATTTAAATCTTTTTTCAATTCATTTTTCAAGCATTCAATTGGACTAACAGAAAACTCTTTCTCTATATAGTAATCACACACCCAATCAAATACTATTTCTTCAATAAATCTTAGTGTAGCATAGTTTTTAAATTCGTCTAAAGACAGTAAAATATCTTCACAAACTTTTGATAGTTTTGAATAGTTTTCCGGGTTTAATCCTATTTTAACTTTATTGATTGATTTAAAAGCAAACACTATATTATTACTGAAATCTGTAGAATACTCTTTGATATTTTTAACTTCTCCTAATTTAATAGGCTCACCTAAACCCTTGAAATCAACCTCTTTTATTTCACCTGAGTTTGGAGATTCCTTTTTTTCTTCCACATAAGAAGCAAGTTCTACGACCTTTTTATCCAAATCCTTAATTACGTCAACCATAAGTTTTTATTAGAAATTAAATATACTATTATTTATATCGCCATTTTCTCCATTGGGTGATGAAATTCCAGCTTTTTCTGTAAATCATCAATACTTTTAAAATCGTATCGCTGTACACTGGTTACATATCTATAACCACCCAAATACTGTGCCTCACGTAATCCTAATTCCTTCACCCAAATAACTACCCTAGACTGTTTTAACTGTTTAAAATCTTTTATATAATGGAACTCTTGTTTTAATCTGGTTATCATTCTACCTAATGCACCATCCAAGTTAGTAGCCAAACCTGAACTAAAAAACAGATTATTGGTTTCACGTCTGAACTGCCTTAACAACATCGGTCTTATATCGTATATATAATTCGATAAATGCAATATCTGTTTTGGGTGAAGGTTAATCCATCTTTCATTTGAAATCGTGGTAGCTGGCACATATAAGCGACCTTCTTCTAAATCCAAATGATTTAGCTGTAATAACTGTAATTCTTTACGCTGTAGCCCTAAAAATACCATCATACCCAACATGCACCTATCACGTTTTTGTACCAGTGTATTAGCTTTAGTTTCACGGTAGATAGTATTTAAAAATTCCTCATCCAATAACTGTGTTGGTGTGGTCCTGTCGCTTTTAACCAGATGCACCATAAGCATCGGATTTGTTTTCATACCAATGCTATGATTGAAATGAGTTATAATGCCTTTAAACCCTTTTACGGTAGAATGTGCATCACCTCGTTGCTGTCTATATGCAATAAAATGATAAGATTCTTGTAATGTTACTTTCTTTGGCTTTATAGCATTATCCTCTAGCCAATCTAAGTAATTATTTAGACTGTTTTTATAACCTGTAACCGTTCTGTGCTGTAACCCCAAATCGCTTAATACGTAGCGTTCAAATCGCTTTATAAGCTTATCTTTATCCATAGTACTCATGTTTTAAGTGGGTATATATCATAGTACTATCTAAATTTCTATGACCAAGAAATTGTGCTACGTCCTGTAACGTTAAAAAACGGTGCAGGTGTGTACCTATAGAATGACGAAATAAATGGCATGTGATTTTCTTACCAATGTTAACCTTATCATTTAATTTATCCATGATTTTAGCTAACGTACTATTACTGATTGCTGTTCCACGTTCTGAAATGAATACACTTGTTAACGTGCTATTTGAATCCAGCATACGATTTCTAACATTAAACAGATAATCTTCAATATACTTTTGCACGTTTTTCGTTATTGGAATATCCCTAGCGTATTTTGTTTTGGATTCCTCTACGTGGATTCTGCCTTTGTTTAAATCAATATCGTTGATATCCAGCATTAATAGTTCCTTTCTACGCAATCCGCAACCATATAGCAAACTAACAATAGCTTTATCTCGAATCCCATGGGTCATATTGTCGCATGCGTTAAATACTTCTTTTACTTCATCCTCTAATAAAATAACTTTTGTTGTGGTTTTGCTTTTTACTAATCGGATGCGGATGCCACTCTCTCCTTTCCCAACTGCTACACCTGTTAACCCTAGAACAAATTCTATAAATCGTAATACGGATTCTCTATGTTTCATCAGATACCCATCAGACATACCGCATGCTTTGGTTTCTAGTGGTCTATTTCGTAAATATTCAAAATAGTTGTTTACCAGTTTTTGGTTAATCTGGCTGAGTTTGGTTTTATCGTTTTGTTCCATGTAATACAAAAACTCTTTTACCAAATTGGGTTTTATGTATTGCTGGTCTGTAGATGCTCCCTGCGTTTGTAATCTAATTCTAAATTGTTCCAATGCACTTTTAAATGCTGTGTTTTCTAATTCTAATTTTTTCATATTTCTTTTTCTTATTTACTCGATAATCGAGATTTAATTATTCTATATACATACTTTAAGTTTCTCATTATACTTGGTTATCCCTTTCCTAGTCTCGATTTGTCGAGTGAGAAACTTATGAGTTACAACTGAGATACTTCATTTTTGAATACCTCGAATCTCTCGATTGGGCTGTTATCGCTCCAGCTAATAACTTTGTACTTGTAACCATCTTTTCGGTTGCCACCCGTACGTTCTATTTTGTTGTAATCATATAGCGTATTGATATGCCTAGCCAATGTTGCTGGATGCATTTTTAAACGTTCTCGAACGCCTTTTACCGTAAACGTTACATTTTCGTGGTTTTTCGGAGAGCCCTTTATTAGAACCGCTTTGATATTGCGAAACGTGTTGGCAACCTGATAACTAAGTTCGCTTTCTTCTTTTACCCATAGTTCTTGGAATAGTTCCAATGTTATTAGAATGTGCTTGGGTTGTACTTCTACCTGTAGCATATTACCGCTTTTAGTAGCCCCCAACTGTTTTTGGTGCAATAACGTTACTAAGCTGGTTAACTGTAAAAACTGTTTAATCAGTTTATAATTTTCATCGAAATACCTAGCGATATTTAATTGCTCCAAATGTGGGTTTACTACTTTAACCGTTTTTAATTCCCGGAAAATGAACTGCAATAGTTTGGTAGCTTGTTCCACCTCAGATTCATCTATCAGACCACCACATTTCTTAATGGCATGCGTGGTAATGGCTGCTTTTATGGCTTTTGGGTTGGTGAGTGGTAACGCAATCACATTATCATTACTTAACAGCTCGTTATAGCCTGTATTTGTGCTACTAATAAAACTAAGGTTTCCGTTTACTAATCTGTTTTTGGCTCTGTATGTACCTTCAACCGTATTTTCAGTTACCAATCTATCTACTTGCCCCAATGAAATAAGCTCGGTTAATGCGGTATTGTTTTTACCGAGTTTATCGATGGTTGGTAACAGTAATACTTTGTTATTCCAGTAATTTCTATCAGGTGCATAATACAATACATTATCACTTATAGAAGTTTTAAAACGATTCACCTCATTTGGTAATACTTTTGAAAATGATTGTATTAGCTCACTTGTTAGCTCTGGATTACCTTGCAATATACAGTGTGTAGTATTTGGTAATTTACTGCTTAGGGCTATTAAAAATAGCTGTAATCCAATCCTAGAGCTGGCTATACCAGATTTAGCTAAAAGTTTTTGTAAATCCTCTGGTAATACATCACTCCTAAGTATTTTATCAACCTTTTTAGAAACTTTGGGTTGTGGTGATGCTACAACATAGGTTTCTTCTATATAAGTGGATTTATCTTTGCGATACTGTTCCAGTCGTTCTATTAAATCATAGATAAAATCCGTAATTCTGGTTTCATCTAACTTTAATTTTATTTGAGCATTTTTTATAAAGTGCTTTACATTACTTTCGTTATACAGCTCCACGTTATTGCGATACACATCTGATGCGCTTTGCTGTGGTCGTTTACATATTTTTAGTAGCACATTGAATCTCGTAAGCACCTGAGTATTGATGCCTCCAATGATTTCGGCTTCGAGGTTTTCCCGTTTAAATGTTATAAAATCGGGATTGGTGAGGTCCAAACCATACTTATTGAGTTTAGCTTCTTCTACCTGTGGAATTTTATCTGGGTCGAACACAATTTTTTGCATTTGAATAGCTGACCCCTTGCCATTCAAAGTTTTTTCCATACTTTTGACTTTCATATTATTACTAATTTTTAACCGAATTCTTAATAATCAAAAACTTAAAAGTTCCGAGGTTCAGTCGGGACTTTTGTTTTTTACGACTATTTCATTTTTCTTCTTTTTTACATTTTTTATTAATTAAACTTTACTTTACACCATAGCATAGGTATGGCTGGTCGCATATAGCATGGCTATTGCAACGATTAGTTTTAAAAACTTGTTTTCCTGAATTTTATAAAACTAGAGGAGCAAAAAGGCTATCAACCTTAAAAACACCTAAAACGAAAAAAAGTAGTTTCTTTCGTAAAAAAGTAATTGTCTAATTTTGAATAGAACAATTACGATTTAAGCAATTATATATAAATTCGTTCAAAAGCGCAAGTAAAAATCAATTTATTTTTAAAATAATTGATTAAATATTTTGTGTATTTAATTTATTTTCGTAATTAGACAGATTACCCCATTTTTATACACTTAAATATAGATTACTGATTTCTTCATCACGAATTCCTAAATAAATTTTCGTAGTCTGGATGCTAGAGTGGTTAAATAACTGCGATAGTAAAATTAATGCTTGTTCACTATAATTATTTTTCGTCCATACTTGACGACCAAGCGATTTTCTCATAAAATGTGAACTGTATTGACCTTTGATTTGATAATGCTCAAATATTTTTTTGAGTTTAATATTTACATATTGTACGCTTATTGGTTGTTCACCGAAACGGTTAATAAATATGTAATTGTCTTTATTGGGGTTTAACTCATTTGCTATACGCTCCACAATTTCCTTTAATTCTGGGTTGATAGTTATCTTTCTATGCTTTTTAGTTTTCTTTTCCGTAAGTTCACAAAATTCTTTGTTTAGTAAATCTGACCATCGCAATTGAAGTAAATCAGAAATGCGCATCCCCAAGTAGCACCCGCAACTGATTAACATCGAGAATTTATAATCTCCGTCTCGCTCTAGTTTCAATACTAATGTTTTCATTCTATCCCATTCTAAGAAATCTGATTTTGTCTTTTGTCCTTTAAGTGCCATAATTTTTGTATTTATATTTCAGTTTTGATGCTCACAAATGCTTTTGAAACGTTTTAGTACTTCGTTTCTTTTAAAACCTCTCGAACACCTTATTATTACTAGGTTTTAAAATATTTATTTCACAAACAAAGAAAAGTGAAACATCTTAGACAAGGATAATGCGGATTGAAGGATTACACCAGCATTTTTTAATATTCCCGACATAATACGGTTTCACCCGTTATGCCGTAATCAACTGTAAACATTGCGATTGAAACATATTTAATTAATTTAAAATCTCTCTGGCGGTTCTGGTTTTGGAAACTATTTATAGTAAACAAACGCTATGAATAGAAACAATAATGAACCAATTGAAATACTTAGCCTCTTCGATGGCATAAGCGTACTCAGGCAAAGTCTAAAAGACCTAAATATTAATGTGGGTCGTTACATTGCGAGTGAGATTGATGGTCATGCAATGACCGCTGCTAAGCACAACCACCCAGATATAGAACATATCGGGGATGTTAGACAGGTTGACGGCACCAAGTATAAAAACATAACGCTCATGGCATTCGGAAGCCCATGTACTCAGTTAAGTATATTAAACCGTGATTCAAGAACTACTGGACTTGCTGGTGCCGACAGTAGTCTATTCTATGAAGCATTACGAATACTTAATGAGGTAAAACCAAAATATTATATCATGGAGAATGTGGCTTCAATGCCTGACAAAGACCGCAATATCATCACTAACCTTTTAGGAGTTGAGCCTATTAGAATAAACTCAGTACTTGTAGGTCCAGCTCGAAGGGATAGGCTGTATTGGACGAACATCCCTAATATAACACAACCTACAAATAAAGGTATTACATTAAGCTCAGTACTTGAAAACGGGATGACGGACCGTGATAAAGCTCTTGCAGTACTTTGTCGCCAACCATCTTATACAATAAAAGGGCTTACTCGCCATATCAAACATGGCATTGGTAACATTGTCTATTTAGACAAGCAATTTTGTGATTTAAGAAAACGCTATAAGCTTATTCAATTGGAGCAATTGGAAAATAACGAAAGTGTTAAACGACTGTTCAGACCGATGACAATCAAAGAGCTTTGTAGAATGCAAACTTTACCTGATGATTATGTTTCAACGGATATAATTCCAAAGACCGCTTGTATTAAAGCTTTAGGAAATTGTTTTACGCTATCCGTATTTAATCACCTATTGAGCTTTGCAGATTTACCCAAGGCTAATCCTGTTGTACCTTTTGATAATCGTATTAACTTGTTGAGCAATGCTTCCTGAAAAAACTATCGGTAGTTTTATCGGCTCCGTTTTTAAAATGGTTTCCAACTGGTTTATATTAATTTTTAATATCATAATCTTTTATATATAAATAGCTTAAAAAAATTGAAAAAAAATTTTCCGGGATTTATGAACGGCATAGACTTAATGTTTATTTGAGGTCTTCAAAGCCTATGATAAGAGCGGTGATGCGGAAAAGGGCTTAATATTCCTTATAATCCGAGGCAGGAAGGCAGGTCTACCACCAAAAATGGCGTTTTTAATACATATTTAACCTATAATCTCCAAAACATAGCCTAGTAGCGCATGACGTAAATTAAAATTCAGGTACAGAAAGTACCGTAAACACTGTATTTAGGTACGGTTTAGATGTAATTTTACACTATTAGGGATTGACTTTCTTATTTAATTTGTTTACATTTTGAATAATTGGTTTTTATTTGAAAAGCATTGTGAAATACGTTATAAATTTCAAAGCCTATGGCAATGATCCGCATAGCGTTCCATATAAAACAAATAGTTATTAAATAATTTTAGTATTTATTTACTTTTTGGTCTACAACTATATATTTATAATAAACAACATTTGGGAATGTACTGAATAGAATTACTTAACATAGCTTTTATCGGAGCGTATTAAAGTCTGGATTTTCATATTACCCAAATGGTATGAAGGTTCAGACTTTTTTATTGCTGTTTACTTCATAAACATTGGGAAGCTTATTGTTTGCCAATACTATTAATAACATAAAAATAAAGTTCTGATGAAAACATGTTTAAAGTACAAAGTTTTAAAAATTGTGAAACATATAAAATATCGTGTTCACGTCCTGTAGAGGAAATACTAAACACAATTAAAAATGGTGACAAACACCTATCAATCATTCAAAAGGCTAGAACCTATAAAAAAGGGATAGATAAAGAATATGATACAATAAAAAGGGAATTACTCCCCACACATCGTTTTAATTTTCAATTTAACGATTATGCTACTAATGCCAATATAACAACTTCAACAGGTCTTATTTATATTGATGCCGATGGCATTGAATATATTCCAGAACACCCCATGATTTATGCTAAATGGAAATCACTTTCAAATACGGGTTATGGTATCCTTGTTAGAGTACATAATTTGAATCAATATAATTTTGGTGATACTTATGATGATGTTGGCAAATGGTTAAATATAATGCCAGACCCTAATGCGAGAAAAGCTAACCAGCAAACTATTTTATCTTACGACCCAAACATACATATTAATCTTAATTCTATTGTTTATACAGCTACAACTGTTTCTAGTTATAATGACATAAAAAAGGTGCCATCCACCTACATACTAAAAGAAGAAAAAGAAGGTATGGGAGTGAATGGCACCATTTACGAGCATACCTCTTATAATACTGATAGTACATATAATAACAAACTAAGGTTTAATAATATATCTGATTATTTTAAAGATATTGATGATACATTTTTAATATTTGAAGATAAAATTAAAATATGTGACCCATATATTCCTAGAATTATTACTGAAGGTAATCGAAATAATAAAATGTTTAATGTGTTATCACAAGATAAGCTACTGAATCCCTATTTAGATTATAAATCCTTAAAAGGATTGGCTAATGTTATTAATAAAAGAATGTTTCCAAGGTTATCTGATAATGAAGTACATAGTATTATTAATAGTATTCTGAAAGGTTTTGAAAATGGTTCTCTAAAAATGATTTGTAATCGTGAACGTAAGTTTTTATTCAATCCTGATATCAAATTATCTCATAAAGAAAAAATGGGAGTGGTAAATAAACACAATGGTAAATTTAAATCTGACAAGACCAAAGAACGTATTTATGAAGCTATTGAAAGTTGGAATTTTAGCTTAAACAAGAAGATAACTCAAACTAAAGTAGCAGAACTATCTGGAGTATCTAAACGCACCGTAATACGTCATTGGAATGTGTTTAAGGGCTATGTAAAAGAACTCAATGAAATTAGCAAACAAAAAGGCTAACAATATTATTCATTGCTAACCTTTTATATGTGAGAGACTTTTTAATTGCTATTAATTACCTCGTTTTATTGGTAATAGCTCAATTCATTTTATAATAGGTAACGGTTTCGGTTCCACCATCACTAGTATCTATTAATCCGCAATGGTGGGTGATGTCTATGGTGTTACCGTTATCGGTTATTTCAAGGTAGTTTTTACCTGAACCTTGGCATTGTACCAAATCAAAGTAATTAACTGTAAAACTGCCACCATTATTGGTTTTTGGGATGCTTAACAGACAATCTATTGCCGAACGTTCACTATGGTAGGTTATCTCATAGTCATTATCGTTTAAAGTTGTTAAATCGACTGTATTGGTGGCTGAATCGATGTTTAATACTTTTATTTTATAATAGGTATTATTATTTTCATTGAGTATCTGACCATCGGTTGTAAATAATTTGTTTTCGGTGGTGGTTTCAATGATTTGAAAAGTTACAGGTATATTTCTATTTGGTAAATCGCTGGCGTTTATCGCAGTTCCTGTTACTGGAATTTGTGAGTAGGTATTACCAATGATGGTTTTATAACCGCAATCTGTAGTGTTCATCATATCGTTGTTATTATTACTTTCTTCATCAGTAGAACAACAAGAAAATAATAAAAGTAAAATGAAGGTTAAGTTGTAGATTTTAAAGTGTTTCATATTTTAAATTTGGATTATGTAGTTAGCGTCTTTTATTTATTAATATATCTCTAGTGTTACCGTTAGGGTCTGTTAACATACCTTTTAAACTGCCGTCACATTTCACAATTAGCATACCCCGGGTTTTACTATTATTACTAGCATCAAAATTGCCACCAGTAGCCATCACATTGGTGATTCTTATTTTATTATTAGCTAGTAGTTTCCAGTTGCCTTCTAATCGTTTACCATTACCAGCTATAATTATTTTGTTTTCAACCCATTGGTTTCTAGCGTGGTCAAAACGTTGTGTAAATTGAACAGAACCATAACCATTTAATTTGTAATTACGTTCATTGGTTAATTGTTTTATTAATGTGGCACTTGGTAATGAACAATAATTTATTGCTGATGTAGAGCTGTTTTTAGGTTGGCTATTCGTTTGCCTTGTATCTCTATAATTAGTTCTATTTGTTCTGTCGGTAGAATTTATATTATTCCATATATCATCTGAAAAATTTATATACACCAGTATTAAAGCAGCAAAAATGATGTAACCCCAATAGTTCTCGTTTTCCTTTGATTTGGTTGATTTTGCCATAATATTTGATTTATTAACTTTCAAATATAGGATAATATTTTCATAATCGGACTATCGTCCGAAATAATCATTTAGCAAAATATTTCTTTGTTAGATGGTAGATATAAATAAGAAAATATGTAATTACATAGCTGATGAATGGATTAGTAAATCAAAAAATAAAAGCAAATTTGCTGTCAACCATAACATTGACGAAAAGACTGCACGAAAAATAGCTAAAGAAAAAGACGGTTATCGTATACCGGTTAAAACACTTCAAAAAATATGTGAAGCTCGTGAGATTAAAATATCTGAGTTTTTTCAGCTAATTGATGAATAATTAGTTTTTTGATTTTGGAAACAAGAACACCAAAGACTATCTTTAGCATATAAAAATCAAATAGTTATGGCAGATAACCCAAAAAAGAAAGGACCTAGAGACGACAAACGTATCAGTACCCAACCACACGAAATAGCTTACTGGAAAAAGAAACTTAATGTTTCTGGTCAGCAATTGGCTGGAGCAAAGAAAGCAACAGGGAGCACTAGTGTTAAAGTTATAAAAGATTACTTAAAGAATAAATAATCTATTGGTGATTTAAAGATATTTATTAACTGAAATCTACAGTTTCATCAAATTTTTCTCCGACACGGCTTTTTAATGTGTCTTCTTGGTAGTACTCTAGGGTTTGGTTTGAATATACTAATACGTAATCTTTTTCACCAAACAATGCCATACAAAAATGTCTAAACTCTACGTTTGCCATTGCTCCATGTCCTTCCATACCAATAGTTTTAAACACATCCATAACCATATTGTATGGAGATTTATTTTTTAAAATTAAAAACCTATGGTCTAAATCTACTAATACGTTTTCTAAAATATGTGGATATAGTTTTGGAAGCATATTACTTAAATACTCTTTACCGTCATTATCCATTTCTAATGCGACACTTTTAGTAATTAACTTTTTTATCTCTGATGTTGTAAGCTCTTTAATCATATATAGTATATTATTTTAAATTTAATAACCTCAACAAATTTAAAAAAAAGTCTTTTATCTATCTAAAAACAGAAACCTAAATATGCCTTATTCTAAAAACGCAAACATTGGCTTAGTTTTGTTTTAAATTTAAATAGATGTTACTCTGATTGATAAATAACATTCGCCACGATAAAAAAGCCTTTACATCTCTGCAAAAGCTTTCTTTTATTTCTTACTCTTTACTGCCAATCTTTGTAGCCACTAGTTTTGAAAACTAGCGGTAGCCGTTACTTGGACAAACTAGCGCCATCAGGGGTAAATATATTTTAGGATTAGTGTTTAATTTGTAAACTTTTTTAGGACGAGACAATCTTACCGCTACTAGGCACAACCTAGCAGTAGCGACACGTGGTAACCTAGCGGGGAATATGACTACCCATATAAACGTAAGCGTGTACATTTAAGCCTTTATTTTCTATACAATATTTTAAAGAATCGTCTAGTATTTTAAAATATATTGGACGTATAAATAAATCTACCCAATCTATTATAGTGATTGTTACAAATGTAGGTTCTGCACTATCTATTACTTTATATCTCTGTGACATGGCTTAAAGATAGCTATTGCATTGCAAATGCTAAATTAAATTAGACTCGCTTTATAAAAGCGCGCCAGAGTTACGTTATATGCCGCGCAAGTGGAGTGCTATTAATTTTCTAAGGAGAGATTATAAATATACAATTTACATTTAAAATAAGAAATGAATTACAAAATATAATTAAGTAATAGTGAATATTAATTACTTAAATAGAAAAAACGAGCATAAAAGTTATACCCGTTTTGTATCATTAATGTTATTATTATCCTTTGCTTACTCTTTATCGCCACTAGTAAATACTAGCGATTAGTATTTATTTCACTCTTTAAGTCATCTATATCACTAAAACTTTTAATCATTTTTAAAAATTCATCTTCTTCATATATGAACTCTATCTCATCAAATCCGTAACTTAGTGCAAATAAAAATTCCGATTTAGAATTAAGAAAAGAACTCCCAATCAGCAAATTAGAGGATTTCACAACAAAACTCTCAATTGAAGTTATTTTTAGATTAATCCCCTTCTCTTTTTCTTTTAATTTTTTTTCAGAATTTGAATCAAAATCTCCAGCAATTTTAACATCAGTCAACTCTTTATTGATTAAAAAAAGTTCTAATTTATTATAATCAATCAAGATTTGGACAAAAATATCATTGTTCAATTCAAAAATATAAGTATCATCAAGTTCAAATTTGTCATCGTCTTCCACAATAACTAAACTAAATAAATTGATAACCTCTTTACCCAGTAAAAAATTTAAGTTCTTTTTCATAAAATTAATTTGTTATTGGTACTGCATCTTTAGCCTTAGAAACAATATTATCCCAATGCTTCAATGTTGCCTGCCCCTTCGTTGTAGCTGTATTTAAATGAGTGATAAACTCTCCATTTAATTTTCTCAAAACTATGGAATCTCCGAATTTTGACCAAATAACATTTCCTTGGGTCATGTAGGGTGATACAAATGATTGCCCTTCTTTTACAACTCTAGCCATATAACCTTCGACTTGAGCAACAGAATTTTTCAATTTACCAAATGTTGTACCATTATTTCTTGCAGCACTAGCAATCTCATTAAAATGCTTCTTAAACTTTGTCATCTTATTACTACCAAATGTAACTGTACAAGGATTTCCATTATGAACTAAAACATTTTCTTTGGATACATAGTAAGTGTGATAATCTGCAACTTCAAAATTATAAACTATAAATTCTCCTTCTACAAGTTCTATTTTTTTAATTGGTATAGAATTTCCATCATAAAGACTAACACTATCACCCACTTTTAATTCATCAACTTTCAACCACTTTCCTCCAATGAAAAATGGATGTTCATGAGTAGCTTCTATTACTTCATCTCCAATGTATATTTTATAAATTTGGGTAAAATCAAGTTTAAATGTATTTGTAACTTCCTTTAACGCTAAATCATTTGTTTTATCATCATATGACCATACCAAATTGCCTGTTTGAACATCTTCAATATTCTTGTATCCATCTTTTGTTAAAACTTGAGTTCCTGAAGAAAAACACCCACAAGCTTTAAGCTTTCTAAGCAACGCTGTTCTTGTTGCTAAATTTCTATAACCAGCGACAATAGCAACTGCTTCTAATGGTTCTAGTAAATCTCTATTATCAGGATTATCAGGAGCATTCCAATCCCTTTTAACAATCTTAGCCCATTTAAAGGGGTTGTATCCAGCATAGCTTACACCGTCATCCATATTAGCTTTTTTAGCTTCACTTCCGTCAGTCAAGCTAGCATAATCAATACTAGCTGACGGAGTTGGATGTTCTTTTCCTACTTTTTCATACAACCATTTTCCATTGAAAATACTTCCATCTTTCTGGTTTAAGTAATATACTGATGTAAATGCCCATATAGTCCCGTTAAGAGATTTTATTTGAACCTCATTGTCAATTTCAACATGAGTTTTTGCTATAACTGGAGTTCCATCTGTTTCAAATTCACTGACCTCATGTATAACTATCTTCTTTTCACCACCTTCTAGCTCTACTGCCCTGATAACGTCATTTTCACTAAAGGAATATGGACTATTCCATGGATAAGCAACTGCTAATGGGTCAGTAGTAAAAAACCTCCCAACTCGTGGGTCATGCATCCTAAAAGTAAAGTTTACACTATTCCCTTCACCCTTAATCTCATCATCCATCTCCTGCCCTTGGAAGCCATAACGATAGGAATCCACGCTACCACTACGATTAGGTAGGGTCATTCCAAAGGGATAGTAATCAAAACTCCCGAAATACCAATATATATAAGAACTTAGCGGCTTTTTTTTAGGACTGATAATTACCATATATGGTAATTATCGACTGTTTTTTAGGCTAAAAAAGCATTAAAATAATAACATAAATATAGCTATATAATAATTAAAAATAAAATATGTTTTTTTAGTATAATTAAGGATTATAGCTTTTAAGTTAAAATAATTTTAATAGAGATTTTAGTGTCTCATGAGATATTCTAAATTTTAAGAGATTGTATTTGAGATTTTAGCAATATATAATACAGATAAGCCTCTTAAAATACCAGATTGTCTAAAAAAGCAAATAAAACTCTTGTTCTTATTGTAAGATTTTTAATTTTGCAATGTTTCTATTTAGATTTCCCTCGCTAGATAATTAATATTTTTTTCAAAAAAAATCTAATTTTATTTGTATGAGTCAAGTAATTAAAGTTTTAATTATTGAGGATCACCCCATTATTATAGATAGTTATACCAGAACATTAAACCAAATTAGTGAGGCTAATGGAACACTAACTTTTGATATTGAATCTGCTAATACATGCGATTCCGCCGTTGAAATTATTGAAAAAAAACAGTTAAATGGAGGTGTAGATTTAATTTTTCTGGATATAAGGTTACCTTCATCTAAAAACGGAGCAATTAAATGTGGAGAAGATTTGGGGTTATATATAAGAGAAACATTTAATGATGTTAAAATTATTATTTCTACATCGTATAATGATGCATACAGAATTTCTACGCTTTTTAAAAGTATTAACCCCGATGGGTTTTTGGTGAAAAACGATTTAACGCATAAGGTTTTAACCGAGGCTATAAATACGGTTATTTTAGAACCACCGTTTTATAGTAAAACTATTATGCAAATATTAAGAAAACAATCTGCTAACGATTTTGTTGTTGATAAAATTGATAGAAAAATCTTATATGAATTGTCTAATGGAACAAAAATGAATGAGTTGCCTACCATTTTACCTTTGTCTATAGCTGCTCTCGAGAGAAGAAAACGAATTTTAAAAGAAGTTTTTAATGTTGTTGGAAAAGGTGATAGAGAATTACTTATACTGGCTCAAGAAAAAGGATTTGTTTAGCCTTAACCTAATAACTCATGGAAACTAAGGGATTCCCTTTGTTAAATTAGGTATTATCCTTTATCTGTTTTTTACAAACATTTGTAGGTTGCTCCCCTTTCTTTAAAAAACTAACAATCAACACGCTGCTATAACTAATATTGAAAAAACACGTTTTACATATAACTAATAAATCATTTTTACTCCAAGCGTCTTCTTTAAGCAACGCTATTTTTATCTGCATTATTATTTCGGTATTTAGTGGATGTCTTGTTTTGCTATCGCATTATCAAAACATGTTTAATAAGCAATTGTACATGCATGAAGATTTGATAAACAGAAACGCATCGTCATTTAATTACCTATTAAATAACGTAGAATCTATACCATATAATGACACTCAGCAAATTGATGTTTTTGACGACAATATATTTTCTTATGTAGAGAAAAAAAGTTGGGGTTTTTATGATGTCATTATAAGTAAAACAGTATTTAAAACAGACACTGTTTTAAAGGTTGCCATGATTGGAAAAGTTAATACTAACACTATAGCCCGTAATTTGGCATTGTATGTTACAGATTATGATAACCCTTTAAAGTTATCAGGCAGAACTCAAATTTTGGGCCATATAAAAGTGCCTAATGGGCGTACCGAACAGGCTTATATTAATGGCAATTCTGGAAATCATATAACACTTAAAGGACAGGCATCGAGTTCTAATAATAAATTGCCTAAAATAAATAATGTATCCTCTATTGATTTTTCTGATTATGATTTTATTCCTCTAAAGGATATTGATAAAAAAAGTATTATTGTAAATGGCTTTGATAAAAAAGGAAAAGTCATTGATTTAAATGAGATAACGAGACTAGACCATGTTGTTATTAAGGGCCATGTTGTTTTAATATCTAATAACGAGTTATATATAGATAAAACGGCTCAATTAAATGATGTTTTAGTGGTAGCGCCTAAAGTAAACATCTTGTCTGGATTTAAAGGCAACATACAAATTATAGCTAAAGAGGTTGTAGAAATTAACGAAAATGTATCCTTGTTTTATCCATCTAGTATATATGTTAAAAATGATTTAGACTCTATTTCTGTAACAATACATAAAAATGCTAAACTAATAGGGGGTGTTGTTATAGATGGAGATACTTATAATGGATCACTTAAACACATATTAAAAATTAAAGAAGATGCTACTGTGGTTGGTAATATATATTGCTTTGGTAGGCTACAGTTAGAAGGCGATGTTATTGGTAGTGTATATTCAGATCGGTTTAGCCTTAAAACAGCATCTTCTAATTATGAAAATGTAATTTTAAATGGCTCTATAAATAGAGATAGTTTACCTAAAAATTTTGTTGAACTCCCTTTGTTTAAAGGTGAAATTAATAATGAAAAATATGCTATTATTAAAGAATTTTAAAATTCTTAAAGCATCTTCTGTAGCAGAGTCTGTAATTGCCATAGCAATTATATCGGTATGTACATTGGTCGCTTTTTTAGTATATTTAAATGTAATCAAGCAAAATAAACCTATTGGGTTTTTTAACGCAAAACATAAAGTAAATGTTATAACAGAGCAAAGTGTTTTAGACAACGATTATGAGGATAATGTTTATACTTTTAACGGTTATACCATCAATAAAACTGTTATTATAAATAAAACTGAGCATACAGCACATTTAAAATTTATAGTAAAGTCGGGACATAGCACAGATGTGATTAATAAATTGATTTCATATTATGAAGAAGATTAAATCACTTAAGAGCTTTACCATATTAGAGGCTTTAATTAGTTTAATGTTAATGAGTATTATTATAGCGGTTTCGTATGCGCTTTTTAATTTAATAGGGAAACAATTATCGCTTTTTAACAAAGAGCACGCACAAGTATTGGAGTATAATTTATTTAATTCGGCAATAATAAGAGATATTGAAAATGCCAATGACTATAATATGATTAATGATGAGCTCATTTTAAAAAAATATGATGAAACCCAAATTAGCTATATCATAAGAAACCATTATATATTGAGGCAAAACGATATAAAAACAGATACTTTTACGTTACAAACCATTAACTATAAATTAATAAATAATACAACGCCTAACATATTGCAAAAAGCATTACAAATAAAACTAAATGTATTGCAAGATACTATAACAACACATTATGCTTTAAATAAAGATAATTCTGAAGTTATAAATTTAAAGTATTTTAATGAAGATTGATACTGCTACATATAAAAATAGTAAGAAAGAGAATGATGTTTTAAAGACAGATTTTAAATTCTCTATGCCCAGTTTTAAGCGATTTTCGGACAAGCAGAAAGAGGATTTTTATAGAGAATTTTCTACTTTAATAAAAGCGGGTGTAGATTTTAATCAGGCTTTAATAATTTTAACAAATCAACAAAAATCTAAATTCCTTAAATCTATTTACAAAACCATTAATGATGATATTGTAAAAGGAAAGTCTTTGCATGAAGCTATAAAAAACTACAAATATTTTTCGCCTTATGAATATTATAGCATCAAAATTGGCGAAGATACTAGACGTTTGACGGATATTTTTGATCAGCTACAAAAGTTTTTTTCTAGAAAGATAAAAATGAAACGTCAAATTGTTTCTGTATTAGCCTATCCTTGTTTTGTATTGCTTATTACCTTTGCGGTATTGTACTTTATGTTAAACTTTGTTGTGCCTATGTTTGCTTCGGTATTTCAGCAATTTGGTAAAAGTCTTCCAAAAATCACACAATTTGTAGTCGATATTTCTAATAATTTTAATATCATATTTACCATAACTTTAGGTGTAATACTTTTATTAGTTGTGTCTCATAAATTGTTAAAACCTAAACCCGTATATAAAAGGATAACATCCAATGTATTGCTAAAAACACCTTATTTTGGAAGCCTTATTAAAAAAATTTATTTAGCACGCTTTTGTCAATCTTTCGGACTTCTTTTATCTGCAAAAACACCGCTTATAACGGCTTTAGAGCTTACTGAAAAAATGATATCTTTCTACCCTTTAAAAACTGCAATTGCGCAAACAAAAAAGGATATTTTAAAAGGAGATACACTAGCTAATAGTTTGCAAAAACATGCTTTTTTTAGTCCTAAAATAATATCGTTAACCGCTATTGGCGAGCAAATTAATCAATTAGATACGATGTATGATGGTTTAGCCAACCAGTATAACGAAGATATAGATCATTCTACAAAAATGATAGGCACTATTTTAGAACCTCTAATGATTGTTATTATAGGTGGTATTGTAGGTTTTATAATGGTTGCCATGTATTCTCCAATTTTTAATTTAAGTAAAGTAATAGAAAACTAATATTGTATACATATAAAACAATGAAACGAAGTCTCATGAAATTTAAAAGCTACTTTAAAAAGGCAAAAAAATATCAATTAAAGGCCTACTCTATGTCCGAAATTTTAATCGTATTGTGTATTATAGGCATCTTAATTTATTTAGTTGTGCCTAACCAAACTTCGGTTGTAACAAGTGCAAAATCTATTGAAGCTCAAAATATGTTGAGCATGATTCATGGCTTAGAAAAAAGCCACTTTTACCGCCACTCAAAATACACAGCAGATTTTAACGAATTAGGTTTTGAACCTGCTTTAACCATAGATCAAGGTGGCCAAGCGGTATACAAAATAGAAATTACAGAAGCCTCATTAAATAGCTTTAAGGCTACAGCAACGGCACTCCAAGATTTTGATGGTGATGGTGTTTATAATACTTGGGAAATAAACCATGACCGTGCTTTAAAAGAAATTGTAAAAGATTAATAATGCCAACAGCAATACTTATCGCTTTAATAGGGGTTTTAATAGTCGTTTTTTTTCAGGATTATAGAAAAAGAACAATACATGCTATACTCCCTATAACCATTTTTCTTTTAGGACTATATCTTAATTATAGTTCTAGCGATTTAGAATTTATTTTTATGATATATAATATTGGGTTTGTAGTTATAAATATTACTGGATTGGTATTATATTTTTCTATTAAACATAAAGCTATTGTAAACCCAATTGACACCTTTATTGGTCTGGGCGATATTGTGTTTTTTATTGCTATTACGCCACTTTTTAGCTTAAAACCTTTTATTTTATTTTTTATACTAGGGTTGTTATTTTCGCTACTAATACATGGCGTTTTTACATTAATAAAAGAAATGAAAACCATACCGTTGGCTGGGTATTTGTCGTTATTTTTAATACTTCATATTGTATTAAAAGATATTTTAAAAATCAATGTACCACTCTCATGGCAATAGCAAAATTAAACCATATTGATTTAAATATCGAGTTGCAGCAGTCCATTAGTTCGGATATAGCTAACCATTTTTTGATTATCCCAAAAGCTATAAGTGATGACGCTTATACGTTTTTAATAGATAATAAAAAAGAACCCGATTTAAAAGCTGTAAGAGAAGAATTAAAACTCATTTTTAATAAAAATATAGTTCTAGAACTCACAGAGTCGGCAACAATAAAAAAAACACTTGCCATATATTACCGAAGGAATGACGACATCCCCAAGGCTGTATCTTATGGTAATGATTTTTTAGAAGAATTAATTTTTGAAGCTAAAAATATTAATGCCAGTGATATTCATATTGAAATATATGAAGACGATGTTAGGGTGCGCTTAAGAATTGATGGTCAATTAATTGAAAAAAACCATATTAAAAAAGAGAATTATCTTGAGCTAATTAATCAAATTAAAATAAAATCGAATTTAGATATTACCGAAAAAAGATTACCACAAGATGGCAGAATAGAATATGATGATTTTGATATTAGAGTTTCTATTTTACCAACGCACCACGGAGAAAAAGTGGTTATGCGTATCTTGGGTAGAGATGCATCGCATTTAGATATCAATAAACTAGGATTTGAAAATGATGATGTCGCATTATATCTTGAAGCTGTAAAAAAAACAAATGGAATTGTCCTTATAAGTGGTCCAACAGGCTCCGGAAAAACAACAACGCTTTATGCTACATTAAAGCACCTTAATAACATAAAACGAAATATAGTAACCGTAGAAGATCCTATAGAATATACTTTAAAGGGCATTAATCAAGTTCAATTAAAAGAAAATATTGGACTTACTTTTACATCGGCTTTGCGTTCTTTTTTAAGGCAAGACCCAGATATTATAATGCTTGGAGAAATTAGAGATGCGCAAACAGCACAAATGGCTATTAGAGCATCGTTAACAGGGCATTTGGTACTTTCTACGATTCATACAAATTCAGCAACAGGTACAATATCTAGGTTAGTAGATATGGGGGTGCCTTCATTTTTAATAGCAGAAACAATTAATATATCTGTAGCTCAGCGTTTAGTAAGAACACTTTGTCCATCCTGTAAAGTAGAAGCAGATTTTAATAGTAATGATTTACCTCGTTCTTTTAAAACAGTAAAAACATTAAACTCCCATTTTGTAGCTGTAGGTTGTAATGAGTGTTACCATACAGGATATAGAGGTCGAAGCGCTATTTACGAAATACTACCCATTACATACGAAATAGCTGATGCTATTAAAAAAAACACCTTAGAACAATCAGACTTTATAAAAAACAAAAGACTCTCTGATAAAGCCTATAATTTATTATCTAAAGGATTAACGTCTTTAGAAGAAATTTACCCAATACTTATTAATTCTTAAAATATGCCAAACAGGATTTTAAATATATTCTTTTTTTGTTTACTATGTAATATTGGTTTCTCTCAAACTAATATAGAAACATTTACTAAAAAAATAGACGAACTAGCTAAAACAAAAGAAGGCTTAAACGAGAATGTTAGAATAGATTTATCGGGGTTAACACTATACGATTTTATAAATGCTCTTGCCGAAGAGCATAAACTAAATGTTAGTGTAGATTCTAATTTAGACCAATTGGTAACGAGTAACTTTTATGATGTAAATATTAAAGATGTTTTTATGTTTTTAATTAAAAAACATAAATTAGATGTTGAAGTTATGAACAATATTTTGGTGTTTAACAAAAAACCCGATGAAGTTATTGTAAAAAAACCCAAGCCTTTAAAAAGAATAGATGTTACCTATAATGAGCAAAATCAATTCTTATCTGTTAAATTAAAAAACGATTCGTTACCTCGAGTAGCGCAAGCTATTACAGATGCATCTAAACGAAATGTTGTTTTAGCACCAGATGTAAAAAACGAAAAAGTCTCATCCTACATACTTAACAGGCCATTTGACCAAGTTTTAGAGATGATGGCTAAATCAAACGATTTATTATTATCTATTGATGAGCATAATAATTACTATTTAGAGAAAAACACAATTGTTAAAAAACCTATTGAATCTTCGTCACGTAATAGCAGCAGAAGATCTACATCTAGCAGAGGAACTACTACAAACGCTGTAGCTGGCGATTTTGAAATTAATGTTAATCCGCAAGGTTATTTAGATATTAAAGCCTCTGAAGGTGATGCTGCTACAATGATTATTGAAGCAGCAGAAAAATTAAACATTAACTACTTTATGTATAATACGCCTACGGGAGTTAATACAACTTTAGTCGCTAATGGTATTACATTCGACAATTTACTTAATCACCTTTTTAAGGGCCAAAATTATACTTACAAAGTCGTAGACGACTTGTATTTAATAGGCGAACATGCCACCGAAGGGCTAAGAACGGTAGAGTTGGTACAATTAGAAAACAGAACGTTAGAAACCGTTTTATCAACCTTACCTAGTAGCTTAACCCAAGGATTAGAGGTTAAAGAATTTGTAGAGTTAAATGGTTTTGTTGTATCGGGATCTAAAACTCATATCCAGGAATTTAAAGATTATATATACGAAATAGATTTGGTAGTCCCTGTAATCCAGATAGAAGTGCTTATTGTGCAATACCAAAAATCTTATGAAATACAAACAGGCATACAAGCAGGTATAGATAATCAACAAAGAACAACATCTGGGGTACTTTTTCCAACGAGTGATGTTAATCTTAATTCGTCGTCGGTTAATAATTTAATTGATGCATTTAACGGATTAGGCATTATAAATCTTGGGAAGGTTTCAGAAAATTTCTATCTAAATTTAAAAGCTTTAGAAAACAATTCGTTAATAAAACTATCATCTACCCCCAAGTTGGTTACCTTAAATGGTCATGATGCGACATCTTCAATTGGAGAAACCAGTTATTATTTTGAGCAAAATAATAGATTAATAAATTCTGGTGTTAATAATAATATTTTACAATCTGGTACATGGAAATCTACCGAGGCGAACTTAAGCATCAATATAAGACCATTTGTTTCTAAAGATGAAAACGTAACACTTACTATTTCTGTAGAGAAAAGTGCTTTTCTTGGTCGAGCTGGAGAAGATGCTCCTCCTGGTAAATCCACACAAAAATTTGAATCTTTAGTCAGAGTAAAAAACAATGAAATGGTGCTCTTAGGAGGATTAGACGAACTCGAAAATGAAAATTCGGGCACCGGAACACCTTTACTTTCTAGAATACCTATAATAAAATGGCTATTTAGCAGTAGATTAAAAAGAAAAGAAAAATCTAAACTTCATATTTTTATTAAACCTACAGTTATTTACTAAATGTTAGAAAAATTAAAAAAAATATTACCTTTTTTTAGTAGATATTATGTTGTAAATATATCTATAGTTGGTGATGTGTATGAATATCAATTAATTGAGTTTTCCTTTAAGGAAGACGAACTGTTAATTGAAAAACGTTTTTTTTCTAATCATTTAGACGACATATTTACATCAAAAATTAACAAAGACTATCCTTTATTATTACATATTGAAGGTGATGCGATAATAAATAAAGTTGTAGAAAATAAAACAGGCTATAGAAATGACTTAATTTTTAAAGCCGATTTAAATGACTTTTATTTTTATGAATACCAACAACATAAAGAAATCTTTATTTCTATATGCAGAAAACAGCATATTAATCAATTAATAGAGCAGTTTGCTAAGATAGATAAATTTGTTGTCCACATATCATTCGGGCCATTTGTAATGGCAAACTTATTACCAGTTCTAAAGAATTACAGTTCTATTTCATCATCCAATTATAGTCTAGACATTAATGATAGTCAACTTCTAGCTTTTAAGAATGAACAAGGGGAACATAAAGAATATACTATTAATGATGATAC
Source organism: uncultured Algibacter sp. (assembly GCA_947499935.1). GTDB lineage: Bacteria > Bacteroidota > Bacteroidia > Flavobacteriales > Flavobacteriaceae > CANMQH01. The sequence goes on along the minus strand of CANMQH010000008.1, from coordinate 26,426 downwards.
ATTTAACCAAAGAGAACTCCCGCTTTTAGCTAGTTTTCTTGGGTACAAATATCCAAATCCAAATATTGAGTTTGATATAAGCTTTCTAAAAAACAACACTAGTGAATTCAAGTATAAAAAATGGTTTAAAATAGCAGGTATTTTTACCTTAGTGTTTTTTTTGGTTTCACTAACGGTTAGTCATTTTCTAAAAGATTATTATTTAAGGTCTTTAGCCGAAAAAGAATCTATGCATGCTTTATCTCTACAAACAACAGCTAAAATTAACACCTTAAAGGAAGATAAACGGATCAAGGAACATATTTTAGTTTCAAGCGGTATTGGTAATACTAGTTTTTTAACAAAATATATGGCAGAGATTGGTAATTCTGTACCATCAGATATCATTCTTAATACAGTAAATGTTATCCCGCTATCAAAAAAAATAAAGCCTGCTCAAAAAATAGATTTTAAAATGGAATCTATTATTATTCTAGGAGAATCTAAAAACGATAAATCATTTAATAATTGGTTAAAATCAATAGAAAATTTAGTCTGGATAAAAAAAATGGATATTGAAGATTATACGCAAGAGTCAAATAATGAAAACACATTTAAAATAAAAATAAAAATATAAGTGTTTAAAAACCTAACATATAAACAAAAATTCTTTGCAGTTATTGGCGGATTTGTAATCTTGTTTTTAGCTTCTTATAAAAAAACATTTAAGCATGTATTATCTGCTAGTCATGAACTTAACTTGGTAGAAAAAAAGTTGTCTAACAACCAAAATGCGATTAACGAACTTATTTACTTGAAAAACGAAATCGTAAATCTAGAAAAAACTATTGGAGGGCAAACTCAAAATCCAGAACACATTCAGCAAGAATTGTTAGATTTTATTTCTAAAAACAGCTTGGGAGTCAATATCGTTTCTATAGAAGATGTGCATCTGTTTTCAGATAATGGTTTTTTAATTTATACAAACCAAATAGAACTAGAAGGGCGCTATAGCAACTTAGTAGAAATCCTTTACGATATAGAAAAAAAAGTTAAAAACTCCAGAGTAGTAAGTGCTAATATATACTCTAAAAAAAATTATAGAACTAAAACCAAAACGCTTTATTTAAAAATAATTTTACAGAATTATGAAAACTCTAAATAGAATTTTAACACTATTGCTTTTAATTTTATCATGCTCTTGCGATGATATTTTAGAAGAAGACATAACAGATGATACGATACAAACTACCTTCCCAACCGAGGGCATTATTGTAGAGGGTAATATAACACAATTTACATGGCAAAATCTAGATGGTGCAGATAATTATAGAGTACAAGTACTTAATGAGAATCAAATTGTAGAGGTAGACTCTCTAGTAACAGTAAATACAGCATCATTAACATTAGAGCCTGGCACATACCAATGGCGTGTTAGAGGTGAGAATTTTGCGTACAACACATCGTACAGTTTCCCTGTTAATTTTTCAACTCAGGCATCAACAAATCTAGATGACCAAGAGGTCTCCTTATTATCACCATCAAACAATTTATATTCAAAAAATATAAATACTATTTATACTTGGACTAGACTCGCCAGCGCTACATCCTATAATTTTGAATTGGTTAAAAAATTAAATGGAGAACAAACCATATTTCAAGAAACCGAAGTAACTAATGGAAATATAACATTAGATGCTACCTTATTTGATGAAGATGCAGAGTATATTTGGAAAGTAAAGGCATTAAATGCAACATCTGAATCACAATTTTCGCAAAGGTCTTTTTTTTTAGATAGAGTTGCTCCAAATCAGCCCTCGTTAGCCTCTCCAACGGATCAAGATACCACCACGACAATGGTTACATTTAATTGGGTAAATGGTACAGATACAGGCAATGTAGAATCTGAAATCACCAATACCATAGACATCGCAAATGATAGCGATTTTAACTCCATTATATTTTCAGTTGAAACATTAAATAATTCTGTTGATTATGAATTTGATTCTGTCGGAACATATTATTGGAGAATTAAAGCCATTGATGCAGCAACTAACGAAAGCGATTATAGTATTGTAAGATCTTTAGTTGTAGAATAATGGATAAAAAATACTTAAACGGCATATTAATACTATTTTTAGTTGTTATTTGGGGGTCTCTCATTTACAAATATTTTGGTAATAGTACATCTTTAGATCAAGGTGTTTATTCAGAAAATATAGGTGTTAACATAACAAAAGACTATGGTATTGCTAAAGATACTTTTAAGCTTAAATTAGCAACCAGAGATCCTTTTGGAGTTAGCAGACCATACACAATAAAGACGAATACTAAGCCCTCAATAAAAAAGCAGGCTAGTGCAAAAAAGCCTGTTATTAATAAACCATTAGCTTGGCCTACTATTACATACCATGGATTTGTAAAAGCAAATAATAGCGTTACGCCACTAATATTGTTAAAAATAAATAACAGGGTTTATAAAAAACGTGAGAAAGACATTGTAAATGATATTACATTGGTAAAATCTTATAATGATTCTTTAATAGTTTCATTAAACAATAATAAAAAAACCATAAAAAGACAATGATAAATAAATCTAATATTCACCCTATTGCAAATTCTGTTGTAGTATTAATAATGCTCGTTTTTGGTTTATATTATTGCTTGGGCAAAAAAGAAGACAAAATCGTGTATGTAGATAATATTAAGCTCTTTAATAATTTTAACATGACCAAGGATATAAAGTTAGTTGAAGAAACAAAAATTAAAAAACAAGGTAAAATTTTAGATAGTTTATATGCTATTTTTGAAAACTCAAAAAACAAAGAGGATAATGCTTTTAAAAATTTGCAACAGCAGATTGCTTATAAGAGTAAAGCTTTTCAAGAATTACAAGATAACTACTCACATAATTTAAGTAATAACGTTTGGGCTAGACTTAATAGTTACATTAAAGATTATGCTTTAATCCATAATTTAAAAGTAATACTAGGCACTAATGGTAACGGCAACGTTATGTATGGCGAAGCATCTATAAATATTACAACTAAAATTCTAGAATTTTCTAATAGAAAATACGAAGGCAATAATTAAGGGAAAACCTTAACTATGTTACGGGATAACCACAACAGTCTTTTTTTAATCATAATTATTTTTGACAACTATTTAACTAACACTTTATGGGGATTTTAAGAAGACGATACACTTCTGCACCTTTTCTATGCTTATTTATATTTTGCATGGTCTTATCATGCAATAAATCTGCTAAAACTATTAATATTCCCGAGTATAAGTTTTTTAACTTACAAAAACAAGGTTGGAAATCTAAGCGTGTAACCCAATTTATAAACGATATAAACTATACAGCGACCGAGGTGCCTGTGCAATATTATCTTTTAAAAAATAACCCAGACAACTATGCAAAAGTAGATTCGCTTTATAAAAAAAATGCACGAGAACGTATTATAGAAATAGAATTTCAGCATACCAACGAAGCAGATTTATTACAGCAAGATTACACAAAAAAAACATACGAAGATGCTGTAAAATATATGGCATTTACAATTACCAAAGACTTTACAGTGGTAACCTCTTCTAACGATACCATTGCATGCTCTGGTGTTAATTTTGAGCGTAATTTTAAAGTAGCACCCTTTAAGCGGCTGCTATTATATTTTAATAATATAAGTCCAGAAGACCACATAAAACTCATATACCAAGATTACCTTTTTGGTAATGGTATTATAAAATTTAATTTAACAGACACACCATTAAAAACTTGATTTCATGAAAAAATTAACTTTATTTTTTTTCTTATTGACGTTGGCTACATACGGACAAACTCCATGTTCTCCAATAAGTACTCTAGATTGTTCGGATATTGTAGTAGGGTTACCATACAATTTAGACTTTAGCGCATCTACTACAAATACAATTACAGATGCTACAGGTTTTGGTACAGGTTTTACGGCTGTAATGGAGCACTCCGAAGCACGAACGTCTGCAGATTTACCCATATCAAACCCAAATGTAAACGGGTATGAGCCATCTTTACTAGCGTTAACAGGAGGAACACTTCAACTAGTTTCTCAAAAAGGTATAGCCTATTTAAACCCGCCAAGTAGTTATAGAAACAATAATCAAGTAAACACATTAGGCGTAGGTTTACAAAATATAACAGACCCCATAACTATTAAAACAACATTATTAAATATAGTTGCAGGTGGTGGTAGTGCACAATCAGGTTTGTGGTTTGGTTATGACGAAGACAACTTTGTTAAACTAGATATTGATAACGGCGCCGTAGAAATACGAGTAGAATCAAATGGAGTGTCTACTAATAACAAGTCTGTTAGTGCTGGGGTTATTGGTAACAATGTGACTTTAGAATTAGAAATAAACCCAAATACGCTAACGGCAAGTGGATATTACACAGTAGGTTCTGGCGCAAAAACTTTGGTACAAACTTATTCTATACCAGCAGATTATATTTCTGGTAGAACTATTGGTGCTTCAAATATGACATTTGCAGGTATTTATGCAACACATAGAAATGGAACTCAATTTACTGCAACATACGATTCTTTTAGTGTTAGTGGCCCACCAGATAATCAAAACCCTACTGCTCCTTCATTGTCTAGCAACACTAATACTGACACCAGCGTGGATTTAAATTGGACTGCAGCAACAGATAATGTGGCAGTAACAGGTTATAAAGTTTTTATTAATGGCGTGTTGGAAACGACTTTAGGTAATGTTTTAACATACCAAAAAACAGGTCTTACAGCATCAACGGCATATACCTTTACTGTAGTAGCTTTAGATGCTGCAGGTAACGAAGGTACTAGTAATGACATTCAAGTTACTACTAACGCATCAACAAGTACTGGGGGTACTACAACAGAACTCGTCTTGTCATTAGTAAATAAAACAAGTACTACAGTTAATTTAAGTTGGGTTGACAATAGCGGGTTAGACGTTAGTCGTTATGGAATATATAAAAATGGGGAATTAGAAACTTATATAGGTAATGTTTCAACATTTCAAGTTACAGATTTAATAGCAAATACTCCTTATGAGTTTACAATAACTTCAATTGGATCATCTGGTGAAAGTACCCCAAGTAATATAATATCAACAACAACTAATTCTACTTCGGGAGTTAATACTGGTTCAGGTTATTGGAATATTAATAATCAAGATGTTTATTATAATGATGGTAGAATAGGTATTGGTACAGATTCACCAGCTTCAACACTCCATGTCATAGGAAATTCTAATATTACTGGAGAATTAGTTTTAGGAGATGTTAATGGAGCTAGAACAGAATTTGGCATTGATAGTAATCATAAAATATTTGCTGCTACTAATGAAACAACTATAAATTTAGATGGAGACTGGAATGGAGGAGGCTTTGTTGCTGTATATAGAGATGATGCGCATAATGGTGAAGGATCGATTTCTATGCATGCTAACTTAAATGCCAAACAATATAAGTTAACTGTTGATGAATTTAGATTAGATGGAAGTATTAATCCTAACAAGTCTGCGATACTAATTAGTAAACTCGAAGATGGAGATTCTCAAGCAATAACGGGTTTACAACTAAACACAACCAATAGTGTACTAGTTGTAGGAGATGTTATTGGTTATGAGAAAAACAAAGGATATGGTATAGTGAATAAATTTAAAACAAAACTAGAAAACGATCTTTACTTAAGTTCTGGTAAAATAGGAATAGGTGTAGAATCCTCATTAATACCAGCAGAGTATGATTTAGCTGTTGCAGGTAAAATAATAAGTGAAGAAGTAAAAGTGCAATTAATAGGCTCTACAGGCACATGGCCAGACTACGTATTTGATACCAATTACAAATTACCTTCGCTTACCGAGGTAGAGGCTTACATAAAAGCAAAAGGGCATCTTAAAAATATTCCATCTGCAAACGATGTTTCTAAAAACGGTATCCTTTTAGGTAACATGAATGCTAAACTTCTTGAAAAAATAGAAGAATTAACCCTTTACACCATCCAACAACAAAAAGCGTTAGAAGCGCAAAGTCAAAAAAACAAAACGTTAGAAGAGCGTTTAGCAAAACTAGAAATGCTTCTAGAAACCATTGGTAAATAATAAATAATTATTTCAATTTCATTAATTAATAATAATTATGATTCATAATATCAGAAAAAGTAAGCTAACCAAAGTTATTGCAAGTTACTTGTCCATACAACTTTTGCTAACCGCTGTACAACCCTCTAACTTGTTTGCATTAACAAGTGGGCCATCGCAGCCTGAGTTTAATGCCTTTACGCCTATTGGCACATCAGATATGGTAAACCTCTCTACAGGAGATTTTAATTATAATATACCTATTATGGATGTTGGTGGTTATCCGTTAAATTTAGCTTACGACTCTGGGGTAACTATGGACCAAGAAGCCTCATGGGTAGGATTAGGATGGAACTTAAATGTAGGTCAAATTAATAGACAAGTTCGTGGTATTCCTGATGACTTTAAGGGCGATAAAATGATTTATGAAAAACATGTTAAACCTAATGTAACTGTTGGTATCAAGGCGCAAGGATCTCCACAGTTTTTTGGAATAGAAACAGAAGATTTTGCAAATGCTTCATTAGGGATGGGAGTTCAGTATAATAATTATCATGGAATTAGTTTTACACCTTCTTATGGTTTATCCTTTAATTTATCTGATTATGTTACTGTTGGAATGAATGTCGAAACATCTGCAACAGAAGGAGTTAATATTTCACCAAATGTAAGTGCTAAAGCTAACATACCATTAGCTGAAGATTTAGCACTTAGAGGAGCGTTGAATGCAGGTGTTTCATATAATTCAAATAAGGGGTTGACATCTTTTGGTTTAAGTACATCTGCAGTTGCATCAGAATCAGCCAGAGATAAAGGTAAATTAGTTCTTAATCCTAATAATCAAGCTTCCTTAGGAGGAGCGACTTCAGGTAATATATCTTTCTCTAATATTACGTTAACTCCTAGAAAACGAAATGCATTTCAAGATTTTAATAGTACATTTTCATTTTCGGCGGGTCCCGATATTTTTGGAGCTGATGCTGAAGGTGAAATAACAGCAACAGCATCTATTCAAAAAATAAAAGACGAAATAAAAGAAGAGAATGCCTATGGTTATGAGTTTACAGGACAGGCTACCAAAAACGATATTTTAGACTATAATAGAGAGAATGATAGAATTATTACATCTAATACACTCGCATTACCTTATACCAACTATACCTATGATTTGTATAGTGTGAATGGTCAAGGAATTAATGGTATGTTTCGTCCTCATCGTAGTCAAATAGGGCAAATCTATGATGAATATGTTAAAGATGAAAGTTTTAGTTTTAGCCTTGGTGTAGAAGTTGAAGGAGGACCATCATGGCATGTAGGAGCCAATTTTATAGCTGCACCCTCAAAAAGTCATACAGGTAAATGGCAAACTAATGCATCTAATACCTTTAAAAATGAAAATGAGGACAACCCTTCTGCTTCTAATCTAGATTATGAACCCGTTTATTTTAAATATGTAGGCGAAAATAAAGTAGATAAAGAGCGCTCTCTTTATACAGAATCACTGCATGGAGATAATGCTATGACTGTTAAAATTGGAGGAATAGGTTTTAATAAATATGGTAGCAATCAATTTCGAGTAAAAGAATATAACGAAAAAACAAATAAGCCTAAATATGTTAATAAACCATTTTCAAAGGCTTTTAAAAGAACTACAAGAGATGTTCGAAATCAATCTATTCAAAAAATTTCTGTTGATGAATTAAAAGATTTCTACAAGAAAGAATATGCTGAAAAACGTATTAACAAAAACGCTATTAATAATAAAGGGCACCATACCGCTGAGTTTAGAATGTTAAAGCCAGATGGATCCACATATGTATTTGGAGAAACAGCATATAATATAGAAAAGCAAGAAGTTACTTTTGCTACAACAGGTATAGGTGAGTGTGATAAAGGCATCGTAATATATAACCCAGATGAGAACTCTAATAGAAATAGAGCAGGTATTGATCATTTTTATGATAAAGCAATTACACCACCATATGCTCATACCTATTTGTTATCATCTGTTTTGTCTTCAGATTATGAAGACAGAACAGGTGATGGACCATCTCCTGACGATTTGGGGGCCTATACAAACTTTGAATATGAAGTTTCACAAAATGAACCATACCAATGGAGAATTCCTTTTGGTAATATGGAAGCATCGTATAATGCAGGGTTAAATAGCAATAAAAATGATCAAAAGGGTAGTTATGTATATGGTAAAAAAGAAATAAAATATATAAAAAAGATTGAAACCAAAACGCATATTGCTGTTTTTAAATTATCAGATAGAGAAGATGCTATAGGTGTAGTTGGAGAAGACGGTGGTAAAGGTCAAGGAAGATTAAAAAAAATAGATAAAATTCTTTTGTATTCTAAACCCGAATATGTGAAACATAAAGTTTTACTTGAAGATGATAATCTAAATAACGATCCAGATATAGCTATTAAAACAGCACATTTCGAATATGACTATTCGTTATGTAAAAACATACCTAATCACATTAATACTAATTTAAATGACCTTAATAATTTAGATGGTAAATTAAGCCTTAAAAAAGTTTATTTTACATATAGAGGATCAAATATGGGTAAACATACACCTTATGTTTTTAAATACAGTGATTTTAATCCCAATTATAGCCTAAAAGCTTTTGATATATGGGGTAATTATAAATTAAATGAAGGCAGTTGTAGTGTAAATGATTCTAATGTAACAACTTCAGAATATCCATTTGTAAATCAACAAAATAAAACTGAACAAGATATGTATGCCTCAGCTTGGGCATTAAAAACTATAGATTTACCATCTGGAGGGTCAATAGATTTAACTTACGAAAGTGATGACTATCAATTTGTCCAAAATCGACATGCTCTAGAAATGTTTAAAGTAGTAGGTGTTGGTAGAGAGGATAAATCTTTAAACCCAGAGATTAATAATTTATTATACAGCATTGCTGGAGAGGCAAAATATTTATATGTAAAATTGCCAGATGAAACCAATACATCTTTTAATTTTAATGAAAAGTATTTAAAAGGTATTGAAGACAAGCCTATATATTTTCGTTTCCTTATGAATATGACTCGAAAGGGTGCTCTACATTCCAAAAGTAATGATTTCGATTATGTTACTGGATACTTTGAAATGGATAGGCCTGTAAATGTATTTTCCAATAATGATGGAGATATATTTGCTGCAATACCAATGCAGTTTACAGACTTAGAAGGAGGAACTTCAGGTAATACACCAATAAACCCAATAACAAAAGCTGGGTTATATTTTGGACGTACACATTTAAATGGAATTGTATATGGATTAAATATGGATAGTAAGTCTGAAAATGTGGCAACTATCGCTAAAAGTTTATATTCGAGTATAGAAGCCATTGGACAAGCTTTTAATGGACCTAATAAGTCTCTTAGAAATAAACTATGTGCCCAGCGTTTTGCCCCAGAGAAATCATGGATTCGTCTGTCATCTCCAAGACCTTACAAATTAGGTGGAGGTTGTCGTGTTAAGCAATTAGTTATGAATGATCACTGGAATGATATGAGTAGTTCTGGTGCTATGCAAACTTATGGCCAAATTTACAATTATACTCTAGAAGATAATAGTTCTAGTGGTGTTGCTACTTTTGAACCCAATGATAGTGCAGAAAATCCATTTGTTGAACCATTTTATGACGAAGCAGAACGTTTAATTGCGCCCAGAGAAGTAAGCTATATAGAAAAACCTTTTGGGAAAGCTTTCTTCCCTCATTCTAAAGTAACTTACAGTAGAATATCTGTTAAAAATTTAGATAGACCAGATATTACTAGGCATGCTACAGGAGAGGTAGTTACTGAGTATTACACTTCAAAAGATTTCCCTACTAAAGTAGATTATACAGATATAAAAGATTTAAATGAAGAACCATTAGAAAGTAACAAAGAAAATGTTTTAAAACAAATAGTTGGTGGTCTTTTTGGTATACCAATAGAAGTGAAAAATGAGTTCACATTCTCGCAAGGCTATGTTATTCATACTAATGATATGGATGGGAAGATGAAAATGCAAAAAGTATTTCAGGAAAATGTTGATAAACCTATTTCTACTGTAGAATATATATATAGTACTAAAGAAGAAAACGAAAGTAAAAATACGATTGCCAATGCTGGTGTTCTCAATAATATATTACCGACAATAAGCAAAGATGGTAAAGTAGTTTCTAGAGAAATTGGTGTTGACTATGATGTTATTACAGATTTTAGAGAATCTTACTCTAAATCTGAAACTAAAGGTGTTAATGCAAACGTAGTAGCTATCCCTTTAGTTCTGGCTGTTTGGATAGTTTGGACTGCATTTCCAGTTTCAACTAAACATGAAAATATAGCACATAGTGTTATTACAACAAAAACAGTGCATTCAACTGCAATTTTAAAAGAAAAAATAGCAACAGATTTGGGCTCTAGAGTATCTACTGTTAATGAAGCTTGGGATGCGGACACAGGAGAAATTATATTAACTAAAACAATAAACGAATATGATGATGCCTATTATAACTTTAACTTCCCTGCATATTGGACTTATGATGGTATGGGGCAAGCCTCAAAAAACTTAGGTATTAAAGGTATTTTAAAACCATCTGGAGAGTATTTTACTTTATCAAATGAAATAAATATTAGTAAGTATTTAACACTAGGCGATGAAATAATGGGACGTTACAATGGTATTAATAAACGATTATGGGTTGTTGAATATAATAATGATACATCCGGTGTTAAGTTAATGGATATAGAAGGGAATGTTGTAAATAAAACTAATGAATATACTATAGATGAAGATATATATTTTAAGATAGTCCGTTCAGGTTATCGTAATCAGCAAGTAGCTAATATGGGAGCAATAACAATGATGAAAAACCCTCTCACCAAAAATCAAGATGGTAGTTATAAACCCATAAATACTGATACATTTTCGCAAGAAGCAACACTATCAAATAATTTACGTATTATTAACGCTAGCTCTGTAGTATATGATGATTTCTGGAACGCACAATGTGAAAATGGCCTTAAAAGTATTCCTTATTCTAACCCCTTATCAGATGAATTAAAGGACTTACCCCTAAGTGAATATAATTTTAATCCATACGTGTATAATGTAAAAGGAGAATGGCGCGCAGAAAAATCTTATGCTTTTTTAACCGAACGCACAGATACTAAGCAAGGAGGCAACACAGAAAAAAACACTAGAAACGAAGGTTATTTTAAAACATTTACGCCATTCTACGAACAAGTATCTCAAGGATGGAAGCAAAGTCAAGTTGCTACTAATCAAACAAATAATAATGGGCCTTGGACTTTTGCTAGCGAGGTCACTCAATATAGCCCTTATGGAGCCGAATTAGAAAACAAAGATGCTTTAAATAGGTATTCTTCTGCACAATATGGGTATAATTTTACACTTCCAACAGCTGTTTCTTCAAACAGTAGATATAGACATATGGGAAGCGATAATTTTGAAGATTATAACTATATCAATACAAACGAGTCACATTTTACCTATAAAGACGCTGCAGAAGAGGACGGTGATCAAGGTATAGCAATATCTAATAACCATGCGCACACAGGTAATACAAGTCTTTTAGTACCACCTAATTATACAGATGGAGCTCAATTGCCTAAAGAACTTATAGGAGAATTACCTCCAAATGAGAATTTTGATGGCGATCGTTTTCCAAACGGAATAGATCTTTGTCCTTACACGCATTCTTTTAGTAATGACGACTATGATGAAGATGGTATTGGAGATGCCTGTGATGATGATGCAGTCCCAAAAATAAGAAAACTAGTTACATCTAAACAAATTAGTTATTGGAGAAAGCAAGTAACCTTTACAATAGAAGGTAAACCTAATGATGTTGTTAGGTATAAAATACTGGAAATTAATCATGGCCGGCATGGTTGGAAAGCATCACTAAATGCTGGAGATAGATTTTATCAACCAACAAGACAAAACGAATTTATTGAGGTTCAATTAAACGGTTTAGGAATGGCAACAACAACTTTAGAAGTTGGAGTGGATGCTCCTAAAAGAAGAAAGAGGAAACAGGAAAATCGGACTGAAATAGCATTGGCATTATTTCATCCTAAAAAAAATAGACGTATAACCTCTAGCCCAATGCTATATATTAGAGTTGTTGGATATAAAAGCCCAGATTCAGGTGTCGAGGAAGGTGCAACTAAGCTATTTCCATCTAAATTATAATTTATTATTGAGTTTAGTTAATACTGGTTTTAGTATTAATCTAATATAGTTTGCTAAATAAAATTATTATAAAGCTCATTAGTTATAAGCTTAACTATTTTGAGAAATTAAAAAATTTGATAATGATATTAAAAAAAATATTTTTTAGCTTTTTTGTTTTTCTTTCAATCTCTTTTTTAAAAGAAGGTACACTCCATGCACAAAGTATTAGAGGACCAGAAGTTGTAAGAGTAGGACAAACATACGAATATACAATAAATGATCCGCTAAATAGAATTGCTGCCATTGATAGCTGGGAGTATTTTGGTAGTGGTATAGCTAATTTTACTCAAGGTACAGGTTTTAAGCAATCATATACATGGAACACACCCGGAGAGGGAAAAGTTATAGTTTTTGTAACTTATAATGATGACGACGATGGTAATGCCGTATTAGTAGGGTTAGAGTTAGATATATCTATTACTGGCACTCAGCAATTAGTAACAGAATATTGTTTTCAAGCTAGTGCTTCAGCACCTTCTTCTGGCGGCTCAGTTAGTTATAAAGATGCGTTTGGTGTTGATCAAGTCTTATCTGGCATCACATTATCAGTTGGTGTTGTATCAATAAATTCCAGTAATATACCTAACCCAAGCGGTCTTATTGAAGTAGAATGTGATATGGATCCTCCTCTTGGTTTAGCAATAGGTGTAGAATTAGCTGAAGGTAACTGTTTTACTGATTTTAATAGCGCTGCTGTACAAGTTTTATATGTTGATAGTAGTGTTGCTCCGCCTTTTAATGTTGGAGATATTGTTTATGAAGATAGCGCTTTAACAAGCCCATTTAATGCTCCCAATACATCCTATAGAACTCAAGGAGATGGTAGCCCTAATGGTGGAGAAACATTAACAATTAACTCCTCAGGTGTTATTACAGAAATTGTGCCTTGTAGTGGAAATCCAAATAATAAACCAATTGCTAATGCAGGACCAGACACTACTATAACTTTACCAACAAATACAGTAGTATTAAATGGCTCTTTAAGTTCAGATTCTGATGGTAACATAGTTTCATATTTTTGGGAATTAATTAGTGGAGATGTCGTTAACATTGTTAACCCAAATAGCGTCAGTACAGATATATCTGGATTACAAGAAGGCACCTATATATTTCAACTTACTGTAACAGATAATGATGGAGATACAACTCCAGATAGAGTAACTGTAACTGTTAATAGCAGTTCAACTCCAGATACATGTACAGTCCCACAAAACGAGCGCGATGCCTTAATGGCTTTATATAATGCTACCGATGGGGCAAATTGGACTAATACTTTAGCAAATAATAAACCATGGGATATTAATATCCCTGTTTGTGAATGGTTTGGAATAAGTGTTAATCGAGATTATCATGTCGTAGGACTAAATTTAAAATTAAATAAATTGATAGGTACTATACCTACTGAGTTAGGAACCTTATTAAATCTTTACAATTTAGATTTATCTAACAATTCATTAAAAGGGAATATCCCTGTAGAACTGGGTAATTTATCAAAATTAATGGAATTGTATTTACAAAACAATGAATTAAACGGAGATATTCCATCCCAATTAGGGGATTTATCTAATATAAACGAGTTTTATTTATTTAATAATCAATTATCAGGTAATATACCCACAGAACTAGGAAACATGTCTTATACAATAAGGTTAAATCTTTCTGGCAACCAATTAAGCGGTAAAATTCCTGTAGAATTAGCAGAGATGCTTGATATTGAATTTTTAGATTTATCTCATAATAAACTAATAGGGTCTATTCCTTCAGAATTTTCAAATTTGAGTTTCTTTGAAGGAGGATTATCAGTTAATAATAATAATCTTGCAGGAGAACTTCCTTTAAATTTAGCTATTGATACAGGTTTGGAAAGACTTTCCTTAGAAAATAATAAATATCTTTTCAAAGATTTAGAAAGTGTACACCTAAATTATATTAATATCTTACAAGAATATGATTTTAATCCCCAAGCCAAAGTAGACCAACAAGAAACTATAACTATTGCTCAAGGAGAAAGCTACTCAATAGGTACAAGACTAACAAGTTCAAACAACCACTACCAATGGCAAAAAAGCACAGATGGTGGGGCTACGTTTACAGATATTGGTACAGATACTAATACATTTACAATAACAGGAGCTACTGCCGATGATGCTGGAATTTATCGATTTTTTGCAACTAACGATGTTGTTACGGGGCTTACTTTAGAGCGTCATACTATTACGGTTTTAGTTGGAGAAGCTAATAATTTTTGTTCGAGTGAGTGGGTAGAATATCCTACAATAAAAGACCTTTCTCCTAGCGGAAACAATATACTTTGGTATGCTACAGAAACAGGTGGAGAACCTTTTGATAGTAATGATGAGATTTTTGAAATTGAAGGTGGTTTAACCTATTGGTGGGATGATGTTAATGATAGTATTACAAACCGCACTCCTGTTCTTGTAAAAATAAATGAAGGTACACCAGCTCATAATTTAAATGATGAATTTCAATTTTTACCTAAAGACGCTACTATTGCAGATTTACAAATGCCAGGGGCAAATATTAAATGGTATAGCTCGGCTTTTGCAAACACACCCTATGAACCCAATACACCTTTAATTCATGGCAACATTTATTATGCTGAAGATGTGGGTACATCTACCTGTAGACTAGAAGTAGAAGTTTATATTGGTGTTTTACCACCTCAAGGAGATGCAACCCAATTTGTCTGCCCTAGTAGTACTTTAAATGATATTACAGTTAGTCCCGGAAATGGCGGTGTAATATTATGGTATGCAACAGCAACAAGTACAACAACACTTCCTATTGATACAGTATTAATCAATGGTGCTACTTATTTCGCTACAGAAAATATAACAACAGACGAAAGCTTTGAGAGAACACCAATAACGGTATATTTTAGCGAAATAGATTTACCTATCATACCTTATCCTACGCAACTATTTTATAGCAACCAACCTCAAACTATAGAAAATTTACTTGCAGTAGGTAATGATATTAAATGGTATAGCCAAGAAACTGGAGGAAATGAATACCCTATTAGTACACCATTGGAAGATGGACAAACTTATTATGCCCAACAAACCCAAAATGGGTGTACAAGTGCTAGAGCTGCTATTAAGGTTAGTCTTTTATCAGAAGAAGCCCCAACAATAATTGGATGCGAAAAATTTAAACCCCAATTAGGAGATCATTATGTTATAAGTGGTTGGTTAAAAGAGCAAGTAGTAAAGCCTGTTAATCCTGTTGTAAAAAACTTTAACAATAGCCCAGAAAGCAAGTTGTTTATTGATTTACTTAATCATTTAAAAGATAATTTTTTAAGTGGTGAAAAATATAAACAAGATTTCCCAAAAATATACATACCTAAGTCTAAAGAAGAGAATCTTAATTTTGATGCTTTAACACCTTTTGTTAATGGTATTACTCCTGGTGAGAAAAAACTTGTTGTTTATGATTTCTCACGGGTAGAAGATAAATCTAAAAGAGCTATAGGTTTTAGTTTTTATCTAAATAAGTATAAAACTCATTTGTTTGAATACAAGTCGCCAGAAATAGATGTACAGTTATGCGCAAGTTGCCTTGCTCCTTTTCAAAAAACCATTAGTGTAAATTATCCCATACAAGGTCAAGGAAATGAAATATTAAATTTTACTCAAGTACAGGTTAATAATAATGCGTTAAACATAACGCAGTCTTTTAATGCTTCTAGCCCCATTAAGAATGAGGTTAGCACATTTAACATATCAAGTAACACAGGTAACTCTGGAATATTAGAGTCTATTACTGTTTTTGATTATGAAGAATTAGAAAACCAACAACCTATAGATTATTTAAATGGTAAAATACAATTAGAATATAGTAGAGAGGATGGCTCTATAATAGATTCTCAAACACTAACCTTCTCAACTCAAGGAGACATTATTGATGGATGGCAACGGGTTATAGGAGAATTTACCGTGCCAGACTATAAAGATGATGGAACAGGAGCAGCTTTATTAAACATAAAACTATTAAACGTAAGCAATGATGTTAATGTGTATTTTGATGATATACGGGTGCATCCATTTGATAGTAACATGAAAACTTTTGTTTATCATCCAATAACGCAACGCTTAATGTCTGAGTTAGACGAAAATAATTATGCCACGTTTTATGAGTATGATGCAGAAGGTGGTTTAGTACGTGTTAAAAAGGAAACGGCTAAAGGCATTTATACTATTCAAGAAACAAGGTCAGGTAATATTAAAGCAGGAAACTAAAATGAATAGAAAAATAAAACACTTTATTAACGTACTCTTTTTAATAGTAAGTTGTACCTCTATTTATGGACAACAACCAACAGCATTAGAAACGTTATCTAAAGTTGAAGCTTATTATAAAACCATTAAAAATTTTGATTTTGATGTGGAATATAAAATGTATAGAGGTTATACAGGAAATCATCTTACAGAATCCTATAAAGGTACCATGTACAAAAACGGAAATGTTTTACAAGTCATAATTTTAGGATCGGAAGTACTTCAATTTCCTGAAGCTAAAATTATTATAAATGATAAAAATAAAACAATAAGCTACAGCAAATTAATGCAAAATGGTACGCAACAAACTCCCGTAGATATTTCATTATTTCTAAAATTTTATAAAGAATCAACAACCAGTTTTGTAGGCAACACATTAATACATGAAATGATTTTAAAAAATAATACAATCAACATGCCTTATAATAGAGTCATTATGTATATAAATAAAAATACTTACGCGTTAGAAAAGCAGGTGCTTTTCTTAACCACAAAAGTACCTTTTAATGGAGAGAAAGGAAAAAAAGATGATGCTGCACGTATGGAAATTAGTTTCAAACAAAAACCTAAACAAAAACCTAAACCTAAACCATTAAAGTTAAAAGATTATGTGTTAATAGGAATTAACAACAAAATAAGCTTATCTAAAGCCTATTCAACTTACACCCTAATTGACCAAACAAATCTGTAAAATATAAAAGCTATGTTATCAAAATTAAATCACGTATTGCTAAGTAAATTATTACTGCTTTTAAGTTTTATAAGTTTTAATACGTTTGCTCAAAATTTCCAAGATAAGTTTACAGGGAATCAAATACCAAATTCAGGATTGTTGACTACAAATAAAACCTCCGTTTTATCAGCAGTCAAAGATGTAAATCCACACACATATATTTCATTAGGTATAAAAGAAAATACACCACCTTTTACTAGTTATAAGTTTTCTTTAACTTTAAAAGTAACTCCAGTACTTCCCGATGGAACATTAGATACAAAAATTGAGGATATTACTTTAGAAATCCAAAATAATTTTGCTTCAAATATTGGTAATGTTATTGATTTAAAACAACGCATATTCACAAATAGCTATGGCGCTAATGTAGAGGTAGTGAGTAGTAGGTTTGAAGATTTAGAAAACAAAACAATAACAAATACTGTAATTCCAGAAAATATAATACTCACAGTAGGTTTTGATACAGAACGGTATTTTGAATTACCTCAAAATCCTCCTTCAAATGTTGTATCTACAGTTACAAATAATGGCCATGAACTACAAATTGATTGGAACAAAGTAACCGAAGCACGATATTATGATGTAGAATGGACTTGGATTGATAATTATAGTAACGATATTATTGTACCTCTTAAACCTCAAGATATTCCTTTGTCCATTACAGATTTTGAACGTAATAACACACGTATACAAACTAAAGAGACAACATATAACATTCCATTAATATATTCAAGAGGTTTTATTATATATAGAGTTAGAGCTGTTGGGAACTTTTTAGATAATCTTTCAAAAAATAAATACAGTTCTTGGAGTAGCTATCCATCTAGTGTAAATGATCCTAAAATTTCTCATTGGGGAACTTTAAATCAAGGTTTGCATGAAATTGAAACCGAAGTTAATAAAAACTGGCAATTTCAAGCCTCTTATGCCGAAGATGGAAAGAAAAAAGAAGTGGTTAGCTATTTTGATGGTTCGTTAAGAAACAGGCAAACCGTAACGACTATAAATAGCGATAAAAATGCTATTGTTGGAGAAGTAGTATATGATGCACAAGGGCGTCCTGCCATAGAAGTCTTACCCGTACCAATACAAGGAACTCAATTAAGATATTACGATAATTTTAATTTAAACCCAACTGGGACCTCTTATAGTTATTTAGATTTTGATAAGAATAGCCAAAATGTAATAGATAAAGCATCTAACGATAAAAAAATGAATGTAGCTTCAGGTGCTAGTAATTACTATTCTGAATCTAACACGTTATCTACCAATTACAGAAGCCAAATACCTGATGCTAAAGAATATCCGTTTTCGCAAATTGAATATACTCCAGATAATACCGGAAGAATCCGTAGAAAAAGTGGTGTTGGAGAAACACATCAATTAGGATCTGGCCATGAAATGGAGTATTATTATGCCATACCAGAGCAAATAGAGTTAAATCGTTTGTTTGGTTATTCTGTAGGTAATGCTTTGCATTATAAAAAAAACATGGTGCTTGACCCCAATGGTCAGTTAAGTATAAGTTATATAGATCCGCAAGGAAGAACCATTGCTACAGCACTAGCTGGTGTAAAACCAGATAATTTAATTGGATTAGAAGATGAAGGAAATACAACATTGCATAAAGCGTTAACTGCAGATTTATTAAACGATGTTTCAAGTGAAGATTCAAAAAAAATTATCTCTAATAATGAAATTGGAAAATCTGGAAACTTTGGTGCGTTTCATGATAAATTAACCTATTACGGTATAAAAACAGTTGTTTTTAAAGATAACCGCACATTTAATTATAAAGTTACGGCTCCTAAGTTTTCATTTGGATGTCCAGACCCAGACTCCTTTACACATAGTTATAATTTAGATTATAACCTGACTATCGATATTTTAGATGAAGACGGAAAAAGTCTTTTTCCAGTTGACGAAGCTACAGGAGAACCTAAATTTGTTAAAAAGGCTATATCGTTAGACGGGACAAATGAAATTGCGCTAAGCCCAGAAGAATTACCACCATTAAATTTTGAGAGAGGTACATTTACAATTCATAAAACCCTAACTGTTGACCCCAAAAAAGTAGAAGAACATGCCGATAACTATATAGCACGTTTACAAGACCCAACAGACCCATGTTATGTGCCAAAAACAGATATAACACCAGAACCTATTACTTTTGATGATTGTAATGTAACCTGTGACGAGTGTGAAACAAATTTTAAGGCAGAATACCCAACGGCGGCCAACTATGCCGATATACAAATTGAATCGTACGATACAGAACAGTATAACGCATATACTCCTGCTCAAAAAAACAGACTTAGAGAATCTTTAGAAAAACAATGGCAAGATGCTATTTTAGCTTGCCAAGCCCCTTGTAACGATGCCAGTAATAGCCAAGGAGCCCCTCCAAATATAGTCTCTTGCAAAACAGCTTTAGATCAGTTACTCGACGACATGAGCCCCATTGGGCAATATGGTTATGGACCAAATGGTACAGAAACAGTATTGAATATTTTTAAAACAAATAATCAATTAGTGAGTGCTAAAACGGCAGACAATACTTACTACAGTTGGAAAAACCCTTGGCATCCAGAATATGATATTTCGGTATCAAAAAACGAAGGACATTATTATGATGAAGATGGCGCTATTAGTTACATTACAGTAAAAGAAATAATAGAACTAAATGCAGATGGAGAAGAAGAGGTTAGCTACATACCTGCTATAGATATCAATGTACCCCTAACGCCTGTAGATGGAAGTAACGATAAATATAGAGTAGAACCTAAATATCTAGTTAATGACACAGATATAACAAATCCAGACATTTGGCAAGATAGTTGGTCGTACGCTCTATTAAGCTACCACCCAGAATATGATTACTTATTGTACAGTAACGCATTGTGTGCTTTAACTAATGCTAGCGGTAACCTGAGTTCAGATGGATTTGATTCTTACCTACAGTCCATAGATACTTTTACTAAAGCGGAAAGCGCAGGTTTAATAACAACAAGCTTTAGTAATACAAATCCAGATATTTTTAATCAGGACCCTTACTTTACAGCATCAATAATAGGAGGGCATTCAAATGCTGGTTTTGAGACCTCAAATCTAGCCAAAGCTAGAAAAGATATCATGAAAGAGGCATTAACAACAAATTTTGATAACTCAGGTTACCCTATGATGGCTGCCTCTTATGCCCGAATAAAATGCAACAGTCTTACAAATACATGTACGCCTCCTGCAAACGCGACTTTGATTTTAAGCGAAATAAAAAACTTGCCCATAGTAAAAGATCGAAACGATTTTTGGAACGCTTACAAAGCTAATTATATAGGTTTAAAACAACGCATACAATCAGTTTTTATAAATGCTTATGCACAAAAAAATGGCACTTACAATGGGTGTATTGGTTTGTCTGAAGCGCCAGTAGCCTTAACAGCAAATATAGATACGTATAACGGTAGTATAAGAGAAACTATACAGAATTATTTAAGCGGTACAACCCCATCAGATGGTATTTGCCAAGATGCAGTTTCCAATAACTATTTAACTAAACAAAAACGTTTTATACCTACAGACTATTTTCATAATGCGGGCGATGAGCCAGAAAATATACTTAACGATATAGCAGAAGGAGCAGATTACAGCTATTATATAAATACAGGAACGTGCCCATTAGCAAGAGATTTAATGCTCTACATAGAGGGCTATTTTATAGAAAGTACAAATCTAACCACACCTTTTAATCAAAGACCTTATGATGGGCTTTATTTGTCTCGTAATTTATTTAGGGATTTTGGAGGGTCTGAAGAGCAAAATGCAGTATCTACAAAAGGTACAATTTCTGGTCAGACACTTACCTTAAGTTTAATTGGAGATTTAGAAGATGAAGCAGAAGTTACAATAAATTTGCCAACAACCTACAATTGGGCAAATTATGGTGATAACTTTAGCATAACTAACATAAATACCATAACAGCAACTTACGATGAGGCTACAAACCTGTCTAGTTATACTGCCATAGCCAAATTAGATGTTAATGGAGCAACACATAAAGAGGTATTAATAACAGGAACAACAAAAGCATCTATTACGTGTAGCATAGATGCTCCAATTAAAGGTGGACAATATTTACAAGGTAGCAGCTCTAATAACGAAACAGGAACTTGTAATAAAGAAACATTTTTTCAAAAAGCCATGATTAAGCTGCTTAATAATTTAATAAGTAGCAACCAAATAAATAATACTAGTGTAAATATATCTAATATAGAGGCATACGCTGCAGGATACTTACCAGAGTTTTTTGGTACTACCAATGCAGATGTGATTACCTGGGAGAAAGATAATAATTTTTACACCATAAAAATTAATGGCATTCAAAAATTTGCGTTAAACATGCATGCCCAATTACCAGAACCAGAACCACAACCAATTATTATTACCAGTCTTCGTTTTAATTATATTGCAAGTGGCAATATTATTAACGCTCAAAATGTAGGTGTACAATATATTAGAGCAGAAGGCTTGGACCAAGAAATAGATTTTGTAGGCGGTACAGCCTTTGGAGAAGAAAATCGTTTACTAAACTTTTTATGTTGTGATGATGTTAATAATTATTATGGCGAGGAAGAAGAGGAAGAGGACGTTTGTATGGACGAAGATATAACAGTACAGTTTGGAGAAGAATTGATTACCCTTTTTAATGCTGTAAATCAAAGAGATGCCTTCCTTACAGCTAATATACAAAGATTAATTTCTCTTAAAGATTATCCTGAGTACACTGCTTTATTACAAAAAATATTCACACTTGCTAGTCTTAAGCTTTCAAGTTTAAATCCAGATTCAAATTTATTAGGAGTAGATTTTTCAAATTTAGATCATGTGTATATAGGAGCTTTTTCTTTTAATAGTCGTGGTACTAAATTAATTCGTATATATTTTTCAGATATAATGTATATACAGATTACTCTTGTGAACGCTTTAAATCCAGTAGCGACTTTTGAATCAATTGATCCACAACTTTATAGTAAATTTACTATAAATTATTTTGATGAAGATGGAATATTAAGGTCGTCAACTAATAATTCAATATTAATTGCTACACAGAATACATTCAATCTGAATAGAACTAGTACGGCGTTAAATATTGGCATATCTTGTAGTTCTTTAGATTTAGAAATAAATAATTCCCTTTTACAAGCAGACCCAGACTCCTTAGATAATGTAGATATTGATATTTGTAATAATAGTTTAGAAAATACATTTGAAGATTTATTAAAAGAAGCTGTTAACGCCCATATAAAATTTAGCAAATCTGAAATTGATTTCAATCAACGTAATGAAACTTTTAATAACTTGTTTTTTAATGAATTTAATTTTAACGAACGTTATAGACTCTTATTAGAACCCTATTATGAGGAAGATAATCGTGATGTTACATTTTCAAATAATTTTACAGGCTTCGCATCAAGTACATTTTTCTCAGGGTCTTATGAAATACGACCTAATATCGATCATAGAAATACGGGGGGTATTTTAATTAGGGCCGTTTTCGATTCCACTAATTTCAATACAAATATATTCTTATATTTTGAAAATGATTTCATTAATGTTGATGAGATTTTAGATATTAAAATTTTGAAATCTGATAATGCCATTCAATCAAGAGCAATACTTTTTGACATTGAAGAAGGAGGAATGTTAGCTACCATTGAATATATAAATACTTTTGGAGTTGTAAAAACAGCAAAAAATGTTATTATTAGAACAAGTAGAAGAGATGGCGGGAAAAATATGGATGGACTTACAACGCAATTAAATATTTGTGACCTTTTAAACGTAGATTTAAACCAAAATGCCGCAGCCAGAAGTTCTTCTTTTGCCAGAAACCAACAAGTAGACTCAGATGGCAACCCAATAATAACAGCAAGAACATCAAACACAAGGTCTAATTTAACCTTTGTAGAAAACTGTGATGATAAGCCCTGTGTAGCCCAACCACTTAAACAAGTAATATGCACAAATAAATATGCAGATTTTACAACAGCCATAAATAACATAGGAGATATACAACAAGTATATACAGAAGAAGAGTTTTGTAACAAAAAACTAGCCTATATAACAGACGACTATTTATACTATTTACAAGAATTAGAAGTTACAAATCCAGATACATCTTTACATTACATAGACATTGCAACATTTGGAGCAACCCAGTTTGGTTATGGTTACGATGATCCAAATGATAGTTCTGTGGGTCTACAAGGTCTAATAGACGATTATGCCCAACATGCCATAGTAGACAATCCAGATACGCCAGACAATATAAAATCTTGGGCCCTTTTTACATCAGAGCGTATGTACGACATGACTAATCAAGGCACTACATGTATTAGCCTTCCGGCACCATTACCTATCTCTACAGAAGATTATACTATAAATTTACCAGATGCATCACCTTGCGAGCAATTGGCAAGAGCTATTTACACAAGTTATAGTAACGATTCGTACCAAGCTTTTTTAGATAAAGAGCGTGAAGACTTTATAAACGCTTACCTAACTAGTGCTGTAGAAAATGTTGTAGAAAATTTTGATATGACGTATTTTGATAAAGAATATCAATACACATTATATTACTACGACCAAGCAGGTAACCTATCTCAAACTGTACCACCTCAAGGTGTTAATAGATTCACTAAAGACCAATTAGACGTTCAAGTTGGTGGCGTATCTCTAAACGATAGGATTAATACCCATAGAAATAATAACCCATCTGCCGAGAATATAGATTTACTACCAACACACGACTATAAAACGCAGTATGCCTACAACTCATTAAACCAATTAGTATGGCAATTTACACCAGACGGTGGCGAAACACGCTTTGCATATGATGCTTTAGGGCGTATTGTAGCATCCCAAAACGCAAAACAATTAGAAAATAATACGTTTAGTTATACAACCTATGATGAGCTAGGCCGTATAGTTGAGGCTGGGGAGTTAGAACCAAATAAAGCCATAGAAATTAATAAAACAACGGGGAAACTTATAGATGTAACAACAAATAGCCCTGTATTTACAAATGGTTTTGCTAGTGTAGACAATCCTGTACCATTTCCCAAAAATATATCAGAACAACAAAACGAAGTTACAAGAACAAAATACACCAAATACCTAAGTGATCCTAACTTAGTATTTAAAGCAGCAGATATACGCTCTTTATTTGCAACCTCTAGAAATAGAGTAACAGAGGTGTATTATTTTAATAAGGTAACCACATCAACATCATCAATAGATTTTGATAATGCCATGTATTATAATTACGACATACACGGTAACGTAAAAGAACTAGCATGCCACAACAGGCTTTTAGCCAAATCTTCAACCCCCTACTCTGGTTTAAAACGTGTATATTATGAGTACGATTTAATAAGTGGTAATGTAAATAAGGTCTATTATCAAAAAGATGCCCCCGATCAGTTTATACACAAGTATACCTATGATGCCGATAATAGAATTACCAATGTACAAACATCATCCAATGGCGTACTTTGGGAAACAGACGCCAGCTACAATTATTATGCCCATGGCCCACTTGCCAGAAGTGTTATAGGAGATAAAAAAGTACAAGGCATGGATTATGCCTATACCATACAAGGTTGGTTAAAAGGTGTTAATTCAGACGCTTTGAATGTTACCAACGATTTAGGAAACGATGGCAATACAGGCTCAAATGTAGCCAAAGATGCCTATGGTTATGCACTTACATATAATGATGAAGATTATAAACCTATAGGCACCATAAATGCTTTTGTTAATAGCAAGACCAACAGTACCAATAACATCAATAACCTATATAATGGTAATATTAAACAAATGGTAACAGGTGTTATGGATATTAATCAAGTATCTATAGGCTCTCAAATAAATCAGTATAGTTATGATCAGCTAAATCGTATTAAAAGCATGCAGGGGTATAATGCAGCTGGTATAGCAAATTACAGTAGCGATTACAAATACGATAAAAACGGAAATCTAGAAACCCTTAATAGACATACTTTAAATAAAAACGGCATTGTAGAGCATATGGATAACTTAAGTTATACATATGGAAATACAAAATTAAACCCAATAACTGGTAAAGTAGAAAAGAATAACCAGCTAAGAAAAGTAGATGATGATATAGATGTAGCTAAATTTAATGATTTAGCAGGGAAGCAAAATGATAACAACTATACATATGATGAAATAGGGCAACTAATATCTGATGAAGCCGAAAAAATAACCAAAATTAACTGGCGTGTAGATGGTAAAGTAGCCAATATTAAAAAAGAGGATGGTACAGAAATACATTTTAAATACGACGGTTTAGGCAATCGTATAGCAAAAACTGTATTGCCAGAAAACAAAACTACGGTGTATTCGCGCGATGCTCAAGGTAATGTTATGGCTGTTTACGAAACTAATGAGACAAATACAGCGAACATTACAGAAAGCAAAGATGTCATTCTCAAAGAACATCATATTTATGGAAGCTCTCGATTAGGTATAGAGCAAAAAGCTATACGTATACCCGATGATGGCGAATCTATTGAGATATTAGAAGACTTAGTTTTAACCAATGCTAATATAACCACAACAAAATTATACCAAGCTGCAAACAGTATTCAAACAGCAGGCAATAATAATGTTTTTACAATTGATGCAACTGGTAATGCTACCATGCAAGCCAGTAAAGAAGTTGTACTAAAACCCGGGTTTACTGCAATAGCCGGCAGTAATTTCTTAGCATCTATTGAAGCTGTTCAAGCAACACTACCAGAAAGCACCTTTACACGTATTGTTGGAGACAAACGTTACGAATTAAGCAACCATTTAGGCAATGTTTTAAGTGTGGTTAGCGACCGTAAATTGATTGAAAATAGTACCTTTATACCGGACGTTCTTGCATACAATGATTACTATCCCTTTGGAAGCTTGCTCCCAAACCGCTCGGGGTCAAGTAGTTACTATAGATATGGATTCCAAGGTC
>CANMQH010000007.1 GCA_947499935.1 uncultured Algibacter sp. | reverse complement strand
AACAATAAAATCAATTACTGGAAATCATCATTACTTAAATGCATTTTATGCGGCGTTTAAAAACTAAATTGGTATTACAATCCGTTATTTAAAAATGCAAATAGGAGAAATGTGTCATTCCGAACGGGGGACGAGGAGGAATCTCATCTTTCTGAGATGTCTCGTCGCTCATGTCTTCGCTCTGTCGAAAATGACAAAATCACTGTTTGTCAGAAATATAAATGCTATTGTTTATTGTGTTTTATACCGAACATTAATAACCTAATTTCTATTAATAATAAGGAATTTAAATTATTAAAAATCAGATTTTTGTCATTTTCGACAGAGCGAAGACATGAGCAATGAGGAACCTTAATTGGATGAGATTCCTATTCGAAACCATGGGTTAATAATAAGACATACTATTTTACATCAAACCCATCACCCAATCTAAAGGTTAAGGCTAGGCCATGAGTATTATTTATGGGATTATCTCGATTAGCAGCATTATAATTATAAATAGCTCTAATGTTTTTTATGATATAAACACCAGCAAGAAAGTTTATTGAGGAATTTGTTCTATAACCCGTACCAATTTCAAACATGTTATTTATACTAACCGATACATTAAAGTCCAATTGCAATGGAGCACCTTGTTCTTGTTTTAGTAATATATTGGGTTTGATAAGCGTATGCTCAAAAAAATTGGTATAAAAACGATAACCAAAATAACCATAAACGGGGCTTGTTAGATTTAGGTTATCTACCGAGGCATAGCGGTCTCCTAAAATATTAGGAGCAGAAACACCTAAATAAAAAGTATCATAATTAAACATAAAACCAACACCCATAGTTGGTATTGTAGCATTAATATTTTCTTGAAACCTAGGGTCGTCAACAATACCTAAATTTAATAAATTATCTCGATAAAGCAATGCACCTCCTGTCAAACCAAAAGAAAGTACAGTAGGCGTGTAGTGTTGCCAATATGGTCTGCTTTTACTTTTAAAATCAAAAAATATTTTATAGGAATAAGCTGCAAAAAGAGAAGTGGCTTTAGTGACTCCAATTTCATCTTGACTATATCCTGCTCCGATACCCATTTTTCCATCATTTAGAGGGGCATCAAAGCTTAGTGTTAGATTTTTAGGGTTTCCTTCAAAACTATTTAAAAAACCAGAGTTGGTTAAATTTATTTCGGTTTGACCATTAAATCCAGCATGGGCAGAATTTATTATAAATGTATTATAATTATATTCTGCAAAAACAGGAGTTTGTTGAGCTTGTACACTATTATATACTAATACGGATAACATTATAATAGAGATTTTATACATGATGTTTCTTTTTAAAATCATATTATCTTTTTAAAACTAAATACCCCTTGAGTTGTTTATAATTATGGTTGCCCGAGACTTGAAGATGGAAAAAATATGTTCCAGAAGGCAGCGTATTAGCACCCATATTGGTTTTCTTATTTGCAATGCCTCTAAAAGCATTTGACGCATTATCATAACCATTAATTTTAAAAACCTCATCACCCCAACGGTTGTAAATCGTTACTGTATTTTGTGGATGATTTTCTATGTTATCAATATGCCAATACTCGTTAACACCATCACCATCGGGAGAGAATCCATACTTTGTCTCATCTTCTGGAATTACTGTCGTAAATGATTGTTCTTCGCATGATAGAGCATCTCCCTTTGCATTATAAGGTACTATATTTACAAATATTTCTGAACCAGAAGGGTATTCACTTGTGTGTTGGTAACTTGTTGTTAAACCTAAATCTTGATTATTAACAATATCGTTTCCGCCAGGTGTTGTACCAATGGAGATACGATAGCCATCTGTTTTTTCTACCTCATCCCAATCTATACTAATATTTTCATCAACTTGAGTTTCCCCATTAAAAGGACTAGTCATTATAGCACACTCGGGAGCTATGAGCTCAGTTAAAAATCGACCCGAAGTACACCCAACGGCATCTCCCGATGTATTGTAGGGTATAATTGTTACATAAATAAATGTTTCAGAAGGTAAATTATCAGTTAATATATAGCGTGTTAACGATGCTACATCTTCATTGTTTACAATATCATTTCCATTTGGTGAAGTACCAATAGATATACGATAGCCATCGGCATCAGAACTTTCATTCCAAGAAATATCTGTAGTTACTGCAATATCTGTTGCTTCGTTTAAAGACGTGATAAGTGCTGTACATTCGGGTATAGGCCTAATAGTAAAACGTTCTGGTGTGCATCCAATAGCATCACCCACATTGTTGAATGGGACAATAGTTACTGTAACGACTTCTCTTTTATTAAAATCATTTGGGAATATATGCGTAGTACCCATAACTACTAAACTAGTTTCGTTATTAGTTGTGGTATCGGCAGCATTTATGGTCAACTTATAGCCATCTGCACCATCAACAGCGTTCCATGTAATTTCATTTACATCGGGAACAAAATCACCATTTTCAGGACTTATTAAGTTGGTACATGTAGGTGCTGACTTGATTGTAAAACGCTCCGAAGTACATCCAATAGCTTTGCCAACTTCGTTGTATGGGGTAATGGTAACGGTAACAGTTTCACCTTGTTCAAAATCGTTTGGAAAAGCATAACTATTTCCTGATGTTACATCAAATGTCCCATTATTAACAGTACTGCTACTAGCAAGAACGGTTAACGTGTAGCCGTTTGCTATAGAGATTGCATTCCAAGTAATGTTCGTATTTAAAGGTAAATCAATTGCTTCATTTTTAGGTGCTGTTAAACTAGTACATGATGGAATAGGTTTGATTGTAAAACGTTCTGAAGTACATCCTTTTGCATCACCAACGTCGTTATAAGGAACAATAGTTACTGTAACGGTTTCACCTTGATTAAAATTATTAGTAAAGGCATAACTGTTTCCTGTTGTTACATTAAATGTACCATTGTTTGTTGTACTGTTACTTGCAAGAACAGTAACTTTATACCCTGTAGCATCTGCAATGGTGTTCCATGTTATATTTGTATTTATAGCAACATTTACATCTCCATTAGTAGGTGCTGTTAAGTTTGTACAAACAGGAACTGGTTTTATAGTGAAGCTTTCTGTAGTACATCCTGTGGCATTGCCAGTTTTGTTATAAGGAACGATAGTAACACTAACAGTTTCACCTTGCTTAAAGGTATTAAGGAAATTATAAGTTGTACCCGATGTAATATCAAGGTTTGTCACATTATTAGCAATACTGCTACTGGCTAAAACCGTTAACTTATAGCCGTCTGCTCCAGCACTTGCACTCCATTCTATATTAGTACCAGGAGTAATATCCATGGCATTATTTGCTGGTGCTATTAAGGTTGTACATACAGGTGATGGTGGAGGTATTATGGTAAAGCTTTCTGGAGTACATGTCATAGGTTGACCAACATCATTATAAGGTATAATAGTAACGGTAACCATTTCACCTTGCTCAAAATTATCAGGAAAATTGTATGTTGTACCCGTTGTTATTTCTAAATCTGTAACATTATTTGCTGTACTGCGGCTTGCTATTACGGTTAATTTATAACCTTTGGCATTGTTACTTGGGTTCCATTCTATATTTGTATCTACTGCAATATTTGTAGACAAATTTGCAGGTGTTTTTAATGTCGTACATTTTGGAGAACCATTAGTAGTAAAAATTACTTCGGGACAATTAATAGCATCTCCATTTATGTTATAGGGTGTAACTTTTACATAAATAGTTGTGCTTTCAGGAAAGTCAACTATAGGGTCATAAGAGGTTATATTGTTTACATCACCAGTAAAAATTTCTGTTCCTCCCGAGGTTGTTCCTATGGTTAATTTGTAGCCTGTAGCTTTTGGTACTGGGGTCCAAGTTAAATTTGTGTCTGGAGATACAGGTAAAGTAATATTAGTTGGGCTCGTTAAAGATGTACATGAAGGTGGACTCGTAGAGTTTCCTGTTCTAAATGTTTCTTCATCTTCATTACAATCCTTAGCATCAAATGTATCATTATATGGGATAATAGTAACATAATAAAGTCTGTCTTCAAGCAAGTCTTCTGGTATATCATAAGTAGTCATATTGCCTACATCTATATTATTTACTATTTCTACACCTTTAGATGTTGTACCAACATTAACTAAATAGCCTGTAGCGTTTGATACTGGTTCCCATGTTAAATTGGCATCAACAGGGACATCCATGGCATTATTAGCTGGACTTGTTAGATTGGTACAAACAGGAGGTACAGGAATTAATTCAGTTTTAAATTGTTCTTCTGTACAGTTTTCTGCATCACCTTGATCATTGTAGGGCGTTATGGTAACATAAATATTGCTATCATCGGGAAGATTGGTATCCAAATCCAATGTAGTAAGGTTACCAACATCTTCCAGATTAAGTATATCTGTACCTTTTGGTGTTGTACCTACTGTTAATTTATACCCATCTGCATTAGAAATTGTATTCCAGCTTAAATTGGTAGTTACTAATACATCAGTGGCATCATTTATTGGTTGAGAAAGGTTTGTACATTCTGGTTTGGTTGCTGGATCATTTGATATGGTAAAACGTTCTTCTGTACAAGGTTGAGTAGGCAGACCACTATCATTAAAAGGTGTTATGGTTACATATACAACATCTCCAATATTAAAGTCTGTAGCAAACTCATAAGAGGTTTCATTATTAATGGTTATATCATTTACAATATCATTACTTCCAGGAGAAGTTCCTACAGTTAAATTATACCCTCTAGCAAAAAGTGCAGGTTCCCAAGCAATATTGGTATTTACAGGCACATTGGTATCGTTATCTTTTGGTGAGATTAGTTGTGTACATGCTGGAATAGGGCAGTCTAATACATCCTCTTGTATAGTCCAACCATAATTGTTTATCATCGATTGTCGTTCTTCTAAAGCATCACAATATGGTAAACCTTCGGCTCCAAGAGTAATACCGTTTGTTAGCGTTTGTTTGGACCAAGCGATTAAAGTATTGTCATAGTTTTCTCGTGTTAAAGCGGTATTGTCTAGCATGTCTCGCATATCCGTAACATTACTAACATTCCAATCTCCTAAATATTGATTTAAAGATGTAGCATTGTTAAATGTAAAGCGCATGCTTACATTACCTAAATCCCATTGGTTCATGGCTTGATTATAGGCTAATGCATTATTAAACATAAAGTCCATGTTACTTACACCTGTAACACGCCAATTATTTAGATTTTGATTGAATGCAGTAGCGTTACTAAACATCTCTTCCATTGTAGTTACTCGTCTCACATTCCAACTATTAATGTCTTGATTAAATACCGTAGCATTTTTAAACATGTTTTCCATGGTTGTAACGGAAGCTACATTCCATGAATTTAAAGGTTGGTTATAGGCTATGGCATCTTCAAACATAGCTTCCATAGTGGTTACGAAATCTACATCCCAAGTATCTATATTTTGATTGAATACTTTAGCATCATGAAACATGCTTTCCATAATAAGTACTTCGCTTGTACCCCAATTGCTTAGGGGGTGGTCAAATTTAACGGCCTCGTTAAACATAAACCCCATGTTGGTTACAGAGCCAACCTGCCATGAATTAATAGGATTGTTAAATGCAATAGCACCTTTAAATAAAGCACCCATTAATGTAACAGAGCTTACATTCCATGAATTTAAAGGTTGATTAAATGCTACAGCATCTTCAAACATAGAAGTCATGTTAGCCACGGCACTGACGTTCCAATTACCAATAGGCTGATTAAATGTAGTAGCACCTTGAAAAATAGAATTCATGAATACAACCGAGTTAACATCCCAATTTAAAAGTGGTTGATTAAACGCTACAGCATTTTGAAACATACTAGACATAACTATAACATTAGTGACTTTCCAGCTATTAATATTTTGATTAAACGAAGTTGCAGATGAAAACATGCTAGACATACTGGTTACAGAAGAGACATCCCACAGGTCTAAAGGTTGGTTAAATTGAGATGCTGCATTAAACATAGACCCCATGTTAGTTACATTGGTAACATCCCAAGTATTTATAAGCTGATTAAATACTGAAGCGCGGTTAAACATGTTTCTCATTGTAGTGACATTACCAACATTCCATTTATCTAGAGGTTGGTTAAAGCTTCTTGCGGACCTAAACATACTAGTCATATTGGTTACATTACTTACATCCCATTTGTTGACAGCACCATTAAATTGTTGGGCATTATCAAACATTTCTTCCATGGTAGTAACTTTCTCTACATTCCAATTATCTAGTGGTTGATCAAATGATAATGTATAATTGAACATTTTTTTCATAGTAGTTACACTACCAACATCCCAATTGTTTAATGGCTGATTAAAACTCTCGGCTCTAGTAAACATATCACTCATGTCTGTAACATTCCCAACGTTCCAAGTGTTTAAGGGTTGATTAAAGGCGTCTGCTGAATTAAACATATCCGACATTCTTGTAACTTTACTAACATCCCATTGATCTAAAGGTTGATTATATATCTCAGTTTGATAAAACATATTATCCATATTAATAACATTACTTACATCCCAATTATTAATATTACCATTAAACAACTTATTTCTTCTAAACATTCTAGCCATACTAGTAACGTTTGATAAATCTGGTACGTCTGGTGCGTTGTATTCCATATTATCGCAAAACCAGAAGGCTTTTTCCATACTTTTCCATGGTTGTGTACCCCATTGATCTACTGAAATCAATTTTTTATTATCCCTATCAGTTCTATTATAAATGTGTGCTGGATAATCTCCTATAATGGAAATGGTATAAATACCAGGGTTTAAATACGTATGCGTTATTTCGGTAGTCACATTATTATCGTATTGATTGTCTCCCCAATCAATGGAATAATTATATGTAAAACTTCTAGCTGTCTCAATGATTAGTTGATTTGCAGTAGAGGATGATCGGTCTGTATTTCTAGTGTCAAATGTTAATTTAAAAGCATCAGGACTATTAACCCAACTTGGTATGGTTTTAAATCTTATTTCGGGACAATCTGTAGCTGGTCCCTCATTATTATATGGTGTGAGGGTAACAAAAACATTATCACCTGGAATAAACTCGTTAGTAAATGTTACGCCATCTGTATTTCCAATATCTTCCTTATCGTAGATAACTTGTAGTACTGTTCCAGCATCGTTTTCTCTTCTAATGCTTATAATATAACCATCGGCATTTGGGGCTCTATCCCATCGTATATCAGAATTTGCTGGTACATTTAAATCGCCATCTTTAGGTGATGTAATATTGGTGCAAAGCACAAATGTACAGTTAACTTTGTCACCATTAAACGTCCAATTATGATTATCTATAAGCTCTTGCCTTTTAATACGACTATCGCAATATGTTAGGCTTAGTGCTCCTAAATTTATATCGTCTTTAACATTTTTATCGGCCCAACTAATTAAGGTTTCATCATAATTTTCTTTAGATATGCTGGTGTTGTTTAACATATTAGACATCTCGGTAGCACTTGTAATATCCCATGAAGCTAAACTTTGATTAAAAGCGCTGGCATCCCTTAAGAAATTAGTCATTTCTTCCACCTCGCTTACATCCCAACTAGATATGGGTTGGTTAAATTCTGATGCTCTAAAGAACATAGCTTTAATATTTGTTAGACTAGAGGTAACCCATGTATTAAGCGGTTGGTTAAATACAGTATTCTGTATAAACATTTCCTCCATATCGGTAACTTTACTCACATTCCATAAGTCTAAGGGCTGATTAAACAGTATGCAAGAATTGAACATCTCATTCATGTCAGTAACATTGCCTACATTCCATTGGTTTAAAGGTTGGTTGAACGATGCGCATTGAAAAAACATCTTGCTCATATCTGTTACGTTACTCACATTCCAATTACCAATGGGTTGATTAAAGCTATTGGCTCTTTCAAACATATGACTCATATCTGTTACCTTACTAACATTCCATTTGTCTAGTGGTTGATTAAAATTACGGCAATAAACAAACATGTTGCTCATATTCTCTACATTGCTTACATTCCAACTATTAAGGGGTTGGTTAAAATCGGTATTGGTATTACCATCAAACATACCTTGCATATTGGTAACATTTTCAGTATTCCAATTATCAATATTTTGATTAAATTTTCTAGCGTCTGCAAACATAGATGACATGTCGGTTACATTCCCTACATCCCAATTATCTAGCGGTTGGTTGTAATTTATTGCAGTACCAAACATGCCCGACATATTGGTTACATTATTTACCCTCCAACTATTTATATTTTGGTTGAAAGCCGTTGCAGAGCTAAACATTTGACTCATGTTCGTTACGGCATTGGTATTCCAACCATCTAAAGGTTCATTAAACCTAGAACTTGAAAACGTACGTGACATATTAGTAACGGCGCTAGTATTCCAGTTAGCTACAGGTCTATTAAAGCTAGTTCTAGAAAACATTCCAGAAATATCCGTAATGGTGCTAATATTCCAAGAATTAACAATACCATTAAAAACCTGACAGCTCAAAAACATATTTTTTAAACTAGTAACTCCAGATAAATCGGGTGCATCTATGGCATCAAAATTTAGATTTTCACAGCCAAAAAAAGCATTCTCCATAGATTGCCACGAGATATTACCCCATTTTAAAATTTCTATAATTTTGGCTTTATCTCCAGTATTGTTAAAATAAATGGCTGGAAAATCACCTGTTATTTCCACAGTATAAGTACCCATGGAGGCGTAGGTGTGTGTAATGTTTCCAGTTATATTATTTTCTAATGAGCCATCTCCCCAATCTACAGTATAATTATATGTAAATGCAGGGTTAGTTGGTATGGTAATTTGGTCATCACCAGAAGATCCCATTTCTTGAGTATCCCAAATAGCGGTAAAACCTGTTTGTGCAAATAGAGAAGTACAAGCAAAGAGTAAAATAAAGCTTAGTAGATTTTTCATGTTTGTTGGTTGGGTATTTTATACAAACACAATAATAAATATTATAGTTATAAGATTCGTTCCAACTTATAGAGTGGCACCTTTTTGATACTGAAATAGCTTTTTTAGTGTAGTTTGTAAGCTTTTTACAAGCTAATAATTGGTGTTATCTTATAATAATAACATTATAAGATTGCAGGTTATCTTTGAATTAAAAAATAGAAAATATTTGACTACGCGTATTTTTGACGATATTGAGAAGGGGTTAAACCTGTGTAGATTTTAAAAACTCTATTAAACGATGTTTTGCTTTTAAAACCAGAATCAAATGTAATGGCTATCATTTTGGCATCTTTATATTCTGGATTTTTGATAAGGTTTTTAGCTTCGAGTACACGATACGAATTTATAAAATTATAGAAATTTTGCTCAAAAGTGAAATTTAGAATTTCTGAAAAATGATGCGTGCTGAGGTTTAATTTTTTTGCCAATTCACTTTGGCTTATGGAGCCATCTAAATATGGCTTTTCTTGTTGCATGTAGCTTAAAATATGTTCTTTATACTCTATTCGTTTAGCTTCGGTTAATGATGAGTTTTTATAAGCTGATAATTTAGGCTTATGATCTTTTGAAATGCTCAAAACATTTTCTTTACTTTTAGTTTCTAATGTTTCAAAAGACTGTTCTAAGATGGCATATTGTGCTTTTAATTTGTGTTCTTGTTTTTGTATAATTCTTTTTTGTTTTATGTAAAAGGCTAATACTATTAGTAATACAGCACAAAAAATGCTTCCCCAAATAATGAGTTGCTTTTTGTTTTTGATTGTAAATAGTAGTGTTTGTTTTGTTTTTTTAATTTCATTATCTCTTTTAGAGATTTCATTATTTAAATCTACTACAGCAGCATCTTTTTTATCCCTTTGTATAAAATCTTTAGTTTGAGTATATAATTTTTGTTCTGTATACGAGGTCTCAAAATCACCTTTTAATTCGTAAATTTTTGCAAGATATTTATGGCTATACATTTGTATCTCTAATAACTCTTTATCTTTGGCTATTTGTTTAGCTTCATTAAAATACAAAATGGCTTTATCAAGTTCATTTATTCCAAAATAACCATGCCCAGCATTTAATAGTGCAGATGCTCTTTTTTTAGTACTTTTTTGTAAATATTTGAGTTTTAATGAAGCTAGAGATGTTGTTATAGCTTTTTTGTATTCCTTCTTGCTTATATAAGTGTCACTCATAGCATTGTAAGCTGTAGATAAAACACTTTCATTATGTGTTTGTTCTCCTATAATTTTTGCTTTGTTAGCATAAAACAAAACGTTTTCATAATCTTTAAAAGTTTCGTAGTTATTGGATAGGCATATGTAAGCTGATGCTTTAATTATTTTACCATCGGTAACACTGTCGGTAATTTTAAGAACCTGCTTCATCGTTTTAATAGATTTTTCGTGAGCACCGATATTGAAAGCTGTTACCCATATTTACGAGCACAATCGTTTTCGTTCTAAAATCTTCTGGAATGTGTTTACATAATTCTAAAGCTTGATGATATAATTCTATGGTTTTTTGCTGCTCACTTCTATTTTTAAAATAGATGCCTTGATTTATTAATGCGAGAATATGCATTTTGGTAAACTTATGTTGTTTAGCAATACCCAAAAGCGAATCACTATAAGCTTTATGGAGCTTATAATCTCCGTTTTTATAATGTACTTGCAAATCTTTTAAATAAATATCTGCTTGTTCTTTTGCTAAAGTATTAATAGGCTCAAGTTCTTGTGAATGGCTTAAGTTGTTACAGAGAAAGTATATAATTATAAGTAATGAGAGTTTATTCATGTATAAATTGTAGAAATAAATAAAGCTTATAGAATTAAAATTTCTAATGGTTTAGTTGGTTAGGGATGTGTAATAATTTTAAATCTAAAATACAATTAACATTTATAATGTCATCAAAAAATAATTTAAAAGTATTCTTTAATCCCGCAAATAAAAATGTTAATATCATAAAAAAACATCTTAAATATTTATAAATCAATCGCTTTATCTATTTTTTGTATTAAATAAATAATTGTGTAAATATTTTATATTGTAAATGTAAGTTTAGATTAAGGTCAACGATTCATAATGGTATGAATTAAAATTTGTCTAATTTTACCAAGACGTTTAAAATTTTTGTTCAAAAAAACAGAAATTAATTATACTTTAGAATCTTAAATTAAAATTATAGCTATAATGTCTAGAAAGGTAATTAATATCATACTCTGTATTATTTTTGTTGTATTTGCTTTTTTGCAACTTAACGATCCCGATGCTGTAATTTGGTTTCCATTATATCTTATTATTGGTGGAGTCTGTTTATATTCAAATTACAAACTGTTACCTAAAATAGTTTTAATAGGGCTTGTAATTGGGCTATTAGCTTATGCTGTTTTTCATTTTTCACTATTTATAACCTATTTACAAACGGATCATAAAGAAGCTATTTTTGGCGAAATGGTTTACGAAAAACCATATTTAGAAGGCTCTCGTGAATTTTTAGGGCTATTATTGGCTTCGCTGGCTATTTTTTATCAGCTTAAAAAGTCTAAATTGCACAACTAAATTTAAATAACTTTTATAGTTCGATTTCTTATTTTATCTATTTTATGGTTTCAGAAAAAAAACAAGACCAATTTAAAACAATTTTTAACGCACAATTTACAACCATAGAGTTGATGTGGTTATCATCAAAGATTGCTATTGTATCTCAAATTGAAACATCAAGTAAATTCAATGTTTTTTTTAGTTTAGTATCTCGGTTTATTGAAAACAAAACTATAATTTGTAATAATGAAGAAATAGAAACCTTAGAACATATTTACCCAGGGTTTAGCAAAACAACATGGAATAAGCAGGATATTGCTAGAGCTTTATTAATGATAGATTTACCTATTTCTGTAAATAAAGCGGTACTAACCTCTTTTTTTGAAATTGCCGAAATGAAAGAACAGGTTAGCTTGTACAAAAACTTGTATCTTTTACAAAATGCATCAGAGTTTAAATCTCAAGTTGCTGAAGGTATACGTACTAATATGGTGAACGTATTTGATGCTATAGCCTCAGGAAATCCATTTGCTTCTAGTTATCTAGATGATAATGAATGGAATCAACTTATTTTGAAATCATTTTTTATGGATAGAAAAATATATAATATCCAAAATATTGATACTCGTAAAAATGAAAACCTTGCCAATATGCTACAAGATTATGTGAAAGAACGTTGGGCAGCAGGCAGGCAGGTCTCGTTAGAAATATGGCGCATGATAGATGGGTATTTAAGAGATGATATTAAAGTGCTTTGTTCTAAAAAGCAGTTTGAAGGCATAGAAAAAGAAGTGATGCATAAGATTTTAGAATCTAACAATAGCGCATCACCCCAATATTGGAATACTATAGGAAAAGAACATTAAAGACAAAATAATATGCAATACATAGACCCACACATACACATGGTTTCTAGAACCACAGATGATTACCAAAAAATGCAAAAAGCAGGCGTTGTCGCTGTTATAGAGCCTGCTTTTTGGTTTGGGCAAGCGCGAACTAATGTGGGTTCGTTTAAAGATTATTTTAGTACGCTAGTAGGGTGGGAGCGTTTTAGAGCATCTCAATTTGGTATAAAACATTACTGCACTATTGGTTTAAATTCAAAAGAAGCTAATAATGCACCTCTTGCAGAACAGGTTATGGAAATTTTACCAGAATTTTTAGCTAAAGAAGGTGTTGTTGCTGTAGGTGAAATAGGTTATGATGACCAAACAGCTACCGAGGATAAGTATTTTAGATTACAATTAGAATTGGCTAAAGATTTTGATTTACCTGTAATGATTCATACGCCACATCGAGATAAAAAAAATGGCACTATAAGGACTATGGATGTTATTGAAGAACACGGTATATCTCCAAACAAAGTTGTTATAGACCATAATAACGAAGAAACTGTAAAATGGGTTAGAGACCGCGGTTATTGGGCTGCTTTTACCATTTATCCAAAAACAAAAATGAGTAAAAAACGTATGGTATCTATTGTACAAACTTATGGCTCAGAAAAAATTATAGTAGACAGCTCTGCAGATTGGGGTGTAAGTGATCCTTTGTCTGTACCCAAAACGGCTGCACTTATGCGTAAGCATGGTGTTGCAGAAGACGATATTCGTTTAACATGTTACCAAAATGCGCTTTCAATTTATGGGCAAAGCGGACAATTTAACGAATCGGATTGGGTTAAAGAAACAACCATCAATCAATCAGATTTACATCAAGGTAATACCGTTTTAAGAGGTCAAGAAGCTAAAACAATTAGCTTTAAGAATGACAAAAAAGCATAGCATGAAAAAAAATGCATGGTTATTAATTGTAAGACCTGCTAATGTTATTACAGCAGTTTCAGATATTATCGCTGGTATTGCTATATCAGGCTATTTTAACTCAGATATATTTAATGAGCTTAATATTTTAAAAATCATATTACTTTGTTTAGCAACCGCAGGATTATATGCCGGCGGTATTGTCTACAATGATATTTTTGATTTTGAAAACGATAAAATTAATAGACCAGAGCGCGTTATTCCTAGCGGAAGACTTAGTTTAAGGCAAGTAAATACATTAGGTATAAGCCTTTTCTCAATAGCCATAGTGTTGGCCTTTTTAGTCTCTATTTTTAGTGGATTTATTGCTGTAGCAGTTATGAGTTCTGCGTTACTTTATGATAAATACGGAAAGCACAATACATTTTTAGGGCCTATAAATATGGGGCTTTGTAGAGGACTTAATCTTATATTAGGGATGAGTATTGTTACGCCTTTAGAACTAAAATATTATGTAATAGCCGTATTACCTATACTTTTTATTTCGGCAATTACGCTAACAGCTCAAAAAGAAACTAAAGGTAAAAATAAGTTAGCTATTGGTTTAGCTATGCTTTTAGATGCTAGTATTGTATTAGGCTTTTGGATGATATCAAATCATTTTAATTTTTCGATTAAAACGGCTTTAATATTTATTTTATTTTGGTACGGTGTCAACCTTTATGCAAAAATAAATGCTATTGTAAAAAACCAACCCAAATTAATAATGAAGGCTGTTAAAATAGGTGTTTTGTCTTTAATACCACTTAATGCAAGTTATGTAGCTGGGTTTAGTTCCGTATATTTAGCGTTATTAGTACTTGGTTTATTGCCTATTTCCTTATTTTTATCAAAAAAATTCCCAGTCACTTAATAATGAGTCAGACAAAAATTATAAAACAGTCCTTTCAAGTTAATTTTAACTTTGATCTTATCTTTTCTAGTCATGTGTTCCATCAAGATAATTCATGTCTTTTAAATGTTTTATCTGTTGATGCTATTACAAAAAGTAAAGCGATAATAATTGTTGATCAAGAAGTTGTTACCGCCCACAAAACATTAAAAAAGGATATTAAAGACTATTTTGAAGCTTATAAAGAACGTATTGAACTTTGTGGCCCCATACTAGAAATAGTAGGTGGGGAGGAGTCTAAAAACGATGAGTCTTTTATAAAAACCATTTTACAGCAAATTAACGATTATGGTATAGACCGCCATTCTTATGTAATAGGTATTGGAGGTGGTGCTGTTTTAGATGCTGTAGGTTTTGCGGCAGCTGTAGCACATAGAGGCGTTCGCTTAATACGTATTCCTACAACGGTTTTGTCTCAAAACGATTCTGGAATTGGCGTTAAAAATGGTATAAATTATTTTAAAAAGAAAAACTTTGCAGGAAGTTTTGCTGTGCCTTATGCCGTAATTAATGATGATGAATTTTTAACAACGCTAGATGACCGAGATTGGCGTTCTGGTATATCCGAAGCCATAAAAGTGGCTTTAATAAAAGATTATGATTTCTTTAATTGGATAGAAAATCATGTCGAAGCTCTTAATTCTAGAGACAAAAGGGTTATGAACGAATTGATATACCGTTGTGCCGATTTACACATGAAACATATTCAAAACTCTGGAGATGCTTTTGAGCAGGGATCATCAAGACCTTTAGATTTTGGACATTGGGCAGCACATAAACTAGAGCAATTAACCCAATATGAATTACGCCATGGAGAAGCCGTAGCCATTGGTATTGCTTTAGATAGTACATATGCGCATCTAAAAGGCTATTTAGGCCAACCAGAGTTAAATAGAATATTAGATTGTATTTTAAATTTAGGATTTCATATTTCTCATCATAAACTGAATAAAGATATTATCAAAGGTTTAGAGGAATTTAGAGAACATTTAGGAGGTAAATTAACCATCATGCTTTTAGAATCTTTAGGTTCGGGAATAGAAGTCTACGAAATGGATAAGGATTTAGTATTGTTATCCATAGAATTTATGAATACATATTCGAGTCAAAACTCTAGAAAATAATGCTAATTTCCAATCAAGCACATCTTACATATTGTACAAATATTCATCCCGGAGAAACATGGGAAGCCGTTTTTAATAGTTTAAAAGAGTACACGGTTAATATTAAAGAAAGATTAACGCCTAATAAACCTTTTGGAATTGGGTTGCGATTATCTCAAAAAAGTGCATCCGTTTTACTTCAAGACAATAACCTTGTAGATTTTAAAACCTGGTTAGATAGCGAGAATTTATATGTGTTTACTATTAATGGATTTCCATATGGCGATTTTCATAACACTGTTATTAAAGATCAAGTACATACACCAGATTGGACCACAAAAGCACGATTAGATTACACTAAAGATTTAATGCGCATTTTGGCTTATTTACTTCCAGAAGGTCAAGAAGGTAGTGTTTCTACCTCGCCAATATCTTATAAATACTGGTTTAAGTCCGAAACGGAATTAAAAAACGTTAAGCAAAAAGCCTGTAATGCTTTAATGCAAATCGTATTACAATTAGTAGAGATACATAAATCTACGGGTAAATTATTGCATCTAGATTTAGAGCCAGAACCCGATGGGTTTTTAGAAAACACGCAAGAGGTTATAGATTTTTATAATGATTTTCTCTTTACAGAAGGCGTTTTATTGATTACCGATACATTAAGATGTAATGTTAATGAAGCCAAAACTAAAATATTAAATCACATACAAGTTTGTTACGATGTTTGCCATTTTGCTTTAGCTTATGAGGCACCAGAGTTTGTTATATCTGCGTTACAAAACGAAGGCATAAAGATTGGTAAAATTCAAATTAGTGCGGCCATTAAGTGCAAAAAATCTAATGTAGTCTCAGTTAATGATCAACAATCATGCTTACAACAATTTGATGAACCTTCCTATTTGCATCAATCTATAGTTAGGTTAAAGGATGGTAAATTGCTTCACTTTTCAGATTTATCAGAAGGTTTGGTTGCCATGAATAATGATGATTTTGAAGAAATTAGAACCCATTTTCATGTGCCAATTTTTGTCTCAGATTTTAAAGTATTAGAATCTACTCAAGATGATATTATTGATGCTCTAAAACTCTGGAAAAAACAAAAATATAGCAATCATCTAGAAGTAGAAACCTATACATGGTCTGTGCTTCCAGATTATTTACAAACCGATATTGGTAGCTCTATAGTGCGCGAATTAGAATGGGTAAAGCAACAATTATCAAATTAAGTATTTAAAACATGAATCAAACCGTTGTTATTGATATTGTTGGTTTATCGAGTTCATTATTAAAGCATAAAGATTTGTTTTTAACGCAATGGATTAAGAAAAATCAAATATCAAAAATAAAACCTGTGTTACCTGCTGTAACTTGTGCTGTTCAATCTACATATCTAACAGGAAAATGGCCAAAAGACCATGGTATTGTTGCTAATGGTTGGTATTTTAAAGACGAATGTGAAGTTAAATTATGGCGGCAATCTAACCATTTGGTTGAAGCTCCAAAAATATGGGATATGGCCAAAGCTATTAATCCCGAATTTACATGCTCTAACATGTTTTGGTGGTATAATATGTATTCTAATTCAGATTTTAATGTAACACCCAGACCGCAATACAGAGCAGATGGTCAAAAAAAACCAGATTGTTACTCAAAACCAGAACATTTACGTGATAAATTACAAACGGAGTTAGGAACTTTTCCTTTGTTTAATTTTTGGGGACCTAATACATCAATAAAATCAACAAAATGGATTGCAGAAGCATCAAAACTAGTACATAACTGGCATGAGCCTACTCTGCAATTGGTGTATTTACCGCACATGGATTATGTGTTACAAAAATATGATAATGAATCAATTATTCTAAAGGATTTAAAAGAACTGGATGATGTTTGTAAAGACCTCATTACGTTTTATGAAGATAAAGGTGTTAAGGTTATTTTGTTATCAGAATACGGTATAAATCCTGTAAAAGCTCCGTTTCATATCAATCGTCTATTAAGAGAACACGGTTATATTAAAATTCGGGAAGAAAATGGATTAGAATTGTTGGATGCAGGAATAAGTCCTGCTTTTGCCATGGCGGATCACCAAATAGCCCATATTTATATTAATGATAAAAGTAACGTTGAAACTATTAAATCCTTACTTAACAATTGCCCAGAAATAGATTTAGTATTAGATGCTCATAATCAATCGCAATATCATATAAATCATGAACGATCTGGAGATTTAGTAATTGTAGCAAAACCAGCGTATTGGTTTACGTATTATTATTGGTTAGATGATAAGAAAGCACCAGATTTTGCTAGAAATGTAGATATTCATAAAAAGCCAGGTTACGATCCAGCAGAATTATTTATCGATCCTAAGAAAAAATTAATGCTTACCAGAATAGCATTTAAACTCTTTAAAAAGAAATTAGGCTTTAGGACGATGCTAGACGTTATACCAATGGATGCAAAATTAGTTAAAGGTTCTCACGGTGCCATTAATGTTGATGAAGCCTACCATCCGTTGTTGGTTCAGTCCAAAAACAGTGACAATGAATCAACATCAAGTATTGAAGCCACCGATGTTTGCCAAATTATTATGAATCATATTTTTAGCGATTTATAGCTATCAAACTTGTAAAATTCCTAAATTAAAAGGTTTTTCTATAGGCGCGTGGTTGGCCGCTTCTATACCCATGCTTATCCATGTTCGCGTTTCTAAAGGGTTTATAACACCATCAGTCCAAATTCGTGATGCTGCATAATATGGTGATACTTGCTTATCGTATCGGTCTTTAATTTTATTAAAAAGTTCAGCTTCTTTTTCGGGTGTGATTTTTTCGCCCTGTTTTTCTAAAGATGCTTTTTCTATTTGAAGTAAAA
The DNA here is from genome assembly GCA_947499935.1 of uncultured Algibacter sp. Classification (GTDB taxonomy): domain Bacteria; phylum Bacteroidota; class Bacteroidia; order Flavobacteriales; family Flavobacteriaceae; genus CANMQH01. The sequence goes on along the minus strand of CANMQH010000007.1, from coordinate 167,113 downwards.
CCTTAGCGGCAGATTTACCGCTCATAACAGCGAGTTCTGCACTTGGCCAAGCGACAATTAATCTTGGGTCGTAAGCTTTCCCACACATGGCATAATTACCAGCACCATAGCTATTACCAATAATAATGGTGAATTTTGGTACCACAGAATTGCTTACTGCATTAACCATTTTAGCCCCATCTTTTATAATACCAGAATGCTCACTTTTACTACCAACCATAAAGCCCGTAACATCTTGCAAAAATACTAACGGGATTTTTTTCTGATTGCAATTGGCAATAAAACGTGTGGCTTTATCGGCAGAATCGTTGTAAATAACACCACCAAATTGCATTTCTCCTTGTTTTGTTTTTACTAATTTTCGTTGATTAGCTACAATACCAACGGCCCAGCCATCAATTCTTGCATAAGCGGTTATAATGGTTTGCCCGTAGCCTGCTTTGTATTCATCAAATTCAGAATTATCAACCAGGCGTTTTATAATTTCGTACATATCGTACTGATCTGCTCTAGACTTAGGCAGTATACCAAAAATATCTTTTGGGTTTTCCTTTGGTTTATGGGCTTCATTTCGGTTAAAGCCAGCTTTGTCATAATCACCAATTTTATCTATGATGTTTTTTATGGTGTCTAAGGCATCTTTATCATCTTTAGCCTTGTAATCTGTAACACCACTAATCTCACAATGCGTGGTAGCACCGCCTAGCGTTTCGTTATCAATAAGCTCGCCGATAGCCGCTTTAACCAAATAACTTCCTGCTAGAAATATACTTCCTGTTTTATCCACAATTAATGCTTCATCACTCATAATAGGTAAGTACGCACCGCCAGCGACACAGCTACCCATAACGGCAGAAATTTGGGTAATGCCCATACTGCTCATTATAGCGTTGTTTCTAAATATACGCCCAAAATGCTCTTTGTCTGGAAAAATTTCATCTTGAAGTGGGAGGTAAACACCCGCAGAATCTACCAGGTATATTATAGGTAATTTATTCTCAATAGCAATTTCTTGAGCACGTAAATTCTTTTTACCAGTAATAGGAAACCATGCGCCAGCTTTTACAGTAGCATCGTTAGCAACCACAATACATTGTTTGCCTTTTATGTACCCTATTTTAACAACCACACCACCAGAAGGGCAACCGCCGTGGGCTTCATACATATCATCTCCAGCAAACGTAGCTATTTCAATAGCTTTGGATTTAGTATCCAAAACATAATCAATTCGCTCTCTAGCCGTCATTTTACCTTTGCTATGGAGTTTTTCAATTTTACGTTTTCCACCACCAAGGTTAACTTTTGCTTGTTTTTTCTTTAATTCGGAGAGTAATAGTTTGTTATGATCTTCGTTTTTATTGAAGTTGATATCCATATGCATTAGTTTGTTGCTAAAATACAAAAGTTGTTATGGAATTTCTTTAGATTAGTCTTTTAAAAATAATGGGACATCATATAATTTATAGCATGTTAATTTTATGTATAAGTCTTATATTTTAGTGTTTTAATCATAATTCAATAATTATTGAATTTGTAATATGCAATAGATTTCTCTTTTAATGAGTTATCATTCTACTTCTTCTCATTTGTTTAAATTAACAAATCAAAACTCTGATGGCTTTTTACCAAATCGTTTCTGATATAATTTTGAAAAGTACTGAGGTTGTTTAAAACCCAATTTATGAGATAATTCCTTTAATGAAATTTCATTATTATTTGTAAGTAAGCGTCTAGCATATTGCAATTTTACTTCATTAACAAATTTATTTGGAGACAAACCTGTCCCAGTTCGCTCCCGAATGAGTAAACGCTAGCACTTCGAATGTGTCGAGTAACAGTAAGGAAAGGAATAAAGAAACAACATGTTTATTATTTAACAATGTAACCACATACAAAGGTTAACATCCGTAAAGTAAAAACAATAACATATACATATTATCATTGTACTTTCTTCTACAGCTTAAAACAATTTACTTTAATAGGACCCTGCTTAGGGTTTTATTCAATAACTACTTTATTGTTAGAAACCTTTCCTTTAGAAGTCGTTGTTGTTAAAATATATAAACCAGGGTTAATGTTATGATTAAAATGGACAGTAACCATATTATTTGTTTTTTTGAAACGACAATCTTCTATTTTTTGTCCCATTTCATTATAAAGGGAAACCTTAATAACCTCATTATTTCCAACAATTATATTTAAATTATAGCTACTTGTAGGGTTAGGAGATACATTAAAAGAAAGCTTATTATTGTTATTTACAGATAAATTCGAATCTGGTAAATCAAATGGATGTTGAAAACCTGTAACCGTAGGTAAAGCAACACTATATAAATCGTTAGGAGTAGTTACAAAAAGTGTATTTAAGCCAGTTCCACCAAAGGTGCAGTTCGTTGGGTTTTCTCCAAAAACAATAGTGTTTATTAGAATGCCAGAAGTATTAAAAACTTGTATCGATTTTTTAGTGGTTACATATAAATTTCCATTAGTATCTAATGCCATGCCATCTGCAAGAGACCTGGTTTCTGTATTATCGTTATCTGCTAATGTAGCATATACTACTTTGTTACTTATTAGACCAGTATTAAGATCTATATCAAATTTATAAATATCATAGTCATCAGAATCACTTACAAATAAGCTTTGCCCATCGTTTGAAATAATAACTCCATTAGGAAACCCTATTGTATTATCTATAACTGTAGTTGTTGTAGAAGGACTAGGGCTAATGTAGTATACATTATTAGTAGGATTAGAAGAATTTCCTGGAGCAGTGACATAAGTACCACCTTTTTTATCTATACATAGATCATTTGAATTGTTTACAAGACCAGTAGCTAAAGTCTCTAAGATAGTTCCACTAGTATTTCTTCTAGTTACATTGCCATCTCTAAAATCGCATACCACCAAATCTAAATCGTTGTTAAACATTAGACCATTAGTTCTTGCGGGTGAAGTTATGGTAAATGCAGTGGTAAAAGTATTGTTAGATACAGAGTATTTTTCAACGATTCTGCCTGAAACATCAGAGAAGTAGATATTGTCATTTCGATCCCAAGCAGGACCTTCTGCAAATCCAAATTGACCAGTACTTAATTTTACGGGTGTTTGTGAAAAAACAGAAGCACTAAAGTTAAATAATAAGGCAAGTAAAAGTAATTTCAATTTCATTGTTATAATTTTCTACGAAACTATGAGTTTAAACAATTTTATAGTTGTAAAACATTACCCTTTAATTAATTTGTATTACCTCAATAGTTTTAATGAAAAAAATCCAATAGTAACTATGTGTCATATTGAGTGTAAGCAATAAAAAAGTTAAGCCTACATTATAACAATATCGTGTGGTTTTTTATGCCATAGCTTTAAGTGCTCTATTTATGCTAGGTTAAATTGAGGTAAAATTAATATACTGTTGCAATATTTTAGACTATTATTTTTTAAGCCTTAGGGAATAATGTATAAGTAGTAAGGAAATTATAGTAACTTAAAACCATTGTGTATGCATTAGTTTTACAGTACGTATAAAACAATAAGACAATGAAATACACAAATGATACATTAGGAACATTGGATGCAGTGCTTTACAATCTTTCTGGGGATGTTATGCTACTATCCGATAAATTTAGAATAGCCAGTTTTTTAGAAACAACAAAACATACTCTTAGTAAAATAAATAAACCATCAAAAACACAAAAATAATGAAGATTGCAATTAATGGCATGGGACGCATTGGTAGAGCTGCGCTCAAAGTAATATTAGAAAACAAAGCCTTAGAAATCGTAGCTGTAAATGATATTGTTAGCATTGAAAATGTTACATATTTATTAAATTACGATACCGTTTATGGAACGTATGAACACAAAGTAACACATAGCGATAATGCATTAATAATAAACGATAAAACGATTCCTTTTTATAGTGAGCGTAATCCAGAAGCCTTACCATGGAATGCACATAATGTCGATTTAGTTATAGAAAGCACAGGCGTTTTTACTGGCTATAAAGATGCCGAAAAACATATAAAAGCAGGAGCAAAAACAGTTATTATTTCTGCGCCTACAAAAAGTGTAGAAGCACCAACGGTTGTACACGGAGTAAATACTGAAGCAGGACATACGTCTGTGTTTTCTTGTGCAAGTTGCACAACAAATAATATAAGCCCCATAGTTGAAATTTTAGGAAGGCGACTGGGTATAAAAAAGGCTATTATGACAACCGTTCATGCCTATACTGCTTCTCAGACAGCAGTAGATGGTCCTAATAAAAAGAATTTTAGAATGGGGCGTGCTGGTGCAGCAAATATTATTCCAACAACTACTGGAGCTGCTATTGCCACTACAAAGGCCTTGCCAGAATATGAAGGAAAGTTTGATGGTGTCGCTATTCGTGTGCCTATTCCCGTAGGTTCATTGTCTGATATGACATTTGTAATGGAGAACGATGTTACCGTAGAAGATGTAAATAATATTTTGGTGGAAGAATCTAAAACTAATCGATATAAAAACGTGATTGATACAATGTCCGACCCAATTGTCTCATCAGATATTGTAAAAAGCCCTTATGCGTCTACAGTAGATCTAAGTATGACACGTGTTGTAGATGGCGATTTATTAAAAGTGATGACTTGGTATGATAACGAGTGGGGGTTTACAAATCAAATGGTACGTCAAATTATTGACATTAAGAATAATAAGTAATGCAGCCAATAGGCTTTTGCTAAAGAATATCATTATTGAACCACTGTGGACTTTAGTCTTTATTGGTTCTACTCCATAATAAATAAAGACCATATTTTAGAGATAGAATATGGTTTTTTCATGTAGCCACACTATTTTAGTCTCTCTAAAATATAGCAACTAAGATTTATTACTGTAGTATATTCGTTTTAATACGTAGTATTTTTCTAAAAAATTATATCTTTAAAACTTACTAATAAAATATATACAAAAATGGGAAAATTTGAAATTAAAAAAGATAAATCTGAACAATATAGATTCAATCTTAAAGCGAATAATGGTCAAATAATTTTAAGTAGCGAAGCATACAAAGCAAAAGCATCATGTGAAAATGGTATAGAATCTGTTAGAACGAATTCTCAAGATGATGATAAGTTTGAAAGATTAACCGCTAAAGATGATAGCCCGTATTTTAATTTAAAAGCCACAAATGGTCAAGTTATAGGAACCAGCGAAATGTATTCTAGTACTAGTGCTATGGAAAATGGTATTGCGTCTGTAAAAACTAATGCTCCAGAAGCGACTATAGAGGATAATTCATAATATCTATAGGCTGTATTATACTAGAATTATATTTATACTTTGTTATCTATTAAACAGTAATAAGTATTAATAAAATCATAATTTATATTACACGGTGTTATTTTCCTTGGAAAATATGTGTGTTATATATAAATTTGTGATATAATTTTAAAAGAATAAAAATGAAAATTTTAAGTATAAACTCTAGTAGTAATAGAGATGCATCAATATCAACAGCATTTGCAAATAAAGTTGTAGACCGTATTTTAAGCTTAAATCCAGATGCAGATTCAAAAAATAGACATACAACATATCCTAATTTGCCTTTTATTGATCAAGATATGTTGGGTTTACTGTTTAAAGATGGTAGGACTGAAGAAGATGAACAAGTACTATCTGTATCTAATGAATTAACAAATGAAGTTATTGAGGCAGACGTTTTAGTAATTTCTTTACCTATTTACAATTTTAATGTACCAGCATCTTTAAAAGCTTATTTTGATTTAATTTCTAGAGCAGGTTTAACGTTTAAGTACACAGAGCAAGGCCCTGTAGGTTTACTAGAAAATAAAAAAGCTATAGTTGTGGTGTCTAGCGGAGGTACCGAAATTAATAGCGATTATGATTACGCAGCAACATATGTAAAGCATTTTTTAGGCTTTTTAGGTATAACAGATGTAGAGATGATTAAGTTAGATCAGCTCATGTTTAAAAGTGAAGAAAAAACTGAGGCAGCTGAAGCAAAAATTCTATCTTTAAATATTTAAACTCTAACTGCTAACAAAATAAAAAAAGTTTTTATATCTTCATATTTAAGAATTTCTTTTATGAAGAATATAATAGCTTTTGCTGGTAGTAATAGTAAAACATCAATTAACAAACTACTTGTAGAATATGCAAGTAGTTTAGTTAGTCATGTTAATACCAAGATTTTAGATTTAAATGATTTTGAATTGCCATTATATGGTGTCGATTATCAAAATACGCATGGTATTCCAGATAATGCACACAAGTTTTTAGAGCATTTAACAACATCTGATGGTATTATTTTATCTTTAGCAGAACATAATGGTGCTTATAGTTCTGTTTTTAAGAATTTATTTGATTGGATGTCTATAATAAATGGTAAATTATGGAGTAACAAACCCATGTTACTCATGGCTACTTCTCCAGGTGCTAGAGGTGGAGCAACCGTATTGGAAGTCGCTAAAGGTCGATTTCCGCACATGGGAGGTAATATAATTACAGATTTTTCGTGTCCTTCTTTTCAAGATAATTTTTCTGAGGGACGTATAACAGATCCAGAATTGGATAACGTTTTGAAAGCTAAAGTTAAGCTATTTCAAGAAGCACTATAATTAAATTTTTGTTATGGGAGATTTATCAAAAGACCTTAATTCTAAATTTGCTAATAATAGGTTAAAGGCTATGATTAACATCATGTATACTGCTAATTGGCTAAGAAATCATCAAAACACATTTTTTAAACCTTATAAAATTTCTCCTCAGCAGTTTAATATTTTACGAATATTAAAAGGAGCAGATTCGCCAATTAAAGTTCAGGTGGTTAAAGATAGAATGATTGAACGTGCGCCTAATTTAACGCGTTTAACAGATAAACTTTTAGATAAAGGTTTAATTATACGTCTACCATGCCCAGATGATAGGCGGGTTGTATATTTAGAAATCACAAAGCAAGGAATGCTGCTTTTAGATGATATCTCCAAAACATTAAAGGATGATTGGTTGGATAACTTAACCGAAGCCGAAGCCTTGCAGTTAACCAATTTACTAGACAAAATCCGTTAAATACCCTTTTTAACACCTACTTTTTAATACACATTAAATTTTAAGCTTTTATATAAAAGTCAAGAAGAGTTCAATACGTAATTATGAATTTAAATAGTATTAAAACTGTAGAACGAAGCTATTTTGTTAACATGGGACCTATAAAGTTAAGGCAACCTTTGCCAAGTAATAAATTACAAATGATTGATCCATTTGTATTATTACATCACTATGGTCCTTATGAAATTTCGGAAACACATAATCCTTTTGATTTAGGTCCACACCCGCATCGAGGGTTTGAACCTATTACGTTTCTTATCCAAGGCGAACAACGGCATAGAGATTCTTTGGGTAACGACAGTGTTGTAAAAGCAGGCGATGTGCAATGGACAACCGCTGGTAGAGGTATTATTCATGCTGAAGCACCTACAAAAGCGTTTGTTAAAAAAGGTGGTACTTTAGAAGGGATTCAATTATGGCTCAATTTACCTGCAAAAAAGAAAATGATAGGCGCTAATTATCAGCATGCTAAAAATGAAGATTTTAGAGTTGTAAGTTCTAATGATGGTAAAGTTAACATTCAAATCATAGCAGGCGAACTTAATGAACTTTATGGGCGTATTAAAACGCAAACGCCTGTAAATGCTTTTGTAATTACAGTTGAAGCGGGTGGTGTTTTTGAAATAGAAATTCCTAAATCCCATCAATCTATGGTTTATCTATTAAAAGGCAATGTAACGATAAACAATTCTGAAACCTTAAAATTAGATAATAACCAACTCATTGAATTTAATCAAGATGGTGATGGTTTTAAAATAGAGGGCACAGCACAAAGTAAGTTATTATGTCTTTCAGGAGAACCTTTTAACGAATCGGTAACAAATTACGGGCCTTATGTTATGAATACGCAAACCGAAATTTTAGAAGCCATGCGCGATTATCAAATGGGTAAAATGGGGTTTCTTCCCGTAAATTAGAGTTTCTATAAATAAAATATTAAATGAAAAGTATTATTCATAAAGCCAATACAAGAGGTTTTGCAGACCACGGTTGGTTAAAATCGTATCATACATTTAGTTTTGCTAGTTATCATAATGCAGAACGTAATAATTTTGGAATGCTTAGAGTGTTAAATGACGATATTGTTGCACCTAAAATGGGATTTGGTAAACACCCACACCAAAATATGGAGATTATTTCTATTCCAATCACTGGGGCATTATCTCATAAAGACAGCATGGGAAACAAACGTGCTATCGAGGTTGGCGAAATTCAAGTGATGTCTGCAGGCACAGGATTAACACATTCCGAATTTAATGATAGTAACACCGATTCTGTTAATTTTTTACAACTTTGGATTATACCAGAAACTACGGGTGTAAAACCATATTATAATCAACGAAACTTTGATACATCAAAGCAAAAAAATAGCCTACAAACCGTTGTTGCTCCCATAGATAAATTAGAAGGTAAAGCATTACCTATAAACCAACAAGCTTACATATACCGTGTAGATTTAGAAGTTAAGCAAAGCATAGATTTAACTGTAAAAAGCGCCAATAATGGGTTTTATATATTTGTAGTTAGCGGTGAGGTTGTTGTAGATAACAAGCGTTTAGACTCTAGAGATGCCATTGGAATATATGACACTGCAAATGTTTCTATAGCTGCTAATAAAGCATCTAATCTTATCATTATAGAAGTACCTATGCAATAATTTCAATCCTTTTGTAAATAAGGTTATAAAAAAGCAGTTGTATATAAACGGTTATTTATTTAAAAACTGCGATATTTGCTATCAATTAACCAAAAAAAGAAAAGAATATGGCAATGAATAAAAATACAGTTTTAGCATGGGCTACCATTATCATGATTATCGTGGGTTTGGTGCTTATTGGATTAGGCGCTTTTAGATATGATGATGTTGCAGGCTGGGGATTTGCATCAGTGGGTATTGGCTTTTTTGCTATTGCTTGGGTTTTTAATGCATTAAAAGGACGTGTTTAAAGCGTTCATTTCAAGAATACGATTAAAAAAATATTTAACACAAAAAACAACTAACTTAATATGAGCGACGATAAAAAGATAATCTTTTCAATGACGGGGCTTACAAAAACCTTTCAAGGCGCTAATACACCTGTATTAAAGAATATATATTTAAGCTTTTTTTACGGTGCTAAAATTGGGATTTTAGGTCTTAATGGTTCTGGTAAATCAACATTACTTAAAATTATAGCTGGTGTAGATAAAAACTATCAAGGCGATGTTACTTTTTTACAAGACTATTCGGTAGGGTATTTAGAGCAAGAACCTAAGCTTGATGATGATAAAACAGTAATGGAGATTGTGAGAGAAGGTGCAGCCGAAACTGTTGCTATTCTTGATGAATACAATAAAATAAATGACCAATTTGGTCTAGAAGAAGTGTATTCTGATGCAGACAAAATGGAGAAGCTTATGGCTAGGCAAGCCGAACTTCAAGATCAAATTGATGCAGCTGGAGCATGGGAATTAGATACTAAGCTAGAAATAGCTATGGATGCTTTACGCACACCAGATGGTGATAAAAAAATAGGAGTGTTGTCTGGTGGAGAAAAACGTAGAGTGGCACTTTGCCGTCTGTTATTACAGGAACCCGATGTACTTTTATTGGATGAGCCAACCAACCATTTAGATGCCGAATCTGTACATTGGTTAGAGCATCATTTAGCCCAATATAAAGGTACAGTAATAGCTGTAACTCACGATAGATACTTTTTAGATAACGTTGCTGGTTGGATTTTAGAACTCGATAGAGGCGAAGGTATACCTTGGAAAGGAAACTATTCATCTTGGTTGGATCAAAAGTCTAAGCGTATGGCTCAAGAAAGTAAAACCGCATCAAAACGCCAAAAAACATTAGAGCGTGAGTTAGAGTGGGTACGCCAAGGAGCAAAAGGCCGCCAAACAAAGCAAAAGGCACGTTTAAAGAATTACGATAAATTAATGAGTCAAGATCAAAAACAACTTGACGAAAAATTAGAAATATATATTCCAAATGGACCACGTTTAGGAACCAATGTTATTGAAGCTGTTGGCGTTGCAAAAGGTTACGATGATAAATTATTATACGACGACTTAAATTTTAGCTTACCACAAGCAGGTATTGTAGGGGTTATTGGACCTAACGGTGCAGGTAAAACGACTATTTTTAGAATGATAATGGGAGAAGAAACTCCCGATAAAGGAGAGTTTAAAGTTGGAGATACTGCTAAATTGGCCTATGTAGATCAAAAGCATTCTAACATTGATCCCGAAAAAAGCATTTGGCAAAATTTTAGCGATGAGCAAGAATTAGTTATGATGGGTGGGAAACAAGTAAACTCTCGTGCCTATTTAAGCCGATTTAATTTTAGCGGCAGTGAGCAAAATAAAAAAGTAAATCTCCTTTCTGGTGGTGAGCGTAACCGTTTACATTTAGCCATGACACTAAAAGAAGAAGGTAATGTATTACTTTTAGATGAGCCAACTAACGACCTTGATGTCAATACATTAAGAGCTTTAGAAGAGGGTTTAGAAAATTTTGCTGGATGCGCCGTAGTCATTAGTCACGACAGATGGTTTTTAGATAGAATATGCACCCATATTTTAGCATTTGAGGGCGATAGTCAAGTGTATTTCTTTGAAGGTAGTTTTTCAGATTATGAAGAAAATAAAAAGAAACGCCTTGGTGGCGATTTAATGCCTAAACGTATCAAGTATAAAAAATTAGTAAGATAGAATTTGATAATGCCCACAATACTATAGTGGGCATTTTATTTTGTAAACTAAATATTCTGTTATGTTTTAAAAATCAAAAAAAATCTTAAAGTATTGTAACAAATTCAGATTTTACAATACCAATAATTTAAACAACAATAATTTCATTAATAAAATTAAAAGTAAATAATCAATTACGTTTTAAAATTAATATTTTTTAACGAAATTGCTTGTTCGTAAAATGTCAAACCTAAAACACAATATATACCATGTCTGATGATTTTGATTTATTAGAAACAGATTCTAACCAAAAAGCCGAAAAAGTAGATGTCAATTGGGGTAAAGCCATAGACACTATGAAATCTAAATTATCTCAAGAGGATGATCCAGAAGTTCGTCAAAAAATATTAAATGCGACTTTGGATGATGTGGTACATATGGCAGAAAAAGATAGAACATCACTTCTAGATGCTATAAAGGATTTAACCGATTATCAAGACGAAGTCGGTATCATGTTCGAGAAATTCTCGTCGCTAAACCCTACAGAGCAAAAAGTAATCGATGATGCCCAAAAATCATTAGAACGTGCTAGAATAGAGTTAGAAGATGCTCAAAACAAACCAGATACTTGGTGGAATAACTTATGGGGGCGTAAAAGTAAAATCAAAAAAGAAGAACAGGAGTTTAAAGAAGCAGAAAAAATAAGAGCTGGCGCAGATAATAAAGCCAAGGCTATGTTTCAAGAACGTATAGAAAGTGCAGATGTTCAAACGCTTTTAAGCGAATTGTCATATAAATCTCAAGCCGCGGTTACGCGTTTAAAAAATCGTGAAGTAGAAATTAAAGAAGTTGAAGAAAAATTAAAAGATGCCATTGTAGAAGCTTCTAAAAATCATACAAAAGCGTTAGAGAAAAAGAAGGAGGTCGAAGCAAAACTAGAAGAGCAGTACGCCTTATTAAAACAAGCTCGTCAGGCCATTGAAGATATTTCAGATAAGCAATCTGCCGAATACTCAGAAGCTATTGGTAAAATGACAACTTTAGAGCAAAAAGTAGAAGAGCTCGAAGGTTTAAAAAATGCTTATACAACCCTTGCAGCAAGTAAAGACAGTTTTGTTCATAAACACAACTTAACCATAAAAGTGCTAACGTCTCTTCGTAGTAATTTACAAACGCATCGTGCTAAATTAAAGTCCGATACCGAAGAGCGTCTTAAGTATTACGATGGTTATGTAGTGGCTTTAAAAGCAAGAACAGACCAAGAATTTGCAGCTATATTAGAACACTTAGGTGTAAAAACCGATGAACATATTGGAGAAACCTTAGCGTCTATGCATACTGCAAGTGCTAAAGCCCGTCAAGACATGATGGATAATATTCCAGTACACGAAAAAGTAATGCAAGGCGTTTATAGCAGTTATGCAGAAGCTTTACAAGAAATAAGAGCTAAAGATGGCGAAATCCAAAAGAATTTTGCTGAGCGTTATGGTATCGATATGAAAGAGATTTTTGAAGACTATTATAAAGCCGATGCCAATAAACCATCTGGAGACGATGGTGAGCCAGCAGGAAAACCAAAGCCAGAGGCTAGCGAAGACGATTTGTTATCTTAAAATAATTAAAGAGGGCGTTACCCCGATAAAAATCGGGGTCAGGCTTTCGGCAGTCGCTCTCTTCGAGGAGCTTCAACAAATGCCTCAATCCTTAACGCGGGCTTTTCTGCTATGTATAAGTCTAATTTAAAATTAGTGTATCCGTGGCAAAATAGCATAAAGACACTCAGCAACAGAATACTAAATTAATGTCCATAAACCACATAGTAACACCATTAGATTCTGCCATACTAGACTCCAAAGAGCAATATGTCTTTTATCATAAAATGGTAGACTTTGCTTTTAAAGAACTTGTAACAGCAGTAGAAACGCAAAAACTATGCAACGAGCAAGAAAACTTATTGTTCAAGCAATACTGCGATTTGTTACTGTATTCTATTGAGGCTATGAGAGTTAAGTATATGTATGATGATGAGGATAATATGAAAGTAGATTTAACAGAATCTGGTTTTCCAAATTATCTAGAGTTTAGGTATTTATTTAATGATTTAGAATTACGGGATGAGTATCTAGGAAAATTAACCCCAATAGATACTTTAAAAAAAGAATTTCTAGAAACATTAATGCATAATAAGCAGCCTATAAAGAAGAACAAACTGTTTCAAGCATCATCCATTGTATATTACACCTCTGTTAATAAGCAATATATATTTAATCGGTTTGTACAAGGTAAAATTACAAACGCGCCACAGGGCATAGACGCAAAGTATATGGTTAGTTGGAGTTTTTACGACGTATCCCATAATCGTCCCTTCATTTGCTTTATGTATTTCAATTATAGTGGTACAGATGCCAGAGATGCCAAAGAGGAGATTTACGAGATACTAAAAGCAACGGCAGATAGAGACATGGCTTTAGATACTATGGCTTACAGCATAGATAGGAAGTTACCAAAAGTATCGCCCAAACTAATAAAACGTATAGATTTAGGACCTATGCATAATGTTTTTGCTAAAGACGAAAACAAGATAACTCATGCCATTCTGGAGAGTATTGGTAAAAAAGAAATACCATTAGAATCGTATGCTATTTCATTTAAAATAAACGAAACAGCATCTTTAGGAGAATTTAAAGAAGGTAATTTTTTTAGCAAGCAAACGCTGCAAAAATGGAATACGGTACTTAAAAATAAATATGTATTTGCTCCACACAGAATTATTCAGTTGCTATACAATAAAACACCCCAGATGATGGATAACTTAGCCAAAGCACCTATTGAAGTGTCTGGGCTAAAAATTGATTTAAAGAGTAAGTAAATCTTAAGTTTTTATCAATTAATTATATAATATTATTTTCAAATTAAACAACAAAGAAAACCATGGAGCATAATTCCACTTTTCCAATAAAAATAACCGAATTAGACATGCTTCGTGATGAAGCTTCATCATATCTAAAAAGTGTACAATGGACACAAGGTAGCAGGGCCAAGAATAAAGATAAAGACGCTAAAGAAGAGTCTATTTTATTATTTTTATCTAGAGCAAATAATGGCTCAAATGCAGCCGATATTACATCGGTTTCAAAAACTATTTTAGCCTTAAAAAAGCGATTGTTACCAGATTCTGTAGCGCTTCCTATTTATTTAAACCAAACTTTATATGCCGTTCAAGAAGGCATCACTATGGGTATTTGGATTAAAGATAGTTATTATGATGCATCAGGACTGTCTAGCCTAAATGAAAATAAATCGGCCTTAGATAGTAATGGAAAACGTGAGTACGAAAGTAAAATGCATACGGCTTCTGCATTTATGTTGTTTGCTATAGCTTATAAAATTTTAAACGACTTAAAACCGCATGCTTCAGACGATTTATCTGTAATGAGGCAGAAATTTGCAGGCATTCCAGAGGTGTCTTTTATGTCGCCTTTAAAAGCGATATCATGCAGCTTGTATTATTACGATAAATATTTAGGACATCCAGATATTATTAAATCTGATAAGGATGTTATCGATTTCTCAGTAGTCTATTTTGAAGCTTTAATTGACGAAATTCAACTTCGTAAAAGTAGTTTAGAATATACTGAAACTATAGAAGATAGAACGTACAAGCTAGAAAAATCTGAATTTGCTATATCGGGTTGGAACAATGTGTTTCAAGGTACAGCTAAAAGTATTGAGTTTAATAAAATAAAATTCGAACAAATTGTAGGTAACCGAGATGCAAAACACTTTGCACGACGATTAACCGAACGTATGTTAAGCTACGATTTTGAGGCAAAGAAAAACCCGTTTCAAGAATTAGGTGGTTTTATGCCTGTTTTTATGGGCTATGGTATACCAGGTACAGGAAAAAGTATGCTAATTGCTGCTATAGCAACACGATTAAAAGAGCATTGTGATAATATGGATATTCCATTTTTGTTTCATCCTATGCCCGACACATTAATTAGTACATTTCAAGGTGGATCTGCCGAAAAAATGGTAGAATGGATGAAACCTATGCAAGATCCTACTAAATTAATTTTCGCACCCATAGATGATGCCGAAAATAATTTACAAGAACGAACTGCTCAAGGCGTTTCGGCTGGTGTAAAAGAAGTTATTGGTGTGTTTTTAAGATATACAGAAGGAGCGTATGCCGTAAATTACGGTAACAGCTCTATTGGGCTGTTTACCAATTTACCAGAAATGCTTGATAAAGCGGTAATTTCTCGTGTGCAAGGCCGTTTTAAAATTGATGGTGCTAGAACCGAGCATGATTTCTTAGATCAAGACCATATTTGGTGGAGAAAATTGGACGAGACCATGCCCGATTTTGTTAACATGACTAGCCCTAGCGATTACACTTATTTACAAGATCAAGGTTTAGCAAAGAATATGGGGGATATTCTAAATACTGTAGAAAAGCCATCAGAAGCTCGTGTTTTAGAGGCTTATGACAAAGCTGAACATAGTTATAAAACAAACGATCATTTATTTTATGCGAGTTTGTATAAAGAAATACAGAATATATTTCCGTTTTTCTCGTCAAGAGATGTTAGAAACATTCAGTCGGCCATATCATTGCGTTTAACAGATTTTGATTTAGAGCAAGATTGGTTTGATAAACCAGAAGTTTATTTCAAGCAAAAATATGAGACTAAATTCAATATGCTTCAAGAATTAATGAAGTCTAACATGAAAGGTTTAAATTTTTCTGATATTAGAAGACAAGAAGTAGTACGTTACTTAGATAACGTAGCAACTATTGCAGATACTGACTTTAAACGCAAAGTAGACGCTAGAATTAACCAATTAAATATAGAGACCAAAGCTAGAAAAATGTTTGAGAATGAAAGATAAACTCAAAAACATTACACATAAAACCCTTTCTAAAGCATGGGCAACATTAACACAAATAGATTACGATTATAAGTTTAAAAATGGTACTTGGAAACGCTTATCCAGAGAAACGTATAACCGTGGAGATGGCACAGCCATTTTGTTGTATAACCCCAATAAAAAAACGGTTATATTAACCAAACAATTTAGAATGCCTGCGTATAATAATAATGAAGCTGATGGTATGTCTATAGAAGTTTGTGCAGGCGCCATAGATAAAAACGAAGCACCAGAAATTTGTATCATTAGAGAAACAGAAGAAGAAGTTGGATACAAAATAACCCATGCTAAAAAAGTTATGGAATGCTATATGTCACCAGGTGCTATAACAGAAAAAATGTATTTGTTTATTGCCGAATATAATGATGCCATGAAAGTTAATGATGGTGGCGGATTGGATAGTGAAGGTGAAGAGATAGACGTATTAGAAATACCTTTTACAAAGACCTTAACCATGATTGATAACTTTGAGATTATTGATGCTAAAACAGTATTGTTATTACAGTATGCTCAAATTAATAAGTTACTAGGCTAGAGTAGTGCTGTTAGTATTTTATAACTAATATTAATGAAGATTAAATTAATAAGATTCCCACTTTGGTGGACATAAGTGATATGGATAAGTTAAAACAAGCCAATTTATATAGAAGTGAACTTATTCCCGTTAGCGGAAAACTGGTAGAACGTTATAATAAGTGTTTGGTTAAACTTGGGTTTTCAAAAACCAAGTTAAGCACGTTTCATATAGACGGTATGGGATGGAGCCCAGAGGTGGCAGAAGAAAAATCAGATTTACATTATTTAAATAATGGTGAAGCTAACCCGCATGGCATTATAATATCGCCATTACAAAAAGGAAAGCCAGTATATCTGCCTTTTCATACATTTGATAGGGATATCATGAAATCTGTATTTAAAACCCATGGCGAAAAAATAAAAGATATCACCCGAGATTGTGCCATTTGCCTAGATTTTGAACAAGGTATAGATGCGTTTTACGAACCATTGGATGTCTTAAAGTATAATACCATTACAATACATTTTCATTTAATAAACGATTTAAATAACGTAAAGAAAAAGCAATTACAACTTGTTGAGACCTTTAATACCGGTAATAATTTTATTGATGAAAATTTACACCAAGAATTATTGGAATCTGCTAAAACTTATGGCGATTTACGCCACAGAGATTTAGATTTACAAGACATACAATATCAAACAGATTCTTTTTACACAAAAGCCTTTGGTGGTGTTTATTTGTTAAGAGATTTTATAAAGCCGTTAGTTGTTTTTGAAGATATTAAATGGCATAAAGAAGCTATAAAAGATACGAATTACGATGTTCTTATTTATCATATAAACCAACCGGAATTGATGGATAAATTAAGGGATCACCTCATTATTGAACACAATTTAGAAGCCGAGGTTAAAACGGAACGTTATGAACGCATTAAAAAGTTTGAAATGGCGCTGCATTTACAAAAGACGCAACATCCTATAAAAGATATTCTTAACAATCCAATTCTATATAAAAGCTATCTAAATAAATTAGATATTCAAGCCCGAAAAAAAATCATGGGCGTAGAGCTTTACTTAGAAAAATTAGAGATAAGTAACCAATACAAAGTAGCTGATGTTGTAGATTCTAAATTGTTTGAAGCTTTGCATAAACCACACTCATCGTTAGAAGCTAAGCACCAAGATTTAATATGGAAGTTACTCGTTAATGTATCACAAAAAGATGTGCTTTTTTGGTATTGGTATGATAAAGAAGCCTTTTATAAAAATTTTGAAATTTGGGATGAATCCCTTAAAGAATGGGCTGTAGAAATAATTAGTAACAATATCTAAGAAATATAGACTAATTTTATACAATGCATTTTAACACAAATACTTGAAATTATGACCTTAGAACTAATTGTATTTATCGCTTCAGTATTATTTGGTATATTTTTATATTGGAGAGAGTCTCAAGGTAACGGATTATATCGTTTTTTAAATAAAATGTTTAATTCTAAAGCGTTACAAATGAAATCATCCAACAAAAAAGGATTTTTGTATCAACAATCATTTTTGTTACGCTTAGTATTTATTGGGTTTTTATTTTTAATTGGTATTGTGGTTACTCGTTTTTTAATTCCTATTGATATTGCAACAATTTCAATATTTGCATCTATGATTGTTGGTACATTAGCAGGAACGTATATTGCAAATTTTGTATTTAAATCTGGAGAAGTAATCGACGAAAAAAGTGATTCTTTAGAGGATATGGTCCATGATACTATAGAAAAAGGAAAAGATTTTATTGAAGATTTAAAAACAGAAAAACCTAAAACTGTTAAAGCGGCTAAAGAAGACATTGCAAACGCATCTAAACCCGACGAAAAAAGTGCTCGAGAGCGTTTAAAGGACAAAGGTTTGCTATAAGTTAATAGATTTTAGTCTACCAAAATACAAGTCGATAGATTCAAAATTAGGTCTTTATAGCATGAGATCAGTTAAAATAGAAATTAAGACATGATTAAAAATTACTGGAATAAAGGAAAGAAACAAAAAACAATAACCATTATTGTTGCATTAATTTTGCTTATAGCATTGTTTGTTTTGCGAGACGATTACCAACCAGCATTGTTATTTGTTAGAAAATTTATTTTTATAATACTCCTAAGTGCAATTGTGTTGTTTTTAGGTCTTAGAAAATTTAGGAACTCTGCAAGTACAGGTTCTAGGCTAGGTCTTCTAGTGCTTCTGGTGGCCTTCTTTGGTATTTTGTATGTTGTGGGTTGGCATTTTAAAATGTACGATTACATGAAAACATACAACGTTTTTAATCATTTAAATAAAGTTGAAATTAATGAGCTGCCATTAACGCAAAATGAGCGCATTCAACCTTTGCGAAATATATTCTCTATGGCCAATGAAAGTGTTGGTGAAACTAAAGATGTTTCGCTACCGCATTTAGTTAGAATAGACAATGAGAATAAGTGGACCATGGCCATCCAACCTACTGAAAAATATATGTGGCAAGGTATGACCGATAATACCGAAGAAGTTTTTGCTGTATCAAGTACAACACCATTTCCAAGATTTTCAAGTGAAAATAGAATTCCTGTTACTTTCTCTATTGGTGAATCTTTAAAATTTAGTAGAAATACTTATAATGCCGTAGTACAACGCTTTAATATTTTTCAACTATTTACATTAGAACCTAGCGATACGTATTATATGAAAAACGATACAGGCCAATGGGTACAAGTGGTAAGCTTAATAAAATGGAAAGGCTTTTTGTTTCCATATCCAACATTTGGAGGTGTCATGGTTATAAACAACGGAGAGCACGATTTTAACGATTATATGGAGCGTATATTGATAGGGAAGGGAACATACGTAAGTCCAGAAAACATGAAAAACTATCCGTATTTAATTGGTCAAAATACCTTAGCAGAAAAAGTATCTCGATTACAAGCCGAATCTTTAAAGTTTTTAGGCGGGTTTAGTGATCCTTTGCCTTGGAATATGAAAACGGCAGTAAAGATTCCTGAAATGGCTAAAGACCAAAACCAGCAACCTTATGTCACAGATTTTGATTTTTCTGATACAAATTCTGGAGCTTTAAGTGGTTTGCATCATTGGTTTGGTTTAGAGCCCGTAGGCGATGAGCGCACTAGTTTAAGTTATAGTTTATTTATTCCCGCAGATGGTTCAGAAAAACTATATTATTATAATCATGCCGCTAAAAAACAAGGTTATGCAGGTGTATCTGCTATGCCTTTAAAGGTTAAAGAATCTCGTAAAGAGTATGATTGGTCTGCTAACACCCCTGTAGAATTTAGACCTTACATAAAAAATATAGCAGGAAAAAAACGTATGTTTTTTATGGGAACAGTATCTTCTATTAGCGATAAAAACAATAAACAATTTGATGGTTCTGCAACGCCAGATTTAGTTTTAGTAGATAGTGAGTATCGCGATGTGGTTTGGATAGATGTAAAGCATCCAAGTCAATGGGATAAATTGGTTTATGAGCAATTAAATGAAGCTTGGCGATCTAGCGAAGGTATAGGCTATTATTTTGCCGAAGAAACTAAAGTTATAGATATGGCTCAAAAATCGGTAGATTCTATAATGGCTATTCCTGTTGCTGATGATAACACAGAAGCTATAGAGCGTTTACAAAGACAAATAGATTCTTTAAAAGGTGCAGGGAATTGATGTCTTCAATGTAAAATCAATGATCTTAAAACACCCGTTTTTGTGTAACAAATAGTGTCGTTTTAACACCTATAAGTAAAACTATATTATGGGTGGTTATATGGGATTTGGGTTGCAAAAATGGATATATTCAAGAGCGCCTAGAAAAAAACTTTTTGTTAGAGAGCGTTTACCTTCTTTTACGTCATTACCAAAATATTCAAGAACTTTTACTTTAAAACCTAAAGTAAAAGAAAACAACGTATTAAAAGGAATATTAACCATATTTATAGCGCTTGCATTTTGTGTTATTTTACATAGTAGTTATCAAAAATATACAGTTTACTCGCAGGCGCAAGCTATTAAGCTAAACGACTATCAGAATAATAAAGATCAAATTGCTTTTAATTTTTTAATCAATTCTGGTTATAATAGATTGGAAAACAACAATGTAAAAGCAGCGTATTCTGAGTTTAAACTAGCTTATAATATTAATTCTAAAAATGAAACCTTAAATAAATTAATGGTGGAAACTTTGGAAGTATTATGTGATGCGGATACCTATTATTGCCATGAATTAGATATACTTTTAGACGTAAATAATCAAAACATAAAATAAGCATTTATAAATGCGTGTTTAAGCGTAAATATTACATTAATTAAATGCATATTTCTATTTTTTTTGTTTCTTTACCATCCTTAAAATATAGAAAATGAAAATACCTTTTATATCATTTGCCGTTTTATTTATTGTATGTTTTTCTTGTAAACAAAAAGAAGAAGAAGCCAAACCTTATTTAGCCTTAGAGGCTCCAAAAGCAAAAGAAATAGCAAAAGAATTAACCACTCATGGCGATACGCGTACAGATAATTATTTTTGGATGCGTTTAAGTGATGCTCAGAAAAATGCTGAAACTCCAGACGCGCAAACTCAAGATGTATTAAATTATTTAAATGCTGAAAATGAATATTTAAATAAAGCAATGGCACATACTGATGCTTTGCAAGACACATTATATGACGAAATTATTGGACGAATAAAAAAAGATGATCAATCTGTTCCTGTAAATAAAAAAGGATATTCATATTATACACGTTATGAAACTGGAGCCAATTATGCGTTGTATTGTAGAAAAAAAATACAAGATAATGCTGAAGAAGAAATTATGCTTAACGTTCCAGAATTAGCAAAAGGTTTTTCGTACTATGCTGTAGGTTCTACATCTATAAGTCCGGATAACAATATGTTGGCTTATGGTGTAGATACCGTTTCTAGAAGGCAGTATACTATATTTTTTAAAAACTTAAAAACAGGAGAAACATTAAAGGATGAGCTTAAAAACACAGGCGGTAGTGCCATTTGGGCAAATGATGGAAAAACTATTTTTTATACAACTAAAGACCCGCAGACTTTAAGAGATAATAAAATTGTAAAACATGTTATTGGTACTAATCAATCTGAAGATGTTGTAGTTTATGAAGAAAAAGATGAAACATTTTTTTGCAGCATTTATAAAACAAAATCGGATGCTTATTTAATTATATCTAGTACTCAAACACTATCTTCAGAATGTCGATATCTAGATGCTAATACACCCAATGGAGAATGGAAAATTATCCAATCTAGAGAAAAAGATTTAGAATACAGCGTGGATCATTATGAAGACTATTTTTATATTCGTACCAATCTAGATGCTAAAAACTTTAAATTGGTTAAAACACCAATAAATAAGACCGAAAAAGAGCATTGGGTAGATGTTATACCGCACAGAAACGATGTGTTTTTTCAAAGTATTGATATTTTTGAGAATTATTTAGTTTCAGAAGAGCGTAAACAAGGCTTAAGAACTATTAGAGTTATGGGTTGGGATGGTAAAAACGATTATTACATCAATTTTAATGACCCTGCGTATTATGCTGCAACTACTTCAAATATAGATTTTAATACAAATGTATTGCGTTACTATTACAGTTCGTTAACCACACCTGGAAGTACTATAGAATATAATATGGAAACCAAAAAGCAAACGATTTTAAAACAAGAAGATGTAATAGATTCTACGTTTAATGTAGACAATTATACTTCCGAAAGATTATTTGCTACAGCTACAGATGGTACAAAAGTACCTGTGTCTTTAGTCTATAAAAAGGGAATTAAAAAGGATGGTAAAAATCCATTATTGCTATATGCCTATGGCTCATATGGAAGTAATAGTGAACCCACTTTTAGGTCTTCTAGGTTAAGTTTACTTAATAGAGGCTTTATTTATGCTATAGCGCATGTACGAGGAGGTCAAGAAATGGGACGAGATTGGTATGAGAATGGAAAATTATTAAAGAAGAAAAATACGTTTACAGATTTTATAGATGTTGGTAAGTTTTTAGTAGATAAAGGATATACTAATAATGAACATATGTATGCAAATGGAGGTTCTGCTGGTGGATTATTAATGGGTGCTATTGCAAACATGGAACCTAATTTATGGAACGGCGTTGTAGCAGCCGTACCTTTTGTTGATGTAGTTTCTACCATGCTTGATGAATCTATACCGTTAACAACGTTTGAGTTTGACGAGTGGGGTAATCCAAAAAATAAGGAATATTATGATTATATGAAATCCTACTCACCATATGATAATATTGAAGCAAAATCATATCCAAATATCTTAATTACAACTGGATATTGGGATAGCCAAGTGCAATATTGGGAACCTGCAAAATGGATTGCTAAACTAAGAGCACTAAAAACAGATAACAACTTATTAATAATGGATTGTAACATGAAAACAGGCCATGGCGGAGCATCAGGAAGATTTGAGCGTTACAAACAATTAGCTTTAACTTATGCTTTTATTTTTGATTTAGAAGGTATTAGTCAGTAGCTGTATATACTAGAATTATGGCATTTTATATCATTTTAGAAATAGCTTATAAAATCTAAATGATTAACTCAACCGTATATAGGTAAATGTCAATTAATATATTAGGCACTTTATATTTCGCCATACATTCTCTCACAAAAATAAATTGTATAAACAAGTTTGGTAGAAACATAAAATTGTATAAATTTAAAAATAATATATTCTTTTAAGATATTACAAAAAGGGATTAAATTAAGAACAACAAAAACTAAAAACAAGTAATTATGGAAAATGGCAATACTAGTACAGGGCTAAAAATAGCATTAGGTATAGCATTGGTTTTATTTTTAGGTACGGGTTTCTACTCGATGAATCTTTACAAAAAAACTAATGAAGATAAAAGAGAATTGACAGAGCAAAAACAACTTGTAATGAATGATTTAAACGCTATGGCAAAACAATATGATGAAGCCATTAGCGAAAGTGAAGTATCAAACACTAATTTAATTGATGCCAGAGAACGTATAAATGGTTTAATTGATTCATTAAAAATATCTGAAACTAATGTAAAAAGTTTGTGGAGATATAAAAAGAAGTATGCTTCCTTACAAAAGGAAATGAATGTTTTATTAGCTCAAAATGATTCTTTAAGAATAGAGAACTCTTATTTAGCGACTTCTTTAGATAGTACACGTGTTCGTTTAGAAGAGCGTACAGTATTTACTGATTCTTTGATGGTGCAAAACAATGCATTAGCAGAAGTAATGTCTAGTGCAGCAACGTTAACTACGGTTGGGCTTAAAGGTTTTGGAGTTATTGAAAGAACCTCTGGAAAATTAATACCAACAGAAAGAGCAACCAGAACCGATAAAATTAGAGTATGTTACACTATTGCTAAAAATCCATTGGTACAGTCTGGAGACCAAGAGTTATATGTGCAGGTTATTGATCCAAAAAACAACACTTTAGGATTAAATGAACAAGTTACTTTTGAAGAAAAAACGTTAAACTATAGTATTATTAGTAAATTTAATTATGAAAATACAAGTCTTAACATATGCGAATTTGTAACATCTAATGACAAAGGGTCGTTTGAAAAAGGGCGATATATTGTAAATATTTTTAACGATAGAGATTTAGTGTCTTCATCAGAGTTTACTTTAAAATAGTGTATTAGAGAGTTTTACTAATAAAAAAGCAGGTAATCATTATGATTACCTGCTTTTTTATATTTACGATTAATCGATTTATTATAAACTTCCAACCATAGCTTCAGGCTTTACCCAAGCATCATAATCTTCTGCAGTTACGTAACCTAAATTAATAGCTTCTTCTTTTAAGGTTGTACCATTTTTATGTGCTGTATTAGCAATTTCTGCGGCTTTGTAATACCCGATTTTTGTGTTTAAAGCTGTAACGAGCATTAAAGAGTTATTTAATAATTTAGTAATTACCTCGTTATTTGGTTCTATACCAATGGCACAATTTTCATCAAAACTCACACATGCATCACCTATTAATTGAGCCGATTGTAAAATATTAGCAGCCATAACAGGCTTAAATACATTTAATTCGTAGTGGCCTTGCATACCACTAACAGAAATAGCTACATCATTACCCATTACTTGAGCGCAAACCATAGTTAGTGCTTCACATTGGGTAGGATTAACTTTCCCAGGCATTATAGAGCTTCCAGGCTCGTTTGCAGGTATTGTAATTTCTCCAATACCAGAACGTGGACCAGAAGCCATCATTCTAATATCATTAGCAATTTTATTAAGAGACACAGCCAACTGTTTTAAAGCGCCATGTGTTTCTACAACAGCATCATGGGCTGCAAGTGCTTCAAATTTATTTGGTGCGGTTATAAATGGTAATTTGGTAAAGTCTGCAATGTATTTTGCAACCAGTTCACTATATCCTTTTGGTGTATTTAAACCAGTTCCAACGGCTGTACCTCCTAAAGCCAATTCACTTAAATGTGGTAGTGTGTTTTCTAATGCTTTTAAGCCATGGTCAAGTTGTGCTACATAACCAGAAAGCTCTTGGCCTAATGTTAAAGGTGTTGCATCCATTAAATGTGTTCGTCCAATTTTAACTACATTTTTAAATGCTTCAGATTTTTTATTCAGTGTATCTCGCAATTGCTTTACTCCAGGTATAGTAACTTCAACTATTTTCTTATAGGCTGCAATATGCATACCAGTAGGGAAGGTGTCGTTAGAAGATTGCGATTTGTTTACATCGTCATTTGGCTGGATGGTTTTTTCACCTTCTCCAATAACTTGTCCTGCGATTTGATGCGCTCTGTTAGCAATAACCTCGTTGACATTCATGTTGCTTTGAGTTCCAGAACCCGTTTGCCAGATTACCAAAGGGAATTGATTATCGTGTTTTCCTTCTAAAATTTCATCACAAACTTCTGCTATTAAATCACGTTTGTCTTCTGCTAAAACACCCAATTTACAGTTTGTATATGCTGCTGCTTTTTTTAAGTAAGCAAAACCGTAAACAATTTCTAAAGGCATTGAGGCTGGTGCACCAATCTTAAAATTATTTCTAGATCTTTCGGTTTGTGCTCCCCAAAGCTTATCAGCAGGCACTTTAACCTCGCCCATGGTATCTTTTTCTATTCTATAACTCATTTTAATTCTATTTAGATTTTAATTACAAAGTTAATTTATTTACCAATACCATTCTTATTGGGTTTTCTAAGATTTTAACAAAACGTAAACTAAGTTGATCTAAAATATAAACTAGCTTTATAGAAAAATTATAAATATTTAAAAAAGAAATTTATGGCAACAATTAGACTTGGGGATATTGCTCCAAATTTTATAGCACAATCTACAGAGGGCGAAATTAATTTTCATGAGTGGTTAGGAGATAGCTGGGGGATTTTATTTTCGCATCCAGCAGATTATACACCTGTTTGTACTACTGAGTTAGGTACCGTAGCTAAATATAAACCTGAGTTTGATAAACGAAACGTAAAAGTGGTGGCGCTTAGTGTAGATGGTTTAAGCTCGCATAAAGGATGGATAAACGACATTAATGAAACGCAAAATACTACTGTAAACTTCCCAATTATAGCAGATGAAGATGGCAATGTATCTGAATTGTATGATATGATTCATCCAAATTCTGATAGTAAATTAACAGTTAGATCTGTATTTATTATTGGCGCTGATAAAAAAGTAAAACTCATGATTATTTACCCTGCATCAACGGGAAGGAATTTTGATGAGTTATTAAGGGTTATTGATTCTTTACAATTAACAGCATACCACAAAGTGGCTACACCAGCCAATTGGAATAGTGGCGATGATTGTGTGGTGTCTCCTTCAATAGCTACTGAGGATATCTCTGCTATTTTTCCAAAAGGATATAAAGAAATTAAACCTTATTTAAGAATGACTCCGCAACCTGATTTAAATTAGAATTAATTTTTAATTTGATATTGTATAAGACATCCCTTTATATTACCTTTGTGAAAGTTTAAAAAATACTTTACAATTATGTTTGAGTTTGACCAATATTTAGGATTTTTAGCATTTTTATCCATTTTAACCTTAGGATTTTGGTTAATGATTTTTTTATTAACCTTTGTAATTCCATATTGGATTGGAGGTTCTTTAATTGAAAGAGTAAAAGAAATCATGGAAGAAAGAAAAGCTAAGCGAGAAGCTTAAACCTTTATACATATTATTACAAAGGAAGCCAATTGGCTTCCTTTGTGTTTTTATAGTAAATTGTTTTTTAAATGAGAAATACGATTACTATAGAAATACATTATAATTCATCGCCACCGCCACTTTCAAAATTACGGCTACGTTCTTGTTTTTTCTTTTGATTAAATCTATAGGTAAATGATAGATTATAAGTACGACCACCTCTATATTGAATTTCTTGGCGCGCTATAAAAGCATTTCCTGTAATATCATTTATAGAAACATTACTATTTAAAAGGTCTCTAATATTAAAAGCAATTGAGCCTTTGTCTTTTAAAATATCTTTGCTAAAGGCTACATTGGATGTAAATCGACCTTTTCTTTTGTTTTGAGCATCTGTATTTGGACCTCTATAATTCATGTTGGTTTGCCAATCTATTTTGTAAGGCAATCTAAGCTTATTAGTTATTCTTGCTGTCCAAGTGACATTGTCTGCTCCTAAGTCTATACCATTAAAATTACCTATCCGTTCTAGTTTAAAAACATTAAAATCTGTATTAACCCGCCATTTTCTAGAAGGACTATAATTTAAATTAAGTTCTAAACCATAGCGGTCATCAGTTCCAATATTAATAGGGCCTCTTAAAATAACAGGAAAATCACTATTGTTAATAACAACGATTTCTCCTGTTCTTTGGCTAACAAACGTTATGGCATTTGTAGAGTGCGCGTAATATAATGCTGCGCTTAATGTAAATTTATTAAGCTTTTTTAAGTACCCTAATTCAAACCTGTCTGTGTATGTTGGGTCTAAATCGGGGTTACCCTGAAATACATTTGTTACACTAGACCTTGATGGAAATGGATTTAACATAAACCCTCTAGGTCTTCGTAATCTTCGATTATAACTAAGTGTTAGGCTCTCACTATCACTTATTTCATAATTTATATTAGCTGTTGGAAATAAACCAGTAAGACTTTTTCTTTTAAAATCTCCACTTGTGGGTTGATCTAAGGTTGTTCGGGTATTTTCCATACGTACACCAAGCAGGTATGATAGTTTATTAATTTTACTACCAAATTGTACATAAGCAGCTGTAATATATTGTTTAAAATTAAACAGGTTGGTTAAATTATTATTAATCTCAAAGGTGTTGGTGCCTGGGTTTAAAATATCTACTCTAAAATCTGTTTCATTAGTAGTAAAATCTCCACGATAACCTAGTTCTAAACGACTCATGTCTCCAATGGGTAATGTATAGTCCGTTTTTAATAAAATTTGCCTTTGGTCTTCGAGTGTCTCTACCATTTCGGTATCTACAGTATCAAGATTTATTACAGAGTTTACATCGTTTGTAGTGTCTTCATATTGAAAATCGAATGACAATTTATGGTCTGTTTGTTCAAAGTTTTTTGTGAAATTAACCGAATACTGAATGGTTTCTCTATCGCCTTGTTCAGGTGAAAGTCTAATACTATTAGTTGTAGTGCCTGTGGCTTTATCTAATTGTAATAAATTATTTACTGGGCTATTATCTCTATCATTATTACTGTAAACAATGGCTGTGGTTAAAGAAGCAGAATCATTAATATACCATTCTAAACCTGTATTTGTATTTATACCTTTACGGATATTTGTCCAGTTTCTTTTTTCGTCTAAATCTGGTGTATTAATATCTTGATATTTAACATCATTAAACCATCTACCAATATTTTTATTATTTCTGTATGATGTGGTATTAAAAAAGTTAAGATTTCCTGTTCTATAATTTATATTCCCAGAAATTCCGTAAGACTCTGGATAACCAATATTGCTAGTCATAGATCCATTAAGTCCTTGTAATTTACTGCGTCTTAAAATAATGTTTAAAATTCCTGCTGTACCTTCAGATTCATACCTTGCTGAAGGCGATGTAATAACTTCTACCTTTTCTATAGCATCTGCTGGTAATTGTTGTAATGCTTCGGCAGAATTAAGCCCAACTAATCCAGAAGGTTTTCCGTTAATTAAAATACGAATATTATCGTTACCTCTTAAAGACACACCGCCTTCGGCATCAACAGAAACAGACGGGACATTATCTAACACATCGCTTACTGTGCCACCGCTTACAGTAAGATCTTTACCAACATTATATATTTTTTTATCTAATTTTATTTCAACAGTAGTGCGCTCTGCAATAATCTCAACTTCGCCTAAAGATTCAAAATCGATATCTAAAGAAAAACTTCCCAGATTTTCGTTTTTTAGTATTTTTTTATTAGGTATAGAAAGGGTTTTATATGAAATATACTCAATTGAGATATTATACATACCAGTCATTACAGGGATATTAAACTTACCTTGAGTATCTGTAATTCCACCTGTAACAATTTTATTTTTGCGTTTGCTAAAAAACGATATTGTCGCGTACTCTAAGGGTTGCTTAGTTTCTTTATCTATAACAGTACCTGTTATTTTTACTTCTGTTCGCTCAGGACGTTCTGTTCTTTGGGCTGTACTTATAATTGAAAATAAAAAAAATATAATGAGTAGTACATTAAATTTGGTCATTGGATGGTTTTAGGCATTAGACCGCAGATTTAAAATTTAGTTTATTGTAGGTCTAGTTAAATTTGTGTTAAAGCAAAATTCAAGTATTAAACCAAAATTCCGCTAAAAAAGCGGGATTAGTTCAACTTAATTTTGAGTACGTTTTACAGACTTCTCAACATTGAGTTTTACTAATAATATTTAATATTAATTCTGGAGGTCTACCAACAATGGCTTTATTACCATTTATAACTATGGGACGTTCAATAAGTTTTGGGTTTTCTACCATAGTCTTAATAATATGGTCATCACTTAAATTCTTGCCCTTAAAGTTCTCCTTCCAGATAGTTTCGTTTTTTCTAACCAAATCTATTGGGTTTATTCCTAACATTTTAATAATGTCTTTTAATTCATTAATAGTTGGTGGGTTTTCTAGATATTTAACGATTTCAAAATCTTTGCCAGATGTTTTAACAATATCTAATCCAGAACGCGATTTACTGCAACGGTTATTGTGGTATATTTTAATCATTATAAATGGATATTATATGTTTTTAACAGCTCCTCAAGCTCTAATGGAGATTTAAAGTGTATCCCATGGATTCCAAAACTATTTGCAGCTTCAATATTTCTTAAGTTATCGTCTATAAATAAGGTATTTTCGGCAGTTATGTTAAAACGGTTTAATGTGATATCAAAAATATCTTTAAAAGGTTTTCTTGTTTTTTCATCTCCAGAGACTACAATACCTTCAAACCATTGTAAAAACTCAAAACGATTTAAAGCAACAGGGAAGGTTTCATTACTCCAATTAGTTAGCGCAACAATTTTATAACGATTGGATTTTATGAGTTTTTCTAATATGGTAACAGTACCTTCTATGGCACCTCCCAACATTTCGGTCCAACGTCCATAAAACATCCTAATATGCTTCTCATGTTCTGGGTGTTGCAAAACCAAATCTTCTGTGGCTTGCGCTATGGGGTAGCCAGCATCTTGATTTTCGTTCCAATCACTTGTGCAAATGTTATCGAAAAACCATTGCATTTTTTCTCTATCACCATTAAATTCATCTAAAAAAAGATATTCAGGGTTCCAATCAATTAAAACGCCACCAAGATCAAATATTACGGTGTTAATTGTATTCATAAATTCTCTTAGTTAAATGATTACAAAACAGATGGATCTTCTTCTTTTTGTCCCATCATCATTAAATATGATTTTAAAAACGCTTCAATATTGCCATCCATAACGGCATCAACATTACCCGTTTCATGAGCTGTTCTTACATCTTTAACAAGCTTATATGGGTGCATAACATAGTTACGAATCTGACTTCCCCATTCAATCTTCATTTTGCCAGCCTCTATATCTTCACGTTGCGCTAATTGTTTTTGAAGTTCTATTTCATACAATTGCGATTTTAGCATTTGCATAGCTCTAGACCTATTATCATGTTGAGAACGTGTTTCTGAACATGAAATTTGAATACCAGAGGGTTTGTGGGTAAGCTGTACTTTAGTCTCAACCTTATTTACATTTTGTCCACCAGCACCACTAGAGCGTGCTGTAGTAATATCAATATCTGCAGGATTTATATCAATCTCAATAGTATCATCTACAAGCGGGTAAACATAGACAGATGCAAAACTGGTATGTCGTTTTGCATTACTATCAAAAGGAGAGATACGCACCAAACGGTGTACACCATTTTCACCTTTTAACCAACCAAAGGCAAAATCGCCTTCAATTTCTAAAGTCACTGTTTTTATTCCAGCTACATCACCTTCTTGAAAGTTAAGCTCTTTAACTTTAAAACCGCTTTTTTCGGCATACATTAAATACATACGCATAAGCATACTTGCCCAATCGCAGCTTTCGGTACCACCAGCACCAGCAGTTATTTGGAGTACAGCACTTAAACTATCGCCTTCTTCAGATAGCATATTTTTAAACTCTATATCCTCAAGTAAATTGGCTGTTTTGTTATAGTGTTCTTCAACCTCTTCCATGCTATATTCACCTTCCTTATGGAACTCATAAAGGATATCTAATTCTTCTGAAAGTGTTTTTGCTGTTCTATAATCTTCTACCCATTTTTTCTTTACTCGAAGCGATTTCATAATCGTTTCGGCAGCTTTTGGGTCGTTCCAAAAATTGGGATCAAAGGTTTGCTCTTCTTCGTTTTGTATTTCTATAAGTTTGGCATCTATGTCAAAGATAGTGCCTAAGTTTATCGAGGCGGGTATTAAGATCTTTAATTTGATCTGAAGTTATCATAATTCATTTATTTTAAACAAAAATAGAATTTAATAAGGCAGTAAAAAACAAATCTTATTATAATTTAATAGCTTTACGTTTTAATCTACACAAAATGACAATAGATCTACGAAGTGATACTGTAACAAAGCCAACGCAAGGTATGTTGGATGCTATGATGCAAGCCAAAGTAGGTGACGATGTATTTAGAGAAGATCCAACTATTAATGCTTTAGAAGCTAAAATAGCCCATATGTTTGGTAAAGAGCAGGCGCTCTTTTTTCCTAGTGGTACCATGGCTAACCAAACGGCAATTAAGTTACATACAAACCCTGGTGATCAAGTTATATGTGATAAATATGCACATATTTATAATTACGAATCTGGAGGCGCATCGTTTAACAGTGGCGTGTCTTGCAAGTTAATTGATGGACAACGTGGTATGTTTAATGCAGGGCAGGTTTTAGAAGCTATAAATCCAGAAGCGTATTATTATAGCAAAACAAGTTTGGTAGAAATAGAAAATACCACAAATAAAGGGGGAGGGGCTTGTTGGGATTTTAATGAGATTTTAAAGATAAAAAAAATCTGTCATGATAATTCGTTAGGATTTCATATGGATGGCGCCCGTTTATGGCATGCCTTAGCAACCAAGAATGAAACAAGCAAACAATATGGTGATGTATTTGATACCATATCAGTATGTTTAAGTAAAGGTTTAGGTTGCCCTGTAGGCTCTCTTTTAGTTGGTAATGCCGATATTATGCAAGATGCATTGCGATTTAGAAAGATTTTTGGAGGGAATATGCGACAGGCAGGCTTTCTAGCCGCTGCGGGTTTGTATGCTTTGGATAATCATCTAGATAGATTAAAGTACGACCATGTTAAAGCTAAAGACATTGCTGCTATCCTTTCTAAATTATCTATAATTAAAACTGTAGAGCCTGTAGAAACTAATATTGTGATTTTTGAACTTAATGATGATGTTGATGACATAAAATTCACGAAACAATTAACCGCTAAAAACATACATATTATAAGTATGGGTGGCGGAAAATTAAGAATGGTTACACATTTAGATTATACAGATGCCATGCACGATAAGCTATTACAGGTTCTTAGCAAGTTTTAGTTATTATATCTAACCTACTTAAACATATCCATACCTGGTATATTAGGCATACCTTCTTTAGCAACTGCAGCGAGTTCGGCTTCGTTTACCTGAGTCGCTTTTTCTATGGCTTTGTTTAAGGTGAGAATTAAGTAGTCTTCTAGTTGCTCTTTATCAAGAAGTAATGTATCATCAATTTCAATAGTCTTAATAGTTCTATTGGCGGTTAATGTTACTTTTAATTTTGAGTCGTTACTGGTTTCATCTATTAAAACCGTATCTAAACGTTTTTTTGTTTCTTCAACTCTTTTCTGGGTTTCTTTAAGTTTTCCCATCATACCCATCATATCTCCAAACATAATATTAGATTTTATTAAAATTTCACTAATTGATACAAAGCTATTTAATTTTTCTATTTTTAAGGCCTTAAATAATTAGTAATTAAAATATTTTCATTGAAAAAAACATCTATTGCCCCAATTGCTAAAAAAATAGCCAAAGCATTAACCATACATAATGATGTTAGAACAGATCATTATTATTGGTTAAATGATAAAGATAACCAAGAGGTTATAGCATATCTAAATGCAGAAAATAGTTATACCCAGCAAGAATTAGAACACACAGAGCCATTTCAAAAGGCATTGTTTGAAGAAATGAAAGGGCGCATAAAAGAAGATGATACCACAGTCCCATATAAACTTAATGGATATTGGTACATAACCAAATACGAAACAGGAAAAGATTACCCTATTTTTATTAGAAGAAAAGAACATATAGATGCTGCAGACGAAGTATTGTTTGATTGTAATATCATGGCAAAGAACCATTCTTATTTTAAATTAGGAGGTATTTCTATAAGTCCAGACAATAAACTAGCAGCCTTTTCTACAGATGTTGTTAGCAGACGCCAATACACCATAAAAATAAAGAACCTAGAAACGGGTGAAATTCTATCAGACGAAATTATAAACACCACAGGTAGCGCAACTTGGGCAAACGATAATAAAACCTTATTTTATTCTATGAAAGATGATGTGACTTTACGTTCGCATAAAATCTTTAAGCATAATCTAGGTAATCATAGTAATGATGATATTGAGGTCTTTTATGAAGCAGATGACACCTTTAATACCTTTGTATACAAAACAAAATCTAAAAAATATATAGTAATAGGAAGCTCAAGTACATTATCTTCGGAATACAGGATTTTAAATGCAGATACACCTCATGAGTCATTCAAAATATTTCAAGAAAGAATTCATGATTTAGAATATAGTATAGCGCATTATGGCGATTCATTTTACATCATCTCCAATGCAGATGGTGCAACTAATTTTAAATTACAAAAAACGCATGAAACCGACACTCAAAAAACAGCTTGGCAAGATGTGCTTCCACATAGAAAAGATGTTTTAATTGAAGATATCGAGATTTTTAAAGATTACTTGGTTGTTAATGAGCGTGAAAATGGACTTAATAATTTACGCATTATAAGTTGGCAAGGTGAAGAAGATTATTATTTACCATTTAATACGGAAACATATACAGCATACATTGGTAATAACCCAGATTTTAATAGTGATATTTTGCGTTATGGATTTAACGCTTTAACATCGCCTAGTGCTGTAATAGATTATAATTTTAAAACGAAACAAAGTATCATTAAAAAAGAACAGGAGGTACTTGGTGGTAAATTTAAAAAAGAGAATTACGAATCTAAGCGTATTTGGGCAACGGCTAGAGATGGTATTAAAGTGCCTATATCTTTAGTGTATAAAAAAGGCATAAAGTTAGACGGTACAAACCCATTATTACAGTATGCTTATGGGTCCTATGGCTCTACAATAGACCCATCGTTTTCTACAATTCGTTTAAGTTTGTTAGACAGAGGTTTTATTTATGCTATTTCACACATTAGAGGTGGCGAATATTTAGGTAGAGCATGGTACGAAAATGGAAAGCTACTTACTAAAATGAATACGTTTACCGATTTTATTGATTGCTCTAAATACCTCATTGAACAACACTATACATCAGCAAAACATTTACACGCCTATGGTGGATCTGCAGGTGGGTTACTTATGGGCGCTATTATTAACATGAATCCTGAATTATATCATGGGATTTTAGCAGCGGTACCCTTTGTAGATGTTGTTACAACTATGCTAGATGATACGATTCCTTTAACAACTGGGGAGTATGATGAATGGGGAAACCCCAACGATGTAAAATATTATAATTACATGAAATCATATTCACCCTATGATAATGTTTTACCTCAAGATTATCCAAATATGTTAGTTACAACAGGATTGCACGATTCTCAAGTACAATATTGGGAACCTGCAAAATGGGTTGCTAAGCTAAGAGACCTTAAAACAGACACTAATAAATTACTCTTACATACCGATATGGATTCTGGTCATGGCGGTGCTTCTGGGCGTTTTGAAAGCCTAAAGGAGGTAGCCCGCGAGTATGCCTTTTTACTAGATTTAGAAGGAATTCATGGATAATAAAAAAAAAAGTTTTATTTTTGCATGGTTTTAAATCAGATTTGTGTAAGATAAATTATGATTTATAAATAGCTTTTATGAAACACAGAAATCAAGTATTTGATAATGTATTAGATTTAGTTGGCAACACACCGCTTATTAGGCTTAATAAAATAGCTTCCGAGTTTAAAGGTGAATTCTATGCTAAAGTAGAATCTTTCAACCCAGGACAATCCTCTAAAGACAGAATAGCACTTCACATAATAGAAGAAGCCGAAAGAAAAGGCATTCTTTCACCAGGAGATACCATTATAGAAACAACGTCTGGTAATACTGGTTTTAGTATTGCTATGGTTAGTATCATAAAAGGTTATGATTGTGTACTGGCGGTAAGTTCTAAATCTTCGGCAGATAAAATAGACATGTTGAAAACCATGGGTGCTAAGGTTTATGTATGTCCTGCACATGTTAGTGCAGACGATCCAAGATCTTACTACCAAGTGGCTAAGCGACTTCATGAAGAAATGAAGGGTTCTGTTTATATAAATCAGTATTTTAATCAATTAAACATTGATGCACATTATAAATCTACAGGTCCAGAAATTTGGAAACAAACCCAAGGTAAAATAACGCATCTTGTCGCATGTAGCGGTACAGGTGGTACTATATCTGGTACAGCTAAATATTTAAAAGAACAAAATCCTGATATTAAAATAATTGGTGTAGATGCTTTTGGTTCTGTACTTAAAAAATATCATGAAACTAGGGAGTTTGATGAAAAAGAAATTTATCCATATAGGATAGAGGGTTTAGGTAAAAATTTGATTCCTACGGCAACAGATTTTGATATTATAGACGAATTTATAAAAGTTACCGACGAGGATAGTGCGCATACAGCCAGATTAATAGCTAAAACAGAAGGTATGTTTGTTGGTTATACTTCTGGTGCTGCAACACAAGCGATTATACAATTAGGCGAGGATAATAGATTTAAATCAACAGATTATGTTGTGGTTATTTTTCCAGATCATGGCTCTCGATATATGAGTAAAGTTTATAGTGACAAATGGATGAATGAACAAGGCTTTTTTGACAGTGTTCATGAGGCTTCAGCACAGAATATACAATATATCAAATAACTAAAATATTTATATTTAGTAGAGAACACATTTTGTTATTACATCAAAATGTGTTCTCTTTTTTTATTTTATCAATAATTGGACATTAAAAAATTATGTTCAAACCATATAAATATTTAATTTTGCAGATAACTAACTAAAAACTATAAGCTTCTTTTTTAAACAAAAAATTAATTGTTTATATCCCTTTAAAAGCAAATTTTCTAGTTGTAGTTACGTCTTAATTTTAATAGCAATAAGATTTATAATAAATGAAAGATTTATTTGAGAAGATTTACAAGGATAAAGGACCGTTAGGAAAATGGGCATCACAGGCAGAAGGATATTTTGTATTTCCTAAGTTAGAAGGAGAGATTTCTAATCGTATGAAATTTCAAGGAAAAGATGTTATTACTTGGAGTATTAATGATTATTTAGGACTAGCTAACCACCCAGAAGTTAGAAAGGTAGATGCCGAAGCAGCAGCAGAATATGGTTCTGCATACCCTATGGGAGCTAGAATGATGTCTGGACATACGGATTTGCATGAAAAACTTCAAAACGAATTAGCAACTTTTGTTAGTAAAGAAGCCGCTTACCTTTTAAATTTTGGATATCAAGGGATATTATCAACTATAGATGCCCTTGTAGGCAAGGATGATATTATTGTTTATGATGTAGATGCACATGCTTGTATTATAGATGGTGTACGTTTGCACATGGGAAAACGCTTTACTTACAAGCATAATGATGTTGCAAGTTTAGAGAAAAATTTAGAGCGTGCTACCAAAATGGCAGAACAAACTGGTGGTGGTATTTTAGTGATTTCTGAAGGTGTTTTTGGAATGCGAGGCGAGCAAGGCCGTTTAAAGGAAATTGTTGAACTTAAGAAAAAATTTAATTTTAGATTTTTAGTTGATGATGCTCATGGTTTTGGAACCTTAGGTAAAACAGGAGCGGGTGCAGGAGAGGAGCAAGGCGTTCAAGATGATATTGATGTATATTTTGCTACGTTTGCTAAATCTATGGCCAGTACAGGGGCATTTATTGCAGCAGATCAAGAAATTATAGACTACTTAAAATATAATTTACGTTCTCAAATGTTTGCAAAATCTTTGCAAATGCAATTAACGGTTGGAGCTTTAAAGCGTTTAGAAATGCTAAAGACCATGCCTGAGTTAAAAGAGAATCTTTGGAAAATTGTTAACGCACTTCAATCAGGCTTAAAAGCCCGTGGATTTGATATAGGAACAACACAAAGTTGTGTAACACCAGTATATTTAAAAGGTAGTATTCCCGAAGCTATGGCTTTAGTTAGGGATTTACGAGAAAACTACGGAATATTCTGTTCTATAGTGGTTTACCCTGTAATACCTAAAGGGTTAATTTTACTTAGAATGATTCCAACGGCTACGCATACATTAAAAGATGTTGAAGAAACTTTAGATGCTTTTGATGCTATTCGCGAACGTTTGGACAATGGTACATACAAACGTCTTTCTGCAGCTGTTATGGCAGCTATGGGCGAGTAATATTCATATTTAAAACATATTCAATTGGGTAACTTTTTATTAAGTTACCCAATTTTTATTAGTGAAACTCAATGTTGAAAAGTTAAGCAAGACGTACAGAATATTGTAAGTTGAACTAATCCCGCTTTTTTAGCAGGATTTTAGTTTAACATCTACTCTAAGAAAAAGTATAATCATTTTTTAGCTTCTATTATTGTCTGACTTTTTATTTAAACCTATTTTTGTACAAATTTTGCAGATGTATAAAGTATTACTTCGTCCTTTTTTCTTCTTATTCGACCCCGAAAAAATTCATTATTTCACATTTTCTCTTATTAAATTCACTTCTAAAATCCCTGGATTTACTTCTGTTTTCAGAAGTTTGTATAAAGTTGATGATGTTAGGTTAGAACGTAATTTATTTGGATTAACTTTTAAAAATCCTGTTGGACTAGCTGCTGGTTTTGATAAAAACGCAGTACTGTACAATGAATTAGCTAATTTTGGTTTTGGTTTTATAGAAATTGGCACAGTAACGCCAAAAGGACAGGCGGGTAATCCTAAAAAGCGGTTATTTAGACTTAAAGATGACCAGGGTATAATAAATCGTATGGGTTTTAATAATGAAGGCTTAAATGCAGCTATAGCGCAATTAAAAAAAAATAAAGGAAAACTCATTATTGGTGGTAATATTGGTAAAAATACAGATACAAAGCCAGAAGATTATACTCAAGATTATTTAGAATGCTTTAATGCATTACACCCTTATGTAGATTATTTTGTGTTAAACGTTAGTTGCCCTAATGTTGGTAGCCATGCTAAGTTAAATGATAAAGATTATTTAGAAGCGCTTATTGGAGCTGTTCAAAGCGCTAATAATACCTTTAAAAAGCAAAAACCAATCTTATTAAAAATAGCGCCAGATTTAAATAATACGCAGTTAGATGAAATTGTAGAGCTTGTTGCTAAAACTAATTTAGATGGTGTTATAGCAAGCAATACATCTACAGACAGAAGCAATTTAAAAGCGTCTGATGCATTATTACAAAATATAGGAAACGGTGGTCTTAGTGGTCAACCTATTAAAGAAAAGAGCACAAGCGTAATTAAATATCTTTCCAGCAAAAGCCAAGGTACATTCCCAATTATTGGAGTAGGTGGCATACATTCTGCAAAAGATGCACTTGAAAAAATTGAAGCTGGTGCCGACTTAGTACAGATATATACAGGTTTTATTTATGAAGGCCCTAGCTTGATAAAACAAATTAATAAGGCCATATTATTAAAAGAGAAATAATAATAATATCTATAGCACTTTTAAAATAATCTTTATTTTAAAAGTGCTGAGCAACAAGCTATATTTATTAATTGATAATTAGTTTTTGAGTTTTGTTACCATTATCAGATTTTAGGTTTAACAAGTAACCACCTTTATTTAAGCTACTTAAATCCGCTTTTATTTTATTAGAATTAGATTTTACAGGAATATTTTTAACTAATCGTCCTAAAAAATCATAAACTTCTATAGCTTTAAGATTTATATCTTTAACATTAGAAATATTGATTTCTCCATGCGTTGGATTTGGAAAAATGGAGATATCTTCAATTTTAGTGACATCATTATTACTCAAAACAGATTCGAGTGTTATAGTAATTTGAGCTACTTTTTCGTTATTAAAAGGCGCTACACCCATTAAACTCGTTATATTACCTCTTGGAGAGGTTGCTGGATTAGACAGACTATATGTAGAACCATTTTCGGTACCAGCATCATATGGAAATAAATCCATGACTATAGATGGTTTCCAACTATCGCCTTCTCTAAGATTTAGACTATTAATGGCCATCATCCAATCTGGACTTGGCGCTATCATAGACAACATGGATAGTAAAGGAAATTCCTGTTTAATTTCTATATTATTTAGTGTTATTGAGTTTTCACTACCAATAAATAAATCACCAAGATTAATAAACTGTTCAGCATTATCAGCATCTATTGCTAATTGTACGTCATTGTTCATAAACAAATCTTTATCTCCAAATTCCGCTATATCTTCTACTCCAAGCGTAGATATGCCACCCATTTCAAAAAAAGTAATATTATCATTATGGTTTACCCCAACAACATCAGACCAGTGTGCAGAGGCTAAATTAGGAAATGATGTACCGCCTTGGGTATGATCTGTTTCATTCCAGAAATTAGTAAATGTAATGGTATATGTAGCAGTACTTTGTGCTAAAATTGCAGAAAAGCAACTTGCTAAATATAATAATGATAAAGTAAGCGTAATTTTTTTCATGTTTTTTTTTCTTTAGTAAAACTATAGTTGAATATACGATTAAATGGAACGCATGGACTATAACAATAATAAGTTTTATTAGATGAAGTTTTAAAAAAAATAATACTATTTTTATCATTCCATTTTTTGAACACAAATGCCAAAAGAAATTAAAATTATTGAATGCCCTCGAGATGCTATGCAAGGCATAAAGCAATTTATACCCACAGAGCAAAAAGTGCAATACATACAATCGTTACTGCGTGTGGGCTTTGATACTATAGATTTTGGAAGTTTTGTATCTCCAAAAGCGATTCCGCAAATGGCAGATACTGCAGATGTTTTATCTCAATTAGATTTAAGCACTACAACTAGTAAATTATTAGCCATAATAGCAAATATTAGAGGGGCAAAAGAAGCCTCTGTGCATAACAATATTGATTATTTAGGTTATCCGTTTTCTATTTCAGAAAATTTTCAGATGCGTAATACACATAAAACTATTGCGGAGTCTATTAAAACGCTTTCAGAAATATTAGATATAGGTTATAAAACCAATAAAGAAGTTGTCGTATATATATCTATGGGCTTTGGTAACCCATATGGTGACCCTTGGAATGTAGATATTGTAGGAGAGTGGACCGAAAAACTGGCTAATATGGGTGTTCGTATTTTATCATTAAGTGACACCGTAGGAACCTCAAATCCTGAAAGTATTGATTACTTATTTTCAAATTTAATACCTCAATATACCAATATAGAATTTGGTGCACATTTGCATACCACAGCATCTACTTGGTATGAAAAAGTAAATGCAGCACACCAAGCAGGTTGTAATCGTTTTGATGGAGCCATTCAAGGTTATGGTGGTTGCCCAATGGCTACAGATGAGCTTATAGGTAATATGCCTACCGAAAAACTATTGTCTTATTTTACATCTCAAAAATCAAATGTTTTAAATGCTCTTAGCTTTGAGAGTGCTCATAACGAGGCTTCTAAAATTTTTAATAATTTCCATTAAGTTATATTATCTTCATTTAAAATAACGACATAGTTTAATATATAAATGTTAAATTTTTAAATTTAAAATATTGATTATTAGTTTATTAAATCATAAAAAGCGACTCTATTTAAATTTAATCTAAATAAACTTTGAGAAACTAATTTTGTGTTTTATATTTGCATCTTGAATTCAAATATTATTTATATCAAGTCTAAATAAAAACAGAAAATGAAAAAAATTGCTTTAAGTTTATTTGTAATAGGAAGTATATTAACATCATGCTCAAGTGATGATGATAACAATACTGATGGTATAGGAAATAATGTTGTAGTACCAGCTACTTATGAATTCACCAGAGAAGGAAATTCTACAGTGAGTTTTGGTGGGCAAACAACAAGAATTCAAATGTCTGAAGAGTTAATTTCTGCATTAAAAGATAATACGCAAACAGAACCGATACTTGATGGTATGTTCGCACATGTAGAAGGTGAAGCAGATTTTAGTGATGCTAATTTAAATGCTTCAGATAAAAGTATAAGAAGTAAAACTGCTGCATCTGAAGATTATTTTAAAGCCAATACAACAGCAGCCAATGCTATTAAAGCTGATTTTGACACATGGATTGCATCTCAAGCATCAGAAGTATTTATAGCATGGGATAATGATGCTACAGCAGGAAATGCAGGAAAAATACAAGAAGGTGGCGGTGGTTCTACACGTTATGTTAATGCTAAAGGATTAGAGTACAATCAAGCTGTTAATAAAGCTTTAATTGGTGCTTTAATGGCTGATCAAATTTTAAATAATTACTTAAGCCCCGCAGTTTTAGATGCTGGTGCTAACAGAGCAGATAATGATGCTGGTATCGTAGTCGATGGTAAGGCTTACACAACTATGGAACACAAATGGGATGAAGCTTATGGCTATTTATATGGTAATGAAGCAAATCCTGCTGAGCCTGTAACAAATGCAGATAGCTTTTTAAGTAAATACCTTTTTAGAGTAGAGGGAGATGCAGATTTTGCTGGTATAGCAGAAGATATTTATGAAGCCTTTAAAAAAGGTAGAGCTGCTATTGTAGAAAAAAACTATACGGTTAGAGACGAACAAGCTGAAATTTTAAGAGAAAAAATATCAGAAATTATAGGTGTGAGAGCTGTATACTATTTACAACAAGGTAAAAAGAATTTAGGTTCAGATAATGGGTCTGCATTTCATGATTTATCAGAAGGTTTCGGTTTTATTTATAGTTTACAGTTTACAAGACAGCCAAATACAACCGAACCATATTTTACCAAAACAGAAGTTGATGCCTTTATAGCAACATTAACTGCAGGCAATGGATTTTGGGACATTACAGCAGAACAGTTAGATACCATGTCTAATACAATTTCTGCTAAATTTAATTTTACAACAGCACAAGCAGGAAGTTAAAAAAAACTGCTGTTTATTATAAAAAAGTAGTTGTTGTGCCTATAGTACAGCTACTACTTTTTATAAATTTGCAAAATATTTATTTATAGCATTATGATTACAGGAAAAAAGAATTTTTTAGCAGTATTAATTACCATGCTAATTATGGTAGCATGTAGCTCATCATCAGACGATAGCCCAAGTGATAGTGGCGATAATTTTGATAGAGGTGCTTTGCTAGTCAATATGGCAGATAACATTATTATTCCTGCTTTTGAGGATTTGCAAACCAAACTGTCTGCTGTAGATATTGCTAGAGGAAACTTTATTAATGATATAAATCAAACAAACCTAGATCTATTAAGCGATGCTTGGTTAGAGGCATACAAAACATGGCAATATGTAGAAATGTTTAATATTGGAAAAGCTGAAGAACGTGGTGGCGATAAAGGTTTTGTTAGCTTTTTTAATATTTATCCGTTAACTATTGAAGATGTCCAAAATGGAGCGGCTAGTAAAAATTATGATTTAGATTCAAGTAATTTTCATGATGCTCAAGGGTTTCCTGCATTGGATTTCTTAATACATGGCATTGCCAATAGTGATACGAGTGCTATAGATAAGTTTATTTCTAATACGAATAAAGAAGGGTATATTAGCTATTTAACCGATGTGGTAGCACAAATGAATGCACTAAATAATAGTTTCGCTAATGATTGGAAAAATAACTACCGTGATACTTTTGTAAGTGCAACGGGTAATACGGTAACAAGTTCTCTTAATAAAATCGTGAATGACTATATTTTCTATTATGAAAAAGGGCTTAGAGCTAATAAAATAGGGATACCTGCTGGTAATTTTTCTAATGCGCCTTTAGCAGATAAAGTAGAAGCATTATATAAAGACGATGTTTCAAAAGCATTAACATTAGAAGCTCTAAATGCTGTTCAAGATATGTTTAATGGAAAACAATATAATGGAACTTCTACAGGCGAAAGTTTTAGGACGTATTTAGCATTTTTAGACAGAAATGATATTGTTACTTTACTTAATTCTAGATTTGATGATGCACGACAAAAAATAGAAGTTTTAGATGACAGCTTTTTTAGTCAAGTTAATACGGATAATACAAAAATGACTGAAGCTTTTGATGCATTACAATTAGCTGTAGTAACATTAAAAGTAGATATGGTTAATGCCTTTGATATTAGACTTGATTTTGTTGATGCCGATGGTGATTAATAAATTTATAACATAAATAGAAAAGGTTGTCTAAATAAATACGACAACCTTTTTTTATACCATGAAACTTAATATAAATACATATCTAAATAAAACAACCCATGCGGCTCCACTTGCTGTGTTTAGAATTGGGTTTGGTGTTATGATGTGTCTTAGTATCATTAGATTTTGGTATCATGGTTGGATAGACACGCTTTACATTCAACCAAAATTTCATTTTTCTTATTATGGCTTTGAGTTTATAAAACCTCTTGGTAACTATACTTATATATTATTTTTTATCTGCGGATTATCGGCATGCTTTGTAGCACTAGGCTTAAAATATAGAATAGCGATTATAAGCTTCTTTTTAAGCTTTACCTATATAGAGTTAATGGATAAAACTACATATTTGAACCATTACTATTTTATAAGTATATTAAGTTTTTTAATGTTGTTTTTGCCAGCCAACGCCTATTTTTCAGTCGATAATATTATTAAAAGAAAACGCTACGAACACATTCCAAAATGGACAACAGATAGTATAAAACTCCTTTTAAGTATTGTTTACTTTTACGCAGGTTTAGCTAAATTAAATAGCGATTGGTTGCTTAAAGCGCAGCCTTTAAAAATTTGGTTACCATCAAAATATGATTTACCATTTATAGGCGAACATTTATTACAACAAAATTGGTTTCATTATGCCATGAGTTGGAGTGGTGCTTTGTACGATTTAAGTATTCCGTTTTTATTATTGTATAAAAAAACACGCTGGGTTGCTTTTATTTTTGTTGTGATTTTCCATGTGTTTACAAGAATTTTGTTTCCTATAGGCATGTTTCCTTTTATCATGATTGTTTCGGCACTTATATTTTTTGATGCTAATATTCATGTAAAAATCATTAACATTCTTAAGTATCTATTCAAATTAAAAAAAGAGTTTGTTAGCTTAAAAACACAACCATATAAATTGAAATACAGAAAACCGATTCTAATTATTGTTGGTGTATTTTTAAGTTTACAACTACTTATTCCATTCAGGTATTTATTATATCCTAATGAGTTATTTTGGACAGAAGAAGGTTATCGTTTTTCATGGCGTGTTATGCTTATGGAAAAAATGGGCATTAGTACATTTAAAATCGTGGATAAAGAAACGGGCGTGTTTTTTTACGTAGATAACAAAGATTTTTTAACACCATTTCAAGAAAAACAGATGGGGTCTCAGCCGGATTTTATTCTAGAATATGCACATTATTTAGGGGAACACTTTACAAATCAAGGCCATAAAAATGTACAAGTATTTGTAGAAAGTTATGTGGCATTAAATGGCAGATTAAGCCAGCCATTTATAGATAAAAGCGTAAATTTGTATACCGAAAAAGAATCATTTAAACCTAAAAATTGGATTTTACCATTTAAGGATGACATTAAAGGACTTTAAGATTATAATAGCACTTATATTTTGTGTTTCAGTATTTGCCCAAAACAATATTTCTGGTACA
Source organism: uncultured Algibacter sp. (assembly GCA_947499935.1). Taxonomy (GTDB): domain Bacteria; phylum Bacteroidota; class Bacteroidia; order Flavobacteriales; family Flavobacteriaceae; genus CANMQH01. Next base: position 122,220 of record CANMQH010000007.1, on the reverse strand, counting down.
GTAACTTTTCAAAAAAATAACAATCCTATAGCCGATGTTGCTATTTATGATAAAACTTCAGGGTTAATAACAACAACGAATACTAAAGGTTATTTTCAATTTAAAACATCTAAAAAAGAATTAACTTTAGTGTTTTTTTCTTATGAATATGATGTAAAAGAAGTCCGTGTTCAAACCGAAAATAGTAAAGTATTAAATATTGTTTTAAACGATTTAACACAAAACCTTTCAGAAGTAGAAATTACTGCTAGAAAACAACGGATATTTGAACTTAAGCGTTTAAAAGATGTAGAAGGCACCGCTATTTATGCTGGTAAAAAAACAGAAGTTGTTTTAGTAGAACAATCTTTAGCAAACTTAGCATCTAATAATGCGCGTCAAATTTACAGCCAAGTAGCTGGGCTTAATATATACCAAAATGATGATGCTGGTTTACAGTTAAATATTGGTGGTAGGGGACTAGACCCAAACCGAACGGCTAATTTTAATACCAGACAAAACGGTTATGATATTAGTGCCGATGTTTTAGGCTACCCAGAAAGTTATTATACACCAGCAGCCGAAGGTTTACAAGAAATTCAAGTTATTCGTGGTGCAGCGTCTTTGCAATATGGCACTCAATTTGGAGGGTTAATTAACTTTAAAACCAAAGCGCCTAACCCAAATAAAGCTGTAGAACTCATAACTAGAAATACTTTTGGTAGTTTTGGGTTATATACAAACTTTACAAGTTTAAGCGGTACAAAAGATAAGTTTAGCTATTACACCTATTTTAATCATAAACAAGGTGATGGGTTTCGTCCAAATTCTCAGTTTAAGTCTAATAACCTATTCTTTAATGCGGGGTATCAATTAACAGATAATACCTCTTTTAATGCTGAAATCACATATTTAAATTATTTGGCTCAACAAGCAGGTGGTTTAACAGATAATTTATTTAATCAAGATCCACTACAGAGTAATCGAGAACGTAATTGGTTTGAGGTCGATTGGTTGTTATATAACTTAAAATTTACGCATAAATTTTCTGAAAAAACAAACTTCACATTTAATTTTTTTGGATTGAATGCCTCAAGAAATGCATTAGGGTTTAGAACAAATAGAGTTAATGATGTAGACCCTAATGGGGAGCGTGATTTAATTGTTGGCGATTTTAAAAATTTTGGTTTTGAGTCTCGTTTACTTACTAAATATAAAGTGTTTAAAAAAGATGCGACCTTTTTAATTGGCGCCAAGTTTTATAAGGCTAACAACTTCCAACAACAAGGTCCTGGTAGTGATGATCGTGATGCCGATTTTAAATTTGCTAGTGATGAGTTTCCTAATTACCCAAACCAATCTCAATTTGATTTACCCAACTTAAATATGTCTGTATTTGGAGAACATATCTTTTATGTATCAAATAAATTTTCGGTAACCCCTGGTTTTCGTTTTGAGTATATTAAAACGGAGAGTGATGGTTTTTTTAGAGAGATTCGTGAAGACAATGCGGGTAATGTTATTTTTGACGAGATAAGTGATGAAAACCAAAATTTTGAACGTTCATTTTTATTGTTAGGCTTAGGACTAAGTTATAAACCTAATACCAATTTTGAAGCCTATGGCAACATCTCTCAAAATTACCGTTCGGTAACGTTCTCAGATATTGCTATTATTAATCCCGCATTTGAAATAAATCCTAATATTACTGATGAAGATGGTTTTACAGCAGATTTGGGTATTAGAGGCAATTACAATAATATAGTCTCATACGATTTTGGTGTATTTAGTCTATTTTATAATAATAGAATTGGGTTTATCCAAAAGGGATTAGAAGACGGTCGTGTATTTAGCGAAAGAGGAAATATTGGAGACGCTGTTATGTATGGTGTAGAATCGTTATTTGATTTTAATTTAAAAAAAGTGTTGGGTTTAAATAATAATATTAAACTTAATTATTTTATAAATACATCTATTATAGATTCTAAGTATCTAAAATCTGATCAAGCTGGAGTTGAAGGCAATAAAGTAGAGTTTGTACCCGATTTAAATTTAAAAATGGGGCTAAATGGTGGCTACAAAAACTTATTAGGTAGTATTCAATACAGTTATTTAGGAAGTCAATTTACAGATGCAACAAATTCTAAAACTGCAACAGCTAGTGGTGTTATTGGAGAAATTCCTGAATACGATATTTTAGACATATCATTATCATATAGTTACAAATATTTTAAGATAGAAACGGGTATAAATAATGTTTTAGATAATAGTTATTTTACAAGGCGGGCAACAGGATATCCTGGACCAGGTATAATACCATCTGCGCCTAGAAATTGGTATACAACGCTTCAAATTAAATTTTAATTTTCAAAAAAATAGATATGAAAATAGTAAAGAAAATATTAGTAGGGTTATTAATTGCTTTAGTTTTAATTCAGTTTTACAGACCCGAAAAAAATAATGCAGAATATAGAAATGTTAATGCTTTTGAAGCCGAAACTAAGCCGAGCAAAGACGTTGCTGCTATTTTAGAAAGTAAATGTTATGACTGCCATAGTAACAAAACAAATTACCCTTGGTATGCAGAAGTTGCACCGGTGTCTTTTTGGTTACACGACCATGTAGAAGAAGGGAATGAGCATTTTAATGTGTCACAATGGGAAACGTATAACGATAAAAAGAAAGATCATAAATTAGACGAATTAATAGAAGAAGTAGAAGAAGGAGAAATGCCTTTAGAATCGTATACCATATTACATGGAAAAATTTCTGAATCTGAAAAAGAAGCTATAATAGCTTGGGCTAAAAATGCTCGTAAAAATTATAATTTATAATATTTTCAAGATTTTATTTTATAAAATTTTCTTTAAAACCGTATCTAAACCCATTACAAATGTAGTGCCTGATACTAAATCTTTAATTGCAGTAAGCTCATTATAATTTGTAGTAAAACTTACTTGGGATACAGGTGTTTCTAATAATATGGTTTTACAAGTTTTTATATCTTGGCATTTAGTACAACGTGAAGCTCTATCAAATGATTCTTCAATAAGTGTTGAAAAATGATTGAGTTCATCATTTGTACAATGAAGCGCTACATTGTTAAAAACAAGATTGATTTTTCTATGCTTATCAACTACACATCGTTTCCAAATAAAAGCAATACCTAAATCGTTTTTGTATATAATATCAATATCCTCCATAGGTTTCAATTTAAATGACACGTATAATCTATATCCACGATGCTTAGTATGTTAAAAGGTTTTTTAGTATTTTGACTAATTAATCTTTTTAAAGATTCTAGTTCTTGCCTATTAAACATTAATGATAGATTTTTTTGCAACGTATTTATGGGTATTTTTCGTTTTATAACCATACTATCATATTTAGTTTCCCAATATTTAACCTCAATGTTTTCTAGAAAAATTTTAAAACTTTCTATTTCTTTTTCAAAGAACTCTATATAGATATTATTAAAAACCAATTGATAGATGTTACATATTTTACAATAGCTTAGTTGACCATCACAGTTTTTAGAAAGGGTTATTATTTGACTACACATGACATGTTATTTTACTAAATTAATCAGTCACGAAATTACTTATTTTTATTTAGAATTAATAAAAATAAGTAATTTTTTTGTACTAAAATATTAATAAATACGTGTCTATTAATTTAAGGTACTATAGTGATGACCACCATAGTTTTAAAATAGTCTGAATAGGCATTATGCTGAATCATTTATTTAGATTTGTTCTAACAGTATGATCTCTTATATTAGAGTTAAAAAAGAGAAATTATGTCTATTAGAATAGGAAACAGTTGCGCTAAAAAAGACCAGAATTGTAATTAGATATTCACTTTTTTAATCCCCGTCATTATCCGTAGATGTTATTATTAACGAAAGTCTACTACGTAAATCTACGGCAAATAAAATACGTAATTCATCTAAGGCTTTGTATAAAGCTCCAACCAATTCAGGTTCTGCAGAAATAGCTTGGTCTAAAGGAAGCGATATATTATCTATGGCATTAATTACAGCATCAATTTTATTGGTGACTAAATCATTTAACGTGTTACTTTGCGTTATAAACAATAGATAATCGTCAATTCCTAAAGCACTGTTAGTATTAAAATATAGTTGCTCTATACTTTCTATATTAGTACGTATTAAAGTTAGCGATGTATCACTAAAAAATGCTTGTGTAAGCTCTGGGTCAATAACATCAGACTTTTCTAAACCAGCGGGTTTACCAATTTTTGTTACTTTCCCTGTATCTATAGAATTATATAAGCCGTTATAAAATATATTAAAAGAACTTCTAATACCTGTTTCAGTATTATTTACAAATGTATTAGCGTAATTACTTCCTGATGGTAACCAAATATTTTGCAATTTCTCTGCTTGGCTTTTTAAAAAAAGTGCTGAGAATTTAATATAATTTTTACGGTTTTCCGAATTTGCTATTTCAAAATTTGTTTCAGATACAGGTGCCCTAAATAATAAATATTCTAGAGCACCAATAGATTTTAGGCTTGCAGGTACTGTATCTATAAAGTTTTCATCAATAGTATTATTTGAAATATTATTTTCTATAGCAATAGGAGTAACGGGCCAGTTATAAATAGAGAAATGTATAAATTGACTTCTTACCTCTCCAATATTAAACGCATATATTTTTTCGTAGGCTATAGCAATTGCCTTCCATTGTTGCTTAACGTTAGTTAAGTTGATTTCTGTTGTTTGTGATAGATAGGATTGAACAGAAGCTTCCATGGTATTTGTAGCATTAACAAAACCAGAAACAGCGGGCAAAATTTGAGCATCAACTTCACTTTGCAATAATGTTTTTAAATCAAAAGATTCAGTAGATTCCGAAGTATCATCGTCATTTTTACACGCTATTAAAATGATACATATAAATGTGATGTAGTATATAATGTTATTTTTCATAAATAATATTTTCAAATTTAAATAACTGATTACAACGAATTAACGAAGTCTAATACATTTTGGCGCTCACTAGCTGTTAAATTGATAAACCCAATTTTACTATTTTCTGCCTCTCCACCATGCCATAAAATAGCTTCTTCTATATTTCTAGCACGGCCATCATGTAATAAAAAGGTATGTTTATTTACAGCATCAATAAGGCCAATACCCCAAAGCGGTTGTGTACGCCATTCTCGCCCTGTAGCTAAAAAATCTGGTCTATTATCAGCTAAGGCTTCTCCCATATCATGCAATAAAAAATCGGAGTATGGTTTAATGGTTATGTTGTTTAAAAGTGGTGTAATACTAGAGGTTCCTGTTTTTAAATCTATAGCATGGCAACCTATGCAATTTAACTCATTAAATAATTGTTTGCCTAACAATACATTTTCATCTCTAAAATTCCTTCTATTAGGCACAGCTAGAGTGGCTTGATATAATACTACATCTTCTAATTGAGCATCTGTAACTTCGGGATCACCGCCATGAAATGCATCCATACAATCTTGTTGTGGTGAAGGGCAATTATTTTGAGTAAACAATTTAGTCGTTAAACCCATGTCTCCATGAAATGCAGCGGCTACTTGTTGCTCTAGTGTTGGTGTATTGGCTTTCCATCCATATTTGCCTAGTGTGGCTTTATTTTCTTTAATATTCCAAACGTAATTAGGGCGTCCAGAAATGCCATCATTATCAGAGTCAAATTCATCCGCTAGTTTTAAGATTTCGGAGTCGGGTAGTGCGCTTACTAATCCTAAGCCAATGGTTTGAGGGCCAACACGAGGTGATGTTAATACATTGTCTAAAGGCCCAAACATGGCTTCAATAAGCGTATAATTTGGTTGTTGTAACTCATAAGGTCTACCATCTGGATATGTACCTGTAATAACACTATAATCTACATTAACTCGACCTTCAAACGAAATTCCAAAATTAGCTAAATCTTGCAATTGATTGCCGTAACCAGGTACTGGATTATTAAATCCGTTTGCATCTTGACCAGGCAAACTAATACGCATTAAAAACCCTTTAGAACTTTCTCCGTTTACTAAAGGTGTACCTCTACCATCTTTAAAATGACATCTTGTACAAGAGCGGGCATTAAATGTAGGACCTAATCCATCTCTTGCAGTGGTAGAAGCTGGAGAAGATACCCAAGTTTGAGTAAATAAAGAATTTCCGGCGGCAAATTGCCCGAGCTGAGAAAATGTTAATCCATTAATTTCAAAACCAAAGGCATCAGTACTTGACGAATTTATACCTAATGGTCCAGTTAAAAATTCTTCGCCTTCTTCATATAAGCTAGATTCTATGGGCACATAATTATCATCATCTTTAGAACAATTGTATAAGGTTAATAGAGTTAGTAAAATGCAAGCAAATTTCTTATTCAACATGTATAAAATTAAAAATGGAAAATGCCCCAAGTCAAAAACTCAGGACATTTTATAATTTATTATAAATAGTTATTTCTAAAATTAATTTAGGTTAATACCAATGGCAGAGGCAGAGGCACTAATTTCATTTCCTAAATCCATTAAAGCATCTACAGCTTGTAATACTGGGCCCTTATTAGTATCATCAGCTTCTTCTTTAGTAATTAAATAATCAAAAGGTTTATCATTATTTACTATAACGGCAACTTTAGCCATAGCTTCATCTGCGCTATTTTTTAATATTTGAGCTTGTTCAGGGTTGGCTTGTTTTACTAAATCGTAAAAAGAAGCACCGCTAATAGTATCGTATTTTCCAAATATCACGTTATATGAACCTTGAGCATTTGTAAAAATATCTCTGTGTGTGTTGTCACTAAAACAAGAATGTTCATCTTCTTGCCCCCAACCATTTAAACCACCAGTATTTTTTACAGGAGCTAACATACGTTCGCTACTTAATTCATCGCCAACCATTGTAAAAGGGCCAGTTATTATTTGTTGTAACGCTGTGTTTTCATCTAAATCATTAAAAACAGTACGATAAGCGCCACCAACATTCCATGTTGTTACTAAATCGTTAAGGTCTTTTACCAATAAATCGGTTGCTATTTTTAAATATTCTCCTCTACGGTCTGCATTAGCTTCTGTGGTATAATCTGTAAAAGTTCTTACTCCTGGTTTATCATCTGCAGGATTGGTATTGTCTTGCCCCCATAATAAAAACTCAATAGCGTGCCATCCCGTAGTGACTGCTGACTCGTTATTTTCGTATTCATTAAAAGATATTACTGAAGATTCGTCTATAGTGATAGACGCATCGCTAATAATATTAAAAGAAAATATACCAGCACCTTGCACTCTAGAATCTTCAGATACATAATCAATAATAGCCTCTTCAAGCGGCCATGCGTTCATTTGGCCTTCGTTAGCAATAGACCAAGGTTCCCCTTCTTCATCTATTGGTCCACTAGCAAATCGGTAAGCTTCGGTTTGACCATAAGGTTCACGTGCTGCTAACCAAGCCGTTTTAATAGCATTGTAATTGACTTCATTTTTTGTTGCTAAAAATGTATTTACAGCAGTTTGTACAGATACAGCACCATTGTAACTGTCTAAATACGATTGATATACAATATTTGCATAATTGGTAAGCACTTCTGCTTTTGTAACTTGGTTTTCGGGTATAGCGTTGTTATCATCGTCGTTTGAACATGCTACTAGTACTAGACAAATTGCTAGTGATGTAATAATTTTTCTCATTTGTTTTTATTTAGACTTAATATAAATAGTAACACAAATATATTGGGATTCTTATAACAAACAAACTTATTTAGATTAAATCTTAATAATATTTTAAATGAAATCAAATACAAATCAATTGAGAATATATTATCAACAATTAAAAAAACGACATACAATATGTTCAAGGCTGGTAATGACTATAGTTTTATGAATAAAAATAAAAGCGTAGAAAACAGATAAGGTAATACACAATAAATCTTATTATTTAGTCGTATATTTGCACGCAATTATAATCATAATTGCAACATGACAGCACACGAAAACAAAATAGTCGGAGAAGGGTTAACCTATGACGACGTTCTTTTAGTCCCAGCCTTTTCTGAAGTTCTACCTAGAGAAGTTAGCATAAAAACAAAATTCACAAAAAACATAACCATTAATGTGCCTATTATTTCGGCAGCTATGGATACCGTTACCGAAAGTAAAATGGCTATAGCCATGGCACAAGAGGGTGGTATTGGTGTTTTACACAAAAACATGTCTATTGAAGCTCAAGCGCTTAAAGTTAAAAAAGTGAAGCGTGCTGAAAGTGGAATGATCATAGACCCTGTTACTTTACCTTTAACAGCTAAAGTAAAACATGCCAAAAAACATATGTCTGAATACAGTATAGGTGGTATTCCTATTGTTGATGAAGATGGGACGCTCAAAGGTATTGTTACTAATAGAGATTTACGTTTTGAACATGATAATAAAAGACCAATAGTAGAGGTTATGACTAGCGAAAACCTAGTCACTTCATCTGTAGGAACATCGTTGCAAGATGCCGAAAAAATTCTTCAAGAACATAAAATTGAAAAATTATTAATTGTTGATGATAATTTCAAGCTATCTGGTTTAATTACCTTTAGAGATATAACCAAACTTAGTCAAAAACCAAATGCTAATAAAGATAAATACGGACGTTTACGTGTTGCTGCAGCAATTGGTGTAACTGGAGATGCTGTTCAAAGAGCAGAAGCTTTGGTTAAAGCAGGAGTGGATGCTGTAGTTATAGATACAGCACACGGGCATACCAAAGGTGTGGTAGGTGTATTAAAAGAAATTAAAGCTAAATTTCCTGAGTTAGATGTTATTGTGGGTAATATAGCCACTGGAGCAGCTGCAAAATATTTAGTAGACGCTGGAGCAGATGCCGTTAAAGTTGGTATTGGTCCAGGATCTATATGTACAACACGTGTTGTGGCTGGTGTTGGTTTTCCTCAGTTTTCGGCGGTATTAGAAGTTGCCTCTGCTATAAAGGGAAGCGGCGTACCTGTTATTGCAGATGGCGGTATTCGTTATACTGGAGATATTCCAAAAGCCATTGCTGCTGGTGCAGATACTGTTATGTTAGGGTCACTTTTAGCAGGTACCAAAGAATCGCCTGGAGAGACTATTATTTACGAAGGTAGAAAATTTAAATCCTACCGTGGTATGGGCTCTGTAGAAGCTATGAAAGAGGGTAGCAAAGATCGTTATTTTCAAGATGTAGAAGATGATATTAAAAAGTTAGTACCTGAGGGTATTGTTGGACGTGTACCCTACAAAGGTGATTTATATGAAAGCATACACCAGTTTATTGGTGGTTTAAGAGCTGGAATGGGCTATTGTGGTGCAAAAGATATAGAAACTTTAAAGGAAACAGGTCAGTTTGTAAAAATTACAGCGAGTGGTATAAATGAAAGTCACCCTCACGATGTTACCATAACTAAAGAATCTCCTAATTATTCAAGATAACTTATTTAGTTTAAACATACTTTAAAATTTAAAAGCTCAATATTTATAGTTTAAAATATAAATATTGAGCTTTTTTGTTTAAATTATAACTCTATTAGTTAAAGTATAAATTATTACATAATCTATAATAAATACTATTATTCAGTACGTTCTTCCATGGTGTGATATACATGTTGTACATCGTCATCTTCTTCTAATTTTTCAAGAAGTTTTTCAATGTCTTCGGCTTGTTCTGCTGTAACAGGTTTGGTTACTTGTGGGATACGTTCAAAACCAGAAGATAAAATTTCGATGTCTTTACGTTCTAATTCGGCTTGTATAGCTCCAAAACTTTCAAATGGGGCATAAATAAGTATGCCATCATCATCAGCAAAAACTTCTTCTGCTCCAAAATCAATAAATTCAAGTTCTAATTCTTCAGGGTCTAAGCCTTCTGCATGTATTCTAAAATTACAAGTGTGGTCAAACATAAATACAACTGAGCCAGAAGTGCCTAAACTACCATCACATTTATTAAAATAGCTTCTTACATTCGCTACGGTACGCGTATTATTATCGGTAGCCGTTTCCACTAATATAGCAATGCCATGTGGTGCATAACCTTCAAAAACAACTTCTTTATAATCGCCTTGTCCTTTTTCGCTTGCTTTTTTTATAGCGCGTTCTACGTTATCCTTAGGCATATTTACGGCCTTTGCATTTTGGATAACGGCTCTTAATCGTGAATTACTATCTGGGTCGGGTCCTCCTTCTTTCACGGCCATAACAATATCTTTACCTATACGTGTAAAGGCTTTGCTCATAGCGGACCAACGTTTCATTTTTCTTGCTTTTCTAAATTCAAAAGCTCTTCCCATAATTTTAATATTTATTTTATTTTCTCGAAAGTGAAAATCTTAATTATTTGTTTAATAACGATATGTTAATTGACAAATTTAAAAAAACTGCCAATTAACCCATGGCTAAAATTTTATTTTTTAGAAGTTTTTAGTGACTAATAACCACCAAAAATAATAAATCCAATGCTAAATTATGCCTCGTCTGGCTCTACAATATAATCTATAGCTTCAGCTAATTTAAAATCCTTTATAGTTACGCCTTTTGCATCGTGAGTGGACAATGATATGGTGAGTACGTTATATACATTAGACCAATCTGGGTGGTGGTTTAAGGCTTCACACTCAAAAGCAATTCTACTCATGGCACTAAAACAATCTTTAAAATTTTCAAACTCAAATTCTGCATTAAGGGCATTATCATAATATTCCCAGTCTGGTAAGTGAAGTAATTTTTTTTCTATATCTTCTTCAGAAAGTTTAGTCATCATTACATTATCGTTTTAATAAAATTTTCAACCAATTTAATACATTTTAGTGGCTAAGCCAATTATATCTTTAATTCTGATAGCACATATTGGCTTTTAATTTGCAGATGTTTAGGAAGCTTATTAAATTTTGGTAATACCGCTAAATATCTTTCATCATTAGTTGTGTAAACTTGTTTGTAAATAGGGTTGTGTTCGGGTTTAAGTGCGTCTATGATTTCTTTAATAAAATCGTCATGATGCACCAAATCATCACTGCCTAGATGATAAATCCCAGATTTATTTCTATTAATCATGTAATGAATTTGTTGTGTTAATTTTGATTCTGTAGTTACATTCATTACCAAATTAGGAAACACTTCTACAGGTTCTTTTGTATTTACATAATTAATAATATCTTGTATTCTGGGAGATTGTACTCCAAAAACCATGGGCAATCGTAAAATAGCGACTTGGTTTTTAGGCAACCGCAATAAAAGGTTTTCAATTTTTATTTTAAAATGCCCATATTTACTGTTGCTATATGTTTTATCTTGCTCATAACTCGGGTATTTGCTATAGGCATCAAACACATTGGCAGAGGACAAAAACATGATTTTAATTTTATGAGCTAATACATATTCAGCAAGATGTTGATGCAATAATGTTTGTTTAGAAAAATCGCCTCTAAGAGCAGAAATAATAATAGTAGGCTTTATAATATTTAAGATTTCGTAAATGTCATCTTCTTCAATATTATATTGAAAAAAGTGTTTATTTTTTTCTAATGATTTATTATTAATATTATAAGTCCCATAAGTTTTAAAATAGGAGCAGAGTTCTTTATAAATGGCGCCGCCCAAAAACCCGCTTGCACCTATAATTAGAATTCGATGTTTATTATCTTTCTTTTGCATGGGGCTTACTACTGGGTAAAAATTCTAAAATATAGAACGTTTTGTATGCGTTGTAAATTGCTGTAAGGCATGCATACCTAATTGAGAATTTCCTTTTTTATTAAGCCCAGGAGACCATACAGAAATAATAAAGTGATTTGGTAATAGCGCAATAATACCACCGCCAACACCACTTTTTCCAGGCAAACCAACTTTAAAGGCAAATTCGCCAGCTTCGTCATAAAATCCACAAGTTAGCATTAGCGCGTTAATGCGTTTTGCTTGTTGCTCGCTAATATGTAATTTATTTTGTAGACATTTTCCTTTATTAGCAAATAAATAAAAAGCCTTTGATAATTGACTGCAACTCATTTCTATAGCACATTGATGAAAATAAAAATCTAAAACATCATCAACAGGGTTATTCAAGTTTTTAAAGGATTTTAATAGGTTTGCAGCGGCATAGTTCTTAAAACCTGTGATTTGTTCCGATTTTGCTACAGACTCATTGTAACTTATAGAATCGTCATTAGTTATCATTTTAATATAGCTTAAAAAATCTTCTTTTGGATTTTTTAAGTTAGAAACTAAAATGTCTGCTATAACAATGGCTCCAGAGTTAATTAACGGATTTCTAGGAATGCCATTTTCTATTTCTAAAAGTGATAAAAAATTAAATGGATTTCCGCTAGGTTCTACATCAACACGTTTCCAAACGGCATCACCAACCAATTCCATAGCTTTAGATAATGCTAAAACCTTAGAAATACTTTGAATAGAAAAGGGTTTGTTATAGTCTCCTATACCAAAATCTTTACCATCTATTGTTTTTAAATGAATACCAAAATTATTAATATCAATATGTGCTAATTCTGGAATATAAGTCGCTATGCTACCTCTATTTTTTGCTTTAATAGCATCATGATATAAGACCTCTAACAAGGCTTGATAATCGTGCATGAGTTTATTTATAAAACGGTAATTTAACTACAGTTGCTGGTATTGCATTTTTTCGAATTTGAATATTTATTTTGCTATTTACAGTAGAAAAAACGGTTGGTACATACCCTAAACCAATACCTATACCTAGAGAAGGCGACATGGTACCAGAGGTTACAACGCCTATCGTTTTACCTTCACCATCAACAATATCGTAACCATGACGCGGGATACCACGTTCGTCTAATTTAAAAGCAATTAGTTTACGCTCTGTACCACGTTCTTTTTGAGTTTTAAGCGCTTTGGAATTTGTAAATTCTTTAGTAAATTTTGTAATCCAACCTAGGCCAGCTTCAATAGGAGAGGTTGTATCATCAATATCATTACCGTAAAGACAATACCCCATTTCTAAACGCAAGGTATCTCGAGCAGCAAGGCCAATGGGTTTGATCCCAAAATCAGCTCCAGCTTCTAAAACTTTATCCCATATCTGTTTAACTTCGTTATTCTTACAATAAATTTCAAATCCACCACTACCTGTATATCCTGTGGACGAAATAATAACATGCTCTATGCCTGCAAAATCACCCACTATAAAATTATAAAAATTTATAGATGATAAATCATGACTTGTTATGCTTTGCATAGCCTCAATAGCTTTTGGGCCTTGTATGGCTAATAATGCATAATCTTCGCTTAAATCTCGCATGGTAGCATTCATATCGTTTTTAGAACTAATCCAATTCCAATCTTTCTCGATATTACTAGCGTTTACTACTAATAAATAGGTGTCTTCTTTAATTTTATAAATAATTAAATCATCAACAATACCACCATTATCATTAGGTAAGCAACTGTATTGGGCTTTTCCAACGGTTAATTTACTAGCATCATTGCTACTCACTTTTTGAATTAAATCTAAAGCATGTTCGCCAGTAATTAAGAATTCTCCCATGTGAGAAACATCAAAAACACCAACCGATTGTCGTACTGTTTCGTGTTCTATATTAATACCTTCATATTGAACAGGCATATTATAACCTGCAAAAGGTACTATTTTAGCGCCTAAGGCTTTATGAGTTTCTGTTAAGGCTGTATTTTTCATCTAAAATTTCTATTATGATTTTAATAGAAACAAATGTATATAAAATTTGTAGAAAGATTTTTTTTGAAACTATAAGATTATAAAAAGAACATGGTTTGTATTATAATAAATGGATTATCATGGTATGTAAAAAACGCAATTTAAAAGAAAGCCATGTTCAATGCATAAATGCAACACATTTATTTTTCTTTTTTCTTACCTAATGAAATCTTATAGTCATCAATATTGCCTTTAATTTTTAGATTGAGATACTTTATCTTTTTAGTTGAATCTACTTCTACAATCTTATCGTTTTGTTCTTCATTTGGAATCGTATCCTTTTTATTTTTAAATAATTTTTGCCAAGTTGCTTTTCTTATCGTTTTCCAAGGAATGCGTACATAATAATCGATATTTTGATTACTATCATGCGTACCAGATAATTCCATATGACCCAACGTAGATTCGATAGTCATGGCGGGAATATGAATCTTCCCTTTATTTATATCAATACTATTTTGTAGGGTGTCAAACCTAATGTTTTGCAAGTTTTTATCTCCCATATAATCTGAAAGCGCCAGCATTGGATCGTAATTCTTTAAGCTTCCATTTAATACTTTTACATCCATTTCTAGTGTAGATTGGTCTAGATCTGGCGTCATATCTGGATATACTCGTATTTTACCTTTAATTCTAGAAGTAAGTTTTCCTTGTAAATTTTCAGATACGAGATGATCCTGTCCAAAATTTTCGAATTTGAACAGTAATTTATCCAAATCAACATTATTCATCACCAAATCTGGTTGCATGTAAATATGTTTTGGATCACTACCATTAAAATATCCGTTTAATCTAATATTTCCTCCTGCGGCATCCATGTTAAGTGTATCTATATAGATATAATGGTTGGGTGTTGTTCTTATAGCTGCTTTAATATTTTTTAGGTCTATTTTATGGTACATAAAATGAGCGATGTCTACCTTAAATTGCATATCTGTAAATGGCAATTCATAGAGATTAAAAGCATCTGCATGTTCTTTTACATCTGCAGTTTTTGAAGTCACCACTTGCGTTTGTTTTGACGGATTTGTATCGAAATTAAAAAGGGCATCAAAGTTAATCTGATTTGCTTTTAAATTGAGGTAATTATCTCTTTTCTTTATTTCCGAATTTTCGCCTAAATAATAATTTAAATCGAAATTAAAATTGGTAGTTCCTATTTCCCCATGAAAGTCTTTTATGACCAAGTGTTCCTCTTCATAATGTATATTTCCTTTAAAATTTTTAAAGGGAAGGGGATGCAATTTCATTTTTGCATTTAACTTGTCTAAATCTAAATCGATAGCATGTAATGCACTATCTTTATAATGCATACTAGAGGCAATATGCAATGCTAGATTATCAAATTCTTCATGTCTATAATCTTTTGGAACATAATTTTCTCCTTTATACGAAAAGACATCTTCTAATCTTAATTTATTAGATGTTAGATTTATATCTAAATCGACATCACCTTTAAGTTCGGGTTGCATCCAAAAAGCATAATCGTGTATGAATCCATCAAAATGAAAATCACTGTCATCTATATATCCTGTAAAATCTACGATTTCTAAGTCTTTATCATCTATCAATACATCGGTATGAAAATCGTGTAGTTTATGTGGATAATGCTTTAGGTCTGCATATAAACTATCGATAAAAAACTCACCTTTGGGTAAATACTCAGATTCTGTAAAATCTTTCGCAGAAGCGTTAAAAGATAGTCCTAAACTTAAGTCTTTTATTTGTTCATCAATACCTTTTTGAATAGTATCCTGTTTTGAAAAACCTGTTAATTGAGCAATATCTAAATACTTGGAAGCTATATCTAAATGCACTTTTACGGGGATGTTTGTATGATGCACAATAGCAGGTAAATCAGATAGAAAGCCGCTTATTGACAGGTCTGAATTTCCTATTAACAATTCAAACTGTTTTAGAGTTGCTTTCTTTCCATTCATTACTAGGTATGCATTCAAATTTTGCAAGGGAGCGGGAAGATCTTTGGAGACTAAACTCAAATCTTTTACAATCAATTCTGCAAAGTATGCTTTGTTGAGATTTTCTAATGCTTTTTCGGGGTTGTCTATATCAATAATATCATGAAAATTCATTGTTAACGATATTTGTCCGGAGGCATCTTCTATTTGCTCTAGCTCAAGAAAGTCTGCGAGAAAGTCGAGATTAAAATCCGAATTTATTTTCATATTTACTTCTGGAGATTCAAAATTTTTCACAAGAATAGAACCTTTAAATTCGCCCTTTTCCAAAGATGCAGTCATATTAGTAAGCGAAAATTCCATCGTACTTGCGTCTCTATTTTCACCATTTGTAAAATGACCGTTGAAACCCATATTATCTATCTTTTTTGCTTTTTCCGTATTTTCTAAAAAGGCTTTTCCAGCCCCAAAATCGAGATTTATAGAGGGTACGTTTCCTTTGTTCGAAGGTCCTTGGATACTGGCATAAAAATAGATTTCACCAGCATTTTTGTATTTTTCTAATACGGGTATTACATCTGTTGGAGCAAAAGCTATCAACATATCAAAATTGGGCTTTGTTCCTTTAATATAAAGGCTAAGATCTACATCATTTTTTGTATCTATAGTTCCTTCTAATTCAAAATCACCATTTTCCATTGTAATGTTTGAAGGTTGTATGTCAAGAATGCCTGTGGATTCATTAAATACAACATCTGTATGAAGTTCAAAATGTTTGTTATGGATAAAAGTGGTATCTCTTTCTTTTATTATATTTAATTCAAAATCTGTATCTATATGCCCAGCAATGATATTATCTTCTTGTTTAAAACCACCTATGCCATTGTATACAAATTTTTCAACATCTGTATTCGTAGCTTCATCTAAAGTGTGGATATCTAGATTTTTAAGTTTAATTTTTTTTAGATGAATATTCGTGGAAGGGGTTTCTATTTCAGAAGTGCTTGCTAATGAGTTCTGAATATTAGTGGTATTATTTTCGTGAATAACAATATTAAAAATGCCTTCTTCAACTATTAGAGATTGGATATCATAGTTTTGATTCACAATATCCCATAAGTTAAACCCTATATATATGTCTTTTACATCTATTAAAATGGGGGCATTGTCCTCTTTTGTTTCAAAGACCTTCACATCATAAACTTTAATAGAGATGTGCGGAAAGTTACCAAAAATGGATAATTCACTGTCACCAACACTTATAAGGCCTTTGTGCTCTTTGTTTAATTTTGCAATCTCCCCTTTAATAATTTCAGATTGATTATTTTGAATATATAGTATAAGGGCTCCTAATAATAAAATTGGAACTAAGATTAGTACTAATAAAATTCGTTTCCAGAATTTTTTGATTTTCAAAGTAAATGTCTTTATGGTTAGAAAATATGTTTGACTCTAAAAGTAACAAATTCGTATGAAAAAATCTTATTTAACATGCTAATTCGTTTTTGGTCAACGGGATGTTTTTTTAAACTCTTAATTAACTAAACAGTACTCTTGTATTCTTTGCTTTTATATTTGTCAGGATATAGTTCTGAAATTTTAGTGTTAAAGTTGAAATTCTCTAAATCTACAATAGCTTCACCAATAGGTTTTACTTGATTGTGACAACTTAAAAACTTGAATGAACCCATCACGAGTAAAAACAAAATATACTTTTTTATTACATTTTTTTAATTTGTAGATACCGAGTTTGTATAAGATTAGTTGTGTGAGTTTAAGAACTAAATTTAGCAAATAAAAACCGAATAGAAAACCCAAGAGCTTTTTTTAGACAGGCTAGAACTAGCACTAAATTATATACATATTTGTTGGCAATAGTTTTTGTTTCTTGTAATTTCAATATAGTCATGAACACTATAATTATTAAAAAAACATGATTAAATTATCTTTTTCATTTGTGAAAATTCCTGATTCATAACCTCAAATCCGTTCTTTAGATATTTGATTTAAAATCTTTAGTTTATTCTTTTCTATTGTAGCTAAAAAGGTTTCTCCAACTTTCGATTCTAGATGGTATAGTTGCTAATTAAATGGATAACTTATTAAAGTTAAAATCTCGATTTATTTTCGGGTAGCTCTAGTCTGGTGATTTTTCCATACCGAGAAATCAATACATTATTTGGTAAATTACAAGCATCTTTTTTAATAGATGTATGCTTTTATTTATAAAAAAACCAACGAAGCATAACTTCGTTGGTTTAATCTCTATCAGCTTTATAATTAAGCAGACATACTTTTATAGTTGATCGTTAAATACAAGATTACGCTTGTTACACCTTGAATTAGAGCCAGAACCATATAAAGCTTTTATAGCTTTTTTATCAGCATTAGATATTCCAACTCTATTTTCTACAGATCCACTAGCACCAATACCTTTGGAAACATCCATTATAGAACGTCCGTCAAATCCAGGAGTACCAGGTATTTGAACAAATGTAGCTCCTGTTAATTGGTTAATTGGACTATCTTGTCTTCTAGCGTGTCTAAGCCCTAATGTATGACCTAGCTCATGCGCTATTACTTGTGCCCATTGATTATTAGTTAATCGTTTACCAGCTACAGTAAGTATATTTGGGTTTATTTCAATGTCTCCGTTTGGAATACCTCTAAATGGAGGAGCCGTTGCTCCAGGCTCTCTAAGTCTGTTATCTATAACTATATCAATATCAGCATTACGGTTTACAAGTACGAACTTGACCGCTCTGTTAGTACCTCTATTCCAAAAACCTATAGCTTTCTTAACAACATTAAGGGGTATAGCATTACCTAAGCGATTACGAACTTTAATGTTTTTTGCTTTATTACAGTTAAGAATGGCACCATGTGCTTGTTTTTCAAAGTTGAAAGCATCAATTTGCTCATTAGAAATCATAATATCACCTTCAACAACAACACCATTTTCATATAGTGTAGGTGCTTTAAAAGTAGTATCGTACCCCATACCTTGGAGCTTTGCTAAAGTCTCTGAAGAAACTTCTGTTGTTTGAGAATCATCAACTTGATTAATGTCTTCTTTTTGACATTTAATACTTATTAAAGCAACTGAGGAAATTGCTAAAATTTTTAAACTCTTTTTTAAATTTCTCATAAAATGGAATTAATTTTAATGGTTAAAATATTTGTGTTTGCAAACATTACAAATGTACAGAGTTTTGTTTGTTTTTTTTTTCAGATTATATAGTACTTTATTTTGATTTAAATAGCTAAAGTATTACTTATTAGCTATTTGTATGTCAAATTTTAATATTTTAGAAACAAAATGTTAACGAAATGTTATCCAAAAAGTATAAGTTTTATCTGATTAAATACATCTAAAACAAGAAAAATCTTAATTTAATTTCAATAATTGAAAGTTTAAACTTTCAAAAAAACGATAAAAATTAAAAATTTAAGATATTTCGTATATATTAAAATTATTTAAACTAAAATCAATTTAGGAATATTAAGAATTATCTGTAAGTTTTCATTTATAATATTTATATTTATAATTAGTTTGAAAGCTATACAGCTTAAAACATTGACTTTTAGATTCTTGAATAAAAGTTTAAATAAGTTCAAAAAAATAATTCCATTAATATTTAATAATTTTTATCCCTCTATGAAAAAGTTAATCTTTAGCATACTTTGTTTTCATTGCTCTATTTTAATGCATAGTCAAGTTATAAAACTTGGAGAACCCAAAAGTTGGGCTATAAACGTACTAGATAGTACCTCTTCAAATCAAATAAAAATGCAACACATAAATACAGCAAAATTGATAGCTGAAGATGAAAAAAAACAGCACGCCGTAAATAAACCTATAAGATTTGGCTATGAATTTAAAGTTAATTTAGGATTAGATAATGCAGGGTTTTGGACAGGTTTAGCTAATGGAGATCGAATATGGCGTGTTAATATTTATTCTAAGGGTGCGAAATCCATAAACTTTGTATTTAATATGTATGACCTTCCAGAAGGCGGAGAGCTATACATCTATAGTAATAACAAAAAGGATATGTTGGGAGGATATACAAACTTATCTAATAGAGAAGATAAATTAATGGGAACATGGCCTATATTAGGAGATAATGTTTGGGTAGAATATTATGAACCTGCCCAAGTTAGGGGACTAGGACAATTAAATATTTCTAAAGTTATACATGGTTATCGCGCATTATCCACAGAAAATAAAACAGAATCTAACACAAACAAATCTAATAGTTGTAGCTTTAATGTTAACTGCGATATTGGTGGAGATTTTGAGCCTTTAAAAGAACGACTAAAACACGCCGTAGCACTTATTGTAACCGAAAGTTCTTTTTGTACAGGCGTTTTAATAAATAATACTAATAATGACAAAGCACCTTATTTTTTAACAGCAAACCACTGCAATATTGGTTTAGAGTCTACTTGGGCATTTAGGTTTAATTATATTAATACCGAAGTAAATTGTGGTGTTGATAGCACCAATAATACTTCAAAAGAGATACAAACAACTAGCGGTGCTACTGTTTTGGCATCCAACAGTAAATCTGATTTTAAATTATTACAATTAGATGGTGGCTTAAGTCCAGATTGGGATTTGGAGTGGGCAGGTTGGAATAAAACTACAATAGCTCCAAATTTTACAGTAAGTATTCACCATCCCAATGGTAATTTAATGGAAGTTAGTAGAGATAATGATGCTCCAGAAAAGGCAACCATTACATTTGAAAATCCAGAAACAGACATTTGGAAGATTTCAGAAAAAACAAAAGGCTGGGAAATAGGCGTTACAACCATTGGCTCATCGGGTGCTCCCCTATTTGATGCTAAAGGAAGGATTATTGGCCAATTAACAGGAGGGTTTGCTGCATGTATAAGTGGTCAAGATAATGATTTAGAAGATTGGTATGGTAGATTTGATGTATCGTGGGATTATGGTACAACCAGTGAAACTAGACTTTCTAGTTGGTTAGACCCAAAGCAAACAGGTCAATTGTTTTTAAACATGTTGTCGAAAGAAGTTAATACAGACTATAGTGATAAAACTGAAGACATCCTTATTTATCCCAATCCAGTATCTGATAATTTAGTGATTATAAACAATAAAAATCTTGATGCGACGCAGTACTTAATCTACAATGAATTGGGAGTTCTTATAGCTCGTGGTGATATATCTGGTGACCATCAAATTAATTTTGAAAAATTTAATAATGGTTTCTACTTTATTGAAATTAGAGGAGCTCGCAGTAAAATTAAAGTTAAAAAGTTGGTTGTTATAAAATAATATTTTGCTTTTTTTGATTAAAAATAATGCTATTATAGTTTATCGTGTGTTAAATAAACAGCTATTTTGAATAGACTAAATCTAAAGAAATATTAGGGCTTGAAAAATCTATTGAGCGCTCTAGCTTAAACTTAACTTTTCTATTCCATTTTTTTTGTTCTACTTCATTTATGGAATGATTTGTTTCGGCATCATATTCAGATTGCATTTTTTTTGATAATTTGTAATACTTCTTTCTTAATTTTCGCATTTCACAACCAATAGTCTTTTTAGATTTAAATTGATATGATGCAAGTTCTTTTCTAAATAACCTTGCTTGATACTCAGCAATATCAAAATGTAGCTGCTCATGTTTAAGCAATAGTTTAGAAGCGATTCCTTTTGTTTTAATTTTAGATTTTTTAGTATTAAACTCTGCAACAATTCTACATTTTAATAAATCTTGATAAACGGAATATGTAGATTTTATTTTTAAATGTGAGTTAGCATCAAACTTAGAGTGTTTACTAAGTTTTGCTTGAAAATGTTTCCAGGCTAATGGCTTAGTACCCCATACAATTATGCTCTCTTGAGAAAAGACCATGCATGATACCAGTAGAAAACAAAATATAATAGTTTTTTTGTATAATTTCATAAAATAAATTACTTCAGTAAATAGTTTTTTAAGTCTAAATACGTATCAATGTTTGTAGCATGCTTTTTCTTCCCCATTACAGCTTCAATTTGAGGTGGTAGAGCTTGCTTGTTTTGTATAACATCTTCAACCACATCTAAAAACTTTGTTGGATGTGCCGTTTCTAAAAAGACACAATGCGTATTTGGTTGCTGCTCTAAGTACTTTTTACAACCTAAATACCCAACCGCACCATGAGGGTCTGCTACATAATTATAATCATTATAAATTTCTAATATTGCCTTTTTAGTTTCATCATCAGAAAAACTATAAGATGACATGTTTTCTTTTAAGGCATCAAAGTCATTTTTGTAGATTTCTTGTATTCGTATAAAATTACTTGGTGTACCAACATCCATAGCATTACTTATAGTTTGCACAGATGGTTTGGGTTCGTACATTTGAGATATTAAATAGCGCGTAACAACATTATTAGCATTGTTTGATGCTATAAAATGTTTGATAGGTAATCCTAATTGTTGTGCAACCATACCTGCACAAATATTACCAAAATTTCCGCTAGGTATAGAGAAAACAATGTCTTTGTGTTTACCATGCAATTGCTTGTATGCAAACATAAAATAAAATAATTGCGGTAACCATCGTGCAACATTTATTGAGTTTGCAGATGTTAATTGCATTTGACTTGTTAATTCTTCGTCTAAAAATGCCGTTTTAACCATGGCTTGACAATCATCAAAAGTACCATTAACCTCTAAGGCTTTTATATTTTGCCCAAGTGTTGTTAATTGTTTTTCCTGAATATCACTTACTTTACCGCTAGGGTAGAGTATAACAACATTAACACCTTTTATGCCTAAAAAACCATTAGCTACAGCACCTCCAGTATCTCCAGAAGTTGCAACTAAAACGGTAACTTCGTTAGTGTTTTTTTGATTAAAATAGCCTAAACACCTAGCCATAAAACGTGCTCCAACATCTTTAAATGCCATGGTAGGCCCATGAAACAATTCTAGAGTAGATATGTTCTCATTTAATTTTACTACAGGAAAATCAAAAGAAAGTGTTTCTTTAACAATGGTTTTTAAAGTATGCTCAGGAATATCTGGCGATACAAATTGTTTTATAGCCTCAAAAGCTATCTCGCTATATGATAAATTATCAATATTACTAAAAAAACTTTTAGATAAAGGTGTAATGCTTTCTGGAAAATACAAACCTTTATCTGGAGCTAAACCTTTTACAACAGCATTTTTAAAGGTTGTATTGGGAGCTTTTTTATTTAAACTATAGTAGTTCATGCTTTCGTCTAATTATTCTCAATTTTTTGTTTGTTCATTATCTTCTATTACAAAACCTTAACACCTTCGCTATTGATTTTTGATATATGTATATCAAATTCTATTCCAGTATTTGAGTATATTTTTATAATAGCATCTTTAACATTGTTGGCAGTTTCTAACCCTTCACTTAACGAAAATATAGATGGGCCAGAGCCCGATATTCCTGCTCCTAAAGCCCCAGCATTTAAAATAGCTTGTTTTACTTTGTTAAATTCAGGAATTAATTTACTCCTATGCTGTTCAACAATAACATCGTTTAATGAGTTTTTAATTAAATCATAATCATTGGTATGCAAAGCATGTACAAGACTTCCTAAATTTGCAGATTGCTTAACAGCATCACTTAAAGCAACTTGTTTTGGTAGTATTGCTCTAGACTCTGATGTTTTTATCTCAATTTGTGGATGCACTATGGTTGCATACAATTTTTTTGGCGAAGGTATTTCTAAAATTTGTAAAGGAGAAACACTTTTCACTAAAGTAAAGCCTCCAAAAAGGGCAGGAGCCAAGTTATCTGCATGTTCACATTTACTGGCTAAAGCTTCGCCTTTAATGGCAAATTCGGTAAGCTGTGTTTTACTAAATGGGTTGCCAAGTAGCGCATTCATGCCAAAAACACTACCAACAGCACTAGCAGCACTACTACCAATACCACTTCCAGGTTTTATTTTTTTATAAATTTCTATTTCAAAACCAAAATCTACATCAAGCGTTGCGTACATCTCTAAAGCAGAAACACCAGCTACATTTAATTCAGGTTCATAGGGCAAATCAAAACCTTCAATTTTTGTAATATGAATACCTTTTGTATCCGTTTTTCTTATTACCATGTGGTCTCCAACACTATCCAGGCAAAAGCCTAAAATGTCAAACCCACAAGCTACATTAGCCACAGTTGCTGGAGAAAATATTTTTATTTCGTTCATCCTTATTCTAGAAAAAGAAAACAAAGAAAAGAGAAAATTTACAATAAAAGGCTTTATTCCTCTTTTCTTTATTCTTATGTTTTTTTAATCGTTTCCAAGTCTAATGATATCTGCAAATAAACCTGAGGCCGTTACATCTGCACCAGCACCAGCACCTTTTATAATCATAGGCTGCTCTGTGTAACGTTGCGTGTAAAACATGACGATATTGTCTTTTCCTTCTAAATTATAAAAGGGATGCCCTTCTGGGATTTCTTTTAAGCCAACACTAGCTTTACCATTATTTAATTCAGCAACGTATTTTAATTGACAGTTTTTTGCTTTTGCCGAAGCATATAATTTTTGATAATGCGCCTCGTCTTTTATTAAAGTTTCATAAAAATCATCAACCGAACCGCTTTGTAAACCTAACTCAGATAAGAACGGTGTATTTTCAATATCTTCTAAATTCATTTCCATACCACTTTCTCTTGCTAAAATTAATATTTTTCTAGCAACATCAACACCGCTTAAATCTATTCTTGGGTCTGGTTCTGTATAGCCTTCTGCAGCAGCTTGCTTAACAACATCGTAAAATTTAGTAGAATCATTAAAATTATTAAATACAAAATTTAAACTACCTGATAATACAGCTTGAATAGATACAATTTTATCTCCCGAAGCCATTAAATTAACTAGAGTGTCTATTATTGGTAAGCCAGCACCTACATTGGTTTCAAATAAAAATGGAGCATTGTATTTTAACGATAAACGTTTTAATAAGGTATAGTTTTCAAAATCGCTAGAACACGCTATTTTATTACAAGCAACAACACCAATACTTTGTCTTAAATACTTCGCATATAAGTCAGCAACATCTTTATTAGCTGTTACATCTACAAAAATACTATTCCGTAAATTAAGTGCTTTAGTGTTTTCAAAAAAGCCTTCTAGTGTAGCTTTTTCACCACTAACTAGTTCTGCTTTCCAATTTTTTAAATCGATACCATCTTCATTAAATACCATGGTTCTAGAATTGGATAGCCCAACAACACGCAGGTTAATCTTTAAATTTTTCTTTAAATATTTACGTTGTTGTTTTATCTGTTCTACCAAGCGTTCGCCAACATTACCAACACCGGTAATAAAAACATTGAGTTGTTTTGTTTTTGATTCAAAAAATTGTTCGTGTAATGTATTTAGTGCTTTTTTAACATCATGTTCTGCAATAATCGCAGAAATATTTTTTTCTGAGGCTCCTTGTGCAATCGCTCTAATATTAATATTATTCTTGCCTAATGTACTAAACATTTTACCACTTATACCTTGGTGGTTTTTCATGTTATCGCCAACTAAAGCTATTATAGATAATCCCGTTTCTATAGTAATAGGTTCTATTTTGTTTAGCGTTATCTCATTTTCAAAAGTAGCATCTATAGCTGTTTTAGCCATATTAGCTTCTTTGGCTTCTATACCTAAGCATATAGAGTGTTCTGATGATGCTTGGGTTATTAAAACAATATTGATTTTTTCTTGAGACAAGGTTTCAAAAAGCCTTTTAGAAAACCCTGGTACACCAACCATTCCGCTACCTTCTAAAGTTAAAAGCGCAATACTATTTATATTACTAATACCCGTTACAGGTGCATTACTAACTACAACATCACTAGAAATTACTGTACCAGCATCTTCTGGCTTTAATGTGTTTTTTATATGGATAGGGATATCTAAACTCAATACAGGCTGTACCGTAGGAGGGTATAATACCTTTGCTCCAAAATGTGAAAGCTCCATAGCTTCTTGATAAGAAATTTTATCAATAGGGTAGGCGTGCTTAACCAATTTTGGGTTTGTAGTAAACATACCACTAACATCCGTCCAAATCTCTAATTGTTTTACATGTAAAGCAGCAGCTATAATAGCCGCTGTAAAATCTGAACCACCACGACCTAACGTTGTAATCTCTCCTGTTGTAGATTTTGAAATAAACCCTGGGAGAATGGTAATATTTTGCTTAGCCGAATCAAAAAAACGTGATATATTTTTATTAGTAATTTGATAGTCAACTTCGGCTTTTGTAAAGTTAGAATTTGTAACTATTAATTCTTGAGAATTTTTTCGGTCTGCAGAAATACCTCTAAGTTTCATGGTCTCTGCAATAATGTAAGAGGATAACAACTCACCAAAACTTACTAACTTATCTGATGTTTTAGGCGACAGTTCATTAATTAAATAAATGCCATCCAACAAACTCTTTAAAATATTTAGTTTGTTATCTACATAATCGATTATTGAACCAGAATCTTTTGGATTTAATTCCTTTATGATATTAAAATGAATATCTTTTATGGTATTAAAGGTATCTACAAATGTATTATCCTTGTTTTTAGCCTGCTTACCAGCTAAAAGTAATTTATCTGTTATGCCACCAATAGCAGAAACAACACATGCCAAAGTATCATCTTTACCATAGTTTTCTAAAATGTTGATAACGCTATTTATGTTTTTTGAAGAACCTACTGACGTTCCTCCAAATTTTAAAACTTTCATGTTTTAATATCTTGAATAATTAAAAAAAATAATTGAAATATTGTAATTTTTAAAATTACAAATAAGGTCTGAAGAATATATAACTAATAACCCCAAAGGGTTATAATGCTTGTATTTGAAGCTAAAATAAAACGACCTTGCTTTAATGAAAAAGAAATTGCTGTAATATTATTTTGGCCTAAATGATTCATTATCGTTATATAATACATTTCAAAAGTATTACTTTTAGCCTTATAAAAAAACCTAAAAACATTTTTTTGCAGTATTCTTATATTGTGTCCATATTCATTAAAAAAATAAGACAAACTATATTAAGTACTGAAAATTCTATAATTCAATTTAAATGAAGTTATTTTCTAAAGAACAAATATACCAAGGCGACAAATTAACTGCCGAAAAACAAAATATTTCCTCAACAGACTTAATGGAGCGTGCAGGAACTCAAATTTTTAATTGGATTCACATGCGTATGCAAGGTGCGCAAGTACCTGTACATGTTTTTTGTGGCATTGGAAATAATGGCGGAGACGGTTTAGTTTTAGCCAGACATTTAATATTAGCTGGCTATAATGTAAACACATACGTTATTAATTGTAGTGACAAACGCTCTAAAGATTTTTTGATTAATTATGATAGAATAAAAAACGTTACCAAATCGTGGCCAATTTTACTAAGCTGTGCCGAGGATTTTCCAGAAATTAATCCAGATGACATTATTGTTGATGCCGTTTTTGGTATTGGTTTAAACAAACCTATAGACGATTGGGTAAAGGGATTATTTATGCACTTTAGAGCAAGCAAGGCATTTACTTTATCAATAGATATACCATCAGGCTTATACACAGATAAAACTATTGAAGATGAAGATGCTGTAGTATGGGCAGGGTTTACATTAAGTTTTGCATCTCCAAAGTTAATTTTCTTTTTACCAGAAACGGCAAAATATACCGTGCAATGGGAAATCTTAGATATTGGTTTAGATCAAGAATTTATATATACTACAGAAACAGAAGCCGAATTAATAAGCAAATTTGAAGTGCTACCAAACTACATTCCTAGAGAGCGGTTTGGGCATAAAGGACAATATGGGCATACTTTAATTATTGGAGGGAGTTATGGTAAAATTGGCGCTACAACCTTGGCTAGTAAAGCAGCATTGTCTGCTGGAGCAGGCTTAGTTTCTGTATATGTGCCAAAATGTGGTTATTTACCACTACAAACAGCTTTTCCTGAGGCTATGGTTATTACTGATACTCATGAAGAACACATTACATCCATTAAATTTAAAATAACCCCTACAGTTATTGGTTTAGGTGTAGGTATGGGAACAAACACAAAAACGCTATCTGCTTTTGGTGCTTTTTTAAAAACCAATAAAGTGCCATTGGTA
Organism: uncultured Algibacter sp.; assembly: GCA_947499935.1. Classification (GTDB taxonomy): domain Bacteria; phylum Bacteroidota; class Bacteroidia; order Flavobacteriales; family Flavobacteriaceae; genus CANMQH01. Next base: position 94,460 of record CANMQH010000007.1, on the reverse strand, counting down.
ATCGATGCTGATGGTATTAATATGCTTTCAAAAAAGAAAGCTTTAATTAAATTATTACCAGAACAAACCGTTTTAACACCGCACCCTAAAGAATTAGAACGGTTAATTGGTGTATGGAAAAACGATTTTGATAAACTTAAAAAAGTTAAAGCGTTTTCAAAAAAGCATAAATTAATTATCGTTATTAAAGGTGCTAATACCATAACGGTATTTGAGGACAAACTATATGTTAATACCACAGGCAACCCAGGTTTGGCAACAGCAGGAAGCGGGGATGTATTAACAGGTATTATTACGGGACTAATTTCGCAAGGCTACAATGCATTAACTGCAGCTATATTTGGCGTGTATTTGCATGGAAAATCTGCCGATATTGCTATTGAAGATTTTGGATACCAAAGCTTAATCGCTAGTCATGTTATTGACTATTTAGGTGAAGCTTATATAGATTTATTTAAGCAACCCGAACAACCTAACCCTGATCAAGAAGCTGAAGAACCTGAAGCATAAAGACTAACAAATGGCAGGTTAAAGCTTATGCGTTAACCTGCTAAAATCTACAATTTCTGGGATAATATTCAAGGCAAATAATTCTTTTTGAACATGCATAACGGTGTCTTTTTCAATTTGATTTTGAGACCATTCTGTAATACTTAACCAATCTTGTACATCTTCTAGTTTTTGCTCATATCTATTTGCAATAGTGTTATCAATACTAGGAATGTCTTTAAAATCTGAAGTGGTATTGTTTATAATATCTAAAATAGTATCTAATTCTGCTTTATTATTTTCAATAAACGCTTCTCTAACAGCAATTACAAAACATGGCCAAGGTGACGGACAATTACCAATGCGTCTAAAAACGCCATCGTCTACCAAGGGTTTTGTGGTGAATTTTTCCCATAAAAAATAATCGGCATCACCAGCCGTTAATCCTTTTACAGCACCATCTAAGTTTTTAATGACTTCAAAATTTAAATCTTTTTTTAAATTCCAATTTTCATTTTCGGCATTAATGTAAGCCATTAAATGAGAACCAGAGCCATATCGGCTAATAGCTGCTTTGGTACCTTTTAAATCGTCTATGGTTTTATATGGCGTATTATGGGCTACATGAATACCCCAAACTAACGGTGTTTGCACAAAAGTTTGCACAATCTTGCTGGGGTTACCAGCAATAATATCTTTTATTATACCTTCTGTTAAAATTACAGCAATATCAATATCGCCATTTCTTAACCCTTTGCACATAGCGCCAGTTCCACCATAATAGTCGTGCCAACGTAAATTGATGTTTTTATCTTTATATTCTCCATTTTTAAGCGTTAAATACCACGCTAAATTAAAATGCTCTGGCACACCGCCAATATTAACTTGCTTCATGAAATCAATCGGGTTTTATTCTATAATTTTTTTAAGTGTGTATTGTATTAAATCATCAATAACATCTAGTGGTTTTTTACTAAAAATGCCTGTTGCTCTATTAGCTATAATAGCATTTAATGATATGGCATTATGCCCTAAAAGCTTAGAAAGGCCATAAATTGCAGACGTTTCCATTTCTAAATTTGTTATAGAAAGCTCATTAAAATTAAAAGCTTCAATTTTAGAGTTTAAATTATCATCTTGTATAGCCAATCTCAGTTTACGGCCTTGTGGACCATAAAAACCGCCTGCAGTAGCTGTTATACCTTTATATATAGTATCACTTTCAAATTTTTTCTCTAAAACATGACTACTTTTTATAATAAGTGGTCTAGCCTTATTTGAATGCCAATCGGTTTGATTTATAAAAGCATTTTCTATATCTAAATTACCAATTTTATCTGTTTTATAAGAATGAAGCATACCATTAATATCTAGTCCATAACTGTTTAATAAAAAGCTATTTATAGGTATATTTTTTTGAACAGCACCAGAAGTTCCTATTCTAATAATATCTAGGCTTGTTATTTCTTTTTTATGTTGTCTGGTATTAAAATCTATATTAAAAAGTGCATCTAATTCATTTAATACAATATCTATATTATCTGATCCAATACCTGTGGATATTACAGTTATTCGTTTTGCTTTATAATAGCCCGTTTTAGTTTTAAATTCTCGTTTTTGTGTTTCAAATTCTATAGTATCAAAATATTTAGTAACTTGATTTACCCGGTCTGGGTCTCCAACAAAAATTATAGTTTCGGAAACATTTTGGGGCTTTAAATTTAGGTGATAAATACTACCATCTGGATTTAAAATAAGTTCGGATTCTTTAATGGGCATTAAAAACGTATTTGTTTATTAGTTAGTATGTATAGTTTTTGTCGGTTAACCACCAACGCGCTTTACATTAAATCCTTTGTCTTTTAACATCTCCATTATTTTATCGCGATAATCACCTTGAATAATTATTTTATCATCCTTAAAACTACCACCAACACTAAGTTTGGTTTTAATCTCTTTAGCTAAAATCTTAAAGTCTTCTGTAGCTCCCGTATAACCTTCAAGAATGGTTATGGGTTTTCCTTTTCGTTTTTCATATTTACAGATTATAGGGTCATCTTGCATCCAAATACCTTTCTTCTTATCGGTCTCTGTGTTATTTTCTTCTTCTTTATGATCTGGAAATAAATTCTTAAGCTGATCTTGTAAATCCATTTTTTTATTCAGTATTTATAACCATTTACTTTTTTATTAACCCTAACTCGATTAAGCGTTCATTTAAAAAAGCGCCAGCAGTAATATCATTAAAAGCTTTTGGAGATTCCTCATTAATACAATTAGGTAAAACATCCAGTTTCATTTCACTAATGGGATGCATAAAAAACGGTATAGAATAACGGGATGTGCCCCAAAGTTCTTTAGGAGGGTTTATAACACGGTGTATTGTAGATTTTAATTTATTATTAGTATGTCTTGATAACATATCACCAACATTAATCATTAATTCATCAGGCGCTGCAATGGCATCAATCCATTCGCCTTTAAGGTTTTGCACTTGTAATCCACGGCCTTGTGCACCCATTAACAAAGTAATTAAATTAATATCGCCATGCGCCGCAGCACGTACGGCATCTTTTGGTTCTACTTGTATGGGTGGATAATGAATAGGGCGTAGGATAGAATTTCCGTTATGAATATAGGTGTCAAAATAGGTTTCTTCTAAATTTAGATATAACGCCAATGCACGTAATACGTATTTAGCAGTCTTTTCTAGCATACTATACGCTTCTTTACCTATGTTGTTAAATTCTGGCAACTCATTAACTTGTACATTTTCTGGATACGCTTTTTTAAGCGCATCATTATTATCTACATATTGTCCAAAATGCCAAAATTCTTTTAAATCACCTTCTTTTTTTCCTTTAGCACTTTCTTTACCAAAAGACACATAACCACGCTGCCCACCAATACCTGGTATTTCATACTTTTGTTTAGTTTCTGTAGGCAAATCAAAAAAGTGTTTTACCTCACTGTACAAATTGCTTACTAATTGTTCGTTTAAGAAATGTCCTTTTAACGCCACAAAGCCAATATCTTCAAAAGCTTTTCCTATATCGTTTACAAAGTCTTGTTTTGTAACAGGGTCGTTAGATGTGAAATCTTCTAAATTTACGCTAGGTATCGTGTTCATGGAGCTTTACTTTGAAAATACGCCTTACAAAGGTACAAAAACATTGTAAAGTTGTATTATTGAATTTTACTTGATTTCTTATTAAAGGTAGATGGTTTCTAATATTTAAATAATTAGAAATATGATTTTAAAATAAATAGGTTACTCATGCAACGAATATTGGTTATTATACGACAAAAAATAGCCTTCATGATTTTTACAGCATGAAGGTTATTAATTATACAGACTTCTAACATATTATACAGTTACTTTGTTTCAGCTTCCGAAAGGATAAGCGGGTAAGCCTCTTTTACTTGTTTGAGTTCTTCTTTTGATAAATTTTCGGGCAGTTTTTTTAATACGCGCATACTATAACCATGGCGTAGTTCATAATAAGCCTTTGTTATTTCGTTTTGCACTTCAATATATCTTTTATAAGTAGTTTGTTTTCCGTTTTGTAACGATATAACGGCCTCTGTTGGATTATCGGAAGCCGAAGTTGCTTTTGAGCCATTACAATAGGAGCAAGTTCCATCTCCATTATTGTCTAAAAACGTTTTGGTTATAGACTTTAAATCTTTGATGTTTACAACATCATCTTCAATCATAATATCATTTTCATTATTAACATGGATTCTAAGAATATTGCGTTCGTGTATTGAGTTACTGCAATCCATACCTGGTGGGCATTCTTTAGGCAGCATACGATTTATACCTTCGTCTGAAGAAATAGTTGCTGTTACCAAAAAGAAAATAAGTAATAAAAACGCAATGTCTGCCATGGATCCTGCGTTAACTTCGGGCACTAATTTTGAGTGTCTCATAAATTATAGTTTTTAAATGTTAATAAAACCCTAAATCACAAAAACAATACCATGAATTAGTTGTTTTGCTACTTATACCATTTCTCATTTAAAACAACCGTAATAAAACACCTTTTTTTACAGTGATTTCAAACAAGAATTGTTATTAAATATAATATTACACGATAGTATTAGTTATTTTAAACGACTTTATATACTTTAGGAACAGTTTTTGTTAAACAAATATTAAATATTTATATAATGATTAGCTACATTAACAAATAAAAATATATTTGAGCGTAGCAGCATTAAATACAACACTATAATAGCACATTTATGCGAATCTATATTCTAAACATAGCAATGCTTATTTTTTCGGTTTTTGGCTATGCGCAATTAGATAATAAAAATAAATCAATATCTATTCCTGCTATAGAGAACAAAAAAGAAACCCCAAATGTTATTCCTTTAAAACCATCAAAACCAGATGCTAAAACAAACCAATCTTTTGGTATGAACAGACCTAGTATATCTCCAAATTTAAATGCACCCAAAAAAGAGTTATCTATGTTTCCTGAAGAGAAATTTGGCAACCCCGGAGAACTGTATTCTAAGCAATTAAATAAAAATCTAGAAAACTTAAAATTAAGTCCAGAAGAGGTAGAAAAGCGTAATGGAAGTCAAACAGATCAATACTTTGGTGATTTTAAGAGTAACGCTAAGTTTGTAAATGTTGTGTACAGAGACCATGGTTTTGTAGATGGCGATATTATTCAAGTTCTCGTTAATGATGATGTTATACATGCCAGAGTTTTTCTTTCTGGAGGCTTTAAAGGCTTTAAATTAGACTTACAAAAAGGTTTTAATAAAATAGATTTTTTAGCTTTAAACCAAGGCAGGTCTGGACCCAACACGGCAGAGTTTAGAGTAGTAGATGATGCTGGCAGATTGGTTTCTCAAAACCAATGGAATTTAGCTACAGGTGTTAAAGCCACTATTATTGTAGTTAAAGAGTAATTATACGAACTCTATTTTAGGCTACTATGTCATCAATTAATTTTAACTCTTGGTAAGTAAACTCTAAATTATCGAGAGCCTTAACATTATCCTTTAACTGATTTGCAGAACTAGCTCCCACCAAAACAGATGCTACTTGGGGTTGCCTTAAAATCCAAGCAATAGCCATTTGCGATAATTTTTGTCCGCGTTCTTTAGCTATAATATTTAAATGTTGAATTTTATCTAAATGTTCTGTCACCGTTTCTGGATTTAAATGCGTTAAATCCTTTGCCGCTCTTGAGTTTTTTGGCACACCTTTAAGATACTTATTAGTAAGCATACCTTGGGCTAAGGGAGAAAAAGCAATACAACCCACACCATGTTGCTCTAAGTTTTCTAAAAGACCATCTTCTACCCAGCGATCTAGTATAGAATAACGAGCTTGATGTAAAATAAAAGGGACTTTTAAATCTTTAAGGATTTTAGCAGCTTCTTTAGTTTCATTGGGTTTGTAATTAGAGATACCAACATATAAAGCTTTTCCTTGCCTAACAATATCAGCCAAAGCACCCATGGTTTCTTCAAGAGGTGTATCTGGGTCTGGTCTATGATGATAAAATATATCTACATAATCAAGCCCCATACGCTTTAAACTTTGGTCTATACTAGATATTAAATATTTTCTAGAACCAAAATTGCCATAGGGCCCAGGCCACATATCATAACCTGCTTTGGTTGCTATAAATAATTCATCTCGATAAGATTTAAAATCATTTTTAAAGATGGTTCCAAAATTTTCTTCGGCAGAGCCATAAGGAGGTCCATAGTTATTTGCTAAATCAAAATGTGTAATACCTAAATCGAAAGCTGTTCTTAAAATATCCCTACCATTTTGCAAATTATCTACAAAGCCAAAGTTATGCCACAAACCTAAAGATAACGCGGGTAGCAAAACCCCACTTTTACCAGTTCTTTTGTAAATCATGTTGTTATAACGCTTGGAGTTTGCTTGATAGCTTGTAACTCTAGATTTATCGTTTATCTCCATAATGTAAGGGTTTGTGAGTTGTAAATGTATAAATTACTTTTCATTAAATAGAATGCATTTAACCTTTTTCATTCTTTTTAATTTCTGACGATAAGTTATAAATCAACTAATTTTTTGATTAAAAAAAATGAAAATAAAAAAAGTATTTGTGTTTTATCTATTTGCTAATAATCTGATTACGAAAGCTAAACTTATGTATATCTAGTGTTTAACGACTCAATTAATTAAAACATTTAACATCCTTTAATAATTTCATGGCAATCATGCCCAATAAACCCACTAAAGATGTTATTTTTGCACATTGCAAAATTTTATTTATGTCCATTTCAAACACAGAATTAGAAGAAAGAAAAGCAGGTAAAGATTTATATAGCTATCAAAAAGGAGCCATTGATAAAATTTTTAAAAGTTTTGAAGAATCTCCTGAAGACTACCACTTACTATACCAACTACCAACAGGAGGGGGGAAAACAGTTATATTTTCTGAAATCGTTAGGCAATATTTAAAACACCACAAAAAAAAGGTTTTGGTGATGACACACCGTATAGAATTATGTAGGCAGACCTCTAGCGTGCTTACAGAATTTGGTGTTATGAACAAGGTGGTAGATAGTAAGGCCGATTTAAGTGACCAAGCAAATTATAGTTGTTTTGTTGCCATGGTGGAAACTTTAAATAACAGGCTTAATGATGACAAATTAGATATTTCGGATATAGGATTGGTTATTATTGATGAGGCCCATTATAACTCATTTACAAAATTATTTAAGTTTTTTAGTAAATCTTTTATTTTAGGAGTTACGGCAACGCCTTTGAGTTCTAGTATAGAGTTACCAATGACCGATAATTATGACGAGCTAATTGTTGGAGAAAGTATAGAATCTTTAATAGATAATGGGTTTTTAGCACGAGCAGAAATGTTTAGTTATAATGTAGGATTAACATCTTTGGTTGTTGGTGCAAATGGCGATTACACCGTTAAATCATCAGAAGATTTATATACAGATAACGACATGCTATCTAAGCTTTTACAAGCTTATGAAGAACGATGTAAAGACAAAAAAACACTTATATTTAATAACGGTATCAATACATCTTTGCATGTTTATGATACCTTTAAAAGAGCAGGGTATCCTGTAGCACATCTAGATAACACCAATACAAAAAAAGAACGTGAACTTATATTAAAATGGTTTAAGAAAACTCCAGGAGCTATTTTAACATCAGTAAGTATTTTAACCACTGGTTTTGATGAGCCTACGGTAGAAAGCATTATCTTAAACAGAGCAACAAAATCGTTAACATTGTATTACCAAATGATTGGTCGTGGCTCTCGTATTCTTAAAGACAAAAAGACTTTCTCTGTTATAGATTTGGGGAATAACTTTCATAGATTTGGTCCTTGGGGAGATAATCTAGATTGGCAACGTATTTTTAAATCCCCAACATATTATCTAGATTCTATATTAACGGATGATGAGTTAGAGAATAATTTCAGATATGAAATGCCTGATGCTTTACGTGCAGAATTTTCAAAATCTAAAGATATCCATTTTGATATACAGAAAACTTATGTAAATTCTATTAGAAATGGTGAATCTTCAAAAGTCGTTTTAGAGCGATCTATAGAGCAACATGCTTACATGTGTATAGAGAATAGTGAAGATGTATACGATGCGATTGCTCTAGCAAAAATGTTAGGTGATGATATTGATTTTAGAATTAAACGTTATACAAAATGCATTAGTAAAAGTACGTTTAACTTCGTAGAATGGCTAAAAGGTGATTACAGGAAAAAACTTAACTCGTATTTACGCTCAAATTTTGATGAAGTTTTTGAGCAAATTAATGGTTATCCACCAGAAGATTAATATGTGTTAATATTTTACGCACATATAATTATAACATCCTTAAAATAAGGCGTATCTTTGTGCATTATTAATTTACAATTAAAACAGTACGTATTTTAAACTATGGCAAAATCTCAAGTCACATTTAACAAAATTGAAAAAGAAAAAAAACGCTTAAAGAAGAGAGAAGAAAAGCAAAAAAAGAAAGACGCTCGAAGAGCTGAAGCTAAAGAGAACCCTCAAGGTATCCAATTTGCTTATGTAGACTTCAACGGTAATTTAACGGATACACCACCAGATCCAGCAATGCGTGAAAAGGTAGAGGCAGAAACCATTGAATTAGGTATTCCAAAAAAGGAAGACAGAGAAGAGGAAGAGCCAGCAAACAAAGAAGGGAAAGTATCTTTCTTTGACCACTCTAAAGGTTTTGGTTTTATTATTGATAGCATTAATCAAGAAAAATATTTTGTTCATGTTAGCGGAACCCTCGAGCCTATTGAGGAAAATGACAAAGTAACTTACGAGTTAGAACGCGGACAAAAAGGAATGAATGCCGTTAGAGTAAAAAAAATCTAACTAAAAAATTCTTTAAATTATAACATCTAAGGCGAATTATGAGTGCATCGCGTAAAACGGTTCTTATCATATTAGCCTTTTTTGCTATTTATGTTATCTGGGGCTCTACTTATTTATTAAACAAAATAGCTGTAACAGAATTACCTCCTTTTTTTTTAGCTTCCATTCGGTTTATTGTTGCTAGCTTAATCATATTTGTAATAGCCAAAATTTTAAAATTAGATATATCTATTACTAAAGAACAGCTTAAAAATGTTACCATTGCAGGGTTTTTATTCTTAACTTTTGGTAATGGTGTTGTTGTATGGGCACTTAAATATGTAGATAGCGGATTTACTGCTTTAGAAATCTCTGCACAACCTTTAGTCGTTCTTATACTATTACGTGTTTTACAAGGTGAAAAAATAGCCGCTATGTCTTACATAGGCGTTTTTTTAGGATTTATTGGTATTTACCTCTTAGTAAGCCAAAAAGAACTTATTAGTCAAGAAGGGCAATTAAAAGGTATGATTACTATTTTTATATGCATGTTAAGCTGGGCATACGCTAGTATATTTGTTGGAAAAGCTAATTTGCCTAAAAACCATTTTGTAAATACAGGATACCAAATGCTTATAGGTGGTATTATGCTGGCTATTGTTAGTGTAAGCCTTGGAGAAACTTGGTCAAACCCAGTAAATTGGACGACCAACGTGCAATGGTCTATGCTTGGACTTATTATTTTTGGAAGTGTTATAGCCTTCACATCGTTTAATTATTTACTAAAAGAAGTTTCTCCAGAAAAAGTAGCAACATCCACATATGTTAACCCCATTATTGCTTTGGTTTTAGGATGGTGGGTTTTAGATGAATATATTTCGTTACAATCTATTTTTGCAGCTATCGTATTACTTACGGGCGTTTATTTTATTAACACTAAACGTGTTCTTAAAACAAGAATCACCCGGAGTTAATATTTTACTTTTAAAAGCCCCGATATGAATATTTTATTTTACGTAAATAAGCTAAGAACCAAGATTATGGGACGGCTCACAAAACATATTGGTCAGTCGCAATCAAAGCCTAAAACAAGTTTACACAGTTTAAATGATATAAAAAAAATACTAATTTGCAGACCTAATCAACGGTTAGGAAATCAATTATTACTTACACCATTAGTACAAGAACTTACAAATACATTTCCTAATTGTAAAATAGATTTATTTGTAAAAGGTAATGTTGCAGAAGCGGTATTTAAAAATTATACCTGCATAGACACCATTATAAAACTTCCTAGAAAACCTTTTAACCATTTAATTAAGTACGGTCTTTGTTGGCTTAAAATAAAGAGTAAGCGTTATGACTTGGTTATAAATGGTGATAAAAATTCATCTTCAGGGCGTTTATCTACTAAATATGCAAAAGCGACGCATAAAGTATTTGGAGATATTCACCAAAACACAGAAAAAACATATCAAGATTTTGAGCATATTTCTAAATATCCTATTTACAATTTAAGACATTATTTATCAGAGTTAGGTTATGCAGACCATCAAAAAACTGTACCTCTTTTAAATATAAATCTAAGTGACTCTGAAATCGCGAAAGGGAAAATAATGCTAAGGGATAAGGTTAATAATGATAAAAAAACAATCTGTATTTATACCAATGCTACCAGAGATAAATGTTATTCTGAAAATTGGTGGGAAACCTTTTATACAAAGTTAAAAACAGCATATTCAGATTATAATATTATAGAAATGTTACCCGTAGAAAATATTTCTAAAATAAATTTTAAAGCACCTCATATCTATAGTACAGATATTCACGAAATGGCTGCTATTATTAAACAAACTAGTATTTTTATTACTGCCGATAATGGTATTATGCATTTGGCAAGCGCAAGTTTAACGCCAACCGTTGGATTCTTTTCTGTTACTCATACCCGTATATATGAACCATACGGAAATAAGAGTATAGCAATAAATACTAATGAAACATCTATTAATGATTGGTTTGAAAAAATAGATACTATATTAAATTCATAAAATTTTCTTAGATAACGACTCCAGTTTAAAAGCTAAATTAAGGAGCTATGCAATTTCTTGTAGATTTATACTAAATCAAATATAAATATTTGATTTAATCTTTTTTGTTGTTTTCACGTCTACTTTCCCTTTTGTTGGTATCATATTCTGCCAAACCCAATTATAATGTTCTATTACCTGCTCTGCTTTTAAATGAGGACGGTCTCCAGTTGTATGTGCATCTGCTATAACGGTAATATTATAATCTTTAGTCAAAGCTGATTGAATTGTAGATTCCACACAAAAATCTGTTGCGCAACCTGTAATGAACAATTCGTTCACATTGAGACTTTCTAGTTTGTGTTGAAGTTTAGATTTATAAAAAACATCATTTGCATACTTATCAATTAAAATATCGGTCTGTTTAACAATGAGTTCATCCAAATTTTCCCATTCGGTTGAGCTCTTTTCAAACTGGCCAGTTCCTGTGCCATCATGTTGAATAAAAATTACTGGCAAATTCAATGCTCTAAAAATTGAGCTAAGTTGATTTATTCGAGCAACAACTCCATCAGTATCAAATCTGGAGGTATTATCTGTAAAAGAGCCTTTTTGCATATCTATTATTAACATGGCTTTTTTTTTATGTATCATTTTTGATATTTATTTAAATACTCTATTTAGATTTATGGACTCAGTCAAATATAAAAATTTAACTTTTTATTTTATCAAGATCAAATTCTATTTTAATAAACTTTCTTAATTTTTTCAATATTTTGAGTTTGTTATAAGTTGATTTTTACATCTTGATTGTCACACTTCGTATCTTTTGCGTGTCTAATTAATAGAGATATGAAAGAAACTATAGAAAATTTAGCAGAAAAAGCTAATTCTGGCGACAAAAAAGCACTAGAAGCATTAGTCTTAAAAATTAAGGATTATGTTTATAACCTATCTTTAAAAATGCTGCTTTATCCTGAGGATGCAGAAGATGCAACACAAGACATATTGATTAAGATTATAACTCATTTGAGCACTTTTAACCATAAAAGTAAGTTTATGACATGGGTTTATAGAGTTGCAACTAATTATTTATTAACCTATAAAAGTCAAAAAAACAAGGGTTTTGCGATGCCTTTTGATGATTATGCAAACTTGATTGCTGCTGGGCATTCCGAAACAATACGATATACAGCGAACGAAGGTGAACTTGCACTTTTAGAAGAAGAAGTGAAAATAAGTTGCACACAAGGTTTGTTACTCTGTTTAAATGCTCCCGATAGAATGGTTTATATATTGTCTGAAATACTAGAGTTTGATAGTATTGAAGGCTCTGAAATTATGGCAATTACGTCTCAAAATTTTAGAAAAAAATTATCCCGCTCTAGAGCTAAAATTAGAAACTTCTTAAATAATAAATGCGGACTAGCAAATCCTAAAAATCCTTGCCGTTGCAATAAAAAAATAGATTTTCTTATTGATCAAAATAAAGTAAATCCAAAAGACTTAAGATTTGCTAAATTTTCTCAGCGCAGCATAGATTTGGTTGAAAAATTAAGTGATTTAGAAAAGTCTGTTGCTATATATCGTTCTGTACCTCAGGTTAAAGCACCAATACTAATTTTTAAAAACATAAAACAAATTTTAGCGCTAGATTAATTATGACTCCCAAAGCATTCCGTTTTAAACACTTTATTATTATTACTTTTATAACAAGTATTTGGATTAACATTTCTGAAGTTTTTCGCTATTTTATTTTTGTAATGCCAAGAGTAAAATTGTTTTTTGATAATAAATTGGGTATTGTAGATATGGATTTTACCATTTTTGCTATTTGGGGTTTTTGGGATACTATTTTAACAGGTATTCTAGTTTTTGTTTTTTGGCTTTATTCAGAAGTTTTTGGTAATTCCAATAGATCAGTTTTAATTTCAAGCACTATAGTTTGGATTGCTATTTTTGTTGTCTTTTGGATTGCTATAGCCAATATGGGAATGTCTAGTTGGCATATTTTATGGATAACTTTACCATTAAGTTGGCTAGAAATGATTGTTGGTACTTGGATTACCTCTAAATTATATAAAAAATATGAACATGATTAAATCTAAAATAGTTGATATTCCAATTAAGATGGAAAAATTTTATGGGAAAGGTAAAATGCTCCACCCATCTGCTGAATCTGTAGAAGAACTCATAAAATTGATTCCGAAGGGTTCTATAGCTACAATAGAGACACTTTCAAGGGGTTTAACTAAAGATTTTGGCACAGATGTAACTTGCCCTATGCGAACGGGAAATGCTATTAAGAAAATTGCTGAACGCTATGAAAATGACACTGTTGATTCGCAAATACCTTTTTGGCGTGTAATCCGTTCTGATAAATTAGTTATCAAATCTAAAAATTTTGAATTTTCGGCGTCTAAAATAGAAGATGAAGGATTCAAATTGATTTTTACAAAATCAGGTTCTATAAAAGTAGATATTAATTCTGATAGCGTTTTTCTCTTTTAGTAATGTTAGTTATAGTTTTATAAGCACTTTATTTTTCAATTTGCTTAATAAACATTTCTAATTTAGATATGTCTGCTTCTTTTTCAATAACATGAATATTTCCAAGGTATTTCATGCCTAAATAACTTGCTGTTTGAGAAAATGGAAGCCAAAAATTTTCTCCTAAATGACCTCCTAAAGAACAACTAATTACGGCCATGTTTTTACCTCTTAATTTTCGACCCAAATCTTTTTCAATTTCTAATAAATCTGTTATTCTATCAAAAAACACTTTCATTATTCCACTCATTGAATACCAATATACAGGTGTTGCAAAAATGAATTTATCGTATTTTTCAATTAGCTGTCTCATTAAAGGTAAATAGTCATCATTTTTATTTTGATGCTCATAATCATAATAACTTATTTTGTAATCATTAAGATCAATTAAATCCCAATTAGATTTATCTATAAGTTTATTAACGATTTTAGAGGTATCGCCTTCTTTTCTTGAGCTTCCAAGAATTATAACTGTTTTCATTTTTTAACTATAATTTTTATTTTGTCATTAGTTTGATTCGAAAACTTATCTACAGCAGTAAATACTAAGTCATACTCACCAATTTCGACTGGATTTATTATTAAAATCATTTTTTCTTTGTCAAAAATAGCCCATTCCGTATTTTGATTGTTAAAGTTAATCGTTAATTTCTCATTATCTATATCCTTAAAATAATCTGATGGGATTTCTAATGCTGTTTTTTTACCAACTTTTATGACCTTTTTTATTATTGGATTAAAAACAAATGGCTTAAAAATCTTCTCTGTATTTACCCAATAAATATCTGATTCCACTATGCCAGAATGATTTAAAGTCAATTTGGTAAAAAACATAAATTTATTATCAATAGATATAAATGGCCTTCTTTCCCAATTTAATGTGTTTATTGTTGAATCTAATACTGTTGGTTTAATCCATTTTTTTTGAGAATCTTTATAACTAATAAATAAATCTGGTCCATTTTTATTTGTTACATATCTACTAAAAATTATATAATCCGCATTGGGAGATACAAAGATACTTTCTTCATCTCGGGCTGAACTAATAGAATTTATACGTTCTGTATTTAAATACTGCCCACTATCAAGAGAAGAAAAATATAGATTAGCTAATCCATTTCCATCTCTGTTTGATGAAAAGTAAATGGTATTGTCTAATGTTAAACATGCTGAAGCTTCTCTCGATAATGTACTAATAGGTATATTTATTTTTTTAGGATGATTCCAGATAGTTCTGTTTTTATTTAAAATCCAAATATCAGTAATACCATTATTAGCATTAGATCTATTTTTTGCAAACAACATAGATTTTCCATCTGGTGAAAAATAGGGAAGAAATACACTTTCACCTTTTAATGATTTAAAAATAATAGGCGTTATCCAATTTTCATCAATCTTCTTTGAATAAAGTATTTGTCCACTATAATCGTCTTTGTTTAGGATACCAAATGCTACTTCTTGTGTATCTGGTGTAAATGAAATACCATGTTCTAATCTACCTTTTTTGGATATTATGTCTGGCGCAAAAATTACTGGAATAGAATTGGGGTAGGGTTGCCCAAGATAATTAGCTGATACGGTATTTGATTTACAGCTAATCAAGCTAAAAATAAAAACAAAAGATAAGAGTGTTTTAATCATTATGGTTCGTACTACGCTCTGTTTTATGCTTTCCCCAAGCAACAACTTGTACGCCTTTAGAATATTGAATTTTGTTTGGTTCACTTTTAATTAATTTGTTAAATCTTGAGTAATTGAATTCTAAATTTTTCAAGTCAATTTCATTAACCTCCCATTCTAAATGATGGATTTCAAATTCGTTAATTGACTTTTTTGCATCTTGAAAAAGAGCATATCTTTCAGTTAACCATTGGTCTAATTCAGTTTTCTTCGTAATTTCTTTTCCAACAGCAAATTCTATATTTAATGTATCATTGAATTCCAAATTATTAGATTTGTATTGGTGTTCAGTTCGTTTTATTTCTGAAAATCTATATGGAAGTTCAGACATACTTTTTGCTATTTTACAAGATAATTTTTTTCCACCTTCAATACTCAAAAAATATACTCCAGTTTTATTATTTGATTTTATATAAGTTCGGATATTAATTTCATCAAAATTTGAAATTGGAGGAAAAGTAGGTAAGTTTTTCGGCCTTATCTTTTCCATTGTAAATGCAACAACAGAAACCCAAGGTTTTCCATCAAAAAGGTCAATTTCAAGTTCCTTTGGAACAAACTTTTTTAATTCGGATAACTCTACTTGCCAATGAAGAAATATGGCATTATTCCACTCTTGGTAAAATTTCCAACTTTCAGTCGGTATTTTCCACGGTCTATGCTCGGTTATATTTAATATCTCTCGGATTGACATTTAGCTTATGTTTAATAATGAACGGAAATAATTTATATAAATTAAAGATTTAAATTAATTTCGGGATCATATAAATCCATTAATGCATCCAAATTATTGTTATTAAATGCTTGTAACCATTGGTTTAGAACATTTCTAATTTCATTTTCTAAATTATTGTTCATTTTTTTTTTTTTTTGAATTTAACAAAAGTAAACGAGCCAAAGAAAAATCCGTAAGATTTTCGATGTAGACGAGAACTTAATAATTAATCGTAAATGTTTTTATTTTGATAATTTAATCTAAAAATAGATGGTTGCCGTTTAAGATATTTCTTTGTATTATACTTAATAATACTGCATTTAAAGGTATCTTTGTGCTAATATTATTTATCTTTTGATATTAATTTTATTCCTTCGTACAACTTAAGCGAATTGTTTAAGCTTATTTTGATTCATGAAACTCTAGTATTCAATTTAATGCCTGATTACTAGCAGAGAGCTTACAGCAGTGATTTTAATCTTACGCTTTGCAAATGTCATTACTCTGCAATTTGTTTCAATTCAAAAAATATGACTTTTTTAAAAATGGGTGTCATCGGAACTTCAAAAAAAGAAGACGAGAGACGTTTACCTATACATCCAGAACATTTAGATAGACTTCCCGAGAACATTCGTAAACAATTAATTTTTGAAAAAGGGTATGGAGTTCCTTTTCATATTTCAGATGAAGAAATTTGTGATTTAACAGGAGGAATAGCTTCACGAAGCGAAATCTTATCAGACATTGGAAATGTTATTATAGCCAAACCTATTTTAGCAGATTTAAAAGAAGTTAAGCTGGGAGGTGTTATTTGGGGTTATCCACATTGTGCTCAACAAAAAGAAATTACTCAAATTGCTATAGATAAAAAATTGACTTTAATTGCTTTTGAAGACATGTATATGTGGCATTCTAATGGTCAAAAAGGGAGACATACATTTTATAAAAATAATGAAATGGCAGGGTATAGCGCTGTTATCCATGCGCTTCAATTAAAAGGAATAGACGGGCATTATGGAAACCAACGTAAAGTTTTAATTTTTAGCTTTGGAGCTGTAAGCAGAGGCGCTATTTATGCTTTAAAAGCTCATGGTTATAGAGATATAACCATTTGCGTGCAACGACTAGATGAAGAGGTTAGAGAAGAAATTTTAGATGTGCATTACACCAGAATTAGAAAAGGAAACAGGAATGAGGCTAGGATGATTGTTGTTGAACATGATGGATCAGAACGACCTTTGTTGGAGTTAATTAAAGCATCTGAAATCATCATTAATGGAACTTACCAAAATACTGATAATCCTATTGATTATGTAAAAGAAGAAGAAAAACATATGTTAAAACGAGGGTCGCTTATTATTGATGTTAGCTGTGATGAGGGGATGGGATTTTATTTTGCAAAACCCACTACATTTAAAAACCCAATAATAGCTATTAACAACATTGATTACTATGCCGTAGATCATACACCTAGCTATTTTTGGGAAAGTGCTTCAAGGTCTATCTCGGCTGCATTAATGACTCATTTGCCTTCTGTGGTAGGAGGGAGAACATGTTGGAAAAAAAATGAAACTATTACCAATGCTATCAATGTAAATATAGGCATTGTCGTAAAAGATACGATTCTTAGGTTTCAAAATCGTAGTTTGGAATATCCTCATGATATAATTAAATAACTGTATATCTCTTTCTTATTTAATATTATTACCTATGTTGGTCAATTAAAATTACATTCCCGTCTGGGTCAGTTGCCATAAAACTTGCAGGGCCAGAAGTGTTTTTCTCTATTTCAGTACCAATATTAATTCCGTTACTTTTTAATTCTTGCTGAATTTTTCTAATATCAACGAAAGTATCGGTGTCTTTTCCGTTTTCATCCCAACCTGGATTAAAAGTTAAAATATTTCCTTCAAACATACCTTGAAACAATCCAATTACTGAATTTTCATTCTTCATTATTAGATAGTTTTTTGCTAAATCTCCTCCTAGTTGCTCAAAGCCAAGGTTTTTGTAAAATTCTTTTGATACATTAATATCTTTTACATTAAGACTTATTGAAAATGCTCCTAAATTCATATTGTTTTCTCTTGTAATTGTTTTATTAGTTTGTTTCAATTCAATTTTTTTATCGAGTTCATTTATTTTTTTTGATGACTTTCGCAGTTCAATTTCGAGTTTTTGTATTCTTTCTTCTTTATTCGCATTCATATTGCATCCAAATAAGAGCGCTGTGAACACAGAAAATAATAGTATTTTTTTCATAATTTTAATATTTTGTTATAACGAAAATATACGTTTTAGTCTGTTGTGCTTGCATTTAGTAACTGATGTTTGTTGCGCAGGGCAGCGTAATCGGCGAGACAACGGGACAATGTGATGCAAGACAGGTGGGATTGTTCGTAAAGGGACATTATTTACCCAAATAAAAAATTAATTACGTGATTTAAGCATATACGGTGTTGGCAAATCGTTTTTTATTTTCGTTCGAAAACTAAATTAATACCATCAACATAAGATTTTCCTAATGTCATTTTATCATTTGTTAAATCATAAGTCCATTTGGATTCATCAATTTTAACCAAAAGAATTTTAGGTTCATTATTTCCTCCTAAATGGTCTTCACCGAAAAAATATTCATATTCACCATTCGTATGTCCAGCGTTTTCTCTGCCAGATACGACAAGAGTTCCGTTTGACTGAAAATTATAAATAATATTTTCTTCCGAATAATCAATCGAGCCTTCGGAAGAACTTCCGCCTTCAAGTCCATAAAATTTAGCTTCAATCAATTTCCAATTTCCAGTTATTTGATTAGAAATATGATCGTCATTAGAGCAACTTGTAAGTATTGTTATGGTCACTATTAAAATTAATATTTTTTTCATACCGTTCCATTTTACTTTATAGTTCATAGATGCAATTCGATTGAATAGGTTGCGTCAAATGCTTGCCAACGTCCTGCGGCTAAATGTAGTTTCTAAATTCAAAGATACACAGTATCATGAAAATTTGGAAGTTGTACTTAACTGGTGATGTGTGCTATCTCGCAGAGCTGTGTATATCACTGTCATAGTCGAGGAGTTCATACAAATCGCTTTTTATTTTGTTTCTTTATATAACCAAATCAAAAAGATTAGGTAAACTTAATTTAAAAGTTCTAAACTTTGGGTTAAGTACCAAAACCCGTATTAACTATAGCCATTGTTATGCGTTCGGTATTTTTTATCTCAATTGGACGTGAATATGATCGTCATGTCTTACTGCTCTGCATCCGTGATATCTTATTTTGCTATCGTTTAAATTCATTCTATTTTTTAAATGAGGTTCAATAAATAGTTTTCCTAAATTTTTATTTTTTAAGATATTGTTTATCAAAATTTTTGTGCCTTTTTCAGAGAATACATAATCTTTATTTATTTTACCAAAAGTTACATATTTCGGGTAATCATATTGAAAATAACCGTTTTTTATGCACTTTTTACTTTGGTCAAATTCATTTGGTTTTGGATGCTCAAAAACGCCGTACCCACTAACAGATTTTTGTCCGCTTGTTATGATTCCGTTTTCTGTTTCATAAATTAGACTGATATCGATTTTTTTTCCGTCATTATGGCTCAAGTGCGGAAGTAGAGGAAACTTATTTATAAAAGGAAAATTTGTATCTAAATAATGAATTTCAATATCTGTTTCTTTTAAATTTTTTGCAGTTTTTCTCAATAATTCATTCAGCTTTGGTCTTACATAATTCCTGTTTAATAAGACCGTCATATAGTTGGTAGGACTTATTTTTTCAGAATGTTTTACTTTTTCACGTCCAAAAATGGGTGCTATTAATGGAACAATTAAAAGGGTAGAGAATAGATATAAAGCTATAAATATTATTAACGTTTTAAATTTTAGTTTTCTAATCCATTTTTTCGAAACCATTAAGCTTACTAAATATAGAATGCCACCGATTTGGGTTACTACAGTTAGTATTCCAAAAAGAATTAATTTTAATATTGTTTTCAATACAATGTTCAATTTTTACTTTTTTTAATAACACACAGCATTCCGTGGCTAAATGCCCTTTTTAATTTCAAAGATACGAAGTGTCATTAAATCAGTCTTGTGTATCCCTTTTTGTCTTAATATAATGACTTCATTTTCTTTATATTCAAAAACGAGAAGCTCATTGCTATAAAATTAATGCATGTAAAATAAGTAAGTATTTTAAATAAAAATATGTTTATCAGTAAATTACAATAAAAACCTGTTTTATAACAGGTTTTTTTGTGTAAAAAAAGAGTTTTGAATATGGTTAACATCATGAACTAAAACAATAACTACTTATATATTTGTCAAAAAATTAAGTATTAATACTTAGTAATCTAAAAGCAATTCAAATATGAAATCTCTTCTAAAAAAAACAACTTGGATGTTACCCGTAGCAATTTTACTGTTTGCTTGTGGCGGTAAAGACAAAAAGAAAGATGTAGCCGAAGTAGCGGTTACTGAAACCTCAAAAACAAAAACATTAGATATTGAAAAACCACAATTAACTTTTGGTTTTATAAAATTAACAGATATGGCACCTTTAGCTATTGCCAAAGAAAAAGGATTCTTTGAAGATGAAGGGTTATTTGTTTCGGTAGAAGCACAATCCAACTGGAAAAATGTTTTAGATCGTGTTATTGATGGTCAGTTAGATGGTTCGCACATGTTAGCGGGGCAACCCATTGCTGCTGGTGCAGGTTTTGGCCGTCAAGCTAAATTGGTAACTGCATTTTCAATGGATTTAAATGGAAATGGTATCACAGTATCTAACGATGTGTGGTCTAAAATGAAACCAAACGTACCAAAAGGGGCAGATGGCAAACCAATTCACCCAATTAAAGCAGAAGCTTTAAAACCAGTTATTGATGCGTATAAAAACTCAGGTAAGGCTTTTAAAATGGGCATGGTATTTCCAGTGTCCACACATAACTACGAGATTAGATATTGGCTGGCCGCTGCGGGTATACACCCTGGCATGTACACGGCTGATAACGTACAAGGACAAATTGACGCTGAAGTTTTACTATCTGTTACGCCTCCGCCACAAATGCCAGCTACGCTTGAAGCTGGAACAATCTATGGATACTGTGTAGGCGAACCATGGAACCAACAAGCGGTTTTTAAAGGTATTGGCGTGCCAGTTGTAACAAATTATGATATCTGGAAGAATAATCCAGAAAAAGTATTTGTAATGACAGAGAAATTTGTTGAAGATTACCCAAATACGGCCATTGCTGTAACTAAAGCATTAATTAGAGCAGGAAAATGGTTGGACGAGCCAAGCAATAGAGCAGAAGCTGTAAAAATATTGGCAATGTCTCAATATGTTGGAGCGCCAGAAGCTGTATTAGCAAACTCTATGACAGGAACCTTTGAATTTGAAAAAGGAGATAAACGTGAAATGCCAGATTTTAACGTATTCTATAAGTACAATGCTACATATCCATTCTATTCTGATGGTATTTGGTTTTTAACACAAATGAGACGTTGGGGGCAAATTCCTGAAGCTAAGCCCGCAGATTGGTATGCTAATACAATTAAAGATATTTATAGACCAGACATTTGGACCAAAGCGGCAAAGCTTTTAGTTGAAGAAGGCAACATTCCTGCAAGCGATATTCCAACAACAGATGGTTATAAACCAGCAACCGCAGATTTTATTGATGGTACATCTTATGATGCTAAAGACCCCATTTCATACATCAATAGTTTTAAAATTGGTAATAAAGATAAAGCTGTTCAATAAAATTCATGTCAGTTCGAATTATTTTGAAGACATGATAAATTGTTCGAACTGATATTATTCATTTAACACAAAAACACACTAAACAAATTTAAATACCAGAATTATGAAGCAGAGTTTAACCTTAGGAAAAGTAACCAAGTTCGTGGGATTAGGTTTTTTTGTCACCTTTAAAGACCTGTTTACAGGAAAGCTTAGTAAAGAGGATTTTAGGATGTTTTTACGAAAAACAATCGTACCGGTTGCTTCTGTATTTTTATTTATTGGATTATGGCACATGGGAGCAAAAGCGCTTTATAATATTGAGGCCGATTTTAGAATTGAAAAAGCTTTAAAAGACCAAGGGCAAGCCGCGGCAGATGCAACTGCCTCGTGTATAGCTTCTGGAGATAAAACTTGCCAACCCAACACGTTGCCATCTCCTACACAGGTTTGGGGGTCGTTTCAATCGTTATTACGTGATCATAAATTAATTAATGATAGTAAAGAAGCATTTGCGTTAAAGGTTGGGTCGTTAAATGCTAAAAACGAGGAGTTTAATAGGGTTAACGCTACTAAAATAGCCGAAGGTATAATTGCAAAAAAAGAAGCTATTGTTTATACCGGTAGAGCATCATTCGTAGACCAGATTATTAGAAGCTTAAAAACGGTTTTTGCAGGATTTTTATTGGCATTAATTATAGCTGTTCCTCTAGGGATTTTTATAGGATTAAGTCCTACATTAAAAAGTTCATTTAACTGGTTTATCCAAATTTTTAAACCAGTATCGCCAGTTGTTTGGTATCTGTTGGTATTTATGATAGTAAAAACATTATTAATAGGTTCTAGCGAGGATAGCTCGTTTACCATTTCGTTTATTAGTGTTGGTTTATGTTCTATGTGGGCGACTTTGGTAAATACCGCAATGGGTGTATCATCTGTAGATAAGGATTATATAAATGTTGCCAAAGTATTAAAACTCGGGAATTTTCAAAAGATATTTAAAGTGGTTTTACCATCGTCTTTGCCTTTAATATTTACAGGGTTAAAAATTACATTATCAGTAGCTTGGATGGTACTGATTGCCATTGAACTATTAGCGCAAAGTCCCGGTTTAGGATTATTTGTTTGGGAGGAATTCCAAAATGGTGCAAATGACTCGAATGCGAAAATTATTGTAGCCATGTTTGTGATTGGTATTATTGGTTTCTTGTTAGACCGATTGATGCTGACGATTCAGAATTGGGTGAGTTTTGATAAAACGGAAGCAATATAGAATAGTTGGAAGCATGGAGTTCGCGGATTTGCCCGCGTTAGGGATTGCAGAGAAAAGCCCACAGCCCGACGAAGGAGGAGTGAGGACTTGTAACGGAAAGCTCGACCTTTTACGATCCTGCAAGGTTTTTAAAACCTGGCAGGTATGAGTAAAAGGTAACGCCCGAAAAGAAATAAAAAATAATAAAATGGCATATTTAGAATTAAATAATATTTATAAAACATACGGACAAGGCGGGAATGAAACCGAGGTGCTTTCGAACATTAATTTATCGATTGAAGAGGGTGAGTTTGTTGCTATTGTTGGGTTTACGGGCAGTGGAAAAACAACTTTGGTAAACTTAATTAATGGTTTATTGGAACCTACAAAAGGCGAGGTTTTGTTTAAAGGTATGCCTGTACAGGGTACAAGCCATGAGCGTGGTGTTATTTTTCAGAACTACTCGTTGTTACCATGGTTAACGGTGGGACAGAATGTATATATGGCAGTGAAGGAGGCGTTCCCTAAGAAAAGTAAAAACGAGTTGAACGCTATTGTTGCAGACTATGTAGAGATGGTGAGTTTAACGCCTGCAATTAATAAACGCCCTAAAGAATTATCGGGTGGGATGCGCCAACGTGTATCGGTGGCTCGTGCTTTAGCTATGAAGCCTGAGATGATTATTATGGATGAACCTCTTGGTGCTTTGGATGCTTTAACGCGAGGTAATTTACAGGATGAAATTTTAAATATTTGGGGAAAAGATAAGCGTACGGCATTGTTGATTACTAATGACGTGGATGAGGGAATTTATATGGCAGACCGTATTATACCATTACGTCCTGGACCAAATGCAACGTTGGGACCTGAGTTTAAAATTGATATTGAGCGCCCTCGTGATAAGACAGAAATGAATGATAATGCGAATTTTAAAAAGACTAGAAATGCCATTATTGAATATTTAATGGATATTGGAGATGAGCGGAAATCTCAAACTAAAGAAGAATTTGTGCTTCCGGAATTGACTCCGAAAGATTTTGTTAACCGATTTAAATAGGCATTAAGATGAGTACGATAATTGAAAACAAAACAAAGAGTATTACCAATACGCGTTTTCCTTCTAACGATGTAATGCTTGATTTAAATCGTTTAAAAAAAGTGTACCCCACGCCAAAAGGTGATTATGTGGTGCTAGAGGATTTGAATCTTCAGATTAGAAAAGAGGAATTTGTAACTATTATTGGACATTCGGGTTGTGGAAAAACAACCATGTTGTCTATGATTGCTGGTTTAAACCCTATTTCTGGTGGTAACATTTCGGTTCTTGGTAAGCATATTAAAGGGCCAGGACCTGATAGAGGTGTCATTTTTCAGGCGCCTAGTTTAATGCCTTGGATGACGGCTTTACAAAACGTAATGCTAGGTGTGAATCAAGTGTTTTCACATGCTACAAAAGGACAACGTAATGATATTGCCAAATATTATTTACAAAAAGTTGGTTTGGAAGAGGCTTTTAATAAGCGTGCTTCGGAATTATCTCAAGGCATGCAGCAACGTGTTGGTATTGCTCGTGCTTTCGCCATCAAACCAAAAGTGCTACTATTAGACGAACCTTTTGGCATGTTAGATTCTCTAACACGAGGAGAGCTCCAAGATATATTAATTGAAATATGGAATAAAGAAAAAATAACAGCAGTTATGATTACTCATGATGTGGATGAGGCTATATTTTTAGCAGACCGTGTTGTAATGATGACAAGCGGGCCTAAAGCCAAAATAGGGGATGTTTTAGATATAGATTTTGAAAGACCTAGAACACGAAAGTCTGTTTTAGAACACGACGATTATTATAAATACAGAAAACATTTAATAGATTTTTTAGAACATTAAAATAACTAACAATCAATTTAATAACAAAAAATGAAAATGAAAAAACAATACATAATTTTAGGGCTATTACTAGGATGCTTACAATTAGCACAAGCACAATTTACTTTAGATGGTGAATTTAGACCACGTACTGAATACTTTGGTAATGGAGGTAATTTTACTGGAGGTTCTTTTCCTGCTCAAACAGCTACAGATGCAGATGAAGGTTTTTTAAGAACATCTGTAAGAGCAGCTTTAAAGGCAAAATATAAAGCAGAAACCTACACGGTGTTTACTAGTTTTCAAGAAGTATTTGCTTTTGGAGACAGACCTCAAATAGCGACTAATGGAAATGGAAATTTCAGGGTTCAAGAAGCTTGGGCAGATTTAAAACTTGGAGCATCTTCAAGTTTAAAAATAGGTCGTCAACCATTATCTTATGATGATCAAAGAATCCTAGGAGGACTAGGATGGGCACAACAAGCAAGAACTCATGATGCTGCTGTTTATAAATACAGTAAAAATGGATATAGTTTAGATTTAGGAGGTGCTTTAAATACTACGATTGATGAAATAAATAATACATCTGCATTATTTTCTTATAGAGACATGGTATTTGTAAGAGCAAATAAAAAATATGATAAATTAAACGTTTCTGTATTAGGGTTAGTAAATACTTTTCAAGATTCTAATGTAGATGACTCTAACAAATCTAGTTTAATTACAGCTGGTTTACATGTCGACTATAAATTAGATGCTTTATCATTAACTTCTAATCTTTTCATTCAAGAGGGAGAAAGAATTGGTGGAGTAGATGTTAAGGGAGCTTTTTTAGCTAGTTTAGGTGCTAACTATAAAATGAACGATGCTAATTCTATTGGTTTAACTTATGAAATTATTTCTGGGAGAAATAATGATTCAGCAGCGTTCTTTCCTATATACGGTACAAACCACGCATTCAATGGTTTAATGGATAGATTCTATGTAGGAAATCATGGAAATGCTGGAGGTTTAAAAGATTTACAGTTAACATATAAAACAAAAATTTCTGGAGTAGCTGTGACCTTAACAGGACACTACTTTACTGAACATTCTGACTTTAACGCTTTTGAAAGTAGAGATTTAGGTACAGAGTTAGATTTAGTGCTAGCTAAAAAATTCAAAGAATTTACGTTAGTAGGAGGGTATTCTCATTTCTTTGAGCCAAGTGATATTTCTGATATACCAGGAGTAAAAAGCACTCAAAATTGGGCTTGGGCTATGCTTGTTATAAAACCTAAATTTTTAAATACTGCTAAATAAATATAATTTTTTTCATGAGTAAATTGGAAATAATTTTCATAATATTTTAATGTTAATTAGTTTGATATTCCAGTTTATGAATCCCGCCCTCCAAGGCGGGATTTTTTTTAAAGTTGTATTTACTCATTGATAAGGCCTGTTTACTCAATCTTGATTGTAAATATTGTAGGTTACTTGTAGTTTCGAGATATCTAAAAAACAAATATCATGGAACAAAAATTTAATATTAGTATTAGCAAACCTTGCTCAGAAAAATTCAGCAATTTTAACCAAACAACAACAGGTGGCTTTTGTAAGTCGTGTAAAAAAAACGTTATTGATTTTAGAAGTATGAGCGATGAAAAATTAATAGCTTATTTTAAACAAAATACAGGAAAAACCTGTGGATATTTTAATGATTTTCAATTAAAGGAATACAATACAAGCTTAAATAAGAATAAAGAAACTAATGGTTTTAAGTATTTAAAAATTATTGGTTTTGCTTTTTTCTCTATGATGTCATTACATAGTATACAGGCACAAAGTACTGAGCCTAAAATAGAAATTATTCAGAAAAAAAATAATATTGAAAATAGTAACATTAAAAAAGATGTTGTACAAAGTAGTTTAATAACAGGTGTTATTTCTGATGAATCTGGTCCTTTACCTGGTGTTAATATTGTTTTAAAAGATACCGGAATAGGAACTGCTACAAATTTTGATGGCGAATTTAGTTTTCCTAAAGCACTAAAGGTAGGTGATGTTTTGGTTTGCAGTTATTTAGGGTTTGAAACTCAAAACATAGTTATAAGTGAAAATCATAAGCATTTAAATATTATCATGTCTAATGATACTTTTGAGTTGATGGGCGAGGTTGAAATTAATCAAGTTTATAAATCTAAACGTTCGTTATGGCAAAAAGTAAAAGGTATTTTTTAAATTCGGTTACGTCCATATATATGGTTTGCTTATTATGCTTGTCTTTAAATGCACAATCTTCAGATTTTAAACATATCAATTTTAAAAAGGCAGATAGTATTGCGAGTACACATTATAATTCGAGATTAACAAATCTCCCGTTATTAGCCTTTAAGCTAACAAAAGATTTAGATACAAAAGTTGAAAAGTTTAGAGCTATACATACTTGGGTTTGTCAAAATATTGAAAGTGATTATGCTTTTGCCGAAAAGACCATTAGAAAACGAAAAAAGTATAAAAATAATCAAGATGCTTTTTCGGTTTGGAATGCGCGTGTTAAGGCTTCGGTTTTTAAAAGGTTATTAAATGACAAAAAAACCATTTGCTCTGGCTATGCTTATTTATTAAAACACTTATCGACTTTGGCAGATATAGAATGTGAAATTGTAAATGGTTATAGTAAAACGGTAAATACCAATATAGGTAAAATAGACATCCCTAATCATTCTTGGAATGCTGTAAGGTTAAATAACTCATGGTATTTGGTAGATGCTACTTTGGCTAGCGGTATTTTTTTGGTAGAAAACCATATATTTCTTAAAAACTATAATAACGGCTATTTCTTAGCGGATCCAGAATTATTTTCTAAAAGTCATTATCCTTTAGATCATAAATGGTTATTATTAGATAATAATTTAACTTTAACAGACTTTGTTGATGCGCCATTAATTTATAGCAGCTCATATAAGCATAATGTTTGGCCCGTTTCTCCAAAACGATTAGAGACTAAAGTATCTACAGAAAAAGACATTATTTTTAGTTTTAAAACTTTAGATGGTATTGAAATTAATGATTTTCAATTGGTTATAAATAAAGGATTTAAACTAGAAAAAGTTAAACCCAATATTATAGATGAAGCTGGATATATTATGTTTAAATACCGTTTTAGCAAAAAAGGTAATTACGATGTACATTTAAAAATTAAAGATGATATTGTAGCGTCGTTTACAGTTCATGTAGCTAAAAAATCAGTTTTAAAAAGTAATCTAATCTAAGTTCAAGATATACGCGTAATAATTTTATTAGTGAAACTCAATTTTGAGCAGTTTGTAAGACGTACTCAATATTGTAAGTTGAACTAATCCCGCTTTTTCAGCGGAATTTAGTTTTAATATCTCAACCCCTGGCTTCCAAGGTTTGCTCTGGGGTTACCTTTTATTTATCTCCATAACTTAAAACCACGTTTATCGTCATTAAGAGTGGTTTTGTATATCTACAAAAGCGTGTCTATTAAATATCATATCGTTAAAAGCGCTCATGTGAGTTTTCTAGAATCAGTTAAAAAACCTCTACCAAAAGGGTGTTTTACCTTATTTTTTTGAAGGCTTTACCAAGTAAATTTGTGATAATACCACTGCAAAATATTTCCCTAACTACCTGAATAAAGCAGAGTCACTAATTTAATTAATTGAATTTCATTGAGCATATGATGCATCCAATATTAGTCAATAGCCTTGATCAACCATTAACATGTATGCAATTAAGCGCAGAGCATGTTGCATTAGATATTTTACATGTAGGTCGGGTTTCTAACGATCTTTATTCTTGTTTTGAGACAACCAGTATGACATTCAATCCTATTAACTTTAAGAAGGTTAATGACGATTTTGATATTGTTTTAATAAATAACGATTGCCAAATTAACAATGATTTTTCTAAAACAATATACGATACAGAGTTAAAGGTTAGGTACACTAAATCTTTTATTAAAAAAGGAGCAGGGTTTATAGATTTATCTTTAATACCGATACTATTAAAATACCTTTTAAAGCTTAAAAGTACGTTTCAGTTAGTAAAGACTCATAAAAATAAGGATGATAGTAGGGCTATTTTTTTAAAACAAGTTGCAGCCGTTATTGATGAGCATATAGATGATCATTCTCTTAATATGGAACGCTTAAGCGATTTGTTAAACATGAGTAGAAGTGCCTTTAGCAAAAAAATAAAACGATACACGGGTCTTAAACCCACAGAGTATGTTAATGCATATAAATTAGAAAAAAGCAAACATCTACTTGTTATAACTAATTGGCAAATCAGTAGAATTTCAGATGTTTTAGGCTTTTCATCGCAACATTATTATTGCCGATTATTCAAAAAAAAAGAAGGATTAAGCCCATTACAATTTAGGATAAGTAATAAAACTCAATAGTGTAAAATATAAACTCAATACTCCAAACCAAAACTGTAAAAGAAACATAATTTTATCAAACATGAAACCACACCTTGTCATAAAGCTAAATAAAACACAACAAGTTCCTCAATTTCAATATTGGGAAAACTTGATTGAAAATAAGCGAGGTGTAAGTAAAAATTTTGTTCCTACCATAGATCGCATACTTCGTAATACATATAATCTCGACTTTTTTGTTAGCAATAATTATCGCCCAAAAGAGGCACAGTGGTCTGCTACAGAATTAAAAAATGATTTAAATAGAATATATCGCATTATACTATTAACTAATAACCCCAATATACCGCAAAGTCTTATAGAAGATATAAAAGTTTTACCAGAAGTTGCCTTTGTAAAACAAGGGCAAATTACAACAAGTGAAATTCCTAATCAGCAATATTCAGACTCACAAAGTTTGAGTTCAAAATACATAGATAATTCTATTTACTTAAAAGAGGCACACAATATAACCATGGGACATCCTAGTGTTAAAATAGCCATTTTAGATACTGGTATTGAGACAAATCATTCAGAATTTAATAACCAATTTAAATTCAGTAAAGACTTTGTAAATATTATAGATGGGGCATCACAATTTGTAGGTGATTTTTTAGATATGGATGATATTCCAGATGATAAGGTTGGCCATGGTACTCATGTAGCAGGTATTGTAGCGTCTAAAGGAACAAAAATGCCTATTGGTGTAGCTCCAAAATGTAAAATTATTCCTATAAAGGTTTTAGGTGCCCTAAAAGACAATAATCAAATTGTTGGTGCTGGTTTGATTGATGATATTGATGCAGGTATTAAATATGCCGTAGATCAGGGTGCTGATGTTATAAACATGAGTTTAGGTATAAAACATCAAGATGGCGGATTGCCCCATGAAGATATTATTGCTTATGCTTTAGACAGTGGCGTTAGTGTAGTTGCAGCTTCTGGAAACGATGGTAAAAAAGATAAGTATTATCCTGGCGCATTAAAAGGTGTTATTGCTGTTGGTGCTTCAGATTATGTTGGGCATGTAGCGCCATTTTCTACATTTGGAGGTCATGTATCTTTAACAGCTCCTGGCGTTAATGTATATAGCACATTCTTAAACAATGGCTATGCCATGTCTTCTGGTACATCTCAAGCATCACCTTTTGTAAGTGGCACTATAGCATTACTAAAATCTTACGCTAAAGAAAAAGGAAAGCATATTAAAAACGAGGACATTATTTACATTTTAAAGCATACTTGTGATAAGTATACCAATCGATATAAAGATGAAAAATCTGGATTTGGTAGAATTAATATACTCGATGCCTTAAAAATGCTACAATATAATTTATAAAAATAAAATTATGATAAAAAATGGAACCTTTAAAAGTGTAATAAGTAATAAGGCTATAACACCCACTTATTACCCGAAAATTGACAGGACGAGTGATTTGCTCCGTACGGCTTCATCATCTACCAAAACGACATTTAGTTTATTAACGTCTAATTATTACATAGCACCATCATCTGTAACATTTGATGCTATGGTAGAAGAAGCTATCTACGAATTAAATATTTTGGTTGTAACAATGGATCCTCCTTCAAAAGTAGACATTATTACCAGCGGTATATTGGAGAATGGTGAGGAATATTCTAGTAACAAAAAAAATGCTATTAAAGCATTTCTTGAAAAAGAAAAGCAAACAGGTGTTTTAGTTAAAGTAGCTTCAAAGCTTAATGCGTCTCGGTTAGATGCTTTTTCGCGGGCTGTTTTATCAGAAGAAGGTATCTTTTTCTACCTAGCTTATCGCGCTATTGTAGGGCATGAGGTTAAAGACACATCAGGTATTTCTGCAAAAATATTAGATGCTTTAGGTGTCGTTAAATCATACATTAATACTGTATTGGTAGATAAGGTAATTGCCTCAGAAAATCTAAATGTTTCTGATAAAGAGAAAGTACGTGTTCAAAACTATTTTTCAGATAGAGAAATAAGTTATAATTCTGGCGAGCCTATAAAAGTTATTGCAGATTATATAGATAATATTAAAAGTAGCGGTAGCCTTTATCAGTTGGTTGTAGACTTTATTAATAGTGATAAAGTAGATTTAAAACGAGGTACAGATAAAGATGCATTAGCTCAAAAAATGGTGAATTATTTAGTGAAAATAGGATACGTTCATAAAGGTGAAAATGCTGATGCTAACCCCATTCTTAAAAACGATGAAGCAGCGGACGATTTTGATAAAGCTATAAAAGGTATAGGCCCAAAGTATAACAAGAAATTCGAAAAAGCGGGTATTATACGTTTTCATCAATTGGCAAAATATAAAAATGCAAGTTTAAAGAAAGCTTTAGGAGAAGAGAGTAGTGTTTTTGATTACACGAATATTATAGAGCAAGCTAGACTCATTTCAGAAAGTAAATTTGAAGAGTTAATCGCATTACAAAAGACAATTTAATAAAAGACAATATTATGAGTACAGATGCAATTTTATGGCATACACTAAGTGAGGTTCTTGAAAGCTCTGGAAATGTCACCAGAGACCCAGTTAAAAATGTGTATTATGACGAGGTTAATGATTTTGATCATGTTAACTCGTTTCAATTTTTAGATCCGCTTAATTTACCAGGTGGTACTATTAACATGGTTAATATTCAAAATGCAGCGTCATTATATGCCATTATGATTCTTGGTGATGAAATGAATATTTTTGGAGTCGCAGATACCATTCTTAAGTACGTTACCATGGGTAGAGTAGATGTAGAGTCTACAACAACAGCAACACGATTATATAACTATATGCAGTTGCGCGATAATCGTACATCTTTTGATGAGCGTTCTATGTGGTATAAACAAGTCTTTAATATTGGTAATGGCAATACCATATCAGATATGGTTACCAATGAAGGATTCTTACCACTTTGGGAAACTTACATGGGAGAAGTTATTAAATATATAGACAAATATGAGGATGCCGAAGACCCATTACGTGTTTCTAAAACAGGTATTAACCAAGTCGTTACAGATTTACAGCATAATTTATCTAGAGCAGCATCAGGTATGGTAAAAATATTTGTTCCAGAAATGTATGCACATCTAGA
Source organism: uncultured Algibacter sp. (assembly GCA_947499935.1). GTDB lineage: Bacteria > Bacteroidota > Bacteroidia > Flavobacteriales > Flavobacteriaceae > CANMQH01. The sequence goes on along the minus strand of CANMQH010000007.1, from coordinate 62,234 downwards.
AGATGCTATTGGTATTATAAATGCTGAAGAATTGAGGGATCAATTAGGTCATGGTGTATCTAGAGATTTATGGAATATTGTTGAAAGCGTTAGTGCCGAAGAATTTAATTATTACCCAAATACGTCGGCATTAAGAACAATAGCCGATGCGGCACGAAACATTATTTTAGATATTGCTCTATACAATCAAGCAACGTTTAGCGAAGATCAATTTCAAGCCATGGTTAAAAATGTAGAAGCCTTTATAATTGCTCAAAACCAATTACAAGGAGGAAGTAGCCATGATAATAGCGGAAGCGATGATTATCAAGGCGATATGGACGAACTTCAAGCAGCAGAAGATAACTGGGACTTTTAATCCATAAAACAAAGATTACATTATGAACGACCCGAATAAAATAAAAGATATGGCACGAAATCGTGCTCGAGATATATTGGCAGGTAATGAGGCTTTTAAGCACATGAGTGTTGATGATCAAAAGAAAATGTATATCAGTGTTGTTGAAGATCAAATAGAAGCCCTTAGAAATAATGGGGCAAATGGCGGACAATTATCTAAGGCAAAAAAAGCCTCAGATGACATTAATGATAAGCGCCATGAAAAAGGATTTGAAGATGGTGTAGATGCTTTTGAAGATCTTGTAGATACGGTAGATTTCCCTTTGTTTGTAAAGGATTTGTTAAAATCTGTTTTCGATGCAAATCTTAATGTTATGCATGAGCAAACACAAGATTATATTGCCTTGATGAAAGCTGCGACATCAGAATTGTCAAAATTTATAAAGTCTATAGACGATACTGCTGCATTTGCATATTTAGCAGAAAACAAGTCTGATGAGTTTGGGGTTATCATGGAAGAAGATGGAGACGGTAATGAAACCATGCAATTAGGAAATCCCAATGGAGAAACCGTAGATCTTGGTGATAATCAAGTTAAGGCACATATTATGGATGCCAAAATAAAAATGGCACAAGAACAACGCGCCATACTTAGAGATATGGTAGCGGCTGGGACATCAAAATTAGTAGTTGAAAAAGGGGTTGTTGAAGCTGAAGTAAATTTTGAATTTAAAGGCAAACGTACCGGAGAGAAAAAAGATAAGGCGCTAGAAAAATCTGCATCATCATCGGGTACATCTAAGCGTGCTGGCACTGGGTTTTTGTCTAAACTCGTTGGGAATGCTAGCTATGGCAAAACAAACAGTAATCAAACTACAAAATTTAGTGTGTCGAGCGCAAAAAGTAATACCGAAGATGAGCTTAAAGCTAAATTAAGAGGGTTTGTAAAAATCGAATTTAAAACAGACTATTTTAAGTTAGACAATTTTGCAACCATGTATGGAGCGCCATCAGAGAAAGAAAAACAAGCCGCTTTACCATCAGGAGGTTAATAACATAATGTATGGCACTGGCATATTTAAGGTATAAAGGTTATGAAAACGACCATTATGTGTTTCATGTAGATACAGGAACAGCTAAGTTTTTTAGATATGTTTTAGGTGAAGAACGCTTAAAGCTACGTGTCGGTGATAATGATATAATACAAGTCTTATCTGGAAATAAAACAGCGTCAAAGTTATTTAAGGTAAATGAAGCTTTACATCGTGTAACAAGTAGTTTCCCTTTAAAAATCCCTAAGAAAGTCATAACAGAAGGTATTAAATATGTTCAATTATATAGCTTTAATGATGTCAAAAATAAGGCGCCAACAGTTTCTAAGGTTCTTAGGTTAATGCCCGTTAGAACTCATAACTCAAATTTTGCAGGTATCAGTCTATCATTAAAAACAGAACAAAAATTAAGTGTAAAAAAAAATAATATCATGCAAACGATTCCATTAAAAAATAAAGCCTTAAGCTATGGTGAGCCACCATTAAGCAAAGTGATGTTTTGGAGCGCACTTGTGGGAGCATTACCTAGCTTATTACAACAAGCAGCACCAGTTTTAGGAAGCTTATTGGGGAATTTAAATAGCGGAGGAACAAACAATAATACACAAAACCAGCAATCTACAGATATTACCAATAAAGTTTTAGAAGTACTCCAAACCATATCAAATATAACGGGGCAAAATGCAGAGGTTCCAACATCAAACCAAACAGAAGGACAAGCTACTGCGCAATCATTAAGTCGATCTTATAATATGGTGCCCGAAACACTCTTAGGCTTGCAACCAATATTAGAAAAAATTTTAACACTAGAAGCTGTGGAGGCTGTTGGAGATAATCCTCAAAAATTATTCCTAGCTATTAAAGATGCGGTTTTATCTACGGAACATGAAACAAAAACATTAGATTATCAACATGTTTCAAAATCATCTTCAAACTATAATAATGCACCTAATTTCTCTAAAGCAAAAGTTGCTCCAGCATTATTGGCGGCCATACCCGCACTAATGCCTGTCATAGAAAAAGCATTAAATCCAGAACTTATAGAAGCGGTGGGTAACCAACCAGTAAAGTTATTTAAAGCTATTGGAGATGCTGTTTTAAAAATGGACGAACAAGAAATAAAACATCTAGAAGCTATAAACCCTGGTGTGGATTCAGCAGATGATATTAGTAAATTAATGCAAGGTATGAGTATTTCTCGTACCATTTATAAAGATGACCTTATTCAATATAACCTTGTTAAAGATCTTAATCTAAACTTTATAGGAACAAAAACTGTATTCTTTAAAAATAAGAATAGAGTGCTTTATACCAAAAATAATCAAGTTTTATTACCCTTTAGCATTACAACCGATGTTGGAGAGCGTTTAAATAAGAGTATTCCAAAATCAGTCATTCAAATTCTTATTAAAGATGCAGAAACAATGCATCTTGTTTTTAGAAAAACGATTAAACTAATAGATGTTGATTTATCTAAAGATATTAATGAAGCTTTTATTTCAGAAAAGGAAAGTGAAAGTATTCCATGTAACAAAGAGTTTAAATTAGAAATTTCTTACATATGGAAATCTAAATCTGGAAAGAACATAGGTGTTTTAAAAAATCAATACATCCATTTTATAAAAGATATTATTTATGATAGAATAGGCGAGCCTACCAGCAAAGCTATACCATTTAATGATATTAATATACATAGAAAATTTTGGCATAAAATCTGGAGTGGAGGCTATTCAAACAGTCCAAGATGGGAAGCTACATTCGATGTGCAATACATTATGGCATTAAATACAAAAGAAAACGGTGTATCTAAGCTTGAAACTAGAACCATGGATGTTTCAGATAACATAAATGAAGATACAGAGCATCCTAAACGCAGACGTATTCATGCGCGTCTTAAAAGTGGTTACGAATTAAGTTTTGAGGCTATAAACCATGTATTACAACTTTTAAATCAAGCTCCTTTAGATGCCGAATTACTCAGTATTTTAAAACGTAGTGATGCAAAAACATCGTTTTCATTATCTGCAAGACACCGTGTAGAGATGAAAGGGCGAGAAGGAGACACAGCAACACTTTGGGGTTATCCAGAATTTACGCTTCGTAAGTTAAATGTGTCTAGAGTAGAAAAGATAGACGATTACGGGCAAGTTATAGCAATGATGCCTCAAGAGCATACTATTGCTATACCAGAAACCATACATTTTATAGGAACAAAATCTGAACGCTAATTATGGAAAACACACTACCAGATTTATCAAAAATGTCTTCTACAACCTTAGAGATTGAGGCTGTTTATATAGACGGACAAAAAATACTTTTTGATAAAAAAGTAAGACTCATGCCGGTAATTTTAGAAGAAAACAAAAATAGTTATGAGTGATTATATAAATGAAGATTTTATTGAGTTTAACGAATTTATAGAAGAGTTAGCTTCTATAGATAGTTATATGGATAAGCGTATAGACCATCAAGTAGTAGCTATGCAAGTAGAAAAAATAACAACAGAGACTGCTTGTCAATTAAGTATAGAAGTAGATCTTGACGGTGCAGTTAGTATAGGTACTATTCCGCCTATGTATTATTTAGAAACGTCATTTATGCCTGTGTTTCATAACATTAAAATAAATTTTGAATTAGAAGAAAACAACTAAATGGCTGTAGCAAATAGATCATGGAATTTAGAATCGTTTTTAGATTCATTAATTGTTGAGTTGGATAAGGCAAGAGAAACCCTTGCCATTAAAGCCATTAATAAACCCTTGACCTATGCTGTAAAAGATGTTAATCTAGAAATGCAATTATTTCCAAGTTTTGATGGCGATAATGTGCAATTTATTACGGCACAACCCGGACAAGAAGGCGCTTCTAAAATTGCCATTCAATTGGGGTCTATAACGGATCAACAAATTAGAAAGACAACAAATGAGCCCAATACAGCCCAAGATGTCTCTATAGATTTAATTGATGAAATTGATACTGATACAAAAAATACGTTACGTAAAATTGGTGTAACCTCTGTAAATGATTTAGATAAAATACAGAAAAAAAATGTCGATCTACTAAAGGTTAGTAACAAGAAAGTAGATTACGGTAAACTGGCAAATCTTTTAAATAAGGCACGACGTACCGAAAATCCACCTAAAGTGGGTAATGTAAATTTTAATATTAGTAGAAGTGCATCTACAATACAAGTAGAAGGCGATAATTTAATGTTGGATGAAAAGTATAAACCTGTAGCTGTATTTAATGGAGAAATGGTAGAGCTTATATCAGCTTCTAAAAGCAATCTTAAGCTACAAATTAATAAAGATACCGTTAAGGATAAAGATAATGAGCTTATTGTGATATCGGATCCGTACACCGTATTTAAAATGAAATTAGATCACAAAAATTAATAAACTTATGAGACGATCATATAAAAGTTTTGTAAAAAGTTTGGATGCTAAACGTTCAAGTATAAATAACACCCCTTTATTAGCTGAAAAGAATAAGGAATCTATACAGGCACCTAAAAAGGCTTCAGAAAATAAAAAAACTATCGTGGTTTCGCATTATGATGATAATCAGCCTATATCATTAAGCCTACCAGAAAGCTTGTGTTTAGATCATAAGGTTATTGAAAACAGTCAAGTTGAAGACCATAGTACTATTAACAAACCACATCAGCATGGAATAAATAACCCTATTGAAGACGCCATTATATTAAGTGAAACACATGCAACAACTAAAAGTATAGAACCATATAGTGATGCTAATAATTATTTTGAGGCAGAAGATGAACATTTAAAAAAGCATAACCATAAAGAAGAAACACTCATAACGGCTAAATCTTTAGAAACAGTTACACCAAATCAAGATACTCAAAATAATGAAAACCCATCTCAAGACCTTCCAAACCTTGATGAGATAAATAAATTAGAAGACCAAAGATTTGAAGACGATTTGCGTTCTATTATGGAACAAAAACAACCAAAGGACAAGCAACGAGAACAAAATAATTCTTCAGAAACTGAAAAAAATAAAGACCAGGGTATTACCAATGAATCTGACGAAGCTTTTAAAAATAAATTAAACGATAGACATGCTATTTTTGACCAAATAGCACAAAGTATGCAAATGGCTAATACTTACGATTTTGGTGCTATTGCCATGAATAAAAAGTTAGATAGCCTTGAAGAAGAAACCAATGAGGATTTCACTCAAAAAATCCAAAATCTATTACAAGATGATAAAGAAGAAGACAAAGAAAAGCCAGCATATACAAGTAACAATGAGGATAAAGATAAAATACTAACCGAAGATTTTTTAGAGGATATTAATACGTTAAATGCGTTATCATCAGAGCAATCTAAAACACATCAAGATTATGCAGAGGATGCGTTTGTTTTAAAGGATTCACACAAATTAAAAACAGAAGCACCCCCTCAAACTCCAGCTGAGACATCAAAACAGATTAAATTATCTGAGCAATCTAGTTTTAATAGTACGATAAGTATTAAACATCGCTATTTAAAAAGTAGAGTGTTTAGTGCTACAGGTGGAACAGTAGCGGTTACTATAGATTCTAATTGGGTACCTGAAGGCTGTTCAGATTTGTCACATCTTAATGTCTATCTAACTCAAGAAATCAATTGGGGTATCGATGATCAGAAAGGAACAAAATTATTTAGAATCGGTACATCGGATACACAAACATGGTCGGGTTTACCTTCAGGTAATTATTATTTAACATTCTTCTTTGCGAATAATACCAATCCGCACTGCGAATTACAAGGAACAATACATGTAATCACATAATAAATAAAGCATTATGAATAATAACAGATTTTTATTTCTAGAAGAAGAGCTAAAGATGTTTTCAGGACAACATCCTAATGCCCTAGTAAAAAAGAAAAAACAAGGGTTTATATCTAAAGCAAAGTCCAAATATTCTAAACAAAAGGTAGCTCCTGCGGTAGCAGCAGCGGTTATTGGTGTAGGTTGGAAAGTTATTGAATTTATTGCTGCAAATTCTGGTGGAGATATAGATGCTCAATTATCAAAATTAGAAGGCGAGAAATTCCCTAATGATGATAAGCCGACATACAATACAGGTATTTGGAGAACCAAAACAAAACGTGTAAAAGGCATGATAGAAAATGGCTTTGGTATAGATACTTCTGCAACCATTGAGCTGCGATATAAATATAACGGACACGGTGTGGCCGATATAGATATGGATCTTGTAGCTTCAGATGATCCACCTGGTTTTGGATTGGTGGTTTCTACCAAATTACTTCCAAGTCGTAATAATTATACGTCAAATAACGGAGGACAATTGATGTCTATGGTTGAGGTGACGTTTAATTATAAATTTAGCAGAACCATAGGAAGTGATATACATCAAATAAAACGATTTAAATTATTTGGAGATGGCACTATAGAAAATGGCTAATAGATTTTATAAATTATTTGATAATAGAGCATCTGGTCGGCTAAATTTTGTTAGCACGTCTAGCAATGGTATCACTAAAAAGAAGCCAGTATACAAAGCTAAGTCGCTCAATATGTTTGTGCCAAGCTTAATGGTGCATTCGGCTAGCGCTAATGGGTATAGAACTGATATTGCAAAATATAAAACAAGTACTAAAGGGATAGATTTTATTAAAGCGTGGGAAAAATTTAAACCAAACGTATATAACGATTCCGAAGGTTATTGTACCATTGGCTATGGGCATTTAATAGTTAAGGATAGATGTGAAAACATAACGATTCCTGATGCGTTTAAAAATGGTATCACAGAAGCAGAGGCTAATCGGCTTTTTAAAACACGTCTTGTAACTTTCGAGAATGCTGTAAAAAGAGATATAACGGTACCATTAAGTCAAAATGAGTTTGATGCTTTAGTGAGTTTGTTATTTAATACAGGGGCAAATTTTCTAAATATTGGAGGAGCTGGACGTGGAGAAACTAAAATAAAGACACACATCAATGCAGGAAAGTATAATCAAGGAGCAGATGAAATGGGAGATGTTACCAATGGTGGTGTTTCTGGTTTGGTAAAACGAAGACGAGCGGAAATTAAAATGTTTAAAGAAAATATTTATGATGCGACACACTAATTTAAAAATACTTCAATTCTAAAAGAAGGTTTTCTATAGGGGTTGATAGCGTTGCTTTTTTATGTAATGGGAGAGGTCAATTAAAAAAAATCAAAAAATGATGTTAAGGTATTCAAATATTAATCGGTTTTCGGGAGCTAAAGCTTATCGAAATAATACACCAAGAGTAATAACTAGAAAGAGAAGCATACCCTCTTTAGGCTTGTCGAACTTATCAAATCAAGATAGGACGACTTCTTTTAATTATTTGTCACCTAAAGTTGCTGAAATACATGAGAAGGAATATAGTATACAGCGCTCGCTAGGCGATGGTCGTGTAGAATGGTCTGGTGCCACGCCAGAACAATTAACATTTATGCAAACTGTATACGATATAAATTATACACGCTATTCACGACGAGGAACAGCATATCCAGAACTTTCAAATAGTGAATTAGATACTGTTACAGGCAATTATAAACTCAGAAAAGCTGCTGTTCCAAAATTTAAAGAACTTTTAGAAGCTGCCAGAGCGGCTATTGTAGCTAATGGTGTTAATGTACAAATAAGTCTTAATAGCGCTTATAGGTCGCCTGAGCATCAGTTTAATTTGTGGATGGATTATTTTCCTAATTATTATAATCAAACACGTACACATAGACAATCTTTAGAAGGAGGTGAATATGGCGATAAGGCAGCACAATATTTAGCAAAATATGTAATATCTAGAATTTCCACACCAGGTTTTAGCAATCATAATAATGGCCTTGCTGTAGATATAAGAAACACAGAAAATGGCGAATATATACGAAATAGCTCTTTAGCATCATGGATAACAAAATGGAAAGCTAGTTGGCTTTGGTCTTGGTTGGTTGATCATGCTAACACCTATGGTTTTTATCAAGAAACTAGTATTAACGAGCCATGGCACTGGGTATTTAGAGCTTCAAATTTAACATCATCTCAAGGGTTAAAGGATTATGCAGGTGCTTTGGAGAAAAAAGTATTAAGGCTCAGACAGCATGTACCCAACGAGAAAGAATATGATGTGGTTGGTAGAATATTTAAAAAAATTGTAAGAGGTACTCCTGAGTTTGCGACCCTTGTTAAAAATGAAAATGAAAACATTATTTTTAAAGATGAAGAAGGAACAGGTGCTGATCGCTATATGACTGATAAATTAAGTCAGAAAATGAATAGGTTGGCAGATCTTGTTATTGAAGAATGGGGTACCCATATTAAACTTCGTGTTACAGAAGCTTGGGATGAGGATAATGAACATGCTTCGCATAGTATCCATTACGAGGGTAGAGGGGCAGATATTACAACCAGTGATAGAGATAGTACTAAACTAGGACGACTGGCAGGTTTGGCTGTATTGGCGGGTTTTGATTGGGTTTTTTATGAAGATAATAGCCATGTACATGTTTCGATGAAGAAATAGATAAAAATATAGAGCATTCTAAAAGCACGTTCAAAATATGTTTGATTTTCTTATATTTAGAAAAAATAAACATACATGCTTAAAAAAGTATTCGGAAGTGCCGTTTTTGGTGTAGAAGCCACAACAATTACTGTTGAGGTTAATGTAGATTCGGGAATAGGATACCATTTGGTTGGGCTTCCAGACAATGCCATAAAAGAAAGTAATTACCGTATTGCAGCTGCACTTCAAAATAATGGTTATAAAATTCCAGGTAAAAAGATTACTATAAACATGGCACCTGCCGATTTACGTAAGGAAGGCAGTGCTTACGATTTAACCTTAGCCATAGGTATTCTTACAGCATCAAAACAAATACAAGCCGAAGATTTAGAGCGTTACGTTATTATGGGCGAAATCTCTTTAGACGGAAGCCTGCAGCCCATTAAAGGTGCATTACCCATTGCCGTTAAAGCAAGAGAAGAAGGGTTTAAAGGTTTTATTTTGCCAAAACAAAATGCGAAAGAAGCCGCCATTGTAGATGGTTTGGAGGTTTATGGTATTGAAAACATTAAGCAAGTCATTAATTATTTTGATAAAGGCGATGCTTTAGAGCAAACTATAATAAATACTCGAGAAGAATTTTATAAAAATTTAGATTTTCCAGAATTTGATTTTTCCGATGTTAAAGGGCAAGAAGGCATTAAACGTTGCATGGAAATTGCAGCAGCCGGTGGGCATAATATTATTTTAATTGGACCTCCTGGTGCTGGTAAAACCATGTTAGCCAAACGATTGCCAAGTATTTTGCCGCCTATGACACTACACGAAGCTTTAGAAACAACAAAAATACACTCTGTTGTGGGGCGCGTAAAAGACACAGGGCTTATGGCGCAACGCCCATTTAGAAGTCCACATCACACCATATCTGATGTTGCTCTAGTCGGTGGAGGGGCATTTCCGCAACCTGGAGAGATTTCTTTATCTCATAATGGTGTTTTATTTTTAGATGAGTTACCCGAATTTAAGCGTGGGGTTTTAGAGGTTTTAAGACAGCCTTTAGAAGATCGAGAAGTTACCATTTCTAGAGCAAAATTTACAGTAACCTACCCAAGTAGTTTTATGTTAGTAGCGAGTATGAATCCTAGTCCGGGTGGTTATTTTAATGATCCTAATGCTCCTGTAACCTCAAGTCCTGCCGAAATGCAGCGTTATTTAAGTAAAATATCGGGACCTTTATTAGATAGAATAGATATTCATATAGAAGTAACTCCTGTACCTTTTGAAAAACTCTCGGATGATAGAAAAGGAGAAACGTCTGTAGATATACGAAAACGAGTTACTAAGGCTAGAGAAGTTCAAACACAACGTTTCGTAGATTCGGATGTCGTTCATTATAACGCCCAGATGAATACCAAACAAATTAGAATTTATTGTGCTTTAGATGATGCATCTAAACAATTATTAAAAACAGCTATGGAACGGTTAAACTTATCTGCCAGAGCCTATGATAGAATTTTAAAAGTTGCTAGAACGATTGCAGATTTAGAAGGTGTAGCTGAGGTTAACGGGTCGCACATTAGTGAGGCGATTCAGTATAGAAGCTTAGATAGAGAGGGCTGGTTGGGGTAAAAGGTTTATGCTAATTACAAAAAAATATGGATACTTATCAAAGAAGTTAAGTTAATAAATTAAGAGGAGTTTTCATTTCGTTGTTTTTATAACTTAATAAGTATACTGGCTTATCCTTTTTTAAAGGATTAGCTACTATGAAATCAATTTTGTTATTTATGTATTTTTCAAATATTAAGTTAGCTTCCCTTTTTGCTTCTTCTTCTGTTATTTTATCAGCTTCTAGTTCTTTGTTTAGTGCATCTATTTTTGGATTAACTTCATTCTCGTTCATAATTGATTTTTCAAGAAAAATATCTTTTTTTTCTAGAATTTTAACAGATTTATTAGCAATTAAAATATTGGCAATTTGCCATTCTTTTTGTCCTTGACCGTTTGTTTCAAAAACAATATATCCAACACTACCAGTTAATGAATATACAGGTGTATTTCTGTCTAAATTAATCTTGTATATTTTTTTTATGTTTTCTATTTCTTTTCCAGTTAGTACTCTTTCATGGCTTAAATTTTCTAAAAGACTTGATTGAGTTCTTTTCATATCTCCTTTATCTTGGTAGTAGCTAATTACACTAATTAAACCCACAATGAAAATGATAACGAAAATAATTAATTGGATAATCCCCATAATACTAAATGATTTGGCTTTAAAAAAGATACAAGATAAATATATTTATGAATAATCTTTTCTTTTTATCAAATTTCACTTCAGAATATTTATCGATTTAATTTTTACCAGTTTTCTTATCTAAGTTTTTTTAGATTACAACGATTTCTTCCAATTTACTTAATACCATATTCAGAAATAGTTTAATGCTAGAATCAAGATATAAACACTATGTTTTGGACTGGTTCTAAATCTCCTTGTGTTTTTTATACATTGTTATGTAGCCTTACCTAACCCTCTTTTAAATCTGTAAATAATCATCCCATTCTAAACTTATTCCTTATAACTTTTTATGAATTTAACTTAAAAATCATTAAGCATATTAACGCAACTAATAAAACTAATTGTTTTTATAAAACATTAATTTATAACTAGTTATGTTTTTTTTTGTTTTAATAAAACCTTGTAATAGACTAAAATAGTTTATGATATTTTTTAGAAGATTTCTATCGAGAAGGTTATCTAATTACGTTAAAGTTTAAAAAGAGAACGCTCAAGCTAAAATAAGCACACTTAAAGTATTTATTCCTTTTCATCTTCATTCTACAAGTAACTTTACTATAAACAAAACTGAAAATTATACTCTAAATGTTAAAGATAATTATTGAACATGAAGACGCTAAATCATCTAACATAAAAAGTGGCAGAATTTTGCTTAATAATACTCAAGCAATTTTAAATATAGTTTTTGAAAAACAGTTAGCTGATAATTGGTGTTGGGCTGCAATTTCTAAAATGGTTTATCAATACTATTACAATAAAGATATTAGTCAAGAACTGATTGTAGCAAACCTATTTAATGTAGATGTTAAAGGCCTTAAAATAAAAGATAAAGTCATTAAAAAATATAATAAAGAAATGGTTTTAAATCAGACTTTAGAAGATCTATGTTGTTTTAGTCATTGGAGTTTAGGAAAGCCAACATTTGAACGATTGCAACATGAAATTAACCAAGGTAAACCACTTTGTTGTAGGATAGAATGGTATAGTGGTAATGCGCATTATGTATTAATACATGGATATGATATAGAGTCTAAAAGTCTATATATAACAGACTCACAAGAAGGAAAAAGCCTTGTGCATTATAACGAATTCCCTAAAAATTACAAAAATAAAGGAGGCGCCTGGACAGAAACTTTTTGGACTTGTAAAAAGACGATAAATACTAACTTATAAAAATTAAATATGAGCAAATATGATGTAGCATCAGGAATATCTCAAACATGTTTAAATCAAATTCTAACAGATTTGTATAATAATCCCATAGCAAAGACAAAATTGTTTTCCTATTCAGGAAAAGAAAACGTAGATGGGGTTGGAGAGGTAGATATTAGTTTTGAACTTAAGTTAGCCCCAACAACTATTTTGTTAGCTCCAAGCCAAGCAAAATGGAATCAAGCGATTAACCCCAACAAGACTCCAATACCAACTTCCAATGCATTTCAAGTTAGTTTTCCAGACATCAATGGGTCTGTAATTATTGACGGCGCAAGTCCTTTAGCTGGTCATGGTGAGCTTGAGATTTATGGAGTACTAAATATAGATTTAAATAAGGTGTCTTTACAAATGGAAGCTGTATATCTAGACGAATCAAGCTTTACGGCATGGGACAAAGTTATTGTTAATAAAGTGTTAGTTCCAAAAGCCTTAGAAATGGCTAATAAATTACTTTCAGGTATTCCAATACCTGAAATACCAGAATTTGAAGGCATTAGTTTTGAAACTCCAGTAATATCAATCGTTAATCAGCAAATAGTTGCTGCTACAATATTAAAAGGCAATGGTGCACCAGATTTATCTGGTTACACGTATACAGGGGGTAACGGTATATATATCAAGACTAATTCTAACCCTATAAACAGTGTTTTGTATCAATATAATGGAAAAACAGAAAATACCGAAGACCGAAAAGGTCCTTCTGGATGGTATGCCGCAGGAAAAGCATCTGTGACAATTAATAGTTTAAAGTTAGATATAACCTCTAATATTTCGGCGGTAGTAGATATTAAACAGGCTACTGCTATGGGAGAAATAGGTGGAGCAGGAGTTGGTATAACTAAAGCCATATTATGTCCTGTTGGTGCAGCTGTAGATGCTATGTCTAATCCTAAAAATTGGGATAAGGTAATAGCATCATTCAAAATAACGTATACACCAGACCCAATAAAAAGTGTTTTAACCTTAGGGCTTTCAGGTAATAAAGTAAAAATATCTGTAGGCACTGTAAATAGTATACATATTATAGCGCAACCTACCTGGTCTGGATCAGTAACTGGAAGTGCATTAGCTGCTGCTTCAAGTGCTCTTGTAGATATGATACCTAAGCAATTACAAACACTTATTGTAAATAAAGTTATTACAGATAATTTACAAAATATGTCTGTGTATACACTACCCGAATTATCAAAAACAATAGAAGGAATAAACGTAACCGTTATACCTAATGATGGTAATCTGATAGTTTCAGGAAATTATGCAGAAGAAGGCTTAACAGTTAAAATAAACTAATCCGTATAAAATTTTAAGATATGAAATCAAATAATAAACATTGGAATCAATTAGAACACCATGTACAAAAAGCGTTAGCCGAAAGAAAGACTGCATTTTCTATAAAAGATACAAATGAATTCCCTTTAGCTTTCAATACAAAAATGCCAAACGGTTTTGGTTATGAAAAAGGACATATTAGTTTTCTGTTTAAAGATTTTACTTGTAGTGGATTAGATAATATGCAACTTATTAAAAACAAGTCTGTTAAAAAAGATGGCAAAAAATATATACACCTATGCTTAGATAATTTAAAAGTTAAGGGGCATTATGAGATTAAATCAAAATATGCACCGTCTATAGATATTGATACAGCAGGTAGTATGCTTAATTATCAAGATGAATCTTTAGCAAAAATGGCAGGTGCAGATAGTGCTGATGGTACTAAAATAACACCAACAGAAGCAGAAGGATACTTAGATAATGCTAGAGAGCAAAGAACTCGGTTAATGAATCAGCCTAACGGACAAAAAATAATGGCTTCTTATAATGAGCATAACGAAGTCTATAATGAAGTCTTTGTAAAAAGTGCTGCTACACGAACTACATGGAATGCACAAGGCGCTACTGCAGAAATGGCAAAGCATACTAACGATGCCACAGCTTCAAAAAATAATGATATCATTATAAACTCTAATGATAAACTATATGCTGGCGGGGTTACTTATGATTCTAATGCTTTTGTACAGAAATTAAATATTGTTGTAAATACGATTAGTACAGACCCTAAATTTAATCCATGGGATCCTAATGCTAAACCTAATCCAGATAGTAAATACACAAAAGCAAGTTTAGCAGCTTTGAGTTTTGGGAAAGCTGTAAAAACGACACAAAAGATAGACAAAAATAATCCTAAAAAAATTACAGGCGATGAGATTCCAGAGTTTACTTCAGAAGGGGTTTATACTTATATAAATGATTTTTCAGGAACGCCACCTGAAGCTACTGGAGCAGAACTAGAAAATATTATAAAGCAGGGTATGAGCGGTGGAGGAGCAGATGAAGCAGCAGAAAATAATTGGTACATACTTAATGAAGAACAACGAAAAATGGTACGTCGTTGGATACATGAAAATGCGCTTGAACAAGAGTTTGATAAGAATAATATTTCGCAAACTTTTTTAGAAGGTGATTGCTATTCAAGTATAGATAATGTAGAGGTACAAATAGAAATAGATTTGGAAGCTAAGCAAGGCACTTTACCAAATATAGATGTTGTGCTTCCTGTTTTTGAGTTTGATATTGATGATAGTCATTGGACAGGGAAAATAGCGTCAGTACTAAGAGAACGATTATCTCATATTTATTTTATAAAAAGTTTAATCCATCATCAAATAGAAGCGGGTATAAAAAAAATTGTAGAAACCGAAGTAGTTAAACTTGTTCAATAAATTTAAGAATGTATTAAAATAAAATAAAAATGAACTTATCTAATGGTTTAAAAATAGATTCAGATCGAAAAATAAATCCATTCAATGCTATTCTTGAGGATTTGCTAAAAGAAGATATAGAACGTTTTTTGGAGACGCTTGATAAGGCTTTAGAGCCACAAAAAAAATACCTGACTAATACAGAACTAGAAATCTATCAAAGAGGTAAAAAGTTGCGACCTATTATGCTGTTGCTTTCTGCACGGTTAATACAAGGTGAAGGTAAGTTAAGTCCAAAAGTTATTAAAGCAGCTGTGTCTTTAGAAATGTTACATGTAGCAACATTAATTCATGATGATATTATAGATGATGCCTTAATGCGAAGAGGTCTAGAATCTGTAAACGCAACCCGAGGCACTAATACTGCTATTCTTATTGGAGACATGCAGTTTGTACAGGCAATAAGGTGTTTTGTTGATGCTATAGATACTGAAAGCGAAATGGGGTTAGTAAAAATAGTTTTGGATACAGCATTTCAAATATGCGCTGGAGAACTAGACGAAATACATACCGATCCCAATTGGGATATAGCGACATTAAAAGAACGTTATTTTGAAGTTATAGAACGTAAAACAGCAATTATGTTCGGACTCGCCTGTGAAACAGGATTAGCCTTAGCTGGTGGAAGAACAAGGGAATCTCGACGTATCGGGTTTTATGGCAGGCGTATTGGTAGGGCTTTTCAAATTATGGATGACTTGTTTGATTTTCTTCATGAAGAAAAAGATTCAGGAAAAATAAAAGGCATCGATTTAGAACAAAAGCGCTTATCACTTCCAATAATTTATGCTATGGAAGAACTTGGCCCAAATCATTTAGTAAGTAAAATTATTCGTAGTAATAAAATTTCCACACCTCAAGAATTAAAAGCAGGTATTGAAGCAATACAAAACACGATGGCCTATACTAAATGTTATAATGATGCTAGACATGAAGCTATAACAGCGCTAGATTATTTAGACCTTTTTCCAAAAAACAAATACAGAAAAGCATTAGAAGAAATAGCATTTTATACCGTAGATAGAAGTTTTTAAAATAAAAATATATGACACTTTTTAATTTTATATACAATACCATTAGAGCCCGAGTTAATAACCCTAGCAATGCGCGTTTTTGGCTCCCTAAAGTTTTAGAAAACATAGAAGGTTCTAACAATAATAAACTATTACCGTTAAAAACAAATGAATTTAATGTTGGTGTAATAGATGGCGAAGGCGGCACAACCATAACAAATAGCTTTAAAACTCAGTATGATAGTTATTTAGAGCATGTTGAAGGTGTTAATTTAGATAATCAAACAGCCATAGCCTGCCCTAAAACGCCTAATCCTAGCTTGTCTTTTAAAACAATGGAATTAGATGGCTTACAAAATCTATGGGTATTGGCAGATCCGCCAACAACATCAGGAACGTTTGGCTATAACACTATTATAAATTTGGAAACAAATTATTATGATGGTGTAACCCATTTACCAGCAGTTCCAATGTTAAAAATAAAAGGTAATTATCTTTTGGCTCAAAATTTTTGCACAGCAGATATAGGTGCTAATACATGTAATGGAAATTATTCAACTAATATAAATGGAACTGGATATGTTGATTTATCTATTAATAATGGACTTATAGAAGCAGATACCAAAATTGATATAAAGGGCACAGGCGTTAACCGTTCGCTTAATGTTATTGTTAATAAAGTTACTTTTAAAGGTATTACAGCAAGTAGCAAGCCTACATTAAAAATTAATGATCTAAAAATTATAGCTAATGTTAGTGATTTTCTAAAAGGAGTTTGGATAGAAATGTCTACTAAAGCGATTAATCATCCAGAGACTCAAGTATCTATATTTTCTCAAATAAATGCGACTTTAAATACAACAGAGAACCTTACAAAATTATCTGAAACGATGACCTCTCAATTGCATAAAGCAATAAATGGAATCTTAGGAAATCTTCCTCCGGGTCAATTACCAGATGATAGTGGACAAAAATTAGCAAATCCAGTAGATTTATATATTTTTGACCGCATCCGTTTCGGTTTCAATGACCCTACGAGTAGTACTTATATACCCTTAACTATAAGTAATATTAATAGTCCAATTTTAGACCCTTTACAAATAGATAAGATCTCACTTCCCAATCAAGATGTGATGGGGTTGACCGCTAAAGATATTAAAGTTGAAAACATCAATTTTGATGGATTAACAAATGTTATTGCTCCTAGTAATCAAGTTATTTTTAATACATCTACAGAAATGACTGCGACGCTTAATATAGGAGATATTAAAAACTCTAGTAAATTATCTAATGGAAAAACAATACCATTACCACCCTTAAAGGGCAAAGGAAATTTCTCTTTATCTATAGATGGACAAACATTAACTGGAGGTTTTAATGTTAGTGTATCGTCTAGTCAATTTAGTTTTAAAACAGTAATTACTGGAGATGATGTATCTACTATGGTGGTTACTCTAAATGCAGCTAATTTAATAGCTGCCCCAAATGCAGTAACTATAGACATAGATATCGCTTCTTTTTTCGAAAAGACAATCAATCAGGTTATTAATAAAGATGATATCAAAAATAAAATTATAAGTGCCATAAACTCAGAGTTATCTAATAACCTGGCATCAATAAGTCAGGAGATAACTAAAGTTTCAAGAACATCAATTAATAATAGATTAAAAAATAATTAAAACATATAGAAATATGAAATCACAAGATCCAATAATTCCATTTTTAATACTGTATTTAACACAACCTAATTCTAAGTTTTATATTTCTAAATTAATAGCGGGTTCTACAAAGCCTCAATTAGAGCCTTTTAAAGACTCCAGCCTAGATTTAGGACCTCAAACAATTTTGGGAGAAACAATGAATTTCTCTTTAAAGAATTTAGTAGTTCAAGGGCTAAGCAACGTTCAAGTAGTAAAAAATGGTGGTAAGCCAGAAATTACTGTAAATGGTAACAATGTAACTTTTACGGCAAAAATACCTAATACAGAAGCACCACCCACAAACATTCCTAAAGTGTTAACGCTAGTAACCAGTTTAAATGTAACACCTAAAAACACACCAGCGTTTGGTGGTAATTTGACTGTAACAGTGAAAACAGCCAATTTAATAGGAAGTTTTGATGCAACCTCGGTAGATGGGACTCCTCAAAAAGCAGAAATAAGCTTTGATAAATTACAAATAAGCGCTTCTGCTTCTAGTTCTAACATTAACATTGATTTAGAAATGAATTCGCCTTTTACGTCTTTTATAGAATCTATTTTAAGTCAAGAAGCCATTATTAACCGAATTATGTCTGGGGTAAATGCTACTGTAAATCAGCCTAATGTTCTTGGTGCGCTTAGTAATTATGCAACCATAACGGCAAGGGAAGCACTAAAAAATATGTGAAAAAATAATTCAATTTAAATAATAACCAATATATCCAAAATTATGAGTAATCCAATTCAAGATCTTTTAAATCAAATGATCAAAAATCAACTTCCAACAATTAACTCAGGCGTTCAAGCTGCTATAAAAAGTAATCATTTAGATCCTTGGGGGCAAGTGGCTCATGGATCAAGTACTATAGGCTCTGTTAACTTGGGTATAGCTACTGTTGGAGTTAGTGCTAATTATAATGTAAATAATATGTCTGGCTTAAGTTCTTTCTCTATTAGTGCTTTAGAGGTTCAAACTGTAACAGCAGATCCTAATGACTCTAGTAAACTATCAGGCCATATTTATATGACTGCTAGTTTAGGTCGTAATTTAACGGCACATGCTGGGGGAGGTTTAAAAGCTTCTTTTAAAAATTTCATTCATAATATTAGCAAATCTGTTGGCATTGGTGGTACCGCAAATGTTTCTGGTATTAGTACTAATGCTTCAGGCTCATTTAGTGCTAGTGTAGAAAATGGTAAAGTTTGCTTAAACGCTATTGATCTTAGTAGTGTAGGTGTAGATTATGGCAGTGTTAATGTAAGTATTGATGGTTTAGGCTTCTTTAATAGCTTTATAAGCCCCGTAACAGACGCCATAGTAGGTTTATTTAAAGGCCAAATACGAGGCGCTATCTCTAATGCAATTACTCCAATGATTAATGCTCAGATACGTGGAATATTACCACAATGTAAGAGTCTTTAGTAAAAAATGGGAATTTTTATAATTCCCATTTTTTTTTCAATTTATATACTATTAAAAAATAAAATATGGCTAAAGTACATTTTATATGGTGGGGCCCATGTCCTGCAACTGATGATATAGCATCTCTCTCTAGGTGTATAGGAATGCCTATTGAAGTTGCAAATGCTTGTAGAGATCATGAAATCATTTTTTGGTGTAAGCCAACAGCTCAATTTGCTTTTAATGAAGCTATAGGAGATAACCTTAAAGGTGGAATGATAACCATTAAGGGCATTCATAGTATTCCTCTTTTAGCAGGAGAGGATTTATATACTGGAGATGAAAAAGCATGGTATGATGACGCACAAGAAAACTTGCAAACACTTGATGCTTTGAGAGCTTATTCAGCAATTAAAGATCTCTTGAGCTTAATTATATTATATAAAGAAGGTGGTTTTTATATGGATACTACAATGATGATTAAAAATGCTACGGCGTTAAATAAAGTATTATCAGAAACCATTACGGTTCCTAAAGTAGTTCAAATAGATGGAGGTGTATCACATCAAGTAGGTTTACAAACGGGGATTTCTATAGCAAGTGGTACAGATGGAAGGGTTGATTATATGCCTACAGTTCCATTAATAGATGTATGGACAATAAGTAGCCCAATAAAAAACAAAAGTCTAGAGCTCATGTTTAAAAGCTATGTAAGTCGCTGCAATAGAATGGGGCTCTTTCCTGGAGGGACTACAGGGAATTTTTATAAAATTATTGGACGTGATGAAATGACGGGCAATTATAGAAATGACCTTATAGGCAATTTAATTATAAGATCTGTTTATGATGGTTTAATAGGAGTAGCTTGTGATGGCGACGAAACTCGGATCACCAATTTTACAAGGAGAGCTACAAAAATTCCACAGGATCAACAAAATAATGGGCAATACGCTCTTGCCGATTTAGGAGTAAATAAATTTCATGCAGGTACATGGAGACATGTAATCAATAACTAAAATTAATATGAGTTCGAAAATCACTAATTACCAGGAATTAAAGAAACAATTAGCCATTGTAGATAATACTATTACTATTAAAAAAGACTTATCTAACACAATTAAAGAATTAATAACAAATTGTTATGGAAACTTACCTATTAATATAGAACAAGCTAAAACTGGTCCTGGAGATGGTGAGAATGAAAAAGTTGTTATTCAAGGTGTTTCCAACTTTTTAAATAGAACCAATTTAGAAATTGTTGCGTCTTTTTATTTAGATGATAAAAAAGAAGTCCAAGCATTAATAAAATATACTTTAGTAGGAGATTCTAGAACAACTACATCTTGGAACTTTTCTTCTAGTTTTCAAAAATTACCAAAGGTAAATGGTTTTCAAAATACATTAAACCCAAAGCCCACGTCTCCTTTAGATGAATTAATACTTACTAATAGTTTTTTTATTGTTACCACTGTAGCTCAAAAGAGTATTGCTTTAAATGTAGCTTTAGTTTATGGAATTAATTTTGTTGGTAAAATGAAACCAACCAATGTCCTTGGTATATTGGAAAACACCATTGGTAATAATCAATTACTTACTGTTTCAGGTAGTATTACATTACCTAAAGCTACAGAGAAAACTGTAGCATTAACGGCTCTACAATATCCTTGGGATTTAGAAAAACCTGTACCCGGGATTAATTTAAAAGTAGACTTAAGTATTAATTTAAATATGGATAGCATGACTTTTAATCAAGCATCATTCCTTATATACAGTCCTATATCTCTTGATTGGCAAATAAAAAACCCAACTTTTGAACCGCTTACAGCTTACGCAGGAATAATAGAAATTCCTAGTGCAAAAATTAAAGCGAATATTTCAGGTATTATGAAACCTGGAGAAACACAAATGCTATTAAGAGGCGATTTTAAAGGTGTAACAATCAAAAATATTGCCAGTATGGTAGATATTTCTGGCACTAATAATTTAGTAGATTCGTTACCAGAAGAAATAAAAAAAGCAGGTGATAATTTAGGAAAATTAGAATTACAGTCTACGGCTATATTACTCGCTTTAAATGGAAATAAAATAAATGTATTAGGCACTTATTTTACTATTGGAATTCCAGAGTTAAATTGGTCCATATGGGATAATCATTTTTCAGTAGACAGTATTTCTTGCGGATTTTCAATTCGCAAACCATTTACTAAACCTAATGTAAGTGTAAGTGTTTTTGGGCAAATTGAAATTGAAAATGTTAAAGTAAGTGTCGCTGCAAATACACTTGATGGTTTTACGGTGTACGCAAAAACAATTGATAAACTTACAATTCCATTAAAACAATTAGTAAAAACGTATGGACCTTCTATTCCTGTTCCTAGTGATTTAACAATCGATAAATTACAATTAGGAGTGTCTCCGAGAAATTGGTATTCTTTTGCTTTGGCAATGGCTGGAAAGCCAAATGCATGGAGTATTCCAATGGGACCAACTGGCTTTACGGTGAGTGATGTTGTTATGAATTTTATATATCCTAGCAGTGGTTCAATTTCAGGATCAGTTGGTGGTAATATAGCTTTAGGTGATATTGCAACATTATCTGTTACTTATGATATTCCTGGAGATATTACATTAAGATCAACTTTACCAGACGTAAAACTTTCTCAATTAACAAATCTACTTACAAATCAAGCATTATCTATCCCAGATGCTTTTGATTTACATTTTATAAATAATACACTTTTATTTCAAAAGCAAAGTAATAATTATAATTTTCAACTAGCAACCGATTTAGAAAATTTTGGATTGTTAGCATTACAAATTCAAAAAGTAAATACAGCATGGGGCGTTGCATTTGGTTTAGATATGACGCATGGTATTCCGTCCACTTTGCCTGGATTAAGCTATTTGTCGTCTTTTGAAAACATGTTTAAAATGGACAAATTTATGTTGGTTGTATCTTCTTTTGATGCTCCAAGTTTTAATTTTCCAGATACGGCTAATTTTAGCAATCCTAATTTAGGAACTAAAAATATACAACTGCCGGCTCAAGCGAGTACATTAGTTGCTGGTTTAAATGTTTATGGGGAATGGACGATTGATACAACCAATAAAAACCAAAAACTATTACAAAAATTTTTAGGAACAAACCCTACTTTAGGTATTACGTTACAGGTAAGTAAAGTGCCTTCTGATAATTCTAGACTGTTTGTAAGTTATAATACTAAAATACAAGGACACCCATTGTCGTGTACTTTTGGAGGCCAGATAGTAAGTGGAGAATTAGGCTTGTTTTTAGCAGGAAGCATGACTATTGATATTCAAGACCAGCCGCAAACCTTTGATGTTATTATGCTTTTTGTAACTAATGGAGCGTTTTTATCTGCAACAATGAAAGGTAAAACGGCTATTGATTTTGAAGTTTTTAAATTATCTAATTTAGCTTTAGAAATAGGTATTAGTTTTGAGGGTATACCTAGCCTTGGAGTTGCAGGAACTATTGATGTTAGTACTTTTGAGTCCTCCATTGCAGTGTTTTTTGACTCAACTAATCCTGCAAAAAGTTTAGTTGCTGGTGCTGTAAGTGATCTTCATTTAGGTGATGTGTTAGATGCTTTTACGGGCAATGTTATTCCATCGGATATCGATAAAGTATTAAATACAATTGCAGTAACAGGAACCCATAGTTTTTCTATATCGGGAGCTTTATCAAAAGATTTAGATAATTTAAAATTAGATAGTGTTGCTGCCGAATGTTTATCAAAAGGTGGTTTAACCATCCCAACATCTCAAACACAAGTATTATTAGTTGTTAATACGCCAGGGGCTATTTGGTATCTAACAGATATGACTAAAATGAGGCATTATGCTTTTGTTAAATCTGGAAATTCTATTACAGTTTCAACAGAAGCACAATTTTATTGCGCACCACAAGCTACCAATATTGGTTCTATTCCTTTCTCCCAAGGGTTTTATATTAATGGAGCTATTGAGTTTTTAGGCTTTAATGCTTCTATGACGGTAGATATTGATACCAACAAAGGTATTTCTGTAGATGCACAAATGGACCCTATTGTTATTGGAGATAAAGCCTTATTTAGTATCACTGCCGCAAATAATAATGGAGGGCCTAAAGTATCATTATCTACATATAATAATCCGGCACAACCTATTAAAGAGTTTATACCGCCACACTTTTACATTAACGGTGCTATAAAAATATTAGGTATTTCAAAACATGCCTTTGTAAGTATTACAACTTCTGGAGCCTCGTTTGATATAGGTGGAGATATCTTTCCTGTATTAGTAAAAGGAGATTTAAACGGCACTTTTAATGGCATTACAGATTTAAAAGTGGGAGGTCAATTAAATGTTGGCATAGGTGATATTGATTTAGGTCCATTAGGAACTTTTAAAATAGAAACAGGAGCTGAAACTGATACAGATATCTATGTTAATTCATCAGATATCGGAGCAGATTTTGAAGTTAAGTTTTCTTTAGCTGGTGAATCTTTAAGTCTAGGTAAAATACAATTAGATATAAAAACTCAAACCATAGAAGATTTACCAAAAGTATTATTCAATGCCGTTAAAGCGTTTTTAATAGACTTATTTACAGATCCTAAAAAATGGGCAGAATACGCTAAAAAAGCTTTAGACTGGACAGCCGATAAAATAGAAGGTGTATTAAAAGACACCTTTAAACTAGGTGAAGAAGCTATAAAGGGTATTGTTGCAGGATTATCTTCTGTATGTGCAATGACACAAGCTTTAGGAGCTTTGTAAGCTTGGCTAAAATCATCATTTAAATATATAAAATGGATACAAATACAAATACAAATCAGAAAAATTCAACAACCGTAGCAACACCTTTAATTTCTGCTCAAATAATTAGTGAATTAAAGACGGAAACAAATAACATGTTGTCATTTGCTATTCATAATGGTATTATTATCAATACCGAAATTAATGCATTAGTACAAAATAATAGTAATGTGGATGACTTAATTAATGCGCATAATTTGTTGGTTAAGAATGTAGCACCAGCAACTCCAAAATCAATTAATTACATAAAAGAAACATTTAAAAATGGCAAAGAGAAATCTTTTTTTAATAAACTGCCATTACTCAGAAACTTAATAATACTAACCGTATTGTTTATCGTCTTTTTTATTGTAACAGGTTTATCTCCTAATGTAAATAATGATTCTTTAGATAAAGGTATCATGAATAATCATGGGTTATCATTATTATTAAATATTGGTTTTTTAACATCAACAGCTGGTTTAGGTGTTATGTTTTATTTGTTAAAAAAAGTATGTGCCTCTATAGCTAAAGGGACTTTAAAACCAGAAGAAACCATATCCTATATTGCTCAAATTATATTAGGCATTATTTCTGGTTTAATCGTTTCAGAAATTATTTCTCTTTATTCTGTTAATCCTAATGATATTAATTTATTTAACAAAAGTGTTTTAGCACTTATTGGTGGATTTTCTTCAGATTCTATATTTAGCATTATACAAGGTATTATAGATCGAATAAAAGCTGTTTTTATTCCATTATCAAATTAAAAGCTAACATTAAAAAGTCTACAAAAAAATAATAGTAAATTCTAAGTTTTATGAAAGCATCATCTTTAATTTTTATAGTCATTTTTATGTTTAGCGCATGTGCTACATTACCTGTTAGCACGAAAACTTTAACTAAAGAGGTAATTACTGAGGCTAATGACATGCATAAACTAAATATTTATTTAGTAAACACGCTTTTTGAAGAACGTATGCAACGTGTAGATACATTTATTAAGAATAAATATATGCCTAAACTAATTAGTGAGTATCAACAATTATTACCTGATACTTTGGATTATAAAAAGGAATTGCCAAATATTATTACTAGTATTATTCTTATTATCAATCAAAAAAAAGATTCCTTAGAAAGGATTTTAAAAAACCAAAGACTTCAGATTACAAATCAATTAAACACTAATTTTATATTGTATTCAAAAGCGACCACATCATTGCAGGGTATTATTAATTCTGCAATAAAATTAAAAGTAGAAGATGTTAATGCATTAAATTCTATAGAAAAAATTACAGGAACAACCTCTTTAGTGGAAGATATAAAAAGTAAAGAAGCTACTTTTTTAAACAAAACTGAAAAATATTTAGATACATTTTTAAAAAAATAAATTAACTTATGGGAACTATAAATTGGAATAAAGTTGCTAGTCAAGCGGCTAATAATACAGATACTGAGTTTAGTAAGGAATTGGTAAGTTTAACAAGCTTAAAACTTAGCGATGTTGAAAATTTTATTGCACAAAGTAAAATTACTAATGAGAAAGCTATTAAAGTATTAAAGATAATTAACAATGCTAAAGAATCCAATGAAAACAAAGTACAAATGATTTCTAATATAGAGAAGGGGATTGGCTTCCTGGTTCAAATCGCATCTAAAATAGTGTAATGTACTATTAAATTATAAAAGGGTTTTCTTTAATAAATTTAGATTTATAGCGTTCGCTAAAATTAATGGTGTTATTGTTTTCTAGCACTATAAGATTATCTTTAAAGTAGATTTCTTTAATTTTTTTAATATTTACTAAATAATTGCGGTGTACTTGTTTAAAGGTGCAATCTGGTAAAATAGTTTTAGTTTTTTTAAGTGAAAGTTTTACTAAATAATCACCTTTATCTGATATTATAGTACAATATTTTTCTTCAACTTTGATGTAGTGAATAGATGAAATTTCAATTTTTTCTACTTTATTGTTTTTACTAACAAAAATATAATCTGGAGAAATAACAACTTTATCCGTGTTTCCAGTAATTGTATTTAATTGACTGTAATGTTTTTCAATGGCTAATTCTAACGCATATAAAAGTTCTAATTCGTTATAGGGTTTTAATAAATAATGAAAAGGTTTGGTGTATTTAGCTTCTTCAAAAACACTTTTGTCATTTATACTCGTTAAAAATATGAAAGGGATATCAATGCCTTCCTCATTAAGTTTTTGAGCAAAAGCAATACCATCAGGTTTGCCATCAATCATAATATCAAGGATAATAAAATCAAAAGATTCTCTTTCAATTATGTTTTGAAGTTTTCTAATATTATTCGCTCTATTAACCACATAACCATTATTTTGTAAAGTAGCAATAAGTTCATTTGCTTCATCGTCATTATCTTCTAATAAAAGTAAGTTTAGTTTTTTCATTCTTATGATATGTTTTTGATGGTAGGAAAGAAAATTTTAATGGTAGTGCCTTTGCCTAAAGCACTTTCTATATCTAATATAGCATCATTTTTTTTGGTAAGTATAATACATAATAACAACCCGAGACCAACACCTTTAGATCGATTTATTTGGTCGGTATTTAATTCTTTTAATCGTTTAATTTGAGTTAGCTGTTCTAACGATATTCCATGTCCAGAATCCTTAATTTCAATACAACAAGTATTATTATCAGTTAATGTTGTTGTAACTTTTATTTCTCCTTTTTCATGAGTATATTTAATAGCATTATCTAAAATGTTACGCAATATAATTTTTAATGATTCGCTGTCAACGTTAATATTAATAGCATCATTTAGATCAGTTTTAATCTCAATTTGATTGACTTCAGCGAGACTCTTAAAATCAAAAAGTATTTGATGTATAATTGGTGTTAAAGCTAACTTCTTTTTATCAAAAATGAGTTTGTTACTTTGTTCTAAAGACCAGTTTAAAACATTATTTAATAAATGCTGTAGGCTTTTTGTTAATACAATAGATGTATTTGTTATTTTTTGTGCACTTAAAAAATCTTTTTGTACTATTTGTTGCATTAATTTATTTTGCTGCTTTACTAAGGCATTAGTAGGTGAGCGCAAATCATGTGAAACTACCGATAGTAAATAATTTTTAGTAGTATTTAATTGTTCTAGTTGTTCTTTTTGCTCATTTATTAAAATATGTTGTTTTGTTTTTACTCTATATAAGTAAAAAAGGATTGCTAAAAATAGTAGCGCTATTATTAGAATAATAATAAATAAGCGAATTCGTTCTTTTTGCTTTTTAGAAATTTCTTTTTGTATAGTAACCTCTTTGTCTTTTATGGCTAAGGCAATTTGTTTATCTTTTTCTAGTAATTCAGATATTTTATCTCTATTCCATAAAGAATCTTTCCATTTTACATATTCAGCATAATAAGTCGTACTTGCTTTATAGTGCTTTCTATTTTTTTCAGCAATCGCTAAATTTTGTGCTGTTGTTTGTTTTGATTCTATATCTGGAAATAATACAGCAAGATTATAAGCTTCTTTAAAATAAGAAATAGCAAGACTGTCTTTATATTGTTGATAAAACAAATTACCCAAATCTAATTTAGAATAAATGATACTTAATGTATCTTTTTCGTTTTGAGCAATGTTTAATTCTTTTAAAAGAAATTCTTTAGCGGTATCGTATTTTTTTAAATGTAAATAGCATATTCCTATGTTATGATATATTCTCTTTAACCTACCATTAGACTGAACCTTATCGGAATTAATTACCGAAATATAATATGCTAAAGCTTTGTCATATTCGCTATTATTTAAAGCAATATTTCCTAAATTATAATTAACAAGATACTTATAAGGAAAAGTATTTGGCGTGCTTTTTAATTTTTCTTGAGCCAGTGAAAAGAATTTTTTATGAATAGCATTAACGCCATACATGTAATTTAAATAATTCTTTATTTCTGGCTCTTTAGAAATATTATTATAAGCTTGACTACTATAAAAAAAGGAAGAGTCTTTTTGTTTTTTAAAGAAAAACACATGAGCTTTATGAAAATCAACAAATTGCTCTTGGCATTTTTCCTTAATATCTTGTTCTAATAGAAAATTATCTTTATCCTTTTGCGAAAAAGCGTTTATGGTTAATAGAATAAAATAAAAAAAGATTAACTTTTTCATCTTTAATTATCATCATCTCTTACTGTAGTAACAGTACCTCTATCAGTTACTGGGTCTTCATTAATTAATTTAACAATAATAGCTTCTACAGATTGAAACTTTTTTGGGAGCAATTTATAGTCAAATTGAATATGATAGAGGTTATAATTTTCAAGAACTTGATCATCACAATCATATTCAACATTAAACTCTCGACACAGTAAGACTCCAGAATCATTGGTTTTTTGCACCGATGTGTTTACATTACTTACACCGTTATAATTTAAAAAAAGTGTTTTTTCTTCATTTAAAAATATCCCACTACCTAAATTTATATCTTTTAGATTTTTGAGTGATGTAGGAACATAAGCAACAATATTTACGGTATATGCGCCTTCTTGTTGACTCTTATAAATAGTCGTTAATGGTTCTTCTGATATATATATAGACTTAATCTGTTCCTTATTTATTTTATGACAAAATTTTGTAGATAAGGAAAGTCCAGCGATGGTAATATTATGCTTCATAGTTTTAAATTTTTAGTGATATAATAAGTACTAAAGTAAGCTTTTTCTTTGCATGTTTTTGTGGTATAATGTTTTTTATTTTGAATATTAAACCACCATAAACAAGGTTTTTCTTGTATTAAAATGGAGGTTTTACTCCATGTGTTTTAGGTTAAACCCTGACTGTTAATTAGTTTCCCAATAATACCTTTATTAATTATTAATCGATAAAGGAAACAATTATGGAAAATGTTAATTTAAAAGAACGCTTAAAAAATGTTAATTCGTTAAATAAGGATCAGCAATTAGACTTGAGAAATCAAATATTAGCTCATCAGCCGCAATTATTAAAACGATGGTGGTGGTTCGCACCTTGCGAAGTTAATGTGCTTGTGGTAACAGATAGTTCACTAAACTTTGGAATAAGTGGTTTTGGATTATCAAATTTTTTAACCATTTTTAAAAAAATGGAAGCTGAAAGTAATACCAATTTAAAGTACAATGTTACATTGGCTCACAGAGGAAACCCAGGTAATGCTGCGATGCAAAATTCAAGTCCAGATTTTATAAATAAAATCACAAATTTTAAATTTGATAATACAAGTCATTTTACATCAAATAAGTATGATCAAGTATGGCTATTTGGTTTTAGTAGTAGCTCAATTAACAACAATGAGGTTAATGCTATAGAAAACTATATGAACAACGGCGGTGGTCTTTTTGCAACAGGAGATCATGGCTCAATAGGGCGGGGCATGTGCGGCAATATCCCTAGAGTTAAAGATATGCGCCATTGGCAAGATTTTGGAAGTGGAGAAGTAAGTATGAGTGGCAATAGAAGAAACGATACCAATACGCCTCATTCAGGAAATTACAGCTCTACTAGTTTTAATGATCAACAAGATGCATACCCACAAAACATCCATGCTAGAGTTTATGGTGCTGCACCTAACCTTTTACCTCATTATTTATTATCTATCAATAAAAACATTAAAGCTTCTGGTATTATAGATATTATGCCCGATCATCCTCATGAAGGCGAATGTAAACCTGAAACAGATTTTACAGTAATAAACCCTAGCACTAATAACCCACATACTATTAGAACTCAAAACATCGCTATTTCTTTTGTGTCTGCAGGTAATACGGCCAATAGTTTTGGGATGAAAAACCCTACGGACCCTCATTGTTTTCCATCTATTAGTGTATTTGATGGTAGATCGGCCAAAGTTGGTAGAATAGTAATAGATTCTACGTGGCATCATTTTGTAAATGTAAATTTAGATGGGTTTACAACAGATACGATGGATATTGTCTTTCAATATTATAAAAATATAGCCCGTTGGATGACAAGAAGAAAAACAATGTTATGTTTATATAAAAGATTTACGGTGCACACAATGCTTTCAGAAAGAATCATTGAAGCCAATACATTAGATTTAGATATAAAAGCTGAAAAAATTCCTAATGATGAATTATATGCTATTGGAATTCATGCTATGGATATTATAGAAAACGAATTAACACCCGCAGATGCACTAGAGTTTAGTATTACTATGTTAAAAGACGTAGCGCCAGAGTTATCCGAAAGATTAAACATTTGGCATCCAAAAAGAGATTTGGAGCAAGATGAGACACATAATCAATTTTTTAAATTAAGACCGCTATCGGCCATGGCTATTGGTATGGGTATAGCTAAGATTAAAGATAAGATTGGAGACCCAGAAAAACCACTTAATGAAAAACATGAAGCCATGATTTTTGATGTTTTTCAGGAAGGTGCAAAGTTAGGACTTAGTAGAGCATTGGATGTATTAGATAGAAACATCAGTTTTATGAGTAAATTAAAAAGGTTTAAATAATAAGAAATCAACCCAAGGTCAAATTAAACCTAGACCTCGCTGAAAAAGCAGGATTATTTCAACTTACAATATTGAGTTACATTAATAAAATAGTGCAAAACAAGTTAAGGAAAAGAGACTGTTATTTTAATAGTCTCTTTTCTTATACTATTAACAATAATGTTGAAAATTGTATATTCTTTTGAATTATTAACAGCGACTTTAATAAAAGTTAATTAAGTTTTAATATTTTTGATGTATAAATCAAGTCATTAGTCCAAGTGATTTTTTTAGTATGGAAGTCATTAAATATTTGGTTTATATAGATTAATATCTGAAAAATATAACAAGTCCTCTGATAAAAAAAGAAAAATGAAAAACAAATTTACACTTGTACTACTAACATTAATTTTAAGTTGTAATCCCTCAAAAAAGGAAAACAAAAACACTATAGAGACTACTACAGATGAGGGTGTTAATGTTCAATCAATACCAATAGCGCCTATACCTATACTCGATTTAAAGGAAGCTAAAAAGCTATCACAATTACCGTTAAATTGTATAAATACAGAATACCCAAATAGATTATCTCAAACATTGGGTAGCGATAAAGATTTAAAATCGCCAACCGAATTGCACCCTGCTTTTTATGGTTGTTTCGATTGGCATTCTGCAGTACACGGCCATTGGAGTTTGGTTAGTTTGTTAAAATCTTTTCCAGAAATAGATAATGCAGAGGGTATTAAACTAGCCTTGCTTAATAATATTTCTAAAGAAAAAATAGAACTAGAAGTTAAATATTTTAAAGGAAAACACAATAAATCTTACGAACGGACTTATGGTTGGGCTTGGTTACTAAAATTAGCAGAAGAATTACATACATGGGATGATGAAACAGCTAGAACCTTGGAGGTTAACTTACAACCTTTAACAGATTTGATTATTGACAAATATATTGAGTTTTTACCAAAATTAAACTACCCTCAACGTGTAGGAACTCATACCAATACAGCATTTGGTTTATCTTTTGCGTTCGATTATGCAAGAATTACTCAGCATGAGGCTTTATTAGCAGCTATTAAATCTCGCGCCAATTATTTTTATTTAAATGATGAAGGTTGTCCAATATCTTGGGAGCCTAGCGGAAGTGATTTTTTATCACCATGTTTAGAAGAAGCAGCACTTATGAAGCGCTTATTACCTCTTGATGAATTTAAACCTTGGTTAGACGCTTTTTTACCTCAGTTAAAAGATAAAAATTATAGGTTAGATGTTGGTATAGTATCCGATAGAACAGATGGCTATTTGGTACATTTAGATGGTGTTAATTTTTCTAGAGCATGGAGCTTAAATAAAATTGCAGAAAATTTGCCAGAATACAGTCATTTAAAAAACATAGCAAATATGCATATAAATCACTCATTACCAAGTATTATAGATGATAGTTATGAAGGTGGGCATTGGTTAGGCAGTTTTGCCATTTATGCATTGAATTCTAGTGCAAAGTGATAAAAAATTGGCTTAAAAATATTGGACCAGGGCCTTTAGTTGCAGCAGCATTTATAGGGCCTGGTACGGTTACTGTTTGTACACTAGCGGGTGTCGATTTTGGTTTTGCGTTACTTTGGGCTATGGTGCTTTCTGTTATTGCCACAATTGTGCTTCAAGAAATGTCAGCGAGATTGGGTATTATCTCTCAAAAAGGATTATCAGAAGTTATTAGGTCAGAAATTAAAAACCCTGTATTTAAAGTGTTGGCCATTATCTTAATTTTGTCTGCCATCGTTGTTGGTAATGCCGCTTACGAGGCTGGTAACATTAGCGGTGGCGTATTAGGCTTAGAAACCATTATTGGAAATCAAAGTATAGCCATATCTGGATATTCATTAAATCTGTTAAGCTTGCTAATTGGTATAATAGCGTTTGCACTTTTATACATAGGTAATTATAAAGTTTTAGAAAAGGTACTTGTATCTTTGGTTATATTAATGAGTTTAGCCTTTTTGTTAACAGCGATTATTACTAAACCTAATATCTATGAGTTATTAAAAGGTGCCTTTGTTCCAAAATTTCCTGATGGAAGTTTACTTATGGTAATTGCTTTAATAGGTACTACTGTAGTGCCTTATAACTTATTTTTACATGCATCCTTAGTAAAAGAAAAATGGTATAATTCTAAAGATTTAAAGTATGCAAGAAAAGATACCCTTATAGCTGTGGTATTGGGAGGCTTGGTATCTATGTGTATCATTGTATCTGCGGCATCTATTCAAAAATTAGATATACATAATGCTTCAGATTTAGCTAAAGGATTAGAACCATTATTTGGTAGTTTTGCAAAATATTTTTTAGGTTTAGGTTTGTTTGCAGCGGGTATTACTAGTGCTATTACAGCACCATTGGCAGCGGCTTATGTTGCTAGTGGTTGTTTAGGTTGGCAAGGCGGTTTACGTTCAAAGAAATTTAGAAGTGTATGGATATTTATCTTAATTCTGGGTGTTTTATTTTCTTCATTAAACATTAAACCTATAGATATTATTAGGTTTGCGCAGGTTGCTAATGGTGTTTTGTTACCTATTATTGCTGGGTTTTTAATTTGGATAATGAATAAATCTTCGATTTTAGGAGTTCATAAAAATAATTTAAAACAAAATATCTTTGGATCTGTAATTTTGTTAATTAGTATTTTACTATCTGTTGCAACATTAAGCAAAGTGTTTCAACTAAATATATTGTAATAAGGTGCTTAACCATATAGATATTAATGTAGATGTAGGCGAGGGGTTTGGTAACGAATCTCAATACATGTCTTATATTTCATCATGTAATATAGCCTGTGGTGGGCATTCAGGTAACCTACAAACCATGAGATCTGTTGCAGCATTAGCAAAAAAACATCATGTAAAAATTGGAGCGCATCCTTCTTTTCCTGATAAGAAAAATTTTGGAAGAAAAATTGTGGAGATGTCTCCAGAAAGCCTATATACTGCAATTAAATCCCAAATTTATAGTTTAATAGATGTTTTAAATGAACATCAAGTAGTTTTGCATCATATTAAACCTCATGGCGCATTATATAATCTTGCAGCTATAGATAATGCTACAGCTCAAGTTATTATTAATGTTATACAACAATTAGATTTTTCTGTAAAATTATATGTACCATACCGTTCCGTTATTGCTCAGTTGGCACTTAAAAATAATATACCCATAGTTTATGAGGCTTTTGCAGATAGAAATTACAATGCAGATTTAACATTGGTGTCTAGAGAAAGTCATAATGCGCTTATAAGCAATGTTGATGAAGCTTTTGAGCATATACGAAGCATGGTTATAAGCCAGAAAGTTAAAACAACTGATGGTGATTATGTGGATATAAAAGCAGAAACATTTTGTGTGCATGGAGACCACCCTAATGCTGTCAATTTAATTATTGATTTAGTTAATCGCTTAAAAAACTCTAATACCAAAATGTAATCATTACATGGATTTTAAGCTAACTTATAAACCATATGGAGAACGTTCTGTTTTAATAGAATGGCCAGCAGTGATTAAAGAAAATATCTTGCATGATTTACTTCATTTTAAAGATGTAGTTTTAAGTAAAAATATTAAACAATTAGTTGAAATAAAACACACATATAATTCATTATTAATAATTTATGAGCATATAAATAGTAATTTTAATAATAAAATAAGCACACTAAAAACACTCTATTTAACAAGGTCTAATGCTATAAAACCACCATCACGATTATGGAAAATACCCGTATGTTATGATACTTCTTTTGGTTTAGATTTAGAAGAAATTTCTATTATAAATAAAATAGCTATTAAAGATATTATAACCTTGCATACAGGAGCTATCTACACGGTTTACTTTATTGGTTTTTTACCTGGGTTCTTATATTTAGGCGGTTTGGATAATCGATTAAGTATCTCTAGAAAACCAACACCTAGATTAAATATAGAAAAAGGCGCTGTAGCTATTGGTGGAAATCAAACAGGTGTTTATCCGAGTCAAAGTCCAGGAGGTTGGCAAATTATAGGTAATTCGCCCATATCTTTTTTTAACCCTAAAGACGAAATCCCTTGTTTTGCAAATGCTGGAGATAAAATTATGTTTTACCCTATTACAACGAATAAGCATAATGACATAAAAACATTAGTAAATGCTGGAGTTTATCAATTAAAAAGCGAAGCGATTGATGGTTAAAGTTTTAAATCCAGGGTTTTATTCTAGCATACAAGATATGGGGCGTATTGGTTACCAAAATTATGGCGTACCATGTTCTGGTGTCATGGATACCTATTCGGCTTTATTGGCTAATATGCTCATAGGGAATAATCAAGATGCACCTGTTTTAGAAATGACAATGACTGGAGCGTCTTTGCAGTTTTATACCGATACATACATCGTTATTTGTGGTGCAAATATGTCGCCAAGATTAAATGAATCACCAGTTTTAAATAATACGGTTATAAAAGTAAACGTAGGTGATATTATCTCTTTTGGAAAATTAAAAGCAGGTTTTAGGTGCTACCTGTCTGTTTTAAAAGGTTTTAAATCAGATAGCGTTTTGGGTAGTTGCAGTATGTATTCTGGAATCTCTAAACAAGCTGTGCTTTTAAAACATGATGAATTACAAATAGAGTCATCGTCGGTATTATTTGATAACAAGCACGCTGCAATTAAGGTTAAAGAAAATCATTTAACAAGCCGTATTATCGAAGTGTTTAAAGGCCCTGAGTTTGATTTACTTTCAAAAACACAGCAAGGTTTACTGTTTTCTAAAGTATTTTCAATTTCAAAAGACAACAACAGAATGGCTTATCAGCTTAATGAATGCATGGATAATACTTTGCCGTCTATTATTACCTCTGGTGTACTACCAGGCACAATACAACTAACACCTTCAGGAAGATTGATTATTTTAATGCGAGATTGCCAGACAACGGGTGGCTACCCTAGAGTGCTTCAATTAAAAGAATCTTCAATTAATGTTTTATCTCAAAAATTCACCAACGATTCTATTAAATTTGTTTTAAATACATATTAGGAATTATAATAAACTGCGACAAATATTGAATATGAAAATAACAACACTGCCTTTAATAACGATAGTTTTAATGATTTTGAGTTGTCAAGATAAAATGGAAACGAATGCCCAACAGATTATTGATAAATCTATAGAAGTTTCTGGAGGTGATTTGGTGATTTCTTCAAATATTAGTTTTGATTTTAGAGACAAGCATTACGTTGCAGAGCGAAGTCGTGATGGGTTTTTATACCAGCGTAAATCAATAGTACATACAGATTCTATCACCGATGTTTATACAAATAAAGGCTTTGAGCGTTTTATTAATAAGAAGCCTATTGCTGTGGTTGATAGTATGAAGATAAAATACAGTAATTCTATAAATTCTGTTCATTATTTTTCAGTATTACCCTATGGTTTGAATGATGGTGCGGTAAACAAAAAATATATAAATAAAGCTAAAGTGAAAGACGCTTGGTATCATACAATTGAAATAACATTTAAACAAGACGGTGGTGGTGAAGATTTTGAAGATGTTTTTATCTACTGGATAAATTGTAACACTTACAAAGTAGACTATCTGGCTTATTCCTATAACGAACAAGATGGTAAAGGTTTACGGTTTAGAGAAGCTTATAACGAACGTTATATAAATGGTATTAGGTTTGTTGACTACAATAATTTTAAGCCCATAGACGCCAATGCTGATTTAATAAAATTGGATCGTTTATTTGAAAATAAAGGTTTAAAACTACTCTCAAAAATTGAGTTAAATAATATAAAAGCATCTATAAACTAGGCATTACGCTTTTTTGATGGGATATCTTACCATCAATTATAGACACTTTAAACCAAATATCATATGTGTTTTCTGAGATTGTCTCATAATTAGACACTTTTATGATATCGTTTACAAGTTTAGGTGTAGTATTACTATGTCCGACTATTAAAATGTTTTTACCTTCAGTATCGCTTAAAAAATTAGATAATTGAAAGCTATTAGGATTATACATGGTAAGTTTTAAATTATTTTTTAATGCTACTGGTGTGGCTGTTTCTTTTGTTCTATGATAGTTTGTAGAATATACTGCATTAAATGCAACATCACCAAATAACAAACTCCATTTTTTGGCCCGTTGTTTACCAATAAGTGTAAGATGTGGATTGTGGTTTGAGTCGTCGCTTGTATCTTTCTCAGCGTGCCTTATAAAATAGTAATGTGTTGTTTTGGGTAAATTATTAAGAGTTTGTGTTTTTTGTTCTTTTTTACATGATAACAAACAAAAAAACACTAAACTTAGGATGCCTAAATTAAAATATTTCATGCTTAAAGATAATTATTTTTATGGCGTAAATATTTATCTATTTGCTGTTTGGTTTTTTAAGACGTCTTTGGTTTCTAATTTTGAATTTTCAGCAGTTTCAATGTATTTTTTGAAAAGCCTAGCATTTCTGGCTTGGTGTGCATTGGTTGCAGATTTAATGGTGGAAGATGTACCAATTCTATCTGCGCCAGCATCGATGTATTTTAAGGCGGTTTCGTAATCGCCAATACCACCAGAAGCTTTTATTTTTAAACCATCTCTAACCGTTTTCTTTATAATCTTAACAGCTGTGAGGGTAGCACCGCTTTTAGAAAATCCTGTTGATGTTTTAATAAAATCTACTTTGGCGTCCAAGCAAATTTCGCAAGCTCTTATAATTTCGTTTTTATTTAATTCAGAAATCTCTAAAATAACCTTTAAGGGAGTTGTACCAATCGTTGATTTTACTTGGCTAATGTCCTGTAAAACCGTATTGTAATTTCGGCTTTTAAGAAATCCAATGCCCATAACCATATCAATCTCATCGGCACCATCAATAACGGCTTGCTCAGCTTCAAATACTTTAGACTTAGTAGACATGGCTCCAAAAGGAAACCCTATAACCGTACATACTTTAACATCGCCTTTTTCTAATAGTTTTCTTGCGAGTGGCACAAAAGCACTGTTTACACATACAGAGTAGAAATTGTTTTGTTCTGCTTTTTGGCAAAGTTCTACAATATCACGCTCAGTAGTTGTTGGTTCTAAAAGGGTATAGTCAATGTACTTAGAAATGTTCATGTCTAATTCGTAGGGTTGTTTAAATACCCGCTAAAATGGGCATTTATGTTTAGTTTGCGGCTAATATAAGCACTAAGTTAAAAATATAATTAAAAGGAATTACAAGTTATCCAAGTTTTGTTAACAAGTGTGTTGTTTGTCGATATGACTTCATTGTATACCAGAAAATTTGGTTGTTTTTTAAAGCCTTTATTTTATTCGTAGCATAGGTAACTATGCAAATTCAATTAATAGATACAAACAAAAAGCACCAATCCTCTTTGTTTAAAGAGTCTTGGTGCTTTTTTATACTTTAATGAAATAGTCGTGAATAACGTCTATGACTATTGTTTTTCGGCTATTAAATCGCCTTGATTTCTAAAAACCAGTTTATCATCAAAGGCATCCAACAGTATAATGCTATCTGTTGTTATTCTGCCAGCCAAAATTTCTTTACTCAAAGCATTAAGTACTTCTTTTTGAATCACTCGTTTTACTGGTCTTGCTCCATATTCGGGATTGTAGCCTTTATTGGCAAGGTTATTTATGGCTTCTGGTGTAGCATCAAAAGTGATGCCTTGTTGCGCTATCATTTTAGTAACATGTTTTAGCTGTAAGCCAACAATTTCTATAATATTGTCTTTGCTTAATGGTGTAAACATAACTGTATCATCAATTCTATTTAAAAATTCGGGTCTCACCGTTTGTTTTAATAACGCTAATACATCAACTTTTGCAGCATCAATAGCAGATTTAATATGCTTTGTAGCTTCAAAACGTTCTTGGATTATTGTGCTTCCTATGTTAGACGTCATGATGATGATTGTGTTTTTAAAATCGGCAATTCGTCCTTTATTATCTGTTAAATGACCTTCGTCTAAAACTTGTAACAAAATATTAAAAGTATCTGGATGCGCTTTTTCAATTTCATCTAAAAGCACCACCGAATAAGGTTTGCGTCTTACTGCTTCTGTTAATTGCCCGCCTTCGTCATAACCTACATATCCTGGAGGCGCACCAACCAATCTGCTTACAGCATGGCGTTCTTGGTATTCGCTCATATCTATTCTGGTCATGGCATTTTCATCATCAAATAAGTATTCGGCCAAAGCTTTTGCTAGTTCGGTTTTACCAACCCCAGTAGTTCCTATAAACAGAAACGTTCCAATAGGTTTTTGTGGGTTTTGTAAACCCGCTCGACTTCTTCTTACAGCATCACTAACGGCTTCTATAGCTTCTTCTTGTCCAACAACACGTTTATGTAATTCTTGCTCTAAGCTTAAAAGTTTTTCGCGTTCACTTTGGAGCATTTTAGTTACAGGAATACCTGTCCATTTAGCAACCACCTCTGCAATATCATCATAAGTAACTTCTTCTTTTATTAAAGACGTTTCGGCATGCTTTTCTAATTCTTTTTGATAGCTTTCTAATTGTTCTTGAGCTTCCTT
Organism: uncultured Algibacter sp.; assembly: GCA_947499935.1. Lineage (GTDB taxonomy): Bacteria > Bacteroidota > Bacteroidia > Flavobacteriales > Flavobacteriaceae > CANMQH01. The sequence goes on along the minus strand of CANMQH010000007.1, from coordinate 23,112 downwards.
AATCTTTCCGTAGCGCAATTCGGCTACTTTACCATAATCGCCATCTCGTTCTGCTTTTTCCGCTTCAAGTTTATAGTTTTCAATAGCTTGTTTTGTATTTTGAATATTATCAACAACGGCTTTTTCGCTTTTCCATTTCGCATTGATTTCGTTTCTCGACTCTTTTAAATTTGCCAAGTCCGAACGAAGTGATTTTAATTTGGTTTCATCTTTTTCGCGTTTAATGGCTTCAATTTCAATTTCTAATTGCATTATTTTTCTGTCTAAAACATCTAACTCTTCGGGTTTTGAATTGATTTCCATACGAAGTTTAGATGCGGCTTCATCCATTAAATCTATAGCTTTGTCTGGTAAATATCTGTTGGTAATATATCGTGTTGAAAGTTCTACCGCGCCAATAATAGCCTCGTCTTTAATACGAACTTTATGATGTGTTTCATACTTTTCTTTAATACCTCTTAGTATAGAAATTGCACTCTCGTTATCTGGCTCGTTTACCATAACTTTTTGAAAACGACGTTCTAAAGCTTTGTCTTTTTCAAAGTATTTTTGATACTCATCTAAAGTTGTAGCGCCAATAGCACGAAGTTCTCCACGAGCTAAAGCTGGTTTTAAAATATTAGCAGCATCCATAGCACCTTGACCTCCTCCAGCACCAACAAGCGTGTGGATTTCATCTATAAACAGAACAATATCTCCATTGCTTGTAGTGACTTCTTTTATAACAGCTTTTAAACGTTCTTCAAATTCGCCCTTAAATTTAGCCCCAGCAATAAGAGCACCCATATCTAAGGCAAATATTTGTTTGTTCATTAAATTTTCGGGAATATCGCCATCAATAATTCTGTGCGCTAAACCTTCTGCAATCGCCGTTTTTCCAGTTCCTGGCTCGCCAACCAGAATAGGGTTGTTTTTGGTTCTTCTAGATAATATTTGCAGAATTCTACGTATTTCTTCGTCACGACCAATTACAGGGTCTAACTTACCATCTTTAGCGAGTTGATTTAAATTTTTGGCGTATTTATTTAATGAATTATAGGTTTCTTCTTGACTCTGAGAGGTTACTTTTTCACCTTGTCGTAATTCATCTATAGCAGTTTTTAGGCCTTTTTGTGTTACACCTTGGTCTTTAAGCATTTGTGCTATTTTGCTATTTGATTTGAAAATAGCAAGGATTAGATGCTCTATAGATACAAAATCATCTTTCATATTTTTAGCTATGATGGATGCTTCATTTAGCGTTTTTCCTGCTTCCCGAGAGAGCATGAGTTCTCCACCAGAAACTTTAGAAAAACTTTCTAATTGTTTCTCTAAAACTTGCTCTAAAACAGTGATGTTAACATTTAATTTTTTTAGCAAAAAGGGGAGTACGTTTTCGTCAACTTGTAAAACACCTTTAAAAAGATGTTCGTTTTCAATTTGTTGATGTTCAAAACCTTGAGCAATTTGCTGTGCTTGCTGTATGGCTTCTTGAGATTTTATGGTATAATTATTTAAATTCATGTGTATTATGTGTTATTTCTACTAGGAGTAGACGTCTATTATTCTTTTACAAGATGTTTAAAGACAACAATCTTACCATTTGACTCAATAAGACAAAATGTCTGCATCAAAGGTGTTTTAGGTGACTTTTTGTCTTTTTTAAAAGACGCTATAATGAACTTAAAGATAGTTAAAAGACGTGTTATACCATCTCGCATCTAAAATAACCATAATAAAACGCCCTTTTTTCCTTTATACTTCAACATAAAAACAAACCCATAAGTACGGATTAAAATAGTTTCACTTGTTTATATTTATGAATAATGACTAATTATATGATATTAATATTTGTAATGTTTTGATTAATATACCGACCTTTGTTACATACAAGTTAATTAAGTATATATAATTTATGGGATTAATAAATAAACTATTTGGTGGTTCTTCTGAACCAAAAGAAGAAAAAATATTGCCTTGGATACCTTTGAGTCAATTAGGTCAATTGGATGCCATACATAAAAAGTCGCGTACAAAAACGCAGGTTGTTTTTAAACACTCTACACGTTGTGGTATTAGTAAAATGGTAATGAATCAATTTGTTGATGCTTATGCCTTAACCGAAAACGATTTAGATTTGTATTTTTTAGATTTATTGAACTACAGAGATGTATCTAACGAGGTTGGATATAAATTTCAAGTGATGCACCAGTCGCCACAAATTATAGTTATTAAAAATGGTACAGTTGTAGCCCATGCATCTCATGGTGCTATTAATGAGGTGGATTTAAAAAGTTTTGTATAATATAAATTATATTACTCCGGTTTAAACTTACCACTACTTGGTAACTCAAATACCTGTAAATCAAAATAGGGGAGTGCTGCTATTAAATGATCAAATATATCTGATATAATATATTCATAGTTTTCCCAGCGTTTGTCTGAACTAAATGCATATATTTCTAAGGGAATACCTTGTGTTGTTGGTGCTAATTGGCGCGCCATAATCATCATGTCTTTATTAATGGCAGAATGTTGATTTAAATAGGTGTCTACATATTTTCTAAAAACACCAATATTGGTAAGATTTCTTCCGTTTAATAACACCGATTTATTAACGTTATTAGAATTATTATGTGATTCTATTTCAGTTTGTCTGTTTGTTATATAATGGCTTATAAGTTGAATTTGCTTAAGACTCTCAATGTCATTATTATTTAGATATTTAATACCATCTTGCTTAATATATATAGACCTTTTAATACGTCTACCTTCAGAACTACTCATGCCACGCCAATTTTTAAATGAATCGGAGGTTAGCGCATACGTTGGGATGGTTGTAATGGTTTTATCAAAATTCTGAACTTTTACTGTGGCTAGTGTTATGTCTGTAACGCTTCCATCTGCACCATATTTTTCGAATGTGATCCAATCACCAATGCGTACGGTGTCGTTTATAGACACCTGAATACTAGCTACAAAGCCTAAAATCGTATCTTTAAAAACTAAAATAATAACGGCAGATATAGCCCCAAGCCCTGTAACAAATTTTATAAACGTGATATTGGTAATAATAGCTATGGAGGACATGATACCAGCTGCCCAAGCAAAAATCATAAAAACCTGAATATAACTGGCTATAGGTTTATCTTTAAAGTTGTCTAGTGTTTTTAGGTAGTCTCTTATGGTGTGCAATAAACTTCTAACAATCCAGAGTGTAAGGACAATAGCAAATACTTTTAGTCCTTTTTCTACAATATTTTCAAAATAAGGAAAATGAAAAAATACGTCTTGTATAAATTCTAACGAAATAAGTAATGGTATAATATGTGCAACATTTCTAGGCACCTTGTTTGCTATTAAAAGGTTATCAAAATTGGTTTTAGACCGCAATGCAAACCTTGTAAAAACGCCTTTAATTAACTTTCTAATAATAATATCTACAATCCATACAATTATAATTAATATGACTACTAAAGTCAACATATTAACATATTTAGCCACTTGAACAGTTGTCCCTAAGGACAACATATAATCGTATATAAAATCTTTGTAAATCATTATTTTACTTTGTGGATTTTAAATACGTTCTGTCTATATAGAATGTTCCGAAAGGGATAACAGACGCTAAAATTACAATGGCTAATTCTTTAGTAGTCCATTTAAACTGACTCTTAATAACTAGCGCTAAAACAATATATAAAACAAATAATATACCATGTGGCATGCCTAAAAGTCTAACATACTCAGGATTATTAAATATGTATTTAATAGGAACTGCAATAAATAACAACAGGATATAAGAAACCCCTTCTAAAAGAGCTACAACTCTAAAAATATTAGTAAAAGAAAACATAAATAAATTTTATGTGCAAAAGTAGAACACAAGACTATAAAACACTAAATTTTATACATTTATTATAAGGCATTGAAGATAATAAGCCCATATATAGCAAAACGTAATAATCTTAATGATCCATAAAGCACTACATTTTTAAAAGGAAATTTAATAATACCCGCAGCAATACAGGATATTGAGAAGGGTAGTGGTAATAGGGCGCCAACAACTATTAAAAAACCACCCCATTTTTTTGAGTTTTTAAGTTGTTTTGACATTTTGACTTCTAAGTAATTATGTACTGATGGGATTCTGGTGACCATGCGGCCCATCCAATACGATAATAGTCCGCCAAAATATGATAAAACGGCTAATAAACTTAAAAAGAACCAAGGACTATACATTTTACCTGCCCAAGCAATAAATATTTCTGGTGGTACGAGCCCTAATAGAGTTTCTGAAACAAAAAAGAAACTTAATACACCAGAGACTGGTAAAATTTCGGTAAGGCGTGTTAAGCCAGCGTTTATATTAAAATAGTAATTAATTAAATATATAGCGATAATCGCTAAAATGATGTAGGGGAGTGCCTTTCTAACAGCTTGCCAAACAAATTTATAGAAACCTGTATAGTTATAGTACTGATGCAAAAGTTGCAAACGGGACTTTTCTGATTTAGATTTGGGTTTAGGCTTCATTTTTATCAAACTATGACAACAAAGATAATAGTAAAGACGGTAAGACGAAAATGGAATAGCTTATTTTAAGATTATTTAACAGGTTAATAAACGTCCTGATATAAAAAAGACCAATAGCATATGGCTATTGGTCTTTTTCGAATGGATTAATTGTCAAATAAGAGGGATTATTGACTATTAATTGGATGCCATTAAGGCAAAAAACTTATTAATATTTGGTAATAGAACTATGCGTGTTCTTCTGTTTCTAGCTCTGCTTGTTTTAGTCTCATTATCTGCTATAGGTAAATAGCTACTACGTCCAGATGCAATCAGTTTTTCGGGAGCAACACTGTAATTATCTTGTAATTTACGCACTACAGACGTGGCACGTAATACACTTAAATCCCAGTTGTCTGATATTTTTGGTGTTCTAATAGACCTAGCATCTGTATGACCTTCAACCATAACTTCTATACTTGGTTCTGAATTAATAACATCAGATAATTTCTGTAAGATGTTATTTGCTTTGTTACTTACGGTATAACTTCCAGAATTAAATAATAACTTATCTGAAATAGATATCATAACCACAGTTTCATCAATATCTATAGCAATATCATCATCTTCATTAAGGTTGTTGCTATCTAAAGATTTTCTTAAATTATAAGATACCGCAAGATTCATTGAATCTTTTAAGCTAGTAGCTTGTGATAATTTTTCTTGATCAACGTTTTTAAGAGTCTCAGCCATTTTTTGTTTTGTCTGATTTGAAATAACAGCAACATTGCCAACTGTTTCAAATTTAACATCATTATCAGCCGTTAATGCGCTTATTTTAGAATTATAAGCATCTACACGTTCTTGTATGATTTGGAATTTAGATTCCAATTCTTCGTTTTCAATTCTAACCTTGTTTAAGGCGCTTGTTGTTTCGCCGTTTTCTTTTTCTAAAGCTAAATATTTTTTCTTTGAAACACATGCAGTTAATAATACCGCAGAAATAACTACTAAAGATATTTTTTTCATAATTGTTTATGTTAGTTTATCTATTTACGAAAAAACAGGAGCTATAGATTATTATCTTTAAAAATAAATTGTAAGGTATTGTTTTACAGTAAGTTTAGTTTTTCATTTTATTAGAAACTCTGAAAAACTGATCATCATACAGTTTCTTTAATGGAATTATAATGTGCTTATCTTTAAAAAAGCGTAATTCTTGTACGCTATTAAAACCTGCAGCTGTATATATCTTTATAGCATCTTCATAATATTGCGTAACAGGAAACACATTTTTATTTATAAATAACGTCTCCTTTTTTAATTGAATATCTACCTGTGTAAATACAATAATATGGATATTAGAATCTGCTTTATAATCATCAATAGCTTGATTACAAACCCTTAATACATCTGCTTTACCTCCAGAATGAACAACCATAACATATGGCGTATCTATAAACGGAATAGGAGTAATACTATTTGATTTTAGTGTAAGGTTTAAATAGGTTTTTGAGTGCGTTTTAATCCAATCTAAATGATTATCGTACAATGGCTCTAAAACTATCGTTTGTGAGAAAACAATATTATTTTGATTTGGCATAGCTTTTAAATAGGTTTCCCATTTTAAAACTCTAGCTATGTATATGTATTTTAAATAAGGAAAAGTACTGTAAATGCTAATTAATTCCCCTTTTATTCCTGAAGGAAAAGTATCTATATAAAATGTAGTTGTAGGATTTGATTTAATAACATTTTCAATCTGTTCAATCCAATCACTTAAATCTTCAGACCAAGATAACTTAACAAACTGATAGTCATTAAAGTAATTGGTAAAAACTGAAGGTGTAATAATTATTACAGTACCCTTTTTAATATTGAGTGTTGTTATAAGCTTATCTACTCTTGTTAAATGTCCTAAACCACCACCTTGTACATAAAAAATGTGCATTAATAGCCTTTAGCTTTCAGTTCTTTAATTAAAATTTGTTTTTGGTCTGTTGGTATTCCATGAATCTTATTGACCAGTAGACTAGGAGAGTAGGGCGTTTTAAAAAACTCTGGTTGTGCATCAGTTTCAGAAGTAAGAGATTGTTGTTTAGACTCTAAACTATAAGATGTTTTTGCAAGAGTTTCGTTATTCTTAACCAATTTAGCTTTGTAAATATCGCTTAATTTAATTTCATAAGGATTCAAGTTTTCTTCATTATCACTAATTTTTACTTTATCGTCATACAGTTTTACCTTCCATATTAGTGTTGAAGAAGCTGTTCTTAATTTAAAACCATCTGGTTTGTATTTTATTTCATACACCACATTATCACTATTATCATAATACTTTTTCTTATCAGACTTTGTCATTTTAGACGTGTAAGAATCTGTATTTTCAACTGTAGATGTGGTCGTATTTGTTGTTGATGTTGTATTACTTTTAGTTGACGAGTTACAAGATATTAATACACTTAAAAAAAGAGTAAATAATAGCGCTAAGGTGATTTTAAATTTCATAATGGGTTGCCGTTATTTTATTAAATATATCGATATAATTTTTAGTCTCTTGTGTTGTTGTAAATGATAACTTAATGGTTTGTTTTAAGTTGTTGCACTTTGTAGTAAGCTCTTCTTTACTTGCTTTATCAAAATTAGCTAACGCTTTAAGTAATGTGATTTCAGATAAAGCATTAAACAAAAAGGCGTTATTATGATCTAATATATCTGGAATACCACCAGCATTGGAAGCAATAATAGGAATTTCTAAAGCAGCAGCTTCAAAAATAACATTAGGCATACCATCATAAATAGAAGGTATTGCAACAGCATCACAAACCAAATAATTGGATATAAGTTCGGTTTTTGATGTTGGTAATGTTTTTGAATACGGAATTTTAAACTGTATTAATTCATGTTCAATATGTGGTTCTATTTCACCAACAATATGTAAATGAACCGTTTTTAATAGTTGAGATTTTTTAAGCGTTTTAATAAAGAAATCAATGCCTTTTTTCTGTTTTAAAAAGCCTATTAATCCTATAACTTTAGTCGTTTCTGCTAATTGTAATTGTGCTTTTAAACTATTAGCTAAAACACGATCTGCCTTTAAAATTTCCCATTGTTTAAAATCGATACTATTTGGTGTAAAATAAACCTGATCATTAAGTTTCATAAGTTGTATACGTTCCTGCTTTTCAGAAGTTACACAAGCAATTGCATTTGCATTAGAAATGGTATATAATAAGTCTTGCTTTTTTTGCGAGAAAATAGCGTTATCAAAATCGTTTCCTCTAAAACAAATTAGCACTGGTTTTTGTAACCAATTTGCCATAAGTGTAATTCCTTTTAAACACAAATGACTACCAAACGCTGTAAAAGCAGCACTTTCTTTTATAGATGGATGCGCTTTAATAAAAGCCCATAACATGTTTAGTGTGTGCGAACTATCTTCGAAAACGGGAACAGAAGTATAAGACCCATTATCATGACTTTCTGTTTTGAATGCTGGAAACTTATTTGTAAAATGAAAAACATCTACAGTATAATGCTGTCTTAAATTTGCAACAATACGATCACAACTTCTAGACATACCTCCTTTATTTGGGGGATAATTTTCGGTAAACCAAATAATTCTCATTTGTAAATTTTAGCTATAAAAAAAAGTATCGTCTGTATCAGTTAGAAATCCTACTGCAGTATTATTTTCATTTAAACTTTCCATATCGCCTTCAGTCCACTCAGTACTTGCTCCTCCACCTCCAAAACTTCCTCCACCAAATCCTCCACTAAACCCATTATCGGTATTACTACTTGAACTAGATGCATTACTAGTAGTGTTAGCAGTATTATCTATAAAAGTATCATTATCATAATATTCTGTAGTTTCAATGCTATATAAAAAACGTTCCCAATAACAATCTTCACAATAAAGTTTAGATTCTAATGTATGCGAATGTGTTTCGCAAACGTCCTTTTTACAGTTGGAGCACTTATTTTTTTTAGTATTAGAACAATGGATATTTAAAAACACACCAGATTTTTGTTGACAATTCATGCTGCTTTAGTATTTAATTGATTTGGTAGATGCACGAGGTTCCATCACTTTATATTCTATTAAAAGTTCCATCATATCAGTAAATATGGAGTCTCTATGTTTTATTGCAGGATTCAATAGTGTTTCGACCTTTAAAAGTTTCTTTTTCGACTTTATTTTTACCCAACAAAAAGCACCATCATCTTTAGTAGTAATATCATAAGACACATAATTTTCATTTAAAGCGAGAAGGTCTTTGGGCTGGATAATCTTGTAATCTGAAGTTTTTATTTTTAATGCTAACTGATAAAAAAACTTATGTTTACGTTTCATTTTAGTTTTTACTTTACCGCTACTTCTTCGTTTTGTAGTCGATACTCTTACTACGATTTGATGCATAGATACTAAACAAACACTACCATCTTTTAAAGTGAAATTGGCTTTAAAACGTTCTATTTGGTAAGCTTCATATTTTACACCGCTTACGCTTTTTAAACCTATTTTATTAGTGTCTAAGGTATTAACATCATCTTCAAGAGCTCCAGAATTAATACTTAAACCAATTAAATTTTTATGAACATCTCCTTTAATAGAGATAATAAAATTAGCTAGCGCTTGAAAAACATTTAAAGGCACTAGAGGTTTTTTTGCAGTAACTTTTATAAAGGCAAATATGAAAAACGAAACTACAGAACTTATAAAAGCAATAGGTAAAATAGCATCATTATTAATATTCATTACTAAAATAAAGACGATAGCTAAAACAGGTATTAAAAACACTAAATAGTATAGCCGAAACCATGGTTCTTTATAAGTAAACACGTTACGTTTTATAAATAACAGCCAATATTCTGAAGGCCTTTTTGCTCTAATTTGCTTTTTCTTAGCAAATTGCTTAGCATCCATTAAAAGGGCTTTTTTAATCATTATTTACAAGGTTTTGGTATATGGTTTTCATTTTGGTTTCTTGGTACAACCAAAGATAGTTTTTTTCAATTTTATCTTTTCCGTTTAAACCAACACGTTTTAAAGTTTCAGCTTGCTCCAGTAATGTTCTCATTTTTCTACCAAGAAGTTCTGGTCTATCTGGCGCTACTAAAAAACCTGTTGTATCGTTATCAATTAATTCTCTAACTACAGCAATGTTACTAGCAACAACTGGAACACCATAAGCCATAGATTCTAATATTTTTAACGGGTTGCAACCTTGTACAATATTGCGATCGCAAGAGGTGAGTGGTGCCACAGTAAATTCTGCCGTTTTAATATGACCCGCCAATGTTGGTTTATCTTGCTCATAAAACCAATCTATATGGTTTGCAATACCAATGCTTATAGCAAGCGCTTTATAGATTTCTGTTCTTTTTTCTGGAATTGAAGTACAGATTCTTAATCTTAAATCTAAATCTGCTAGTTCTTTAAAAGCTTTAAATACTATTTTAATGCCTTGCCATTTTTGCATCGCTCCAAAATATAAAACGTAAGGCGAGTAGTGGCTACTTATTTTTTTAGGTAAGCGTTTTGCTTTGTATATGGTAACACCATTTGGTATAACATGTATTACTTTATTTTTATTGTTAATATATTGTTTTATAAATAGTTCCGTTACTTTAGAAGGTGTTATTATTTCATTACAATGTGTAATACAATAACGTTCTAAGGTTTGTATTTTTTCTAAAACCGAAGTACTGATATTAGGATAACGATTTGGTAATTCTATATGCTGAAATGCATTAACCTCAAAAACAGTTTTATAATTAGAGGTGTGTTCAAGCACAGGAAAACCTCCCCAAATATCTCTAAAATGAGCTAGTTTAATATTTTTGCAAAGCGGAAGATTAAGCACCTGAGAAACTGCGTTTTGGAATTTTTGGGTACGTTCTAAAAAATTAACAACTTTTTCTTTCCAACGATACACATACAATTGCCGGTCTTTATCATATTGAAACGTTGGCATCTCATCGTTTCCTAAACAAATAAGTAATCCTATTTTAAATGTATTTTGTAACGCTTTAAGACAATGATTTATATGTGTAGCAGCACCTTTTTGTGACGGAAACACATCAAAGGCTATATATGTGTATTCTGGCTTTTGGTTCATTAATATAGTTGTGAGCTAAAGATAAAATGAATTTTTATTTTAGTTATATATTTTGAATAAAAAATCAAGTAATATGTTTATTAAAACATTCTATTTTACATAATGTAAATTATAGTACAAATATATCATATTCAGTTTTGACCTTGAAATATAGTTTGTAAGCTATAATTCTATATTATGTAAAATATCCCAGGAAGTCTTGTACACACAATAAACTGTAGTACTTGGGTCATTAAACACTCGGCTTTTGGGTTTAGTACTAAATAAGAAACATTCTGCTGTTTGTAGCTATAATTAGCCGTTATGTAAAATTGCCGCACGCCAATGCGCTCGATAGCTTTTTTAAAATAATTATGCTATCGCATTAATTTTTTAAAACACAATTTCCAACCGCATTGCCAGCGCCAAAAAAAAGCGAAACTTTTAGATTTGTTTAAAAATCGCGTATTCGATAATAATCCTGCAATATTTTTTTCTACGGCATTCTCGTAAAGCGTTCCGCAAGAGTATAAAATTTAAGAAAAATAAATTTCTATACACTTGCTCTAATTGTGCTATTATTCAACCTTTTTTGATTTGAGCTGTTTAACAACATTTAGAACTAGAATTTAAAATCGTAACCATCAATCGTTTATTATTATCTTTTTTTTTTGATAAAAAAAGAAACAAAAAAATCAAGGCTGCACAAAACTTTGGAAACAATCACGGCTCAATCGCTATATTTTAGAAAACATTGGAACTGATTATGATTGCTTTGAGCTAGCCTTAAACCTTGTTATTGTTAAGAATATGTATTGCTAGACCTCTAAAATATGTACGCTCATTCGCCTATTGTTTTAACCAAAGTTTTCTGAGGCCATTTTGCCAACGCTCCATCTGGGTAAAAATGCACTACTTCTATTTTACATAATACTATAAACATTTAATGTCTTCCACAAAGAGGTTTCAATATATCAGCTACCTTTTTTTCAATGATATTCAAATAGATACTATTTGTACTAATTATTTCTACAACATTAAGGGTTAACTTAAAATCACAATTTTTAGCAAAGTGAATTAGTTGTAATCCTTGGGTGTTTTTATTTTCATAATAGCCTAAATGCTGGTTAATTCTACCAACAATATTTGTTAATCTAGGTTTTTTACTCTTACTTCCTCTTCTAATACCAACATATAAAACGTTACTCGTTTCATTTTTATTTGTTGCTGGAATATTTCTATAATCAGCGTCCTCTTTTATATTCGACTGTCTATATTCATTCAAAAGGTTATTCAATTTTACAGCCTTTTCATTAGATTCTAATTCAAACCAATAAAGACAATCACTATTTTTTTTATCTAATGGTCTAAATAGATAATCAAATTCTGGTAATGTATTTGGATGAACTTCAAAGTCATTATGGTTTGGTAAATCTTTAATGTTAAATGACTCCGAATAAACAATTAGTCTTTTACTTACTATATCATTTATTATAGGTTCAAAGACATCGTCTATTTTAGTAATTTCATTAGCTATATCTATCATTGATTATTTTTAATGAAATTACTGATATTATATTCCACAAGTTTTGGAATTGCGTTAGTAGATACTTTAATCTCCCAATTGGATAAGCTCGGCATTAGACAGACTTCGTTTTCTATAAAAATATTGCTAACAGACTGTAATAAATGTTTTGATGGAATTAAATAAACAACTTTTGGTTCTTTATCTATTATTAAAACTAAAGCGATAAACAAGTTATTTTTTAGTTCTCCTAATTCTTGCTTTGTTATTTTAATACTGCGTTGTGTGGTATCTAAATCAATGGATTGTAGATATATTTCGTTAGTTCCAATTATAAAATCAACTCCTTCCCTCCCATTTTGTTTTGGAGTTAATTCTAATTCAAAACTTTCTAGTTCTGAATTTATAAACTTTAAAATACTCATCTAAAAATTAATTGCTATTATTATATTTCCTCATCTATTTCAAAGTTTATAGCTTTCGCATACTCTGATAAATCTATTGCTGCAACAGTACCAATACTCTGCTGTAAATACCTAGTTAACTGCAAAAAGAATGTAACTAGCGAGTTATTTTTCTTACTAAACTCAATGTTTTTTACCTTTCGTTTATTATAAAATTCTAAGACTAAATCATTATGCTCTTCGAAAGTTAAATTTGCATCTCTGTCAAAATTAAAAATGCTATCATCTTTTATGTAATTAACGTAAAAACTTTTATTTTTTACAGCGCATCCAATGTCAATAGATTTAAGTCCTTTCAAGCTCTTTAAATGTGTTTCTATCGTAGGGTCTTTTATTAGAGTTTCTATTGTTAGAATCCCACCTAATATTTTGGTTAATGCTCTAGGATTATAGGGTTTACCTCTATCAATTATCTTAGTAGTTGTTCTGAATAATTTCCTAACACTTTCTATTTTATCTCCTGCATAAATTATATTACCCTTATCAAGGTCTGGTTTCACTTCAAAAACCGCATAAACTCCCTCAGCAGGGATATAAAAAATACCATTTTGTTTAAAAACGAAAGGCGTATATGTTTGGTCATATATTACTAAATCAATTTGATGACTCAATTGCCCTTTTGAATCTATAACAATAGCTTTATCAACACAATATCTATTAGGCAAGTATGTTCTTAACCATTCAATCCAAGTGTTTTCTAAGGAATCTCCTTTAGAACCCGGATGTTCTATGAACTCTCTATTAGTATTTAATTGAGCTATCATTTGTGCCTGTAAGCCACCAAATAATTTTCTTAAATTAATTTTATCACTCATACTTTTTTAACTTTTTATCATCGTATACATATAAATCTTTATCAAAAGATACTTTGCCAACTTCTACAATCATTAATAATGGTTTATCAATATTTATGTTTTTATCCTTTGCAATTTCTTTCATTGCATTTATATCTGTACTACTTGGATTTGTAGGGCCATCAGGATGAGAATGCCATTCTCCTAAATATTGAATTTTACAATTTGTTTTATTATGTATTTCACTTAATCTTTCATTTAATGTTCCAGGCTCTCTAACAAAAATGGTTTTTCCATTTTTGTATTCGTCAGGTATTAAAATGTTAGTTATAATAAAATTTTCATCTGACTTATAGCCTATAAAAACTCCACCAAACTCATTTGGGTAGTGAAAAGTAGTTTCCTCTTCTATTGTTTTTAAAACACTTTTTGATATATGTATTGAACTATCTATATCATAACGATTGTAATATTCATACTCTTCAATATCTATAACTAATTCATCTTCAAAATCTGGTCGAATAATAAAAGACTCATTGATTTTACCTTTAGAATAGTTATCATTTATGACTTTTAAACCTATATTTAACAAAGTACTTATGTCATTGAAATTTGCTTCAAAAGTAGGATATCCACATCCAGTACCTTCAAAATATGATGGAGGTTCATTTTCTACAAAATCAAAAATAGTTTTAGCTTGTTTTGTTAAATTATCTCCTGTTATTGAGACAAATGATTTAGCATTATTTGTTATTGCCAAACTAAAGGTTTTACCTGTAAAATTAAGTTTATCAATTATATAAGTAACTTCGGTATCTGTAGAACAATCAAAAATTATATCAATATTCTCATTAAAAACAGTCTTTGTCTCATCTAAATCAAAATTATTTAACTTAGAGCTAATAGAAATTAAGTTAACAAAAGGAGATATGGATTTAAGTCTTTTAGTTAAACTTACAGTCTTTGGAAACACCATATCATTTAAATCATAATTGGCACGACATAAATTCCCTCCTTTAATAGTATCAAAATCTTCAAGAATTATATTTCTTGCTCCTCCTCGAACTAAAGTTTCTGCTAAAGAACTTCCTAGAGCACCACAACCAATAATTAAAATGCTTGAATTAGTGATTTTATCATCTAACTTTCCTCTTCCAAAAAACCTTTTATAATCAATGTTTTCTGTAGTTCTCCAATTGATTTTGTTTCTTTTTAGTGTATGTTTAAACCTCTTTTTAGAACTACCTTGTTCTTGTTTAGGAATTCTTTGATAATCAATAGGTATGTTTCTTTTAGATATTCTAATTAAATCCCAATGCTCTTCATACGTATCATCATTAGGAATTTTATATCCAATTATTAAGAATAAGTAATCTTCATTATAAAACCCTTTCCCTAATTGTCCTTTTAATACTTTATATAAATACTCAATGAATTCGTTAGAAAGAAATTCTTTAAATTCATTCCAGTTCTCAATACCTTTTCTACCTTGCAGATTTTTCCTTATTGGCTCTTCTTCGATAAAATAATATAATCCTTTTTTACAAATCTTATTTTTTAATTCTTCAGTAAAAGTTTTTGACCAGTTATCAGTTTTATCATTGTCAAATCCCAACCTAAACAACTTTTTGATTGGTAATTTTGAATCACCATATTTTTCGTCAGAAAAAATAGAATAGTTGAATATTCCAAAAGTGTCTTTTTTGAAATTGTTATGAGTATTTGTGAAATATAGTTTATCAATCCTACCACTTTCTATAGTATGTATTAAATAGGCATAATTATCATCCTCCTTTTTAAAGATGTAATATTCTCTAATCCATTGCTTAAGACATTTAAGTTCATAAAATAATTTTCTATCAAAATCATCATCTTTATCAGGATGAAAACAAACTGAACCATCTAAATTAATATGGTTTAAACCAATATATTCCTCATTTCTAAAAATTATAGAAATGTTATCTGAATTAGGATGAGTTAAAGGATAATGATGTGGAATAAGCAAATCAAAAAAGAGTGTTTCATTTAAATAATTCACTTCTATCTTCCCTGAAAAATAATTTCCTTTTTTTTCAATCTTCTCCGATACAACTATATCTTTATCTTTCCTGATTAATTCGTTTATTCTTTTAATCGTTTTGTTTTCTTCTTCCAAATTATCCAAACTTACTTGTGCTTAAAACTGATGCTGTAGAAGCTTTTGAATTTGAATCATCATCTTCATCATTATAATCTTCATTTATAGGGAAATACTCTTTAATTTTATCAGAATCTTCATCAACTTCCTTGATAGTCTTTTTCATATCCCTTTTTGTATCAGATTTTGCAGTATCACTCATTGAATCTGAAACTATATTGCTTGAATTTGCAGGGTCTACTAAATCATTTTCAGTTATATTATCAATTATATGATTCATTACCATCTTCACTTTTTTCCAAAGTCCAGACGGTATTTCATCTGCTTCATCAAAAGCTTCTTTGGTATATAATTCCATCATAAATGACTTTATTAATTTACCGCCATTTTGATTTTTTCTTTCTGTTTTCCAGACTTTAAGTAATTTAGTTATTTTACGTTCGTGAGTTCTTTCAGTGCCTCCTAATAGTTCAACGTGCTTTTTAATATTTGTTTTTATTCGAGTTTTATTATCATCTTCCTCTTTTTTTGAACGATTAGATGGATTTATATATAGACTCAAATCTGTATTATTACTGTTATAATCATTATTGTTTGGTCTTTCTCTTCCTGGCACAACATCCATATCAAAGTCTTCTCCATCAATATTAAATTTCATTCCAATTGATACTTTCTGCTTTCGAACATCACCTTTTGTAATATCATCATCATCTTTAGTATATTCATTTTTCAAATACTTATATACTTCATCAAACATATCTTTAAGACTACTAAATCCTTTATCTTCATCTTTTACTTTCTTTCTAAAAGGTATACAGCAATCTATATCAAACTTTGTGTTTATAGCTGTGTACTTCGCGTACGAACCAGAATCTATAGCATTAGAAGCCTTTTCATCAGAAAATTTTTCATTTAACGCTTTTTTTACAGCATTTTTCTTTGCTATAAACTTATCAAGGTTTTCTACTTTATTTATATCGTGAGTATCTAGTACTTTTTGAAGATGTTCGTTTTTATTTGTAGCCATATTAATTATTTATAATTTTATAACATTCTCAATAATACCTTGAATTCTAAAATTGTCGTTCAATATTATTGGTTGATGTATTTTATTACTTGATTTTGGTTTTAAAATAACCATTCCATTACTTTTATTATACTCTTTAACTGTTGCTTCTTCATCAATGAGAGCTAGAATTCTATCTCCATTTTCGGCATCTTGCTGCTGTCTTATTAATAGTAAATCTCCATTATTAATACCTGCTTCATTCATTGAATCTCCTTCTGCTCTTAATAGAAAATATTTATATCCGTTTTTTATCATTTCTATAGAAATAGAAACTTCTGCTTCAATATTTTCATCTGCAAAAATGGGCATTCCACAAGCTACACTTCCTAATAAAGGTATTTTTACAGTTTGTGCTCTTGAACCAAAATCTTCTGGTATTTCAAAATCAACAATCTGATAACTGCCATCAGGTTTTTTTCTTAAAATTTCCTTTTCTTCAAGATTTTTCAATAAAACGGCTGATGACCGAGGAGATTTATAACCCAATCCAATCATTAATTCGCGTACACTTGGTATTCTTCCTTGATGAACAAGGGAGTTTCTAATAATCTTTAACGCTTCTAATTCTTTATCGGATAAATTATAAAACATACACAAATATACACTTTGCATACACTCAGGAAACAATTGTAAACCATTAGTTATAAACTCGTTATTAACATTTATTAAATTATTGGTGTAAATATAGTTTGAGAAGAAATAGTTTCTTTACGGGTTTCCGTAATGAAAAGAAAATTTGTTATTGTAATCCCATTTCATACACATTCCCACTTCGCTCCTATCGTCGCTTCGGGCAAAGAGTATTCCATTACATTTTTTAAAGAAACATTTGAGAAGAAAAAAAATAAAAGAAAAATAGTAATTCAAACTTCGCTTTTACCAAAGCAAAGTTACATAACGCAGAACATTATAGTACAAATGTATTATTTAGTTAATAATAGTGATTATCCATCGCATCGTTATATAAAATAGCGATAAGTTATACCTAATTCTAGCAAATTCCTAGACTATATTCAGGTTACGCTGATAGTCCATACGTTGACTTAGAACCCTAAGAATAAAAATCCCGCCTGTTGTTTGTAAATAAAATAATGTATGGGCTTTAAAAGCAAATCGTTTTAAGTCTTCAATATATTCAGAAGCATCTCTACCTAAATTTTCATTTTCATCAAGTACTTGAAAAACATCGTGCATTTCTAAAAAGTATTTTTGAGCTTGAAGTAAGCCGAATTTGGATACACCGAATTCATACATTTTAGCCAAATCGGTTTCTGCTTTTTTAGAAAGTTTATAAACGCCCATCTTCTCGCATACGTGCTTCAACTTCTTTCATAATTTCAGGTAATGATTTAGTGCTAACACCGCTTTCAAGTCCTTCTATAATTTTGGTTTTAAGAGAACGATATTTTGTGTTATTTACTTGGTCTTGACGTACAAGGTTTCGTAAATATTCACTATCATTAGTATATTCTCCAGCTTCAATTTGAGCTTTTATCCATTTATCTTGTTGTTCGGTAAAAGTTACCGTTTTGCGAACTGTTGCCATATTCATTTTTGTTTAAATCATCATACTATTGGTGTAATATAGTTAATATTAAATTATATTCCAACTAGACAAACTTAATTTTAACAATCCCATTGCATACACATTCATACTTCACTCCTATCGTCGCTTCGGGCAAAGCGTATTCCATTACATTTTAAAGAAACTTTTGGAAAGGAAAAAATTCTAAAAAGAAAAGTAGTTATTTATAATCGCTTTTTCTCCCAAGCAAAGTTACATAACGCAGAACATTGTACATTCATATAGCAAATTAGCGGATGCTTGCATTTTACATAATTGCAGATATAATAACACGCTAGTGTTTTATATCGTTAGACATTATGTAAAAGCCAATTTGTGGCTTCGTTAGAATAATTTAGATATGTAGCTATAATTTGCCGTTATGTAAAATAGCCACTGCCAAACGCTCGATTGTTTTATAAAATCAAATTGCTCTGGTAATTTATTTTACACACATAGGAGGTATGGGAACAGAACATGGTTAATATCTGCACGAATTCAACAATTTCAATAGTAATAAATTTACTTGGTTTTTACTTTATTAATCTAAAATTTATAAATAAAACTAACAGATATTATCCATTGATTACTAATAATTTACAAAGTAAAAATCCTTAATCATAAAATAAACGTAAATAAACTATTTAGATAAACTAAGGACTATTAACCACACAACTCCTAAAACTAAATTTAACATGAAAAAAACAACCTTAAAACCAAAAATTTTTAATAAAAAAAATCACTATTTTCAAAAATGGTTTCTCCAGATTTTATTCTGCACAACATTATCGTTAACACCTTTTCACACGTTTTCGCACGGCACAGTAACAAGTCCTGCTAGTCGTGTTTGGACTTGTTTTAATGAAGATCCTGAAAGTCCTGATTCTCCTGCCTGCCAGGCTGCGGTTTTGGGTTGGGGCACACAAGCTTTTTACGACTGGAACGAGGTTGCACGGATGGATGCCAATGGCATGCACAGATCCATTATTATGGATGGTAATTTAGCTAGTGCCGGACGCCCAGAAAAATTTGGTGGATTGGATCAAGTAAGAAACGATTGGGTAGCTACACCTGTAACACCAGGGCCTTTTACTTTAACATGGACTATCACGGCTCCTCATCAAACCTTATATTATGAGGTTTATATAACCAAAGCAAGTTGGACACCAAACCAACCCCTTACTTGGGATAGTTTAGAACTTCTTGTTCGTACTGGGCCTAGACCAGCTGCGGATGAAGACCTTATAGATGTTGTACTGCCACAAAGAACTGGTAAGCATGTGCTTTACAGTATCTGGCAACGCTCTCTTACTCCTGAGGCTTTTTACTCAACAAGTGATATAGACTTTGGAACCGAACCACAACCAAATGAAGCTCCCGTAGGTTCTTTTACAAGCGATAATGGGGAGTGTGGTGGTTTGGATGTTGATTTTGATGCTACAGACTCTTATGATCCTAATGGCGATTTATTAACGTATACTTGGAATTTTGGAGATGGCACAACGGCTCAAGGTGTTAAAGTTTCACATAGTTATTCTAATGTTGATAACGCAACGGTAACACTAACGGTTAATGATGGCGAATTTAGCAATTCGGTTGAGCAAAATATAGATTTAATCGAAATTGAAGATTGTGTAGAACCTATTTGCACTTTTAATACACCAACAGAAACGGCCTTACCCTCTGTTAACAAAACATACTCTAATATATATGTACTGGGAACTGGCGGTCCAAATTTAGAAAGTGTGACTGGGTTTACCGTAAATTGGAGTTTAAATGATAATGGTTTATATCAATTTGCTTTTAATTTGAGTGAGGCACCGCATTATGCAGATTTTAAAGAGGCTACGCAAAACTTTAATGCACCTAGTCCTAAAATCACGTTAGCAGGCACTGGTCTTCCAGGTCTTGATGGCGCATATGATGCTACTATTTATGGGGAAGATTTTGCATTGGTTGGAGATGGTTATACTATTTATTTTAGTAATTCTACATCCATTCCTGCTTGCGCTAGAGATTCTGATACGCTATCGAACAAAGATTTTAAGGGGCTAACTTTTAATATGTACCCTAACCCAGCTAAAACAAATGTTTCAATACAAAGTGATGCGGATTTAAAAGACAATGACATTATTGTCTTAGATCTTTCAGGAAAAATAGTTAAGTCTTTATCTGTAAAAGAAAGCAGTACAAAGATAGATTTAGATGTTTCTAGATTTGAAACAGGATTGTATATCATAAGAATATCAAATCGATCAGGTGCCAATAAAACACTTAATTTGGTAGTTGAATAAAACGCTATTGAAGTTTATTTAAACTGTTTTTGAAAAAAAGAAGTCGATCTAAAAATATTTTTAGATCGACTTCTTTTTTATTAAACCTATATTACCATTGAGAACTAATGGTCTTGAATCTATTCCTCTTCGGCTTTTTTAGTAAAAGCCTCTCCTTCTTTGAGTTTACCTCTACACACACATTTTACTACTCTCCTATCGTCGTTTCGTATAAAGAGTGCTATCCACAATAAAACAATCTTCAAATTCATTAAAAGTATTGGAAAGTTTAATCCTAATATTTTCTATATAAAGAAACAAACCTCTCTTTCTTCGATTATAAACACTACATTATATTTTACTGGATAATTCTGGGGGCAGTTTTCTAAATAAGTCACATTCACTATCAAAACCTAAGTATTCTGCAGTTAAATTAATACCTACTAAAGCTAAATCTGAAAGTTTGGGTTTGCGTCTCTGATAACAAAGCAAGTTTTCGGTTGAAATAAGCTTTAAAACCTGATATATTTTGTCGAAATTTGATAAAAAGTTGTGCATGCTAAATTGTTGTGTGGTAACTACAATTTACTGCTATATAGCAGAATGCTCAACTTTTTATTCTTTAAATCATAAGCACAACGGGTTAAAATTATATTTTATAGCAAAAAGGCTTCATAGATGTTTATAAATCTGTGAAGCCGTTTTGATAATCTATTTTTTAGCTAAGCTTTTGTATTTTTATAAAAAATACAAAACATGACCAGATATTTATCACTTATTTTATTTTTATTAATTTTTTCTTGTAAAGAGAAATCAAAATCTGATGAAGCTAGAGAGCCAATTAGTGAGTCAGAAACTGTAATTAGTAATCCTAAAACAGATGACGATTTAAGTGCAATTTCGACTAAAGATTTTAGAGAGTTTAAAGTGTTAGATTCAAAAGTTATTACAAAATCTGAAATCTGGTCAATTATAAATCCAGAACTCGAAGATTTTAAAGACGCTGATTACAACAAATTTAAATCGTTAATTTTAGAAGCAGATATACCTACACTTCAAAAGCTAATAGAAGAAAATAAATTAAGTTACCAGCAACTCGTAAAGTTTTATCTGTTCCGCATAAGAAAATTTGATAGAGAAAACAAGCTGTCTTTAAATTCAGTCATATCAATTAATCCAAACGTTATTAAACAAGCAAAAGAAGCTGATGAGACAGAATTTGAGCAAGGTATGCATCCAATTTTTGGAATGCCAATTTTATTAAAAGATAATATTAACGCTAAAGATATGGTAACAACTGCTGGTGCTGTAGCTTTAAAAAATAATAAAACAGACGATGCGTTTTTAGTAACAAAATTAAAATCTAAAGGCGCTTTAATTTTAGGAAAAGCTAATCTTAGCGAATGGGCATATTTTTTCTGTGGCGATTGCCCAAGTGGTTATAGTGCTGTTGGTGGTCAAACATTAAACCCTTATGGAAGACGAATCATTGACACTGGCGGTTCAAGCTCAGGAAGTGGTGTTTCGGTATCAGCAAATTTTGCAGTGGCAGCAATTGGTAGTGAGACATCTGGTTCTATTTTATCGCCAGCAAGTAGTAACTCTGTAGTTGGTTTAAAACCTACTATTGGTTTAGTGAGTAGAAGTGGCATAGTACCAATATCTTCAACTTTGGATACTGCTGGACCTATGACAAAATCAGTAATAGATAATGCGATACTACTAGATGCTATATTTGGAGCGGATACTTCAGACTCTAAAACAATAGATGCACTTATAGGTTCTGGATTTTATTATAATAACATAGAAAAATCTAGCGTAAAAGGAAAACGTCTTGGCGTTCCAAAACGCCTGTTACAAGATACATTATATATAAAAGCATTAGATGTTTTAAAAAAGGAAGGCGCAGTTATAGTTGAATTTGATGAGGAAGAAGTTGGACTTCCAAACTTTCTAAGATTATTAAATCTTGATATGAAAAAAGATTTACCAGCTTACATGGATTCTTATGCAGATAAAGCTATTAAAATGCGAAGTATTGAAGATTTTATGACTTATAATTTGCAAGACTCTTTAATAACTATGCCTTATGGACAAAGCCTATTTAAAGGAATAAAAGACGATAAAGGAGATACAGAGTTTTTAGCAAAAATACAGAAAGAGTTAAAAGCAAATGGGAAACAATATTTTGATAAACCAATGCAAGCTTTAAAATTAGATGGCTTTTTATCAATTAATAACTATCATGCAGGTTTTGCTGCAGTTGCAGAATATCCTGCACTTACAGTACCAATGGGTTATAAAAAAGATAATACACCAATGGGATTAACATTTATCTCAACGCGTTTATGTGAAAAACAATTATTAGAATGGGCATACGTATATGAGAAAGCTTCTAAAATGCGTATTGCACCAAAAGACTATAATTAAGAAGTTTACTAAACATGCTAATCTTAAATCATTACGCATTTTTATTAACTTATTTATAAGATTATACATAAAAATATACTCAAAAAAACAGGTTCTATCAATAGAGAACCTACACGACTTAATATCATTCCTATAAAATAATACAAGAAAACACCTATAATACCAATTTAATTATTAAATATCGCATTGAAAGCATTTAAATAATGATGATTTCCAGTAATTGATTTTATTGTTTGTTCTTGCATTTGATTTACTGTA
>CANMQH010000006.1 GCA_947499935.1 uncultured Algibacter sp. | reverse complement strand
CAAACAATAAAATCAATTACTGGAAATCATCATTACTTAAATGCATTTTATGCGGCGTTTAAAAACTAAATTGGTATTAAACTATTCCTTAATGAATTTTTTAATAGAAACCCCTTTCTCAGAAGTTAGCCTAATAACGTATAAAGACTTGTTTAATGTAGATACATCAATAGTATTTGAAACATCATTAATAGACATAACAGATTTTCCTAATAGGTCTAGAATCTCAATTTTTTGTAAAGGCTCTTTAGTATTTATATTTAATTGATTTTTTACAGGGTTAGGATACATTCCAAACTCGAATGCATTACGCTCTGTTGTAGATAACAATGGAGTGTTTTTTGTAATTAATAATCTATTGTTAACAATTCTATTGATTTCATTCCCAGCTTGAAAAAAGTTTAGAGACCAGTTAAAATAATAAGCGCCTGAACCTGTTAAAGCAGTGTATATTTGGGGTCTAATTCCTCCAGATGTAGCTAATATAGATGTTTCTGGCACAGATCCAGTATTTCTTATTCTAACAGTTTTGCTAGATGAAGCAGCATCTGCTCCTATAGTAAATTCCATAATAACTTCGTATGCGGCTTTATTAGCTTGGCTTAAGCTAGGGTTAGAAGGCGTAAAGTTACCTGTGCCTCCCGCATTACTTAAATCAACACTTGTAGTACTAGCTTGTGCTTGTATAATAACACCATCTCTTTGTTGACCCAGTATTTGGCTTCCCATAGGAACACCTACAGGAGGTAATCCAGGAGTTAGAGCTACAATCATCATGTTAGTATCGTTAGCATCAAAATTTTGATCATCAAAGCCTAACATAATTACTGAGGTAATAGTTATAACATCACCATCGACAGCTGTAATAGGAAAATTATCTAAAATTGAGTAAGCAAAATTTTGAGGCGTTAATATTTGATTGTTGGTGTTAGCAGTCCAAGTAGCTGTTCCGTTATTATGACCAGCTAACCAATCAGGATGATCAATTAAATTAGCTTGAACAGCTGCATCATCATATGAAGCTTCATCAAATCTAGAGTCAAAAATAGTAGTTTGTGCATTAATTGCAGAGCAATATATTAATGCTGTTAGTAAACTAAAGTAAATTTTTTTCATAACCTTAATGTTTAGTTAATTTTATAATTAGAGTACGTAATATACAAAAAAATAATTTTTTATTTAAAATGCTAACCTCCATTGTTTTAGTATTCATATCCTTTGTAGTTATACTTATCAAGTCATTAAAATATATAATAAGAAACAGTTTAGTATTAATAAATAGTGGTTTAATACTTGTTTCTTATATTTAATCGTAACTGTTTTATGCAAAAAGAGTTGAAAAAATGTTGTAATTTCACTATTATTGTAATATCTAAATGCTATTAAACTAACTTTCAATACTAAAACTAACCGAAAATTAACCTTTGTGTTTTTAATTTCACAAGAGATCTTTAAATCATTTAATTATTTAAATTTTTATGAAATTAGTATTAAAAAATACCAAACACTTTGTAAATAAGCGTATAAGCGTAATAAGTAAGGAGGTAGCCTGTTTGGATACAGCGTGGCATTATCATAAAGAGTATGAGTTGCTATATATATCTAAAAGTAGTGGTATTAGATTTGTTGGAGATAATGTTTCTCATTTCTATCCGGGAGAATTAGTTTTAGTAGGGTCATATCTACCTCATTTATGGAGAAATGATGAGTCTTATTATAAAAATGAAGCTAATTTATCTGTTAAGACCATTGTTATTAAGTTTACTCGAGATTTTATTGGAGAAGACACTTTTAGTAATCCTGAGTTTATCAGTATTAAAAAAATGCTAGAAGAATCTAATTATGGATTAGCTTTTAATAAGAAAGTAAGTAAAAAACTCCATGACGAACTATTAGAAATTTCTGATTTAACTCCAGGAGAAAAATCGATAAGACTATTAAGTATTTTATTCAAATTATCGCAATGTGATAATGAAAATAAAAGTGTACTATCATCTACAGATATGCGTCAGTTTTCTACAGAAAACCCAGACCGTCTAGATACCGTTATAAGATATATATCAGATAATTACAAAAGTGAGATATCACTTGGTGATGTAGCTGGTATAGCCTGTATGACAACGAATTCGTTTTGTAGGTTTTTTAAGAAAATGACTAATAAATCATTTACTGCTTTCTTAAACGAGATTCGTATAAGGAATGCAGCAAGAATGTTAATACAAGAAAATTTATCCATATCAGA
Source organism: uncultured Algibacter sp. (assembly GCA_947499935.1). Classification (GTDB taxonomy): domain Bacteria; phylum Bacteroidota; class Bacteroidia; order Flavobacteriales; family Flavobacteriaceae; genus CANMQH01. Next base: position 203,511 of record CANMQH010000006.1, on the reverse strand, counting down.
GATTTGTTATATGGTGGGTTATAAATCTATTCCTAATTTTAACAAACAGTTTAAGCAAATTATAGGAAGTACACCTAAAAACTTCAGATATAAACTTTAAATTTTAGTTATAATATCCATTTTAAGATAAAAGGGTATAAATAGTGGGTAATATTTATTCTGCTAACAATAGGCAGTTATTTGTAATTTGCGTTTCTAAAATAACACAATAGAGGTTTAAGTCATCTAAAATCTTATTAAAAATAAATCTTTAAATATGCGCGTTTTTAAATATGTCTTTTTGTTTGTAATATTATTTCAATTACAATTAAGTGCTCAAAGTAAACCTAATATTATTTTGATTTTGTCTGACGATGCTGGTTATGCTGATTTTGGTTTTCATGGCAGCAAAGTTATGAAAACACCTAATTTAGATAAATTGGCTAAAGAAGGAGTTAAATTTAATCAAGGCTATGTGTCTGCATCTACATGCGGGCCCTCTAGAGCAGGTTTAATTACTGGAAGATACCAACAAAAATTTGGTTTTGGAGAGAATAATGTACCAGGTTTTATGAGTAGTTCTGGGTTTACTGGGGATGATATGGGAATCCCTACAAATGAATTAACCATTGGGGATTATATGAAGACCTTAGATTACAAAACAGCTTTTTATGGTAAGTGGCATTTAGGAGGCGCAGATAGATTTCATCCATTAAAAAGAGGTTTTGATGAGTTTTATGGTTTTCGTGGTGGAGCGCGTAGTTATTTCCCATACTTAGATTTACCAAAAAGTCATTTAGATAAGATGGAGCGTAATTTTGGAAATTTTGAAGAACACAAAGGCTATTTAACTGATGCCTTAGCAAAAAATGCCATATCATTTATAAAAGAGAATAAAAACGAACCATTTTTTGTAGTGATGTCTTTTAATGCGGTTCATACTCCAATGGATGCAGATAAAAAAGATTTAAAAAAATTCCCTAAATTAACTGATAACAGAAAAACTGTTGCAGCTATGACTTTGGCTTTAGATAGAGCTTGTGGAAATATATTTAAAGCGTTGAAGAAGCTTAAACTAGATAAAAATACTATCATTGTTTTTACAAATGATAATGGCGGCCCGTCTGATAAAAACGCATCAGACAATGCACCTTTAAGCGGTACAAAATCCAATCATTTAGAAGGTGGTATTAGAGTTCCGTTCTTGATGAAATGGCCTGGAAAAATAGCAAAGAACTCAAATTATGAATATCCTATAAGTACACTAGATTTATTGCCTACTTTATTTGCAGCCGGAGGTGGAGATATTAATAATATAAAAGAAACTGATGGGGTGGATTTGATGCCATATATTAATAAAACAAATCAAGAAAGACCTCATAAAACCTTATTTTGGAAAAAAGATGTTCGTGCAGCTGTGCGAGAAGACGATTGGAAATTAATACGTTTTGGAGATAGACCTGCAGAGTTATATAACATAGCAGAAGATATTGCAGAACACAATAACTTAGCTAGTAAATATCCAGAAAAAGTTAAAAATCTATATAAGCAAATATACGAGTGGGAACTTACGTTAGAAAGACCTTTGTGGCATCTTAAACAAGAGTTTGAAAAGTATGATGTAGATCGTATGGATAAATACAGATAAAAATTAAAATATATAGTCATTAAGTATATTTTAAAAAACTCAGATTAGTCTTTAATCTGAGTTTTTTTGTTTTCAAATAATCTGTATAGCATAGTTTTAGATAAAATAATACAAGAAAAGGGTAAGTTTAAATAATAACGATTAGTCTATTCTTTATAAATTGTATTACTCATAATATCAGTAACTTTATAGATGGAATTAGTTATTTATAGTTAAATAATTATTAAATTAACATAATTTACTATGCTACATAAGTGTTTACTGTAAAAAAAAATCTATGAAAATAATATTAAAAAAAGTTGTTGCATGTGCTGTATTAGCTACAATGTTTTTAACATCTTGTTCAAAAGATGAAGACTCACCAATAGATGAGGGGCCACAAAATGAGAATCCTGTAGAAGAACCTGTTGATGCTCCAATAAATCCAGATTTCCCTTTGTCAGACCAGTCAAATTCAGGTAGTTGGGTTTTAAATCCAGAAGTTAGTGATGAGTTTGATGCTGCTGTAGTAGACGAGACAAAATGGCTTATTCAAGGTCGTAATGGTGAATATCAATCCAATTTTAGAGGAAGACCACCATCTCAATTTTCTACAGATAATGTAAGATTAGAAGATGGTAAATTAAAAATTCAAACACGTTGGGAGCCTAATTATAACTTTTCTCCTAAAACCAATCCAAATACAGGAGAAGTTTTTGAAAACATTACCACAGGTGCTGTAATAAGTAAAAAGCAATTTCAGTATGGGTATATGGAAATTAAATGTAAAGCTGCAGATGCAGAGGTTACAAGTTCGTTTTGGACAACAGGGCGTAGAACATCAGAATTAGATATGTTCGAAATGTTCGGCGGACATAAAACAAATGCATCATGGAGAAAACGACTCAAATTTAACATGATAAGTTGGGATCCAGATAATTTTTATTATTTTCCTAATAGTAATGGACCTACACATACTAGAAATATTCAGGCAGATAATAATACAGCCGATGAATTCCATGTATATGGATTTGATTGGACGCCAGATTACATTAAAGTATATATAGATGGTGTATTACACCCCAATGGGTCAGTATTAAAAACAGAAATTACAAATAATGGTGCTGAAGCAGAAAGATGGGTTACAGATGTACCATATTGGGTTTGGTTTGACTCAGAAACTTTTCCTTGGTTGGGGTTGCCAGAAGCAGCAGATTTACCTGTGGATTATGAAATAGAATACCTACGTATATGGCAAAAACAATAAGAAGAAACGGATAAAACATGATTAAAAAAACAAAAGAGCCTTATGCTTTACTAACAGTATTAGCATTTTGTATGTTATTTATAAACTGTAAAGGCCCAGCTGCTTCCTCTACGGCGGATAATGAGAATATCGCATTGCCAATAGTTTATCCTTATAGTGATCAAGATAATATAGGTAACTGGAAATTAAATACTGCCGTTAGTGATGAATTTGACAGTAGCAGAATAGATGAAGATAAATGGTATATAGTTGGTAAATTTCAAGGTGGCAAACCCTTTTACAAGCACCCAGATAAGCCTAATAAAAAAGTATGGAAAGGTAGAGCGCCATCTCAATTTTCAGGCAGAAATTATAGATTGGAAGACGGTAAGCTAATATTAGAAACACGATGGGAACCAGATTTTCCTTTTTCAGATGAATTAAGAAAACCTGTTTTTGGAGAAGCCTTGCCTTACGAAAATATTACCACAGCTTGTATTATTGGGCGTAGAGATTTTAAGTATGGTTACATAGAAATTAAGAGTAAAGCTGCAGATGCGCCAGTATCAAGTGCGTTTTGGTCCATGGGAGAAAGATTAGAGTTTGATTTTTTCGAACTTTATGGTGGCAGCACAAATCCTAAAAAAAGTCATTTAGATAGTCAATTATGGTGGTCTATTAGAGATTGGAATAAACCAGTAACAGGTAAACCAACGTATACAGAAAAGAAAGATGTAGGTTTTAGAGTTGCAGAAGGTTTTCATATTTGGGGTATAGAATGGAATAAAAAAGGAGTAAAATATTATATTGATGGAAAATTGTTTTCTGAAATCAAAGCAAATGAAGTCACTAAATGGGCAAAGGAAAATGTGAAAAATGTGACTTTGCCAGATAATTATAATGGTTATGTGGCTACTAAGCCAATAAATTTATGGCTAGATCAAGAAGTTTTTCCTTGGCATGATATCCCAAAAAGCAAAGAAGAACTAGAGTCTAAAAGCCCAGAAGGGAAGAAAGATGATGGTATTGTAGATTTTGAAATTGAGTATATTCGAGTTTGGCAAAGAATTTGATATATAATTAATGGTAAGAAAAATCATAGAAATAAAAATCATTAAATCAAAAAATTATGAAAAGAGCATTATTAGTATTATTAATGGTAACTGCTTTTGCTAATGTAGGAGCAGCACAATCAAGTCATCAACGAAAAACTGAGTATTTTGTAGAAGAGGCAACAAAAGAATTTAAGCTTAATCGAAAAAAGCGAAAAGAGTTGTTACAAATTCGGCAAAAGTATGTCAAAGACTTTGTCGGTGCCGGAAAAGAATTTAGAAAGGGCAATATAACTGCTGAAGAAAAACAAAAAGAGTTTAATAGGATAAATACTAAATTTAAAGAAGATTTTGGCAGATTAACAGGGAAAACCCAAATAGAATTGGGCGTTTTTATGACATGGATGCGTAAAGAGTTACCAAGACTATAACGAAAGAAAGTTTATATTACTTAACATTAACATTAACATTAAAATTATGAAAAGAATTATACTATTACTATTATTAGCCATTACTTTTTCAACAGCAGGTGCGCAAAATAAAGTACAAGAAAAAAAAATTAAATATTTTGTAACAGAAGCTACTAAAGAATTAGATTTAAGTAAGCGGAAAAGTAGAAAACTATTAAAGACTCGTAAGCAATATGTGTTAGATTATTTGGAAATTGCTAAAAATTTTAAAAAAGGTGATTTATCTCCAGGCGAAAAAAAAGTTGAAATAAATGATGTCAATATGGCTTTCAACAGTAATTTTGCTGAAATTACTGGAAAACCTAGCGCAGATATTAAAAAGTTCATGACTAGAATGCGAAAAGAGTTGCCTAATATTCAGTAAAAAAGCTTAAATAGTTATAGAAATATTGCTTATTAAATAAAAACCCGAACAAATAAATTGATATTTGTTCGGGTTTTATTAATTCTAAATTGATTACAAATGCAAACTAAAATCTTATCACTGCTATTATTCTTTTGTTTTTTTGCACAATTTTTAAATGGGCAAAATGATTGGGAAAACGAGACTATTTTTGAAAAAAATAAGATGCCTGCACGTACCGCTAGTTACTCTTTCGAAAATGAGATGGACGCTTTAAACGGTAATAGAGATCGTGCAAGGATAAAATCTTTAGATGGCATATGGAAATTTAAATATGTTGGTAAGGTAGAAGATAGGCCAAAAGATTTTATGTCTCCAAAATTTAAAGGTCTAGATTGGGATCAAATAGCTGTGCCATCAAATTGGGAGCTAGAAGGTTATGGTCAGCCTATTTATTCTAACATTATTTATCCTTTTACACCTAAAATATTAAGTGGTAACTTAAAATATAATTGGCAAGGGCCACAACCACCAAAACCTCCAAAAATATACAGAGATAATCCAGTTGGAACTTATTTTAGGGATTTTGAAGTGCCTTTAAATTGGAATAATCAATCTATTATTTTGCATTTTGGAGGTGTGTCTTCTGCATTTTATGTATGGGTAAACGGAAAAAAAGTAGGCTACAGTCAAGGGAGTAGATTGGCTGCGGAATTTGATATTACAGATTATTTAAAGTCAGGAAAAAATCGCCTAGCTGTTCAGGTTTTTAGATGGAGTGACGGGAGTTACTTAGAAGATCAGGATATGTGGAGATTAAGTGGTATTCATCGTGAAGTTATGTTAATGGCACAGCCCAAAGTGTCTTTAAATGATTTTTTTGTTAGAACAAAGTTTGATGAGCAATTACAGGATGCTAAATTAGAGATTCGCCCAGAGATTTGGGTTAAAAATACTGAAAGCGATAAGCTTAAAGATTGGGAAATTACAGCCCAACTTTATGATGCTGACAAAAAAGCTGTTTTCGAGAAACCATTGTCAGCTTCAATTAAAGATATATATAACGAGAGGTGGCCACAAAGAGATATTACTAAGTTTGCACTTTTAGAATCTACTATAAAAAAACCTATAAAGTGGTCTGCCGAAAATCCTTATTTATATCGATTGGTATTTACTGTAAAAAATTCATTAGGTAATATTGTTGAAGCTAGAGCGCACAGCATAGGTTTTAGAAATGTAACTTTTAGTAATAATAACGAATTATTGATTAATGGAAAAGTTGTTAAAATAGCAGGTGTTAATCGTCATGATCACCATCCAAAAAGAGGAAAAGCACTATCAAGAGACGATTTACGAAAAGATGTTGCGTTATTAAAACAATTCAATTTTAATGCCGTTAGAACATCACATTATCCTAATGATCCATATTTTTATGAACTTTGTAATGAGTATGGTTTGTATGTTATGGATGAGGCAAATATAGAATGTCATCATTTAGGAAGTTATATACCCCAACAACCCAATTGGGTAGCACCAATTATGAGTCGAGTGATGCGTATGGTTGAGCGCGATAAAAATCATCCTTCAATTATTTCATGGTCTTTAGGAAATGAAGCAGGTACAGGGCCTGCTTTTGCTGCTGCTGCTGGTTGGATAAAAGATTTTGATCCATCACGTTTTATACATTATGAAGGTGCTCAAGGTGATCCAACACATCCAGATTATAAAGAAGGCGATGAGGGGCAAAAGGTTTTTAGGGGAGCAGCTCACGCTAATCCCGATGACCCTAAATATGTAGATGTACTTAGCAGAATGTATCCTGAGTTGTATCAATTAGATAATATGTCTAAAAGTAAACATATCAATAGACCAATAATAATGTGCGAATACATGCATGCTATGGGTAATTCTATTGGCGGGTTAAGCGATTATTGGGCTTTAATAAGGGCTAAACCAAATTTAATAGGAGGTTTTATATGGGATATGGTAGATCAAGGTTTGGAAAAGACTAATGAAAAAGGAGAACAGTTTTATGCTTACGGAGGAGATTATGGAGATATCCCTAATGATGAAAATTTTTGTATAAATGGGGTCTTTTCACCAGATAGAAAACCAAATCCCCACGCTTGGGAGTGTAAGTATGTGTTTCAACCCTTTTTATTTCAAGATGAGACTATTAAAAAAGGAGACATTAAAGTGACCAATCGATTTAGTTACACCAATTTATCAAATTATGAAGTTAAGTGGAAGGTTTTAGAAGATGGTGAAGAAATACAAACAGGAACACTTAATTCCCTATCTGTAGCTCCTAGTAAAACAGAAATTATTAATGTGCCATATAAGAATATAAAATTTAATGAAGATTCGGAGTATTGGTTAACATTAAGTGTTCATGAAAAGATAGATCGTTTGTGGGCTAAAAAAGGCTTTCAATTGGCATCAAATCAAATATTATTAAAATCTAAGAAAAAACCTGAAGCATATAAATCTAACTCTAAACATGTAATTACTACAGTTGAGAATGATAATAATATTGTTGTTAATGGAAAGCAATTTTCTGCTGAAATATCTAAAATTAATGGTCACCTTATGTCTTATAAGGTAAATAAGGTTGAACAATTTGCTACACCATTAAAGCCTAATTTTTATCGTCCTCCAATAGATAACGATGTTAGAGGAGCTAGTAGTAAATTATTTAAAGCATCAAGAAAAGTTTGGAAAAATATGCCTAAAGAATTAGCTAAAAATTCTAAGGTAACAGTTTCTAAATTTGAAAAATCAATTCAAGTGCATGTAAAGCAAGAGGTGCTAAATCAAGTAAAATTAAAAATAGTTTATACTTTTTTTAACGACGGTGTTGTATCTGTAAAGATGGATATTGATGCAAATAAGGCATTACCACACCTTATCAGATATGGTGTAACTTTAGGAATTACAGAGGATTATAAAAAAGTGGATTTTTATGGAAAAGGACCTTGGGAAAACTACTTAGATAGAAAAGAAGGGAGTCAAGTAGGTAAATATAGTTTTAATACTGACGATTTGTTTTATAATTACATTAAGCCTCAAGAAAATGGTAACCGTAGTGATGTACGTTGGCTAAATTTTAAATCAAATAAAAACAAATCTGAAATAAAGATAATTGGAGTTCCAGAATTCGGATTTTCGGTATGGCCATATGCCTCGTCTAATATAGAAAAAGCAAAACACCCATATGATTTAGTTAAGCAAGGGTTTTATACATTAAATTTAGATTTAACCCAAATGGGACTTGGTGGTACACTATCAGAAACTTTACCTCATTATCTATTAGATTCTGGGAAGTATAGCTTTGAGTTTATGTTTGGCTTTTAGTAAAAAATAAGATCAAGTAAAAAGTAGTTATGAGCTAATAATTATTTTAATCAAATTGAAAGAAGTTAATATCGATGTTGGTATCCACTTTGATAATAAACCTATAAATCATGTTATGTCATAACGTGCCAATTAGGTATTGGATAGCTTCATATCTTAACTGAATATATTTGACACAACAATAATCAGTTGGGAAGGTTTAAATTTTATTGACTTTATCGTAATTATACTAGAAAAATATGCTTAGAAAATTTAAGATGAATTAAGTGTTATATTTTAAAGTCATATTAAAATGCTGTTAAATTTTTTGATAATTTTTTTTAATTAATATAGTAAGAAAAAACACATAAAAACAGTGTTCTTATTAGTTTTAGTATGTGATTTTTATGATTTTAATAAAAAAAAGGGTAAAATTATAGTGAGCTAGGGTAAAATTAGTTAATTTATTTAGTTTGTGTTCCGTTAATTTCGTGTTAAACTATTCAATGATTTTAACAAATCAATTAATTATTAATTTAACTAATCTAAACTTAAGCTAAATTTTATGAAAAAATTAAAACAACTTGAGAGGCGAGACAACGGCTTGAAACCTGTTGATTTTGCACTAAACAAGTTAATTAAGAAAGCGTTATTGGCGACTTTTTGTTTTTCTGTAGGTTTTACACAAGTAAATGCTGTAAATGCAAATACTGGTAAAATAGCAGATTATGACACAGAGGCCAAGAATCCAATTTTAAATAACAAAAACATGAATTCTAAGGAACAACAGACTGTTATTACAGGTGTTGTTTCGGATGCAGATGGACCACTTCCAGGGGTTAATATCGTTGCAAAAGGAACTTCTGCTGGTGCACAAACAGATTTTGATGGAACGTACTCAATAACTTTAAAAGAGGGAGTGACTACCTTAGTGTTTTCCTATGTAGGTTACAAAACACAAGATGTTGAAGTATCAAACAAAACGACTATTAATATAGTTTTGGAACAAGACATTGCTGGTCTTGATGAAGTAGTTGTTGTAGGTTATACAACCAAGACTAGAGGAGAATTAACAGGAGCAGTAGCTACCATAGGCGGTGCAGATATTCAACAGGGTTCAAGTAAAGATATTACAAAATCCTTAGCAGGTAGAGCGCCTGGCTTAGTCGTTGTAGATAGAGGAGGTTTTCCAGGAGCAAATGGTAATGGTGCAAGGCAAATTTTTGTAAGAGGTCGATCTACTACAGGTAATAATTCTGCGCTAATACTTATAGATGGTATTGTGTCTGGAGAAGCAGAGTTAAGTAGATTGTCTCCTGATGATATCGCTTCTTTATCAGTATTAAAGGATGGTACTGCAGCCATATATGGGGCAAGAGCCGCAAATGGCGTAATATTGGTAACTACTAAAAGAGGTAGAACAGGTAAACCTAAAGTTAGTATAACTACAGAATATAATACATCCTCATTAGCAGCGCCTGTTCGCCTTATAAACGGAAGGCAATTTGCTACGTATCAAAATGAAATTATAGAAAGAACTGGAGGAACGCCTCAGTTTACACAACAACAAATAAATGCTATAGGTACAAACCCATTTACGTCTCCAGATACAGATTGGTTTGATGAAACTATAGCAAATAGCAGTCCAGAAACAAGACATAGAATCAGTATTTCTGGTGGTAGTGAATATATTAAATATCACGTAAGTGCAGATAGTTACAATCAACAAAGTTTATTTAGATCTGGAGATGTTAATTTTAAACAAGATCAATTTAGAACAAACTTTGATATTAAGGTAACAGATAACTTTAAAGTAGGGGTAGATGTTTCAGGTCAATTTTCAGATAGAAATACTCCAGGTATTCCTTCATCATTAATATTCCAAAGTATTTATCAAAGTTTTCCAACAGATGTAGCCGTATTTCCTAATGGTTTACCAGGGCCAGGTACTCTAGAATTTGGACAAAACCCAGTGCTTTTATCTAGTAACCAAACAGGCTTTGTAAATCAAGACGGATCTAACTTAAGAGGTCGGTTTTCTATTGATTGGGAATTAGATAAATTAGTTGAAGGATTAAGTGTTAATGCCTATGCCGGTTTACGTAAAATAAATACCCATACCAAAGATTGGTATACGCCATGGACGTATTATATTTTTGATGAAGTTAATAATGATTTTATACCGCAAACAGGTAGAGGTAGAGAAGGGCCAGAAAGAACATTAACAGAGCGTCTTGAGCAAAATGATAATTTATTGTTAAATGCAACATTGCGTTACAATAGAACAATTAAAGATAATCATTCTATAAATGCTTTCGTGGGTGTTGAGCGTCAAAAAGATAGATCTAATAATTTTGAAGCTAGAAAAGTAGGTGGCTTTCCTTCGGCTACTTTACCAGAGTTGTTTGCTGGTAGTAATGATGGTGTAAGTGCAACTGGCGCATCTGCAGAGATTAATAGAATAAGTGCTTTTGGTTCTTTGTCTTATGATTTCAAGAAAAAGTACTTCTTAGATTTAACAGTGCGACGAGATGGCTCTGATAATTTTGGGCCAGGAAATAGATTTGGTACTTTTCCAAGTATTTCAGGGGCTTGGGCTATAAGCAAAGAAAAGTTTTTAGAAAATGTTAGTTGGCTAGACGAATTAAAGATTAGTGGGTCATGGGCTAAATTAGGGAATGATAGAATAGGTAGATTCCAGTTTACAGAACGTTTCAGGTTAGGGCCAACTGTTAATAATAACGGAATACCTAATTTCAGTGAGCCAATTGCCAATACATTTGTACAAGGAACTGGTAGTGGTCAATTACTTTTTGGCTTAACACAAGGTACAGAGCCAAATCCTGGTGTAACTTGGGAAAGTTCAGAAATGTTAAATATAGGTTTAAATTTTACGTTATTTGATAGAAGATTATCTGGTGAGGTAAATTACTTTACAGAAACAAGAGATAATATTTTAGTACAGGCTGCTGGAAATACTCCTCTTTTTCTTGGATTATCAGCAGGTGGTAATGATCTTCCTAGTGAAAACATTGGTATAGTTGAGAACAAAGGTTTTGATTTTCAATTATCATGGAATGATCAAATTGGTAATGTAGCTTATAATATAGGCGGTAATTTTACCTTAGCTAGAAGTAAAATTATAGAAGGTATAGACCCGTCAGGATTGCTCGAGTCGCTCAAACAACAAGGTAACCCTTTGGGGGCGCCATTGTTTTTTCCTACAAATGGGTTGTTAACATCTCAAGAACAAGTAGATGCTCAAAATCAACTAATTGCAGATAATACTCCCACAGGTCCCCCGGCATTTGTCTCTCAAGAGGGTGATATTCGTTATATAGATACTAATGATGATGGTGTGCTTAATAATGATGATAGAGTAAGAGCAGATTTATCAAATGTACCAGAAATACAGTTTGGTTTAGCAGGTGGTGCACAATGGAAAAATTTTGGTGTAAACTTCTTATTTCAAGGTCAAGCTAGAGCCAGAACTTTAGTGTTTTTTAATAGTGTCGTTAAACCTCAACACCTTTTTGATGGAAGATGGACACCTGATAACACGGGAGCACAATTTCCTAGAGCATTTGGAGATATCAATCAACAAAGTAGTGATATAAATACAAGTTTAGGTGATACTACTAATGGTCAAAATTATGCTCAGACTTGGCTTATGGACGCTGCATTTGTAAGACTAAAAGAATTAGAGTTATCTTACACACTAAAAAATGAAAAAAGCAAGTTAGGAGCAGATATCAAATTATTTGCTAGAGGGTTTAATCTCTTTACGTTTTTCTCTGATATAGATGATTTAGGTTTAGACCCTGAAGTTGCTAGTTACAATGGTTTTGCAGGTAGTAATTACGGAACATTAAAGACCTACACGATAGGTGCTAATATTAGTTTTTAAATAAAAAAATCTATAAAATGAAAAGAATAAAAAAAACAGGTATATTTCTTACAACATTTTTATTAATGTCTGTGACATTTTTAAGTTGTGAAGAAGTTTTGGAATCTGAAGATAGAGCAGGTTTCATAGGTAGTGATGTTTATAATAACATAGAATTAACAAATCTTGTAGTAGCATCAGCGTATAACAGTTCTGGGTCTTGGGGTTTAACTAGAAGACGATTTTGGCCAAGACGCGTAAACCTTGAAATTGCTTCTTTTGAAGCTAGGTTCAATTTTAGAAACTTAGATCGGTTTAGAGTAACAGCAGGATGGAACCCTAACAATGTTGGAGACTTTTTTGGTTTGTGGAGAGATTATTTTGCTTACGTCCGTGATATAGGAGGTTTTTTAGCGCAAATTGATGATAGTGCTGTAATGCAGTCTAATCCAGAAGAAGCAGCTATTTTGAAAGGTGAAATGCAATTTTTAATGGGGAATACGTATTTTCAATTGATTAATTACTTTGGAGGCGTGCCTATTTTTGATGAGCCAATTGCATTTTTAGAAGGCGATTTTGTTAGACCAAGAGATTCTTACGAAGATTGTGTTGATTTTATTGTTAGTAATTTAGATGCAGCAATAGCAGCATTACCAGAATCTAGATCTAGTGATGAGTTTGGTAGAGCAACAAAACTTTCGGCTATGGCAGCTAAATCTAGGGTGCTATTGTATGCTGCAAGTAGGCTACATGACCCAAGTACAACGCCAAGTGGTCCGCTTTATGATTACAACAAGCCAACTAAATGGCAGGATGCGGCAGATGCTGCTAAAGATTTAATCGATTTAGTTGGAGCTAGAGATTTATCAGCTGTTACTACTGCAAAAGATTATCAAGATTTATTTTTAACAGAAGGTAACCCAGATATCTTGTTTGCTAGAGCATTTGGTAATATACTTTTTGATAATAGTCAGGACGCTACGACTTTGCCAAATCAAACTTTTGGACCAAAAGGAGATGAAGGTTGGGGTTTAGCGACACCAACACATAATTTTGTTGAATTGTTTAATATGTCAGATGGTACAACAACTACCGAAGCAGGAACTAGTTACGATCCTACGGCTCCTAACGATAATAGAGAATTGAGATATTATGCAGATATTCTTTACAACGGAGCACCTTTTAGGGGTAGAAATATTGAATATTTTAAATCTATAACTCCTGGAGATTCAGAAAATAATGGTTTAGATACAGATGATCCTAGTAAGCCTGGTAACTTAAGGCATTTTTCTAAAACAGCGTATAATATCAGAAAATTTCAAGATGAAAGTACTTCTGCAGGTGGTATGTCTCCAGAAAGACCTTTTATTCTTTATCGTTTAGCTGAAATTTATTTAAACTATGCTGAAGCGATGTTTAATGTTGGCAATGAGGTTGAAGCTAGAACATTTTTAAATAAAGTGTCTGCTAGAGCATTACAACCAGCAATTACAAAATCAGGTCCAGATCTTTTAGAAGCAATAAAAAGAGAAAGACGTATTGAGTTGTGCTTTGAAAGACATAATTTCTTTGATGAAAGACGATGGATGAATGAGCCGCATTTAGGTGGCTATGAAGAAAAAGGATTACAATGGACTAAGCAAACAGATGGATCTTTAACTTTTGAAATAGTTAATGCTAATCCAAACAATCCAACAAGACCATTTTTTGAGAGACATTATTACTTACCTATCCCTCAAGCTGAAATAGATAGAGTAGAGGATTTTGAACAGAATTTTGGATATTAATTAAGTATTTAATTGTATTTAATGTAAAAGGCTATCTTAAACGGTAGCCTTTTTCTTTTTAATAATTCGTGACTTCAAATTGAACAGGGAAGTCGTATTCAAAATAATAACATATAGTATTTTTAGATAATTACTTGCTAAGCAAAATATGTTTTGTTTACTTTAGGGTAAAACTTATTAAAATATTCATGAATGGAATCAAGTATTAAAGTTATGGTACTTTTAATTTTGCACAAAAACATTATACCATTTCAATGCAGAAATGGTATTAATCTAATCTAAAAGTATTTTTATGTTTCTGTAGACTCTAAATAGGGCTTTAAAATCTTCAATTTAATATTAAAGATTTCTCTAAACTATTAGTCATTACTTTTATCAAAGTGATTTAAGATATTCTTAAAATGAATAGATATTATTCTAATTTTAGAGTGTCTCTATTATTGAATAGTTCTGGGGTGTATTTTAAATAAAATTTCTTAATTAAAAACACCATAATAATTATTTATTAAGTACTTTAGTATTTAATGCTTTTAATTTTATACTTCTCAATATTTTTTAATAAGCCTTGCAATTATTTCTTTTAAATTATCTAATGATATCGATAAAGTTTTAAAATATTTAGAGCTTTATTTGTGTTGTAAAATAGGTAATATAGATTATTTTAAGGGTAATTTATGAACGTGTTAAAAACGAGATATAATTTATTTTAGCAATCCATTGTGCATACCTACTTTTATGCTTAAATAATTTTAAATGTCAATGGATAAATAGCCTTAAATAATACGAAAATATGATAATTGAAAAAATAGAAACATTTGTACTCACGGATAAACTATCTGATAGTTTTTTCTTTTCTCAATGGGAATATTCTGAGCGATGTATATGTGTTGTCAAGGTAACTGCTTCTAATGGGCAACATGGATGGGGAGAAGGATATGGTCCAGCAACAGTTTTAGAATCAGGAATTAAATTATTAGAGCCTGTAGTCGTTGGAGAAAACCCTTTAGAAAATGAGGTTGTTTGGAATAAAATGTACAGAAAAACATTAGATTTTGCCAGACGAGGTGTTTTAATGGCATCTGTAAGTGCCATAGATATTGCTATTTGGGACCTTAAAGGAAAAATTCTTAATCAACCCGTATCTACATTATTAGGTGGGGCTCATAGAACAAAAATTAAACCATATGCAACAGGTTTGTATTTTATGGGTCACGATAATCCTTCTAGAAACTTTAAAAAAGAAGCGGAGTTATATGTATCCCAAGGTTTTAAAGCGATTAAAATGAAAGTAGGCTTAGGTGTTAAAGAAGATATTAAAAATGTTAAAATGGTACGTGAGATTATTGGTGATGACATCGAACTAATGGTCGATTCTAACCATGCTTACACATTACGAGAAGCTACACAGTTGGCCAGAGCTATTGAAAAATACGATATTGGTTGGTTTGAAGAGCCTTTGTCTCCAGAATTTTATGATCAGTATAATGAGTTGAGACAAAAAACGACCATTCCAATAGCTGGTGGAGAATGTGAATATTTAAGATTTGGATTTCAACAGTTAATCAAAAATAAATCTGTAGACATCATTCAGCCAGATATTTGTGCAAGTGGTGGATTAACAGAAGCAAAAAGAATTGGGGCAATAGCCAGTACTAATGGTGTAGATTTAATTCCTCATACATGGGGAACCTCTATAGGTATTCATGTTGCAATGCATTTTATTTCTAATATAGAATCTATACCTGGGCGTATGTATCAGCCAGATTTTTTAATGGAATATGATCAAACAGAAAATGGTCTTCGCGAAAAGCTAACATACCCAGCAATAAAAATGGAAGATGGCTATATAGAAGTTCCTAACAGGCCTGGTTTGGGTATAGATGTAGATGAAGATGTTTTACATGAATATGCTATTAAGAGTACTATTGATAGTAATTATGAAATGCAGAAAATTCTTAAATAAATTATAGTTAAATAGCGTATACATAGTTGTTAAATTTTATAAGGAATCTTTAATTTAGTAGTCTAAAGTTGTATATAATAGTAAAAAAAAAGTAATGAAAACAGAAAATTTCGGATATAAAAAACTATACATCGACGGTAAGTTAGTTGATGCAGTAAGTGGAGAGAGAGAAGATGTTGTTTGTCCAGCCACAGGAGAGACCATTGCTCAAATAGCTAAAGCAGGAAAAGAAGATGCAGAGAAAGTATTGCTTTCCGCTCAAAAAGGATTTAAATATTGGTCTAAGTTATCTTTAGCAGAAAGAACAACTTGGATGCTTAAATTACGTGATGCTATATTGAAAAACGAGCATGAGTTAAGAACGGCTATGGTGCATGAAATGGGTAAGACTTATGCAGGTTCGCAAGAAGATATAGATAGGCTTACAGAAGCATTAGAGTGGTATCCAAATGCCATGCAAAATCTAAGGGAAGAACAAATTCCAGATCACGATAATACGCATACGCACAGAATGATTTCTAAACCAGCTGGTGTAGCTGTAGCGTATTTAGCTTGGAATTTTCCATTGTTAAACGTAGGTTATAAAATAGGTCCAGCATTAGCTTCTGGTTGTTCTCTAATTATAAAACCATCAACATTATCTCCATTATCAGCTTACATGGTTGGTGAAATTTTAGAAAGTATCAATTTTCCAGCTGGCGTTGTAAATATATTAGCAGGTTCTAGTAGAGAAGTTGCAACACCAATGACAACAAGTACTATACCAGCTGTAATAACAATGATTGGTTCTACTCAAACAGGACAAAAAATTATTGCAGATAGTACCACTTCTATAAAAAAATTAGGCATGGAATTGGGTGGAAATGCACCTTTTATTGTTTTTGAAGATGCAGATTTAGATAAAGCATTAGACTTGGCTATAGGGTTAAGATTTGGTAATACTGGGCAAATATGTGTTGCTGCAAATAGAATTTTTGTTCATAAAAATATCTACGACAAATTCTTAAAAGAGTATGTAAAAAGAGCTGCAGACATAAAAATAGGTTTTGGTACTAAAGAAAATCCAGATGTATTTATGGGTCCTATGGCTTCAAGAGATTCTAGAGATAGAATGTTTGAGCTAATAGAAGATGCCATAAGTAAAGGTGCAACTCTAGAATACGGAGGTAAAATTCCAGAAAATTTACCAGAAAAAGGTAACTGGATGGAGCCAACAATAATTTCTGGTACCACACCTGATATGAAATTATTTAGAGAAGAAATTTTTGGTCCCGTAGCTGGGGTTATGTCTTTTGATACTGATGATGAGGTGTTAGAATTATCTAATGATACCGAGTTTGGTTTAGCGTCTTATATTTTTACAAATGACCATAAACGCATTGAAAGATTTACTGAAGATTTAGAATTTGGAGAAATTCAAATTAATGGCGTTAAGTACGCTATCTACTTACCTCATGGAGGTTTTAAAAATAGTGGTATTGGGCACGATTGCTCACACCTAGCATTAGATGATTATTTAGTTAAAAAACGTGTATCTACAGCCATATAATTATGAGTAAAAATGTATTAAAAGATAGCCTTAATAAAGGTGAAACAGTATTTGGTCCTTTTTGCAAAATGCAAGATCCAGCAATTGTTGAAATTGCAGCCTTAAGTGGTTTCGATTTTGTAATTATCGATATGGAGCACGGGCCTTATAGTATAGAATCTGCTCAAAATATGATTAGAGCAGCCGAAGCTAAAGGTATTACACCTGTAGTTAGGGTTACAGAAAACTCAGAAACGTTAATTCTAAGAACTTTGGATATTGGTGCTAAATGTATTCAAGTGCCACAAATTTGTACTAAAGCTGATGCTGAAAAAGTAGTAAAAGCGACTAAATTTTATCCTAACGGTGAGCGTGGTATGTGTCGTTATGTTAGAGCTGCTGAATATACAAATATTGGTCCAGCGGATCATTTTGGAAATGCTAATGATGATGTCATATCTATTATCCATATTGAAGGTTTAGAAGGTATCGAGAATCTTCCAGAAATATTATCTGTTGAAGGTATTGATGTTATCTTTTTAGGACCTTATGATTTGTCTCAATCCTGCGGTGTTCCTGGTCAAGTAAATCATGAAAAAGTTGTAAATAGCATGAAAGAGGCTGTTGCTTTAGCTAAGAAACATGGTAAAGCCGTTGGTACATTTACTGAGACACCAGAAAAAGCAAAAATGTGGAAAGATATTGGTGTACAATATATTTCTTATGCTGTAGATGTAGGTTTAATAATGAATACGTTTAAAGATATAACTGGCGCATTAAAAAGTAACTAAAATTTAATTATAACAAAAGTAGCAGTGTTAATTTTTTTAATACTGCTACTTAACTAACTAAATAAGATGGGATCATATAAAAAAAACGCATTTATCTATTCTACAATTGTAGCTATGGGAGGCTTTGTCTTCGGTTTAGATGCAGCACTAATTTCAGGTGCTTTTAAATTTATTACTCAAGAGTTTAATCTAAACGAGTGGCAAGTAGGTGCCATAGGTTTTGGTCCAGGAATAGGTGTATTAATAGCTTTACCTCTTGCAGCATATTCAAGTAACAGATATGGGCGTAGAGCAACGTTAAAAATTATAGCAGCATTATATTTAATTTCTGCAATAGGATCTGCATTAGCACCATCTTTTATTACCTTGCTTTTTGCACGTTTTTTAGGAGGTCTTGCATTTAGTTCTATAACTTTAGCTGCAATGTATATTGGCGAAATTTCACCTGCAGAACGACGAGGGAAATTAGTGTCCATGACTCAAATTAATATAGTTATAGGTTTAACAGCTGCTTATTTTATTAATTATTGGTTATTGCAAGCAACAAATTCTAATGAAGAATGGGTAACTACATTAGGCTTAAAAGAATATACTTGGAGATGGATGTTAGGTATAGAAATTTTACCAGCCTTAGTTTGGTTTGCATTATTATACATGGTTCCGCGTAGTCCAGCATGGTTAGTTTATAAAGGAAATTTTGATGAGGCTAAAGAAACTTTAACTAAAGTAATTCCTCAAAATGAAATCGATGCACAAGTTGAAGAAATGCAACAAAGTGTAGCAGAAAGTAACGAAGACCGTTCTGTTGGATCTCAGTTAAAAGAAATTTTTAGTAGTAAAATGAGTATTGTTGCCATAGTAGCATTAACCATGGCACTTGTACAACAATTTACAGGTATTAATGCAATCTTAACCTATGCTCCAACAGTTATGGAGCAGCTAGGGTTAGGAGAGAATGCAGCATTTCAACAAGCTATATGGATAGGTTTAGTGAGTGTCGCATTTACAGTATTATCATTAGTTATGATTGATAAATTAGGAAGGCGACCAATGATGATTTGGGGATTAGTCTGGGTAATTTTAAGTTTAGGAATATGTGCATACGGATTTGGTACAGCCAAATATGAAGTAACCAATGAGGCTATTGCAGAAATGCAAGACATACCCGATGTTGATAAATTAAAAGTATTAGTAGGAAAACAATATCAATCAGATATTGAATTTAAAGAAGCTGTAAAGGGGGTTATAGGCGATGTTTCTGCAAGAGATAATTCTAGTGTGTTTCTTCAAAAATCTGCGGTGTTAAATGCCACATTAATTTTAATAGGTATCCTAAGTTTTATAGCTGCATTTCATTTCTCAGTAGGGCCAATAATGTGGGTGTTATTATCAGAAATATTTCCAATTTCATTACGTGGTATAGCTATACCATTTTTTGCCTTAATATCTAGTACAATAAGTGCCTTAACTCAGTTCTTATTTCCTTGGCAATTAGCAAATATGGGAGCAAGTACCATTTTCCTTTTTTATGGAGGTATCGTATTTGTAGGTTTAGTTATATTATTTAAATATTTACCAGAAACCAAAAATATGACTATAGAAGAGATTCAAGCAAAACTTCTAAAAAAGTAATCAAAACCACCAATAAAATCTATAGTGATGAAGTATATTAGAAATTACATATTTACCTTATTGGCTTTATTCATACTTATAAATATAAGCTGTGAACAAAAAAAAGAAGAAGAACCAGTTGTTCAAGAAGAGATTGTTGGAAAAGAACCTATTAAGGCATCTAAATTTTATCCGTATTCAGATCTTGAAAATATAGGAGGATGGGTGCTGAATGAAGACATTAGTGATGAATTTGAAGGCACAACTATAGATACTACTAAATGGTTTGTAGAAGGGCAAAATGGCGATTACTATATTTGGAAAGGTAGAGCACCTTCTCAATATGCGCCTCACAATGTCATTGTTGAAAATGGTAAACTAATATTAAAAACGCAATGGGAACCGGATTTTAATTTTGCTAAAGAAAGTTATGCAGATGGTGCTCATAAAGATACTTATGGTGTTCATGAAGGTAAACCATTACCAGTAACAACAGCGGCTATAGTAAGCAAAAAAAGGTTTTTAAATGGTTACATGGAGATAAAATCGAAAGCACCGCATGCAGCAATGACAGCTGCATTTTGGGCTATTGGTTATGAGCAAGAATTAGACATGTATGAACAATTAGCAGTTCCAAAAATTGCTAAAGAAGGCTCAATAAGTAATAATACAAATAGAACGGCTATTCACGATTGGAGTCCGCCAGCTGTTAGACCAACAAAAGTTTTTGGTCATGATGAAGACTTACCTTACGTCACATCTGATGATTTTCATGTTTATGGTATTGAATGGGGCGAAGACTATCTTAAAATTTACAGAGATGGTAAGTTTGTTCATGGATTCGAACAAGATGAATTGGGTACAGATTGGGTACTTAACAACCCTATGGAAATTTGGGTAGATTCAGAAATATTTAAGTGGTTAGGTGTGCCACATAAAGAAGAGTTACCAGCAACTTTTGAAGCAGAATATGTAAGAGTTTGGCAAAAACCATCTGACAATGTATTGGCAAAAGACAAGGCTTTTTATAGTTTTGAAGGCCCTATATTATTCGAAGAAAACCCAAGACCATTAAAAATGGTTCCAGAAGATTCTAATGCAAACGATTATCAAAAATTTTGGTTGTTTAGTGAAGGTTCAGAAAAGTACTTAAAAATAACAGAAGGGCACTATGCAAGTGGTGTAGAAGCGCTTCAGTTTTTTGGATATGGAAAAAATGATTCTCTTAATGTACCTAAGGTAGTTGCTAAAACACCAGATGGTGCTCTAAACATCCCTGCTGGAAATTATAAACTTTCAGCTAAAGTTTGGTTAGATCAAGGTCGCATTACAGATACCATTCATGTGACATTAAATAATCCTAAATCAGAATTATTATTTACCGGACTAAAAAAAATGCCAAGACTAGAATGGTTATCTGTAGAAACTGAGTTTTCTAGAACTGAAGCATCTGCAAAGGATGATGGTATTGCGATAGAAATACAAAAAGAAGATTTACCTAAAACAAAAGCGGCTAAATTCTATATAGATGATATAGCCATCACTAAAATAAACTAGAAATTAAAAGAATAAAAATGATAATATTCAAGAATTACATATTCGTTGCTTTATTTGGGTTATTTGCATTTGTAAATATAAGTTGTCAAGTAAAAAAAATTGAAGATAAAGCTAATGTTGTTATTACTAAAGAGGTAACTGGACCAATGCCTTTTAGTGATTTACAAAATAAAGGTGGTTGGGTACTAAATGAAGTATTGAGTGATGAATTTGAAGGCACAGAAATAGACACAACAAGATGGTTTGTTGAAGGTTTAAATGATAGATATTATATTTGGAAAGGGCGTGCGCCTTCTCAATTTGTACCTCATAATGTTACTGTAAATAATGGAAAGTTAAAGTTAAGAACAGCTTGGGAACCAGATTATAAATTTGTAAACGAATCTTATGGAGATGGTAACATGGGCTCTTCAAAATATGGTGTCTACAAAGATGGAAGTGCTATGCCAGTTACAACTGCTGGTGTGTTAACTCATAAACGCTTTCTATATGGTTATATGGAAGTGAAATCTAAAGTAGGTAATGCTGCTATTACGGGAGCTTTTTGGGCTATTGGTCATGAGCAAGAATTAGATGTTTATGAATTAATGGGGAATCCCAAAAACAAAAAAGGAAACATAAGAGAGGACTCATACCTAGCAACAGCTCACGATTGGAGTCCACCAGCGCAAAGACCTACAAAAATATTTAATCACGTAGAAAATTTAGAATATAGAACTGCTGACGATTTTCATGTATATGGAGCAGAATGGGGCGTGGACTATTTAAAATTATTTATTGATGGTAAAATGATTCGTCATTTTACACAAGATCAGTTAGGGACTTCTTTTGTATTAAATAACCCTATGGAAATTTGGTTAGACTCAGAAATATTTTTCTGGTTAGGCTTACCTCATAAAGAAGAATTACCAGTAGATTTTGAAATAGAATATATGAGAGTTTGGCAAAAACCTACAGATAATTTGTTGGCAGAAGATGCTGCATTTTATGGTTTTGAAGGACCAATTTTATTTGAAGAAAACGGAAGACCATTAACGTTGTTGCCAGAAAGTTCTGTGCCAGATGATTATCAAAAATTTTGGACTATAGATGAAGGTTCAGCAAAGTATCTATCAATAGCTTATGGAGATTATCACAAAGGGGTAAACAGTTTAAAATTTGCTGGTTTTAGTAAAACTGAAAGTTTAGAAGTAGCTAAAGCGGTTGCAATGGCTCCAGAGGGTTCTTTAAAATTAGAAGCAGGTGAATATACGATATCAGCTAAAGTATGGTTAGACCAAGGCGTAATTGCAGATAAAATTAGTGTTGTTTTACAAGATCCAGAATTAAAAGTATCTTTTACAGATCTTAGAAAACTTCCAAGAAGAACATGGGTAACTGTAGAAACTAAAATTTCAAGAAAGGTTGCATCGGGTAAAAAAGATGCCATGGCTATTGAAATTAATAAAGCAGATTTACCAAAAACAAGAGCAGCTAAATTATTTATAGATGATATTGCAGTTAAAGCAGTAAAATAATTTCTTTGCAAAAAACAGAAAAGTATCTAAAAAAATATAGAATTAATAAAAAT
Source organism: uncultured Algibacter sp. (assembly GCA_947499935.1). Lineage (GTDB taxonomy): Bacteria > Bacteroidota > Bacteroidia > Flavobacteriales > Flavobacteriaceae > CANMQH01. The sequence continues at coordinate 180,768 of CANMQH010000006.1, read as the reverse complement.
GAGTATAGTTAAAAAACATACTGAAGCAATTACTAATACTTCAGATAGTCCTTTTGTAAAATTAAAGAGTATTAATTTCGGAGATTGTAAATGGAATTCGGGATTTTGGGCAGAAAAAGAAAAGGCAGCAGCAGAGAGAATGTTACCATACATGGGAGACGTTTTATGTGGAGATGTAGGTCATGGATTAAATAACTTTAAGATTGCTGCAGGAGAAAAAGAAGGTGAACATAAAGGATTTTATTGGCATGATGGCGATTTTTATAAATTTATGGAGGCCAAAATGTACATCTATGCTTTAACTAAGGATGAAAATCTATTAAAGGAATTAGACGAATATATTGAGTGGATTGGTAAAGCTCAAGAAGAAGACGGTTACATTCATACACACATTCAAATTACCGAAGGCGCAGAAAGATTTTCGAATAGAAAATACCATGAGATGTACAACTATGGGCATTTATTCATAGCAGCTAGTGTACATTTTCGTTTAACAGGGAAGCGCAATTTTTTAGATATAGCTATTAAACAAGCAGATTTGTTATATACTTACTTTATGCCAGACACAACGCATTATCAGCGTTTTGGTTTCAATCAAACTCAAATCATGGGATTGGTAGAATTGTATAGAACGGTAAATGATAAAAAATACTTAAAGCTTGCAGAAAAGTTCATTAACCGTAGAGGTACTTTTAAAATTAAGCATCATTCAACTACAGAAGGATATCCTATTGGAGATATGGTGCAAGAGCGCACACCTTTCCGTGAGTCTGAGGAAGCTGTAGGACATGCAGTATTAGCATTGTATTACTATGCAGGTGCTGCAGATGTATATGCAGAAACAGGAGAAAAAGCATTAATAGATACCTTAGATAAATTATGGAGCAATATAACGGATAAAAAAATGTACGTTACAGGAGCTGTAGGACAAGCACATTATGGCGCTTCTACAAACTTAGACATGATTGAAGAAGGTTTTATAGATGCTTACATGATGCCTAATATGACTGCCTATAACGAAACATGTGCAAACCTTTGTAACGCCATGTTTAGTAATAGAATGATGGGGATTAAGGAAGAATCTAGATATGCAGATATTATAGAATTAGTATTATATAACAGTGGATTATCTGGAATTAGTATAGAAGGTAAAGATTACTTTTATTCTAACCCGTTACGAATGGTAAATAACTCTAGAAATTACGATTCTCATGACGATGTAACAGAAAGCCCTGTAAGGCAACCTTATTTAGAGTGTTTCTGTTGTCCTCCTAACTTGGTAAGAACAATTTGTAAGAGTTCTGGTTGGGCTTATAACCTATCGGAAAATGGCGTAGCAGTAGTATTATTTGGAGGAAACAACTTAGATACTACAATGTTAGATGGTTCTGAATTAAAATTATCTCAAGATACAGAATATCCTTGGAAAGGTATTGTAAAAATTACAGTTGATGCATGCAAGAGTACAGCTTTTGATGTTAAAGTAAGAATTCCTAAATGGGCAGTAGGTAGTACTTTGAAAGTAAATGGAGAAGATACTGGTGTAGCAGTAACCCCTGGAGCATTTGCAGTTATTAATCGTACTTGGAAAGCTGGTGATACTATTATATTAGATATGCCAATGGAACCTGTACGTCTGGAAGGTCATAATAGAATAGAAGAGGTAAGAAACCAAATTGCCATTAAAAGAGGGCCAATTGTATATTGTATTGAAACTCCAGATTTACCAAAAGACGTTTCTATACTAGATATATATATTAATGCAGATGCAAAGCTAGAAGCAGAGCATAAATCAGATTTCTTAGGTGGAGTTACTGTAATTAATACAGAACTACAATTGCGTGAAGGTAAAGGCGATGACATGTATTCAGCAGTTACAAAACCAGTTTTAAAACCATATAAAACACAATTAGTACCTTATTTTGCTTGGAGCAATAGAGGTCAAGCAGAAATGACTGTTTTTATGCCCGTTATTTGGTAAGATAGAAACGAATTATATTTAAAAGCTTAATGCACATGGGATACTCATGCGTGTTAAGCTTTTTAGATTTATAGAATTAGGGTTAGTGGAATATCAAGATTAAGATTTTTTTATAAAGTGCTTTTTACACGGTTTTAATTGTATTTAAAATGTTTACTAGTATAAATTATCAGATTTTAATATTTGTATAACATTATTTAAAAGATAAAATTTATTTGTTAGAGGGTAATTTAAGTAATTCTATAAATATTTTAGTCCTTTAAATTTGTGAGTCATTATTTACTGTAATAATTGAAATTTAACCTCAATATTTATGTGTCTAATATATCAATAAAGATAAATTATAGATGTAGTATATGATACCGCTGTAGATTTTTTAAAATATTATATTAATAATATACAAATTTGTTTGCTATGGCATACAAATTGATAATAGTTTAATAGCAAAGAAACCATAAAATTCAATAAAATAACATCTATGCCAAATAAATTAAAAATTAGTGTTTTTTTAACCTTATTACTCACATCAACATCTTCAATAATTTATGCTCAGCAGGAGTTAGAAGTTAGTATGAAAAGAGGTAAAGATATATATAGTACTAATTGTACAGTCTGCCATATGGCAAACGGAGAAGGGATAACAGGTGCTTTTCCGCCATTAGCAAAATCAGATTATTTAATGGAAGATACAAAACGAGCTGCTTTAAACATTATAAATGGTGTGTCTGGAGAGATGAAAGTAAATGGTATTTCTTATTATGGAGCCATGGGAGCTTATGGAGCATTGAGTAATCAAGACATTGCAGATGTTTTAAATTACATTAGAAATAGTTGGGAAAACAAAGGTAATATAGTTGAAGTAAAAACAATAAAAGCATTAAGAAAATAGAAAGTAAATAATTTTTGAATTAGTCACTCAATTATTTTAATAGAGGCTTAACTAGAAATAGTTTTGCCTCTTTTTTGTTTTTTTTACTATTTAAAATTGGTATTGGCTTTTTGTTCTTTTATGTAGCAATATTATATCTGTTGCAGGTAATTATACCTGTATAGGTTTTAGTTCCTTTTAGGTTAAAAACAAAAAAATAATGAGTAGCATTATTGTATTTAGTCTTTCTGTAAATAAATTCAAATTATAATATTTGTTAATCATTATAATTTGACAAATAGATATTCTCATTTCAAACTAAAGATGGTAAACCCCTAAACAGGTTAAAATAATTATGACATTGGGTAAATAATATAATTCATCTTTTATTTATTAAGCTTTTTTTTGTTAGACTATAAAGTATCGTTTAATTTAAAAAAATTAAACGATCTTCTAATTAAATCACTATCATTAAACATGAGATTATTAAAAATCATTTTTTTGCTTGCATTAGTAGTAAGTTGTAAGCCTAAAGCAGAACAAAAAGTTGAAGAAGCACCAAAGAAAAAACTAAACGTTTTATTTTTAGCTATTGACGATTTACGTCCAGAAATAGGGGCTTATGGTTCAGATATAGCCATTACACCTAATTTAGATAAACTAGCAAGTCGTGGCTTATTATTTAATAATGCATACTGTCAAGAGCCTATTTGCAGCCCTTCTAGAGCTAGTTTAATGACAGGAGCAAGACCAGAAACTATAAATGTTATAGAAAACTTCACCTATTTTAGAGAAGCAAATCCAGATATTGTTACATTACCACAACATTTTAAAAATAATGGTTACGAGACAACTCACACAGGTAAGATTTATCATAAACCTGGTTTTGCCGATTTAGATGTTTCATGGAGCAGAAAACCAGCATATAATAAAATGACGATTGAAAAATCGAAAACACCAGGTGGTTTTGCATTAGAGGAGAATCAAGAAATGTTCAGAAAAAACCGAGCAGATATGATTGCTAAGTACGGTAAAGATGCGCCTAGAAATGGTTTAGGTAAAGGTCCTGCCTACGAAAAAGCAGATGTGCCTGATCATTTTTATGAAGATGGATATAATGCAGAATTAGCAATAGTTACGCTTAAAGATATGTTGGAAAAGAATCCAGATAAGCCTTTCTTTTTAGGTATGGGTATGAAAAAACCACATTTAGATTGGTTGGCTCCAAAAAAATATTGGGATTTATATGATCCAGCTAAAATAAAGCTAGCAACACAAACTGAAGGGCCAATAAATGGTGCAGCTATGGGTTTGCATCCTTCGTTTGAGTTACGTGCAAGATATGGTATTCCTAAAAAAGGACCAATTGATGATGAGATGGCAAGAACCTTAAAACATGCTTATTTAGCATGTATAAGTTATGTTGATGCACAAATTGGTAAAATGATACAAGCCATTGATGATGCTGGAGTTAGAGATAATACGGTTATCATAGTTTGGAGTGATCATGGTTGGCACTTAGGCGATATGGGTATTTGGGGCAAAGCAACCAATTATGAAATAGCGACTAGAGTACCATTAATAATCTGGACTCCAGATATGGCAAAAGAAACAAGAGGAAAAAAATCTGATGCTTTAGTAGAATTGGTAGACATGTACCCAACGCTATGTGAATTGGCGGATATTGAAAAACCGAGCCATTTAGAAGGGCAGAGTTTTGTACCATTATTAAGTAATCCACATCAAGAATGGAAATCTGCAGCATTTAGCCAATTTCCAAATCCTGCATTGAGAGAATGGGCAGCAAATCCATTATCTAAGGGTATGAGAGAAACTTATTTTGGACCATTAATCTTAGAAGTTGAAGAAAAAATTAAAAAGCAACAAAAAGAAAAATGGGATAGAAATTTATTCGAAAATAATATTATGGGCTATGCTATGAGAACAAAAAAGCATCGTATTATAATATGGAAGGATTATAAAAACCCAGAAAACGAACCTGTTTTTGTTGAGCTTTATGACCATGTTAATGACCCTACAGAAACTAAAAATGTAGCTGATGAAAATCCAGAAATTGTTAAAGCACTAATAGCTCAATTTAATAAAGGTTGGAAAGGTAATTTGGCAAAAGTTTAGTTTTTAGTAAAGCTATATAAAAAATGGAAGCGAGTTATCTACAATATTAGGATTTCGCTTCCATTTTTAGATTATATTAAAAAAGGAACTATTTATATCGTTTTAAATTAAACTTATATATAATAGCATAGTCTAATCTAAATGGTCAAAAAACTCAGAAATACATTAAAATAGCGTATAGCTGTAAAACAGGAGTTAACAGTCAGTATTTTTGAAAATAATTTAATGAGTAGTATGTTGTTCAAAAAAATAATTAAGAAAAAGTTAGTATTCATTTTTATATTATGTTTTACCACTGTTTTGTTTTCGCAAGAACAGGGTATAATTAATAATGCTAATAGTAAACATGTAACGTTTAAAAGTATCAATATTGAAGATTGTCAATGGACTAATGGTTTTTGGGCAGATAAATTTAAAGTGGCAGAACAAACCATGTTGCCTTACATGAAAACGCTTTTAACATCAGATGTAGGTCATGCGTTAAATAATTTTAAATTAGCGGCAGGTTTAATAGAAGGTAAGCATAAAGGTATGGATTGGCATGATGGCGATTTCTATAAATTTATGGAAGCCTATATGTATATATATGCTCAAAATAGAGATGAAAAAATACTAAAAGAACTTGATGATTATATAGCCATAATAGCAAAGGCACAAGGTGAAGACGGTTACTTACAAACACAAATACAAACCACCGAAAAAAAGCGTTTTAGTCATAGAAAACGCCACGAGATGTATAATGCAGGGCATTTATTTACCAGTGCTTGTATCCACAATAGAATTACTGGGAAAACTAACTTTTTGGATATTGCTATTAAAGAAGCAGATTATTTGTTCGAAATATTTATGCCAAAGCCAAAAAAATTAGCACGCTTTGGATTTAATCAAACTCAAATTATGGGTTTGGTAGAGTTGTACCGTACAACTAAAAATAAAAAATATCTGGAGTTGGCCGAGTTGTTTATCAATATGCGAGGTCAATCAAAAGTTACAGTTAATGAGACTACAGGATATAAGCAAATTGGAGATATGGTACAAGAACGTACACCTCTAAGAACGTCTAAAACAGCCGAAGGACATGCTGTTCTAGCCTTATATTTTTATGCAGGAGCAGCCGATGTATATGCGGAAACAGGTGAGCAAGCTTTAATTGATGCTCTAGACCGATTATGGAGTAATGTGGTTGATAAAAAAATGTATGTTACTGGAGCTGTTGGACAAACACATCATGGTGTTTCTAAACATAGAGATATGATTCACGAAGGGTTTATTAATGAATACATGATGCCAAACTTATCTGCTTATAATGAAACATGTGCCAATGTTTGTAACTCTATGTTTAGTTACAGAATGTTAGGACTTCATGGAGAATCTAAATATGCAGATATTATGGAATTGGTGCTTTTTAATAGTGCTTTATCTGGGATAAGTATAGAAGGGAAAGATTATTTTTATGCCAATCCATTGCGCGTAAGTAACGATGGGTACAATCCTGGTAACGATACAGAGTTTGATGTACGTCAACCTTACATTCCTTGTTTTTGTTGTCCACCAAATTTAGTAAGAACCATTGCTAAAATATCTGGTTGGGCATATAGTTTGTCAGAAAATGGTATTGCAGTTAATCTTTATGGTGGCAATAAATTGTCAACTAAATTATTGGATGGTTCTAAAATAGAACTAGAACAAGATACAGCATACCCGTGGAAAGGCGAAGTAAAGCTTACTGTTAAAAGCTGTAAAAAAGAAGCTTTCGATATTTTATTAAGAATTCCAGATTGGGCATATGGTTCTAAGGTTTTAATTAATGGAAAAGAAACAAAGCATAAAATTGAAGTAGGAACTTTTTTAGTATTAAATCGTAAATGGAAAAAAAGTGATATCATTTCTTTAAATATGCCTATGGATATTAAATTATTAGAAGGCCATGCTCTTATTGAAGAAGTTAGAAATCAAGCTGCAGTAAAAAGAGGTCCCATAGTGTATTGTGTTGAAACTCCCGATTTACCAAAAAATACAGATATTTTAGATGTGTATTTACCAATAAATTCAAATTTAAAGCCAGTTTTCAAGCAAGATTTTTTAGGAGGGACAACGACTATACAAGGTGATTTCAAGCTTAGAAAAAGTAATAAGTCTAACATGTACAATGAAATTTCTAAACCTGTATGGGAAGATGTAAATATTCAAATGATACCTTATTTTGCTTGGGCAAATAGAGGTGTTAGTGAAATGAGTGTTTTTTTACCAGTAATTTGGGAATAAATAAACCATCAATAATTAAAATACCGCTTATCATTATTAATTTATGTAAGCAAAAGCTAGAAAATGAAGAGTAAAATAGTAATAATTTTATTAATTATTATTGGTATATCTGCTAACGCGCAAGACTTACTATCCTTGCCTAAACACTTAAAACCTGAGGATAGAATTTGTTTTGCTATGTACACGGTTCACAAAAAAATAGTTAAGCTAACAGCACAGTTTTATCCGATTAAAAATTTTGAACCTTTTCAAGCATCATTAGAAATTGAAAAGAACGGAAAATGGATACCAAAAGCAGTCGCTCCAATTAGATACCCGGGTTATACAGCCCTATTTAGAATAGAAGATTGGGATGATACTAAAGAAACAAAATATAGGGTTGTACATAATAATAAAGCCTTTTATGAAGGCATAATACGCAAAAACCCCGTACATAAAAATGAATTTGTTTTAGCAGCTTTAACGTGTAATTCTATTTATCCTCAGCACGGTGGTGATATTCCAAAAACAGATTTGGTAGAAAATATAAAAAAACTACAACCCGATTTAATTTTCTTTTCTGGCGATCAGGTATACGATCATAGCCAACATTATTTATATTGGCTTAAATTTGGTAGAGATTTTGGAGATGTTATACGCAATACACCAACCATATGTATAACAGATGATCATGACGTAGGTCAAGGCAATATTTGGGGAGCTGGTGGTAAAAAAGCGACTGCTAGAAATGGTATTTCGGGTGGTTATTATATGCCTGTAGAATATATTAAAGAGGTAGAAAGAGCCCAAACTAGTCATTTGCCAGATCCATATGACCCTACACCTATAGAGCAAGGCATAGGTGTCTATTATACAAGTTTAACATGGGGAGGCATTAGTTTTGCTATTTTAGAAGATAGAAAGTTTAAATCTGGTTTGTTAGATTTGCCCAAATATGCACCAGATATTTTTCCTAATGGAACAAAAGATGCCATTTTTGATGCTCGTATAGATACAAGAAAATTAGATATTCCAAATACAAAATTGTTAGGAGACCGACAATTAGAGTTTTTAGAAGCTTGGACCACAGATTGGAAAAATGCAGAAATGAAAACCGTTTTATCTCAAACCGTTTTTGCTATGGTAAATAATTATACAGGCAAGCATAACAGAGAGATTATTGCCGATTTTGATACTAATGGCTGGCCACAAACAGGGCGGAATAAAGCTTTAGCGGTTATTAGAAAAAGTTTTTCGCCCATGATTGGAGGTGATCAGCATTTGGCTACTTTTGTAAAACATGGGATTGATGATTGGGGAGATGCTGGATATTCGTTTATTACGCCTGCTATAGCTAACTATTGGATGCGTTGGTGGGATCCTAAAAAGCCAGGAAAGAATAGGCGTAAAAATACACCCAACTATACGGGCGATTTTTTAGATGGTTTTCAAAATAAAATTACTGTCGATGCTGTGGCTAATCCTTCGGCATTACAAATAAAAGAAGGCGGTAAATTATCAACCCGAGTGGCTGGTTTTGGCATTGTTAAATACGATAAGTCAGATAGAACAATAACTTTTGAATGCTGGGGGAGGAATGTAGATATTAAAGATCCTAATCAAAAACAATATAAAGGCTGGCCTATTACCATTTCTCAGTTTGATAATTTTAGCCCTCGTAGTTATTTTGAATTGCCAACTTTAGAGCTATCAAAACCAAATCAAGTAGTAACGGTTCGTAATAGTTTTAATAGAGTGGTGGTGTCTTCAGTTAGAATTAAAGGAAAAACGTATCAGCCTAAAGTGTTGGAATTAGGGGCTTTTACAATAGAAGTAGGAGAGGGCAATAACCCAATCAAATATTTTGAAATACAATCAGAAAAAAATAATAAAACCAAGTTAGTAGTTAAGCTTAAATAGTAATAATGATATCATGAATATAAGAAAACACATTAAAATTGAAACCTTATTTGTCGCTACAATATTATGTAGCTTAGTATCTATTAGTAGTTTTGGACAATCCAATGTTTTTACAGAAGTTGAAAAAGATTTTCCAAGACAAGATAAAAATTTAAGAAAATGGGATGCACCTGTTGTAGCCGATTTAGATCAGGATGGATATTTAGACTTATTAATAAACGACCATGGGTTTGGTATTCAAGTATGTTGGAATAATAAAGGCAAATTTGCTAAGCCTTACGATATAATTATGGGAGATTTACATGGTGTTTCTGCTGGAGATTTTGACCAAGATGGTAATATAGAAGTTATCATGTCTCGTGGAGGTGGTTCTGGAACTAATGCTAGAAACTCTAAAATGTACAGAGTCAAAGGTCGTAAATTTATTGAATTGCCAGATTTTAATACCCCTTTAGCGTTTATGAGAGGACGGACAGTGCAATTTGTAGATTTGAATAATGACGGGTATTTAGATTTATTAAACTTTGCATTTCCAGGAAAAGAGAAAAAGGGAGAAAGTGAAAACTATGTATATTTAAATGATACAAAAGGAGAATTAATACGTCATTCTACCTTGCCGGCTTCTAAAGTAAATGGGCAAAAATCTTTAATAACAGATTTTAATAGCGATGGCATTTTTGATATAGTAATGTATGGTGATAAAAATGTAAAAATTTATAAGGGACATGGCGATTTTACTTTTACAGAGGTGTCAAAAGACGTATTACCTTATCCAATTAACAACGTTAATGGCGTAGTAGAAATAGATGTTGATAATGATGGTGATTTAGATTTGTTTTTTAACAGAGGCTTAGAATTTGAAAAAGGAGAATCATTTTATGATAAACTAACTGAAACTTGGGGTTTTTTTACAAAACGTGGCAAGTTTCAATTTGAAGATTTAGAAACTGGAGATGTTTTAAATATAGAAAACTTTCAATCTCAATGGCCTAATAATGATACCTATTATATTGGAGAGGCATCTTACGATTATGATTTTAAAGGAGAAACCCATTCGGGAAAAGATATTCGTTTTGTAAATAGTAATGCGCTTGGTTTTCCAGACAATGCAGATTATAATGCAAAGCGAGGTTACTACATTGGTTATGTAGGTAACAAAAAATGGCGACTAGCGGGATACCTTTTTGCTCCATCTACAGGTATTGTAAGAGGTGTAAAAGACTATCCAGATGTAATTCACCCCAAAGGAATCAATGATATCTTGTTAGAAAATACGGGGAAAAAATTTAAAGATGCTACTAAAAAATTCAAACTTTATAATGAAGTACATACCGTAGCTTCTACAGTTGCAGATTTTGATAATAATGGTTTTCAGGATTTATTAGTCATTAAAAGAGGCGATTTAATTCATGAAAACGAATCCTTAATTTATTTAAACCAAGGTGATACGGGATTTACACCATTACAAAACCATAATGTAATTTCTACAGAATTAGGAGCCATAGGGATGGCTGTAGAGAATATAGATTATAATCAAGATGGAAAGGTTGATGTGGTTATTGGCAATGAAAGAGGTAAATGGCACTTATTTAAAAATGAGTTAGAAGATGCTAAAAGAAACAGTTATTTAACCGTAGAAGTAGGGAGTTCAACTACAGGGAAAGCAACTGCACTAGGAGCATTAGTAACACTAAGTTCTTGTGGTAATAGTCAAGTTAGACGTATAGGAGCTACAGGAGCACAATATTCACTAAGTTTTAATAATTTTGTTCACTTTGGTTTAGGTAATTGCGAAAAAACAATAAAGATTAAAGTAGAATATACTAATGGAGAGGTCATAGAACAGACTGTTAAGTCCACAAATACTAAAGTAGCCATAGGTACAAAAAGGTAAACGTTTTGAATAATTTATATTAGTATTATGATATTATTTGTTGCTTTTCAGACTTAAATTGATAATAAATAGATAGAAATAAAACGATTTGTACATATATCCTACGATTTTAAGGTAAAATTGTATCTGTTTTTGATAAAAGTTAAAACCTTATTTGGTATACAAGTAAGTATTTTTAGCCATTCTAGACTTATTGATTATGTATTTTGTAATTAAAAATTAAAACAGTCTTAAAAAACAACTTAACTAGTGCTTCTACAAGCGTTTTAAAATTAAAAAAATTATGAATAAAAAAGGGATTAGAAATATTTTGTTGCTAAGCACTGTGTTAGTTTTTGCAGCTTGTTCAACTCTAAAGAAAGATGATTCAGAAAAAGCATCAACGGCTAACACATCCAAATCTACAGATTTAAAAAAAGGTATGCGTCCTAACATTCTTTTTGTGCTTTGTGATGATTTAGGTTACGCCGATGTAGGATTCAATGGTTCTAAAGATATAATCACTCCAGAATTAGATCAACTAGCTAAAAACGGAACCATATTTACATCAGCATATGTAACACATCCATTTTGTGGTCCAAGTAGAGCAGGTTTGTTAACAGGACGATATCCTCATGCATTTGGTTCTCAATTCAATTTGCCAAAAAACAGTGAAGTTACAGTAGGCGAAGGTATCCCATTAAGCGAAAAATTTATGGGTAAAATGCTACAAGAATCTGGCTATTATACTGGTGCAGTTGGTAAGTGGCATTTAGGTGCTGTACCGGGTTACCATCCTAATGATAGAGGTTTTGATGATTTTTATGGTTTTCTTGGTGGAGGCCATGAATATTTTCCAAGCTATTTTACACCTAAATACAAAAAGTTAAAAGCAGCTGGAACTAAGAATATATGGGATTACTTAACACCATTACAACACAATGGTAAAGAGGTAACAGAAACTGAATATATTACAGACGCATTATCTAGAGAAGCAGTACGTTTTGTTACAGATGCATCGAAAAAGAAAGATCCATTTTTTCTTTATGTATCCTATAATGCACCGCATACACCGTTACAAGCTAAAGAGGAGGACATGAAAGTGTTCAAAAAAATTAAAAATAAAGATAGACGCACCTATGCTGGTATGGTCTATGCCGTAGATCGAGGTGTCGGAAACATTGTTAAAGCCTTAAAAGCTACAAACCAGTACGAGAATACACTAATTGTTTTCTTAAGTGATAATGGAGGAAGACCAGATAAAGGTGCTAGCAATAAGCCATTAAAAGGTAGAAAAGGAGATACTTACGAAGGCGGATATAGAGTACCTATGTTTTTTCACTGGCCTAACAATGTAGCATCAGGAAAACGTTATAATCATCCAGTTTCTGCGTTAGATTTTTATCCAACATTTGCAGGTTTAGCTGGAGCAACACTACCTGCAAATAACAAATTTGATGGAAAAGACATATGGGAAGATTTTAGTGCAGGCAAAAGTTCTCGTTCAGGTGAACCTATTTTTGCTATGCGTCATCGCAAAGGTTTTTCAGATGTTGGGGTAAGACAAGATGAGTGGAAAGCTACAAAAGCATATAACTCGACTTGGAAGCTATTTAATATTGATAAGGATATTGCTGAAACCAAAGATTTGAGCGATCAACATCCAGAAATATTGAAAGAGTTAGTTGAAAAAGCTGAGTTATGGAGTAAAACACATACCGAACCGCGTTGGTTTGATCCAGAAAACTTAAGTAAAGTATGGAAAGAAAAGGAAATGGGTAAGTTTAAAGAAACATTTAAAATCAAATAGTAATTTTTTACTAACTTGGTTGAATGACACACGAGTTTATAAATCTTGTAAAAGGAGCCATCTATAATCAAACATTGGGTATAAGTAATGTACTTGCCACGGTGGTTGATTTAGATGGCTCTTCTTATAGACAACCTGGTGTTAGAATGTTGCTTTCTAGTAATGGCGAAATGCTAGGTGCTGTTAGTGGAGGCTGTGTAGAAAAAGAGGTGCAGTTTAGGGCAAAATCTGTATTTAATACAGGGCAGCCTGTAATTATGACATACGATGGCCGTTACCGTTTGGGGTGCGAAGGTGTTTTATATATTTTATTAGAACCTTTTGAGGTTTCTAAAAAATTTGAAACTACTTTTTTTAAAAACATAGAAAATAGAACCACCTTCACAATACAATCTTATTACAAAAAAGAAGAGGTGTCTTCAAATCAGTTTTACTCTTCAATCATATTTGAAAATAATGAAAGTTTTACATTTTCAAATAACCAGATGAATGCAACTACTAAAAATATTAAAACATTTTCTCAAACGCTTCCTCCGTGTTTTAAGTTACTTATTGTAGGTGGTGAGCATGATGCTGTAAAGTTATGTAAAATGGCCGCTTTGTTGGGGTGGGATATTAATGTAATTACATCAATAAAAGACCCAAAAGCACTTGTAGATTTCCCAGGAGCAAAGCAGGTTGAAGCTCATACTCCAGAAACATTTTCTACACAGGGCATAGATCAAGAATCTGCAATTGTACTTATGACACATAATTACTCCCAAGATTTAAGATATCTTTTAAAGTTTAAAGATTGTAATGTATCATATATTGGTATTTTAGGTTCGGCAAAAAGGCGTGAGCAGCTTCATAATGATTTGTTGGATTACACGACAGAATTAAATGATGCATTTTTAGAAAATATTCATAGCCCTGCGGGTTTAAATATAGGAGCCATTACACCTGAGGAAATAGCATTATCTATTTTATCTGAAATAACGGCGATTAAGAGGCATAAAGAACCTCATTCTTTAAATTCAATAACAGGAAAAATACATTCTTAGCTTTGAAAGGGGTATCCATCTTAATATTAGCAGCAGGTAATGCGTCAAGAATGGGACGTGTAAAACAGTTGTTGCCTTATAAAAATTCGACGTTATTGGGGAATGCTATAAAAAGCGCATTACAATCTAAAGCAGACACTGTGTATTGTGTTTTGGGGGCAAATTCTGAGCGTATTCAAAATGAAATTATAGAACCACAAGTCACTTTTATTATTAATAAAGGTTGGCAAAGCGGATTAAGTTCTAGTATTGTTAGAGGTATTACTTATTTACAGCGTCTTAAAGAAGAACCTAAAGCTGTATTGGTTATGCTAGCAGATCAACCAAATATTGATGCTAATTACTTAAATATCCTTATAAAATTACACGAAAAGAATAATGAAATTGTAGCATCAGTTTACAATAAAACCAAAGGTGTGCCAGCTATTTTTCCATCTACAGTGTTTAAAAGCCTATTAGAAATAAAAGGTGATAAAGGCGCCAAATTATTTTTGAATAATACATCATTTACGGTGCTTCACTTAGACATGGAATCCACTTCTGTTTTAAAGGATATTGATACACCAGAAGATTATAAAGCACTAATGTAGGGTGTTGAAAAGTCTTCTTTCATGCTGTAATTAGAATCTTATTAAATTAATAAGATTACTGATTGTCTATACCTTTTTCGATGAAAAGCATTAATACAACGCAGTTTTTACGTGTTTGTCGATTAATTTGTGCTGTTATAATATTGCGACATAATTTTGCCTTATGGTTAGTATAAAAGAGACAAACTTATATCCAAACGTTATTAAGGAATTAAACTATTCTTTTGCGGATATATATATATTTAAAGGCTATGTTATTTCTGAGATTAAAGAAGGTATCGTCTTTAATTGGGATAACCATGCTAAAACTGTTATAGATGATGTTACCAAGTTTCTTAATACAGATGGTGGTGATTTGATTTACATTTCTAACCGAATTAATTCTTATTCGGTAATGGCTCAAGACTGGATTAAGTTTTTTAAAAATAGTTATAAATTAAAAGGCTATTATGTTGTTTCAGACAGGCAAACCAGCATAATGGGTTATATGGTAGAAAATTTATTTTTTAAAAATAAAATGAAAAAATTTAGCTCAATTTATGAAGCTATAAATTGGTTAGAAAAAGGAAGAATTACCGAGGTTGCTTAGTTTTATGTTATAATTACTTAACTTTAGAAATTATAACATAAGAGATGAATAATTTAGAAGCACTAAAGTATCCTATTGGTAAGTTTGATTGGCCAAATAATATTTCAAAAGAACATATAGAAAGTTGGATTTCTATTTTAGAGCATTTCCCTAATCGATTAGAAAACCTTGTTAAAGACTTGTCTGATATCCAACTGGATACGCAATATAGACCAGATGGTTGGACCATAAGGCAAGTTATTCACCATATTTCAGATAGCCATCATCATAGTTATACACGCTTTAAATGGGCATTAACTGAAGACAAACCTCTTATTAAAGCTTATTTTGAAGACCGCTGGGCAAAACTAAATGATTACACAGCACCCATAAAAATGTCTTTAAATCATATTAGCGCCATTCATTTTAAATTAGTGTATTTGTTAAAAACATTATCTGAAGATGATTTTAACAAATGTTTTATTCATCCAGAAACTAATACAGAAGTGATGCTTAGTTTTAATGTTGGCAATTACGCATGGCATAGTAACCACCATTATGCACACATAGAAAACATACTTAAAGTTAAAGGTTGGATATAAATGATAAGACCATTACATATTAATGATGCTGAAGCACTCTTAGCTATTTATAACTATTATGTTTTAAATACTGCAGCAACTTTTGATATTGAGCCATTAACACTTAATAAATTTTTAGAGAAATTAAATAGTATTGCTGCAGATTATCCTTTTATTGTCTACGAAGAAGATAATAAAATACTAGGCTTTGCTTATGCTAGTAAATTTAGACCCAAACCAGCTTACAATTATACAGTAGAATTTACGGTTTATGTAAAACATACTGAGCATGGTAAACAAATAGGGGCAAAACTTTACAGTAAATTACTAGAGCTAGTAAAAGAAACAGATGCTCATACCGTTTTAGGTGTGCTTACAATCCCTAATGTAGCAAGTATAAAACTCCACGAAAAATTTGGTTTTAAGCAAGTTGCTAACTTAGAGGCTGTAGGCAAGAAGTTTGGTAAATGGCACAATGTTGGTATTTGGCAGTTACGTTTAAAAAAATGATAAAATAATTTATTAGTGAAACTCAATTTTGAGAAGTCTGTAAGACGTACTCAACATTATAAGATGAACTAATGTCGTTTTTTTAGCGGAATCTAGGTTTAATACCTTTTATTTCCATTTGATGTTACAACCAATACTTGGTTTTTGTAATGCTGTATTCGTTTTCTGCTCAATTAAACAATCTAAAGCGTATCTTAAATCTTTACCTGTAACGGCTATGCCATTACCAGGTCTAGAGTCATCTAATTGTCCGCGGTAATTTAATTTTAAATCATTGTCAAAAACATAAAAATCTGGAGTACAAGCGGCGTCATATGCTTTTGCAACGAGTTGTGTTTCGTCATATAAATAAGGAAACAGATAGCCTTCAGCCTTAGCGTGCAATATCATCTTTTCTGGCGAATCCTGTGGGTAGTTTTTAACATCGTTACTAGAGATAGCTATAAAACGAATTCCTTTTTCGGTATATGCTTTTGCTATATTAACTAATTCTGGATTTACATGGATTACAAAAGGGCAGTGGTTGCATATAAACATAATAACCGTGCCTTGTTTACCTTTTAGATGGTCTAATTTAAGTATGGTATTTGAAACCGTATCTAAAAGTGAGAAATCTGGTGCTTTTGTACCTAAAGGAAGCATGTTTGAGGGTGTCATGGACATAGTTAAACGTTTTTTTCAAAGTTCGTAATAATTTGTATTTTTAAAAAATGGATAACACAATTACTTTTGATGATTTTGCTAAAATAGATTTGCGTGTAGGTACCATAATAGAAGTCAATGACTTTCCAGAAGCTAAAACCCCTGCATACCAACTAACTATCGATTTTGGGGATTTAGGTATTAAAAAATCTTCAGCTCAAATTACAAAACGCTACACCAAAGGTAATTTACTGAATAAGCAAGTTATTGCTGTTGTAAATTTTCCAAAAAAACAAATTGCTAAATTTATGAGTGCATGTTTGGTTTTGGGAGCTGTAAATGGCGATGATGTTATACTTTTAAAACCAGAGGTTAAATTAAAAAATGGAACACCAGTTAACTAAATAAAAAAACCGCAACTTACTAAGTTACGGTTTTAAAAAATATTTTTGATTAAATATTATATATCATCAAAATCAATATCTGTAAAATTTTCAGGAGTTTTTAATTCATCTTCTGTAACTCTAGGTGTTGATTCTTCGTATTCTTTTTTGAAATCTTTTTGGTGGCGCTCGCTTATGACTTCATCACCTTTTTCATTAATGATATAGTCCGTCATTTCAGCTAAAATATCTTTGAATTCAGAAAAATCTTCCTTGTAAATATATATTTTATGTTTTTTATAATGAAACGATCCATCATCATTAGTAAATTTTTTACTTTCTGTAATCGTCAAGTAATAATCTTCAGCCTTTGTAGCTCTAACATCAAAAAAATATGTGCGTCTTCCAGCTCTTAAAACTTTTGAAAAAATTTCCTCTTTCTCCATCATACCATTATTGTTCATAATCGAATTCAAATTTAATTATCATTATTAAACCAAAAATCTAAAAAAAAACCGATACTAACCAATAAAATATAAAGTTTCTTTTTAAAATATTCAATTTTGTTGAATAATCTGTAATTAAAAGTCTTTGTAACCCATTAAAGAGTATTATTTTACTTAGTTTCTGTTTCGCTTAGTTGCTTTGTATATAGATGCTTGTAGTAGCCTTCTATATTTATTAGACTATCGTGCGTACCTTCTTGAACAATTTTGCCATTATCCAATACAATAATTTTATTCGCATTTTTGGCAGAAGATACCCTGTGGCTAACTATAACAGATGTTTTGTTTTTTGAAATTTTGTTGAGGTTTTTTAATATTTTTTCTTCGGTTTCTGTATCTACAGCCGATAAGCAATCATCAAATAATAATATTTTAGGAGATTTGATAATGGCTCGTGCAATTGAAACACGCTGTTTTTGACCTCCAGATAATGTGATGCCACGTTCACCCAAAACAGTATCATACCCTTTATTAAATTTAAGAATGTTTTTATGTACTTGTGCATTTTTGGCAGCTTTTATAACATCATCATCAGAGGCATCATGATTGCCAAACTTAATATTGGTTTTTATGGTGTCCGAAAACAAAAATGCTTCCTGTGGTACATAACCTATACGATCTCTTAAATTGGTTAAATTGAGCTGCTCTATTGATGTTTTACCAATATTTATAGTCCCTTGGTCTATATCGTAGAGTCTGCCTATTAAATCTAAAATAGTAGACTTTCCTGATCCCGTTTTACCTAAAATGGCTAATGTCTCACCTTCTTTAATGCTAAAACTAATATTTTTAAGGGCTTGTATATTAGTATCATCGTAAGTAAAAGACACATTATTAAAAACAATATCACCTTTAATATCTGTCTGGGTATTTATGGTATTGGTAATTTCTGGCTCTATCTTTAAAAACTCATTAATACGTTTTTGCGATGCTTCTGCTTGCTGAATAATGGATGTCACCCAACCCACGGTTGCCACTGGCCATGTTAGCATGTTTACATATATAAGAAACTCTGCAATAGTACCAATACTTTCAATTTCCCCATTAATATATTGCATGCCCCCAACATAGATTACTAATAAATTACTGGTACCAATAAGTAAAATCATCATCGGAAAAAACCATGCTTGTACCCTTGCCAAGTTTATTTTTTTTTCTTTGCTTTCGGTTGCAAGTAATTTAAAATTAGTAGATGTTTGCGGCTCAATACCATACGCTTTTATAACAGAGATACCACTAAAAGATTCTTGTGTAAATGTGGATAATTTAGATAAATACTCTTGTACAATGGTACTTCGCTTATGGATTTCTTTACTTAATTTATATATGATAACAGATAAAATGGGCAACGGTGCTATGGTATATAAAGTTAGTTTTGGAGATGCATTTATCATATAAATAATAACAATAACAAATAATGCTAGTGTGTTTACACTATACATAATTGCTGGGCCAGAGTACATGCGTACTCTACCAACATCTTCGGTTATACGGTTCATTAAATCTCCGGTTCTATTTTTTTTATAAAAATTTAGAGATAGTTTTTGGTATTGGTTATAAATCTCGTTTTTTAAATCATATTCAATATATCGAGATACATTAATAATAGCTTGCCTCATAAAAAAAGTAAGAATACCTCCAATAACGGCTGCACCAATAATGTACATGATAGCGACTAAGAGCTCACTTTTAAAAACCTCTAGAGTAATCGTCTCTTTTTTATACTTCTCAATAACAACAAAAATTTCTTTTACATAACGAGGTGTGAAAAGTAAAAAAAGACGTGCGGTTATGGTAATTATGATGCCTACTAGTAAATGTGCTTTATATTTTAAAAAGTACTTATTTAAGTGCTGTAATTCCTTCATTTACTTTAGCGAGTATGGGTTTGACAAATATAGGGCATTAATGATAATTAAAGAAGTTGTTATTAAATAGCAATAGTTAAAAATAGTATAAATTATTAACGATAATAAAATATATAATACCATGTGTTTTTTTAAATATAGTGTTATTTTTGCCACGATAAAACAATTAAAATCATTTATCTTTTTTAAAATAAAGTTCTTTGTAATTATGCTAAATAGAAGACATATTCGAGTAAAAGTTATGCAAACCATGTATGCTTTTAAAGGTAGTGAAAGTGATGATTTCACTAAAGATCAAAAGTTTTTGCTTTTTAGTATAGATAATATGTACAACTTGTACTTATTATTAATATCGTTATTGATAGAAGTTCAAAAAAGAGCTGAAAACGATTTGCAAAAGAAACAAAAAAAACACTTAGCAACCAAAGAAGATAAAAACCCCAATCGTAAGTTTGTTGACAATCAATTACTTAAATTGTTAAGCAGTAATATTGAATTGCAAGATCAATTAAAAGCTTACAATATCAATTATTGGGAACAAGATGCTGAATATGTAGATGTTATTTTTAAAGCTATTATAAATAGTGATTTGTATACCGATTATATGCAGACGCGAGTATCCGATTTTAAAGAAGATAAAAACTTTATAGTAGATGTTTTTAAAGATATTATTGCACCCAATGATAAACTTTACGAGTATTTAGAAGATAAAAATTTAACATGGTTAGATGATTTACCTACTGTTAATACAACCATACTTAAATTATTACGTAAAGTAAAAGAAACATCGGGAGATAGTTATTTTACACCCAAATTGTATAAAGATAATGACGATAAGAAATTTGCTATAGATTTGTTTAAAAAAACGTTACTTAACAGAACTGTTTTAAACAAAGAAATAGAACTTAAAACTCAAAATTGGGAAACAGACCGTATTGCTAATGTTGATTACGTATCATTGCAAATGGCTATTTGTGAACTAAAAAATTTCCCGTCTATTCCTGTAAAAGTGACTATAAATGAATATTTAGAAATATCTAAAGAGTATTCTACACCAAAAAGCAGTATTTTTATTAATGGTATTTTAGATAAGTTGGTAAAGGAATATGAAGCTGCAGGAACTTTAAATAAAGTAGGTAGAGGATTAATGTAAACAGATACTTTATTTAGGTTCTATATTTAAATAAAAAGCGGAAGTAAAATTCAAGATTACATTTTCTCAATAAGACTGGTAGCAAAAATTTTTAATCTTTTAAATAATTACTATTTTTACAAACCTATAAAACATAAAAATTTTTAATCATGAAAAAAATCATATTAGGACTAAGCACATTATGCTTGGTTGCTTTTACTTCTTGTAAAGAGGATGCTGCTAAAAAAATTGATGAATCTAATGTAGCTGCTGCTGCTGCAAGAGATGCTGTTGCGTCTAAATTTCCAGTATTACAATTTGATAAAAAAGAACATGATTTTGGTGAAATTGAAGCCAAAACACCAGTAGAAACTACGTTTAAGTATAAAAACACAGGTGATGCGCCTTTAGTAATTACAGATATTAAGAGTACTTGTGGTTGTACAGTGCCTCAAAATTGGAGTAGAGCACCATTAATGCCAGGAGATTCAGGAGAATTTTCTGTTAAATTTAATGGAAGTGGCTCTAATAAAGTTTCAAAATCTATAACGGTTACCGCTAACACCGAAAAAGGAAGTGAAGTTGTAAAAATTACAGCGTTTGTTAAACCAGTACCAGCTAAAAAAAGCTAAATAAAAAACAATAATGGGAGAAGGAGGAATTGCTAGTGTATTACCATTTGTATTAATGTTTGTAGTTGTGTATTTCTTTATGATTGCACCTCAAATGAAGCGTGCAAAAAAGGAAAAGAAATTTGCAGCAGAATTAAAAAAAGGAGATAGAGTTATCACTAAAAGTGGCTTACATGGTAAGGTAGCCGAACTTAATGATAAAGACAGTAGTTGTATTATTGAAACTATGGCTGGAAAGCTAAAGTTTGACCGTTCTGCTATTTCTATGGAGATGAGTTCTAAGCTTAATGCACCGCCTGCTAAGTAAAAATTAGATTATATAAACATATTAAACAAAGAAAGCTTCCGTTTGGAAGCTTTCTTTGTTTAATATGTTGAGGGTTTTATTTATTTTAGGTGACTTTACTTATAATCCTATTCAGGATGATATCTAATTTGATGTTTTTAGTTAATTAAATCATTTTGTAATGTATTCAAATTGAATTAAAGTTTGAGCTGTATATAAAATGTGTTTTAATACCTTGAGAAAAGAATTTAATTGGTATCATTTTTAGATACGTAGTAAAGGAAGTAAATTAAAGTTATAACTGTCATACTAGCATAAAACCACTTTAATTTTTCAAATATAAAAAATTGATAAGCCCAAGCAGATGCTTTTATCAATAAAAAAGAGATTATTAAATACTTTCTAATTTCAATTTTTTTAAGCGAATTATCTTGTATAACAAATGTTTTTGAAAACTTATCATGTATGGCAATTTCATCATCACTCGCAAAAGAAATCAAGCTAAAAAATCTTGACAAGCTTCTAATAAATATATTCCATAAAGCAGGTTTTTCATTATTATAATCAACAACTTTTGTTTGTGTTTGATATTTTCCTAGTGTCCTTCCGTTAATAATTTCGAAAATAAAATAATACATAAAACGACCAGCTAAACAGGCTAATACTGATAATAAAATACTATAAGTTAAAAAATAAATATATGTAGCTAAACTTAACCCAATAATTAAAGAAAATATTAAATCAATAATATAATTTTCTGTTCTTGAGTCTTCATTAGCTAGAGTGATATTTGAATATTTAGTATTGGTTATTTTCATTGTGTATTTTTAAACGCTTTAGTTAATTGTTTAGATAACAACGAACTTTTATTTTTTTTCTAAAGCCGTTAATTCCGCAATCTTACAAATTACTTCTGTAGCTTTAATCATGCTTTCAACAGGCACATATTCATAACGTCCGTGAAAGTTATGTCCGCCAGCAAAAATATTTGGACAAGGTAATCCCATATAGCTTAATTGCGAACCGTCTGTTCCACCTCGAATGGGTTTAATTAAAGGTTCTATATTTAATTGCTTCATGGCTTCTTCTGCAAGATCAACAATATGCATAACAGGTTCAACCTTTTCTTTCATGTTGTAGTATTGATCTTTTATTTCGGTTTTAATAATTTCGCTACCATATTGCGAATTAAGCTCGCTGGTAAGCTTAGTCATCATGTCTTTACGGGCTTCAAAATGACCTTTATCATGATCGCGAATTATATAATGTAATTCTGTCTCTTCTACATGGCCTTTTATATCGTGTAAATGGAAAAAACCTTGGTAACCATCCGTATGTTCAGGTGTTTCCATTCTTGGTAATGAATTAATAAACTCGGTAGCTATATGCATAGAGTTTATCATTTTACCTTTAGCATAGCCAGGGTGTACAATTTTGCCTTTAACTTTAATAACAGCTCCAGCTGCATTAAAATTTTCATATTCAAGTTCTCCAATTTGGCTACCATCCATGGTGTATGCCCAATCGGCACCAAATTTTTTAACATCAAACTTATGCGCGCCTCTACCAATTTCTTCATCTGGTGTAAAGCCTATTCTTATTTTACCATGTTTTATTTCGGGATGTTTAACTAAATACTCCATGGCAGATACGATTTCACAAATTCCTGCTTTATCATCGGCTCCTAAAAGTGTTGTGCCATCAGTAGTTATAAGGGTTTGTCCTTTGTATAGTAATAAATCATCAAAATATTCTGGTGATAGTATAATGTTTTCAGCTTGATTTAAAATAATATCCTTGCCATCATATTGCTCAATAATTTGAGGTTTTACGTTGGCGCCAGTAAAATCTGGTGAGGTATCAAAATGGGAAATAAAACCTATGGTTGGTACATCGTGCGTTACATTACTTGGTAAGGTAGCCATAATGTATGCGTTTTCATCAATATCTACATCTTGTAAACCTATAGTTTTAAGTTCTTCGGCAAGCTTATTGGCTAAATCCCATTGTTTTTTTGTACTCGGCGTGGTTTGCGATGTAGCGTCAGATTCAGTATCGATAGTCACATAACTTACAAAACGTTTTATAATATGGTCTTTTGAAATCATGATAATGTGGGGTTTAGTTGTTTAGAAATTAAAGTTATTGGGTTGGATGAAAACATAAATTATATCACCACTAATTTACAATTATTAATTGAAAATTAGAATTGAATATTTTATCACTATTGCATATTTTTTTTATTGATAATATAAAAGTATGAGTTTACATTGATTTTTTTATAATCAATGTAAACTGTAACGCTTTCAGTCTCGTATATAAAAAAGTTGTCAGAATTTTGGTTGTTTTAGATGTCGTAAATATTGTATTTGAATAACCAAGTTTCTTTACACTAAATTTTAACAAACCAAAATCAAATGGATAATAATTAACCATATTAACTCATTTGAGCAAATTTACTAACTAATGTCTTCAACAAACAAATCCCTCATTGTTATTTTTACACTTTTTTATGTACAATTATTTTCACAAAACTTACTTGTAAATGGTGATTTTGAGAGTGGTGGTACAGGTAATGGTTTTACAGTTCCTGGTTATACCTTATACACATCGCCAACTGGTGATACTTTTCCGGGAAGTTATGCTGTGAGTAATAATCCATCACCATTAAATCAATTTTTTACTTCACCGTTAATAGATCATTCTCCTGGGCCTGGTAATACCATGATGGTTGTAGACGGCCATACTAATACAAATGCTTCTTTTTGGAGTGCAGGAGATACTGCTGCTGGACTTTGCGGGCTAACCGTTGGACAAACCTATACGTTTAGTTATTGGATTAGAACGATATCTACAACAACAGTAGATGCTAGAACGCAGCCACGTATTAGGGTAGATTTTACAAATGCAACAAGTACCATAAACTTTGGAGACCCTACTGTTGGTTTACCAACAGAAGATTGGCAACAGGTTATATATTCCTTTGTACCAACAGCAACTTGTGTCAATATTAATTTGATAGATGTAAATACAAGCCCAGGTGGTAA
Organism: uncultured Algibacter sp.; assembly: GCA_947499935.1. Lineage (GTDB taxonomy): Bacteria > Bacteroidota > Bacteroidia > Flavobacteriales > Flavobacteriaceae > CANMQH01. The sequence continues at coordinate 156,148 of CANMQH010000006.1, read as the reverse complement.
CGATTTTGCGTTAGATGATATGCAAGTTACAGAACAGCTTTGTCCGTTAGTTATATTAGCTATTACTAATCCTAATGCAGTTTGTAATCCTAATACAGTAGATATTACAAATCCAGCTATTACTACAGGAAGTATTGGTAATGGAGTGTTAAGTTATTGGGAAGATGATATGGCTACAATAAGTTTGGCAAACCCCAGTGCAATTAGTGTTAGTGGAACTTATTATATACGTAGTACTTCAGGGCCAACGTGTACAGATATAAAGCCCGTATTAGTCTCTATAAAACCTGTTATAAAACCTGATTTTGATCAGGTAGGTGATATATGCGAAGGGAGTGATTTAGATCCTTTGCCTGCAGTCTCTAAAAATGGAGTGGCAGGGAGTTGGTCGCCAGCTTTGGATAATACGACAACAACAACTTATACATTTACTCCAGATTCAAGTCCAAATCCAAACTTAGTGACTAATGGTGATTTTTCTCTAGGAAATACGGGATTTGTTACCGATTATATTAATGTACCGAGTTCTGATGGTAATGGAAACGCTCAAGGTCTTTATGGTATTGTAGCAAATTCTAATGTGTGGTTTCCTTCTTTAGCATCTTGTAACGATAATACCGGAGGCGGAAATTTTATGGTAGCAGATGGGTCTATACGTACGGGACCAAATGATAGAGTTTGGTGCCAAACCATTACTGTACAACCTAACGAAGATTATATTTTTAGTTATTTTACTCAATCTGTATCTTCTGGAAGTCCAGCAATGTTTGAAGTTATTATAAATGGTGTGTCAATTGGTAATAATGCCTTAGATTTTAGTACTTGTAATTGGGTGCAAAATTCGTTTCCTTGGAACTCAGGAGGTATTACCTCAGCTGAAATTTGTATATATGATAGAAATACAACAGACGTTGGTAATGATTTTGGTATTGATGATATTAGTTTTGTACCATTAAGTATTCAATGTGCTGAAAATGCTACTATGACTATTGCAGTTAACCCAGCAAGTACACCAACATTTACGCCTATTAATCCAATTTGCTCAGGCGACATGCTCTCACCATTACCAACAACATCTATAGAAGGGATTACAGGAACTTGGTCCCCAGCTTTAGATAATACAATTGTAGGGTCAACAACGTATACATTTACACCAACTATAGGTCAATGTGCAACAACAACCCCTGTAGAACTTATAGTTACTGTAAACCCTGCTAATGTGACTCCTGTATTTGATCCAATTATGCCTATTTGTTCAGGAGGAACAGCACCTGTTTTACCGCTTACATCGTTAAATGGCATTGCAGGAACTTGGAGTCCAACTACGGTTGATAATACAATGAGTTCGGATTATATATTTACACCAAATGCAAATCAATGTGCCACTACAGAAACTTTAAGTGTTGTTGTTAACGAATTAACAACTCCAACGTTTGATCCAATTCCAACCATTTGTTCAGGAGATACAATACCCGTATTACCGCTTACATCGTTAAATGGCATTACAGGGACATGGAGTCCAACAACAGTTGATAATACAATGAGCGCGGATTATACATTTACACCAAATGCAAATCAATGTGCCTCGCAAGAAACTTTGAGTGTTGTTGTTAACGAACCAACAACTCCAACGTTTAATCTAATTATGCCTATATGTTCAGGAGAAACAGCACCTGTCTTACCACTTACCTCGTTAAATGGCATTACAGGAACTTGGAGTCCAGCAACTGTAAATAATACGATAAGTGCAGATTATATATTTACGCCCAATGTAAATCAATGTGCTGTTTCAGAAACTTTGAGTGTTGTTGTTAACGAGCCAATAATCCCAACATTTGATCCAATTCCAGCCATATGTTTAGGAGATACAGCACCCGTTTTACCACTTACATCACTAAATGGTATTACAGGAATATGGAGCCCGACAACTGTTGATAATACGATAAGTGCAGATTATACATTTACACCCAATGCAAATCAATGCGCTACAATACCACCTGTTTTGAGGGTAGAAGTTAATATTACCCCAGTAACGCCTACATTTGATCCGATTCCGGCCATATGTTCAGGGGATACAGCACCCGTTTTACCACTGATATCACTAAATGGTATTACAGGGACATGGAGCCCAGCAATAGTTGATAATACTATGAGTGCAGATTATATATTTACACCCAATGCAAATCAGTGTGCAACAGTAGAGACCATAAGTGTTGTGGTTAATGTACCAACAACCCCATTATTTGATCCTATTGCTCCCATTTGCTCAGGCGGGACCGTGTCTGTATTGCCTCTAACGTCATCAAATGGAATTATGGGAATGTGGAGTCCCGCAGTGATAGATAATTTAGTAAGCGGGGATTATGTGTTTACACCAAACTCAGGACAATGTGCCACAATTTTAACGTTGGGCATAGTTGTAAATGAACCTATAACTCCAATATTTGATGAGTTGGAACCTATATGTATTGGTCAAATACCTCCAGAATTATTACCTATATCTGACGATGGAGTTTTGGGAACATGGAGCCCTTCAATTATTAATAATAACACAAGTGCCGACTATACATTTACACCAGAGCCTGGTCAATGTGCTACTAGTACAGTGCTTTCTATGACTATAAACCAACCCACGTTAGATAGCTTTGTGGTTGAGGTTGGTGAACCCTTTTCGGGAGATAGAACAGTAACGGTTTTAGCATTTGCTGAGGGTGATTACGATTATCAGTTAGATAATGGGATTCCTCAAGAAGACAATGTGTTTTTTAACGTTGAACCAGGAGTTCATCAGGTTACTGTAAATGATGTTAATGGATGTTCTCAATCAGTTACAAAAGAATTAATTATAGTTGATTATCCTAAATTTTTTACACCAAACGGCGATTCTTTTAATGATAGATGGAATGTTCTAGGCTTAGATCAGCCAGAAGCCAAAATTTTTATATACGACCGCTATGGTAAATTGCTAAAACAAATTTCGGCAGTTAGTCCAGGTTGGGATGGTACATACAATGGTAACCCTTTGCCATCATCAGATTATTGGTTTACGGTTGATTTTTTAGAATCTAATGAGAATAAACAATTTAAAGCTCATTTTGCGTTAAAGCGATAAGTTATTTTTGTTACTTATTCTTTATATGTCTAGCGATTATAGAGGGGGGTGACTTAGTTTTTATAAGCTTATGATTTTGAACGTTTTTTTTAGAAAACTTAAAGCTAAAAAATCCGTAATCAAAAAAATATTGATTACGGATTTTTTTAAATCGAAAATATCTTTTTAAGCGTTCTTGTGCTTATTTATTTCATCTTGCAGTTGTCTTCTTACTTTTTGTTCACGCTCTAGAGCTGTTTTACGATGCTCGTCAAATTCTTCTTCAGTTTCTTCAAGTGCTTTTTTTGCATCACGAGTTATAGAATTACTGTTTTTAAACTTGTAAATAAAGAAAAGGAGCAAGCCTAATAAACCACCAATAATAGACCACATAAGTACATTATAGTTTGTTTTACTCATTAACATACCAAACAATGTCATGTTGTTTTTTTCGGTATTGGTTTTATCTAAGTCACCTTGAGTGTTAGATAGGTTTGCTTTTAAATTTTCAATTTCTTTAGCTTGTGTTTTAACGACGGTCTGCGTTTCAACTAAATTTTTATGAACAGCTTTTAAAGAATCTAGTGTGTGAGATTTTAAAGTATATAACCATGTTTTTTTAACGGTTTTATATTCTTGCCAACTACCAGAGCGTCTAATTACAAATTCAAATTGATTGTCTATAGTACCACTATTTAAAGATAGTTTATCATTCTCTTCTTTAATTTGAGATAATGCAGGAGATATACATGAAATTGTAAATACTAAAAAAAATAGATATTTTATAGAATTCATTTTTTTTGAGGGGTTTTCATTGATTGTAATAAGGTCACGAAGTTATAAAAAATATGGTTTACATGTAATTAAAAAGCCCCATATTTATGAGGCTAATTTATATACGAAGGTTATTTTAATTTAGATGATAATTACTAGTAATATGTAAACCGTCTAACTTTGGCTATATATTTGGCAAGCCTTATAACTTGGTGACTATATCCATATTCATTATCATACCAAATATATAGGATAATATTTTTGCCGTCTTTGCGTATAATAGTTGCTTTACTATCGTAAATAGAAGGCGCAGAACTCCCAACAATATCGCTAGAAACCAACTCATCACTAAGTTCGTATTTTATTTGCTCTACCAAATCACCTTCTAAAGCATATTTTTTTAAAACAGTATTTACTCCAGAAAGTGAGGTCTTATTTTTTAGTTCTAAGTTTAGAATAGCTAAAGAACCATTGGGGACAGGAACTCTAATAGCGTTAGAGGTTAGTTTGCCTTCTAAACTAGGTAATGCTTTAGAGACTGCTTTGCCTGCGCCAGTTTCTGTAATAACCATATTTAAACCAGCTGCTCTACCACGGCGGTATTTACTATGGAAATTATCTACTAAATTTTGATCGTTGGTGTAGGCATGTATGGTTTCTAAATGGCCAGTTTTAATACCAAAAGAATCTTCAATGGCTTTTAATACAGGCGTAATAGCATTAGTTGTACATGATGCTGCAGAAAAAACAGAAACTTTGTCTGGGTTATTTTCATTGTGGTTTACACCATAAACAATATTAGGAATGCCTTGCGCAGGAGCTGTTAACAGTACTTTATCGGCGCCTTTAGATTTTAAGTGTCGTTTTAAGGCTTCTTCATTTCTAAAAGCACCCGTATTATCAATAATTAAAGCATTATTGATGTTAAAGGTTGTATAATCAATATCTTCGGGGGCATTGGCAGATATAATATTTACAGTCGTACCATTTATAATCAAGGCTTTTTGCTTCGCGTCTACAGAAACAGTACCAGGGAAATCTCCATGTACAGAATCATTACGTAATAAAGAGGCTCGTTTTTCTAATATTTTAGCATCAATAACACCTCTAGTAACAATGGCTCTTAAGCGTAACTGGCTTCCTTTTCCTGTACGTACCATGAGTTCTCGAGCTACAAGCCTACCTATTCTACCAAAACCATAGAGTACAACATCTTTAGGTTTAATACTAGCATTTTTACTAGCGTTTTTTAATCGGCTAGCAACAAAGGCAGTAACGTTACTGTAGGTATTGTCTTCTAAATGGTATTCGTAAGTAAGTTTACCAATATCGAGTTTAGCAGGAGGGATGTCTAACGCTTTAATAGCTTGGGCAAGTTCTACAGTATCAAAAACTGAAATTGGTTTTTGTACAAATTTACCAGCATATTCATGCAGATTTAAAATTTGACTAACATTTCTGTCAATCAACTGATTTCTAAAAATGACCAACTCAATAGATTTATCGTACCATAAGTCGCTAATAATTTTAATAAACTCGACAGTGGCTTTACGTCGGTCTGCTTGAAAAGCTAATTCCTTTTCGTAAGTTTGAATAGAACTCATTACTTAAATAATTTAGTTTATGTTTTATAAATTTCGGCAAAAATACTATATTTCAAACGTTTTCGTAGCGTATTTGTGTAAAAAATAAGCCCTTCAAAATTTCTGATTTTGAAGGGCTTATTTACTAATGGATTTATAGTAAAAAATGACTATCTAAAGATAACCTCTTTTCTTTCTTTTTTAGTGTTTATATATTCTAGTTTTTTAATGTTTTCAGAAATATCACCATCATATTTCTCCTTTAATTTAGAAATATCATCTATGGTTTTTATCTTCATATCATTTATTCCTGTAATTATATAGCCTTCAGATATACCTAAATTAGTGTATAAATATTGATTTTCGGTATTTTTAACCATAACACCATAGTCAATATCATATTTTTCTTTAAAGGTATCGGTTAAATCCTGTAATTCCATTTTCATAAAGTTTACAGCAAAAACTTCGGTTTTGGTCAGCGTTACCATAAATGATTTTAACGTATTATCTCTAAGAACTTCTACATTAATAATATCATTAGGACGTTTAGCTTTAATATAACCGCTTAAATCTTCAAATTTAGAAATTTCAATATTGTCTAATTTCTTTATAACATCACCACTTTTAATACCCGCTTTTTCTGCACCAGAGTTTCTGGTAACTTCGCTAACAAATACACCTTCGGTGTAGTTTACGCCCATTTCTTCGGCTACAGAGGTGTTTAAAGTTCCACCTCGAATACCTAAAACGCCATTTTGTACATTACCATATTCCATAATATCCTCAATAACTTTGCGAGCAATATTACTAGGTACTGCAAAGGAATAACCAACGTAAGACCCTGTTTGAGACGTTATGGCTGTGTTAATGCCAATAAGCTCTCCATCTGTGTTTACAAGTGCACCACCAGAGTTCCCTGGGTTTACGGCAGCATCGGTTTGTAAAAACGATTGCGAACTGTTACCTGTTAAATCTCTAGATTTAGCACTTATAATACCAGCTGTAACGGTAGATGTTAAATTAAAAGGATTACCCACAGCTAAAACCCATTCTCCAATTTTAGTGGTATCAGAATCTCCAAAGGTTACATACGGTAAATCTTCGTCAGATTCAATTTTAAGCAATGCAATATCTGTTTTTGGATCTGTGCCAATAATTTCTGCTTTATATGTTTTGTTATTGTTTAAAGTAACCGAGAGTTCGTGTGCATTTTTAATAACGTGGTTGTTTGTAATAATATAACCATCAGCATTAATAATAACGCCAGAGCCTGTGCCTAATTGAGCGCGCTGTGAGCTTCTACCAGAAAATAAATCTTGTAGAGAATATTGTCCAGAACTTAATGTTACATTTTTTACGTGTACAACAGCATGTACAGTATTTTCTGCTGCTTTAGAAAAATCAGTATTTTCTGCCGCATTTAAAAACGAATTAGCATTTGCAGTAGGTAAAAAACTAGGTTTAGAATCTGCCGAAGCCACAACAACAGGTTTGTCATTTTCTAGAAATAGTTTATAAGCACCTAAGGTAAAAACACCACCTAATGCTGAAACCAATACTAATGTTAAAATCTTCTTCATAATTTTTCAGTTTAAGTTTTATTAACGATTAAAATTAAATATTTATTGAATTAATAAATCAACTTTAACGATGATTTAACAATCAAAAAAGAGTTAAATATTTCTTTGGGCGTTACGCCTCCTTTGGTCGGCGTCGGGCTTTACACTGCAATCCCTAACGCTGGGTTTTTGGTTATCAAAAACTAAGTAATTATTTTCATACCATTTTCGCATTGAAATAACCGTAATAAAACGCCCTTTTTCCCTTTCTACTTCAACATAAAAAGAAACCGTAACTAAGGATATGCTTTATTTTTCTATTTCGTATAAAGAAAAAAATCATCATTTTATTTTACAGTAATTTCAAATACGAAATGGTTTTAGCATTTGTTGCATTGGGCTTTTTATTCTTTGAATTTTATAGTGTTTAATATTTTAACTATTTCATTATAATTTTCCTCAATTACTCTTTCGTTAATATTATCAAAAGTGAGGGTAATGAATAGTCGTTTATTTTTGTAACTAATTTCAAAACGAAATTGATATAATTTTTCGTTTATATAATTTAGAGCATAAAATGCAGATTGATATTCAGAAATATTTTTAATTTCAGCTTTATACCCGTTTTGTTCTATGTCTAATGTCGATTTGTTTAGGTTAAAGACGTAATTTTTATCAGAATGATGGAATGAACTTATTTGTAAAATTCCGATATCATTTTTTAGATTAATAAAATCTGCAACGTTTTTATTTCTAATTTTTCTTAGTTGTCTCCAGTTTCGTCTAAATTTTATTGAAAAGTTGTTGGATTCAAAAAAAATTGACTTTTTTGGTTGTTAGATTATTGTATAAATTTTTTTTCAAAAATTTGATTTAAAGGTGCTTATTCATTTTATAAATAAAAATTACTTCAATATTTCATATTCAATATCAAACAAATGTAGCTGAATTTTTTTATAAGTTAAAACTTCAATTAAAACAAAAAACACTTCGTTTATCAATTTTGTAAAACATAAATTATTGATATTTATAGCTATCAAATTAGTTGATTTTTAAATCCTTAATTATTATGAGAGACACTTACAAATCAAAATTATGAGTAAGCCTTAAAAAGTTTAAATCACTTCTTTATCTTTGTTTTTATTATGCAACAAACTTTTTACAAATACCAAGGCACAGGAAACGATTTTGTGATGATTGATAATCGTCAACTTTCCTTCAACAAAAAAGATACCAAACGTATAGCATTTTTATGTGACAGACGTTTTGGTGTAGGCGCAGATGGTCTTATTTTATTAGAAAATCATCTGGAATTAGATTTTAAAATGGTGTATTATAATGCTGATGGTAATGAGAGTACCATGTGTGGTAATGGTGGCCGTTGCTTGGTTGCTTTTGCTAAACAATTAGGTATTGTTAGTACCAAAGCTGTTTTTGAAGCCGTTGATGGTATTCATCATGCTACAATAGAGTCTAACGATATTATAAAATTGCAAATGCAAGATGTTGATACGGTAGAAAATCATGATAGTCATATGTTTTTAAATACAGGGTCTCCGCATCATGTTCAACATGAAGATCAAATAGAATATTTTGATATAAAAAATAAGGGTGCAAAAATACGTTATGGCGTACCTTATAATAACGAAGGAACTAATGTTAATTTCGTAAAAAAGCTTACAGACGATACCTTTAGAGTACGTACTTACGAGCGTGGTGTAGAAGATGAAACCTTGTCATGCGGTACAGGTGTTACAGCCGTGGCAGTAGCAATGCATAATACAGGCGAAACAAAGAAAAACCATGTTATGTTACAGGTAGAAGGTGGCAAGTTACAAGTCAGTTTTGATGTCGATAATAATGTTTATAAAAACATTTGGCTCATAGGGCCCGCAACATATGTTTTTGAAGGTAAGATATGATAACTTTAAAAGGCGAACATATATATCTAAGAGCATTAGAGCCAGAAGATTTAGAATTTGTTCACACTATTGAAAACGACGAATCTATTTGGGAAATAAGCAATACCCAAACACCGTATTCTAAGTTTTTAATAAAACAATATTTAGAGAACGCGCACAAAGATATTTATGAAGCCAAACAATTGCGTTTGGTTATTTCTAATTACAATCAAGTAGCGCTTGGTATGATAGATTTATTTGATTTCGATTTTAAAAATAAAAGAGCTGGCGTAGGCATTTTGGTAAAAGAAACAGATCATAGATTACAAGGTTATGGTAAGGAAGCTTTACAGTTATTAATTGATTATGCGTTTTCTCATTTAGGTTTACACCAGTTATATTGTAATATATCGGAAGATAATAGCGTTAGTATATCACTTTTTAAAAATTACGGATTTAAACCCATAGGGCTTAAAAAAGATTGGAATCTTGTTAATGGTTCTTATAAAAACGAATATGTGTTTCAGCTTATAAATAATTAAATGTATATAAAAAAAATTCTTCTTGCTATTGTAGTTATCGGCTTAGTGGTAGCCGCATTTTTTGCAAACTTTGTTTATAAAGCGATGTTAAAACCTAATACGGCTTTTAATAATGATAAGGCCTATGTTTACATTCCTTCAAACGCAAGTTATAAAGATGTTAGAGAACAGCTAGAACCGTTGTTAGAAGATATAGAATCTTTTGATGATGTAGCAGAACAAAAAAAATATGTTAGCAATATAAAAGCAGGTAGGTATGCCATAAAGAAGGGGATGAGCAATAACGATATTATTAATTCTATAAGAATTGGTAATATGGCTATTAAAGTGTCTTTTAATAATCAACCTACATTAGAGAAATTGGCTGGTAGGATTTCAAAAGAGATTGAAGCCGATAGTATAGCCTTGCTAGAAGCTATGAAAGACGATTCGTTTTTATTAAAACATGGTTTTAATAAAGCTACAGCTTTAGGCATGTATATACCTAATAGTTATAACTTATATTGGAATTTATCTGCTGAGGATTTTAGGGCAAGAATGCTTGAAGAATATAAACGTTTTTGGACCGCAGAGCGACTTAAAAAGGCCAAAACTATTAATTTAGACCAAAATCAAGTTATAGCTTTAGCATCTATTGTGCATGAAGAATCTAAACAAGCTAGTGAACAACCACGTATCGCTGGAGTTTATTTAAATAGAATACGAATAGGTATGCCATTACAAGCTGATCCTACTTTAAAGTTTGCGGCATACCAACTACCAAAATATAAAAACACCATTATTAAGCGGGTTTTAAATGTACATAAAACAATAGATTCTCCATACAATACGTATATGAATTTAGGTTTACCACCAGGTCTCATTGCTATGCCCGACATTTCAGCCATTGATGCAGTACTTAATTACGAAAAGCATAGCTATTTATATTTTGCAGCAAATGCAAAACGTTTAGGGTTTCATAAATTTGCTAAAACATTGACTCAGCATAATATAAATGCACGGGAGTATCAACATTATTTATCATCTCAAGGCATTAATAGATAGTGCGTGTACTACTTAAACATATTATACTCTTAGTTTTTATCCCCACGTTGTCGTTAGCACAATCTAAAACAGCATTGTTTTTAACACCAAGTGATACGTTAAATAAACCCAGAAGAAATGCCGTTGCTATAACAGAAGGCGCTTTAGCTAGTGTAGCACTCATTGGATTAAACCAATTATGGTATGCTGATTTTGAGCGTTCTAAATTCCAAACCATAAATGATAATAATGAGTGGTTACAAATGGATAAGTTAGGCCATGTATTTTCATCATATCAATTAGGAAAGCATGGCGCACAATTATTAAATTGGAGTGGGGTTAGTAAAAAAGACCAATTAATATATGGTGCTACTTTAGGTTTTGGCTTCTTAACAACCATAGAAGTTCTTGATGGGTATTCTAAAGCCTGGGGTTTTTCTTGGGGCGATATTTTGGCTAACGGCGCAGGTACTGGCTTGTATGTTGGACAAGAATTACTTTGGAAAGAGCAACGTATAGCCCTAAAATATTCTTTTCATCAAACAAAATATGCAAGACAAAGGCCAGATAAGCTTGGCGAATCGTATATAGAACAAGTCCTAAAGGATTACAACGGACAAACCTATTGGCTTAGCATTAATTTACATGCCTTTTTTAAGGATAGTAAAATCCCAAAATGGTTAAATGTTGCTGTTGGATATGGAGGTGATGGAATGCTTACAGGAAACAAAGGTTTTGATAATCAGTCACTAACGAGAGATCAGCGTTATAGACAATATTATTTAAGCTTAGATTTAAATCTTAGTGCTATTAAAACGAACTCAAGGTTTTTAAGAACGATTTTCGATGTATTTAACATGTTGAAAATACCATTTCCAGCTCTCGAAATTAGTAAAAACGGAAGTGTATTTCATCCATTCTACAACTAAAAATTGCACATCAACGAATAATTTTGAAGTTTTTATAAAAAGGCTTAATTTTGCACGCTGAAAATTTGAAGGTTTATTTTATGTTAAAATAGACTAAAAAAGTTTAAAGTTTATGATAAAGAATATTGCAGGTATTTCTATAATGACACTTACAATATGTATATTATTACATCTTTCGTTTCAAGCTAACCAAAGTTTGAATATGAGAAAATATTCTACTAAAGGATTAGATTTACATTACACTGTAAATGATGTACCAAATATAAATAATGATGTTTTAGAATCTAGCTCTAAAAATTACACGTATTCGCCATTTTTAGGAAAATCGTTTGCAGGTTTTAAAGAAGCTTTAGCCTTTAAGGAATCTGGTGGAAACTATTTTTCGGTAAACACGTATGGTTATTTAGGTAAATATCAATTTGGAGCAGAAACTTTAAGAATGATAGGTATAGATAATACAGATGGTTTCTTGAAAAATCCAAGGCTACAAGAAAAAGCATTCTTAGCTAATACGGCTCGAAATAAATGGATTTTAAGACGTGATATTAAAAATTTTGTAGGGAAACGTATTAATGGTATTATAGTTACTGAATCTGGTATTTTAGCAGCAGCTCACTTAGCAGGGCCTGGTAGTGTGAAAAAATATTTAAGGAGTTATGGTATTGATAATTTTACAGATGGCTATGGTACTACAGTGTATAGTTATATGAAGCGCTTTTCTGGATACGATACCTCAACTTTAAAACCAAATAAAACTGCTAAAGCACTATAGTTTTTTTAGTAATTGGATATGCTATTATCTCTAAATATATTGAATAAATAAAAGTTTTAACTTTTATGAATAATAAATATGGTAGGTCTCTTATGTAGGTCTACCTTATTTTTTTTCCAAGCATTAGCCGTTAATGTTTTAATAAACTCAGAAGGAAGCGTAATATCGCATGCCACGCATATGTCGGTATTGTTTTCTAAAGTATGGTGTAAGTCTTCAAGCATTTTATTATTACGATACGGCGTTTCTATAAAAAGCTGCGATTGGTTATACTCAAACGAAAGTCGTTCTAAGCGTTTAATTTCTGCTTTACGCTCAGCTTTGTCAATAGGTAAGTAACCATTAAAAGCAAAACTTTGTCCATTCATTCCAGAACTCATCATGGCCATTAATATAGATGAAGGCCCAACCAAAGGAATCACTTTTATATGCTTAGTATGAGCAATTTTAACAACATCAGCACCGGGGTCTGCAACACCCGGACAACCAGCATCAGATAAAAGACCAACATTAATGCCTTTTAAGCAGGGTTCTAAAAAACTTGGTATTTCATTTTCATCAGTAAATTTATTTAATGAAAATAATTTAAGAGAAGGTTGAGGTTTATCTGGGCTTATACGCTTAATAAAACGTCTGGCAGCTTTTTCGTTTTCAACAATGAAAATATCAATTTTGTCAATGTTGTTTTTTACTGTGATAGGGAGAACGTCTAAAGGGTTATTATCACCAAGTGTTGTTGGGATAAGATATAAGCTGCCAATTTTGTTAGTCATTTAGTCTATAATTAATTTTTTAATAGCTTTAACATTGTTATTTCCTTTAACTTCTACAAAGTATAATCCACTAGAATAGGTAGAGGTTTTAATGTTAATATTTTGTTTATTTGGAGTTTTGATAACATTGATGCGTTGACCTTGAATGTTAGTAATTGTTATTTTGTCAATATTGCTAAAACTGTTTGTTAACTTAATATTTAAGTCGTTTTTTGCAGGATTGGGATACAATTTAAACGCAATGTTATTAATATCTGTAACACTCAAACTGCTATCGCTTAATTTATAGACTGTTCGTTTTCCTGCTATATAAAGTTCGCCATTATTATCTTCTCCAAAAGTTCTCCAACCTTCTGCAATATTTGGTGTTTGTAAAGTCATAGACCAACCAGAACCTGTATCTGTTAGTATTCCAATTTCTTGTGAGCATAAGTCTGCAAAAAAGTATTTGCCCACAAAATCAATGTTTGAAGTTCCTCGGTATATATATCCGCCAGTAATGGAACATTTTCCACCAGAGTGGTCATATTCAGCTACTGGTGCAATAGTATTATTTATGCCTCCAGGAGGACAGTTTCCACTGGAGTTAAAACTCATACTACCCTCAAAGCACCTCCAACCATAATTATCTCCAGGTGTTCCAGCTCCGTCTACTTTATTAATTTCCTCTATGAGTAACTGACCTACATCTGCAATCCATAAATCGCCATCGGTTTTATCAAACGAAAATTTCCAAGCATTTCTTAAGCCTATGGCATAAATTTCAGGTCTTGGGTCGTTAGTGCGATTGGAGGAATTTGAAAATGGATTTGTTGGGGGTATACTATAACTAGCTCCGCTAACATCAATACGTAAAAGCTTGCCTAATAGCGTATTTGGATTTTGCGCTCTATCTCCAGGGTCGCCACCACTACCACCATCTCCAGATGAGATGTACAATAAGTTATCTGGGCCAAATGCTATTTTTCCACCGTTATGATTACTAAAGGGTTGATTATAAGACAGCAGTATAGTTCCTGTAGGGTTAGCAACATTTGGACTGTTAACAAGATCAACCGTATATCTTGCTATTATTGTATTTGTATTAGAACTAGAGTTATCCGTGTAATTTACGTAAAAACGTCCAGTAGTTGCATAATCTGAAGGAAATGCCAATCCTAATAATCCATTTTCACCACCTGAGCGTACTAGGCTTGTTATATCTAAAAACGGTGTAGCATTTACACTACCGTCGTTATTTAATATTTTAATAACACCAGCTTGCTCAACAACAAAGAGTCTTGAGTCTCCTGCATTGGTTATTTCTACAATATCAGTAAAGTCAGAAGCAAAATTTTGGAGTTCTATATTTTGTGAAAAACCTATAAGAACTGTGTTGAAAAAAATAATAAGGGATAAAAAGGAGCGTATTGATTGAGGGCGAATCATATTTAAGCTTTTTAGTAAAGTTAATAAATAATCAACGACATCTATAACCAAATTATTGCTTTAACTTTTTGGCTATATAATCACAGGCTTCGTTAAGCATCGTATAAATATTTTCAAATCCAGCATCACCACCATAATAGGGGTCAGGCACATCGTGATTTTGATTAGGATAAACTTCATTTAAAATTCGATAGACTTTTTTAACATCTTCATCATGTCTAGCTAGTTTAATAACATTATTATAGTTTGATGCGTCCATGACATAAATAAAATCGAAGGTATCAAAATCTGAAACTGTAAATTGTCTGGCTTTTAATTTAGAAATATCTAAACCGTACTTTCTGGCTACAGCAATAGAGCGATGGTCTGGTGGATTATCTTCATGATAATTAGCTGTTCCTGCGGAGTCAACTAAAAAAGAAGTATTAGCGAGTTTAGATTTTAAAATACCTTCGGCTAGAGGAGAACGGCATATGTTTCCTAAGCAAACCATAAGAATTTTAGTCATTGTAAATACGCTTTAAATAGAAAGTTTTTTGGTAATATCTTCAACGTATTTTTTAAATTGTTTATCTGTTGAAGATAAGTTGTCTACCGTTTTACAGGCGTGTAAAACCGTGGCGTGATCACGTTTTCCAATTTGCGAACCAATACTAGCTAAAGACGCTTTTGTGAATTTTTTTGCAAAAAACATGGCCAGTTGCCTTGCTTGTACTATATGACGTTTTCTGGTTTTAGATTGTAGTGTATCGATATCCATTTGGAAATAATCAGATACTACTTTTTGGATATAATCTATAGAAACCTCACGTTTTGTGTTCTTAACAAACTTCTCTACGATAACACGAGCTAAGTCTATTGTAATTTCCTTTTTATTAAAAGATGATTGTGCAATTAGCGATATGATGGCGCCTTCTAGCTCTCTAACGTTAGATTTAATGTTTTTGGCAACATATTCAATAATATCATCTGGCATTTCAACACCATCACGATATAGTTTGTTTTTTAGAATTGAAACTCTGGTTTCAAAATCTGGGTTTTGCAATTCTGCAGATAATCCCCATTTAAAACGAGATAATAAGCGTTGCTCAATATCTTGCATGTCTACAGGTGCTTTGTCACTGGTTAAAATAACCTGTTTCCCATTTTGGTGCAAGTGATTAAAAATATGAAAGAATACATCTTGAGTTCCTGTCTTGCCAGAAAGAAACTGAACATCATCAATAATTAAAACATCTATAATTTGATAAAAATGAATAAAATCATTTCTATTATTTTTCTTAACAGCGTCTATGTATTGCTGTGTAAACTTTTCAGCAGAAATATATAAAACGGTTTTTTCTGGATATTTGTCCTTTATATCAACACCAATAGCATGTGCTAAATGTGTTTTTCCTAATCCAACACCACCAAAAACTAATAAAGGATTAAATGATGTGCCTCCTGGTTTTGCGGCAACTGCTAATCCAGCACTACGCGCTAATCGGTTAGAGTCACCTTCTAAAAAGTTTTCAAAACTGTAATTAGGATTAAGTTGAGATTCTATTTTTACATTTCTAATACCAGGAATTACAAATGGATTACGTAATTCGGGATTTTTATTGTTTAAAGGAATATCAACATCTTGTGATTTAACAGACGTTCTATTTGAACTTGGAATTTTTTCGGTAAAAGGTTGTTTGTTACCATACGTGTTTTCCATTTTTATAATGTAAACAAGTTTGGCTGTTTCTCCCAATTCTTTAGTAAGGGATACTTTAAGTATTTTTACATAGTGTTCTTCAAGCCATTCGTAAAAGAATTTACTAGGTACTTGAATACTTAATGCGTTATCCGTAAGTTTAACTGCAACAATAGGTTCAAACCAAGTTTTGTATGCTTGCGGTTGGATATTATCCTTTATGAATTCCAGACAGTTATTCCATACCGATTGCGCAGTTATACTCATTGTTTTAAGTTATGGTTTGTTTTAGATTAGTTTGTGCGTTGGAAAAATAAATTTCCAGTCCCTCAATTGTTTGGCAAATATGTGAACAAAAATCTTAAAAAAAAAATGATTTGCTATTGAATTTATAGATTTTTTTCCTCATGTTTAGCCACTAGCCGAAACTACAAAAAAATATTTAAACTTTGCTATGAAAATCGATGAAATACAAATAAGAGTGAGATATGGTGAAACAGACCAAATGGGCGTTGTTTATCATGGTAATTATGCATTATACCTTGAAATGGGACGTATTGAGTGGTTACGGAAATTAGGTGTTTCTTACAAAAAAATGGAAGAATCAGGCATTATGTTGCCAGTTGTTTCTATGTCTCTATATTTTAAAAAATCAGCGTGTTATGATGATGTTATTAATGTAAAAACGCAACTTATAAATACACCCACAGCTAAAATTGAGTTCGCCTACGAGATTACAAATCAAAAAGGAGAAATTCTTACAAAAGCAAATACGGTTTTGGTATTTGTAGATATGAAAACGAATAGACCAGTCAGGGCTCCAAAGTACATATTAGATGTTTTAAAAGGTTAAGGTTGTATTTCTTTAATTTGAATTTCAAAAAGACGATTAAAACTACTAAATACGGCTTCTGCTTCATTTTTTCTAACCGATATCGTTATCTGACAATCCATTTCTAATTTTTGATTAGTAATGGTTAGTTTTTTTTCTTTAATTATGCGCATTATTGTATTCATGTTTTTGTATTCAAATACAATGAGGTAATGCGTTTTTATAGTTTTTTCAACTATTTTAGAGGCAGTCAGTGCCATTTGTGTTGCTGTTCTGTAAGCGTTTATTAATCCACTAACGCCTAGTTTTACGCCGCCAAAATACCGGACAACCACAATTAAAATATTGGTGAGCTCGTAAGATTGTATTTGCCCGTATATAGGCATGCCAGCAGTATTTTTTGGTTCGCCATCGTCATTTACTCTGTAAGCTATGTCTGCGGTACCTAATTGATAAGCATAACACCAATGTCTTGCAGAATGATGCTCTTTTTTTAAATGGGCTAGATAGTTTTTAACATCGTCTTGATTTGTAACAGGAAAAGCATAACCAAAAAACTTACTGTTTTTATCCTTAAACAAAACGGAATCAGTAACTGCGGTAATAGTCTTATATGTGTCTTTTTCTATCAATTGGATTAATTGGGTGAAACTTTAGATGCTGTTGTTAAAATAAATCGTTTTTAATTTTAAATAAATCGACTACATCGTCTTTATCAGGTTTAATGTGCCAGCTAGAAATCCCCATATTGGATGCTGTTTTAATATTATCGGCATTGTCATCTATAAAAAGACAGGTTTCAGGTTTTAGTTTGTTTTCATTCAATACAAATTCAAAAATATCGGTATTAGGTTTTACTAAATTGATTTCATGAGATAGGTAAAAGGCATCAAAACAATTTTTAAAATCTTCGTAAAATAAAACATGTTGTTTAATCCAATTAATATGGAGTTCGTTGGTGTTGCTTAATAGTATCAGTTTGTATTTGTTGGTGGCTTTTAATTGTTTTAAAAAATCTAGGCGATGTTTAGGGAAATCTTTTAAAATACAATTCCAAGTATCAATAAGTATTTCTTTTGTTAGTTTTGGGAAGTTTTCAGCATAGAAATCGATAAACTCGCTTGTGGATATTAAGCCTTGTTCATAAAAACTATTAAACGCAAGCATCTCATCAGAGAGTGATTTGATGTTAAATGTTTCGAGGGCATGTTTTTGCGCACCATCGATATCTATATTAATAAAGACATTGCCAAAATCGAAAATAATAGTTTCAATCATTTTTGTATATTTTAAGTGTATCGGTAATAATTTTTTCTTCAGAAACTAATATGCCATTAAAAATTGGGGCTTGTACACCTTGTGTAAATTCGGTAATGCCATAGAAAACTCTAGCTTCATCCCATAAATTTTCATCTATAAAGGTTTGAAGTGTTCTTGCTCCCCCTTCAATAATTACAGAATTTATATCGTTTTCAAAAAGGACGTTACATATCTGTTTTGCTACATTATTGGAGTAGTCTATTGTTTTGTTGGTTAAGGTTATGGTTTTAGCTTCGGTATTAAAGGCATTATGTTTTTTATGTAATTTTTCTTTGGCATCTATAATAATCCTAATGGGGTTTTGTCCAGTCCAGTCTCTGGTAGTTAAAGTGGGATTGTCTTCTAAAACGGTGTTTTTGCCTACTAATATGGCTTGTTCTTCTGCCCGCCATTTATGCACTAGCTGTCTGGAAAATGCGTTAGTAATCCATACGGGTTTTAATGCTGTTTTGTTTTTTGGAGCTATAAATCCATGGGGTGTTTGTGCCCATTTTAAAATAATATAAGGGCGTTTTTTATTGTGAAATGTAAAAAAACGTTTGTGATAGTTTTTACAATCTGCTTCTAGTATACCAACAGTAATGTGGCAACCAGCGTCTTTTAGTTTTTTTATGCCTTTTCCAGCAACTTGCTCATTATCGTCAACGCAACCAATAACAACGTTTGGTATGTTGTGTTTAATAATAAGGTCGCTACAGGGTGGTGTTTTTCCGTAATGAGAACAAGGCTCTAAAGTGACATAAAGCGTAGATTTTTTAAGTAAATCTATGTTTTTTACAGAATTTATGGCATTTACTTCGGCGTGGTTACCTCCATAAGTACTTGTGTAGCCTTCTCCAATAATGTTGTTGTTATATACAATAACACTTCCAACCGCAGGGTTGGGTCTGGTGTTTCCTAGTCCGTTTTTTGCAATTTCAAGACAGCGATTAATATAAAATTCGTGATTTTTCAAGATTAAAATTTAATATTAATATCTTCTGTTTGGTTAATGGTGTAAAAATGCGAAAATCCAAAGACTTTATATTTTATGTCTCCAGTATATTGCACTTTTATTTTTTTTGTAAAAAGACTACCTAATAAGCCGCTTAAGTTTTTATCACTCCAAAGGCTATCAATAGGTATTCTTGTTTTAAGTGGTATGGAAAATTCTTTTTTCGCAGGTACTTTAAAACTTTTAGAAGATACTTGGGCTACTTCATTATTATTTACAAATACTTTAATCTCATCGGTTTGTAGTTCGCCACCAATATCGTTTGGGTTCATAAAATTTGCATTGGCAGTAAGCGTTATGTGTTTTGAAGTCGATTCTATGACTTCTATATTTTCAATACCGATAAAAATGGGTTTTTCTTTTACCGAACAGCCTAAAATTAGTAAGCATATTGTTGATAAGATTATAAGTCTTTTCATATCGATTTTTTTACGATTTATGTATCTTCACTCCTTTAATAAAACATCCTTAAAGTGAGTAAAGATACTATAGTTATTCGAGAAATAGAACCTCAAGATAATGCGCAGTTAGAGCAAGTTATTAGGGCTTGTTTTCACGAATTTAAAATTCCTTTAGAAGGCACTGCATTTTCAGATAAGGAAACGCCAAAAATGTACGAATCGTATCAAAATAATAATGATATATATTATGTTATTGATGTTAATGGTGAAATTATGGGTGGCGCAGGTGTAAAACCGTTAACAGATTTTGAATCTGAAATATGCGAAATTCAAAAAATGTATTTTTCTCCAAAAATTAGAGGGCAAGGGTATGGTAAATTGCTTTTTGAAAAATGTATGCAATCAGCAGCTAAATTGGGGTATCATAAATGCTATGTAGAATCTGCGCCTCAACTTAAAGCAGCCATTCATATATATGAGCATTACGGATTTAAGCATTTAAATGAAGCATTGGGTAATACGGGACACTTTTCTTGTGGCGTTTGGATGTTAAAGGAATTATAGTTTGTGGCTTATTTAATATTTTAAGAAAATAAATTCAAATTGAAACTAAAAGATATTCAAAATACATTTCATGTGGAGTTAGATGCTATTTATGCTTCCAAAGAAGTTGATAGCTTGTTTTATATTTTGTTAGATGCGTTTTATAGGGTTTCAAGAATTCAATTGGTTGTGAATCCTGAACTTAAAACAGATAAGGTGCATCTTATTTTGGATGCTTTACAATTATTAAAACAACAAAAGCCCATACAATATATATTAGGAGAAACGGAGTTTTACGGATTGCCTTTTAAGGTTAGCGAGCATACTTTAATTCCAAGGCCAGAAACCGAAGAATTAGTAGCGTGGGTTTTAAGTGTTGAGTCTTCAATAAACCGACCACTTAAAATATTAGATATTGGTACGGGTAGTGGTTGTATTGCTATAGCGCTTGCTAATAATTTACCTAACGCTCGTATTTATGCGTTAGATGTTAGTAAAGATGCTTTGGAAATAGCCAAGCATAATGCCGAATTAAATAAGGTGAAAATTGAGTTTTTAAATGTAGATATTTTAAATGCTGAAACATGGGGTTTTAATGATTTAAAGTTTGATATTATTGTTTCAAATCCGCCTTATGTTAGAGCGCAAGAAAAAGAATTAATGAAACCTAATGTGCTAGAAAACGAACCTCATTTGGCACTTTTTGTAACCAATGAAAATCCATTACAATTTTACGATGCTATTACTAAATTTGCCATTGATAAATTAAGTCATAGCGGTTTGTTGTTTTTTGAGATTAATGAATATCTTGGTAATGATATGATGCAAATGCTAAAACAAAATAAGTTTGAAAATATTGAGCTAAGGCAAGATATGTTTAAGAAAGATAGGATGATTAAAGCCGTTTTGGTTTAAAATAGAAATAGTAATCAGATTTAATTATAATTTAGTTGAAATAAAATTACACACAGAAATATAAATGACTGCAAAGGAAAAAATAAATGCGCTTCGTAACGAACTGAGGGAGCATAATCACAAATATTATGTACTTGATAATGCATCAATTTCTGATTATGATTATGATATAAAACTAAAAGCGTTGCAAGACCTTGAAGCGCAACATCCTGAGTTTTTTGATGCCAATTCGCCAACACAACGTGTAGGAGGGGCTGTTACTAAAAATTTTGAAACAGTGGTGCATGGACAGAGAATGTATTCGTTAGATAATTCATATTCTAAAGAAGATTTACAAGATTGGGAAACGCGTATAAAGAAGCTTGTAGATGGCGATGTGCAATATACCTGTGAGCTAAAGTACGATGGTGCTTCTATAAGTTTAACTTACGAAAACGGTTTGTTAACAAAAGCTGTAACGCGAGGAGACGGTTTTCAAGGCGATGATGTAACATCGAATATAAAAACTATTAAATCTGTACCATTACAATTACAAGGTGATTACCCGCCTAAGTTTGATATTAGAGGAGAAATTGTTTTGCCTTTTGATGGTTTTAATAAAATGAATGCTGAGCGTATAGAAATAGGAGAAGAACCTTATAGAAACCCAAGAAATACAGCCTCTGGAAGTTTAAAATTACAAGATAGTGCAGAAGTAGCCAAACGCCCATTAGAATGTTTACTATATAACTTAACAGGAACTAACCTTGGTGTTAAAAATCAATTTGAAAGTTTAGAAAAAGCAAGGCAGTGGGGCTTTAAGGTGCCTGAAGTTGCTAAATTGTCTAATACTATAGATGAGGTTTTAGAGTTTGTAGCTTATTGGGATATCCATCGTCATAATTTACCTTATGAGACTGATGGTGTTGTTATTAAAGTAAACAGTTTGCAGCAACAAGAAGAACTTGGTTATACAGCCAAAGCGCCAAGGTGGGCTATGGCTTATAAATTTAAAGCCGAGCGGGTGTCTACCAAATTAAATACAATTACCTATCAAGTAGGAAGAACAGGAGCTATCACTCCTGTTGCTAATTTAGAACCTGTTGAGCTGGCTGGTACTACTGTAAAACGGGCATCTTTACATAATGCAGACCAAATTGAAAAACTAGATATAAGGGAAGGTGATGAAGTTTATGTAGAAAAAGGCGGAGAGATTATACCCAAAATTCTAGGCGTAGATCTAACAAAGCGTCCTTTGGATTCTTTGCCTACTCAGTATATAGACCAATGTCCAGTATGCGAAACAACTTTGGTAAGACATGATGGCGAAGCACAACATTATTGTCCTAATTATAATGGTTGTGAGGTTCAGGTTATTGGTAGAATTCAGCACTTTATATCTAGGAAAGCTATGGATATTGATGGCCTTGGAGGAGAGACTGTAGCGTTATTAGTTAAAGAGGGTTTAATTTCTAACTATTCAGATTTGTATGCGCTTACCAAAACGCAGATTATACCTTTAGAGCGAATGGCAGAAAAAAGTGCTGATAATTTAATACAGGGGATAGAACAGTCAAAAAATATTCCTTTTGAGCGCGTTTTATTTGCTTTAGGTATTAGGTATGTTGGGGAAACTGTAGCAAAAAAACTAGCAAGACATTATAAAAGTATAAATGCTATTGCTGATGCATCAGAAGAAGATTTGGTTAATGTTGATGAAATAGGAATAAAAATTGCAGAAAGTGTTCATGCCTTTTTTAAATCTGATGAGAATATGTCTATTGTCAAACGCTTAAAAACGTTTGGTGCGCAATTAGAAATGTCTGCCGAAGAATTAATTGGAAAGACTAATATATTGCAAGGGCAATCTATAGTAATAACAGGTGTGTTTGAATCTGTTTCTAGGAGCGAACTAAAGAAGCTTATTGAAGATAATGGAGGTAAGGTAAGTAGTTCAATATCTTCTAAAACAAGTTTTATTGTTGCAGGTGCTAACATGGGGCCAAGTAAAAAGGATAAAGCAGAAAAACTTAATATACAATTAATAGACGAGTATTCTTTCTTACAGAAATTAGAATAAAAACATATTTTTATCGATAAAAAGATATTTTTATTCGTTAATGTGTGTTAATTGTATATGTTTGCGTAGTAGTTGTAAACTATTGTTATGTATAAACAAAGGATTTTATGGGGTGTAGTTTTAATAATTTATGTTTTGTTTGCTTTTTTTGAATTAAGCGAGCAAGAATATATTGCTGGTTGTTTTAAGTCTGTCATTACGCCTATTATTGCTTTAATATACTTTGTGTTCTCAAAAAACAAAACACTATATTTTTCATTATTTATTTTTTGTTTTGCTCTATCTGATCTTTTATATATTGTAAATTTAGGAGTATACTATGATTTTTATTATATAGGAAATGCGTTATACGTATTGGCCTATCTATCATTGTTTATAGAGGTATCGAAGTCAATATGTTTTAAATATATTATAAAAAACTTTAAAATTCGATTGATTGTACTTGTGGTATTAAATTTTTATATGCTATATTTTTTATATGGGATAGTAAATCAAGAACTTACCGCAAGTCAACTATGTTTAGAACTCATTTATAATGTTATTATGCTTGCCCTTTTATCCATAAGTCTTTTAAATTACTTTTTTAGAGATAATAGAAAATCTTTCTACTTATTTGTAGGGGTTTTACTTTGTGTATTGTCTGAAGTTATAAACGTAAGTAATATGTACTCTATTGGACGTCATTTTCTTAGTGTAGTGTCTATAGCTTTATCTGTAATTGGTTTTTACTTTTTGTGTAGACAGACAGGGTTCGTAGATGAGCAAACTCAGGATGTTAATTTACTTAAAGATAATTGTTAAGTTTATCTTTCTTTATGTCTAAACCATTATAGAAGTTCCGTTTGCAGATTTAGATGTATTAGAGTCAAAATAAAAATCTATTTTCCCTAGATTAATACCATAACATCCAACTTGATTTACCAATACGTTTTTGTCTTCACTATTTTTAATTATAGTAGGCTTAGTTAAAAAGGTATGGGTATGTCCTCCAATAATTAAATCGATATCTTTAGTAGCTTTTGCTAATTTTAAATCATCAATTTTATTAGGATTATTTTTGTAGTGATATCCAAGGTGAGATAGGCAAATAATTAAATCACAATGTTTTTCTGTTTTTAGAATACGTGTCATATCTTGAGTAATCTCTATAGGGTCTAGATACTTAGTTTCTTTAAACATCAATGGATCTACGAGACCTGTTAATTCAATACCTAAACCAAAAACACCTATTTTAATATCACCTTTTTTAAAGATTTTATAAGGTTTGGTATGGGTGTCCATAATAGTATTTGAAAAATCGTAATTGGCAGTAATAAATTGAAATTCGGCATGTGGCAATTGGGCGTATAAACCATCAATACCATTGTCAAAATCATGATTCCCAATAGTGGCAGCATCATATTTTAATTTACTCATGAGTTTAAATTCCAACTCACCACCATAATAATTAAAATATGGTGTACCCTGAAAAATATCGCCTGCATCTAATAATAAGGTATTTGGATTTTCTTTTCTAATAGATTCAATCAAACTGGCACGTCTAGCAACACCACCTTTATTAGCATTTCTGCCATCTTGCGAGCCAAATGGGTCAATATGACTATGCACGTCATTGGTGTGTAAAATGGTTATTTTTGATGATTTATTCGTGGTAAACGATTGTAGACCTAGGCTACCAACAGTTACTAAGGCCGTTCCAGCAGATGCTTGTTGAATAAACTTTCTACGCTTCATAAATTTATTGGATTTGGGTAAACCTATTGTCTCTTACAGGTTTTATAGTATCAACTTTTGTGAATCTATCAATCAGTGAGTTTCGTATTTTATAGTTTAGTGCATATAGGCTATCGTTAGTTTTAAAAAATGTCATGTTATCTCCTCCATTAAAAAGGTAATCGCTGGTAGCAACATAGTATGTCTTATTTGGCTCAATATGCTTTTGGTTAATTTTAGTGTCAATAATTTTATTATCCATGTTTAAGGTTAATGAAAGCCCAGATATGGGATGCGCTTTTTTTGATGTACTTAAATAATGAGTTAATTCATGTATTTGGGCTGTTTTTAAAGCAACAACTACAATGCTGTTTTCAAAAGGCATAATTTCGTAAGCAGTTCTTTTAGTTATTGGTCCTTTTGGAAGTATGGAGCGAATGCCACCATGATTTAGCAGTACCATACTAATATCTTTTCCCGTTCTACGTTTAAATATAGGATTTGCTTGTAGGTAAACAGCATCTGCCATAAAATTGCCAATAGCTGTGTTAAAATTACCATCAGATTTAGAATAGGTTTCTGCGGCATAAGCCAAAACACTATCTAAATCTTTTTCAATATGATTTCGGTATGGTTTTATATAGGATTCTATATCAATATTAGTGGTAAGGCTATCAGAAATTGTAATAATCTGGCCTTCAATTTTGTTGAGATGTAATTTTTCTTTTTTACAGCCAGTAAAAACAAAAATATATAACAAAATAAATAAATGTGTGAACCTCATTTAGAAAACGAAAATTTGAATGTACTTTTGCTACCTTTACGCAAAGTATAAAGATAAATGATTTTAAAGGGTTTTAAAGAAAAATCTAATAAAAAGTACTTAAACAAATTGTTATCTAAAAGACATGTAAATGTTAATGATAGCAAGGTTGTTAGTTTGGGTGTTATCTTAAACGTTGATGAGATTAACGATTTTGAATTTTTTAGAGAACTAGCGGAATCTATTGGTGTTAGACCTAATAAATTAAAAATTATAGCCTTTTCTGAAAACGTTAAAGATGATTTACACACTTGGGAGGCTTGTTATAATCCTAAAGATTTTGGATGGAAAGCAGCTGTGAAAAATGTTGAATTGCAATCCTTTTTAGATACTGAATTTGATGCCGTAATTAGTTATTATGAAAAAGATATTTTAGAGTTAAAATTGATTACAGCACTTTCTAAGGCTAAATTTAAAATTGGAATTTTACAAACCGATTTGCGTATAAATGATTTGATTATTAAAACAAGTTTAAAAGAATTTAAGGTATTTAAAGAAGAGGTTTTAAAATACCTAAATATATTAAAAAAATAAATTGAGTATGAATAGTAAGTTTCTAGGAACTGGGGTGGCTTTGGTAACACCTTTTAAATCAGATTTAACCATAGATCATAATGCCTTGTCTAATATTGTTAATTATAATATAGATAATGGTACAGATTATCTTGTAATTTGCGGTACAACAGCAGAGAGTGTAACACTTACAGCTCAAGAAAAAAAAGATATAATTACAACCATTTCTAAATCTAATAAGGGTCGCGTGCCTTTGGTTTTGGGTATAGGAGGAAATAATACAGCTTTAGTTGTTGAAGAAATTAAAACTACAGATTTAAGTAATATTGATGCTATTTTATCGGTATCTCCATATTATAGTAAGCCTACGCAAGAAGGTATTTATCAGCATTTTAAAGCTATATCACAAGTGTCTCCAGTAGATATTATTTTATATAATGTTCCTGGGCGTACTTCTAAAAATATGGATGTAGAGATGACTTTGCGATTAGCTAGCGATTTTAAAAACGTTATAGGCGTTAAAGAAGCAGGAAATAATATGGCTCAATATTTAGAGCTCTTAAAAAATAAACCAGATGGTTTTTTAGTAATCTCTGGTGATGATGATTTAGCTCTTGGCGTTGTTTTAGCTGGAGGAGCAGGTGTTATTTCTGTTATAGGGCAGGCTTTTCCAAAGGCGTTTTCAGACATGATACGGTTAGGTTTAAATGGCAAAGCAAAAGAGGCCTATGCTACACATTTTAAATTAATGGATGTTGTTGGTTATATTTTTGAAGAGAATAACCCTGCAGGAATAAAAGCCGTTTTTGAAGCCCTAAATATGTGCAGAGGAGATGTTAGATTACCCTTAGTTTCGGCATCAAATGAATTAAAACAAAAAATAGAAGCATTTGTAAAAACTTTTTAACTCTGTTAAATATTACTTAAACCTTACAATTACTCGCTTTAAGCCATTATTTTAGCATTGAAATAATATTTTTAAAATCCATATAATTAGCGTAGTTTTGCATGCTGTATTTAAAATTTATGAAACATTTTTTTTACGTATTAATAGTGTTCACTGCTTTAACAAGTTGTAGCGAATATCAAAAGGCTTTAAAAGCAGAAGATATAGCTACAAAATTTAAAATGGGTGAGACGTTGTATAAAGCTGGTAAATATGCCAAGGCAAATAAGCTTTTTGCACAAATAGTACCAAGTTACAGAGGTAAACCACAGGCAGAAAAGTTAATGTATCTATATTCAGATTCATTTTTTCAAATGGGAGACTATTATGTATCAGGATATCAATTTAATCGTTTTGCATCAAGTTACCCAAAAAGTGAAAAATTAGAAGACGCCTCGTTTTTAAGTGCAAAAAGTGCCTATTTTCTTTCACCTGTATACAGTAAAGATCAAAAAGAAACTAAAGAAGCTATAGAGAAGCTTCAAGAATTTATAAACTTATATCCAGAGTCTAAATATGCTACCGAAGCCAGTAAACTGGTACAAGAGTTAGATTTTAAATTGGAAAAAAAAGCATTTAGTATAGCTAAGCAATATAACAGAATATCAGATTATCCTTCTTCTGTTAGATCATTTGATAATTTTATTTTCGAATTCCCTGGGTCTACATTACGAGAAGAAGCATTATTTTATAGATTAGATTCTGCATATAGGCTTGCCATTAATAGTGTAGAGTATAAAAGAACCATACAAAATGGTTTAATAAAACTAAAAAAAGAACGTTTAGAGACGGCTAAAGAATATTCAAACGTATTTAAAAAATCTTTCAAAGATTCAAAATACTTAGAAGATGTAAATAATATGCTTGCAGCTATAGACGAACAATTGAAAAATTATAGCACAAAAAGTTAAATAACAATAAGGATATGGATTTAAAGAAAACCAATGCTCCGGTTAACACGATAACCTACGATAGAAATCAAATAGATGAGCCAACAGAGAACATCTACGAATCAATTTCAATTATATCTAGACGTGCAGAACAAATTAATACAGAGATCAAAAAAGAACTTATTGATAAGTTAGAAGAGTTTGCTACTTATAACGATAGTCTTGAAGAAATCTTTGAAAACAAAGAACAAATTGAGGTTTCTAAATTTTATGAAAAATTACCAAAACCTCATGCTTTAGCCGTTCAAGAATGGTTAACAGATAAAATTTATTTTAGAAATACTGAAGAAGATTCTCAGGAATAATTTCTTATATGGGCATATTAAGCGGCAAAAACGTACTATTAGGCATTAGTGGCGGTATTGCCGCTTATAAAACAGCTTCATTAGTAAGATTACTCATAAAATCTGGTGCACACGTAAAAGTAGTGATGACGCCATCTGCAAAAGATTTTATAACACCTTTAACCTTATCCACACTTTCAAAAAACCCAGTGTATTCGTCTTTTACTAACGAAGATGATGATGATGGTGTTTGGAACAATCATGTAGATTTAGGACTCTGGGCAGACCTATTTGTACTTGCCCCAGCAACAGCTAATACACTTTCTAAAATGACTAATGGTGCAAGCGACAATATGTTGTTGGCTACATACTTATCTGCTAAATGTCCTGTTTATTTTGCTCCGGCAATGGACTTAGATATGTATAAACACCCATCTACATTACAATCTTTTAAAAAGCTTCAATCCTTTGGGAATATTATGATTCCTGCTACAAGCGGCGAATTAGCTAGTGGTTTGGTAGGCGAAGGCAGAATGGCTGAACCAGAAGATATTGTTAGATTTTTAGAACAAGATATTTTAAGTAAGTTACCATTACGAGGAAAAAAAATATTACTTACTGCAGGGCCTACATACGAAGCTATAGACCCAGTTCGTTTTATAGGGAATCACTCTAGTGGCAAAATGGGATTTGAAATAGCTAAAGCAGCGGCAAATTTAGGTGCTGAAGTTGTATTGGTTACTGGACCCACACATCAATCTGTAAAGCATGCATCAATTAATGTTATTCCTGTAGTTAGCGCGCAAGAGATGTATGATGCGGTGCATAATCATTTTGAAACCTCAGATGTTGCTATACTATCTGCGGCAGTTGCAGATTTTACACCAAAAGAAGTTGCCGTTAGGAAAATAAAAAAGAAGTCTTCAACGTTAACCTTAGAGTTAGAGAAAACAAAAGACATTTTGGCTTCTATAGGCGCTATTAAAAAACATCAATATTTAGTAGGTTTTGCTTTAGAAACTAATGATGAAATTGAAAATGCAAAAGGAAAATTAAAAAGAAAGAATTTAAATTTAATTGTATTAAATTCGTTAAACGATAAAGGTGCTGGTTTTAAGGGCGATACAAATAAAGTGACTTTTATTGATGATCAAGAACATATTACCGAGTTTAAATTAAAATCTAAAACAGAAGTAGCCTTAGATTTAATTAATAAAATTATAACACAAATTGATGCGTAACATTTTAGTTATTTTAATTTTTTGCCTTTCTTTTATTGGGTTTTCCCAAGAGTTGAATTGTAATGTTGTCGTTAACGCTCAACAAACGGGTAATGAAAACTTTCCGATTTTTAAGACTTTAGAAAAGCAACTTAATGAGTTTATAAATAACACTAAATGGACCAAAAAAGTTTTTAAATCTCAAGAGCGTATAGATTGTAATATGGTAATAAATGTTACCAATTATAGCGGAGAAACTTTTCAAGCTTCCATTCAAGTACAATCCTCTAGACCAATTTATGGGTCATCATTTAGTACACCTATTTATAATTTTAATGATAAGGATTTTAGTTTTACGTATTTAGAATTTCAGAATTTAATTTATAATCCTAATCAATTTGAGTCTAATTTAATTTCTGTATTGGCGTTTCATATTAATATAGTTTTGGCTTTAGATGCTGATTCTTTTGCGCCTAATGGTGGTGATGCATATTATAAACAGGCTCAAATAATTACTAATTATTCGCAACAAGCAAATTTTAAAGGTTGGAAGTTAGAAGATGGTTTGCAAAGTAGATTTGCATTTATAGATAACGTATTGTCTCCTACATTTAAAGAATTTAGATCTGTGATGTATTCTTATCATAGAAATGGTTTAGATACCATGAGTAATAATGTTAAGGAGGGAAAAGATGAAATAGCTTCGTCTATAAAAAGGTTTAAGGTTATGAATGATCGTAGACCAAATTCATTTTTATTAAGAACATTTTTTGATGCTAAATCAGACGAGATTGAACAAATTTTCACAGGCGGTCCAAGTGTAGATATTGCTAGCGTTAAAGATATACTTCAAAGAGTTGCTCCGCTTCATAGTAGTAAATGGCAAAATATTAAATACTGATTTAAAGATTATCATTTTCATTAATCGTATTATGCTATTGTAACCACGAAAATGACAGAAATCAATATTCCTTTAAATAAATTAAAAATCATATTGCTTTCAATAGTGTCTCTAGCATTTGTAATTTTTGGAGCCTTTATGAGCATAAAACCAGAAATATTTGCATCAGCTCGCTATCCAAAAAATGTTATTTTTATTGTAGGTATAGTGGCAGTAATATTTTTTGGAATAACTACGTTTTTCATATTCAAAAAAACCATAAGTAAAGAACCCAGACTCATTATTAATGATATGGGTATCATAGATAACTCAAATGCTATAAACCTTGGTTTGATTACATGGGAGGATATTACAGGTGTAAAACTTATTAAAGTAAACTCAAATAAGTTTGTTATCATTGAGATACATAATCCAGAAAAGTATATAGAGCGTTGTAAAAATGCTATACTAAAAAAAGCAATAAAAGCTAACCAAAGGGTTTATGGTTCACCATTATCAATTACATTACATTCTTTAAAAATTAAACCTTTGGAATTAGTAAGCTTAATTGACAAACAGATAGAAGAAAGAAAAAAGTAAAGCGTATTTTTGTAATAGAAATTAAAAATCAATTTTCAGATTAAATTAATAACTCGTACATGCTAACCTCACTTACAATAAAAAATTACGCGTTAATTGATAACCTCCATGTTGATTTTAATGATGGTTTCTCTATAATAACAGGAGAAACAGGTGCAGGGAAGTCTATATTATTAGGAGGGTTATCATTAATTCTTGGCAAACGTGCAGATTTAAGTAGTTTAAAAGATGCTTCTCAAAAATGTATTATTGAAGCCGTTTTTAATATCTCTAACTATAATTTAAAATCACTTTTTAACTCAGAAGATTTAGATTATGAGCCGCAAACTATTATTCGTAGAGAGATATTAGCGTCGGGTAAATCTAGAGCGTTTGTAAATGACTCTCCTGTAAATTTAAGCAGCCTACAATTACTTGGAGAGCGCTTAATTGATATACATTCGCAACACCAAACGTTACAGTTAACGAGTGATGAATTTCAGTTTCAGGTTATTGATGCTTTGGCTAATAATGAAGAAGCACTTCAAAATTACACCGTAGCGCTTAAAGCATATAAAAAGCTTCAAAAAGAATATAAATCACTTTTAGATTTTCAGGCAGAAGCCATAAAAGAACACGATTATAATACCTTTTTATTAAAAGAATTAGTTGAAGCTAAATTAGTTGAAGGTGAACTTGAAACTCTAGAAGAAGAATACGAAACGTTAAATAATATAGAAAGTATTCAAGAAAAACTGGCAGAGGCTCACCAATTAATAAGTGATGATGATGTCGGTATTATTACTGCTTTAACAACACTTAAAAACGCGCTTCAAAAACTATCAGAATTCTCATCAAAATACCAAGATATATTTCAAAGAGCTAATAGTAGTTTAATTGAAATTGATGATGTTTTTAATGAAATTAATGTCTTTCAAGAAGGATTAGATACCGACCCAAGTAGATTAGAAACTGTAGATTCTAAATTAAAAATACTTCATAATTTGATGCAAAAGCATGTGTCAAGTAATATTTCAGAATTAATTATTATAAGAAACCAACTCCAGGATAAGGTGTCTTTAACTGAAAATTTAGATGATTCTATACAGAAGAAACAAAAAGAAATTGATGTAAAAGAGAAAGCTTTAAATACAATTGCCAATCGTATAAGCAAGCAGCGTAAAAAAGTTATTACAGAGTTAAAAATACAACTAGAAAGTATTTTAAGTAATCTAGGAATGCCTAATGCGCAATTTAAAATAGATGTAAATTATCAAAATCAATTTTTTGTAAACGGAAAAGATGAACTAGCGTTTCTGTTTTCTGCAAATAAAGGTGGGAGTTTTAATGAGCTAAAAAAAGCGGCATCTGGAGGTGAACTATCTAGAATTATGCTAGCTATTAAATCGGTATTGGCTAAATATATACAACTTCCAACGATTATGTTTGATGAAATTGATACCGGAGTATCTGGAGAAATATCAAACAAAATGGGCGATATTATGCAGCAAATGAGTACAAATATGCAAGTTTTTTCTATTACACATTTACCTCAAATTGCGGCAAAAGGGCACTCGCATTTTAAAGTTTATAAAGAAGATGTTAATGATGTAACCCAAACTAATTTAATAAAATTAAATCATGACGAGCGTATTGTTGAGATAGCGCAAATGCTAGGAGGTGTAGAAATGTCGTCGTCTGCTATTGCTCATGCTAAAGAATTGCTAAATTAAAAAAAAGACTAAGTTTAAATATTAAAGTTTAGTACTTTTGAATCTATAAATTAATAAATATATCAACTAACCATTTTTGTTTTTTTAGCACTGTCTAAAAGAAAAAATGGTTCAAACCATTTTATATGTACAACTTATTAAAAGGAAAAAGAGGAATCATTTTTGGAGCGTTAGACTCAAATTCAATAGCTTGGAAAACTGCCGAACGTGTTCATGAAGAAGGCGGCACTTTTGTTTTAACCAATGCTCCTGTTGCTATGCGTATGGGACAGATTAATGAATTAGCAGAAAAAACGGGTTCGCAAGTTATTCCTGCCGATGCAACTTCTGTTGAAGATTTACAAAATTTAGTTGATAAATCTGTAGAGATTTTAGGAGGTAAAATTGATTTTGTTTTACACTCTATAGGAATGTCTATAAATGTTAGAAAGGGTAAGCATTATACAGATCAAAATTATGAATGGACAAAAAAAGGAACAGATGTTTCGGCAATGTCTTTTCATAAGCTTATGCAAACCTTGTATAAATCTGATGCCATGAATGAGTGGGGTAGTATAGTGGCCTTAACTTATATGGCTGCGCAGCGTGTATTTCCAGATTATAATGACATGGCAGACAATAAAGCCTATTTAGAAAGTATTGCACGAAGTTTTGGTTATTTCTTTGGAAGAGATAAAAAAGTTCGTGTTAATACCATTTCGCAATCTCCAACACCAACAACAGCAGGTAGTGGTGTTAAAGGATTTAATGGATTTATTGCCTATGCCGAAAAAATGTCGCCACTTGGTAACGCCACAGCTTTAGACTGTGCTAATTATACGGTGTCTCTTTTTAGCGATTTAACCAAACGTGTTACATTACAAAACCTTTATAATGATGGTGGTTTTAGTAATATGGGAGTCAGTGATGGCGTTATGGAAACCTTTACTAAGGAATAAAATAAATTAAAATAATGATTATGAGCCATCTAGAAAATAGATGGCTTTTTTTTTGATTTTTGGGTAGGAGAAACAAAGCTTAAACTGTTTTATAATAAAGTTCTCAAAATAGAACGATTTGTAATCTAAAAACAAAAAAAATGAGATTTAAATTAGTGAAAAAAATGAGTTTAGTATTAATGCTTTGTTTATGTGTTGTTTCTTGTAATAAAGATAGTGATGATTTAACTAAAACTGAGAATACGTTAACCGCCGAAATTAACTTTAAACAAGTTAATGGAGAAACAAATGCTGAGGTTATATCAATTGGTTCCAGTAATATAGAGAACCCAATTTATACATGGACTATTCTTGAGGCTGAATACCCTAGTGATAGAGAAGAGGGGAAAGGTTTATATTGGGCACCTAGCCTAGGCGAAACAGAGTTTTGTTTAACTGTAACTTCAACATCTTCAGATGATAGTATGACTGTATGCAAGACTTTAAAATATGAAGAGGCATTAACTGCCGAAATAGAATTTAAACAGGTTAACATAGGAACCAATGCAGAGGTTATAGCCATTGGATCTAGTAATATAGAAAATCCTGTTTATACATGGACTATTCTTGAAGCTGAATACCCTAGTGATAGAGAAGATGGTAAAGGTTTATATTGGGCGCCTAGCCTAGGAGAAACAGAGTTTTGTTTAAAGGTAACATCAACAACATCAGATGATAGTATTAATGTTTGCAAAACATTGACTTTTTAGTATTAGTTTAATATAATATATCTACATAAAAATTAAAAAAGCTACTGTTTAAATGCAGTAGCTTTACTTTTGTTTATACATTTGTTAAATGCAATTACAATATTCATTCATTATTCCTGTATTTAATCGTCCAAAAGAAATAGATGAATTATTACAGAGCTTAGTTGAATTAAAAACAGATATTAAGTTTGAAGTCGTTATTGTTGAAGATGGGTCTACTATAACATCTAAAACGGTAATTGATAACTATATAATTGATTTAAATATTAGTTATTTTTTTAAAAATAATACAGGCCCTGGAGATTCTAGAAACTACGGTATGCGTCATGCCAAAGGTAATTATTTTATTATTTTAGATAGTGATTGTATACTACCAAGCCATTATTTAAGAGAAGTAGATAAAAGCTTAAAAACAAATTATGTAGATTGTTTTGGAGGGCCAGATACGGCACATAAATCGTTTTCAAACTTACAAAAAGCTATAGATTTCTCAATGACATCTTTTATAACGACAGGGGGTATAAGAGGGCATGAAAAAAGTATAGATAAATTTCAACCTAGAAGTTTTAATATGGGTATTTCTAAAGAAGCATTCGTGTCTTCGGGTGGTTTTGGGAATATTCACCCTGGTGAAGACCCAGATTTAACCATAAGATTATGGGGTTTGGGTTATAAAACAAGTTTAATAACAAAAGCGTTTGTATATCATAAACGTCGTGTGTCTTGGAAATCGTTTTATAAACAAGTTAATAAATTTGGTATGGTACGCCCCATTTTAAATCATTGGCATCCTCAAACCAATAAACTTACATACTGGTTTCCTTCGCTTTTTGTGTTAGGGTTTATTATTGCAATTTTGTTTTGGTTTCTTAACTTTAAATGGCTGTTAATAGGTTATTTATTGTATTTTGTAATAGCGCTGTTGGTTGCATTATTAGTCACCAAAAGTTTAGTGGTATCCATATTAGCAATACCTGCAATTTTGGTACAATTTTTTGGTTATGGTTATGGGTTTTTAAAATCTACTTGGGCACTCTCGGTATTAAATAAAAATCCAGAACATTATTTTCCACAATTGTTTTTCAAACAAAAATGATACATAGTATAAAAACAAAAATATCAGTATCTATAAAGAATAAGAAGATTAATGTTTTCTTTTTCTTTTTAATATCCGCATTTGTTATTTTGATTTTTACAAAACTTTCAAAAAATTATACAAATACTATGGTTTTTGAAATTGAAAAAATAAATGTTCCATTAGAAAATATTCTCTTAAACGATTCTATAAAATTAGATGTAACATTAAAAACACATGGCTTTAAGTGGCTAAAGTATTATGTGTCAAAACCAAAAATAAAAATAGATTTTAGCAAAGATGTTTATAAGCATAAAAATGTTTTTGTGTGGAGTAAGCCCATTGCTTATTTAAGTAATACACAGTTTAGTAAACAAGTAGAACTGCTTAATATTACACCAGATACGCTACTATTTAGATATGGTGTAAACCTTGTAAAAAAAGTTCCTGTAAAATTAAATGCAACTATAAATTATAGTCATGGTTATGATTTAGCAAATAGTATGGTTGTTCAACCCGATTCTGTAGAGGTTATAGGGCCTAATCAATTGGTAGATAAAATTAGTTTTGTAGAAACCGAAAATCTTGTTTTAAATAATATTAGAACAGATGTTATGGTAAATACAAAGTTAAAGTTGCCTTCTAATCAATTAGATATTAAGTTTTCTGAAACCGATGTCAATATAAAAGCTAAAGTTGAGAAATTTACAGAAGGGACTTTGCAGGTTCCAGTAACCATAATAAATGCGCCAAGACATATTGAATTAAAATACTTTCCCAAAAAAGTAAGCGTTTCATATTATGTAAGCTTAAATAATTTTGATGCTATTAAGAATAAAGATTTTAAAGTTATATGCGACTATTCTAAAACCAGTGATAATCAATCTTTTTTACTTCCAGAATTAACAAAGGTTCCAAAATTGGTAAAAAACGCAAAAATAAGTCAACAACGTATTGAATTTATAATAACAAAATGATTATTGTAGGACTTACAGGAGGTATAGGAAGTGGTAAAACCACAGTAGCTAATTTATTTTTAGAACTTGGTATACCAGTTTACATAGCAGATGAGGAGGCAAAAAAAATGATGCATACCTCTAAAATTATAAAACGAAAACTTATTAAGTTGTTTGGTGAAGAAGCCTATGTAGATAATAGCCTTAATAAGCCATACATCGCAAATATTATTTTTAACGACAAACACTATTTACAGAAAATGAATGCTATAATCCATCCTAAGGTGGCTAAGCATTTTAATACATGGATTTTAAAACAAAATACGCCTTATGTTATAAAAGAAGTCGCTATTTTATTTGAAAACAATGGACATAAATTTTGTGATCAAATAATAACTGTTGTAGCTCCAAAAGCAACTAGGTTAGAACGGGTGTTAAAACGAGACAAAACTTCAAAAGAGAAGGTAGAGGCTATCATGAAGAATCAATGGAGTGATGCACAAAAAATAGAACGTTCCAACTTTGTTATTCATAATAAGTCCTTAGATGAGACCAAGGCTCAAGTACTAAAAATCCATGAACAAATTTTACACAGTGTTTAACCACCACACAATTTTGTTAATGTAAGGTTAAAAGGTAAGATAGCTAAATGTTAAAATGTTAATTTTGAATGATGAGCAAAAGAATATTCATCCTATTAATAATACTTATGAGCTTATCACTTATAGGAATTATATCTATTCAAGCTTATTATATTAATGATTCGGTAAATAACGAAAAGGCACGTTTTAAGTTTAATGTCGTTAAAGCCTTAAGTTACGTATCAAATACTATTGAGAATAACGAATCAGAAAAATATTTTACTAAATATTTAAGCTTAGATAGCGAAAAAAAAGTTGATGAAGATGTTGTTTCGCAATTGTTGATTTATCAAAAAAACAACAGTACAAAAGAAACGCTCATATATAGAAGTAACGTTTTAGAAGAAAATTATAAGTTATCTTCTTCGCTCTTTGACATTGGTTTAGATAGTCTTGATATTAAAAATATTATAGGAAGTTCTACTGCAGAAATATATAGCAATGCTGAACTTTCTGAGAAAGATATTAAAAGTCCAATATCAAAAATTATAAGAAGTGGTAGCTTGGATGAAGCACAACGCTTAAGTTTTGAGAAAAACTTTAGAGAAATATCAAAAAGAACACCTATACATAAACGAGTTTCCGAACAAGAAATTAGTACTTTATTATCAGAGAAACTAGCAAAAGATGGTATAAATATCGATTTTGAATTTGCTATTTATGGTAATGATTTAGCAACTAAAGTGCAAAGTGATAACTTTGAAAACGAGAAAAACTCAACTTTTAGTGTACCTATTTTTTATGATGAAAACAATCAAAGTCTTTATAAGCTTTTGGTTAATTTTCCAGATGATAGAAAGTTTATTCTATCAACGGTTATGAGGATGATTTTTTTATCTATAATTTTTACATCAATTATTATACTGGCTTATTCAAGTGCATTGTTTCAGTTGGTTAAACAACGTAAAATTTCAGAAATAAAAACAGACTTTATTAATAATATGACGCATGAGTTTAAAACACCCATTGCTACTATAAACTTGGCTTTAGATTCTATAAGAAACCCTAAAGTCATTGATGATAAAGAGAAAGTATTACGTTATTTAGGGATGATAAAAGAAGAAAATAAACGTATGCATGCTCAGGTTG
Source organism: uncultured Algibacter sp. (assembly GCA_947499935.1). Classification (GTDB taxonomy): domain Bacteria; phylum Bacteroidota; class Bacteroidia; order Flavobacteriales; family Flavobacteriaceae; genus CANMQH01. The sequence goes on along the minus strand of CANMQH010000006.1, from coordinate 117,939 downwards.
AAAATGTATTAAGAATATCTAAATTAGAAAAAAATGAACTTAATATAAGTAAGGAGCGTCTTGAGTTACACGACATAGTTGAAGATGCTATTGCACATGTACAGCTTTTGGTTGAAGACAGACAAGGTTATATTAAAACGTTTCTAGAGGCTAATCAATCATCAATTTTGGCTAACGAAACACATTTTACAAATGTTATTGTTAACATTCTGGATAACGCCATGAAGTATTCTCCAGGTAAACCAAAAATTGAAGTGTATACAGAAGTTGTAGGCACTTATATTATATTAAAAATTAAAGATTATGGTAGCGGTATGAGTAAAGCTGCTGCAAAACGAGTGTTTGAAAAATTTTATAGAGAACACACTGGTAACATACACAATGTAAAGGGGCATGGTTTAGGCTTAGCTTACGTTAAAAGCATTGTGGAAGATCATCAAGGTCACGTATCGGTAGAATCAGAAAAAGACAAAGGGAGTACTTTCATTATAAAGCTTCCGCTAATATCATAACTATGGAAGAGCATAAAAAAAGAATATTGCTAGTAGAAGACGATCCAAATTTTGGAACAGTGCTTAAAGATTATTTAATGATGAATGATTATGAAGTTACCCATGCTAAAAATGGTATGGAAGGCTTTGAAAAATTCAAGAAAGATGATTTTGATTTATGCATCTTGGACGTTATGATGCCTTATAAAGATGGTTTTACGTTAGCTAAAGAAATTAGAGAAAAAAACACAGATGTACCTATTATCTTTTTGACGGCTAAAACCATGAAAGAAGATGTCTTAAAAGGCTATAAAGTAGGGGCAGACGACTATTTAAATAAGCCTTTTGATAGCGAAGTTTTACTCATGAAGATTAAGGCTATAATTCAACGTAAAGCTACAGAGACTATATCGGACAGTAAGCAGTTTGAATTTAAAATTGGCGGATTTGATTTAAACTCAAAATTACGTTTTTTAAAATACAATGGCGAAAACCCTGTAAAGCTTTCACCTAAAGAAAATGAATTATTACGTTTATTGGCACTTCATGAAAATGATTTGATGCCTAGAGAACTAGCTTTAACAAAAATATGGCGTGATGATAATTATTTTACTTCTCGTAGTATGGATGTATATATAGCTAAACTTCGTAAATATTTAAAACTAGATAGTAAAGTAGAAATACTTAATATTCATGGCGAAGGGTTTAGATTGGTCGTTAATACTTAGAAAAATATTATACCTAATAAAAAACAGCAGGTCTTACAATTGCAAGACCTGCTGTTTTTTTATACACACTCCCTTTATTTTCGTAAGCTATACGAATTTATAATGTCTTTTAATTTAAGTTTTAAATCCTCGCCAGTATCGTAAACCATTTGTTCGTTACTAGGAAACGGAACATGTCTATTGTTTAATAAATTTCTATCATCGCTGTTTAAAGCACGCTTATCACCTCTATATCTGGCAAAAATATGTTCAAAAATAAATTGACTATCAATGGGAAATGAATCTAATGTTTGATTTGTTTTTAAATCTTTATATACAACATCTGCAATAACTTGAGACGATTTGGTTTGTATGGTTTCTAATAATTTACATTTCACTCTAATTATTTTATCGATTTTAATATCATTACCCAAACTATCTTTAGTAACATTTCCATTACGGTCTAGTTCATATTTCCAGCCGTCTTTAATATCTCTTTCTCTTATAAATTCTCGTTCGTTAAGACGTTCTGGAGAAATATTAATTTGTTTTAAATTTAGGAACATGGCATAATCATATTGTAAACCTTTATTTTGATTAGCATGGTATACGCTCCAGAATTTATTTAATCCGTAGGTATCAAAATTAAGTAAGTCTTCTTGTAAGCGTTCTGGTATAATTTGTTGCGTTTGGTTATTAATAGAAACCAAAATATAATCGGTACCACGTTCATGGGCTTCGTTTAAAAGCTCTCGTGTATCTTCATAATTAGGATTAATACGCTCTAAGTAGTTTAGTGTATTATGTGCTTCTCTTATAGTATTTTTATTATCAGATTCTAATAGACCAATTCCTTTTTCATACATGTAATTAGAAAGCTTATCCTTAGAAGCTATAATATCATTACTATAATTATTAAAAGTAAACGGAATAGTTTTACCATTTACTACTAAGGGTAATATAGGTTTTATAGCTTCTTGCCTGTTATTTAAATCTAAATAGCGTTCATAAATTGTTTTGTAAGCTTCTGGATTATTATCCTTTTTAAGATGTGAAATAGTATTTAAATCACGCTTTACAACTTTATTATAAGCGTCCTTAAGCATTATGGCATAGTCATGCTTACGTTTTTTGTTTTTATTGGTTTTAAGTTTAGCCAATGCCGTATTTATAGCCTGGTCATAATTACCAGAATTAACGGCTTTTTCAACCTGTTTCCTTGTATTACAGGATACCATGAAAAGTACGGCTAATAAAATAAGTAGTGTTTTTTTCATGAGTCTAAAATTTAATGATTTTTAGTTAGGTTTCAATTTTAGTGCCAAACAAAAAATTCCTTTATACATATGCATAAAGGAATTTAATATAAAATCTATTTTTTTAAATATAAAAATCCGCTTTATTTCTTTTTATAGACAGGTAATAGGGTTGTAGATACTTCTCCAAAACCAATACGCGTACCATCTTTTTCGCAGTGACCACGCATAATAACCGTATCATTATCATTTATAAATTTCCTTTCGCTACCATCTGTTAATTTAATAGGTTTTTCTCCTTTCCAAGTTAATTCTAGCATAGAGCCATAACTGTCTTCTGTTGGACCAGAAATAGTACCACTCCCCATCATATCTCCAGAATTTACAGGACAACCGTTAACCGTATGGTGCGTTAATTGTTGTACCATATTCCAGTACATATATTTAAAGTTAGATTTACTTACCACGGTTTCTTTAGCACCTTTTGGTTGTATGGAAACTTCTAGATTAATATCGTAACTCTTTTTGCCTTTATATTTTAAATAATCTAGTTGAGGTTTAACAGGTTTAGGACCTTGTACTTTATAAGGCTCTAATGCATCTAAGGTTACAATCCATGGTGATATTGATGACGCAAAGTTTTTAGCCAAAAATGGACCTAGTGGTACATATTCCCATTTTTGGATATCGCGTGCGCTCCAATCGTTTAATAAAACGAGTCCAAAAATATACTCTTCGGCTTCGGCTACAGGAATGGGTTCCCCTAAGTCATTTGCATCAGTCGTTATAAAGGCCATTTCTAACTCAAAATCTACCAATTTACTGGGGCCAAAAACAGGTGCTTTTGCATCCTTAGGCATGGTTTGTCCTTGCGGGCGATGCACCGGTATTCCAGATGGTATAATAGACGAACTTCTACCATGATACCCAACAGGTATATGAAGCCAGTTTGGTAAAAGTGCATTGTCTGGGTCTCTAAACATGGTACCTACATTGGTGGCGTGTTCAATACTAGAATAAAAATCGGTATAATCTCCAACTTGTACAGGCAATTGCATCTCAATTTCGTCTAAACGAAATAAAATAGTTTCTTTATGTTTTTTATTATTTTTTAGTGTTTCATTTTCTGCATCAAAAACTTCGGCTATTCTATTTCTAACAGCACGCCATGTTTTACGGCCATCTGCAATGAAATCATTTAAGGAGTCTTGCAGAAAAATATCATCAGTTAAAGGAATACCTTCAAAATATCCTAATTGATGTAAAGCGCCTAAATCTATGGCAGTATCTCCTATACGTGTACCAATGGTAATAATATCATCTCGTGTTAAGAAAACACCAAAAGGAATATTCTGTATTGGGAAATCTGAGTTTTTATCGACATGTAGCCAAGATATTCTATCTGGATTGTTAGCTGATAACGGCATAACTTAATTGTATTTATGGTTTATACTATTCTTATCAAACCTACATAATTTTTTTATTTTTATCCTACAAAAAACGGAAAATATGGATTTTATGTAAAGGTTAATAACATGGTTAAAAAATTATGAAGTAATTACGTTGTTTTTAATGTAATTACGTGTTCAATTTTATATTTTTGCAAAACATTTAATCATAATATAAATTTATGCAACGCGACGAACAGATTTTTGAATTAATTCAAGCTGAAAAAGAACGCCAATTACATGGTATTGAGCTTATTGCATCAGAGAATTTTGTGAGCAACCAAGTTATGGAAGCTGCAGGCTCTGTATTAACCAATAAATATGCTGAGGGTTACCCAGGAAAGCGCTATTATGGCGGTTGCGAAGTAGTCGACGAGGTAGAGCAAATAGCTATAGATAGGGCAAAGACCTTATTTGGTGCTGAGTATGTTAATGTTCAGCCACACTCTGGTAGTCAGGCTAATACGGCTGTATACCATGCCTGTATAAATGCTGGTGATAAAATTTTAGGTTTCGATTTATCTCACGGTGGGCATTTAACGCATGGTTCTCCAGTTAATTTTTCTGGAAGACTATATAAGCCATCTTTTTATGGTGTAGAGCAAGAAACAGGTATTTTAAATTATGATAAAATACAAGAAATTGCTACCAAAGAGCAACCAAAACTAATAATAGCTGGAGCATCTGCATATTCTAGAGATATAGATTTTAAGCGTTTTAGAGTTATTGCAGATAGTGTTGGCGCTATATTATTGGCAGACATTTCGCATCCTGCGGGATTAATAGCCAAAGGTATTTTAAATGATCCGCTTCCGCATTGTCATATTGTTACAACAACAACACATAAGACCTTAAGAGGTCCAAGAGGTGGATTGATTATGATGGGACAAGATTTTGACAATCCATTTGGTATTAAATTAAAAAATGGAAATCTACGTAAAATGTCTTCATTGTTAGATTCTGCTGTGTTTCCAGGAAACCAAGGAGGTCCATTAGAGCATATTATTGCAGCAAAAGCTATTGCTTTTGGAGAAGCCTTAACAGACGACTTTTTAACCTACCAATTACAAGTTAAAAAAAATGCAAACGCTATGGCCAATGCATTGGTAGCTAAAGATTATAATATAATTTCTGGAGGTACAGATAACCACATGATGTTGATTGATTTACGTAACAAAAACGTATCAGGTAAAGATGCAGAACAAGCTTTAGTTAAAGCCGACATTACTGCAAATAAAAACATGGTACCATTTGATGATAAGTCTCCATTTGTAACCTCAGGTATTCGTTTGGGTACTGCTGCAGTAACCACACGAGGACTAAAAGAAGACGATATGGTTGCCATTGTAGATCTAATAGACCAGGTTATTACAAATTATGATAATGAAACCGTTTTAAAATCTGTTAAGTCTACGGTTAATGCTATGATGAAGGATAAACCTTTGTTTGTGTAAAATATAAATAAAGAACAGACAGTTTTTTAAAATCTATTTGTGTTTATAAAAATACTAGAAAAAATCCTGCTTTATGTGGGATTTTTTGTTTTTTGGCGTTTTAACACGCTTTCACTACTCAATCTTTTTGCGAAAAGGCAAAAAGGATTTCAAACATGCCGTTCAATCGTTAACGCATCTATTTGCTAATAATGTGAGTTCGATATATTGTTGTATGACAATCAGTTATTTAAAAATCCAAATAGGAGAAATGTGTCATTCCGAACGAGGCACGAGGAGGAATCTCATCTTTCTGAGATGTCTCGTCGCTCATGTCTTCGCTCTGTCGACATGACAAATCACTGTTTGTCAGAAATATAAATGCTATTGTTTATTGAGTTTTATATAGAACTCACGTTAATATATGTTTTAAAATAAAGGTTGTTCTATTTTTTTTATGGGATGTAATCTATAATTGTTTTTCGATATGATTGTATGTAATCCAAGATTTTAGCCTAGGGAGATAAACCATTTTGAGATAATTTTGAGTTAAAAAAACATTAGACCAGTCAAACCTTTGGGCTTGAACACCTAGATAAAAAACAAAAACAGCTAATCCCGCTTTTGGAATTAATTTTAATTCATTATCAGATAATAATTTAACACTCTGGTAGCCATCCAAAAAATAGTTCATTTTAATTTCATATTCTTTTTTATCGGTTTCAATATGAAATAGTTGTTTACAAAAATATCCAATATCTAAAATTTGTGCGCCATTACCACAAAAGTCAAAATCGAAAATTGTAACCTCTTTTTCATTATTAATAGCCATATTATCATACCAAATATCCATATGAACAATGCCTTTTGGAACACTTTCAAAATCAGTATTTTTATAAAATTCGCTAATCTCTTTAACAAATTTCATTTCTGGTAATTCCTCCGAAAAGTATGGTTTTAAATGATTGTAAGGTGATTCTAAAAGCGATGCTTTGTTATAAGAAACTCGGTTTATAGTTTTATTTAAAGTAAGATTATGAATTTTAGCCATTAAAGCACCAATAGAAAAACAAGTCTCTTTATCTGTAAATCTAATTTTATTGCCTTTGGCAAACGAAAAGACTACTAAATATCTAATGCCTTCTGGAGCTTTTATATCTTGGATAAATGCGCCGTGTTTATCTTTAATTGGATAAGAAATGTTTAAATTGTTTTCTCGTAATAGATTTAAAAGTGTTAGCTCTTCAATAATTTCATCTTTAGATCTCCAATTATGGCTATAAACTCTTAAAACGTATGTTGTTTTATTATCGGAAAGAAAGTAGGTGTGATTCATCCCTGTTCTGAATAATTTACAGGCGTAATTTTTATTCAAGTTGTATTTCTCTCTTACAAACGTGCCTAATGCTTTTGCAGAAATTGTAGAGGTAATTACAGGGAACACAGTCATTTTTTTAAATTAAGGTTGGACATTAATAGCTAAAAAAAACTGTTAATGTCTTACCCAGTTATTTGTTTCCAAATTAATTATATATGCAAAATAATTAATCTTCTACAGGAAATGTAATATGTTGATAAGCACCAAGATCTGGAGAAGCGGTTCTATTAACATTTAAAATATCTGATGGAACCTGTAATGCAAATGGCGCCAAACCTTTATTTATTGCAGCCGAATCGTCTCCTATAATCATCATGTTATTATCAACGTCTTTAAAATTAGGATCCTCATTAAATATATTACCTTCATAATGCGTAGTATCGTCAAAATCGAAGTTTGAACCTGTAAAGTTATCGTTTCTGTCTTCAAAACGGATAAGGCTATTGGTAAACTTAAAGTTAAAAACAACAGCATCATCTTCAATTTCATCTAGTAAAATTTCAGGATTGTCATTGCCGTAGATAATACAGTTGTTAAAATTAGCTTCAGTTAAATTGGCTATAGTAGCATTATTATCTTCGTCTAAAACAAAATTATTGAGTAAAATAGCTGGGAATTGTCTTGAGCTATTACGCCAATAATTTGTAAGTGTAGAGTGTGTAAAATTATATTTTCCGCCCAGAGTTCCAGCAAAAGATGATAGTCCTGCATTATTAATAACAACGTTTTGACCAGCTATAGAGGTATTTCTGCCTAAAATACCAAAACTACTAGAGTTGTATATTTGAGAATTAGTAATGGTTAACTTATTTGGCGTTTCATTAGGGTTTCCATCACATAAAATTCCAATTGTTCCATTTTTAATAGTAGCGTAATTAATGGTGTTATTTAAACTACCATCTAATAGCCAAATAGTGCCCCATTGTCCGGGAACATCAGAAAAAACAGATTCCAAACGGTCTCCTTCAAATATAACTTCGTTTTCAAGTAAATCTTGGTCGTTACTAAATGCTCCATTAATGTTTATAGATGCGTTATTAGATACAATAATTCCAGAATTATTATGAAAGTGTACTCTTGCCCCTGGATTAATGGTTAAGGTCTCACCAGGTGGTACGGTGGCAAATCCATATATTACATAAGGTTTCTCGTTTGTAAAGGTAAGCTCATCGGGTTCTAATTCTCGACCTTGTAAGTCTGTATCTTGTAAATCACCTGCTATATTCAAAGTCAAAGTTTCTATTACCCTATCAGCATCTCGATCAGGGAAAATAAACACAGCATCTTTAACTAGAGTTACTAATTCTACTTTTTGCTGGTTAGATCCAGAATCAAATTCTATTTGGTCGGTGTATAAATATGAGCCATCAGGGTTTGGAAAATTATTAATATCTATAGTCGATTCTACAAAAATAAATAGGCTGTCTTCTGCTAAAATTTCTACATTTTCAAACACTTTACCAGCTATACCATCTACATTTAGTCTATAATTAGATGTTTCTCCAAAACCTAATCTTAGTGATGGAATAGAAATATCTTCGTTACTTTTGTTATATACCTTTAAATTATAAGTGCTTGATCCAATGTTGGTGAAAACGGTGTCTAAGAACACCGTATCTCTTGAGAATTGGAGATTACCTGTACTCGGAGAAAATTCTAAATCTTTACGACAAGAACTCCAAAGTAATAAAAAACTAAGGGTACATATAAAATAAAAATACTGTTTCATGTAATAGCTTGTATTTTGATGGCTAAAAATATAACTTTTAAAGCTATGATTTAGTATGTGGAGGTGCGAAAATAATAAACCTGATACTATTTTGCATCAGGTTTATTAAAATAGTGTACTTTGTTTTATAGGCTAGAGTAATGCTCTAAGCATTCTTACAGCAGTTTCGGCTGTAATATCTCTTTGTGGAGAACCAAACATTTCGTAGCCTACCATAAATTTTTTAACCGTTGCACTTCGCAATAAAGGTGGGTAAAAACTCATATGCCAATGCCAATGTTTATTTGCATTGCCATCTGTTGGTGCTTGATGTATACCACTAGAATATGGAAATGAAGTATTAAATAATTTATCATATGCTTTAGTAATTACCGAAATGGCTTCTGCATATAGCAAGGCTTCTTGATCATCCATTTCTAAAATGGTAGCTTGTTGTTTTTTAGGAACAATCATTGCCTCAAAAGGCCATACAGCCCAAAAGGGAATTAGAACCACAAAAGCATCATTTTCAAAAATAATACGTTCTTGCTTTTCTAATTCTTGCGTTAAATAATCTCCTAAAAGACTTGTTTTACTACTGTTGTAATAGTTTAATTGTTGTGTGTTTTTTTTATCTACCTCGTTTGGAAGTGTAGATTGGCTCCATATCTGACCATGCGGATGCGGATTACTACAACCCATGACAGCACCTTTGTTTTCAAAAATTTGAACATAATTTATCTTTGGCCTCTCTGCTAAATCTTTAAACTCTCTTTGCCATGCAAAAACAACTTTTTGGATATCGCTAGGCGCCATGTCAGCCAAGCTTTTAGAATGGTCTGGGCTAAAACATATCACTTTACAAACTCCTGTTTCACTTTTGGCAACTAAAAGCCCTTCTTTAAATGAAAAGGTTGGCGAATCGCTTTGTAGTGCTGCAAAATCGTTGGTAAATACAAAAACATCGTTGTATTTAGGGTTTATTTCTCCATTAATTCTGGTGTTTCCTGCACATAAATAACATGTTTCGTCATGTGATGGTCTTACTTCGTTAGAGACGGCTTCATTTTGTCCTTGCCATGGTCTTTTTGCACGATGTGGTGATACTAAAACCCATTCGCCAGTTAATATATTAAATCGTTTGTGCGAATAATCCTGTAAATCTGAATGCTTCATTTTATAATGTATATCGTTTATTGTGTTACTAAATGTGTTCCTTCTGATAATTTGATAAAATAGACAGAACATTCTTTATTAAATTCTTTTTTGTATGCAATAGATGCTGTTTCGGCAAAAGCTTTTGCTTCTTTTTTTGATACCAAATTAATGGTACAACCACCAAAACCACCGCCCATCATTCTGGCACCTAAAACCTGTTTGTTGGCTTTGGCTTGGTCTACAAGAAAATCTAACTCATCGCAACTCACTTTATATTGATGTTGTAAACCATTGTGTGAACCATAAATTAAAGCTCCTAATGTTTCTAAGTCATTATCTTCTATAGCTTTAGAAGCTTTCATAGCTCTTTCGTTTTCTTGGATAACATATAATGCTTTTTGGTAGTTTTCGGGAGTTACTTTATCTTTTACAGTTTCTAAATCTGCTTCAGTAGCATCTCTTAAGGCTTTTATGTTAAGCAATTTGGCAATGCTTTCACATGCCGAACGTCTATCGTTATAAGCACTATCAGAAAGACTATGCTTTACATTAGTGTTTATTAACATTAACTGGTGGTCTTTAAAATCTATTTCATAAGGTTTAGATTCTACAGTTCTGCAATCTAATAATAGGGCATTATTTTCAATACCAAACATACTGGCATATTGATCCATAATTCCGCAATTAACACCTACGTAATTATGTTCTGCTTTTTGCGAAATTAAAATCATTTCATGTTTAGTTAACCCAAGGTTAAAAAGTTCATTTAAACCAAAAACAACACTATTTTCTAAAGCTGCAGAAGACGACATCCCAGCACCGCCAGGAATATCACCTTTAAATGCAATATTAAAATTACCAATAGTTTTGTTTCTATTTTGTATTTCTGCAACAACACCAAATACGTAGTTTTCCCAATTACCTTCTTTAGAGGGCTTTAGTTTATCTAGTGCAAATTCTATTTTACTGTCTTTGTCTGTAGCATAAGCTGTAGAAGTTCCAGAATCGCTTTTTTGTATTGCTGCTGCAATACCTTTATCTACGGCAGCGGGAAACACAAAACCATCATTATAATCGGTATGTTCTCCAATAATATTTATTCTACCAGGAGAAAATACAAGTATAGGTTCTTGTTTAAAGGTTTCTATAAATTTGGTTTTTACAGCATTAATTAGTGTTGCACTCATGTTAGTTCTCTTTAGTATTATTTATTTTTAAATTCCATGTTATCTGGTAAGACGTATTAGCTTTTAAAACTTCTAGACCTATTTTATTGTTATAACTATTAGAAACTCCTGTTGTAGGCTCTATAGCTATGGTGTTAGCTTTGGGTGGCGTATAGGCTTGCAGAAAATTGTTTTTGGCAGAAGCATCAATGTGTAATTGATATTTAGGTGTATTAAATGTTACTTTATTAGCGTTTAAAACCCAGCAGTCATCCAGTTGTTTGTCTTTAATATTAAAGACTTCAATAGGGTCAATATCTTTTATGCCTGTGGTTATGTTTCTATCTCCAATAATTAGTTTTTGTGTACTATCAAAAATTAAATCACTGTCATACAGATTCTCACTTACAAAATATGGATGCCAACCCAACGTAAATGGAAATGCTTTCTGGTCTGTGTTTTTTACAGACACTTTTAAACTTAAATGGTCTTTGGTAAATACATAAGTCAGTTGTATGGTATATGTATATGGAAAACCAATAGATTTATTAGTTTCATCATATTTTAATGTAACAGATGCATAATCAGTATTTGCAATTTGCTTTACTATTTTAAATGATTTATTATAAACTAAACCGTGTAAGGCATTATTTTCTTCCTCTTGATTAACTTTTAATTGATAATTCTGATCTTGAAATGTATAAGTACCATCTTTAACTCTATTGGCAAACGGAAATAATATGGATGATGCATAAGTATCATCATAAGTTAATGGAGCCATATCTTGTATAATCTTTTGATTATTCAATGTTAGTTCTTGTAAACTGGCGCCTTGATCAAGATATATTTTACCATAAATATGGTTTTGCGAATCTTTAATTTCTAAAAGGTTTAAATTTGTATTGTGGTTTATGTGATACAATTTGTGTTGTGTTTAATGTGTTATAATGAGTTTCTAATAATGAGTTTGGTTGGGTTTTCAATTTTTGATAAATCTTTATTTAATAGCATTTCTGCCAATCGTTTACCCATTAAATTAAAGTCTGTGGATATGGTTGTAATGCCACCTTCTACAAGCTCTTTAAGCAAGGTGTCGTTATATGAAATGATACCAAAATCTTTAGATAAAGATACGTTTTGGCTTTTGGCTTGTTTAATGATTCTAAGCAAGTTTATATCATCTGGGATGATGTATAATTCCCCTTTTTTAGGAATTCTATTTTGCAAAGAACTTAAAACATCAAAAGATATTGAATTTTTTTTACAAAATGAAGTAAAACCTTTAAGCATGCCTTGTGGTTGTTTGTCTTTAGAAAATGCTAAAATGAGTTTATTGTATTTTTTTATAAGTTGATGCGCATTGGTTAAACTATTGAAAACAGATTTCTCGAAGTTTTGATATATAGCAGGGTATTGTGATAAATCGTCATGGATTTGGTCTAGTATATATACGTGCTCTTTTGGTAAAACCTCAATTATAGATGCTGTATTTATTAGATTTGCAGGCATAATAACATAAGCATTATAATCTCCACAGTTATCATGAATGAGTTTACTAAAAATGTTTTTATTAAAATGATGAAAAAAGATATCCACTTGAATGTTTTCTCCAAGGTGTGCTAAAAAGGCATTATATAAATCTTCTTTAAAGGCATTTAATTCATCGAAGAGTAGAAAAACTTTTTGAGTAATATTAACATCTATGCTAGAAACATAATACCCCTTTCCTACAATAGAATGAATGATACCTCTGTTTTTTAATTCGTTAAAGGCCATTAAAACGGTGTCTCTAGAAAGCTTGTGCGTGTTTTTTATACCGTTTATAGAAGGCAATTGACTTCCCTTTTTTAAATGACCAGCTAGTATAGCTTTTTCTACAGAACTAATTATTTGCTTATACTTGGGTATGCCTAATTTATTATTTATTGTAATCATAAAGAGATAGCAAATATATAATTATTTACCAATAAACCTACTAGACCCTACTAGTTTGTTTATATTATTAAATGATATAAGCGTTTTGTTTGTTGACATGTTAGAATAGTTCATATGGTTTAATTTATGCAAGGAATGATGCAAAAAAAACAATTATCTAACAATAGGTTAAATTAAGTTATATATTTGGTAGCTATACGTAGAGTAATAAAATGTCACTATATGCATAAGCAACAAAAATTTGAAAAATCTTTAATGAATTTAGAGGTTTAAATATAAACTCAAAATCGCCACAATGGGTTTTTAATAATTAATCAAAAGAGAAAGGTTTCAATACAATGAAATATTTTTAAGTTTATTATGAGAGACATTTAATTTACTCAAATACACAAAATAAAATAATAAAAAAGCAATTTTTACAAACAAAACTAGACAATTATGCAAATTTTATCATTTCTAGGATTTACGGCTTTAGTGGCCATAATTTCTTATTTAGTAACCCGTAAAACCAATGAAAATTCCTCGGATGGATACTTTTTAGGAGGTCGAAGTTTAACGGCTGGTGTTATAGCAGGTTCTTTACTCTTAACAAATTTGTCTACAGAGCAAATAGTAGGGTTAAATGGTAGTGCATATGCTGATGGTATATTGGTAATGGCATGGGAAACCTTAGCGGCAATAGCCATGGTAATTACTGCTGTGTTTTTATTACCAAGATATTTAAAAGGCGGAATTTCTACAATACCAACATATTTAGAGAGACGTTTTGACGCTACAACTAAGGCTTTAACATCCGGATTGTTTTTATCTGGATATGCTATTGTGTTATTACCAATTATATTATACTCTGGATCATTAGGGATTAGTGGTATGTTTAATCTTCCTGAATTATTGGGTATTACCGAGTGGCAATCTGTTTGGTTATGTGTTTGGAGTATTGGTATTATTGGTTCAATTTACGCCATTTTTGGAGGCTTAAAAGCTGTTGTGGTTTCAGATAGTATCAATGCTATAGGATTATTAATTGGTGGTTTGTTAATTCCTGTTTTTGGTTTAATGGCTATTAGTGAAGATAACAGTGTTATGGGGGGACTTGCTCAATTAACTAGTAAATATCCCGAAAAACTTAATGCTGTTGGAGGAGCAGATTCTTCAATACCCTTCGCTACTATATTTACGGGTATGATGTTGGTACAATTATTTTACTGGGGGAGTAACCAGCAAATTATTCAGCGTGCATTGGGTGCAAAAAATTTAGTAGAAGGACAAAAAGGACTAACCATTGCAGCCATAGTAAAAATTTTAGGTCCAATAATTGTTGTTTTGCCAGGTATTATAGCATACCACAAATGGGGTGCAGAAGTTTTATCTAATAACGATATTGCCTACCCAAGATTGGTTGCTGAGGTACTACCAAAACCGCTTATTGGATTTTTTGCAGCAGTTATGTTTGGAGCAATTTTAAGTTCTTTTAACTCAGCATTAAATAGTTGTGTAACATTATTTGGTATAGATATTTATAAGCAATTTATTAATAAAGAAGCTCCAGAGATTAAAGTCGTTTCTGTTGGAAAACGTTTTGGAATAGGTTTAGCATTTTTCTCTATGATTGTAGCGCCGTTTCTTTATTTTGCATCAGATGGATTATTTGGTTATTTACAGAAAGTAAACGGACTTTATAGTGTGCCTATTTTAAGTTTAATTATTATAGGGTTTGTTACTAAGCGAGTGCCAGCTATAGCAGCTAAAGTAGGGTTGATAACATCGTTTTTAATTTATGTACTCTATATTGTAGTATCTGGAGTTATGACTTCTAATGCACAAGAAAATGGTATAGATGTTGCAGATATAGGAATTCCTCACTTTTTACATGCTCAATTTGTAACGTTTATAATCGCTATAATAGTCATGTTAGTTATTGGGAAACTTAAACCAAGAGAAACAGATTATGTCCAAGAATATACTAAAGATGTAGATTTAACACCTTGGAAATACGTGAAACCAGTTGGTATTGCTATTTGTGTGATTGTAATAAGCACCTATATAGTATTTAGATAAAAGTTATTTCTTAAATACAATGAAACCCGCTCTATAATTTGAGTGGGTTTTTTAATGCACTAAATTCTAGAATGTAGAATTGTAAATAATCTATTGAATACAAGTTGCTTAAGCTTTAAAAAATAGCATTAGATTATAGTTATCCTTTATATACCGATAAGAACTGTTAATAACTTAACTGTAAGTTTACTATCAAAAATCATACTTTTGTTATTACAATAAGAACATAAAATATGTCTGATACAATAGAAAAAGTAAAGTGTTTAATAATAGGTTCTGGCCCAGCGGGTTACACAGCAGCTATATATGCTGCCAGAGCTAATATGACACCAGTTTTATATCAAGGGATGCAACCAGGAGGTCAATTAACAACAACTAATGATGTTGAGAATTTTCCTGGATACCCAGATGGTGTAACTGGTCCAGAAATGATGATAGAATTACAAAAACAAGCTGAACGGTTTGAAGCCGATGTACGTGATGGTTGGGTAACCAAAGTTGACTTTTCGGGAGATATTCATAAAGTTTGGGTTAATGATGTTAAGGAAATTCATTGTGATACCATAATCATATCTACAGGAGCTTCAGCTAAATATTTAGGTTTAGATTCTGAACAAAAATATTTAAAGCTAGGTGGAGGTGTATCTGCTTGTGCCGTATGTGATGGGTTTTTCTATAAAAACCAAGAAGTGGTTATTGTAGGAGCAGGAGATTCTGCTTGCGAAGAGGCACACTATTTGTCTAAACTTTGTACAAAAGTAACCATGTTGGTGCGTAGAGACGAGTTTAGAGCTTCTAAAATTATGGCTCAACGTGTTACCAATACACCAAATATTGAAATATTATTCAATACCGAAACCGACGAAGTTTTAGGAGATGGTCAAGTTGTTACTGGAGTAAGAGTAAAAAACAACCAAACTAATAAAAAACATGAGATTCCTGCAACAGGATTTTTTGTAGCTATAGGACACAAGCCTAATACAGATATTTTTAAAGATTTTTTAAATTTAGATGAAACAGGCTATATAATTAATACACCGGGAACATCAAAAACTAATGTTGAAGGTGTTTTTGTATCTGGTGATGCTGCAGACCATGTTTATAGACAAGCCATAACAGCTGCAGGAACAGGATGCATGGCTGCTTTAGATGCAGAACGCTATTTAGCTGCTAAAGATTCTAGTTTTGAAGTGTCTACATCAAATTACAATTAAATAATTATAATATATATAACGCATCTTTTTATTTTCTAGGAAGTAGAAATAGTTAAGATGTGTTTATGAAAAAATGGCTGTTTTAAAAATTTAAGACAGTCATTTTTTTTATAAAAATCATCAGATAAATTTTTCAAATCTGATAAAAAATGTTTTCTTTGAGAACTTTTTAAATTCGGGATGTGGCGCAGTCCGGTTAGCGTACACGGCTGGGGGTCGTGTGGTCGCAGGTTCAAATCCTGTCATCCCGACTAAATGGTAAGTACAACTTTTTTAATAAAGCATACTTTCTGCAAAAAGTTGTACTTACCATTTACAATGAGGGTTTTTTTAGGGTTATTTATTTAAAAAACCTTTATTGGTCGAAAAGGGCTTCTAAAAAAATAAAAGCGTCATCACTACCACCAATATATTTTTTAACGATGTTACCTCTTGGATCAATAATAAATTTTGTTGGAAAACCAGAAACATTAAATCGGTTCATAAAATTATCTGAGATATTCTTATCATCGTTTACTAAATGTTGCCAAGTATACCCATTCTCATTAATAAATTTTTTAATATTCTCTTTAGTATCTCCTACATTAATACCTAGGACTATTAATTTATCTTCATGCTTTTCTTGAAACGCTTTTACAGTTGGCATTTCTTTTACACAAGGACCACACCAGATACCCCAAAAATCGATGAGGACGTATTTACCTCTTAATGCATTGATGTCAAATTCGTTACCATCAAGTGTGGATGTTGTTTTAATTGAAGGTACAGGAGCACCAATTTCAGTAGCTTTTATAGCTTCTAGTCGAGTAGCTATATTTTTATAATCTTCATGTTCTGATAATTCTTTAGATATCGTATTAAACAATTCTCCTGCTTTTATAGGATGAATTTGTTTTCTTATCAACATGTTTTTTAAGTACCAAACGGCCCCTAAAGACTTCGGGTTATTTTTAATATGTGTAATTAATGCATTGGTATTGGTTTCAGAAATTTTTTCTGATTTTTGATTATTTTCTTTTATTTTCAAAGAATCCGTTTCATAAGTATTTTGCACCGCTATATTTCCCATTTTATTAACACTAGGAAAGGCTATTTTATTAATTGCTGCTAAATTATTATTATAACTATTACCACTAGGGTAAGCATTCATAAAATCTGTAGCTTCTCCTGCAACTGTTACATGACCTCCAGGCATAGCATAAAATATTAAAGAGGAAGACTTAACAGGAAAATAACCATCTCCTCCTTTTGGTATTTTAAATAGACTTTTGCCTAATCCCATCAAACTTGGGGATGCACTTATTAAACTAAGCTTTGAAATAGTATCTGAAAACTTAATCTTTCCGTTAACAACTTTAATGGTATCATAGGGTGTGTCTCTAGTATATTCTTTATCAGGATGTCTAAAAAGTAAATTGCTTTTTAAATCCTTAATTTCACCTTCTAGTGTAAATAGATTAGGATGTTTTTCTTCTGTTTTACAGGATGTAATTAATACTAAGTTTAAAATTACGAATAGAGTTATCTGAAATGATTTTTTCATGTTATGCCGTTTTGTTTTTTTAGAGTTGGACAATTTTTTATATCATAATCCAATCTTCTAGGGTACTATTTGTTATATAATTCAAATTATTTATGTCTCATTTTAAATAATAATTGGTATTAGTAACCAAAGAGTTCTTCTAGTTTTTTATCTAATTCATCGGTTTTTAGGTTTTTAGCTAATATTGTGCCTTCTTTATCCAATAAAAAGGTGGTGGGAATAAAAGGTACTACGTACAATTTTGCTACATCAGACTCTCGGCTTCCTATTCCGCGTGAGTCGATTACATGAATCCAATCGGTTTGATCTTCTGTAATGGCTTTTTTCCAATTTCCGTGGCTTTCATCTATTGAAATGGCTAATACTTCAAAGCCTGCCGATTTATATTTTTCATAGTTTTTTTTTAAATGTGGAATAGAAGCTCTACAGGGTTTACACCAGCTAGCCCAAAAATCTAATAATATATACTTACGAGAAATATCGTTTAAGGATAAAGCGTTACCTTCATTAGTTTCCAACGTAAAACTTGGTGCTTTCTCTCCGTTCTGTGTTTGTTTTATTTTTGCATATTGCTCTGCTATAACACGGTAAGCTCTGGTTTGTTTGGCATCACCTTGAAATAGATTTATTATTTTGGTCATTTCATCAAAAGACAATCTACTTGTTTTAAAACCAATTTCCATTATATTAGTTGCTATTGGCAGAGATCCATTATTTTTAATAAATTTCATTTGTTGCTGTTTAACCTGATCTGCCCTTTTTTTTCCAAGATGTTTGAGCTTTTCTAATGCTTTATAGAGTTTTGTAGCCTCTTCTGTTTTTCCTTCTCTTGCTGCGGTATTGTATGCTTTATTTAATCTATCAAGTTCAGCATATTCTTGTGAATTTCTAATTGAATCAATCTCTTTTTGATAAGCTTCAAAACGATCTTGAAGCGATGACCCTTTAATGGTGGCATTAATTGGTGAGAAACGATCTCTTTTCTCAATAAGGCTAGCTTCAATATGTATTTTACTGTTCTCAAGGTATAGGTTAATATTACCTTGTTTGCCTAAATTGATAGTGTACAGGTCTGGGTGCTCAATTTTGTTTTTAAATTTGAATACACCGTTAAGCATTTGGGTGCTATCAATAATTTTTTGAGGTTTACCCATTAAATCAGTTTGTACAATTTTTACTAGACCATTTTCAGCGCCATTAATTTTACCTGTAATTGTATAACCACTATGTTTATTACCCGAATTGCAAGCTAGCATAAAGAAAAAAAGCACTACAAATAGGATTGCAGAATACCACTGTTTCATTGATTGAATAATATCGTATCTCGTCATGTTCTTAACTTTTAGCATATATATATGACATTAATATAGAGTGTTGTAATTTAAACTTAAAAGTATTTGTTAATGTTAAATAGTTTTTAGCTATGGACTCAATGTCTTTTTTGATGATTTAGTTAATAATTTTATGAAAGCATCATTTTAATACCATCTAAACTTTGAATTCGATATAGTAAAATGTTCGTTTTTATACCAAATTCAAAGTTCAATTGGTATAAGACTACAAAAAATAGCTTAATATAATTATAAGAAAGGGCTGTAGAACTGAACAACCCTTCTTTTCAACTTTTCAAAAATTATTTGTTTCACATTATTTTAATTAAAAATCATACCCAGGATTTTGTACGATGATATTGTTAGATCGGTCTATAATGTTTTGTTCTATTCTTAAAATGAAAAAGTCAGGATTTGTTGCTGTTGGTACAACATCCGATACTTGAAAACCAGTACCAAAACCATCGGCATAATCGTAGCGTACCAAATCAAACCACTCTTCACCTGTTTCGCCTGCCATTTCTATCATTTTTTCAATACGTACTGCCTCTAAAAATTGTTGTAGAGAAATAGTAGCAGGATAGGTTTCAAAACCATTTCCTCCGGTAGTAGTTGCACCCGATCTAATACGTACAGCATTTAAAGCATTTAAAGCTTCGGTAGTAACACTATTGTTATTTCTGGCATTTGCTTCGGCAAAAATTAAATATACCTCAGCCATACGTAAAATGTATAGAATTTCGTACACGTTACCTCCTTCGCCTCTTTCTCCTATATATTTTTCGGTATCTAATCCGAAAGGTCCTTGATTGCCAAAATGATTAGACACTCTATTGCCATCATAACTGATAATTTGTCCATTAACATCCATAGATTTTTGAGAATCCTCAAATAAAAATTTACCATTTACAACAGTTGTAAGTCCCCAATTAAAACCTATACCAAGTTCTGCACCTGGTTCTCCTTTTGGACCAAAGAGTATTTCTGGATTGTCAAACAGCTGTGGTGATGTGTTTATAAATAACTCGTCATAAGTTGGCGCTAAGGTAAAGTTAGGGTTAGGGTTTGTTAGTATTTCATTTGCGAGGTTGGCGGCTTCAGCATAATTTCCTTGATATAGCATTACCTTGGCTTTTAGTCCTTTAGCAAAAGTTTTATTTGTGAAAAATTTTGCCCTTAAATCTGGTGCCGAAACTAGAGCATCATCCAAATCTTGTAAAATAAAACTATAGGTGTCTGCCACCGAACTTCTTGGGGATATTTCAGTTGTTCTTGGCGGATCTGTTCTTAAACTTACTCCAAAATTAGAATTGGTATCATAAAATTGTCCAACAGTACGTAATAAATAAAAATAACCCATGGCTCTTAGTATTTTAGCTTCCCCAACAATTTCTTCTTTTCTATTAACGTTAGTGAAAACACTGTTGTCTAATTGAGGGACTTTCTCAATAATTAGATTAGCTCTATTAATAAGATCATATAGTTTTGTATAAATTCCATCACTAGAAAATGCAGCGCCTTGGAACTCATCTACGAAAAACCGGCTTGGAAATGTGCCAAAGAAAGTGCCATCAGCTACACCGCTAAGTATTGACGGATAAATCAAAAAATCGGGGATACCAGGCCCAGTTTCTTCTCTTCTTAAACGAGCGTATACCCCTGTTAAAGCTAATTCAGCCGAATTTTCATCGGAAATACCTGTTTCTGAGGGCAATGAAAATAAAGGTTCGAAATCATCAATTTCTTCTGAAAGCTCACATGATGAAAATACTGTCAATACCATACATGTGATGCCAAAAACTAAATAATGTTTATATTTTTTCATATCTATAATTTTTTATTAAAAGGTTACGTTTAGCCCCAAAGTATATGTTTTTACTTGTGGGTATGAACTGTCATTGTCTATAGTCAAATCAACAGTACTGCCTCCTCTAGGAGTATTAACCGCTTCAGGGTCTATTCCAGGGTAGTCTGTAATGGTAAATAGATTATTTCCGCTAAAGCTTAGCTTTGCACTATTAATACCCATATGATCTATCCATTTTTTAGGAAACCTAAAACCTAATGCTGCTGATCTTAATCTTATATAAGAACCATCTACTACAGCCCTTGATGTTGGGTCAACTATACTTCCGTGACTACGCGATCCAATATTAGCGTATCTAGCATCCCTATTTTCTTCTGTCCAGGTATTGTAAATAATATCGGTGGTATTTTCTGAAAGGTTCACACCTCCCAAGCTAACAGCTCTTTGCCAAATACGTTCGTTACCTTGTACAAATTGGAAATTAAAAGAAAAATCGAAGCTCTTATAGGTCATAGTATTGTTCCAGCCACCAAAATAATCTGGGTTTATATCCCCTAATGTTTTTCTATCTAAACCCGTTACAAAACCATCTCCATTGGTATCTTTATAGATATAATCTCCTGGCTCAATTAGAGCAAAAGAATAGCCTCCAAAAGGAGAATTTGCAGCCACAGCCGCAGCATTTAGTTCATCAATTTCTTGTTGTGTTTGGGCGATTGATGATACCTCAACACCAAAAATGGCACCTATAGGAGAACCTTCTTCAATAAAGGGAGTACCTCCTGTAGCAGGTATAGTTGCACCGCCATTAAGTTTATCTACATTATTTTTAACGAAAGATATGTTTAAGGAAGAATTCCAATTAAAGTTTTTGGTTCTAATGAGATCACCTCCAATTAAAATTTCCCAGCCTTTATTTGTTACATCTCCAATGTTTTCAGGTCGGTTTAAAAAACCTGTTTGGGCAGGTACAGGTAAAAATAGGATAAGGTCTTTGGTCTTATTTTTAAAATAACTAATCTCAGCATTAAATCTACTTTTAAAAAGTTGAAATTCCAATCCTAAATCTAACTGATCTGTTGTTTCCCATTTAAGATCTGGTGCTGGCAATCCATTAATAGCTATGCCATTAAGGCCATTATAGATGCCTTGCCCGTTAAAAGGCGTTGTTAAAAAGGATTGATAACTAAAAGAAGGAATGTTTCCCGAATTACCTACTCTACCAAGACTAGCTCTAATTTTTAATTGATTTATAAGATTATTTTCTTTTAAAAAGTTTTCATTATGAATATTCCAAGCAACACCAGTAGAAGGGAAGTATCCAACTTTGTTATTAGGTCCAAACTTTGTAGACTTATCTCTACGACCAGTAAGTGTAAGTAAATAGCGGTCTTTATAGTTGTAATTAATTCTGGTTAATATAGAATTTAAACCATTTTGACTAGATTGACTACTATAAGAATTAACATTTTGTGCAGAATTAACACTGGTTAATGTTTTATCATCAGGAAACCCTTGATACTCTTGAGCCTCTAAGTCTATTCGTGAACTAAATGATTCTATACCTAATAACGCATCTATTCTATGGTTTTTATTAATTCTTGCTACGTAGTTTAAGGTATTTGAAAAAGAAAATGAGTTTGAAGTATTAAATTGATTTTCTAAAACGGCTCCTATGATTCCACTAAAATTAGTTTCTCTTTGGGCAGTCATAGTAAAAGAAGGCGAAAATATTGAACTTTGTGTACTATTAGTGTTAACACTTAATAACGATTTGAATTTTAGGTTTTTAATAATTTTAATACCAATATGTCCTGAAGCCAAAATGTTTTGAGTTAAAGCACGGTTTCGTACTTTGTTTTGATCTCCTAAGGGGTTTCGATTCACAATTCCAAACCGTCCAGTTGTACTAGAAAATGAGCCATCTTCATTAAATATAGGAAGGTCTGGTCTAAAAAATGCATTAGATAAACCAATGAGACCTGATCGTTTATTAACTGTATAGTTATAGCCAATAGAGGTACCTACACTTATACGTTTTGATACATTGGCATCAATATTAGCAGACACATTATAGCGTGTAAATTTACTGCCCTTAATAAGCCCTTCTTGATTGGAAGTTCCCACAGCTAAACGGTAATTTATATGCTTTGTTCCTCCAGATAGGTTTAGTCTATAATCTGTCCAAATAGGGTTGTTATTTTGTATGGCTTCTTGCCAATTTGTATCGGCATTTCCAAAATAATTATCAGTATCATTTACAATAGCATTTTCTATAGGTAAAGCAAAGGGTATTGCAAAAGGGGGACCTTGAAAACGGTCTATAGCTATTTGAGCTTGCTCGATAGCGAAATCTTTAAATTGTATAGCATTTAATAAGTTATGAGTACCTGTTGCTTCTTGAAATGTGGTATTCTGGCTAAATGTTAATGTTGGTTCTTGATTACGTTTTCCTTTTTTTGTGGTAATCAAGATGACACCATTTGCAGCTCTAGACCCGTAGATGGCCGATGAAGAAGCATCTTTTAAAATATCGATACGTTCAATATCTTGAGGGTTTATGGCTAATAAAGGATTTTCATTTTGTCCAAAAGAATTCAAACCATCAGGGTTAAGAAATTGATTGTTTACAGTTATAGGAACACCATCTATTACGTATAAGGGTTGATTGTCTCCTCTAAGTTGAGTTAATCCTCTAATAAATACTGTTGCACCTGCACCAGGAGCACCACCAAGACCTTGAACAAATACCCCAGGAACTTGACCAGCCAGTGCTTGATCGATAGACTGTCTATTAATTTTTGTTATATCATCTGCTTTTATGGATCCTACTGAACCAGTAAGATCTTTTTTAACTGTAGAGCCATAGCCAACAACAAGGACTTCATTAAGAGAGGTTGCTTTTTCTTTTAATATTGCATTATATACAGTTTTATTGAGGGTAACTTCTAAAATTGTAGTTTCATAGCTAAGACCATCAAAAACAAGATATTTATTTGTTCCTACATTTGTAGAAAAACTACCATCAAAATCAGTTACTGCATAGCGAATAATGGTATTTTTATCTACATTATCTCCAATGGGTTTTTTGTTGGTAACATAAACTGTTATCCCTGCTAGTGGTATACCGTTTTCGTCAATTACAGTACCGGTAATAGGTCTATCTTGCAAATTGTTCAAGTTTTCAACAATAACGATTGTATTTCCATTACTAAGATCAAAGTTAAATGACCCTTTAGATAAACTTATTTTAAGTAAATTATTTGCTTTAACTATTCCTTTTTTTAGTTTCACTTTCGGGAAGTTGTCAAACATGCCTGACTCGTAAATAAAGTGGTATTTAGTTTGTTCTTTAATAATTTTAAAAACTTCATCTACCGTAACAATTTTGTCTTTACTAATTTTAATTTTTGTGTTTTGCGACAAAACATTATTGGGTGTAAAGCCAAACGTGGTAAAACAAAATAAGAGTATAAAGGTTCTCATGATGATTTTTAATAGCTTTTTTCTAAAATAGAAAAAAGCTTTGGTTAAATTAATTTCCATAAATTTGCTGTTGTTAATTAGTTGAATTTTTTAGTTAATTAATACTTGATTAGGGGATTGAAGGTTTGGTTTTTGCGGACTTGAACCTCTATTCCCTTTTTTGTGTTATTTAAAATAAATGGTTTTGTTGTCTATTTTATAGTTAATACGATTTAGTTTATGAATGATAGATAAAATTTCTTCTATAGATTGTTCTCTGCCTAGACTACCAGTAAACAATTTATTTCCAATTTCAGAATCAACAAAAATCATGTCCAAATCATACCATCTCGATAATACTTTCATTATTTTTTTTAAAGGCATATTTTCAAAGCTAAAAACACCATTTTTCCATGATATCTCATTGTAAACATTAACTTTTGAAATGGACATGCTTTGGTTAGTAAGATTAACATTAGATTGCTCGCCTGGATTTAGGTTCTCTTTTAAAAGAGTATTGTTTATCGATATTTTTCCTTCAACTAAAGTGGTGTAAATAGCATTTTCATCTGTGTAAGCTTTTATATTAAATTCGGTGCCTAGAACTTCTACTTCCTGAATCCCAGTAGATACTTTAAATTTAGAGCCATTGTGATTTGTGCTTGGCGATACATCAAAATAAGCTTCGCCATAAACGAGCTCTACTTCTCGTGTTTCCCCTTTTATAAAATTTACAGGATATTTAAATTTAGATTCAGAGTTTAACCATACCTGCGTGCCATCAGAGAGTTTTACAAAATATTCTCCACCCCTAGGAACTGTTAAATAGTTATAAGCTATTTCTGGTTTTACAGAAACTGGAGATGTATAAATTATTTCTTCTCCATTACTACTTAAATTATCGGTAATATAATTTTCTCCTTTTTCTAACCTTATTTGAGAACCGTCTTCTAAAGTAAGTATGGCTTTATTTGTGCCTGTAGAAATATTATTGTTAACTATTATTTGAGTATCTGGATTCGCTTTGTTGTTATTTGTAAGAAAAAAGTATCCGCTAGTTATCAATATCAAAATAGCAACAGCGTATTTAAATAAGTTTCTATTGTATAATGGGATTACCTTAATGTTTTTTTCGTATTTATCAATCTCATTTATTACTTTATTTAGAGCTTCATCTATATTATTTTTAAGCATTACTAGATTCAAATCATGAAAACCTTTGATATATTCTTGTAATGTGGATTGATTTTTAGAATTAGCTAACCATTCTTTAAGTTCTAAAAGCTCTTGCTTTGTAATGGTATTAGTTAATAATTTTGTGATATGGGATTTCATAATTTATTTGCAAATTTCTTTAAATTTCTTCACGTTTTGTCTGTTTCTTTTATATTATTGCTATATAATTTAAGAATACCCCTAAAAGAATTTAATTTTTTTTTATAACTTTTTGATGAGACTTTTCTTTTTATGAACGAAATAGATGCCGTAAAAACACTAAAAAAAGGAGACAGAGAAGCGTTTAAATATTTATTTGAGTTATATTATGATAGGTTGGTAGCTTACATAGTTACTTATACAAATGATAAAATGAGTTCGGAAGATATTGTACAACAAGCTTTTATTGATTTTTGGAAAGATAGGTCTAAACTGGACGAGATAAGGTCTCCAAAAAATTATTTATACAGCATTGCTTATAACAGATATATTGATAGTATTAAAAAAGAAAAAAGAAGAGCTAAATTATTTGATATATTATACGAAAAAGCTTTACGAGGTATAATAAAAGACGATAAAGAAGTATTGGAGAATCGCATAAAAAAGATGAATTTAATTATAGATTCACTACCACCTCGTTGTCAAGAAATTCTTAAAATGAGCAAGGTTCAAGGGATTAAATATAAAGATATAGCTGATGTTTTAGGTATTTCTATAAAAACTGTTGAAAAACAGATGAGTATTGCATTTAAAAAAATGAGAAAGGCTTTTGAAGATGATAAGCTAATTTTACTTTTAATTAGAAACGTTTTCCTAACACCTAACACTAACCATAATTAATGGAACGTTTTAATAGATATGGGAAGTTTAGATGCGTTTAAAACTATAAAACCATACGGAATTATATGGTTTTATAGTTATATTGGTATTATTATATATTTAGTTCTTTAAATAAGTCTATCAATTTATCATTAGAAGGTCTTGGAGCTTCAGCATCAATAATTTTTCCTTGCGGATCGATAAGAATAAATCTTGGAATACCATTGATTTTGTAATCTTTCACAAAAGTAGATTTAAAATCATTATCTGCTATTAATTGAATACCGCTTAATTCTTTTTCAGTAATCATAGTTTTCCATTTGTCATAATCTACTTCTTTATCAACAGAGATACTTACAAACTCAATATTTTTATTATGATATTGTTTTTCAACTTCTTTTAAAAATGGAATTTCCATCTTGCATGGTCCACACCAAGTCGCCCAAACATCTATATAAACATATTTACCTTTTAAATCTTCTAATGATGTTGAGCCACCAGCGTAGTTTTCATAATCAACAAATTTTGGAGATTCTTTACCATTCATAGCCAACAAAAATTGTTTTTCTTCGTACACCGTTGCTAACTCTTTTACTAATGATGTAGCTGCTTTTTCTTGGCTTGAAACAAACGCTGTGTCTAAGTTTTTTGTGTTCTGTAATAATGATTTAAAATCATTTTCTATTGAAACTAACTTTTTATTGAAGTTTGCCCTGTCCAACCTCATAAGGTCTTCAAAATTAAAAGCCTTTTCTTGTAACAACGTTTTTTTAGCTAAGTAGTTGTTAGCTTCTGCTCCTGCTCCCTGAAAAGTGATGGTTTCATCAAATTCCTTAGTATCTAAAGTGATATTTAAATCATAACCATTTTTAAGATATACGGGAGCGCTTTCTCCACCATCAAAAATGATATAATCTCCTGTTTTAACTTTAAGTGTATCTGAAAATGTACCATCTAGGTTTACATTAATCGTTTTTATAATATCTTTTTCAAATACCACTAAAGAATCTGAATTTTGATTGCTTATAGTACCTGAAAGGGTTACATAATCTTTAGGAACTTCTTTTTTACAAGAGACAAATACTATGGCTATTGATACTATGTAAATTAAGTTTTTCATGATTTTATTTTAATTTTGGTTATTTTATTTCTCATTTTTATGAGTTCATTATTCAGAAAGCGGTTTAAATATAATTTCATACGATTTATAATCCGTCAAAATTCTATTAGTTATACCTTGAATATCTTTCTTTGTTATCGAATTAACTATAGCTTCAAAATTTTCAGATAATTCCATATTATATCCTTCTAAAACATAATTCTTCATGGCAGTTAAATCATAATTATTAAAGTTTTTGCTATCCTTTCTTTCTTTTAAAAAATTAGTTAGTGTTTTATCTAAATCTTCTTGGCGAATAGTTCCATTTTTTATGTCTTCCAATTCTTTGTACACTAAGGTTATTAGTTTTTCTACTAAATCTGGATTACAATCGAATTTAACTGATATATAGGCATAAGATTTAGGTTCTTTAAATAATTTACCATTAACACTTGCTCCATAAGTACCCCCTTCTTGTTCTCTTAAAGATTCTGTGTATCGCAATTGAAGAATATTACCCAAAGCGTCTAACAAAAATTGATCTTTTAAATTGAAAGGCATTTCTTTTTTGATAGCAATATTTACAGACCCTTTTGCATCTTCCATTGGAATAAAAACATCTTTATCTGTGTTTTTTAATGACCATTCTGCAGAATTGTCTTTCCAGTTTTCTTTTACTTTATTTGTTGGTAAACTTGCTATAAATTTTTCTAATAGTGGTTTTAAGTTTTCTTGCGTAACATCTCCCACTATAAAGAATTTAAAATCTGCTGGATTCGAAAATCTATCATTATAGATGGTTTTCACTTTATCTAAACTTATGTCTGCAACAAAATCTTTATTAAATATTCGTTTTACAGGATGATTATATCCATATAACGTTGTTGTTATACTATCTTGCATTTTAGAGCTTAAATCTTGGCTTTTTCTGATTAAATAATTATCAATATTTTGCATTAAAAAGTTATATCCTGTTTCATCAAAACGGGGCTTAGTAAAACGAAGATTAACCATTTGTATCATGGTTTCAATATCTTTTGTTGATGATGAGCCCGAAACAGATTCTTTAATATTATCTATATAAAAACTTGTTGAAGCTGTTTTTCCGGCCAAAACTTTAGGTAAATCTGTTGCAGAAAAAACACCTAATCCAGACATTTGAGCTACATTGTTAATCATTTGAGCAGATGGTAAATCTTCCGTGTTTAATAATGATTCCCCACCATCACTTATGGCTTCAAGTGTAACCACATTTTTATTTTTATCTACAAATTTATAGTGCACTTCAATGCCATTACTTAATGTATATGTTGTAAAGCCAAGCGCATCATTTTTATTTTCGGATACTATTTTCCCTGGAATTAACTCAACACCTGTCATTAGAGATTGGACTTCCTCACCTTCTTCATAAGCCTGTAAAGATGCATCATTTTCACTAGCAGTAATAAGTTCTTTTACTTGTGCTTTAGTAAGGTTCTCATTACCTTCAACTCCAGTTATAATAACGTTTCGGTTCTTTTGTGTGTAAATTGTTTGAATTCTCTTTAATAAATCTGCCTGAGTCAATTCATTAAATAAAATTTTTACTAACTCATATTCTTTAACTATATCTGTTAAATGCGCGTTCTCTAAATAATTTGTTTTAACAGCCTGAATTATTTGTCCTGAAGAACGATCATCTAGCTTAGCTATTTGATTTTCATAATAACCACTAAAATCTGCTTTAGCAATATTTATTTCTGATTTTGTAAATCCAAACTTAACAGCTCTATTTAGTTCGTCCATTGCCAATTTAAAGGACTTTTGTTGCATGTTTGGTTTAGGGGTAATTTGTAAACTAAAATTATTATGTAAACGAGTTAAACTGCTATAGTTTGCATTAACACCTATAAATGGTGCTTCATTTTGTTGCGCCATTTCTCTAAAGCGGGTATTTAGAATACTTGTTATCATACTGTTTAACAAATCATCTTTTAAGTCTGCAACAGTTTTATCTTCTAAAGATTTATTATGACGGATATTAAATGCTATACTAGCTGTAGAAACTTCTTTGTCCATTCCAATGGCAAATTCGAGTTCTTTATTGTCTTCAATTTTTACATTGAAACGTTTAGGAGGGTTTTTAACAACAGGAATTGAAGAAAATTTTTCCTTAATTTTTGCTTCCATTTCACTAACATCAAAGTCTCCAACAATGGCTATGGCCTGTAAGTCTGTTCTGTACCAATCATGATAAAAATCGCGAAGTGCCTTATATTCAAAATTTTCTACGATGCTCATCAAGCCAATAGGCATTCTATATTGATATTTGGAATTTCCAAACATAGTACCTATAGTTTGTTTAAATACACGCATACGACCACTTTGTCTGGTACGCCACTCTTCTTTAATTACACCTCGTTCTGCATCTATTTCTTCATCTGTTAATAATAAGTAATTTGACCAATCATGTAATATCTGTAATCCAGCTTCTGTTAATTCAGGAGTCGTTGGAAGGTTGTCAATATTATAAACTGTTTCATCAAAAGAGGTATATGCATTAATATCCTTACCAAAAATTAAACCATGCTCTTGTACCTTATTTAAGAATGATTTACCAGGAAAAGTTTCAGTTCCATTAAAAGCCATATGCTCTAAGAAATGTGCTAAACCTTGTTGATTATCATTCTCTAAAATAGAACCTACATTTTGTATAATATAATAACTTGCTACGTCTTTTGTAACATCTGTGCTATGTAAGTAATAGGTTATACCATTTGGAAGTACTCCTTTTTTTATACTGCTATCTAATGGTAATGGTTGACTTAAATCTAAGGATTGAGCGTTTGTAAATAACGTCACAGATAACATAGTGAGTAATAAGAAAATTTGCTTCATAATAATTATTAATATTTATAATATGTTTTATTTAAAAAAGTGCCATTTACAAGGAAATAACCTTTAATAAATGTTTTCCTTTATTCTAAATGCTTTAAAAAAATGTTTTCCCCTTATTAATGAAATGTTAATTATTCAATTAATCGAATAATTAAATCAAATTTTATTCTATGAGTATAGAGTCTTTAGTTTATGTATATATTGCCTATTAGTATAAATAGGTTGCTCTTCAAATGTTTGCTAACGTTCCGTGTCTAAATGCAGTTTTTAAATTCGAAGACACGAAGTATTGTTAAGAATTCGGGATTTGTATCGCAACGTCTCGGCTATGATAGTATGGGAATTAAAAGTATTAAACTTTCGATTAAGGACTTAGTCAAATCTTTTTTATACAGCTTCATAGTGGAAAATATATTTTTAACTGAAGCGATATTCATGATTATGCTAATTACTTTTGTATATTTCTGTTTTTTGTATCCAATTATGCCATCTTATTAATTGTTATTAAGCATACAATGGCGATTGTATATTCTAATTAAATTAGTTTTTATGCATTTTCAATGGATTGGCACGAATTTCGAATATGTTTTAAGTATTATAAAATAGTATAAATGATAAAAGTATTTAACACTCTTTTTATTTTGTTTTTTATTGTATTTACGTCCAATCTTAATGGGCAAATAAAGGATGAAATAAATAATGCATTATATAGTATTGAAACAGCATATACCATTTCAAAAGTAAGAACAGCGCTTAAAAATGGAAAACCATATATAATTGCTAGTAGTTTTGAGGGGACATTATTAGGTGTTTCATATGAAGGAGAAACCCTTTGGGAGAATAAATTATCTGGTTTTATGAATCATGATATTTGGTGCCAAGACATCACAGGTAATGGTGCCGATGAAATTATGGTCGCAAACGCCGATGGTACTATTTATTGTTTAGATGGTAACGGTAAATTACTTTGGGATTTCAAGAAAAATGATGCTCCAATGTATGCTGTTTGTGTTGTTAAAGCAGGAGATACAGCGTATGTTGTAGCTGGCGGGTTTGATAAAAATATCTATTACATATCTCCAGAAGGTCAATGGGTTAAAACATTAAAATCTTCAACCTATTCAGATTATAAAACTAAAGTTAATCACAGCGATAAAAAAATAAAAGCACATACAGCTAATTTTATTAGACCTGTAGATTTAAAGAGTGGTAAACAAGTGTTAGTAGTTTTAGGTACTAATAATCATATGAATGTACCTGGATCACTATATTTTTTCAATATTTTAGAAAATTTACCATACAAAAAAGTACCTCTAAGAATTAAAGGAAAAAGAGTCAGACCATTAGGTGATTTTAAGGTTTTGGATATTAATAATGATAATCACAAAGAAATATATTTAGGAACTTCTGCACATGCCAAAGATTTTTTGACAGTTAATTACGATTTGGCAACAGAAAAATTATCTATCAATAAGATAAATAAAGTGCGTTTTGGTTATGATATTGTTCAAACAGTAACGATTACAGATAAAAATGAAAATCAATATCTAACAAAATTCGGAAATCAATTTAGTATTTATAATCCCAATGATAAAACAGCTAAAGTAGAAAGGTTAAAAAGTAAATATGCTTATAATGATATTTGGAAAGATGATGTGGAAAATCGTGTTTTATTAGCGAGTTCGCAAAGTGGTGGAAGCTGTATTCATATTATAAATACACAACATAAAAATTGGAAAAAGCGCTTAGAAAATTTAGAGCCTAAAGGAAAAATACAAACCATTTTAGATAATACAAACCATTTTAGAGATAAGTTACAACGTTTTAAAAAGCCTGAAAGGGAAAGAGCACCATTGCCTGTTTATCTTTTAACCGAAAAAGTGCCTTTGGGATTAGAACATCTTAAAAATAAAATTACAACCAATTATAAATCACCTATTTTTTTAAATGCACCATTTTTGCCAAACGTAGAAAATTGGGATCGTTCTAATCTAGGGAATGAAAAGTTTAAGAAAAAACGAGATCGCAGAAAAAAGTACATTTTAGACCAAGATGCAGCTCTAGAAAAAATAACGGCATCGTATGCAAATGCTCCTGGTATAGCATATTGGGCAGGGCATGGTAATGACCCTTATATGTTTAGTAAGCAAACAACCAAAAAAGTAGTGAATTTTGCTAACAGAAAGAAAACAGTCTTAATTTACCCCGAAATGGAAGATCATACCAATGATTTAAATTTTTTGGTAGATGATTTAATTTATCCGCTTGCAGAATATGCTCAAGATAAAAACACCAATATTTTTTTACGCTCAAAAAATATATTTTGGTTGGGCTCTAATTATCAAAATGCTTGGTCGCGATTAATGTCTGGAGAGTTTGCCAATGTATTTGTGCCATCTATGGAAGAAACTACAGATAAAACCATGGAATTAAGTTTAGTAGGAAGGGTAGGTATGTGGGCAAGCGGCGCTGTTAATAGCTGGGGAACACGATCCGTACCAGACAATACAGCTTTTGATCGTTCTCGTCAACAAGGGTACCAACAATTGCCTAATCACTTTTTAAGGATGTTAATTTTTCATACCGCTAATGGTGCCCAGTACATTAATAATTTTGCAGTAGATCAACAGTATTTAAGTTTGTACTGGGAGCTTATTGCTACAGGCGCTTTGTATGTGCCTAAACGATCCGAAATTCTTAGTTTTTCGCCAGTACATTTAAGTATGACATCTCCAGATTCGCAGTTTCTTAATGAAGGCACAAATGTTAAACCAACCATTTTTTTTGATGAAACATTTTTAAAAGAAAACCCTTATGTTTTTAGTAGAATGAATGGTAGTTGGCCAGCGGCACCAGTTACAACTTGGGATTTTTCTAGATATGCTGCTGGTGTTAAAGAAAGGCGGTTAAATTTTTTAGCACCATATAATAATGGTTTGGTACTTATTACCCCGCCTCAAAAAGGTGTGTTTGCAGTAAAAAATGCACCCAGAGGATTATTAGAAGATAATCTGCATCCATTTTATAAAAATATTTTAAAGGAATATATTACCGACGGGAAAAGTTATTATTCATCAAATGGTAAACAAGCGTTTGAGGCAAATCAATATTACAAGACTATTGAAGCAGACATAAAAGCAAGTGCAAAAGAATTGCCTTTAACTGTAGAAGGCGATGTGGCTTGGGTGGTGGCGCAAACATCTCCAAAACATTTACGACTAACTATAATAGATAATGGTTATTTAAACCCCAAAAAGCGTTTAGCAAAAGTGAAATTTCATAAAGTTTTGCCAATAAAAATAACCGATATTATTAATAAAACAACATATAAAGTTAGCACATCTAAAATAGCAGAAATTAATATACCATTGGGGTTATTTAGATTTATTGATATTGAGTTAGATAAAGCGTTATAGAAAATATTAATGTATTAATTAAACGTTTATCATTCATGTTAGTCTCAGTATCTGAGTCTAGAATAAAAGCAAAAGTTATTTATTGCGTTTTTAAACCCAGAAAGACAATATTTATACTTATGGTTACATTATTGCTTTATTTAGAGTTTTATTTTTACATTTTATAATTTAATTTTCAAGCACACCAAAAAAACAACAACATACTATGAGTAAGTATATAACATATAAATATCTTTTTATTTCAATATTTTTTATGGTTTCTATAGCAAATGCTAAAGAGATTATTAATATTAAACATATGGAAGGCGATATGTCACTTACCATTAGGGACGTTATACAAAATGCTAAAGACAAGGATATTAAACTTGTTTTTGAAAAAGGGGTATATCGTTTTAATCCAGATTATGCTATAGGGAAGTTTTTGTACATTACTAATCATGGAAATGGATTTAAAAAAATAATTTTCAATTTTGAAGGTTTTAATTCAGTTGAAATTGATGGTCAAGGTTCCGAATTTATTTTTCACGGGGCATTGGCACCTTTTGTATTCGAAGATTGTAATAAAATAGACATCACTAATCTCACTATAGATTGGGATATACCTTTTGTTTTTCAAGCCGATGTTATTGATGTTAATAAAGCAGAGCATTACATAGATGTTAAACCATATGTTGATGGATTTTCATGGCAATTAAAACGTGGTAGAATTATTTTTCCAGATATTGATGGCTTTGAATATAGCATGCTAGGTAGTACACTGTCTCATAATAAAGAAACCAAGGCTGTAGATTATGGTGCATGGGATATGACTTATGACCCAGATTTAGTAAAAAAAATACCAAATGGGAACTTGCGTATGTATCAAAAACATTTGAAGTATTATCCTAGAGTAGGTAGTGTTTTAAATGCTAAAGGTGATCGAGAAAAAGATAGATACGCACCAGCATTTCTAGTTAGGAAATCAAAAAATATTAATTTCAAAAAAATTGTTATCCATCATGCTTTAGGTATGGGCTTTTTGTTTGAGCGTTCAGAAGATATTAATATTTTAAATTCTGGTATTTATATACGAGAAGGGTCAGACCGTGTTATTTCTGCAACTGCAGATGCTACACATTTTGCAAACTGTAAAGGCAATATTTTAATAGAAAGTTGTAGAATAGAAGGTATGTATGATGATGGTACAAATGTACATGGCACTTATGTAGAAGTCAATAAGATTTTAGATAATAAAACAGTACGAGTTGCTCTAAAACATTTTGAGCAAAGAGGATTTCAATTTGTAGGTGTTGGAGATGCTATTTGGTTTATAAAACAGCCTAATCCTCAAAGAGCAGATGAGGGTGTTGTTACCAGTGTTAATGTTATAAATGAAACCTACATAGATATAACATTTGCTAGTAATTTACCTTCAGATTTAAAACAAGGTGATATTCTTGAAAATAAAACCTGGAATCCTGTATTTACAATGCGAGGTAATACAATACGAGACCACAGAGCTAGAAATATTATAATAAAAACACCAAAACGCATTATTATAGAGGATAACGATTTGTCTTCAATGATGTCTTCTATTATGTTAAGAGGCGAAACGTTTTATTGGTTTGAGTCTGGTAATGTAGAAGATGTTATTATTAGAAACAATAGATTTGTACATTGTGCTTATGGAGGATCAGAACACGCTATTT
The DNA here is from genome assembly GCA_947499935.1 of uncultured Algibacter sp. Taxonomy (GTDB): domain Bacteria; phylum Bacteroidota; class Bacteroidia; order Flavobacteriales; family Flavobacteriaceae; genus CANMQH01. The sequence continues at coordinate 82,727 of CANMQH010000006.1, read as the reverse complement.
TAAATATATCGCCCCGTTTAGGTAAAACATTTGACCAAACAATATCTTATGATAGACATATAGTTTTTGAAAACAATAGTATAGAAACTTTTGACAATCGTATTGTTTGGGCAAATCGAGTAGATGGCTTGATTATAAGAGGGAATAAAATAAAACAAACAACTACCGAAAAACAATTATACCCTGAGGCGCATATGTTCGATTTAAAACATTGTAAAAATGTTGAAATTAGCAATAATACGTATAAAGGAAATTGTAAACTAAGTTTAAAAGCAGATGCTGTTTCTAAAAAGACTTTAAAAATTAAAAAGAATAAAGGCTTTGCTACCTTAAAACAAGATGTTAAATAAAGACGCATTAGTAGCGGTTAAAAGGTCTAATCAATCATAAGTTATCTTGTTAAAAAAATAAAAAATAAATGAAGTGTTTTATATGTTTTTTGATGTTTATTGTCACATCAGTATGTACATCGCAATCTTTAGAAAAAGAAGCTAAAAACAAAATAAAAATTCTCGAAAATTTAATTTCGAAAGCTGAAAAAAGAGGCATTGATGTTTTGAAAGAAAAAACTACGGTTAGAACAGCTGAGGTTTTTTTAAAGTTTGCAAATTGGGACGAAAAACATATTGATGCTAACACAGCATCTTTTAAACGTGTTCAATCGTATAAAGAGAACGCTACTAAAATGGCTAACGAATTAGCAGATTTTGAAAGAAATGATGTTATTTCAATGTTAGATGAAGCTTCAGATTATCTACAATTATTGATTAAAAATAAGGTGTTTAGAAAACCGAGTGTTCGTGTAGATTGGGCCAAGGTTAACGTAGAAAAAGACCAATTAATATATAATAATGCGCCTGTTTTTTTGGCAGATTATTCATGGAAACCTAAAACTAAAGCACTCACAGAATATCATGGTAATCTTGACGGATTTTTTATAACGCCTTCATATTTAGTTACCGAAGATGGTGCTATAAATCCTAGAATAGAAAATGAACTTAATATAAAACCAGATGGTACTTTGGGATTTGTTTTTATGAATCATAAAAACGTACCAAAGTGGGCTAAATCTAAATACGGTGCTCAATTTAGTATGCGAGAAGACACCTACACGGCTTACGATATAGACCATCCTGGTGCTAGAATAATTCAGAAAAAATTATTAGGAAATGTTGTTCCTAAAATGGCAGGTAAAAAGTTTACGCAACTAGGGTATATGCTTTGTAATGAACCTCATTTTTTTACATATACTGATGCTAAAAAGAAAAAGTTACCATGGGCTTCTGGATCTGTTTCTAAATTCACTATCGATAAATTTAAGACTTGGTTAAAAGAACGACATAAAAATATTGAAGCATTAAATTCTATTTGGAATACGAGTTTTTCATCATTTAGTGATGTAACTATAAAAATACCCATAGATATAAGTTTACAAGGCACTCCTATTTGGTATGATTGGTCTTTATTTAATATGGATAGAGTTACCGATTGGTATGCTTTTTTAAAATCTGAAATTACAAAGCACGATCCAGAAGCTAAAGTTCATTTAAAAATTATGCCAAATCTATGGACGGAAAACAAAAGAATCCATGGTATAGATTTAGAGGCATTAACAAATTTAAGTGGTATTGTTGGTAATGATTCTGGTGCGCAACATAAGAACACTTGGGGTAAGCCTAAAAAATGGGAAGCACATTATGCTTTTGATTGGCGAGAACTTTGTATGGGTTACGATTTTATGAAATCTGTAAGCCCAAATAAAATTAATTTTAATTCAGAATTACATTATTTATCCACCGTTAGATCAAGAGATTTATATTTAGATCCAAAGTTTGCAAGAGCATCATTTTGGTTAGCACATAGTTATGGGATGACAGCAAGTCAAATATGGTATTGGCCAAGAACGGCAGATGGTGCTGTATCTAAAAGAGCAATAAAAGATAAAGGTTATGCAGGTTCAAATAACCAGCAACCAAGAGTTACTAACGAGGTTGCTATGACGTTAATTGATTTAAATACCAATTCTAAAGCAATTATGGCTATGCAACGCCAAAGAAAACCTTTGCGCATATTTTATTCTAAAACCTCGGCAATTAATAAAGATAAACATATGGATGATCTTTTTAAATTGTATAAGGCTTTAAATTTTGAAGGTGTTCCTTTAGGTTTTGTTACCCAAAATATTATAGAAAAACAAAATCATAATAGTTGGGATATACTTTTAGGCTATAAAACTCCTTTTGTAACAGAAAAAGAGTTTAATGCTATTCAAACATATCTAAATAATGGAGGAACAGTTATTAAAGATGATAAAAGTTTTTTAAATAACGAATACGGAAAGCCATTACCAAAACTAAAAGCTGGTAACGGTACACTAATAGAATTAAATTCGGTAGTAAAAATTAAAGAAAAAGCTTTAGTCATTCTAAAGGAAAGACACTTATTATCAGACATTGAGATTACAGAAAATAATGCAACAAAAACAAAAGGTTGTATCTGGAAAGTCGTTAAAAATGAAGCGGGACATTATATATTATCTGTTGTTAATGTAGGTAAAACTGATGCAACTTTAAATATTAAACTTAAAGGAAACGAAAATATAAACTGTATAGATATATTAAAGGGCATTCCAGCAAGTTCAAAACCTGTTTTAAAACCGCATGATGTATACTTTGTAGAAGTAACACAATAAGATTTTAAATATTATGAAGATGAAAATTTTAAAAACCCTTATTGTTGTTTGTTTACTTTCCTTAATGTCATGCAAAGCTCAAAAAAAAGCAGATAAAATAACTCAAAAACCTAATATACTTTGGATTATAGCCGAAGATTTATCTCCATTTATGGGGTGTTACGGAGATTCAATAAATTCTGGACATACTCCAATTATTGATAAATTAGCATCTAATGGTGTGCTGTTTAAACGGGCATATGCAACTGCACCTGTTTGTTCTGCTGCCAGATCAGCACTTATTACAGGCGTTATGCAAACAACTATAGGGACGCAAAACCATAGATCTAGTAGATATACTAACGGAGAAATAGTTCCTGAAGCCTTACGTATTTTATTGCCAGATGGTATTAAAACCATCCCTGAGTTAATGAAAGACGCTGGCTATTTTACGTTTAATAGTGGGAAAGACGATTATAATTTTCATTACGATAGAACGGTATTATATGATGTTGGCTCAGCCGACGATTATAAAGCAGGCATGAACGGATGGCAAGGAAACTTTGCTAAAGACTATATGACCGTAGATAATTATGTGTGGAATTCTAGACCAGATAAAAGTCAACCTTGGTTTGGACAAGTACAAATTATGGGGGGTAAAAAAGATGCTAAGTACGTTAGAGACGGAGAGAAACTGGCTATTAACGATGTGCCATTACCTCCATATTTTCCTAATATACCATCGCAACGTATAGCTTGGACAGAACATTATAATGCTAATAGAGGCTCAGATGTTAGAGTTAAACATATTTTAGATAAACTAAAAGCGGATGGTGAGTTGGAGAATACCATTATATTTTTCTTTTCAGATCACGGTAGTAATTCATCACTAAGGCACAAACAATTTTGTTATGAAGGCGGCATGCATGTACCATTAATTGTTAATGGAAAACACCCAGTACTTAAAGCCGGTGCTATTAGACATGATTTGGTATCTTTATTAGATATATCTGCTACAACTCTAGCTATGGGAGGCGTAGAATTACCACCTCATATAGATGGTCAAGATTTGTTTGGTAAATCGTATGCAGCACAAAAATTTGTGATTGGAGCCAGAGATCGTTGCGATTATACTATAGATAGAATTAGAACAGTAGTTTCTAAAGATTTCCGTTACATAAAAAACTATTTTCCAGATAGACCTATGCTACAAGCAGGCTACAGAGATAATAAGCCTATTGTAAAAGATTTTAAGAAGTTGCATAAAGAAGGTAAACTAACGGCTTACCAAGAGTTACATTGGTTTGGAATTCGTCCAGAGGAAGAACTTTACGACCTAAAAGCCGACCCACATCAAATAAACAATTTGGCTTTAAATAAATCGCATTTAAAAATCCTGGAAACGCATAGAAAAGCATTGCAAGATTGGATTAAAAAAACGGATGATCAAGGACAATATCCAGAAGCTTCAATACAATTAAAAGCCACATACGATATGTGGAAGAATAGGTCACGTTTTAAAAATGCCAAGGTAAACCCTGAGTATAATCAATTTAAAAATCAATAATTAAAGAAGGAATTATTTTTCCATTCAGAATATATTTATGCTAAAGAAAAAGTGTTTGTCAATCGTTTTTATTTGTTTTTTTATAAGTTTCACTTGGGCTCAACGAGAAATTCAATCGTTTAATGATAACTGGAAATTTGCAAGGTTTGGCGCTATGCCAGACGGTACAATGCGTAATGAGCCTAAAAATATAGATGAGGTTGATTATGATGATGCAAATTGGCGTACATTAAATTTACCTCACGATTGGGGTATAGAAGGGCCTTTTAGAGCCAATTTACCTAATCAAACAGGTAAATTACCATGGGCAGGCATAGGTTGGTACCGAAAAGCCTTTATGTCTCCTAAAACGGATACAAGTAAAAAAGTGTTTATTGAGTTTGATGGTGCTATGTCTAATACAACCCTATGGGTAAATGGGGGATATGTAGGCGAGTGGACGTATGGATATTCGTCGTTTAGATTTGATATTTCTAGATATATAAAAATTGGAAAAGAAAACACAATAGCGGTTCGATTAGATAATAAAGAGGCATCTTCGCGTTGGTATCCTGGTGGCGGTATTTATCGTAACGTACGTTTGGTTAAAACCAATCAAACTCACATCAATCATTGGGGAACATTTGTAACTATACCTAAAGTATCATCAGAGCTTGCCGAAATTGATATTAAAACAGATATTAAAGGCGATATAGATGACGTAGATCTTATTCATGAAATCTTCACCAATGAAGTAAACCCTCAAAAAATAACCGAGGTTAAAATACCATATTATTTACCATGTAAAATTAAAATTAAGAATCCTAAACTCTGGGATTTAGAGACTCCAAACTTATATAAAGTAAAGACAACGTTATTAAAAAATGATATTGTTTTAGATACCTATATGACCGTTTTTGGTATACGGCATATAGAATATACAGCAGAAGGATTTTTTTTAAATGGAAAAAATATAAAAATGCAAGGAGTTTGCCAGCATCATGATTTAGGACCATTGGGGGCTGCTATAAATGTAAGGGCTATAGAACGTCAAATAGAAATTTTAAAATCGTTTGGTGTCAATGCTATTAGAACGGCACATAACCCGCCAGCTCCAGAGTTTTTAGATTTGTGTGATAAGATGGGTATGTTGGTACAAGTAGAAGCTTTTGATGTTTGGCAAAAAGGTAAAGTGGATAACGATTATTCAAATCATTTTGGTACATGGCATGAAAAAGATTTAGAGGCTATGGTTAAGCGAGATAGAAATCATCCATCGATAGTTATGTGGAGCACAGGTAATGAAATGATAGAATTGCGCCATAGTAATGATGCTCCTATAGCAGCCAAATTAGCAGATATAATCCGTTCTTTAGATTCAACCAGACCTACAACGTTTGGTAACAGTAGACCCGAAGGTGCTAGTAATGGTTTTGAGAAAACAGCCGATGTATTTGGTTTTAATTATAAACCTCACATGTACGAAGATTTTCGTAAAGCCAATCCAAATTTGCCTCTATATGGTAGTGAGACAGCGTCAACAATAAGTAGCCGTGGTGAGTATTTCTTCCCTTTTTCTGAAAATAAAAAAGAAGGTTCTGGCGGTTATTTTCAAGTGAGTAGTTATGATTTTTCTGCCCCAAAATGGGCATATCGCCCCGATATAGAGTTTGAAGCACAAGATAAATATCCATGGGTTTTTGGCGAGTTTGTTTGGACGGGTTTCGATTATTTAGGAGAACCCACACCATATAATAAGGATAAAACTAACTTGTTAAATTTTACAGATCCTGCCGAAAAGGCAAGAATGAAGGCTGAGTTGAAAAAAATGTCTGGACAAATACCTCCTAGAAGTTCTTATTTTGGTATTGTAGATTTGTGCGGTTTTCCTAAAGACAGGTATTATCTTTACAAATCTAAATGGTTGCCAAATGAACCTATGGCGCATATATTACCACATTGGAATTGGCCTGAACGTGTTGGGGAAATAACACCAGTTTTTGTTTATACTTCTGGGGATGAAGCAGAATTGTTTTTAAATGGTGTTTCCTTAGGGAGAAAAAAGAAAGGTAAATATCAATATCGATTACGATGGGATAACGTAGTTTATAGCTCTGGTAAATTAAATGTTGTAGCTTATAAAAATGGAAAGAAATGGGCAGAAGACCTTGTCGAGACTACGGGAGAAACTTCTCAAATTAAGTTAGAAGTAGATAGAAGTATTATATTAGCCGATGGTAAAGATTTATCATTTATAACGGTTAAGGTTACCGATAATAATAATTTAATGGTGCCTAGAAGTCATAACTCAATTAATTATTCTATCTCTGGTCCAGGAGAAATAATAGGGGTTGGTAATGGAAACCCTGTAAGTCATGAATCTTTTCAAGCTTTAAATAGAAAAGTGTTTAATGGTATGGCACTCGTTATTGTACGCTCTAAAAAGGGAGACATTGGAAAAATAAAGGTAACCGCTACATCAAAGGGTTTAAAATCATCACAAATAATTATCAAGAGTAAAAAATAAATAAGAGAGGAATAGAAGTGTCTGATATCAGCTATTGTTCGCAACCTATCAAATAAAATAAAAATGAATAAGTTTTTAAGTATTATATCAATTTTAACGCTTTCAATATCTTTAATAGGCTGCAAAGGTCAGGTAACAAAAGAAGAGGCAAAATTAGAAAAATCAGATAAACCAAACATTGTATTGCTTTTTGTAGACGATTGGGGTTGGGGAGATTTAGGGTATAGAAATTCTATTTTTGAAACACCTAATATTGATAAATTAAAAAGTGAATCATTAGATTTTAATCGAGCCTATATTCCAACGCCAACATGTAGTCCAAGCCGTGCATCTATTCTAACAGGAAAAGAAGCTGTGCGTATGGGTTTTGTAAGACATATATCGGAAAATGAAGAAAAGGAATTTAATCTCTGGCCAAAAGATCCTGTGCAAATGCCTTCTCGAAATTGGTTACCATTAAGCGAAGTTACCTATGCTGAAAAATTAAAGGACTTAGGGTATTACAACATGTTTGTTGGTAAATGGCATTTAGGTGAGCAAGCTCATTATCCAGACCAGCAGGGGTTTGATGGTGTTTATGGCACTACGGATGCTGGTCATCCAAAAAGTTATTACTATCCGTTTTTTAAGACGAAAGAAGACCCTAAACAGTTTTTAAAGTCTGGTATAAAAGAAGGAGATTATCTTACTAATGTTTTAACAGACAAGGCAACAGATTTTATAAAAACCTACGATAAAAAAGACCCATTTATGCTTTCGTTTTGGTACTATACCGTTCATGGACCTTTTGTTGGACGAAAAGATTTACTTAAAAAGTACAAAGAAAAAGGATTAGATAAAAAGTATGCGCATTACGCTGCTATGGTTGAGGCTTTAGATGAATCTGTAGGTCGTATAAGAGCCTCTGTAGAAGAAAAAGGGATTGCAGATAATACAGTTATTATATTAATTTCTGATCAAGGTGGAGCGTTTACAAATGCCCCATTAAGTGGCGGTAAAAAGGGAGGGAATACACTTGGAGAAGGCGGTGCAAGAGTACCATTTATGGTATTGTATCCTGGTGTTACAAAAGCCAATACATCTACCGATATCCCTGTTCAGTCTATAGATTTGTTTCCTACGTTAATAGAAATAGCTTCAGGTAAGCCTTATCAAGATAACACTATTCAAGGAAAGAGTTTAATGCCTATCTTAAAGGGAGGTGATATTGATAAGCGAAATTTATTTTTCTTTAGAAGTTATGAAGATCAATATGCCGCAGTTATTGATGGAGATTGGAAGCTTATTAAATACCACTCTGGATTATATAAATTGTTTAATGTTGTAAAAGATGTATCTGAAACAAATAATTTAATAGATACAGAAACAAAAAAAGCAGAAGCATTAAAAGGAGCTCTTTCTAATTGGGAAAAAGAAGCTGTACCTGTTTATTAGTGAAACTCAATTTTGAGAAGCTATAAGACGTACTAAAAATTGTAAGTTGAACTAATCCCGTTTTTTTAGCGAGATTTTGATTCTTAAAGCTATTCCTTTTATAACTATTAAGCAAAGAACGCATTCTTTTTGAGAATGCGTTCTTTGCTTAATAAATTTAAGTTCTATTTGAATTATAAGTTTAAAACTTATTTTACTTTCTTAAGTAGCTTAACCGTATCCGAAAATTTATTTATAATTATTTTAGGGTCTTTATATAAATTTATGACACTCGTCCCTGAAGCTTCAATAGTAATGTTGTCAGTTACTTCTAGATTAGCATAACCACCTATTTGAGAGATAATGTTACATGTGTTTATAGTAAAGTTTTTACCTTCAAATTTTGTATTGTTATCTAATTCTATAGTAGCTTCGTTAGTAGAGCCTTCAATATCTGCAACAGCACGTTGATAAAATACACCAGCAAATTGTGTGCTGCTAATAAAGGCTTCTAACCTAGTATTACCACTTAAATTTATTGAGCAATTTTCGGTGACTACATTCAGTTTTACTTTGGCTTTATCATCGCCTTCAAATTTAAACGAGTTAGATTTTATTGTAAGCCCAACTTTAGATTCTCCCGTAGCTTTTAAACTACCATCAACTAAATTCATGGTAGTTAGTGAGTGTATTTTAGCATCACCAGAGGTTTCAATATGCCTCAAGGCATCATCATAATTAACTTTAATATTTAATCTTTTTTTGGATGTTATTCGTCTAGTTTTGTTAAATGTTAAGACACTATCTATAACTTGAAAAGCAATAAATTCCTGTAAATTACCATCGGTTTCAACCTCTACCATGGGTACTTTATTGTATATGATTTCTATGTCAAAATCTTCATCTAAAGCAATACTATGAAACGGACTTATATCTGTAAGTTGTGTAATAACAACTCTGTTTCCTTTTACTTTTTCTAACGTTTGGGCTGTAATGGTAAAACAAATTAGTAAATTGAATAGTAGTGTAATTCTTTTTTTCATTTGATAATAAGGATTAATAAAGGACAAATATAAGATAAAAACCGTCTTTAACTTTTAGTAAAGTTAAAGACGGTTAAGATTAATAATATTTTATATAAATTGTATTCTATTTTTGCTTAATACTACCAGATGAACTATCGTTTTTATCTACAGTTTTAGGATTTCCGTAATACCTTATATCTGCACCACTACTAGCTCTTGCCATCAAGGTATTAGAGGTGTTTATGGTAACATTTGCACCGCTACTAGCTTTTATTTCACTAGATTCTGCGATTAAATCAGCGGCTTTAATATTACTTCCGCTAGATGCTGTAGCATTTAATTTAGTGGTTTGTCCAGATAATCTTAAATTACTACCACTGGAAGATTTACATGTTATAGTATTAGATTTAACCTCTAGTTTTATGTTACTGCCGCTAGAAGATTTTAAATCTAAATGCTCTATAGTCATTAAATCTGTCGTGTAGATGTTACTACCGCTAGAAGAGATAATCTTAGATACATCTTTAAATGTAATATTAATTTTCTTAGAAGACGCTTTATTAATTTGTTCTTTAGTATGAATTTTTAAAACACCATTTTCTACATCGGTTATAATGAGCTCGTGTAAATTTTTGTCGGCTACTACGGTTATACTTTCGGAGTCCCCTTGAGTAATATGTACATTTAAACCTTCCATAGCTTTTATGGTAGAAAATGATTGATTAATAACACGTTCCTTGGTTATTACATTGCCATCTCCTCTAACTCCAGAGCCTAAGTTAATATCGAAATTACAAGAAAAAAGCATTAAACTTAGTACTGTGGCTACAATGAATTTAATTAATGTTGTCATGATTGTTCGTTTTTTGATGATTAATTTATGATTCAAATATCTTTTAAAATGTTTTAGATTAATAACTTAAATATCTGAATTGTTAATAATTGATGATGAATTGTTATGGGTTTAGTTTATGTTGATTTCTACATCGTCTGATTTAATTTCTATACCGTTATTATTAATTTTAATACTACTGTCGTTGGCATTGATTTCTAGGCCATCATTATTAATTTTAAGATTTTGATTTTCTGTTTTATTTAGCTTGTTGCCTTCTTCAGGACAATCTGAACATATGATATCATCATCCAATATTTTTAAATAATGATTAGTATAACTTTTTAAAACAATATTATCATTACGAGATGATGTATTTAAAAATGAAGATGTACTATTATTAAAGTAAACAACATTGTTTATGGGTACGTATAATATAATATTTGTTTTTTGACCACTAAATTTGTTTTTTGCATTTGTTGTAAAAAATGGGTTAAGTAAGAGTGTGTTATTGTTTAACTCATAATCATAATTTATATCTATAGCTCTTGCCATAGCTTTATCATAATTATTACCATCTGCGCTTTTTTCTATAGCTATACTTGCTAAAGTATCTGTAGTAGATTTTACCATGATACGTATGTTAGAGGTATATAGCATTTTAGTGCCGTCCTTATTGGTGATTATTTTAAAACTATTGTCATATCTATTAAAATTAAACCCACGATTGTTTTTACTAGACATTTTAACGTGTAACGTATCTGTTTTGGTTATGGGAAGCTCTACTTTTTTTGTGTAGCTTTCGTTAAAAGCATGTTCGTTAGCCTGTCTTATACCTGCTATAGATAACCCTATTATGGATATAATCCATAAACCTAAAAGACTAAATTTAGCAATTTTGCCTATAGATTTTAGATTGGTTATAAGAATTTTTAAACCTAAATAAAACAGGAAGAAAAAAGGAATACCCACAGCAAAAAATAAAAATAGTGATAGCAACCAAATAGGTAAACCACCTGTATTAGCCATTTCTATAAAGTTAATGTCTGGAATATTAATAATATTTACAGCACCCAATGAAAATACACCAATAATTAAGGCAATTAACATAGCAGCACCTATAAATATTAAAAGTATACCAATAAATTTTGCAAGTACTTTTAAAAGCAGCATGACTATATCAGCCAAAGTATCAAAAAACGTTTTGGAAGTCGATTTTATTTTATTACTTTGTTTTTTTAAATCTACGTTTTTTGCTGCATTACTAACCGAATCAGAAACACTTTTGGCCACACCACTAACTGTGCTAGATACGTTTTCAAAGCCATCCTTAATCTGTTTTTCAATATTACTAATATTAACAGGTTCTCCAATCATCATTATTTTTTCGGCTGTTGTTTTAGCCTCAGGGACCAAAATCCATAAAAGAATGTAAAGTAATATTCCTGTACCTGCTCCAAATATTAAAAGTATCCAAGCTAAACGAATCCATATAGCATCTATTCCAAAATAATGACCTAGCCCAGAAGATACACCGCTTATATAAGAGTTTTCTGTATCTCTGTATAGTTTTTTTGAAACTGAATTTTTAGGTTTTTGATTTGGTTCATCTTCAAAAATATCATCATCAATTAAATAATCTTCAGGTTGTCCCATTATGGCAATAACCTCGTCTAATTCTTTAATACGAACAACTTGTTTTTCGTTTTTTAAGCGTTCATTAAAAAGTTCGGCAATGCGAGCTTCTATATCTGATATAATTTCAGAACGACCTTCTGAGTCTGTAAATGAATGTTTTATAGCCTCAAGATAGCGTTGTAATTTCATGTACGCATCTTCATCTATATGAAAAAAGATACCTGCTAAATTTATATTGACTGTTTTATTCATTGTTTGATTTTTTAGGTTTGGTTACAATGGTTACGGCGTTGTGTAATTCACTCCAAGTCGTGTTAAGCTCTTTTAAAAATAATCTGCCAGTTTCTGTTAAACTATAATATTTTCTTGGCGGGCCAGATGTAGACTCTTCCCATCTGTAATTTAAAAGACCTGTATTTTTAAGTCGTGTTAATAAAGGATAGATTGTACCCTCCACGACAAGCAGTTTTGCTGCTTTTAAAGTGTTTAGAATTTCTGCAACATAAGCATCGTCGTCCTTTAAGACCGATAATATGCAGAACTCTAATACGCCTTTACGCATTTGTGCTTTAGTGTTTTCTATTTTCATGTGTTGTTTTTGTTTCTAGAGATTTAATATGATTAGCATTAAACCTGTTTGATGTGTTATTTATAAGAATAACGCATCTCATGTTTTAAAGTTTTTTGATTTTTTAAACGGTTCATTTTTTGATTGATGATGATTTGATTTAGATTGATGATTATACTTATTTATTTTAAAAATTTTATGGTAAATGGATAATTATATAACTCGCCATCTCTAGCTTTTAAACTTGCCCTTACAACCAAAGCTAACTCTAATAAAAAGCTAAATACTACAAAAGCACCAAAGCCACCAGCTATAAAGAAAACAGGAGAAAGTCTTTTAAAACTAAACTGAAAATCTAATGCTCCACTAATATGAAAAATGTCAATGCCTGTAAAAAAACTAAATAGAAAAAAGGGAATGGTTAAAACGCCTATTATAAGAACATATAATAAAATACTTATTTGAAAATTTATAGCTTGTTTACCATGTCTATCCACAAAATCTGATTTATCTTTATTTATAAGCCACAATGCTATAGGGCCAATTAAATTACCAAAAGGAATAAAAAACCTACTAAATGTAGATAAGTGGATAAACGTTGCTATATTTTTTTGATGATTATTTAACATGATTTGTAAAACGTATAATAGTTTCTTATGCAAATATATGTCTTAAAAAAGGTACTATGTTACACAAGGTACTATAAATTAACATTATTTTAACATTTAATGCTATGTGATTATTTTATAACTTAGTAGAAAATTAATTAAACTAAAATGGCCTTAACACCAAGAAAATTAAATGCTTACACGATGTATAAATTACCATCTGCATACCTATGTGGGGTGAGAACAAAACATATTGATGAGAATCAATGTACTGTAGCAGTTAGATATAAATGGATAAATAAAAACCCTTTTAAATCGATGTTTTGGGCAGTGCAAGGCATGGCAGCCGAATTTTCGACAGGGGCACTCATGATAAGTAAAATTGGACAATCAGAGAAGCGCATATCTATGTTAGTAATATCTAACAAGGCTACTTTTACAAAAAAAGCAACAGGTAAGATTAGTTTTGTATGCCAAGATGGTAAAGCTATAGATGCCTTAATTGATAAAGCTATAGAAACAGGTGAGGGGCAAACCCTTTGGATGCAATCTGTTGGTACAAACCAAGATGGTGTTGTGGTTTCTACATTTAATTTTGAGTGGAGTATTAAGGTAAAGCGTTAGTGAGCAGTTTGTTTATTTTTTTAATTAAAAAAATGTAACAAAACGCATAGAAAATCTACATATAAACAAATATAAGTATACCGTTAAATAAATAAACTTTAAAAAAATGACAGCACACGAAATTGATTATAGAATCTATGGCGAAGAAATGCAATATGTAGAAATAGAACTAGACCCTCAAGAAGGTGTTGTAGCCGAAGCAGGTAGTTTTATGATGATGGATGAAGGCATAACAATGGAAACTATTTTTGGTGATGGTTCGCAAAAAGATTCTGGATTTTTAGGAAAAATATTGGGTGCAGGAAAACGTATTCTAACAGGAGAAAGTTTATTTATGACAGCTTTCTATAACAATCTAACAGGTAAACGCAATGTATCTTTTGCATCTCCATATCCAGGTAAAATTATACCTATAGACTTAACACAATTTGGTGGTAAATTTATTTGTCAAAAAGATGCTTTTCTTTGTGCAGCAAAGGGTGTTAGTGTTGGTATTGAGTTCTCAAAAAAATTGGGAAGTGGTCTTTTTGGTGGCGAAGGTTTTATCATGCAAAAATTAGAAGGTGATGGTATGGCATTTGTTCATGCAGGTGGTACTATGGCTAAAAAAGAATTATCGGCTGGAGAAATTTTAAAAGTAGATACAGGGTGTATTGTTGGTTTTGATCATACTGTAGATTATGATATTGAGTTTGTTGGAGGTATAAAGAATACCATATTTGGTGGCGAAGGGTTGTTTTTTGCTAAACTTAAAGGACCAGGAACCGTTTATATACAATCTTTACCATTTAGTAGATTAGCTGGTCGTGTTTTATCTACAGCGACTAAAAGCGGTAGGCATAGCAAAGGAGAAGGTAGTATACTTGGAGGTTTAGGTGATTTGTTAGATGGCGATAATAAATTTTAATAATATTATAATTATCATAAAAATGTATTGTAATTAATAAATGATATATTGATAAGTAGAAAAAATAAAACCTCACAAATTTAAAAATCTGTGAGGTTTGTTATTAAATCTAAAATAAAATCAGCTTAGTATTTTACAAATTTATAAGGTTTAAGCGTTGTATTATTTTTCAAGTTTACTTTTACAATATAAGTACCGTTACTTATATTAGAGACATTTATGGTTTTAGATTTTATAGATTTTAAATCTAGCATATTTTGCCCCAACATGTTATGAATAGAAATAGACTGAATTTTATTTAAATCTTCAATACCATATAATAATACATCTTTAGATTGATTGTTGTAAGCTAATTTAAAGTTGGTTTTATTAATATCATCAACGTCTAACACATTTTCGGCTTTAAATACTATAGAAAACCTTTGTTTATCGTCATTGGTATTTATAAATACCTCAGCCTCATCTAAGGTTATTAAATTATGGTTTAAGCCTGTAGTTTTATCTTTTAAGTAAATATTAATATTGTCTGGTAAATTTGATGATTTATCTATACCAAATTTATAAATTCCAGAATCTGTAATCTCCATGGTTAATGGTAATTCATCTTCAATATTAATGCTAGGTAAAGCTTGTATAGCTAGTTTTTTATCATCTAAAACCCAATGTAAATCGTTACGTAGTATATCCGATTCGCTAACCTTACTATCATATCCATTATCATAGTTATATGTAGCATTATCCTCATCATAACCCAATCCTATTATTTTTTTGCGATTTCCAGGTTCAACAAAAGAAAACCAAATTTTAGTTCTAGAATCTATGTTGGAAACTTTTTTAAGTTTATTACTAGTTTTATAAAAAATAGATTCATTTAAAGATTCTCTAGCAAAAGCTCTTTGTTGGTTATTAAACACAAGACTTCCAGAATTGTCTATAGTTACAAAAAAGCCTTGACCAACAGGAACATTGGGTGTTGGTGCAGCATTAGAGGTCGTTCCATTACCACTAGTTAAACCAGAGGCATCAGCAACAGCAGGTAAAGGCATCATTAAGTTGTAAACCGCATATCCACCTTCGTATTCACGTAATATATGACTATTGTTTGTTGCAAATTGCTCCCAAAAGCGTAGAGAACCATCAATTACTAATAGATTGTCATTTATAAATTGATTAGCACTTAATGCAGATGGGTACGGATTACCAACTAAAAAATCATCTCCTGCATTAACAGAATACGAATAATTACCATCGTTAGGTGTGCCTCTAAAAATATATTCTTGTAATCCAGCAGCACCAGACCCTTTCATGGTATAACCAATACCAGGAGATAGATTTGTTGTGTTATTTATTTGTTGCCAAAGTGCATAAGTATTGGAAATGTCATTGTAGGTATACAGCCACTCAGAGCTTAAAGTTATAGGTGCAGTTGCTGGGTTGGCATCAAGCGCAGGCGTAAAATTAACAACGCCATTAACATCTTCAAGATTAGCTATTTGCCAGAAACCTCCATTATTAACAGGTGCACTCCAATAATTATAGTTAAATAAATTACCAACACCTTGTTGTCTTTTTATTAAAAATCCAGTACCAGAATTAGAGGTTATAAGATTATGATTTTGGATAAGCTGCGCTTCACCAAGTAAATCTATAACACCATTGATGTCAACTTGATTTTCGGTTTCTAATAAGATACCATCAGATACATTTAAAATAGCTCCAGTTTCTACTTCAACCTCTCTTACATGAGCATCAGCAGTTAAGATACCCGTTGCACCAGGCTTAACAGTAAGTTTTAAACAACTATCGGTATTATCTGGGGCATTGGCAACACCTGACCCGTTAAAATATGTAGTACCATCCCAAACGATTTCATCTACATAACGAAGCGTAAAATAATCTCCATCATTAAATACAACATTATCAGCTGTAGCTCTTGTTTCCGCACCATTAAAAGTTAAATCATATATATTAGTTGGCGAAGAAAAATCACTATCATTATCCACTACCAATTGTAACGGTTGGCATGCTTGTTTACCTGTTAAATCATAATTGTCTAAAATAAACCTTACTCTAACCGTACCTAAATCATTTATTTTGCTAACGCGCCATGTAGAGTTTAATTGTTCAGTATAATTAGTGGTATTGGTAGAAAAATCATAGGTTGGAGTTTTTGTTTCTTCACCCCAAATAAGAAAGTCGTTATTTGATAGTGAAGATGCATTGTCTATTCTAACAGTACCTGTACCTCTTGACCTTGTGTGGTTTGTTCCATCAGATGCTTGCCCAATACCAGCTACATGATGATCAAAGTCCCCATTAGCCGTATTATCTTGTGTGTATAAATCATTAGCTCCTAAACTAATATTAAACTTAGCTGAAAGATAATTTTCTATAATAATACGTTCTGCTAACTTAACCTCTTTACCTATAACAATAACCTCAGCCATATCTCCATTAAGGTAGCGTTGGGGTTGTGTTGGACTTAGTTTTCCTAATAGTAAGTTTCCAGAGCCTGTAAAATTAACATCAGAAGCTACTATAGATTGATTGTCTGCTCCATTAATCCAGAATTGATGATTTCCAGATGAACCTGCTAATCGCCCTCTAGTAAAAGATAATATTTGAGACGTAGTCGTACTTCTAGTACTACCTGCTGTAATGCTATTACCACCTGAAACTCCAGTCGGATTTCTATGTAAAAAACGAAGCCTACCAAATGAAGTTCCTTCAAGTAAAATACCATGCAGACTACCTGGGCCACCAGGAAATGAAAAACTTAAAAAATCTTGGGTATTTCCACTTGTATAACTTACAATAAATATTGAATAATCATTACTAAACCCATTAAAGGAAAGTGGACCAAGATTATCATTGGTTGCAAACCTCAAAACTGGTTCGCCGTTTAACACACCTGTTGTATATGTAGGACGTTCTCCAATTGTAGTTTGTAGAATATGCCTGTCGTAGCCGCTAATGTCGTTCCATTGATTTACAGGGTCACCAGTTTCTGCTAAATCCGTTCCTGTATTTTCATACACACCTACATCAGATTTTAGCCACAGAAATAACCTTGATGACCCATTAGTTTGCGCTACACCACCCGGACCAGTTTGCGAATAGCTATTAACTAAAAACAAAAAACTTGTGCATGCTGTAATTAAAAACGATTTGGATAGACTCATAATTAACTTTATTATCTAATTAAAGGTAAAAACCTTGCAATTTCATTAGTGTTATTTTTTCCTTAAATATTGTTGAGCAGAATTTCTATTATTACTATAAAATCATCAATCAAATAGTTATAGTAAATCAAAAAAAAAACCATTCTTTAACAAAATTATGGATTTACAATCGATAATAGTTTATTTAGCATTTTGTTTTATATTTTATCGATAAAAAGCATTTTACATCAGCTAAAATACAAAAAATATTTTATTTATAAGAATTTTATCATATATTTAATGCTTGGTGATTTAATATTATGATTATAACGATGCTATTAAATAACCTATTATAGTATTAGATGTTTATATATTATTTAAATGTTAATAATGATTTAAAATTAAAAAGGGTAGCCTTTTTTTTCTAACTTAGAGCAATAGATATAAAATATAAACCTAGTATACAAATCTAGTTTAATAAAAAACCCAAAAAAACCTAAGAATTAATATGGCAAGAGCAATGCTTGAATATACCAAAACGATACTTAATAAAGTAAGTTTTGACACTACACTCTTTTGTAAAGAAGTACAGAAGGCCCTAGAACGATTGTTACCATATGAGATTGAAGAAATTAAGATTTTTATACAATCCATTGTACAGCAAAACCCAGAATTAAATCAATGTTTAATTTATTTAAAACCATAAAAAAAGCGACCAAAAGGTCGCTTTTTTTTTATTTAGGTAATGGACTTACAATTTTTACATTTTGAAAAGCGATAGCACCACGTATAACGCCAGATATAACATCTTGTAAGGCTTCAATAATTTGCATTTTTAATTCACTTTTATGATAGATAAGACTGACTTCTCTAGCAGGAGTAGGTTCATTAAAATAATGTAAGTTTTCTTTTTCTTTATCGTTGATTTCTAAAGTATGTAAATAAGGTAAAAGTGTCATGCCTAAACCTTCGTTAGATAGTTTTATAAGGGTTTCTATGCTGCCACTTTCTAACTGGAAATTATCGTCTATTTGGTTTTTAAATACTTTACATAAGTTAATAACACCATCTCTAAAACAATGCCCATCTTCTAGTAAGAGCATGTCATCAATATCTAAATCGGTAACATCTATTTTTTTGTTTACATGTAACCTGTGGCCTACGGGAATGTAGCTCACAAAAGGCTCAAAGTAAAGCACACGTTCTTTAATGCTCTCGTCTTCTAATGGTGTGGCAGCAATAGCGGCATCTAGATGCCCATCTTTTATTCTGGCAATGATTTCGTGTGTGGTTAATTCTTCAATCTTAAGTTTAACCTTTGGATGTTTTTTTATAAAGTTTTTTAAAAACATAGGAAGTAAAGTAGGCATAACCGTGGGGATAATACCTAATTTAAACTCACCACCAATAAATCCTTTTTGCTGGTCTACAATATCTTGTATTCTATAAGATTCGTTAACAATATTTCTGGCTTGGGTAACAATTTTTTTGCCTATTTCTGTCAGTTCAATAGGTTTTTTACTTCTATCGAAAATTAATATATCTAATTGGTCTTCAAGTTTTTGTATTTGCATACTCAACGTAGGTTGCGTAACAAAACATTTTTCTGCTGCTTTGGTGAAATTTTGATTTTCGGCAACAGCCAAGACATAATATAATTGGGTGATGGTCATGATGATTGATTTATGCGGTAAAAGTAAAAAAACTATCACCAAAACGTATCAAAATGACTGTAAACAATAAATAAAAAATTTAAATCAATTTAAAAACGAAAAATTTAAATAGCTTTAATATCAATACTTTATAGTAACCCTCTAGCTTTGATTTCTAGATACTTGTTAATGGTATCTATGGTTAAGTTTTCGGGTGTGGTAAGAATGGAATAAATGCCATATTTTTTTAGTTCATTTACAATCAATCGTTTTTCGAAGGCAAATTTTTCGGCAATAACTTTATCGTATACTTGTTTTACAGTTTCTGCATTATTTTTAATTAAATCGTTTAACTCTGTATTTTTAAAAAAAATAACAACTAATAAATGACTTTTAGAAATAGCTTTTAAATATGGGAGTTGCCTTTCAAGACTATCTAGAGTCTCAAAATTTGTATATAAAAATATGAGACTTCGGTGGGTAATATGCCTTTTAACACTGGCATATAATCGACTAAAATCACTTTCAAAAAAATCGGTTTTAACGTTATAAAGCGATTCTAAAATAAGTTGCATTTGCGAACTTCTACGCTCTGATATAACAACGTTTTCTATTTTTTTAGAAAATGAAAACATGCCAGCCTTATCATTTTTTTTAAGTACTACATTACTAATGACTAGGGTAGCGTTAATGGCATAATCTAACAAACTTAAACCATTAAAAGGCATTTTCATAACACGACCTTTATCGATTATGGAGTATATGGGCTGCGACTTTTCATCTTGAAATTGGTTAACCATTAACTGGTTTTTCTTGGCTGTAGCTTTCCAGTTTATGGTGCGTAAATCATCACCTGTAACATATTCTTTTATTTGTTCAAACTCCATAGAGTGCCCTAAACGTCTCACCTTTTTTAAGCCAAATTCTAAAGAGTTTTGATTGATATTTAAAAGCTCGAATTTTTTTAATTGCTTAAAACTTGGGTAAGTAGGTACCATAGCACCGTCTTCAAAAGAAAAGCGTTTGGCAACCAGATTTAATAAAGAATGTGCATAAATGTTTAAATGGCCAAATTTATACTCACCACGTTCGGTAGGTTTTAAGTGGTATTGAATGGTTTTAGAGTTTCGAGATATAATAGTGTCCGAAATTTTAAAATTTCTAACTTGGAATTGTTCCGGAATTTCATCAATAACATCAATACGAATTAAAATAGGGTAATTATTATTGATTTTTAATTCTATGAGGTTTTTATCACCATTTGAAAATTTATCAGGTAAAATTCTTGTGCCTTCAATTTTATTTCTTCCTATGAAAATAATAAGGAAATCTAAAAACAATAAAAACAATAACACTAAAATTGAAAATTGAGCGATGTTAAATAAAACAGGTACAAAATAACTTATGGCAAAAAGCACCACAATGCCAATACCAGCGTAGAAAAAATTAGGTTGTATGTAAAAGGGTTTAAAGAGCTTCAAGCGTTATTAGTTATTGGTTGCTAGTTATTTGCTATTAACGCGGTATCTCAACCGTTTCAATAATTTGTTTTATAATTTGTTTGCTAGTAACACCTTCCATTTCGCGTTCTGGCGTTACAATAACACGGTGATGTAACACTGGTATGGCTGCTCTTTTAATATCTTCGGGTGTTACAAAATCTCTGCCTACCATTGCTGCAAAAGCTTTACTAGATTTAAGTATGGCAATAGATGCTCTAGGTGATGCTCCTAAATACAAAAATTGGTTACTTCGTGTCGCCACTATAAGCTCAGCTATGTATTTTAGTAAATGCTCTTCGACTAAAATTTGAGTAACTAAATTTTGATATTTTGATATTTGCTCAGCAGTTAAAAATGAGGTAACCTTTTCTATTTTGGTATGCTCTTTAAGAACGTGCTCTCGGGTTAGAATTTCAATTTCTTCTTCTAAGTTAGGGTAATTAACATCTATTTTAAATAAAAAGCGGTCTAATTGCGCTTCTGGCAGTCTATATGTACCTTCTTGTTCTACAGGGTTTTGTGTGGCTAAAACCATAAAGGGCGATTCTAATTTAAATTTATTACCATCTATGGTTATTTGTTGCTCTTCCATAACCTCAAATAAAGCAGCTTGGGTTTTTGCAGGCGCTCGGTTTATTTCATCAATGAGTATCATGTTAGAGAAAATAGGGCCTTTTTTAAATTCAAATTCAGAATCTTTAAGGTTAAATATCGAAGTTCCTAAAATATCACTGGGCATTAAATCTGGAGTAAATTGTATTCTACTAAATCCTACACTTAATGATTTGGCAAGTAGTTTGGCCGTAACGGTTTTTGCAACCCCAGGAACTCCTTCAATAAGAGAATGCCCTTTGGCTAAAAGCGATGCAATAAGCATATCTACCATGTCTTTTTGACCCACGATGACTTTACCAATTTCTTGCTTAATTTTTTGAACACTTTGCTGCAACTCAGATAAATCTAATCGATTATTAAATTGCAAATCGTTATTATTGTCTAGGGCACTACTATCAATAGATGATAAGAGTTCGTCTGGTTTTGGAGTATCGTTTTGTGGTGCGTTATTTTCGTCCATAGTTATTTTGAATAAAATGATTCTATATATCGGTTGAGTTTTATTAAGTCGTCCTCTAAAAGCTCATGTTTACTTTTTAAAAGATTAATTAAATTGATAAGTTTTGTGACATCTTCTTTTTTCTTACCAGTTTTAGAAGCCAGTTTTTCGATAAAATCATCATTTAAAACTGTAGTATTTAGGTTAAAATCGGTTCTGATTTTTTCTAAAAAATACGTTATTTTTTTATCAATTAAATTTTTGTGGTCTTTGGTGTCAAAATATAAATTGGATATGGTTTTTACAAAAGCAACCGTGGTATTTTGTAAGGGTTTTATAATTTTTATAATACGTTGTCGTCGTTTGGCGTTAAAAATCATGAATAGAATACCAAATATTATTGCGGTATACCAAGCCCACCTAAAAGCTGTTTGTTGCATAAACCAACTATAATCGGACTCTTTTTCTACATCACCATCATAACTTGTTTGTATTTTGGTATAAGAATCAAAATATATATTGTTTTCTTGCAAATACGATATTATGCCCTCTGCATATTTATAGCGGTCTTCTTTTAATAGGTTATAATTGGTAAAGACTTTGGGCTCTAAATGCAGATAAATATTACCAGCTCCAAAAGGTATTTGTAAAAAGTTTACATGTTTATAGTCAATTTTAGAATGGCCTAAGACGTTGTAATTTATGCTATCGTAATGCGTAAAGTACATATCACCATCATTTCTATCAATAGTAATATCATCTATATCAACGTGTTTTAGAGATAGGTATGAAATACTATCCTTTTTGTTTGCAATATAATCTGTACTAACGTTTAAAGTGTCATAAACGATCTGCGGGAAACTATAACTAGACATTAATAATGTGTTTCCTGCATCAACAAAACTGAGTAATTCGTTTACGGAATCATCATATAAATACGTGGAATTACCAATAATAATGTAACTGCCTTTGGCTATGTGTTCTCCATAACCGTCTTCGGAATTTGCACTTAGGTAGCTAGAAGGTTGATGGTATACGGTTCTAACCTTCTGATTTTTAAATATTTTTGGTAGTTCTTTATAAAATACACTTACACCGTAGGGTTTATTGCTCTTCTCATTAAAGGATTCTTCCCAATCTATAGTTCTTATGCGCTCACAACTTTGCAACACAGCTAAGATGCCTACTAACAGAGAAAGAACGAATATTTTAGGTAAAAGCGACTTCATTATTTTACCTGATTTAAAAGGGTTGCAAAATTACTTTTAGCTTTATTATATTTTTCAATATTTAAAGGAAACTCACCATACCAAATATAGTTGTATAAGTACGATGTATATTCAAAATTGGCACTAAATGGTTTGCCTTGTATATCAATTAAGTACTCGCTATTGGTTTTATCATCCTCAAATTTAATGTGGTTTTTTAAGCTTAATGTTTTTAATACTAGAAGGTAATAATATCTAATAGCAAGTCTATAGTTTCCTTCGTTTTCAGCTTGTTTTATCAAGGTGTCTATGTCTGTATTTTCTATGTTATCGGCCGTTATTTCGTGGTAAGCGTTTACGGATTTATCTCTATTTATAGTAAACAAACTAGAGCCACCTTCATTAAATAATATATATATTAAGTACACTATTGCAATAGCTATGGCTCCATAAAATAGCCAAGTAAAAGGGCCTATATTTATTGTAAATGAGTCTGTATTATTGTCTTCTTTTTGTCTAGGTTTAGTTTTTTTATATTCCTCGTAATTTCCAGAACCTGGTTGGGTTTTAGTAACAATCTCTTGACCTTCATAATTATAGGTATCACTAGAGTACCGGTCTTTAAAGTCCTCATCAAAATGTCTTGAATGTTGAGGTTTTTGAAACGGGATATTGCTAGATGATAGTTTATTGCTACAAACCATCAAAACAAAAAGGCATAATATGTGTAATTTCACAAGTCTCAAATGTGCGATGGGTTTGGCATTAAATTTTTAGTAATATTTTTCTGAACCTTAAAAGGGTATATTAGGTAATAGTAACTAATAGCACTAAGGGTAATTAAAATAATGCTTACTGATAAAATGTGCGGCATAATATTAGAATACCGGGTTACAAAGCCTTCTAAAAACCCAGCCAAAAAGGTAAACGGGAAGGTGCTTATTAAAATTTTAATTCCTGTTTTTGCGCCTATTTTAAACGATGTGTACCTAGAGTGTGTTCCAGGAAATAATATACTAGCACCTAAAATTAATCCAGCAGCAGCTTCTATTACGATAGCAAAAATCTCCATAGAGCCATGAATCCATATACCACGAACACTTTCCCAAAAGACTCCTTTTTCATAAAAGAAATATTGAAAAGAGCCTAGCATAATACAATTTTTAAACATAATGTAAAGCGTACCAATACCAAGAAACACACCAAGCACAAAAGCTATCATGCCTACTTTTAAATTATTTATAGTAATGCCTATAAAACTACCCCAATTACTTCCGCTTTTATAAACAGCAACGGGGTCTCCAGCTTCAATATTTTCTAACGACATATTTACATAATTGTCACCCAGTATGGAGCGTACAAATTCGCCATCGTTAGCAGCGGAAATAACACCTATAGAGGTAAATGTAAAAAATATGATAAAGGCAACGTATATAAATTTTCGGTATTGATAGCAAATAAGTGGTATTTCTGTTTTCCAAAACGAAATAATTCTATTTGTATTTTCAGGTTTAGTTTTATATATTTTTTGGTAAGCTTTAACGGCTAACTGATTTAAATACGTAATCACCTTACTTTTAGGGTAGTAGGTTTGTGCGTATGCTAAATCGTTAATTAAATGAATGTATTGTGAGGCCAGTTCGTCTGGGTTTTTAAAATCATTATTAAAAACAGCCTTTTCAAAACTCAACCATTTTTCTTTATTTTGCTTGATAAATGCAACTTCTCTCATATATTTGATAAATTAAAATATAAAATGTCAGAGTTACAAATTAACACGACCCAAAATGTAAAAATAACGTTTAATGCTTCTGGAGCAGGAGAACGATTATTGGCTTTTATTATAGATATGGCTATAAAAATTGGTTATATGCTGATGCTTAATTGGACTTTTGGTGTTTACGATAATATGGATCAATGGTCACAAATTGCAATCAATACCATTTTGAGTTTCCCAGTAATGTTCTATAGTTTGGCTTTAGAGTCTCTTTTACAGGGGCAAACCATAGGTAAAAAGGCTTTAAATATAAGGGTTGTTAAAATAGATGGTTATCAAATGTCTTTTTCGGACTATGTGGTACGGTGGTTTTTTAGAATTGCAGATATCTATATACTTGGTCTTGGGTTTTTTGTAATGCTTTTTAATAAAAAAACTCAGCGAATTGGCGATATGGCAGCAGGTACTGCCGTAATAGGTTTAAAGGATAGTGTTAATATGAGTCATACGATTTTAGAACACTTAAAAGATAATTACAAACCTACGTATCCTAATGTTATAAAACTATCTGATAACGACGCGCGTATTATTAAAGAAACATTTATTACTGCAAAAGCCTCTAAAGATTATACAACATTAATAAAATTAAGGACTAAAATAATGCAGGTTATTGGTTTAAAAGATATAAGAGAAAGAAGCGATATGGAGTTTATAGATGTAATATTAAAAGATTATAATTTTTACACGCAAAACATGTAAGCAAAATAATTTATTCTTGATTTTTAAATAATAAACGACCATGTTTTATACCATTGATATTTTAGGAACTATTACTTTTGCTATTTCTGGCGTATTGATTGCCTTTGATAAAAAAATGGATTTATTTGGTATCCTAATTATAGCTTTTGTAACCGCCGTAGGTGGAGGTACACTTCGCGATTTACTTATTGGCAATACACCTGTAAGCTGGATGAGAGATATTACATTTACATATGTAGTATTAGGTTCTGCCGTATTTGCTATCATATTTAGGAATAAAATAGATTATTTAAGAACTTCTTTGTTTTTGTTTGACACCATTGGTATAAGTCTGTATACTTTAATTGGTATAGAAAAAGGTGTTAACGCTGGTTTACACCCATTAATATGTATTGCTTTAGGAACAATAACAGCAAGTTTTGGAGGTGTGATTAGGGATATATTATGTAACGAAATTCCTGTTATCTTTAGGAAAGAAATATATGCTACAGCATGTATACTTGGAGGTATTGTTTATTTTGTATTAATACAATTTCCTATAGAAAATAATATTGTTTTTCTTATCGCAGGCTCAGTTGTTATTACGGCAAGAGTTTTAGCTGTAAAGTTTAAAATAGCCCTACCAACAGTTTATAGATAGTTAAAAGTATTTTTAATCTTTAATTCTATTTTCATCAAAGGCAGATGGTAATAGTTTTGGTATAAATTTAACAACTAGTGGTAACAATAAAGCACCACCTGGCAGTAAGAATATGGCAAGACTTGGTATAGATTTAAAAATGTCTAGTAATTGTTCTTGTACCTTTTTTTGTTCTTCTTTATTTAATTCTCGCACTGTGGATTGCGATAGTAAAATCATAAGTTCTTTACTATCAATTAACTCTTGGTATAAACGCTTACTGTTTCTAATAATAAGCTTGTTTACCATTTTACTAGAGTTGTTGTAAAAACTTTGCACGACGTTTTTAGAGCTTAAAAGAGCAATATTGTCTTTGTTTACCGTATAAAATTGATTAACCGTTTTTATGGCTTGGTGTATTGGAGATAAATTTAATTGCAAATCATGCCCAAGTTTTTCTAAAAACTGTTGCTCTTTTATATCTATCATTTGATCACTCCAAGTGGCCATACAAGCCAAATCTAGAATGTAATATTTTTCTAATGTGGTGTTAACGTATTTAATAGCTTTTTCATAATTTACATTAGAACTATCGTGATAACGTAACGAAGACTCAAATAACTTTATTAAACTGTCGTCATATTGATTTTTTATAGCTTTAGAATTTAAAACATCTAAGGATATCGATACTATAGATGCTTCTATATCTTTTAAGTAATTTATAGAAATAGTTTGGTTCTCTAAATACTTTTTATATGCTAAAACATCAATAAATAATAGCGCATTAATTACAAAGTAATTAAAGTTTTTGGTAATAATGTTGACATCAATTTGAATGCGTTTGTGTATAATGTCCTCTAATTGTTCAGCCGAGTTTTTATTCCCTAAAAGGTCTTTAAAGAAAGACGTTTTATGTTCATTAATATCATTATAAAAATTTACAGCACTCTCAATAAAAGGGGTCTTGGTTTTAGCCTTGGCATGCATGTATACAAGAGCCAAACTTAAATTTATTTTACATAGCTCTTCTTCGGTAAGGTCTTTTTTTTGTGTAACTTGAGCAATGACATTTAAATTACTACCATAAATAAAACCGCAGGTTCTTAATGCATCATAAAACATATCTTCTTCGTATTGTAAAAAAAGATTGTTTTCTGTTGTTTCTTTTAGTAATTTTTTTATCCAACCAAAAGCAGATGGGTTCATTGTTATATAGTCAATGCATTAGATTGTAAAAGTAATGTTTTTACAAATTGAATTTGATAAGAATTTTTCTAGCTTGGTGCCAGAATTTGATAAGGAGGGTGGAAATTTTGATTTTTAGTCCTCATAAACTTGACCCCGATGTGGTTTTAACGCATCTCTAATGGGTTTCATAGCATCTTCGTTAACTACTAAAAACGCTATAGAGTGCATGTCATTCATATTTTCAATACCAGTAATTGTAATCTCTAGTTTTTCAAGAGTAATGTATTCTTTTAAATGTATTTCGTGATGCTCAGCAGTTTTACTAGCATGAGGGCCACGAAAATCCCAAATCAACTTTAATTTACGCATCTATTCTAGAGTTTATGTTTAAACTAAAAAAGTTTGAACAACTTCATAACAAAAACAACCAAAGATAGTTTAAAAAGTGTAATATTTGCCTGTTTTAATCGTTAGAAAAAGGACTTGTATTATAGGTTTATATTATTATTTTTGTAACCATTCAAATTTTTTACTCCATGAAATTAAAATTTTATTTCCCTTTATTTTTATTCCTTGCATTTATAAATATTAATGCACAAACAGAAAATAAAGATGTGCTTTTTACTATTGATGATGAGGCCGTTTATACTTCAGAATTTTTAAGGGTTTATAATAAAAACCTTGATTTAGTAAAAGATGAATCTCAAAAAGATATTGACCAGTATTTAAAATTATTTACAAGTTATAAACTAAAGATAAAAGAGGCTCATGCTTTAGGCTTAAATGAAAAACAGTCTTACCTAAGGGAATTGTCTAATTATAAAAAGCAACTTGCTAAAAGTTACATGACCGATACCAAAGTAACAGAGCAGTTGGTAGAAGAAGCTTATAAGAGAGTATCTAACGAAGTTAAGGCAGATCATATTCTTATAAAAGTATTGGAAACTGCAAATCCAGAAGATACACTTGCAGCCTTTAACAAGATTGTTAAATTAAGAGAGCGAGCACTAACCGAAGGTTTTGAAAAAGTTAGGGCAGAAGTGCAT
Source organism: uncultured Algibacter sp. (assembly GCA_947499935.1). GTDB lineage: Bacteria > Bacteroidota > Bacteroidia > Flavobacteriales > Flavobacteriaceae > CANMQH01. The sequence continues at coordinate 54,462 of CANMQH010000006.1, read as the reverse complement.
AACGGACAAACCGTATACGGAGAAAAACTAGGTTATTTTTCTGGTTTTAAAATGGTATATAAGTTTGAAACCGCTGCGTTTAATACTGCAGTTGGCGATATATCAAAACCTTTTAGAACGCGTTTTGGTTACCATATAGTTCATGTGTCCGATAAAAGAAAATCTAGAGGAGAACGTACCGTAGCACATATTATGCTTGTAAGCAAGCCTAACGATACTTTAGCAGAAAATCCTGAAGTAAGAATACAAGAAATTTATAAAAAAATAGAACAAGGTGAAGATTTTGAATCTTTAGCCAAGCAATTTTCTGATGATAAAAATACAGCTTCAAAAGGAGGGATGATGGCTCCTATTTCTGGTGGACAACTTAGAGTACCAGAATTTGAAGAAGCCGCTTTTGGGTTATCAGAAATTGGAGATGTATCAAAACCCTTTAAAACAGATTACGGTTGGCATATTGTAAAATTATTTGGTAAAAAACCTGTTGCAAAATTTGAAACCATGAAACCAGAATTGGTAGATATGGTTAAGCGTGATGATCGTTCAAAACTTATTGATGCTGCTTTGGTTAATAAGTTAAAAGAACTTTATAATGTAAAATCTAGACCATTAGATACAGACATAGATTATTTTGTTTCGATTTTTAATGATGATTATTTTAAAAAATCATGGCAACTTCCTAAAGGCTTTAAAAAAGATAAACCTTTAGTTCGCATAGGAGAGCATCAATTAACTTACGATGATTTTGGTAATTACTTAATAAACACACAGCGTAGTATAAAACAGAATGAATCATTTAAATCTATTGTTTCTAAAAAGTATGATGATTTTTTAAAGGAAAATTTAATTGAATACAGGGAGGATAACTTAGAATTTGAAAATGAGGAATTTGCTCACATTGTTAACGAGTATCGTGACGGGCTTTTATTGTTTGAACTTATGGAAACAACCATTTGGAATGTTTCTAAAACAGACTCTCTAGCCATAAAAGACTATTATAATAAAAATGTATCTAAATATGTGTTTCCAAAACGTATAGACGCTGTAGTGGCTTCTTCTGCAAAACAGAAAACGCTTAAAAAAGTTTCTAAATTGTTAGAGAAGAATATGACGTTAAATGAAATAAAATCACTTATTAATAGTAATGATGGTATTGATGTTATTTTTACATCAGATATTATGGATGCAAACCATCAAGCACTCCCAAAAGATTTTAAGTTTAAAAAAGGAATTTCAAAAATACAAAAGCATAATAATGCTTTTGTATTGGTCCAGGTTAAAGATGTTTTGCCTGAGACTCAAAAAACGTTTGAAGAATCTAAAGGATTGGTTATAAGTGATTACCAAAACTATAAAGAAGATAAATGGATACAAGATTTAGGCAAAAAATATAAAATATCCATTAATCAAGACGTTGTAGCAAAGGTAAAAACCGAACTTAATAAATAATATTTGAGAACTAATAGCATCATATTTTTTCTGTTTTTCATAGTTTTTTCGTGCGATAAATTTAAAATATCAGACGAACGGATAATTGTGGCAAGAGTAAATGAAACATACCTCTATCAAGACGATATAAAAGGTTTAGTTCCCAGTGGTACGACCAAAAACGATAGTACGATTATAGTAAAAAACTTTATTAAGCATTGGGCTACTCAACAACTTTTTGTAGATGGTGCCAAAGTAAATTTAAAAGAAGAAAAACAAGAAGCGTTTAATAAGTTAGTAGAACAGTATAAAAACGATTTATACACTAAAGCTTACATAGAGGCCTTGGTAAAACGCAATATGGATACTGTTGTAAATACTCAAGAAGCGCAAGCTTACTACAACAATAATAAAGAGGTTTTTAAGCTTAATGAGGAGTTAATTAAGTTCCGCTACATTCATGTAGATGCCCATATTAATAATTTTAGTACTATAGAAGAGAAGTTTAAACGCTACAACGCTAAAGATAAAAAAGATTTAGATTCCATATCTATACAATTTAAATCATATTCCTTTAATGACTCTATTTGGATAAAGTTAAGCCATGTTATTAATAAAATTCATGTTATAAACATTGAAAACAAAGATCAACTGTTAAATAAATCTAATTTTTTACAACTCAAAGATTCATTAGGAGTATATTTGATGCAAGTTAATGATGTTTTGGTGCAAAATGATACAGCGCCACTAGAATATGTAAAACCTACAATAGATCAAATCGTCATCAATAAACGTAAGTTAGAACTTATTAAAGAATTAGAAAAAGATATTACAAAAGATGCCATTAAAAATAAACAATTTGAAATTTTTAAATAATTTAAAAAGCATAGCACTTATAGTCTTTGCTTTACTCTCATTAAATATAGTAAATGCCCAAGAAGTTATAATAGATGACGAGGCAGAAAAAGTTACCGCTGATGCTACAGAGCAAGTAGATTCTACCAATTCTCAAAACGCTAAAAAGGTTGACGGTGTCGCTGCAGTGGTAGGTGATTATATTATATTAGATTCAGATATAGATAAAGCCTATTTACAATTACAAGCACAAGGTGTTAATACTAGTGAAATTGGTAAATGCGAGCTTTTTGGTAAGCTTTTAGAAGATAAACTATATGCACACCATGCAGTACAAGATAGTATTATCGTGTCTGATGCCGAAATTAGAAAAAATGTAGATTATCAAATCCAACAATTTTTGCAACAAACTAATGGGTCTATGACAAAACTTTTGGAGTTTTATAAAAAAGAAGACGAAAAAAGTTTTAGAGAAGAGATGTTTGAAATCAATAAAGCCAATCAATTGGCTGCTAAAATGCAATCTAAAATTGTAGAAGAAGTAGAGATTACACCAGAAGAAGTTAGAGCATTTTTTAATAAAATACCAAAGGATGACAGACCAAATTTTGGTACAGAACTTAAAGTGGCGCAAATAGTAGCTGAGCCAAAGGTATCGCCAGAAGAGGAGCAAAAAATAATTGATCGTTTAAATCAATTTAAAGCAGATATTACAGAAAATGGTGCTAGTTTTAGGTCGAAAGCCGTATTATATTCTCAAGATCCAGGTTCGGCAAGTAAAGGTGGTAAATACACATTAAACAGAAAGCAACCACGTATGGTTAAAGAGTTTAGACAAGTTGCTTTTGGTTTGCAAGAAGGTGAAATATCCGAACCTTTTAAAACAGATTTTGGATACCATATTATAACATTAGAAAAAATTAGAGGTCAAGAATACGATGTTGCTCATATTTTACTAGTTCCTAAAGTATCTAAAAAAGCAGTAGAAGAAGCTAAAAGTCGTTTAGAAGCGGCTAGAAAAAAAATAGTTAATGGCGAAATTACTTTTGCTGAAGCAGCTAGAGAAATTAGTGATGAAAAAGAAACAAAAAATGATGGCGGCCAATTAATTAACCCAACGACCCAAGATTATAATTTTGAATTAACGAGAATGGATCCAGAACTTTATGCTCAAATTCAGAATATAAAGGATGGTGAAGTCAGTTTGGTTTTAAAAGAAGAAGACCGAGCAGCCAAAGTTAAATTTAAGCTATTAAAGGTTACCGATAGAGTAAATGAGCACGAAGCAGACTATGCTAGAGATTATTTAAAAATTAAACAACTAGCTTTAGAAGAAAAAAAGATAAAAGCTGTTGAAAAGTGGCAGAAAAATAAGATATTAGACACGTATATAAAAATTACTGGAGAACACAGAGATTGTAAGTTTTCTGGAAACTGGTTAAAAAAGTAACAAGTATGTCTGATGTAGTTGCCATTGAAAATTTTGTTAAACAATACAAGAACCTTAGGTCCGAAATTGCAAAAGTTATTATAGGCCAAGATGAGGTTGTTAATCAAATTCTAATCTCCATTTTTTCGGGAGGGCATTCATTACTTGTGGGTGTGCCAGGTTTAGCAAAAACGTTAATGGTAAATACCATTGCCCAAGCCTTAGGTTTAGATTTTAAACGTATTCAATTTACTCCAGATTTAATGCCTAGTGATATTCTAGGAAGTGAAATTTTAGATGAAGACCGTCATTTTAAGTTTATAAAAGGCCCTATTTTTTCTAACATTATATTGGCCGATGAGATTAATAGAACGCCACCAAAAACTCAAGCAGCTTTATTAGAAGCCATGCAAGAACGAGCAGTTACTGTTGCAGGACATCATTATAAATTAAGTTTGCCATATTTTGTTTTAGCAACCCAAAACCCAATAGAGCAAGAAGGTACATATCCTTTACCAGAAGCTCAATTGGATCGTTTTATGTTTGCCATCAATCTAGATTATCCAACGTTTGAAGAAGAAGTACAGGTTGTAAAGGCTACTACTAGCGACTCAAACGTACAAGTAAATGCATTGTTTTCTGCACAACAGATTATAGATTTTCAACAATTAATTCGTCGTATCCCCGTTGCAGATAATGTTATAGAATACGCCGTATCTTTGGTTGGTAAAACAAGACCAAACTCTAATGCTGCACCAGAGATAGTTAAAAATTATTTAGACTGGGGAGCAGGACCAAGAGCGTCTCAAAACTTAATTTTGGCAGCCAAAACACATGCCGCAATTCATGGAAAATTTTCTCCGGATATAGAAAATGTTCAGGCCGTAGCTTATGGTATATTAAGGCACAGAATTATTAAAAACTACAAAGCCGAAGCCGAAGGTATTTCCGAAGAGCATATAGTTAAGAGTTTGTTTTAAATGAAGTTTAAGAACTTTGTTATACCTCTAATTATTTTTTTAGTAGGTTTAATATTAACTTATATAGGTGCTTTATTTAAAATTATTCATTTTCAAGCTAGTTTTATAACTGGAAATTTATTGATTAGTATAGCAACAGGGCTAAAAGTATTAGCTGTGATTTTAGCTATTGTAAAACTCATTTTTATATATAGAAAATAAAATTATTGTATGCTTTAACATATTCAAAATCTAGCATTCACTTAACAAAATTCCTGAAATAGTAATTGCTAAATTTTCGTGAATTAATTTTGGTAGATTATCTTAAACAACCAACAACCAACAACTAATTTTGAAAGTAATAGAGTCTATGTTCGACAAGTAGTTTAGCAAATTGATATTCTAAATCAAATTATGGTAATAATAAATGGATTATACTAATTTATAATATCACTATAATAATTTAGTATTACAAGGCTTAGTATTACAAGGTTTATTTTTAAAACTTTGTAATAATTTCGTATTTTGCAATACTTTTAATAAACCAAAACTTAAAAAATATTATATGGCATTTGACATCGATATGATAAAGGGTGTGTACACCAAAATGGCAGAACGTGTAGATAAAGCACGTGAGATTGTAGGTAAACCACTAACACTTTCAGAAAAAATCTTATATTCTCATTTATGGGATGGAAATCCTAACAAGGCATTTACTCGTGGAAAGGATTATGTAGATTTTGCGCCAGATAGAATTGCATGTCAAGATGCCACTGCTCAAATGGCTTTATTACAATTCATGCAAGCAGGAAAACCCACAGTTGCTGTTCCAACAACGGTGCACTGTGATCACTTAATACAAGCTAAAGAAGGCGCTGTTAAAGATTTAAAACACGCTAACAACGTAAGTAGCGAGGTGTTTAATTTCTTAGAATCTGTGTCAAATAAATATGGTATTGGTTTTTGGAAACCAGGAGCAGGTATTATTCACCAAGTTGTTTTAGAAAATTATGCATTCCCAGGAGGGATGATGATTGGAACTGATTCGCATACTGTAAACGCTGGTGGACTAGGTATGGTTGCCATTGGAGTAGGAGGAGCAGATGCTGTAGATGTTATGGCTGGTATGGCTTGGGAACTTAAATTCCCAAAATTAATAGGTGTTAGATTAACTGGTAAATTATCAGGTTGGACAGCACCAAAAGATGTCATATTAAAAGTAGCAGAGATTTTAACGGCAAAAGGTGGTACTGGTGCCATTGTAGAATATTTTGGACCAGGAGCAATATCTATGTCATGTACAGGAAAAGGAACCATTTGTAACATGGGTGCAGAAATAGGAGCAACCACGTCTACGTTTGGATACGATGACTCTATGGAACGTTATTTACGTGCTACAGAAAGAGCAGATGTTGCAGACGCGGCAAATACTGTAAAGCAACACCTTACTGCAGATGCAGAAGTTTACGCAAACCCAGAACAATACTTTGATCAAGTTATAGATATCAATTTATCAGAATTAGGACCTTTATTAAACGGGCCATTTACTCCAGATTTATCAACAACAGTTGGTAAAGCAATGACAGAAAAAGCGACATCTAACGATTGGCCATTAAAAGTTGAGTGGGGATTAATTGGTTCTTGTACAAACTCGTCTTATGAAGATTTATCAAGAGCATCCTCTATCGCACAACAAGCTTTAGATAAAGGTTTAAAAATGAAATCGGAATTAGGAATCAATCCTGGTTCAGAGCAAGTACGCTACACAGCAGAACGCGATGGTATTCTTGGTATTTTTGAAAAGCTAGATGCTAAAATATTTACCAATGCTTGTGGACCATGTATTGGGCAATGGGCAAGATACTCAGACCCTAAAAATGCACCAAAAAATAGCATCGTACATTCTTTTAATAGAAACTTTGCAAAGCGTGCCGATGGTAACCCAAACACACATGCCTTTGTGGCATCACCAGAATTAACAGCAGCCATAGCAGTTGCAGGACGTTTAGACTTTAATCCATTAACAGATAAGTTAATTAACGAAAATGGAGAAGAAGTCATGTTCGATGAGCCAACAGGATGGGAATTACCACCAAAAGGTTTCGAGGTAAAAGACAATGGGTTCTTAGCACCCGAAGCAGACGGAAGTCATGTACAAGTTACCGTTAATGACACTTCAGAGCGTTTACAATTACTAACACCATTTCAACCTTTAGGAGGGACAATATCTGGTGCTAAATTGTTGATTAAAGCATTCGGAAAATGTACTACAGACCATATTTCTATGGCTGGACCATGGTTACGTTTTAGAGGGCATTTAGATAATATTGCAAACAATACTTTAATTGGCGCAGTAAATGCCTTTGGTAAGAAAACCAATTTTGTTAAAAATCAAATCACTGGAGAGTTTGGAGGCGTTCCAGATACGGCTAGAGCATATAAAGCAGCAGGTATTAAAACCATTGTTGTTGGAGACCATAACTATGGCGAAGGCTCATCTAGAGAGCATGCAGCTATGCAACCACGTCATTTAGGTGTTGCAGCGGTTATTGTAAAATCGTTTGCACGTATTCACGAAACAAACCTTAAAAAACAAGGAATGTTAGGTTTAACGTTTGTTAACGAGAGTGATTACGATTTAATACAAGAAGACGATACATTTAACTTTACAGATTTAAATGCATTTACACCAGGCAAGCCATTAACTCTAGAAGTTGTTCATGCAAACGGAAGTAAAGACAGCATAAAATTAAACCATACGTATAACCAAGCACAAATAGCGTGGTATAATGAGGGTTCTGCACTTAATTTAATTAAGAAGCAAAACGCATAATAACATAATATGTATTTATATACAGACCTGACAGGTTTTTAAAACCTGTCAGGTCTTTTTTACATAAGTTTGTTTTGAGTTATATTTTGGGCGTTACACCTCCTTAGGTCGGTGTCGGGCTTTACGTTGCAAGTCCTCGCTCCGTTCCTACGCTGTGGGCTATCCACTTCAATCCCTAACGCAGCTGTCTGCTAGCTTTGTTTTTAAATTGAAATGTAGTTTTGTTTTGGGTAAGTTCATTTAACGTGTTTTAGAAAGTCAACAAAGAGTATCTCAAATAGATTAAATATAAACAATCAATTATGTACGTTAGCTGAACAATGTTTTTATTTTTTTGATTCCAAAATGATATAAACTTATAATCATTATGATAACTAAAATTTTCCCCAGCAATCCAAGAATAAGATTGTTAGTATCTATTCCGTATTTGTTATCTAAAGTCCAATTGCTTGGTAAATAATCTCGGTGAAATAATGTTATAAGAATCACAAATCGCTCAAATGTCACTATGAAAAATAGACTAATAATAATTCTAAAGATTAAATATTTTTTTATAAATTTTATACGATAAACTTGTGTTAACAAAAACCAAAATATTGGTTGAATCCAAATTGCATAAGCATATTTTCCAGTGAGAAGTTCGTAGTATTTTATTTGTTCGATTTTATTTTCTAACCCTAAATAATAAATCCAAGTTCCTATAAGCCATAGTACTAACCAAACAAAACCAAGATATATAATTAATTCAGTAGCACTTTTATCAAAATCTAATATGAAGACTTTGTCTTTTAAAAAGGTTCTTAATATGAAGTAGATTATTGAATAAAAACCAAATGAAAGAAAAATATCGATTCTAATAAAATTCGTTATAAAATTTAAAATTTCCATTAATCATTTGTTTTATACCTAAATTAAAAAGATTCCTCTAACCTTGATTTAAAGTTCTAAACTATTACTTAAGTATCAAAATTTGTATTAATTATAGTAAAGCTTGAGCTAGTTATTTTTTTCTTTAATAAATATTTTTTCAAAGGCACTATATACAGCTAAATGTAGTGCGTCTCCGTGATTTTGATTTTCAAAAAATTCAAAATAAAGGTTCGTGTTTTCTTTCTTCAGTATATTTAATTTATTGTACAGCGCTTTAGCTGTTCTTTCCATTATTTTACCTTCTTTTCCAACGGCTATAAAAATTGATTTTTTAGATGAGTACAAACTCGGTATATACTTAAGTAATGACTCATCATCCCACCATAAACTAGGGCTTGCAATAATATAATTATCGAACAAGTCGGGGTTTTTAAATAAAATTTCAGTAGCTAAAAGACCTCCCAGAGATTGGCCAATAAGAGTTTTAATTGTATTTGTTTTATATTTCTTATCAATATATGGTTGTAATTCACTTTTAATAAAGTTGATAAAATTTTCTGATTTTCCGGTTGTTGGAAAGTCATCTTTGTCTTTTTTATTATGCGTTGGAAAAGTAAAGTCTCTTTTTCTATCAAGATTAGCAATACCAACAACTATTGATTCAGGAACCATATTAATCCAAGAAAAAGAGCCAAATTGGACAAGTCCAGAAATATGAAAAAAATCTTCATCAATAGAACCATCAAGAAGGTAAATGACAGGATACTTTTTTAAAGAATCTTTTGCATATCCGTTTGGTAGATAAATATTTAAAATTCGATTTTGATTAAGAACTTTCGATTGAAATTTAATTGTTTCTCCAATCGATAATTGCGTTGTCTCATGGAATTTAATTTCATTTTGAGCAGTAATTTGTGCACATAAAATTATGCCGGTAAATGTCAAAAATAGTTTTATAGCTCTCATTAGTGTCGTTTTTAGCCATTGATTAAAACACTTAGCAGATATGAATTGTTTTTAATAACTTAGATTTTCATTTAAACGAAGTTATCGTTTTTTCCTATCTAAGTCAAGTAATACAATCTATTACTAATACAAGAATTTATTAACCAAATTAAGCCCAACTCAAAAATCCAAAATCGTATTTTTACAAAAACTTCAGTACATGAACTCCAGAGAAAACCAGTTAAAAGCTTTTGATAGATTATTAACCATTATGGACGAGTTGCGAGCGCAATGCCCATGGGATAAAAAGCAAACTATGGAAACCTTACGCCACTTAACCATAGAAGAAACTTACGAATTAGGTGACGCTATTCTGGATAACGATTTAGAAGAGGTTAAAAAAGAGTTAGGCGATGTTTTGTTGCATATAATATTTTACGCTAAAATTGGCAGTGAAACTAAAGATTTTGATATCGCCGATGTTTGTCATAGTATTTGTGAAAAATTGATACACAGACACCCGCATATTTATGGCGATGTAAACGTAGAAAATGAAGCGGATGTAAAACGCAATTGGGAAAACCTAAAGCTTAAAGAAGGTAAAACCAGTGTTTTACAAGGCGTACCTAAAAGTTTACCAGCTTTGGTAAAAGCAAACCGAATTCAAGAAAAAGTAGCAGGCGTGGGTTTTGATTGGGAAGAATCCAGTCAAGTATGGGACAAAGTAGAGGAGGAGCTTAACGAGTTTAAAGCCGAAGTAGATGCAGGTCATCAAGACAACATGGAAAGTGAATTTGGCGATGTAATATTCTCTATGGTAAACTACGCACGTTTTTTAAATATCAATCCAGAAAACGCTCTAGAACGCACCAATAAAAAATTTACTAAACGTTTTCAGTATCTAGAAAGTAAGGCAAAAAGCCTAAATAAACCACTTAAAGATATGACACTTGCCGAAATGGATGTGTTTTGGGAAGAGGCTAAGACATTATAGTTTTTAGTCTCAGTTTACTATTTTAACCATTAACCATTAACCATTAACCATTAACCATTAACCATTATTACCCTTAATATAAATCTTTAATCTTTCGAAGTTTCGCTTTCAGTAAATCTAAATCTTCTTTATGTTTTTTAATATTAGTATGCACTTCTTTAACCAAAGGATTGTCATCATTTACATTAGTAAAGAATTGTAAATTATTTTCCAACTGATTAATTTGACCTTTTACGTCGTCTATTTTCTTACGAATAAAAGAGCGTTCGTTATCTAGGTTTCTTTTATCATCAGAACTGTTGAGTGCATCAAGCTTGTTTTCATACTTGATCATTTCAACTTCATTTTTGTCCATGTTTAAACCAGACAATAACTCATCTATAGCTTTTTGGAATTTCCCTTCAATGTAACGTTTATCATTTGGAACTCTACCTAAAGTTTTCCAAGTGGCTATCTGCATTTTTATGGCTTCTATGCCAGCATCTTTATCAGTTGGTAGTTTTAAATCTTTTAAACTATTTAATAGTTCATTCTTTTTGTTGTAAACATCTAACTGTTCTAAACTAGCAGCATTTCTATTAGCATTTATTCTATCAAAATAGTGGTTACATGCCGCTTTAAATTGTTTCCAGATTTTATCGCTATCTTTTCTTGGAACATGACCGATTTTTTTCCAATCGTTCTGAATTTTTTTCATCAACGGCGTTGTGGCTTCAAAATCGTCATTATCCTTATTATCTTCGGCTATTTTTATTAAATCTAATTTATTTTGAAGATTGGTATACTGATCTTTTTTCTGGTCTTTATAAAAGGCATTTTTTTGCCTGTTAAACGTTCTAACCGAATCTTTAAATTTTGCCCAAGTACTCTCGTTGACCTTAATAGGTACTTTTCCTGCATTAAAAAAGGCTTCGCGTAATGCTTCTATGGCTTTAATCTTTTTTTGCCAACTATTATGCGAATTGTTTTCTTCGTTATTTATAGCATTTATACTAGTAATAATTTCTAGTTTGTGCTCAAGGTTTTTTTCATGAATTTTATCAACTTCTTGATAATATACTTGTCTTTTATCATTTATTAATTTTGTAGCTACTTTAAATCGTTCCCAAATCTCTTCTCTATGTTGTTTAGCTACTGGGCCAAGCTCTTCTTTCCACATTTTGTGCAATTCTTGTAGCTCTCTAAAGGCGCGTATTACGTTATCATCTTGTGCCAATTCTTCAGCACGCTCAATAATTAAGAGTTTCTTTTCTAGGTTATGCTTAAAGTCTAAGTCGCGTAAATCTCTATTAAGGTGTAAATAATCATAAAAAACTTCTACGTGATGGTGGTAGCTGTTCCAAGCATTATTGTATTTGTCCCTTGGTATTGGGCCTGTTTTTCTCCAGCGTTCTTGTAGTTCTTTAAAATGTTTGTAGGTTGTATTTATGTTTTCTTCATCAGTAAATAAACCTTTAAGTTCTTCTATAATTTCGAGCTTATTAGCCAGGTTTTGTTTTAAGTTTTTTTCTAAACTTTGGTAATGCTCATTTAATTTTTTTCTATATTCTTTATAAGCTTCTTTATATCTTTTTTGTACAGGAGATGCGTAATAAAAATCGATTTCGTTACCGCCATCATTTAAAAAATCTTCCTTCTTTTCGTCTACAAGTGCTTGAAATTTAGTTTTAAACGCACTATTGATGTTATCAACAGGAGATTTTATAGCTTGAATTTTTTCATTCTTTACAAGTTTCTCCAATTCTATAGCGAGCGCTTCTAAAGACATAGAATCGTATTCTTTAACTTCAATTTTATGTCTGTCTTTATTGCCTTCGTCTTCTGCATCTTCAGCATTAGAGTCATCTATTTCATTAATAACATCGTCTTCATTATCTGTTTTGTTTTTAAGATTTTTTGCAGAATCATCGTTATTAATTGTTACTGCTTTAGACGCATCATCAGTTTCAATATTTTCGACAGGAGGTGTATCGACACTTTGGCTATCGGTTAATTCTACTGAATTTTCATCAGGATTAGGTACTTCTTCCGTTTTAGGCAGCTTATTAATATCAGACATTTTAAAAATGTTAAGGTTCGTTAAATTACTTTCGACATTAAAGATACTAACAAGTATAGTATTTACAAAGCACTAGCTAGGGTTTTAATATGTAATATGTTAAAACAGGTTATAAATTCCAGATAGACCAAGCCTTTTCTGCTTGCAATTTTAGCATATTTAACCCATTAATTGTAGTCGCTCCGTTTTGTTTTCCGTGTTTTAAAAATGTGGTTTCTTCAGGATTATAGATTAAATCAAATAAAATATGCTTGTTATTTATAGATTTGTAAGGTATGTTAGGACATATATCTACATTGGGGAATGTACCCAATGGTGTACAATTAATAATTATTTGATGGTGATTTATATCATCTTCGGTGAGTGTTTGGTATGTGAAATCGATACCATCAGTTAATTTTCTTGAGACATATTTATACGCAATCCCCATGTTTTTTAAGCTAAAGGCTACTGCTTTGCTGGCACCACCTGTTCCCAAAATTAAAGCGCTTTTGTGATGTGATTTTATAAACGGTTTAAGTGATTTTTTAAAACCATAACAATCGGTATTGTAGCCTACTAATTTTCCTTTTTTTGTAATTTTAATGGTATTTACCGCACCTATAATCTTTGCTTTTTTATTAATTTTATCTAGGTAAGGCATAACGTCTTGTTTATAAGGTATGGTAACGTTCATGCCCTTTAAACCTTTGGTGTTTTTAATGATTGTAGGAAACAAGTCTATGCTCTCTATATCAAAATTTTCGTAGGTGGTATTTTTAATATTTTCATTTTCAAACTTTTCTTTAAAATATGTTTTTGAAAATGAATATGATATGTTTCTCCCCAATAGCCCTAATTTGTTCATTTATTTTTTTTTGTTTTGTAGCCGTACCATTCTAAGGCTAAAACTATTCCAATACCAAGCAGAATGTAGCCAATAGCATAACATGTTTCGACGGTTAAATTTGGTATAAAGCGCTGATAGTTTTCTATTATTTTTTTACCTGTAGAGTCTAAAAGATAACTGTCATCTGTTGTTAATTTATATATTGTTTTTTTCCAAGGCCATACAACACCTAAAGAGCCAATTATAAAACCAATAATCGCAGAAAGTGTAATACTTTTGTAATGTTTTAGTATATAACTTAACAAATGCGAAAACGTGACTAAGCCCGTTATAGAACCCAGTGTAAATACAACTAAAACCTTTAACATTCTTATGCGTTCTGGATTGTCTATAAAACTAAAATCGCCACTTAAAACATTAAAAAAAGTATCGTATAGGGCATTAACAGAGTCTACTAAAAGTAGCACATAATTGCCCAATAGAATAAGAATAAATGATCCAGAAAACCCGGGTAGTGTCATGCCAGAAACACTTATAATGCCACAGAAAAAAACAAACCAAAGGTTATCGTTTTCTTTTGCAGGGTTTAAAAAACTGATGCTTACACCTAGAATAATACCAACAGCTAAAGCGGTGTATGTTTTATAATTCCAATCTTTAAAATCTTTATTTATATAATATATAGAACCTATAATCATTCCAAAAAAGACGCTCCAAACATAAAGTTCGTAGTGTATTATAAGATAGTCTAATACTTTTGATATGCTAAAATAGCTTACAATCATTCCAAAGAAAAGCAAGCTCAAAAACTTACCATTAATGTATCTAAAAAAACTTTTTAACCGACCGCTAATAAGTAATTTAAAAGCTATTCTATTTACTTTTCTTAATGAGTAAATAAACTCTTCGTAAAATCCAGCAACAAAAGCAACAACACCTCCAGAAACTCCCGGCACTTTATTGGCAGCACCCATACCCAATCCTTTTAAGATTAGAAAGATTTTATCGGTAAGTGTTCTGGTGCTTTCCATGTTTATTTCTTAGATCCTAATTTTTCAAGAATAAAAATAGTTAGAAAACCAAGAACCATTAAAATTGCGGCAAAAAGAATTTGACTATCTCCATTAAATGAAAAAGGGGAGATACTTTCTTGTAATAAAGGTGTTTCTAAACCTTTAGAATCAGTATGCCAACTTAGTGTATTTTTCCAAGGCCAAACTTTATTTAAAGAACCAAAGATAAAGCCCGTAAGTATGGCTAGCGTGATATTGTGATAATGCTTAAACAACCATTTTAAAACGTGACTAAAACTAAGTAAACCAACAATGGCTCCACAAACAAAAATGATGATTTTTGTAAAATCGATATTATGTATAGCATTACTGAGCGTTTTATAGGCCCCTAAAATTATTAAAATGAACGAACCCGAAATACCAGGTAATATCATAGCGCAAATAGCAATAGCACCAGCTATAAAAAGAAACCATGGGCTTTCGTTAGTTCCTAAAGAGGGTAGTTTACTAACATAAAAAGCAATAATAGCACCAACAATTAATGCCATTACTGTAGTGGCACTCCATTTGGTAATTTGTTTTCCAACAAAAAATATACTGGCTACTATGAGACCAAAAAAGAATGACCAAATTAATATGGGGTGGAATTCAAGTAGGTATTTAGCCAATTTCATGAAGGATACAAAACTGATAATTATACCAGATAAAAGTGCTAAAAGAAAACTACCATTTAATTGTTTCCAGAATATTTTGAAACCTTGACTAAATAAGGTTTTGAATAATGAAATATTTACGTTGCTAATCGTGTTTATAAGTTCTTCGTAAATACCCGAAATAAAAGCGATTGTACCCCCAGAAACACCAGGGACAGCATCGGCAGCACCCATAGCTAATCCTTTAAATGAAATAATTAAATAATCTTTTAAATGTCTTTGCATATTTTAGTTTTATCCGAAAACCAAAGGTATACATTTGAATATTAAAAAAAAATTATTAGAAGTCTAGAAACGCTAGGCTATGTATTTGTTTTGAGGATGTCTTTAACTAAAATTTTATTAGATATTTCAGGAAAAAGTTCGTCTATAATAAAGACATAATCGGGGTTGTACTTTAATGCATTTTTAATGTGAAATATGCCTTTGTCGTTTTCGTTTAAAGTAAAGTATAGACCGGCCAAACGAAATTCTAGTTCTGCACTCTCTGCATAAAAGTCTTTTGCTTGTTCAAAATTGTATACAGCGGCCTGTGGTTCTCCAAGTTTAATTAATAAATCGCCACGAGACAGCCATGTATTTAACTCATAGTTGCCAAGTTCTATGGTTTTTTTATAACCACGCTCAGCTTCTTCATAAAAATTTAACCTTTGGTTTATTTGAGAATATAGCTTCCAATAGGCAACATTTTCAGAGTCAATATTGATTGCTTTATTAATAAAATAAAGCGCTTTTTGGTAGTTTCTCTTTTTGTTGTAATATTTTGTAATGGCTATCCAGCCTTTATCTAATAAAGGGTCTTCGTGTACCGTTCTTTCATAAAACTGAAGTGCTAAATCATTATGTTTTAATTTTTCGTGGCAATTGCCAATATGCAATAATGCAAATGAGGTTGGCTCATCAAGTTTTAAGGTAATGGTGTAGTTTTCTATAGCATCTTCATAACGTTTTAAAGCTTCTAAAACCTTACCACGCTCTAGATAGGCGCCTACAAAGGTGTCATCAGAAATGATAGCAAAATCAAATGATGTTAATGCTTTTTCATAATCTTTTAGAACCATATATTGCTTACCTAATTGGTGCCAAGCCACTTCGCAATAAGGATTTTTGTCTAAAAAAATATTTAAATATGATATAGCTTCTTCGTGTTCATTTAAAAACTCAAAACAATAAATAACATTATAAAGTGCAGAATAGTCATCAATGTCAGACTCTAAGCATTTCATGAAATATGTTTTTGCATCTTCAAATTGCTCAAGAAAAAGGTATTCCATCCCAATTAGTGAATATAAATCTATCACATCATCAGTAAGTTTTAATGCTTTTTTTAAAACATCAATAGCTTGAGAATGGTCGTCTTTTTTAGAAAATATATTAGCTTTTTGGATATATATTTCTTCATTTAAAGGATCTAAACTATACAATTCATTTAGTAAGTTATCGCCTTCTTCTAACTTGTCTTCAAAAACAAAAATTTCAACTTTAAAAAGTCTGAGGTTTATGGATGTAGGGTGTTGCTCTAAACCCAGTTTAATCGCTTTTTTTGCTAAAGCTATTTTTCCTTGGTTTAAATAGTGGTGAATGATATTTTCAAATTCTTCAGAATCAAAGAACAAAACATGGTTAGTTTTTAACATCGATTCAAATTTGGTAAGCGGCAGATTGTTGTTGTCGTTATGACTAAACTCCATAAGCACATTTTATATGTTCTACATCAATAAATTTAACATTCTATTGACTAGTTAGTCGTAAAAAGCGTAAATGTTTTTAACAAAGTAATGAACATTACTTGTATTAATGAATATTTTTGATTTTAAATATTGATTTTCAGATGTTTGTACTTGGTTATTGTTGTTGTAGTTCATCTAAAACACTGATGATTATCTTACATCCTTTAATGATTTCATCGTTAGAAATAGTTAAAGGCGGTGTTATTCGGACTGCTTTAGGCTCAAAAAGTAACCAAAATAGTATTAAACCACGATTTTTACATTCTAGAATTAAGCTATTTGTAATATGGTCTGAAGGTGTTAAAAAGGCTAGCATGAGGCCTTTTCCTCTAATGTCTTTAATTAATGGATGTACTAAGTGCTTACGAAACAGTATTTCTTTTTCAAGCACGTCTTGCATAATATTGCTTTCTGTAATCTCTTTTAATGTGGCTAGGGCAGAAGCAGCAATTACAGGATGCCCTCCAAATGTTGTTATATGACCTAGTTTTGGGTTGTCTTGCAATTGAGACATTAACGCATTAGATGCTGTAAAGGCGCCAATGGGCATGCCACCGCCCAAACCTTTGCCAGTAACCAAAATATCTGGAATACAATTATAATGCTCAAAGCCAAAAAGTTTGCCTGTTCGGCCTATACCAGGTTGTATTTCATCTAAAATTAATAAGGCCCCGACTTTATTGCATTGCGCCTTTACCTTTTTTAAGTATCCATTAATAGGTTTAATAAATCCAGCACCACCTTGAATTGTTTCTAGAATAACACAAGCTGTTTTGTTAGTTATTTTTTGTAAGTCTGTGTCATTATTAAAAGAAATAAATTTCACATCCGGTATAAGCGGTCTAAAAGCTTGTTTTCGTTCTTCGTAGCCCATTATACTTAATGCCCCCATGGTGTTGCCATGATATGCTTTATTGGCTGCAATAATTTCGCTTCTACCAGTGGCACGTCTTGCTAGTTTTAATGCTCCTTCAATAGCTTCGGTACCAGAGTTGGTTAAATATGTTTTTTCTAAAGGGTTTGGTAGGTTTTGTGCTAATAATTTAGTGAGTTCTACAGCGGGCTCTTGTATATATTCGCCATAAACCATGACATGCATGTATTTATCCAGTTGCTGTTTTATTGCATAAATTACTTTTGGATGATTATGCCCTAGTGGACAAGCCGACACACCAGCTACAAAATCTAGATGTGCCTTATTTAGAGTATCGTAAATATAAGAACCATTTGCATGAGATATTTCCATACCCAAAGGATGGGGCGTTGTTTGGGCTTGATATTTAAGGAACTCTGATGTCATTTATTTTTTAGTAACACCTTTAGGTTTTATAGCTTTAGTTGGCTTTGTTAGTTTTTTTAGAGGTACTGCTTTTTGAGGAGTGGCATCTTCTTTTTTTATTTTTTTTGGTAGATTACGAGAAGCTTTTGAGGGCATTCCCTTTTTTGAAGTCGTACTATTATTAGATTTTTCAATACGCTCAATCATAGTATCATCCACAAAATCTTCTTGAGGGACATAATCTTCTAAGCCTTTTATAACAGGTAATTTCAATGGTGGGTCGTCTTTAAATAAATCTGCAACACTTTTGGGTTGTTCGTCTGCTCTCCAATCAAAACCTTTTAATATACGCTCCTCTTCTGGGTATTTAGATTCGGGGTACATGTCGCCATCCACTTGATTGTATCTTATATATTCATCAATATCGCCATTGGCAAATAAAATAGAAATACTTCCAGATTTAGCTTTATCTATGCCAATTAACTCTTGCTTATCATTTCGTGCATAAAAAACAGATTGTGCATTTTTTGTGATATTGACTTGTCGTAATTCATTTTCATCATTAAAGAGACCAACCAATCGTTTTCCGTTTATTTGATTATATCCATTTTCACTTATCGTATCCTTACTGATAACAAAAGCATTGTCGAATACAAGTAAAGAATCAATTTTTTCGGTTTTTGTATTAGAAATTAAATGAATGGTGTCTCCAGTCATCTGATTTTTTAAGTTCCACATAATAGGCTTTCGTTGTGTTGAAAACTTATCTGAAGACTTAAATTTAGGTAGATTAATTAATTTCGTTAAACCTGTTTTTTGATTACTGATTATAGAATCTGCTTTTCCGCTAAGGTCCGATTTAAAGATTTTAGCATTGTAATACGCATTAATAATTCGATTATCGGGCTTGCCAGTGACCATAATTTTATCGGCATGCATGTAAATAGAATCGTTTTCTTGTATGGTAATAGCTAATGCACGCTTTGTAATAAATAGCGAATCTTTTTCTTTGTAAACCTCGGCATAATGGCCTTTAATAATGCTTTTGTTTATGGTGTCTGTTACTTTTATATTGTTGGTGGCCGAAGCAAAACTTTTGTTATTATCAAAATATAGGCTATCGCCTTCTATAACCCTGTTATCATAATCTATTCTTGCTTTTTTAACAGCATAGCCTGTTTTGTTTTTGGTATCATAAAATCCTTTTTCACAATAGGTTTTACTGGTTTCGTTAACTATGGTTGAAGGTCCAAATAAATATGCATAACCAGTATCTGAATAAAAATCGAAGAAATTAGAATTAATGGTCGTACTATCGCTTACCATGACAACACCTTTAACAAACTGATACTTTTTTGCATCCATGTAATAGCGTCCAATTTTACTGGTAATAGTTCCTGACGAATCTTTTACAACCGTACCACCATTTCTGTAAAAGGCCTGTTGTTTTGAACGGTCTAGATATAAGGTGTCTGAAGATATGGTAGAGTTTGGGTCTGTTAAAACTACATCGCCACTTGCAAAAGCCAGCTCTGTAATACCGCTATATTCTACATATTTGGAGGTCATGTTGATGGTGTCACCTTGTTTTAAGATAACATTGCCATAAGCTTCAACAAAATTATCTTTGCCATAGTGTATGGCCTTATCGCACCACATTATAGAGCCTTGGTGTTTTATTTGTACTTGTTGAGAGTCATCTCGTGTTAATACTTTTGCGCCAGGATAGTTGCCCTCATCAATAGTTAGTTTTCCTGCATAGTGTATTTCTATTTTTCGCTTAGCTTGTGCTTGGATATAGGGTATAGACAGTAAGCTTAAAAAAAATGTAAATAGTAAAACCTGAAATTTATTCAAAATATAAAAAGTTTGTCGCAAAAATAACGATTAATATGATGCTTAAGTATATTGAAACAAAAATGGCTCCAAAAATATTTTGGAGCCATTATATTATATCATTATTTTTCTATTGTCCTCTAAAAATAGTTTGTTTTCTATCTGGACCAACCGATACAATGGTAATCGGAATTTCTAACTCTTTTTCTAAAAACTCAATATACGTGTTTAGCGATTTTGGAAGTTGTGAGGCTTCAGACATTGCTGTTAAATCTTCGTTCCAGCCATTAAAGTCTGTATAAATAGGCTCAACATTTTCTGGCTCTATATTATATGGTAAATGTTTAATAATATCACCTTTATGTTTATAAGCGGTACATACTTTTAAGGTTTTAAAACCAGAAAGCACATCGCCTTTCATCATCATTAATTGCGTAACACCATTAACTTGGCATGCGTATTTTAATGCAACAAGGTCTAACCAGCCACAACGTCTTGGACGTCCTGTAGTGGCACCAAACTCGTTACCAACTTTAGCCATGGTTGCACCATCTTCATCAAATAATTCGGTAGGGAATGGGCCCGAACCTACACGTGTAGTATACGCTTTAAAAATACCAAATACATCACCAATTTGGTTAGGTGCAACACCTAAACCTGTACAAGCACCAGCTGCTGTTGTATTACTTGATGTTACAAATGGGTACGTTCCAAAATCTATATCTAGTAAAGAACCTTGGGCTCCCTCAGCAAGAATAGTTTGACCAGATTTTTGTGCTTGGTAAATATATTCTTCAGAATCAATAAATTTTAAAGACTTTAATACGTCAACAGCTTTAAAAAATTCGGCTTCTAATTCAGCTAAGTTATATTCTATATCAACATTGTAAAAAGCAATCATAGATTCGTGCTTATCTGCCAATGCTCTGTAACGCTCTTTCCAATCGTTTAGCTCTAAATCGCCCACACGAATACCGTTTCTACCCGTTTTATCCATGTATGTTGGACCAATACCTTTTAAGGTAGAACCAATTTTTGCTTTACCTTTTGAAGCCTCACTAGCCGCATCAAGTAATCTGTGTGTTGGTAAGATAATATGTGCTTTACGAGAAATAACTAAAGACTTTCTATAATCTACATTTTGTTCTTCAAGCTTATCTAATTCGCCTTTAAAAATTACAGGGTCTATAACAACGCCATTGCCTACAAGATTGGTAGCATCATCATGAAAAATCCCAGAGGGAATAGTATGCAATACGTGCTTTCTACCATTAAATACTAAAGTATGTCCTGCATTTGGCCCGCCTTGAAAACGTGCAATGATGTTGTAGTTGGATGTAAGTACGTCAACAATTTTTCCTTTGCCTTCGTCTCCCCATTGTAATCCTAGTAGTAAATCTACTGCCATTGTAAAAATTAGTTTTTTGTGGATGATTTTCTATTTCCGTAAAAATAGAGTGAGTGATTATTTATTTCTATATCGAAAATTTCTTCGATGGTTTTTTTTATAGATTGGATTCTAGGATCGCAAAACTCTATAACTTCGCCAGTATCAGTAAGTATGACATGGTCGTGTTGTCTATCAAAATATGATTTCTCATAATGCGCTTGGTTTTGTCCAAACTGGTGTTTTCTTACCAATTTACAGTCTAAAAGAAGTTCTATGGTGTTGTAGAGTGTGGCACGAGATACACGATACTTTTTGTTTTTCATGCTGAGATATAGAGATTCTATATCAAAATGCTCATTGCTATTATAAATTTCTTGAAGTATAGCATAGCGTTCGGGCGTTTTTCGGTGTCCGTTGCTTTCTAAAAAGCTGGTAAATACGCCTTTAACAATGTCTTGATTTTTTGTATCTGCTTTTGCATCCATAATTTCCGTCGCAAATTTACAATTTTTTTACACTCTAGTAACCTTATCTATACCATTAATTTTTTTAAGCTTTTCTAAAAGCTTTTTAATGATGGTATTATTCTTAACAGCCACATTCATTTTTCCAGAAAATAAACCATCATTACTTTCAAAACTTATGCTTTTCATATTAACGTGCATGTCTTCTGAAACTATAGTTGTAATATCATTTACTAAGCCTATGTGGTCAATACCTGTGATAACAATTTTTGCATAAAATTCCTGTTGTGAGGAGTCTATCCATTTTGCAGATATAATTCTATACGCATAGTTAGATTGTAAGCTAAGGGCATTTGGGCAATTGTTTTTATGCACTTTTATACCTTCGTTAACCGTTAAAAAGCCAAAAACAGAATCTCCAGGAATAGGATTGCAGCAATTTGATAATTTAAATTCTAGCTTTTCTTCTTCTTTTCCAAAAACTAGCGAATCATACTTAAGCGTTACCTCTTGCTTTTCTAGTTCTTCGTTTTTAGCATTAGCTTTTCTTGAGATTTTACTTTTAATATAGCTCATTAAAGCGTTGCTACGAGAAGCGGCATAATCTCTTAGCATTTTGTTGTCTATAGAGCCTAAACCAACTCTATAAAACAAATCTAGACTGGTTTTTAACTTAAAGAAGTTAACCATCTCGTTAACGGAAGCCTCGTTAAGCGTAATTTTTAATTGTTTTAATTTTCTTTTTAATATTTCTTTACCGTGGTCGCCTACATGTTTTCTATCTTCTTTTAATGCCGATTTTATTTTGCTTCTAGCACGGGCGGTTGTCGCATAATCTAACCAATTAGTATTGGGTTTAGCGTTTTCGGCAGTTAAAATATCTACTTGGTCGCCACTTTTAAGTTCGTGGCTTAGTGTTACTAATTTTCCATTGACTTTAGCGCCACGAGTTTTCATACCAATCTCGGTATGGATACTAAACGCAAAATCTAATGCTGTTGCGCCTTTAGGTAGTGATTTTAGCTCACCTGCTGGTGTGAAAACAAATATTTCTTTAGAGTATAAGTTGAGTTTAAATTGCTCAACAAAATCTACAGCACTAGTTTCTGGATTTTCTAAAGCTTCTTGTAGTCTGTTAATCCAACTTTCTAAATTATCTTCTTTTTCATCATCACCTTGTTTGTACTTGTAATGTGCAGCATATCCTTTTTCTGCAATTTCATTCATTCGGTTACTTCTAATTTGGACTTCTACCCATCTGCCTTTAGGGCCCATTACAGTAATATGTAAGGCTTCGTAACCAGTGCCTTTTGGAGATGAAATCCAATCTCTAAGTCTTATTGGGTTTGGTCTAAAATGATCGGTAACTATAGAATAGATTTTCCATGCTAAAAACTTTTCGACTTTTGTGGCATCTAAATCGCATTCATAAATAATTCTTATGGCAAACTTATCGTAAACTTCATCAAAGGGAACACCTTGATTTAGCATTTTTTTTCGAATTGAAAAAATAGACTTTGGACGTCCTTTTATAGTATATTCAAGATTTTCTTTATCCAAAGAATTTTTAATGACTTCGCTAAATTGATTGATATATAAATCTTGTTCTTCTTTACTTTCTTTTATTTTTCCAAGAATATCGTTGTAGACATCAGGTTCGGTATATTTTAATCCTAAATCTTCTAATTCGGTTTTAATATTATATAAACCAATTCTATGTGCTAAAGGGGCATATATGTAAAGTGTTTCGGAAGCTATTTTTATTTGCTTATCTACTCGCATAGCGTCCATAGTTTGCATATTATGGAGTCGGTCTGCGATTTTAATAATAATAACCCTAACATCATCATTTAATGTGAGTAACATTTTACGGAAATTCTCTGCTTGTAAAGAGACATCCATGTCTTTTTCTTTGCTTAGAGATGATATTTTAGTAAGTCCTCCAACAATGGTAGCAATGGTTTTTCCAAAACGTTTTTCTATATCTTCAATATCATAATCAGGGCTATCCTCAACAACATCATGAAGTAAAGCAGCAGCAATAGATGTGGCATCTAAACCTATTTCTTGTGCTACAATTTTTGCAACGGCTAGTGGGTGAAAAATATAAGCTTCTCCCGATTTTCTACGTTGGGTTTTATGCCCGTCTAGAGCGACCTCAAAAGCACTACGTATTAGTTTCTTGTCATCATTAGAAAGTGTCGTATAGCTTACTTTTAATAACTCTTTGTAGGCTTTGGCAATTGCCGTGTTCTCTTTTTCTATAGCTTCCTCTGTCATAAATTAAAAGTAACATAATCTGTGTTAATGACCAACATCAAATTTGGTTTTTTGTGGCTTAATCTTAAGCGTTTAAGAATTAAGATAATCTACTAATTGAGAGACTGCTTTTCCGCGGTGCCCAATGTTGTTTTTTAATTCTAAATCCATTTCGGCAAATGTTATATCGTAATGGTTTGGTTTAAAAATAGGGTCGTAGCCAAAACCTTTATCGCCTTGTTTTACAGATGTAATTTGACCTTTACAAATACCAGTAAAACAGATTTGGTTACCATTTAACAGTAAGGCTATAACGGTTTTAAATTGAGCCTTTTTATTGTCTTTGTCAGCCAATTCATTGATAAGTTTATTCATATTGTCTTCGGCATTGCATTGCGCTCCGGCATAGCGCGCAGAATATACACCTGGTGCACCATCTAGAGCTTCGATTTCTAAGCCTGTATCGTCAGCAAAGCAATCATAACCATAATGTTCTTTAACGTATTTTGCTTTTAATAAAGCGTTACCTTTTATGGTGTTTTCTGTTTCTGGAATATCGTCAAGGCAATTAATATCTTTTAGACTTAAAAGCGTTATGTGTTTTGGTATTAAAGCTTGGACCTCTTTAAGTTTGTTTAGATTGTTTGTGGCGAAAACAAGTTGCATATGGGATAGATTTTTAAAATTCAAAAATACCATTATAAGACTTTAAATTATAATAGAACCAAGCTCAATATTATTAAATTTATAATTAATTTATGATATTTTGAAGTAAGAAATATTATAAAACCACTATATTAGAGTGTAATTTTAACAATAAAAAAAGAGATAGATTTATGACTGTAAATATTCAGTATATTGGTATTGATGCAAGTGAAACATTATCAGCGTTTACAAAAGAAAAACTAGAAAAACTGTTTAATAGATATGAGTTTTTAATTAGTGCTGAGGTACATTTTAAGCAAGACGAAAAACAACATGATACAGGTAAAATTTGCAATATAGAATTAAGTTTGCCTGGACCAAGAATTTTTGCAACATCTAATGAACATAATTTTGAAGTTTCTGTTAGAGAAACTATTAATGATTTAGAGCGTCAACTAAAAAAACGAAAAGAAGTTTATAAAACGCACTAATTATAGCTAGAAAATTTTAACAACCATAAAATATATTTTTTTATCTATGATGATAAGGCTCATTCTTTAAAATAGTAAAACCTCTATAAAGTTGTTCAATAAAAAATAAGCGAATCATTTGATGGGAAAATGTCATTTTAGATAATGATATTTTTCCATTTGCTTTAGCATAAATGGCTTCAGAAAAACCATAGGGACCTCCAATAACAAATACCAATTGCTTAATACCAGAATTCATATGTTTTTGTAAATAAGACGAAAAATGTATAGAATCAAATTGCTTACCATGTTCATCTAAAAGAATTAATGAATCCGTAGTATTTAATTTTTTTAAGATAAGTTCGCCTTCTTTCTGTTTTTGTAATGATTGACTTAAATTTTTTGAGTTTTTTAAATCGGGAATAATCTCAACAGAAAATTTTATGTAAAAGCCTAAGCGTTTTTTGTAATCATCAATTAATGCGATAAGTTGTTTGTTATCTGTTTTGCCAATGGCAATAAGTTTAATAGTCATAATAGTAAAATTGCCTTTTGGTATTTATGGATAATATATTAAAATAAGTAAAAAATGTAAAATTCGTAAATATAAAAATTTAATAAAGCAAATCAATTCCTTATTTTTGTTGAGACTAACACAAAAAATATGATTACACAAGAACAGTTTGATACAGAAGTTAAAATGATAATTTCTAATGCTATACGAGAAGATGTTGGCGATGGCGACCACAGCTCTTTAGCTTGTATACCGGACAATGCCAAAGGAAAAGCAAAACTGTTAGTAAAAGATAAAGGCATTATTGGGGGCGTTAATTTTGCTAAAAAAGTTTTTGCATACGTAGATAAAAATCTAAAATTAGATGTATTAATTGAAGACGGTGCAGAAGTTACCTTTGGAGATATTGTTATGTATGTTGAAGGTTCCTCTCAATCTATATTAAAAGCAGAACGTACTGTACTTAATGCTATGCAGCGTATGAGTGCTATAGCGACTAAAACAAGAGTATTTGTAGATCTATTAAAAGGCACCAAAACTAGAGTGCTAGATACACGTAAAACCACACCTGGAATTCGAGTTTTAGAAAAATGGGCTGTTAAAATTGGTGGTGGAGAAAATCATAGATTTGCGTTGTATGATATGATTATGTTAAAAGATAATCATATAGATTTTGCAGGCGGTATAACGAAAGCCATTTTAATGACCAAAAAGTATTTAGAAGATACTGGTAAGGACTTATTAATTATGGTAGAGGCTAGAAATTTGGTAGAGGTTGAGGAAATTTTAAAAAATGATGGTGTTTATAGAATATTGCTAGATAATTTTGATTACGAAGATACCCGTAAAGCTGTAAAACTAATAGGTAATAAATGTTTAACTGAATCTTCTGGAAATATTAACGAGGCTACTATTAGGCATTATGCCGAATGTGGTGTAAACTATATATCTTCTGGAGCTTTAACACATTCTGTACATAATATGGATTTAAGTTTAAAGGCTGTGAAATAGAATAGAATCTAGATGATTGCTATTTTGTTTCTAGCAAAAACAGCCTAGAATAACCTTGAAATCATTTAGGTGTTATCTTAAAAAAATCCCCTTCAAAATTAATTTTGAAGGGGATTTTTTTAAGATAACTAAAATGTCTAATCTATTTTTTTAGTATTTTAAATGTTATATTTTTATCTTTTTTTGTAGTTACTACTGCTAAATAAACTCCAGAAGCTAATCCAGATACGTCTACTTTATCTCCTTTAGTATTAGCTACAATAGTACCATTTAAGGTATAAACACTAATAGTTTCAATTATTACAGCGCTATTAATTTCTAAAATGCTTTCTACTGGATTTGTAAAGAAAAAATCTTTTTTAGATAGTTCACTTTCGCTAATACCTAATGTAGTATTGCTATATTCTATGCTAAATTGTGTTGCCGCTTCACTATTGTTTCCTTCGGAGTCCATAGCAACTGCAGCATTTATATCTACTGTAAATGTAGTCGATGATTGTGTCGTTGTTAAATCAAAAGTATAGCTAGTTCCTGATCCAGAAAAATTAACTACACTGGCATCTGCACTAAGTATTAAGTCTGTTTCATCAAAACCTGTTACATCTTCACTAAAGGTAACTGTTACTGGTATAGGTAAACTATTTACTGGTCCTGGAGAAGCAGACGATGTAATGGTAACTGTTGGGTCAATTTCATCCACATCTGTAACCGTAATAGTTACGGTTTGTACTGCTGTATTTCCCGCCAAGTCTGTAGCCGTAATTTCAATAATGTAATCATTATCTGTATTGTCATCAATAGCAGCTTCAAAATCTGGAGTGGCATTAAAAGTTACTTCTCCAGTAGTAGTAATACTTAAATCTGCTTGGTCTGCACCACCAGTAATACTATAAGTAACTGCTGTAGCATCTGTAGAAACTGCAGTATAAGCTGTTCCTGTTGCGTTTTCTGCAAAATTAATTGTTGTTGCAGAAGTATAGACTGGATCTGCCGTATCAATTGTAACAGCCTGTGAAACGGAATTTACAGAAACTCCGTTTATTGTAGCTGTTGCTATTAAGGTTCCAGCACCATCAGGTTGTGTTGCTGGAAAAGGAAATCCTGTAGGAATAATAAATGTATAATTACCCATAGGATTTACTGTTGTACTAGCAAATGCTTCTGGAATTGGATTACCATTAACCGTAAAAGTAATCGTTGAATTTGGTGTGGCAGTTCCACTAACTGAAAGCGTGTTATCTCCTGTAATAAAATCGGTAGTATTGGCTCCTGTATCGTCTGTAATACTTGTTATTGTTGGTGTGTCAATAACTTGGATTGTAAAGGTTTGATCATCGGACGTATCATCATCACCTACGTTTGCTGTTCCTCCATTGTCCATTAAATTTGCAGTAATTGTAGCAGTTCCTATTTGGTTTGCTGCAACTGTATAACTTAAAGTACCTGTTGTTGTATCAATGCTTGGTTGTGCTGAAAATAATCCATTATTATTATTACTAACATTAAAAGTAAGCATTTGTGTGTCCCCGTCTCCATCAGAAATCATGGTAGCAAAAGTGTTAACTGATTGCGCATTATCCATAGTGCTTTCTGCTATAGTTTGGTTAGCCATTGCTGGTAATGTAAAAATTGGCTCGTCATTTATAGCATTTACTGTAATAGTAAATGTTTGGTCTGCTGAAGTATCGACATCACCTACATTAGCAGTACCTCCATTATCCATAATATTTACAGTAATAGTAGCAGATCCTGTTACATCCGTTGCTGGAGTATAGGTTAAATTACCAGAAGCATCAATAGCGGGTTGTGAGCTAAATAACCCATTGTTATTATTAGATACATTAAAAAGAAGTGCTTGTGTTACTTCTGCATCTCCATCTTCTAAAGCTGTTGTAAATCCTGTTACCGTTTGTGCTCCTGCATCTTCATTTACAGCTTGGTTAGCGCCAACTGTAAAACTAGGTTCGTCATTAACCGCTGCAACTGTAAAATTTACTGTAGCGATATTGGAATTCTCTGTACCATCATTAGAGACTACAGTTATACTTGCTGCTCCATTAAAATTTGATGTGGGTGTAAATGTAGCAGTATTTAAAGCTGTAGTAACAGTAGCTGCATTTCCTGTAGTCATTACACTTGCAGCGGTGCTACCACCCAAAGTAATTGTTCCTCCTGTTGCTGTAACCGTTACGGTTTGCGTATCCGCAGCTTCTGCATCCGAAATACTTGCTCCAGATAAAGTAACATTCGTAGCATCTTCTGCTACTGTTGGAGTACTAAATGCCGTAGCTACTGGCGCAGTATTAACCGCTAAATTCCAGGCACAAGCAGGAGCAACTGGGCTAAAAGGTATACCATTATCATTATTCCAATTGGATATGTTATTTATTGCTGCACGTACAGTAGCAACATCTCCACTAACTACAGCACAATTATATCTCCAATTGTCACGCTCTACATTAGTAGCATGTAACCGTATCGCATTTGTACCATTAGTTAGTGTACTAGGAAGAGCCGATGTTTGATTACTATTTGATAATCCATCCCAATTCATATCAGTAGAACCATTAAAATTAGAATGTATTCCTGCTATAAATGTTGGTGATGCATCGAAACCTTGGTAGGCGAAAATTTGATCCCCTATACCACTAAGAACAGGGACAGCACCAGAAACACTTCCTCCACCACTTACGGACAAAGAGCCATTAGTAGTAATTGTTATTACAGTACCTACCGTTAACATAGCACCAGACGTCCATGTCCAACTAGCTTCCCCTGTGAAACCACTAAATCCTGAACCAGTCCAACCTCGATCTGTAAAAGTTATTGTTGTGGTTGCATCTACATCCTTTAATAAAATAAAAGCATAGTCATCAGGTCCATCTAGATTTAGTCCAATAAAGGCTATATCTCCTGGACCTAGAGGTGTGTTAGCAAAAGTGACAATACTAAATAGTAAAGCTGTTAAAAAAGTAATTGTATTTTTCATATGTTTGGTTTTGGTTAATTTGTTTTGATGTTTTTTATATATAATTTAATTTTAAATATTTTGCAATTTAGTTCTTTTTTTTAAAAATCGACGAAGTGTTGTTTTTTAGGGATTAAAAACTCTATTTGTTTTGAAATCTTAAAAATTGTGAGTTTGAATAGCTTTTTTGCAGTTTGTAGCATTAATGTTTGTGCTAATAAATTAAATAATAAACCATTTTATTTTGATGTTTTTAAAGAAAGTACTCTCGTTAATGGTTTATCATTTTAAAATAGGTTTTTAATTCATAATCAATGATAAGTTTAATTCCGTCTTAATTTTTATAACTTTGTGCAAATAGAAATGTAACGTATTAAATGACAAAAACTTTAGAAGATAGACTTGATAAAATCCCTGTGGTTAATATCATTGTGCGTTTTTTAAAGAAAATAAAATTACCCGGTTTAGAGGGATTATCATTTTTCGATTTACTAACCTTATATATAACGGGCATAGTTAAAGGGGCGTTAACCGCAAGAGCAAGTGCTATTGCGTTTAGTTTTTTTATGGCGCTGTTTCCTTTTTTGTTGTTTGTACTAATTATTATCCCCTACATACCTATTGATGATTTTAAGATTGAGTTTTTAGTTTTTTTAGAATCATTTTTACCCGAAAGCACATCAGACTTTTTCTTTAAAAATATTTTCGAAAATATAGAAGGCACTCAGCGTGGCGGTTTATTGTCATCAGTTTTTTTGCTGTCCATTGCTTTAATGGCCAATGGTGTTAATGCTTTGTTTTCTGGTTTTGAAAACTCATACCACGAGCAGTTAACACGTAATGTATTTAAGCAGTATCTCTATGCGCTAAGTATCGCTTTAATATTGGCTTTTTTACTTATAATAACTATTGTTGTTTTGGGGTATATTCAAATATATGTTGTGCAAGGTCTATTGCATGCTTTAGAAGATAGAGGATATCAAGTAGACACGGGAGGTGTCTTTTGGACCAATGTCGTCAAGTATATCTTCTTTGTTATGATGGTTTATTTAGCCACGGCAACCTTATATTATTTTGGTACCCACGAAGGTAAAAATTCAAGGTTTTTCTCTGTTGGTGCATTATTTACAACATTGCTTATTATGTTAACCTCTTATTTATTTGGAATTTATATAGAAAATTTTAATCAATATAATAAGCTCTATGGCTCTATTGGAGCATTACTTATTTTAATGTTTTACTTATGGCTTAATGCTAATATATTATTGTTGGGTTATGAATTGAATGCGTCTTTAAATAAACTTAGGGAACGTTGTTAATAGTAAAGCCCTTTAAATTTAATGATAAAGATGATTTTTAATTAAAAACAAAAAAATTACTTTGAGCTTTTTTATAGACGTTATTATACCTGTACCATTAAAAAAACTGTTTACTTACGGCATTACAGCATCCGAAGCAAGTTTTTTAAAACCTGGTATGCGTGTTTCTGTGCCTTTTGGAAAATCTAAAATATATACAGGTATTGTTTTTAGTATTCATGATAAAGCACCAAATGCTTACGATGCTAAACAAATACAACAAATTTTAGATGAAACGCCTATAGTAAATGATAGCCAATTGCAGCTTTGGCAATGGATATCTAAATATTACATGTGTACATTAGGTGATGTTATGCGTGCAGCATTACCGAGTTCTTTTATTTTAGAAAGCGAAACTATAATTACTAAAAACGATATTAAGACTATAGATGAAACTACTTTAAAAGATGATGAGTTTTTGGTCTACGATGCATTGCACCATCAATCATCATTAAAAATACATGATATATCTAACATATTAGATAAAAAAAATGTCTTGTCAGTCATTAAACGATTGATAGAAAAAGACGCTATTTCGGTTGATGAGGAAGTGTTTGAAAAATATAAACCTAAACTTGTTAGGTATGTAAAATTGCATACCGATTTTTCTTCAGAATCGGCACTTCAAAAATTGTTAGACGATTTGAGTAGAGCGCCTAAACAGCGTGATGTTGTTATGACGCTTTTTTCGGTGTCTGCAAAAACAAAGAAACCCGTAAAAGTTTCAGATTTGTCTAATGAAAGTGGGGCATCTACATCTATAATAAAATCATTAATAAATAAAGGTGTTCTTGAAGAATACCATATCCAAACCGATAGAGTTGAATATTCTGGTGATGAAACCGAAGCGTCTAAACGCCTTAACGAACATCAAAAAACAGCGTTAAACGAGATACAAGAAACTTTTAAAACACATAGTGTTACACTATTGCATGGCGTAACGTCTTCTGGAAAAACAGAGGTTTATGTAAAACTTATAGAAGATGCTATACAGGCAGGAAAGCAAGTACTTTATTTGCTTCCCGAAATAGCTTTGACGACACAACTGGTAACAAGGCTTCAAAATTACTTTGGAGAACAGGTTGCTGTTTTTCATTCTAAATACTCGGCCCATGAGCGTGTAGAGGTATGGAATAATGTGTTGTATAATTCAGGTAAAGCAAAAATAGTATTAGGTGCACGATCATCTATATTTCTTCCCTTTGATAATTTGGGGTTAATTATAGTAGACGAAGAGCATGAACAATCCTTTAAGCAGTTTGATCCTGCACCACGTTATCATGCGCGTGACACGGCTGTAGTTTTAGCGCATATGCATTCTGCAAAAATAGTATTAGGTTCGGCTACGCCAAGTTTAGAAAGTTATTTTAATGCTAAACAAAATAAGTATGGTTTTGTAGAAATGACAAAACGATTTAATGATGTTTTAATGCCAGATATAGAGCTCGTGGATATAAATGATAAGCTCAAGAAAAAGCGCATGAAGGGTCATTTTAGCGATAGACTTATCGAGGAAATAGAAGCGACCTTGCGAGATGGCCATCAAGTTATATTATTTCAAAACCGTCGTGGCTTTTCGCCTATTGTAGAGTGTAAAACATGCGGGCATTCGCCCCAATGTCCTAATTGCGATGTTAGTTTAACCTACCATCAATACCGCAATCAATTGCGTTGCCATTATTGTGGCTATATTATGGCTATGCTTCAAGATTGTATGGCGTGTGGTAGTCAGGATATCGATAATAAAGGTTTTGGTACAGAGCAAATAGAAGAAGAGGTAAAACTGTTATTTCCAAATCATAATGTCGCTAGAATGGATTTGGATACCACACGAGGAAAATATGGTTATGAAAAAATTATAACGGCCTTAGAGCAGCAAGAGATTGATATTTTAGTCGGCACGCAAATGTTAACTAAGGGTTTGGATTTTAGAAATGTTAAACTGGTAGGTATCATGAATGCCGATAATATGTTAAATTTTCCAGACTTTAGAGCTCACGAACGTAGTTTTCAGCTTATGTTGCAAGTCTCTGGCAGAGCGGGTAGAACCGAAGAGCGGGGCAAGGTATTGATACAAACATATAACCCGCATCATAATATATTACAACAAGTATCTACTAATAATTATATCGATATGTTTAACGAGCAAATGAACGATAGATATAATTTTAAATACCCGCCCATTTATAAACAGATTAAGATTACATTAAAACATAAAGATTATAATAGGGTAGAAACAGCCTCTATTTGGTATGCTAAATCTTTAAGGCAAATGTTTAAAGATTATGTATTAGGGCCTGAGTCTCCACCAATATCTAGAATTAGAAACCAATTTCATAAAAATATATTGGTAAAAATTCCAAAAAACCAATCGTTAGGAAAAACAAAAGAAGCTATCATTAAAATAAATAATAGCTTCTTGAGTGTAAAAGAATTTCGGTCGGTTAGGGTAGTTCTTAATGTCGATAATTTTTAGTAAACCCGATAATTTAAAAGTTCGTAGAACGTATTTAATTATATATAGATTATACTAATAATGTTGAATGCAAGGTGGATAGTCTTATATGTTATTAAGAGCATCAACCAATTGGGTTTTTTTGTTTCTACTTAAAGGAATTTCGTAAGCGCCAACTTCAACATTTTTACTATTAAATCGGTCAATCTTATCAAGATTTACAATATATGATTTGTGTATTCTTAAAAACTTACCTTCAGGAAGTTCTGCTTCAAAAGATTTCATTGTAGATAATACTACAAGGCTATTTTCTTCGGTAACTAATTTTACATAATCACCAAGCGCTTCAATCCATTTAATATCCTTAATATATACTTTACGTTTTTTAAGATTACTTTTCACAAAAATATGTTCACCTTCTTCTTCGTTAAAGTCTTGGGTTAATTTATGTTGTTCTAAGGCTTTATCTACAGAGGTATTAAAGCGTTCTCTAGTTATAGGTTTATGTAAGTAATCGGTAGCATCGTAATTAAAAGCTTTAAATGCGTATTCGGTTTTACCGGTTACAAAAATAATTTGTGGTTTATTATTTAGGACGTCTAAAAGTTCGAATCCGTTTAGTACGGGCATTTCAATATCTAAAAAAATCAAATCAACTTGATGTGTATTTAGGCCGTTTTTTGTTTCTAGGGCACTACTGTATTCGGCAATTAAGTTGAGAGAAGGATGGTTCTCTACTAACTTAACTATGGATAGACGTTGTATTGCTGAATCGTCTACTACTACACAATTTAATGTCATATCATTTCTGTTAATTCGGTTAATATATCGACAATAGTACAAAAAATTCGGCTAAAAACCAAAAATCATCGATAAACTGTAAATTTTAACAAAAAATAATATTTGTAAAAGCGTCAATATTTACTAAAATTTAGAGATTGAATTAGTTGTGTAATATACAGAAATTAATTATTTTTGCAGCCAATTTTTAACAATAAAAAACGATTTTTATGAATCATTATGAAACTGTTTTCATCTTAAATCCCGTTTTATCTGAAGATCAGATAAAGGAAACAGTAAAGAAATACGAAGATTTTCTTGTTTCTAACGGCGCTAAGATGATATCCAAAGAAAATTGGGGGCTAAAAAAATTAGCTTATCCAATACAAAACAAAAAAAGTGGTTTTTATCACTTATTTGAATTCACTGTGCCTGGTGAGGTTATTACGCCTTTAGAGGTTGAGTTTAGACGTGATGAGCGTTTTATGCGTTATTTAACGGTAGCGTTAGATAAGCACGCTATTTCATGGGCAGAGAGAAGAAGAGTTAAACTTAAACAAAAAGCTTAATTATGTCATCAATAGAACAACAATCAAAAGGAAAAAAAGACGGCGAAATTAGATATTTAACGCCACTTAATATTGAAACTAATAAGCAAAAGAAATATTGTCGTTTCAAAAAATCTGGTATTAAATATATAGATTATAAAGACCCAGATTTCTTATTAAAGTTCGTAAACGAACAAGGTAAAATTTTACCAAGACGTTTAACAGGAACATCATTAAAGTATCAAAGAAAAGTGTCTGTAGCTGTTAAAAGAGCGCGTCACTTAGCATTGATGCCTTATGTAGCAGATTTATTAAAATAAAATACTGATAACAATGGAACTTATATTAAAACAAGACGTTGAAAATTTAGGATTTAAAGACGATGTTGTAACAGTTAAGAACGGTTATGGTAGAAATTTTTTAATTCCTCAAGGACAAGCTATTTTAGCTACAGTTTCTGCAAAAAAAGTTTTAGCAGAAAACTTAAAGCAAAGAGCTTTCAAAGAAAAGAAAATAGTTGATGATGCTAATAAGATTGCAGAATCTTTAAAAGCATTAGAAATTAAAATAGCTTCTAAAGTAGGTACAGGAGACAAATTATTTGGATCTGTAAACAATATAGATTTATCTGAAGCTTTAGCAAAAGAAGGACACTCAATAGATAAAAAATTCATCACAGTTGCTGGTGGAAATGTAAAACGTTTAGGTAAATATGATGCCGTTGTACGTTTACATAGAGAAGTATCTATTGATTTACCATTTGAAGTTATTGCTCAGGCATAACAATCAATTAGATATTAAAGATAAGAGCCTAGTTACTTTTTATAAGTAATTAGGCTCTTTTGTTTTATTAAATAAAAAAAATGATATTTGTAATGTTCCAAATCCCAAATTTTATGAAAGTATCAAATCTTAAATTAATTATATTATCCTTATTATGCATCTCATGTAATAAAGATTATGATAATGTTACTATTATTTCTGAAGCAGTTGTTTCTGTAGAGAATTTTATAGAAACTGTTGAAGAAAACAAAGCTGAAGGCGCTAGCTTAGGAGCCGTTTCAGCAACAACTACAAACGGAACTTTAGCTTACAGTATAATATCTCAAGAACCAGAAGATGCCATAAGTATAAATCCTGAAACTGGAGAACTTAGTATTGCAGACGCATCAGTATTTGATTATGAGGTCAATACAGAGGTTACAGGAGTTGTTGAGGCTAAAACCCAAGGTGCCTCTAAAACATTAGTGTTTACCATAAACATTACTAATGTGTTAGACCCAGATATAAAATTATTAGAAATTAGCCCTTTAGATGTTAAAGAAAACTCACCAAAAGACACGCTACTAACTACAGTAAATGCCACGACAACAGAAGGCGATATTGTATATGCCTTAGAAAGCCCAAGTGTAGAAAATGCTTTAATTATTAATAGTGCTTCTGGAGAGATTACTATTGCAGATGCGACTTTATTTGATTATGAGACGATAAAAACAATCACTGTTACAATAAAAGCTAGTGTTGGAGATATTTTTGAAACTACAGAATTATTAATTAATATAACAGATATAGATGATGCCCTTACAATTAATTCTGTAGATGGATTAACCATGTTTTTACAATCATGTAGATGGGATATAGAACCTGGCTCGGGTAGCAATAAAATAATATTTGAAACAGGTGGAAATTTAGCTTTAAATTTTAGTTTACATGGGTTAGCAGAATGGAAAATTGAGGATACCGCAGATGATGGTGTATTGTTATTTATAAAATATGGAGCAGGAGATAATTGGGATTTATATGAAGTAGAACAAATAGATGACATCACTCTAAGATTCAATTGCAAAGGTAAGGTAGGGGAGCGTGTGCCTATAGATTTTGTATACTTAACATGTGGCACTATCTGGAAAAAGCCATGTTGAATTTAGGTTATTAAATACGTATTATTTTATTAAATTTGCGCTCCCATTAAGGAGCGCATTTTTTACATATACTATGAAGAACGTTGTATTTTTATTAGCTTGTTTTATTATATTTTCCTGTAAGTCTAGAAAAACAGAAAACGTTGCAGTTAATGATTCTAATTTATTAGATTTATTTTCATATAAAGATAATGTAAAACCCATAGTTAGTGTTCACAGAGGTGGTAAAGGCATTAAAAACTACCCAGAAAATTGTTTAGAAACCATAATGTATATTAACGATAGTATTTCTGCTATTTACGAAATAGACATCGCCAAAACCAAAGATGGTAAACTCGTTTTGATGCATGATGATAATTTAGATAGAACATCTACAGGG
This sequence comes from uncultured Algibacter sp., assembly GCA_947499935.1. Classification (GTDB taxonomy): domain Bacteria; phylum Bacteroidota; class Bacteroidia; order Flavobacteriales; family Flavobacteriaceae; genus CANMQH01. Next base: position 17,527 of record CANMQH010000006.1, on the reverse strand, counting down.
TCAGGTAAATTAACATCGTATACATACAAAGCTTTAAAACAATTTAATTTGGTAGATGATTATGGTCATGAAACAACATTTAAAATCCCATTATTTAAGGATGTTTTAATATGGGCAAAAACTAATCATGTAATATTAACCATAGATGTAAAAAAGAGCGTTAATGTTAAGGATATAGTAGCGATAATTAGGGAAACTAAGGCAGAAAACGTATCCATTATAATAACCTACAATTTAAAACAAGCTAGATTAGCGTATAAGATTGCGCCAGAGTTAATGTTGTCTGTATCTGCAAGGAATGAAGAAGAGTTGGATTGGTTAGTGCACTCCAAAATCCCCACAAAAAATATGATAGCCTTTACGGGTACAAGATTATCATCAAAATCATTTTACCAAAAAGTACATCAGTATGGTATAAAATGTATGCTGGGTACATTAGGGAACTTAGATAAGAAAGCTAAAGTCAAAGGTGATATGCTATATAAAACATGGACAGACATGGGTGTAGATATCATAGCTACCGACAGACCTTTTGAAGCCGCAGCAAGTCTAAAATAATAATTAAATAATTTCGCGATAGCGTAAGAGAAAGCATAGCATTAAAAATGAAATACTCAAGATTAACAAAAGAACAATTTGAAGAACTGCATCAAGAATTTATTAACTTTTTGGCTACACAATCTATTACACATGATGAGTGGACTAATTTAAAAGCTAATAAACCAGAATTGGCAGAAACAGAGTTGGATGTGTTTAGCGATTTAATTTGGGAAGGCGTATTAAATAAGGCTGAATATTTAGAGCATATCTCACCACAGCATATGTATTTATTTAGATTGAGTGAAGAAAAAATGCATGCCGTTGTTATTAATTTAAAGAACGATGTAGATATTACTACTAAAGAAGGTTATAAATGGCTTCGCGAGAATTTAATGGACGAAAACGTAGAGTTTTTGCAAGCAGATAAAGAATATACCCAAGATAAAAATCTTGACAAATTTAAAATGATAGAACAAGGTGCTGCTATTACTAAGGGAGATTTGTTTAACTATTTTGACGAATTGATTAATTAGTCTAACGTACTATAATAAGAGGTAATGTCAATTTTAACTGAAACCCTTATTTTTGTTTTTTGCATCGTATAAAATTATTGTATAATTTGTTTGTAAAAAGCATATATAGTTATAACCTTAACATATTAAATGCAGTTTAGCTGCTATTAACTAAAACTATTACATGGCCCAGAAACCAAGTACACCAAAAGGAACTAGAGATTTTAAACCAGAACAGGTAGCAAAAAGAAATTATATTTTTAATACCATTCGTAAAGCGTTTCAAACATTTGGATTTCAGCCTATAGAAACGCCAAGTTTTGAAAACTCAGATACCTTAATGGGTAAATATGGAGAAGAAGGCGATAGGCTTATTTTTAAAATTTTAAATTCTGGGGATTATTTATCTAAAGCTAATAGTGAAGCATATTTATCTAAGGATTCTAATAAATTAACACCAAGTATTTCAGAAAAAGCATTACGTTATGATTTAACGGTGCCCTTTGCACGTTACGTGGTGCAACATCAAAACGATATAGAATTTCCGTTTAAACGTTACCAAATACAACCAGTCTGGCGTGCGGATAGACCTCAAAATGGACGTTTTAGAGAGTTTTTTCAATGTGATGCCGATGTGGTTGGTAGTAAATCACTTTGGCAAGAAGTAGAATTTATTCAATTGTATGATAGCGTTTTTTCTGCTTTAAAATTGGAAGGCGTTACTATTAAAATAAATAACAGAAAAATACTCTCAGGCATTGCAGAAGTTATAGGAGCTAGTGATAAGTTAATTGATTTTACTGTAGCTTTAGATAAACTAGATAAAATAGGCGAAGAGAAGGTAAAAGCAGAAATGATTTCTAAAGGTATTTCTGAAGACGGTATTTCTAAATTACAACCTTTATTTACATTGTCTGGTACTTTTGATTCTCAAATAGAAACATTAAAAGGGATCTTAAATTCTTCCGAAGAAGGAAAAAAGGGTATTGAAGAATTAACGTTTATAAATAATGCGATTACAGCATTAGGGTTAAACATAGCAACATTACAATTGGATGTTACTTTAGCTCGTGGATTAAATTATTATACAGGTGCTATTTTTGAAGTTGCTGCACCAAAAACTGTAGATATGGGTTCTATTGGTGGCGGTGGTAGATATGATGATTTAACGGGTATCTTTGGTATGAAAGATATGAGTGGCGTAGGTATAAGCTTTGGTTTAGATAGAATTTATTTGGTTTTAGACGCCTTGGGGTTATTTCCAGAAACGGTGACTAAAAGCGTTGAGGTTTTGTTTATCAATTTTGGAGATAAAGAAGCTTTATTCAGCTTAAAAGCGATAAAACAAATGCGTTTGCAGGGTATAAGTGCCGAATTGTATCCAGACAATGCCAAAATGAAAAAACAAATGAATCATGCTAATAAGCGACAAACACCTTTTGTTGTTTTGGTTGGTGATAATGAGATTGCATCAAAAACCTATACGCTAAAAAACATGATATCTGGTGAACAAGAAAAAGTGTCTTTAGAGGCATTAATTTCAATAATAAAAAAGTCCTGAAAAATTAATTCAGGACTTTAAAATATAAATTATTGTAGTTTTTTATTTACTGAATAATTCCAGCACAGCTTACACGTTTTCCAGCAGCACCAGAAGGTTGCGATGTAAAATCGTCTGAACCAGCATGAACAATAATACCCTTACCAAGTATATCTTTGGTATCATCTCCGCAGCCAATACACCATTGGTCTGTAGTTATAGAGATAGTTCCATTACCATTTTTACCAGCTGTAAAATTACCAATATCGCCTTTATGATAACCCGTTTCTGCTCCCCATTTACCATGAGGTGCGTTGGTTGGATTCCAATGTCCTCCAGCAGATTTTCCATCAGCCGAAGAGCAATCTGAAGATTGATGGATGTGTATAGCATGTTCGCCAGGCTCTAAGCCAGTAATAATAGCTGTCATGCTTACTTTTCCATTATTTTCATTAAAAACAACACTACCGCTTACATTGCTATCGCTTTTTGCGTTTAATGCCATGGTTATTTTTTTGGGTACAACGACTTCAAGTTTTGTTTCGGTAACCACTTCTTTTTCAATAGTTTTAGTCTCTTTTTTTTCTTCTTTACAAGACGTTAAGCTTATTGCTAACGCTATTAAAAGAAAGCTTATATTTTTCATTGTATTAGGGTTTTTAGTTATCGGAAAGTTAGGTTAATAAAGAAACAAATACAAATATCTGTATAGCTTATATATTGTCAAATAAAATAAACTTAAAAATTTTAGTACATGACAAAAATTAAATTGATTTTCAATAAACAGTAATAATCATAATGAAATTAAGACCTGTCTGATTTTTAAAACCTGATAGGTCTAGAATATCTCTATTATTAAACTACTAATAATTAGTAATATAGTATTTTAAAACGACTCAAGTCATTAAGATATAATGTATCAATTAATTCTACAAATTATAAAAATAGTTTGGTTATAGTATAGAAACAGCAAGTACATTAAATAAACTTGCTTTTGTTTTAAAGAAGTTATTTTCTAGCTTAATGGCTTTTAGCTTAGCATTAATAAGTTTTGATTCTCTAGAGTTAACTAAAAATAGAGAACTTTCTCCAAGAAAGAATTTGCGTTCTTCGGCAGTAAGCATCCTACCGTAATCGTTTACTATAATATTGGTGTAATCGTTTTGTAAGATATAAGAGTCTAATTCTTGATTTATGGCATCAATTTTATTCCTTAACGTTACTTTTGTAGACTGGATTTCAAATTCTGTATTTTGTAACTTTAGTTTTGCTAATTTTAATTCAGCACGTTCTTTTCTTAAAAATAACGGAAAATTAATATGTAATCCACTTTTATATGCCGAGGTGCTAAATGATCTAGATACATCTGGCGTTTCCGATAAAAAGTTATATTGCAAATCTATAGTTGGTAATAGGTTATTTATTGATAAACGCCTTTCTATATTTAGACTTTTAAATTTGTAGTCTAACGATTGGAGTTTAGGATGGTTTTCAAGATTTAGATTCTCAATATCTAATACCGATGTATTTAGTGTTGTATCAACAGTTTCAAAAGTTTTTATATTAGGAATTACGCCTTCTTTTATTTCTATAGGTGTGTTTTCATTAAGCCATAAATAGTTGGAGAGTTCTAAAGATGCTTTAACAAATTTAATTCTAGATTTTTCTAAATTTAATTTCCTGTTATTTAGTGCTATTCTGGCTTCTAGGGTATCTATGGCAGGTTTATCTCCAACTTCATAACTTTTTTTAATACCATTAAAACGTGTTTCGGCATTGGTTAAAAAATCTTCGTAAACACGCTTTTCATTATAAGTTTTAAGCCAATTAAAATATGTTATAGTGGCTTTGTACATGATGTTATTTACTAATAATTGTCTGTCGGCTTTGGCTTGGTTAATAAACAGTTTAGCTTGTTTTAGCATAGCCATACGCTTGTTTATTAATAATCCTTCAGCTAAAGAAACCGATATACCTGCGCTGTACAAGCCATCGTCTGGAACATTAGCTTCAGGGTTTAAAAATACCCCTGTGTTTTCTTCAAAATTTCCTTTTAATTCTACACCATACCACGTAGGTATTTTAAATGAGGCATTTAATCTATCATAATATTCTAAGCTTTTAAACTTTTTTCTAGCATAATCTACTTCTAACTTTGGGTCGAAAGCGCCACGAGCTTTCATTAATTTAGCTTCACTTTCATTTATAACCAAATTGGCCTGTTTAACAATAGGGTGAAACGATTTTACATAACCCAAGTATTCTGATAAGCTAATTACCGTTATGCTATCCTGTGCATTTAAAAGACTGGTAAAAAGTAATATGACAGATATTAATACTCTCATTTTTTATTTTTTTTAGAACTGGATTTATTGCCTTCAGGTTGGTAATAATTGGGTGGGAAACTATTAATTTGTCTCCATAACTCGAACCAAATGGGGACATCTTCTAACAATGCAATGGTTTTTGCTCCAGAGCCCACACGGATAGCCTCGGGCCATTTATGGTCTGTCTCATCTGGAGCTAAAAGCACTCGGTATTTTCCGTTATCACTTATAAAACGTTCTATAGCTACTACCTTTGCACCATAGGTTCCGTAAGATACATTGGGCCATCCGCTAAATACAATGGCTGGCCATCCATCAAATTGTACACGTACTTTCTCGTCTACATGTAATAGTGGTAAATCTATGGGTCTTACAAAAGTTTCTACAGCCAAATCGTATTGAGAAGGCATAATACCAACTAATTCTTCCCCTTCTTTAAATGTAACCCCAATACCGCCCGTTAAGGCTTTATTAATGTATCCATTTTGAGGTGAAGTAACATACAATAAACTATTTCGTTTTTTGTAGTTACTATAGGCGTTTTCTAGTTTTGTAACTTGGGCTTTGGCATCAAAACCACTAGATTGTGCTGTAAACTTATCACTTTGCGCTTTGGATATTTTATCGGCATATTGCGCGCCAATTCTAGACAATTCTATTTGAGCATTGATAACCTGGTTTTTACTAGCTAAGTATTTATTTTCTTGCGAAATTAATTTAGCTTGGGTTTCTTGAAGTTTTAATCGTTTTTCTTCGACATCTTTTACTGCTTTTAAACCTTCGTTTTGTAATGTTTGAATACGGTTAAATTGGCGTTCTGCAATCTCAATATTGGTTTTAGCGGCTTCTAAATCTATACTATCACTTTTTACTTTTAATCGAGATTGTAATAATTTGTTTTGAGTTTGTTGTATTTTGAGTTTTTGTTCTTTATACAAGGCTGAAACTTGATTGTTTAATGCGCCTACTTTACCTTTATATGCGGTTACTGCCGATGATTTTGCTTGTATTTGCTCATTAGTACGTTCTACCAATTTATCATCAAAATAATCACTTTTAACTTCAGATATTCTTAAGATGGTATCACCTCGTTTTACAAAATCACCTTCCTGTACAAACCATTCTTCTATACGCCCAGGTATTTGAGATTGTAAGGTTTGTGGTCTTTGGTTAGGCTTTAAAGTCGTTACTGTGCCTTGCCCTGTAATATTTTGCGTCCATGGTAAAAAAAGCACAATTAACAGTATGATAGCGCCACTTAATAAGAACCTATTAAAATACTTATAGTATTTAATAGACATAATATCTTTACCCGATTTATAGTCTTTTAAATCTATTGTTTTATGCAACTGGTTATTTGATATATTGAGCATAAGTATTTTTTTAATTTTTAATTCTCCCTTTTTCTAGAGTAATAATTTCGTTGCATTTATTTAACCAAGAATCGCTGCTACTCACAACAATTAATGCCCATGGTTGGTTGCTATCTGATAAGTAGTTTATAATAGTATCGGTCTCTTTTGGATTAAATCTATCTAGGGCATCTTCTAGAATTAACACTTTAGGTTTCTTTAAAATAGCACGAGCCAAAACAATTTTTTTAGATATGGTGTACGACATTTGTTTACCATCTGGATAGAGTATTGTATTTAAGCCCTCGGGTTGTTCTTTTATAAAACTTTTAAGTCCGATATGATTTAAAACCTCATTAATACTATCATCAGTTACTGTTGTGTTTCCAAAAGTTAAATTATCTTTTATGGTGCCTTCAAAAGGTGTTTCGTCAGATAAAGAAAGGCCTAATTGTGATCTATAAAAATTTAAATGTAAACTGTTAATAGACATATCGTTAATATAAACATTGCCTGATGTAGGTTGGATAACACCAGAAATTAAACGTAGTAATGTTGATTTACCAGAACCACTTTCGCCATTAATTAATATTCTGCTTTTAGAATTTATTTGTATTGAAATATCTTTTAATATATGATTTATCTTATTCTCAACTTGATACGAAACTTGGTCCAATTCAATATTAATACCTTTGCTAAATTGAGGCGTATCTCCAACTTGACTCTCTAAATCCTTATCTACAATTTGTCCAATTTTTTCTAGAGATGTTAATACATCGTAAAATGATTCGAGACCCAGAATGAGCTTTTCTACAGAAGCTATTACAAGAAGAATGATGATTTCTGCCGCAACAAATTGACCAATATTCATTTCCTGGCTTAATACCAAAGCCCCACCAATTAATAACAAGCTTGCAGTAACAATAACCTTAAAACTTATCATTTGGATAAATTGCAGCATTAAAACTTTAAAATGACTTTCTCTTGCCTTTAGATAATCATTAACCAATTCGTCGTTTTTATTTAGACCTAAACTTGTACTTCCAGAAAGTTTAAAGCTTATAACAGAACGTGCTATTTCTTGAATCCAATGTGCTACTTTGTACTTGTTTTTAGATTCTTTTAAGCTTGTTTCTAATCCTCTTCTAGCTGTAAATTTAAAAACAACAAATATGAGTACAAGAAGTAATAAACCGAATATAATAAAGAATGGATGATAAAATGATAAGAGAATTAATGCAAATAATATTTGCAAAACGGCTGTTGGTACATCTATTAAGATTTTAGATAGTCCCTTTTGTATAGTTAAGGTATCAAAAAAACGATTAGCTAGTTCTGGTGGGTAATAATTACGCAATTCAGACATTTTTATTTTGGGAAATCTATAACTTAACTCAAAAGAAGATCGTGTAAAAATGCGTTGTTGGATGGTTTCAATAATGCGTAATTGCATAAGCTGTAACGCTCCAGAAAATGCTACACCTATGGTAACTAAGACCACTAAAACAATCCAAGATGTTGATATTTGCGCACCTTGTATTAAGTTAATAATGGCTTGTATGCCCAACGGCAATGTTAATGCCACAATACCAGCAAAAATGGCATAATAAAAAATTTGTAAAATATCCCTTTTTTCGAGTTGGAGTAATCCAATTAATCGTTGCCAAGGTGTTTTTTGAGGTTTAACCATTATTTTAGATTTAAGGTATTTACGGTGAGATCAATAAAAAAACGAGAAGGTGTAATTTGTCCTTCGCAATCTGTAATGGATAAAAAGTGATCTTTTAAAAAATGCTGATGTAATCCTCCTTCTATAATTGTACTGGCCAACGAAGACGGGAAATTGTAGTCTGGAGAATTTTCTATAATCATATCTCGCAACCTTTGTATAACCCGCTTGTATATTATAAAATAACCGTCTTTATTTTCTTTATCAACTTCATTGGTTAAAAACGATTTAGAGTTTTCGTTAATAATGATTCTGTTTAATACAATTTCATTAATATGAGAAAAGTTAGAGTCTTCTTTAGTCGTTCTACAAACAATGTCAATAGCTTTTATTAATTTTTCTTTATGGTCAGAAATATTATGTGTCTCAAAAACCAATTGATATTCAATCCAAGCCCAATACCAAGACGATAAGTATAGTAGCAATTTATGTTTACTTTCAAAGTAACGGTAAATAGAACTTTCATTAGATCCAATAATAACACCTAATTTTTTAAATGTAAATGCATCAAAGCCTAAATCATTTATTAAAAGGATGCTATGTTCTATAATACGCTTACCCAATGCCGAAGACTCTGGGTCTTTAACAAATATTTTTTCTGGTACAGCAATTTTTAAATTTGAAAGTAGATTATGCATTTTTAAAATATTTATTCGCAAATATAATAGTTTTACTATTACATAAGAAATTAAGACTATTGTTTTTATTGATGAAGAATCAATATTTGTTATGTTGTTGCATATCTAATTTAAAAATGATTTCTAATGGCATTATATATAAGGTTCGCAATTATGAGGCCCTTAGATAACAAATAGTATGTTAATTTTTTTTTAATTGTTTCATTATGTGCAGTTTTAAAGTTGCTACAAACAGTATCTTAATTTTTAATTTAAAAAAACAGCATTTTAAGGTAGGAGAATATCGTTTTAACCTGTTTTACTATTAAATTATATTTTATATACAATCACATGAAAACTAATTACACAAAAACATCTATTGCACTTTTATTTTTTTTATTCTTGTGCTACACAAGTAATGCCCAATATACCCTAACATCCGATGATGTTAATTTTAAAGATGGCGTTATTATTTCCTATCTTAATACTACCGAAAAAAACATTATAATCCCCGAAGAGATTAACGGTGAACCCGTAGTAGCCATTGGCAGATTTTCTTTTACTTCTAACGATTTGTTAAGTGTTGTGTTACCCAAATCCTTAAAAGATATAGGAGATGTTGCCTTTAGAGGAAATAAATTAACAAAAATAGACTTCCCAGATTCTGTAGAAAATATATATGAAGGCGCCTTTGAAGATAATAAATTAGAATCTCTTACCCTAGAAGGTAATTTTAATGTTATTGGAAATCATGCTTTTACAGGAAATAATATTGAAGACTTAATCCTAACAGCATCTATTAACATACTAGGACACGGATCATTTAATAATAATAAAATTAAAACCATTAATGGGGAGACTTCTCCACATGGCATAGTCTATAAGTACGAAAATGATGGCGTTTTTGATACCAGTGTAATTGTTTCCTATGGCGGTAATGCAGATGTAATAGATTTTATTCCTCCATTTGTTTCTAAAATACGTTCGGTTGCTTTTAGTAAATGTAACTTAACCAAAGTAGTCATACCAAGTACTGTTAATGAAATACAAAGCTTCGCTTTTTATAGAAGTAACATTACAGAATTAGTTATCGAAGAAGGTTTGGAAAATATAAGAAATAATGCCTTTTGGAGTAATAATATTTCCACTATTAGCTTTCCAAACTCTTTAAAAAGTATTGAGGGAAGAGCATTTCAACATAACCCAATCATTAAAATTAATTTTGGGAATTCTCTCGTTTCTATTGGAGACAATGCCTTTAGTGGCAATCTCATTCTAGACGAATCAAAATTGGCGCTCCCTAATAGCATTATGGAAATAGGAAAAAATGCTTTTTCAAGTGGAATACTTAAAAATATAATCTTACCCGAAGTAATTAAAACAGGCTTTACTTTTATAGAATGGAAAGACAACCTAGACAATACCTACCCAGCAAATGCAAAAGTTAGTGCCGAAGATAACAATACTTATAAAGCGACTATAGTGCCTAGTTTTTTTCTTGAAGCAACGTTTGTTGACCATGACGATACCTTATTGAAAACAGAAAAACTTACTTATGGAGCAGGAGCTATTGCACCAAAAATACCCAATACCAAACCCGGATATATTTTTGATAAATGGGATACCAGTTTTGATAGTGTCACCTCAGATATTACTATAAAAGCAGTATATAGAATAGCACTAGAGTATACCGTTACCTTTTTAAATATAGATGGTAGTGTACTAACCACCTCTACGCAACTAGAATCGGAAGCCGTAACATTCCCACCTCCAATATTTGGAGAAGGCTTTGTTTTTATTAGATGGTCTGGAATAAAATTTGATTTAACAGTCACTCCAATTATTGCGGAAGAAGTATTTCTAAGAGATAATGAAAGATTAGTTTATTTTTTAGATGAAGATGGAAAAACAGTGCTCTCTTTTAAGCCTTTTACAATAGGAGAGGCAGCCATAGCACCTGAAGCTCCAGAAAAAAAAGATAAAACATTTATTGGATGGGATACTGATTTTAGTAACGTTACCGAAAATTTAGTTGTAACGGCTATTTATGAATCTTCTGCACTTTCAATAGACGATTTAGATAAAGTAAATAATCAATTATCTGTATATCCCAACCCTATTAATAATGATCAATTATTAACTCTAAAATTCAATACATCTTTGGATGTAAAAGAAATTAAAATTTCAAACATTCAAGGACAACAGATATATACCAATAAAAATATACCCAAAGAGCTTAAAATAGCCATGTCTTACCCTTCTGGTATGTATATACTACAAGTAATTACAAATAATAATAGGCTTATAACCAAAAAAATTAGTGTGAGGTAAAGTACATGATAAAAATTGAAACACAAATGTTATGTTGTTGATTATTAGTAGTTTAATGATGGTAGGTGTTCTAGATCTGTCAGGTTTTAAAAACCTGACAGGTCTCAATTTCATTAGAATTATACTGTTTATTGAAAATCAATTTAATTTTTGTCATGTACTAAAAGTGTGAGGTAATAAATAAACTATTGACATTTAATAAGTTTAATGTCATATATGTGAGCGTTTAGAATAATTTAGAAATTTAAAATCAAGTGCCGTTTAGTATCTATAACTAAGCGGCACTTAATTTAATATTAATCTACTTTAAATGTTTTGATGTTTTTAAAAGGCGATAGTTTTGTTTTTTCCATAGATGCTCTGTAGTCTTGCCATGGTTTATTATAGAATACATTAGTTTTTTCTAAACCGCTTTTTAAAGCCGATTTAGCATGAGCAATAAGCGTTGTTTCTGTATTTGTAATGCCACTTTGTCTGGTTTGTACATACCTTCTAGCTATACTTAATCGTTGCTCAATACTAGAGTTTGTATTTCTAGTAATGCCTTGGCGTTTATCTTCTTTGCCTAAATATAGGTCGATAAGGCTATCAATTTGTTTGATAATATCTTTAGATGCTTTAATTTGATTTTTATAAAGATTTTTATCTAACTTATTTAAATCAGATTTATATGTATTTGCCGCAGTTTTGCTATCCGCTAGTTGTTTAACAGCGTCAGCCATAACTTGCATCATGCTTTCAATGGTTTTTGAGGCGTTATAAACGGCATCAATATTAGTGGTAGCTTTATTTAGGCGCGGATCACTTTTAATAGTAATTTGTTCTTTAGAAGCGATGTCTCCATAATGAATTACAACGTTATAAACCCCTGGTTTCACTTTAACCCCACCGTTTTCTTTAGTGTTTTTTTTAATTACTCTAGTAGCTTTGTCAGGACCTTTTTCATCCATTTGCCAAACCCAAGTATAGATTCCTGTTTTTTCAGGAACTTTTTGTTTTAAGGTTCTAATTAAGCGATCTCCGTCATAAATTTTCATACTAAGAGAATCTTTTTTAGCAGTTTTTTTATTATTTTCTTCTTCATCTTCTTCCTCGTTATTATCCTCTTTAACGGTTTTCTTGTCAACCTTAATAAAATAAGATAGTATGGCACCTTTAGCCCGGTTTTCTCCATTATAAAGTGCATCTGCTCCAAAACGGCTACCTGTAGGTTGTTGGTAAGCTGCATGATAGGCCGTAGGAGGAGGAAAGATGTTTAATTTAGAGTTTAATATTTGATTGTTTTTAGCTAATTCGCGTAATGGTCTAATATCATCTAATACCCATGCTGCTCTACCAAAAGTACCAATGATTAAATCATGCTCTCTTGGATGTATAATTAAATCCTTAACAGGAACGGTAGGAAACCCTGCGGTCCATTTTGTCCATTTATTTCCAGCATCAATAGATATATACAAACCATCATCTGTGCCTAAAAACATAAGATTTGGGTTTTCAATATCCTCTACAATAGATAGGGTATAGCTTTTTACATCTTTGTCATCAACAATACGTTTCCACGTTTTACCATAATCTTTTGTTCTATAAGCATAAGGTGTATAGTTAAAGCGTCTGTAATCGTTAGCTATTAATAAAGCTTCGCCTTTATTTTTATTAGAAGCTTTTATTTGCGGAATCCAACTGCCACTTGGTAAGTTTTTAATGTTTTTTGTAACATCAATCCAAGATGTTCCTCCATTTTTTGTGATGTGTACTTTACCATCATCTGTACTTGCCCATAGCATATTACGTTCTATTGGAGAAGGCTCAATCACTAGAATGGTACAGTGGTTTTCTGCGCCTGTAGCATCTAAGGTTAATCCACCACTTTCATTTTGTTTTAATTTTTCGGGATTGTTGGTTGTTAAATCTGGAGAGGTAATAGTCCATGTTAGCCCTTTATCTGTAGATTTATGTGCAAATTGACTTCCAAAATATAAGGTGTTATCATTAAACGGATCTATATTTATGGCAGCATTCCAATTAAAACGTAATTTAATATCGGCATTAGGATGCGTAGGTCTTACTCCAAAATTGTTACCTGTTTCAGAATCATAATACCCCACATAACCTTGTTGGCTAAGCGACCAGCCAAAACGTGCGTTTTTTTTATCTGGTATCACATCAAATCCATCTCCAAAACTCACTTCTTGCCAATACGAATTGCGTATACCTTGATCACGCCAAACATAAGCAGGACCTTTCCATGAGCCATTATCTTGCATACCGCCATATACATTATAAGGGATTTCATTATCCACATTAATATGATAAAATTGAGCAACTGGAATATTGCCTATAAAACGCCAAGTTTTACCTCCGTCTTTGGTAATATTTAATCCGCCATCGTTACCATCAATCATGAAATCACTATTTGTAGGATGTATCCACCAAGCGTGATGGTCTGGGTGTACACCATTATCTACACCATAAGCGGGCATAAGTTGTTTAAAGTTTTTTCCACCATCTTCACTTACATTCACATAAGTAAAAATAGAAAATACTCTATTTTCATTTTTAGGGTCTACATATATTTCAGAATAGTAAAAAGGTCGGTTACCAATGTCATCTTTATCATTTATTTTTTTCCATTTAAAACCACCATCTTCACTCTTGTATAGCGCATTTTTTTTAGCTTCAACTAAAGCATAAATTATATTAGGTTTGTTAGCTGCAATGGCAACACCAATACGGCCTAACTGTCCTTTAGGAAAACCATCTTCTTTTGTAATTTTTTTCCAGTGCTTACCACCATCAAAAGTAATATGCATACCAGAGCCTTCGCCACCAGAATTAAAAAACCATGGCTCACGTTTGTGTTCCCACATGGTCGCTATAAGCTTGTTTGGATTTTTGGGGTCCATAACCAAATCTGCAGCACCAGTTTTATTATTAGCAAATAGTATGTTTCTCCAAGTTTTACCACCATCGGTAGTTTTATATACACCACGTTCTGGGTGTTCTCCCCAAGGAGATCCTATAGCAGCAGCATAGACGATGTCCGGATTAGTAGGGTCTATAACAACTCTATGAATATGGCGGGTATTTTCCAACCCCATGAGTAACCAGTTTTTTCCACCATCAAGCGATTTGTATATACCATAACCTCCATTTAAACTATTTCTAGGGTTACCTTCTCCTGTACCTACCCATATAACACTAGGGTTAGATTGTTGTACGGCTACAGCACCAATAGATGCTGTGACTTCTTTTTCAAAAACAGGAGACCATTTAATGCCACCAGAAGTAGATTTCCATAAACCACCAGATGCGGTTCCTGCATACATGATATCGGGGTTAGAATGCACAATGTCAATTGAAGTTATCCGACCAGACATACCACCAGGACCTATATTTCTAGGATGTTTATTCTTAAATAAATCCATCGAAAATTCTTGTGGAAAAACAGTGATTGTTATAAATAACAACACTAGAAAAAAAGTTTGTTTCATCTTATATATAATTAGAGGAAATAAAGATAATAAAAACTTATAGCGAGATTCTTAAATACATGTTAACACCTAAATTATTATTAAAAAAATATAGTATTTTTATCCTGCTATGAAAAAAAATAATAACCTGAGAAAAGGGTTCATGTTTACAACATATGAAGCTCCTTATCAATCTCCTTTCGATAAACTTTTTGAAATTTTTAAAGAACTGATAACGCATACTTCTGGCGATTTTGATGAAGCTATAGACTGGTTGCGAGAACTGGACAAGGAGTATAAATTAACAACAGCAGAATATTCTATTGATGATTTTATTGAAGATCTTAAAAAGAAGGGGTATTTAAAAGAAGAGATTGACGCTGATGGTAATAGTGGTGGACTGGCTATTACAGCCAAGACCGAAAGAGCTATTAGACAACAAGCTCTAGACCATATTTTTGGTAAAATAAAACGAAGTGGACAAGGTAACCATAAAAGTAAAAGTGCTGGTGTTGGTGATGAGCATACAGGCGATTTTAGAAATTATCAATTTGGTGATGCTCTAGATAAGGTGTCTATGACTGAGAGCTTGAAAAATGCGCAGATTAATCACGGGATAGGTGATTTTTATTTATCTGAAGATGATTTGGTTGTTGAAGATGCATTACATAAATCGCAAATGAGCACGGTTTTAATGATTGATATTAGCCATAGTATGATTCTATACGGAGAAGATAGAATTACACCTGCTAAAAAAGTAGCCATGGCGTTAGCCGAATTAATAACCACACGTTATCCTAAGGATACCTTGGATATTTTAGTTTTTGGTAATGATGCCTGGCAAATAGAAATTAAGGATTTGCCATATTTAAAAGTAGGCCCATATCATACCAATACAGTAGCTGGATTGCAATTGGCTATGGACTTATTAAGAAGAAAGCGAAATACCAACAAACAGATTTTTATGATAACCGATGGTAAACCAAGTTGTTTACGTTTGCCAGATGGCGAATACTATAAGAATAGCAATGGTTTAGATAGCCATATTGTTAATAAATGTTACATGATGGCACAACAAGCCAGAAAGTTGCATATACCCATTACAACTTTTATGATAGCACAAGATAGTTATCTTATGAAGTTTGTAAAAGAGTTTACCTATGCCAATCAAGGTAAAGCCTTTTATACAGGACTAAAAGGGTTGGGAGAAATGATTTTTGAAGATTATGAAACCAACAGAAAAAAACGAATTAAGGGATAAATCTTCCTCCAACCTTTATAAAAGGAGAAATTAAAATTAGCGTAAGATTAAAAAATAATAAAGCATATAAAATAACACATAACAATGCTCTCTATTAGAGAGCGGTAGGAGAGGAAAAAATGAGAGACATAAAAACACTAGAAGCATTAAAAGCATCAGGATATCAATCAAAATCTATAAAAGATGAATTGCGAGATAATTTAATTCAGAAAATAAAAAACAAGGAAACCACTTTTAAAGGTGTACACGGCTATCAAAATACAGTAATACCTGAATTAGAGCGTGCTATATTATCACGCCACAACATTAATTTGTTGGGTTTGCGTGGGCAGGCAAAAACACGTCTTGCACGATTAATGTTAAATCTTTTAGACGCGTATATACCTATTGTAGAAGGCTCTGAAATTAATGATGATCCATTACAACCTATTTCTCGTTTTGCCATAGAATTGATTAAAGAAAAAAGAGATAAAACACCTATTGCATGGTTACATAGAAGCGAGCGTTTTGCTGAAAAATTGGCAACTCCAGATGTAACAGTTGCCGATATTATTGGTGATGTAGATCCTATTAAAGCTGCTAATTTAAAATTGAGTTATGCTGATGATAGAGTTATTCATTATGGTATGATTCCAAGGGCAAACCGCTGTATTTTTGTAATTAATGAGTTACCAGATTTACAGGCTAGAATTCAAGTCGCTTTATTTAATATTTTGCAAGAAGGTGATATTCAAATTAGAGGATTTAAATTGAGATTGCCATTGGATATGCAATTTTTGTTTACTGCAAATCCAGAAGATTATACCAATAGAGGAAGTATAGTAACCCCATTAAAAGATAGGATTGGGTCTCAAATTTTAACCCATTATCCAGCAGATATAGAAACAGCGAGATTAATTACAGAACAAGAAGCAAAATCGGTTGAAAGCCAAAAAGCCACCGTAATTGTTCCTGATTTGGCAAGAGATTTGTTAGAGCAAATTGTTTTTGAGGCTAGAGAGAGTGAGTATATTGACGCTAAAAGTGGCGTAAGCGCTCGTTTGAGTATATCTGCTCTAGAAAATTTATTAAGTACAGCAGAGCGACGTTCTTTAATGGTTGATGATGGACAAACCACATTACGTTTGTCAGATTTTGTTGGTATTATTCCAGCCATTACAGGAAAAGTAGAATTAGTTTATGAAGGTGAGCAAGAAGGAGCGGCATCTGTAGCCTATAATTTAATAGGAGAAGCTGTTAAAAGTTTGTTTTCAGAGTTTTTTCCAAAGATTGGAAAACTTCAAAAACAAGAAGAAGATAGCCCTTATGACGATATCGTATCATGGTTTTTTAACCAAAAAGAAGGCTTTGAGTTACTGGATGATTTACGAGATAAAGAATATAAAAATTTACTAAATGCTATTTCTCCTTTAGATGATTTATTGGGTAAATATCAACCTAACTTAACAAAACAGGATAGTTATTTTGTTAAGGAGTTTGTATTATGGGCCTTAGTAGAATTTAAATTGTTGAGTAAACATCGTTTTTCTGAAGGTATTCAGTTTAAAGACCCTTATGGAAGTTTTATTAGTGGTATATAAATTAAAATCTAAGATGATAATTTATAGTTGAATTAAAGTCTTCTAATATAAAAGCATAAAAAAGTGCAAATTGAATAAAATTAATTTGCACTTTTTTCATTAAAATTTAGTTCAATATCTATATTTTTTTTCGAATTAAAAAATATAGATATTGTGCTGCTTCAAATTACATTATAGATGATTTTGTAGTTATACCAATTTAGTTTTTAAACGCCGCATAAAATGCATTTAAGTAATGATGATTTCCAGTAATTGATTTTATTGTTTG
>CANMQH010000005.1 GCA_947499935.1 uncultured Algibacter sp. | reverse complement strand
TCTTGCTCAGAATCGCTATGAGAGTCAAGAATAACAATAAACTTTTCGCCTAAAAACTTCTTGCTTTCTCCAAAAACTTCTTCTGATGAAGACTCTAAGACATCCTTTCTGCAAACCATTTTGAAATTATGGTGAGCATCTATTTTTTGTGATAATACTAAACTTTTAAAAATGGGAATAAGTTGATCTCCAATGTATACTTGACTTTGTACCTCTCCAAACATAAATCTATATTTTAACCATTAGCGTTGTGAACTAAGTGGTCTTAAAGCTAATTAAAAGTTAGTTGCACAAGCAAAAAAGTGTGACTAAGGGCGGTTTTTTGTGGACTAACGTAGCAAATATGGTTTCTTTTGGTTAAAAATGTAGAGAGTCTAATATATTAATTTCTATCTTTTTGTTTATTTAATTTTATCATAAAGTTCGTATAACTCCATATTTTGAGACGTTTCTCCTGGAGGTGTATACTCATTATGTAGTGTTTTAATCCAAGAAAAATTGCAGTTTTTAGCGACTGCTAAACTAGGAGTATTGCTTTTATGAACGATAATTTGAAGTGTTTCTAGTTCTAGATTACTAAACGCATATTCAGATAATGCATTAACAGCCCTTGTCATGATGGCTTTCCCTTTAAAAGGGTATCCAATACAATATGCAAATTCGCCTTGTTTTTTGTTCCAATCGAGTTCTTTTATATAAACTAAGCCTACTAAATCTTTTGTTTCAATATGTTTAATAGTAAATAAAAATTCTTCTTTTAACTGAAATTGCTTTACCTTTTTTTCTACAAAAATATTAGATAAATCAGGCGTTAGGTTTTGTTCTAATGTTTTAGGGAAATAGCGCTTTAATCGGTCCTCATTAGCAACAATAAAATTACATAACGGCCAAGCATCATTTAACTTAATTGGGGTTATAGTATACAAAGAATCAAGATTAAGCATAGTTTGTTTTCGCTAAACTTTTAATGGATTTTTTTTAAGTAAAACTATTTCAATAATGGCTAATGTACAATAATAAAAAAAACCAAAACTAATGGCTACATGTGGTTTTTCGACAAAAAGACCGCTTCCACTAACCTGTTCAAAATACCCAGAGGCTTTTAAAAATGGTTGAGTTAATCCTAATGGTCCCAAAAAGCCATTGCTAAAAACACATATAAAAATTAATACGATGTATGAAGTTGCCGCCCTAAACGAGGTTTGGATAGCTCTATATTGTATAAATGGACTAACATTAGAAAAGGCAAAACGCATTCTGTTTAATATTACCAAGCCATAGGTAATTAGAATTGCATTATTGTTTATAAACTTAGAAAATGAAAATGCGAATAAACCATAAAATGGAACTAATAAAAACAGGGAAATTCTTTTTGGCATTACAGCCATGAATACTCCTGAATGTATCATGATAAATTCAAAAGCCATAAGCGTGGCCATTGAGAAAATTTTATTAGCATCAGAAAAAGTTGGGTCATACCATAGCTTTAAAAATTGTATAGCTATGATAAGGTTCATTACAATAGCCGCATATTCAAAAGGCTTATCATATCTTTCAATAATATTAGCCAATCTGTTCAGTAATTATAAATTTGTCATGTTTTAATTGTTCAACGGTTTTTAAAGTTGCAGCAGTAACCGATAGCGGTAGTACTAAAATCACCCCAATTACAGGAATTAATAAAAACAATATAAAAACGATGCCATTGCCTATAGCTAAACCACGATTTTTACGCACAAATGCGGTGCTTTGGTTGTATTTAAAATGGCGCTCCAAAGTATAATCCATATTACCAAAACCTGCATAATACGATTGCACAGAAAATAGCATAACAGTAGAAAATATGTTAACTACGGGTATAAATTTTAAAATCAATAACGGTAGAGTTATAAGCAATTCCATAAATAAATTTCTAACATTAATGCGTATGCCTCGCCAAAGTTGCTCTTTAAAACTGGTTTTTCTATGGTTATGATTTATGTTACCCGTGAGATGAGCTTCAATTTTTTCGGATACAGGACTCATAAATGGCGCAGATAATGCCATGATAATGTGCTTGTATAAAATAATACCTATCACGATAATAATAAGCCCGCCTAGAAAAGAACTCAGGTAGGTAAACGTTTCTTTGCCAAAATCCCATGGCCATATTTTAGCAATAAAATTACCAATATTATCAGATAAGCTATATGCAGAGCCAAAGATAATAACCGCAGTTACAACACTAATAATCATTGGAATTGCAAAATATTTCCAAAGTTTTAACTTAGAAATTAAACCAAATGTTCCGAAATAAGCTTTAATTCCGGATATAATATTTTTAATCATACTTTTATTTTTTTGAATATTCAGATTTTAATAAACCAAAATACACAACATCTTCTAATTTATCTTGAAAACCTTTATATTCTTCTCTTAAAATACCTTCTTGAGTAAACCCATTGTTTATAGCCACTTTTTGACTTCCAATATTATCTGGCGCAATGCGCAAATAAATTTTATTCATTTGTAGCACATTAAAACAATATGTTACAACATCTGAAGTGAATTTTGAAACAAGACCTTTGCCAGAATAGCTTTCTGCAATAAAATACCCTAATTCACATTTTTTTACAGTATGGTCAATACTCTTAATATTGATTAAGCCTATAAAAATATCATGAGAACTATTTTTTATAAAAAATGTATAACACTTGCCTTGGCTTTCGTTAGAAATCCATTCTTTTAAAACGTTTTTTGAAGCTTCTCGGGTATTACAACACTTAACGGTACCTGCAAAACCTTTTTGAATGTAAGTTTTGTTTGAATTAATTAAATCATAGAATTCTTCACGAGAAATGAATTCAATAGGTTCTAGTTTATATTGTATAGGATAGTTAACCATAAGGTACAAATTGGCTTAAAAGAAATACGTTTTAGAATTTCTAATGTGTTGTTAAGCTATGTGTTAAAAATAGTATTTTTTACACAAAATATACTTTATGGTAAATTAAAAATTAAGAGGGTCTATATTCTTTTACAGCATCAATAAAGGCTTTGGCGTGATCTAGTGGAATATTTGGTAAAATACCATGACCAAGATTAACAATATATTTGTCTTTGCCAAATTCGTTAATCATTTGATGTACCATTTTCTTTATTTCGGCTGGTGGAGAAAATAAACGGGTTGGGTCAAAATTACCTTGTAAGGTTATGTTTCCGCCAGAAAGGTAACGTGCATTTCTTGCAGAACAAGTCCAATCTACACCTAAAGCAGAGGCGCCAGATTTTGCCATTTCGTTTAGTGCAAACCAACATCCTTTACCAAATGCAATAACGGGTGCATCATCTTTTAAGGCATCTATAATTTGTTGGATATATTGCCAAGAAAATTCTTGATAATCTACTGGAGAGAGCATGCCTCCCCAAGAATCGAATACTTGTACGGCATTACAACCAGCCTTTACTTTTTCTTTTAAATAGGCTATTGTGGTATCCGTTATCTTTTGAAGTAATTGATGTGCTGCTATAGGATTTGTAAAACAAAACTCTTTGGCTTTATCAAAATTTTTGCTGCCTTGCCCTTGTACACAATAACATAAAATAGTCCACGGGGAACCAGCAAAACCTATTAAAGGAATGTCGTCGTTAAGTTTTTCTTTAGTTGCTTTTATGGCTTCGTACACATAATTTAAAGCTTGCTTAACATCTGGTACAATAACATTATCGACATCTTTTTGAGTGCGTACAGGATTTGGTAAATATGGGCCAAAATTTGGTTTCATTTGTACCTCAATATTCATGGCCTGCGGAATAACCAAAATATCGCTAAATAAAATAGCGGCATCCATACCATATCTACGAATGGGTTGTACTGTAATTTCGCTAGCTAATTCTGGTGTTTGACAACGTGTAAAAAAGTCATATTTGGCTTTTATCTCCATAAATTCTGGAAGATAACGCCCAGCTTGACGCATCATCCATACTGGTGGACGTTCTACAGTTTCTCCTTTTAATGCTCTTAAAAATAAATCGTTTTTAATCATAGTATAAGTTAATGGTTGTTGGTTGTTAGTTATTAGTTACTTGACTTACCAATAACTAACAATCAATAACTTTTATATGTAATGTGCATTTACCAACTCAATTACACTCTCTACCGTTGGTACTTTGGCAACTCTAACATCTTTAAAATGTTTTTTAGCTTCAGTTGCTGTAGTTTCTCCTATGCAAAAAGCAATAACTTCATTATTATTTTTTTTAACAAAACTCTCTACGGTTGATGGACTGTAGAACATAGCACTTTCTACAGATTCATCTATCTTTATACCATCATACTTAGTTTGGTAGGCTTCAATTTCGTTAACTTTAATATGGTTTTCTTCTAAAATGGTTGGTAGGGCGTCTAGGCGCATGTTGCTACAAAAGTAAGTGACTTCGTTACCTTCAATATAATCTACTAAATACTCGGCTAGTTTTTTAGCATTTTTTTCGGCATGTTTGACTTTACCAATTTTTTGCTCTACCAATTTTTTTGTTCTGCGACCAACACAATAAATATTCTTGAATTGTAATTCTATAGCTGAATAATTTGTGGTTAGCGACTCTACAGCATTTTTACTAGTAATAACAACATTTTGAATTTCATTTTTTAAGAAACGCGGATGGATACGATTTAAACTTATCTTAATAAAATCTGAACCTTCAGCCACTACTTTTTCATGAAATAATAAACGTTGATCTTCTGTAAACGATTTTGTTGAAAATACATTTGTTTTTTTGCTAGAACGTTTAATTTTATCCATTAATCGTTTTCCGCCTCGCTCAATTATAAAATCAGCACAGAATTGGGCAACATCACTATGTTCTCCTAATTTTTTAACTCTTGTAACATCAATCCTTTTTGTGCCATCGGGGCTTAATAAAACGCCTTTAAAATTTATTTCTTCATCTTTAATGTAGGCTAAAGCACCAATTGGCGCTGTACAACCACCTTCTAATTTATTTAAAAATTCGCGCTCAATAGTCGTACAAATTTCTGTTTCTTCGTGGTTAAGTTCAGTACAGGCTTCTTTTATAAATTCATCTTCATCTAAAGCCGTAATCATAATAGCACCTTGGGCAGGAGCAGGAACCATCCAGTCTAAATTAATAGCTTCTTCGGGTCTAATACCAATACGTCCTATACCAGCAGCAGCGAAAATAGCACCATTCCAATGCTCGTTATCTTCAAGTTTTTGTAAACGCGAATTTACATTACCACGTAAATCGGTAATGGTATGTGTAGGAAACCTATTTAACCATTGCGCTCTTCTGCGTAAGCTACCAGTGGCAATAACGGCTTCTTTAGCACTTAAGAATTCTTCATTGTCTTTAAAAACCAAAGTGTCATTAACATTGCCACGTTTTAAAACAGCGGCTTGTATAATGCCTTTAGGCAGAAGGGTTGGGACATCTTTAAGAGAATGTACCGCAATATCAATATCGTGGTTTAACATAGCGATATCTAGCGTTCTAGTAAATATGCCAGTTATGCCTAACTCGTACAAAGGTTTGTCTAAAACTAAATCTCCAGTAGATTTTACAGGAATAAGTTTTGTTTTATGCCCTAAGGTTTCAAGTTGTTGTTGTACTATTTTGGCTTGCCAAAGTGCTAATTCACTATCGCGTGTGCCAATTCTTATGGTTTTAGACATGTTTTGTTGAAGGTTCTAAGAGGAACACTTTTTTTATAAGTTCTAGACTATCGTCTGTAGAAACATTGTCATCTTTTAAATGATGCGCAAAATGATTAGTAATTTTTTGAATGATGTTATTACTTATCAATTCGGCTTGAGCCTCATTAAAATCTGCATTTTTTTTACGTTGGGTTTCTAACTCTGCCGAAGCAAAAGTTGAAAGTTTATGCTTTAAAGCTTTAATTGTTGGTGCAAATTTTCTAGTCTCTAACCAACTGTTAAATTCAGATTTTATTTCTTCAATTATAGCTTCTGCGTGTGGAATATGTTTTTTGCGTTCTTCTAAAGTTTGATCTGTAATCTTAGAAAGATCATCTAAATGAACCAAAGAAACATTATCTAATTCTTTAACACTTTCATGAACATTTTTAGGAATGGATAAATCTAATATTAATAATGGTTTTTTAGATTGGATGAGGTGCTTATCAATAGTTGGTCGTTGGGCACCGGTTGCCACGATTAAAATATCAGATTTTGTTATCTCTTCCTGAAGGTTTGAATAATCTTTAACAATCAAATTAAATTTTCCAGCAATTTGTTCTGCCTTGTTTTTTGTTCTATTAATTAAAGTAATATGTTCGTTTTTGGTATGTTTAACTAAATTTTCGCAAGTATTTCTTCCTATTTTACCTGTGCCAAATAATACAATATTTTTATTGACAATGTCTTCTACAGCATTAAAGATATATTGTACAGAAGCAAATGATACCGATGTGGCACCAGAAGAAATTTTAGTTTCTGTCTTAATACGTTTACTGGCTTGAATTACGGCATTAACTAACCGTTCTGTAAAATGATTTAATAAACCGTGTTTTCTTGAAAGTTTTGTGCTAATTTTTAACTGGCTAATAATTTCGAAATCTCCAAGTATTTGACTGTCAAGACCAGAGCCAACACGAAACATATGCGAAATAGCATCAGTGTTTTTGTATATGTAGGCTACCTTTTGGAATTCCTCAACAGTACCTCTTGTATTATCACAAAGTAATTTAATAAGTTGAAAAGGGTGTTCGGCGAAACCATAAATTTCGGTTCTATTACAAGTGGACGTAACAACCAAGCTTTCTATGTTGCTTTCCTTAGCTTGGCTTAACAATGCATGCTTAGAGTCTTGGTCTAAACTAAAATGCCCTCTTATATCGGCATCTGCTTTTTTATAGCTTAATCCAATGGCATAAAAGTAATGGCTTTTTGAAATGTTATATTTGTGCATGCAATCTTTTCAGAATATGTCACAAAAATATAAGTATGATTTGTTAAAAAGTAACGCTAAAAGAACTTTTAATATCGTTTGTGGTTTTTTAACTTTGCTTTTTTATGTAAATATAAAAATGTTATATTTTTGTAAGGTAATTGGGCGCTTACTGCCTTGTAATCTAGAATGAATCTAAATAAAAACATTATGAGTAACGATTTTGAGAGTGTTAAAAATGTCGCTAGAAGTTCTTTTAATGAAACTAAGGTTGATGAAGGGGTTATAATATTAACACACAAAAATGAATCTTCTAAAAATCAAATACTTGTAAAGGATATTGATAGTGATTATATTCAATTTCATTTCTGTGTTAAGGGATCTAGTCAGTTTAGTTTTAACGCAGGTCATTATCGTTTGGATATTTTAGAAGAAAACTCTTTATTGTTATACAACCCAACACGAGATTTGCCAATTAATCTGGTGGTTAATCCAGATTCTTGGATGGTATCTATTTTAATATCTATAAAAAAGTTTCATGGGCTTTTCTCTCAAGAGGCAGGATACATTACATTTTTAAGCAAAGATAATCGAGATAAAAAATATTATAAAGATGGCGTGATTTCTCCATCAATGGCTATTGTTATTAATCAGCTCATAAATTTTAATCTTAATAAATTTATAAAACCTTTATATTTTAAAGGTAAGGCTTACGAGTTGCTTAGTTTATATTTTAATAGAAGTGAAGATGCTAATATTGAGCAGTGTCCTTTTTTAGTGGATGAAACTAATGTTACTAAAATCAGGACGGCTAAAGATATCATAATTTCTAAGATGGCAGAGCCACCCACATTAGTCGAGTTAGCTGATGAAATTGGTTTGAGCTTAAAAAAATTAAAAGAAGGTTTTAAACAAATTTACGGTGATTCGGTATTTAGTTTTTTATTTGATTATAAAATGGAAGTATCTAGAAAGTTGTTAGAATCTGGAAACCATAATGTAAATGAGGTTGGATTAAAGGTTGGTTATAGTACGTCTAGTCATTTTATTGCTGCTTTTAAAAAGAAGTATGGTACAACACCAAAAAAATACATTATGTCTTTGTCTCAATAATATTTTATATTTTAAACTAAAGATATACGACTCCATATTTTATAATTAAAATATTATTTATATCTTTTATTAGATTTTTTGAGTAGTATTATTCTTTCTTTTTATACTGATAAACGATTAAAATTGCTTTTAATGTGTTTAAATTTAAGTTTTATATGAATTTTATTTTCCTCTTCTTACTGTTTAATTAACATAGATACAAAATCTACCTCAATTTTATGTAATTACTTATTTTGCTTACGTTCCCGTATCTATTTGTATTAATTTTTAGTGTCTTTCTTACTTATATTTAGGCTTAAAATTTTAAATAAGAGCATTATATTTTTTAAATTAAAATGCCTTTAATCGATTTTTTTTGCATTTCATCGTTTTTGTGTTAAAAAAAAATTATATTTGTAATGCT
Organism: uncultured Algibacter sp.; assembly: GCA_947499935.1. Classification (GTDB taxonomy): domain Bacteria; phylum Bacteroidota; class Bacteroidia; order Flavobacteriales; family Flavobacteriaceae; genus CANMQH01. Next base: position 200,924 of record CANMQH010000005.1, on the reverse strand, counting down.
ATTAACAAAATGAATTAGAGTTAGTTATGTATCTCAATAATACACATAACAATAATTTCAAAAAAATATTTTTAATAATCAAACAAACAAAATTTAACAAGAATGGAAGATAGCTCTTTTCTTAAATCAAACTAACTTGTAAACATGAAATTATCGAATATTATAAAGTTGATTTTAGGGTTTGCGCAAATATTTTAAATTATGAACAAAACAATACTAAAAGCTTTAATGATTTGTTGTGTAATCGTTTCTTGTAAAACTAAAGGCATCGAAGATCCATTAGATAACAAATGTGAATTATTTAAGATTGGAAATTATGAGTTTTTTAACCCAAGAATATATGATCGTCCAGTTTTATTTGAAAAAGAAAGTCATAATTTACTGCATGAGGAATATACACCAATTTGGTACAAAGGTTATTGTGCTGTAAACTTACCTTCTCATTTTAGTACTAAAGAAGACTATTTAAAATATGTCCATTCTGGAGATATAAAACGATTTGGTACTTCTAAGTATGAAACGATTTATGATGAAAATAAGACAAATACTAAAGGGATTCAAGATGTTTATCATAAAGATTTCCATTTGTTATTTAGAGGCACAGTAAGTGTTAAGAATGTAGCTTCTGGTAACGAATACCTTTTAGTAGCTGGTAAAAGTTATATAGCTAGTGAAAATGATTACGATAAAAACACAGAGTTTTACGAAAGTGAAGTAAAAAATATGTTTGCATTTATGCTGGAAGATGGTATATATAAGCACGTTAGTGTAGATTTGGTTGTTGGAACTTTTACAAAGCACCAACATGAACAAGTGTATGACATATTAAACGCTAAAACTTTAGTTGATGCTTTATGTTTTGAAACCATTAATACAATAAAAAAGCCTGATTTTGATAGTGCAGCACTACCAAAATGGGTATACAATAAATCTGAGTCAGATCAATAATAAACAATTCAACCAACAGTAGTTTTCTGAGGTGTTTATTGTATTGCAATAGCACCTCTGAATACTCAGCTTAAATTGTACAATACAAAAACTCCGATTGAGATAATTCTCAATCGGAGTTTTTGTATTGTAACTTTTTCTTTAAGGTCTATAAATAATTAATTATTTATAATAATCTTCTCTGTTTGTTTTCCTTTAGCTGTAGGAACTTCTAAAAAGTAAAAACCTGAACTTAAATCATCTAAATTAATCTGAAATGATTTTGCTTTAGATTCAATAGATTTTACAACAGATCCATTAACATTATACAGCGTGTATTTTCCTGTAATATCGTTTATAATGTTTAATAATCCCTTTACAGGATTTGGATAAACAGTGTATGTTTTTACATTAACATTATCTCTATCATCAATACTTAAAGATGTGTTAGCTGTTAAAAGTAGTACCTCATTAGGTTTCATGATATGAGTTGAGTTAATTGATGTTCCGTCAATTAAATTTGTATAGCTAACTGCATTTGGTAATGTAATTTCCCTATCATCTAAGCTAATGTTTATTAAAGATATCGCATCTTTTCCATCGGGAGTGCTACCTTGAGAGGCTATTACTCCAAAAGCTTCAGTAGTATTGCCAGATTCGGTAATAACAACTGGAGAGGCTGGTAATGCCAAGCTACTTCGTAACCTACTAATTAGCGTGGTGATGTTAGATGAAAACGTTGTTGATTTGTTAGCAAAACTTAAATCTCTAGATGTGACATCTGTTCCTTTTTCATTTTTACTAAAACTAGCAGGGCCAGAAAACCTATCAACGCGTAATATATCTACTGACGTATTATTTGTATTATAAGTATTTAAAGCAGCAATACTTGAATCTAAACTATATACAGTTGGTGGTATAATAATAGCACTTGGTGTATAGTCTAAGGAGTTAATTTTACTTGGCGTAGTAAAGCCTACTTTTACATTTAATAATTTTAATGCTTCATATATATCAGACATATGTTGTGCATAAGTAAAATCTTGTATAGCAGCTTCATTGCTAAAATAAATGAGTACATCACGCTCAGCAGGAATCAGAGAGGTAATTGTGTTACTTTGGGCATTAAGCTCTTTCATGGTTCTACCAAAAGTATCAAAGGCTACAGCTTGATGTTGAGGAGAAAACATAATATTGCCAACGCCACCTGTTTTAGGTTCTAAATCACCTTTAAGAACAGGTCCGTTTCTTGTAGTTCTATCTACATGTTCTCTATACCACCACCAACAGTTAATAAGACTCATACCGTCTGTAAAAGCCATCCAAAGTGCAGCACGTACATAATCGCGGTCCAATCTATAATTATCCCATGCATTACTAGAAATACCATGCCATTCAGAGTCAAAAATAGGTTTATTAGGATATATTGATTTTGAAAAATCAAGTATTATAGCTTGTTCTCTCCAATCCATAGTGTACTCGGTTTTCCATGTTCTATAAAAACGATTGTCTCTACCATGGGTTACACTTGGTACAACTTGCACATCAAAACCAATAACTTCTTGCATATCCATTAAGGCCTCTATGTCAATACCACCATCTTCTCTAGGATCTTCAAGTTCACGACCTAAAATTTTAATAGATACATTAGCATTAGGGTCACTTTCTCTAGTAATCGTTTTTAAATTAGCATGCCAAGTGTTTGATCTATTCATGTTAAAACGTAACCAATCATACCATATTGGGGATCCTTGTCCGCCAATAGCAGCATCACTATTTAATGGAATGGTATATGTGTCATCCAATTCTTCGAAATTAGAAAAATTTCTGTTGTTGTTAAATGGATTATATACGGCATTAAGTTCTGCTATATTACCATTATATTCTGTTCTAAGGTGTTCTACATAAGCATCCATAGTGTTTTGAGATACACCTTGGTTAGCGGCAGCATTATTACGAAAACCAGGTGCGCGAATACTTGGGTAATTTGCGATATCCCAATGTGGCTCATTAGATAATACATAGATTAAAGGTGTGCCACCGGCAGCATTAACTATTTCTGGGTTAAAAGTACTAATCATACTTCTATTTAAATTAGTAATCTCGGGGTGATTTATATCATAATGCACAAAAGCTCTGGGATGATCTGCAATACCAGGGTAAGCATTTCTCATATACAGAGGTACTTTTGTATGTGTATAGTGCACCTGTGTTGGTACTTGGTGGTTGGCAACTTGGGTTCTTAAAAGGCGTCCACGATTAGTAGCGTAATTTGGTCTTGTAACCCCTGGGCTAATGGTATTTTCAACATTATTAAATGTTTCGCCTAAAAAACCAATATCTTCCATTAAATCTGTAACAGGCGGTAATGTCCAAAACGTACTTGGAAAAATAGGATTACCATCTAATGCATAATAACTAGAAGTATTAGGTAGTTGTACTCCAGGTTTGTTAAAATCCACTGTTTCTGGTAAAACTATATTTCCAGCGATTTGTTCATCTATTTGAGAAATAGCAAAATCTAAAATATTAACACAATCGAATAATTGTTGGTAGGGATGAAAAAGAGAATAGTCTGGCGAGCCTGTAATACCTTCTGTAGCTATTTGTGTTGTGAAATTATTGTTGAATCCACTGTAACCGTTACCCTCGTAAATGGTTTGTAAAGCCGTAGCATTTTCTCTGTCTCTTGTCGCATAAATAACAAATTCGGTAACACTAACAATAGAGCTTTTTGCATAACTAGTTTCTAAGTTATCTGTTTCAGCTTGAGTGATTTTAGTGTTTAATGTTGCCGTTTTTGTATCAATTTCTGTAATTAAATTATCCCACGCAGTTTGGTTTAACAAACCTGTATAGAAGTTTGTTTGAGAAAAACTGACGAATCCAACTAACAAAAACAACGCTAAAAAGCATGCTTTTAGTTGTTGGTTAGCAAAGCGTAACATTCTTAAGTAATTTAAATTCATAAAATTAATTTTAGGAAATAATTAAGCATTTTTTTGCAAATGTATCTCTTTATACGTGTTTGTAGTCTTTTTGGTCTTTATAAAATGTTAAAAAGCTGCTCAATCTATAATATTATTAATTTAATCGATATATATTAACATATCTTACGAATTACAGTAACTATTTTACATATTCAACTGATTTATAATATTTATGGTTAAGTAGGATATCGTCTTGAAATCCCTTTTTTTCTATAATTTAACAGAAATCAATTGTATTTTTGCATCATGAAAAAAGGAATCTTATTAGTAAATCTTGGTTCTCCAGAGAGTCCAGAACCAAAGGATGTAAAAAAGTACTTAGGTGAATTTCTAATGGATGAACGTGTTATAGACGTACCTCTATGGGCAAGAAATTTATTGGTAAAAGGCATTATTTTAAACACGCGCCCTAAAGCATCTGCAAAGGCATATAAAAAAATATGGTGGGATGAGGGGTCTCCACTTATTGTATTGTCAGAAAGGCTTCAAAAAAAGGTGCAAGAACATACAGAATATCCTGTAGCTTTGGCTATGCGATATGGTAGCATGACTATTAAAAAAGGCATTCAAGAATTGGTAGATAAGGGTGTGGAAGAGTTATTACTATTCCCATTATATCCTCAATTTGCCATGGCAACAACCGAGACCATAACAGTTTTGGCAGAAGAGATAAGGCAAGAACATTTTCCAAATTTAAAAATAGAATCCGTTCCAGCATTTTATAACAATCCAAGCTATATTGAAGTGCTTTCTAATTCTATTAAAAAACATTTAGAAGGTAAAAACTACGAGCATATATTGTTTTCATATCATGGTGTTCCAGAACGTCACATAAGAAAAAGTGATGTTACAAAATCGCATTGTAAAATTGATGGAAGCTGTTGTATAACTCCATCAAAAGCACATGAGTTTTGTTATAAACATCAATGTTTAGAAGTAACACGATTAGTGGGAGAAAAGCTCCAGTTTAAAGAAGGCGCATTTTCTACCTCATTTCAGTCTCGATTAGGCTTTGATCCTTGGTTAAGACCTTACACAGATCGCACTATAGAAAGACTAGGTAAGCAAGGTATAAAAAACATGGCCATTATAACACCAGCATTTGTTAGCGATTGTTTAGAGACCTTAGAAGAAATAGCCATGGAGGGCGAAGAAATATTTCATGAAGTAGGCGGTAAGGATTTTACAACAGTACCGTGTTTAAATGATGATGTAGAATGGGTAGCACTAATAGCTAAATGGATAAACGATTGGGCAGCACATGAAACTCTAGCGGTTTAATGGCAAAAGTGTCTTCCCAAGATTTAGGGACACAGCCTATTGGAAAACTTCTTATAAAGCAGGCTGTACCAGCATCTATCGGGATTTTAGTTATGTCATTAAATATCTTGGTCGATACTATTTTTGTTGGCCAATGGATAGGTTCTATAGCAATTGCCGCCATTAATGTCGTGTTGCCAGTATCTTTTTTTATAGCCGCTTTAGGCATGTCTATTGGTGTAGGTGGCTCATCTATTATATCTAGGGCTTTGGGGGCTAATAACCAAAAAAAAGCTTTAAAAATATTTGGTAATCAAATTACCTTAACCTTGGTGTTAAGTATAGTCATGGTCGCTTTAGGACTTTGGTTTGTAGATGCTATTGTACCCGCTTTTGGAGGTAAAGGTAATATTTTACAACCCGCTAAAATGTATTACATTATAGTGTTATACGGTGTGCCGCTTTTAGCACTTAGCATGATGGGAAACACCGTAATACGTGCCGTGGGTAAACCAAAGTTTGCTATGTATGCCATGATGATTCCATCCGTTGGAAATTTAGTGTTAGATTATATTTTTATAATTATTATGGATTTAGGTATGGAAGGTGCTGCATGGGCAACAACAGGCTCTTACCTACTATGTTTTGCATTTATTCTATGGTTTTTTTTATCAAAACATTCAGAGTTAAAATTAAAACAACAACACTTTGGGCTAAATATGCCCATTGTTTCCGAAATAGGGTCTTTAGGCTTTGTAACACTATCAAGACAAGCCGTAGTTAGTGTAACCTATTTATTTATGAATAATATTTTATTCGATTTAGGCGGCGAAACTTCGGTAACGGCTTATGCCATAGTGGGCAGAATGCTCATGTTTGCATTATTTCCTGTGTATGGTATTACACAAGGGTTTTTACCTATTGCGGGTTTTAATTATGGTGCTAAAAAGTACGATAGAGTAAAGCTAACCATCTATACGGCTATAAAATATGCAGCAGGTTTGGCAACTATAGTTTTTATATTACTTATGGTGTTTCCAGAAACAATAACCAGATTTTTTACCTCGGATGTTGAGGTTGTAAAACAAACCCCGCCAGCCATGCGATGGGTCTTTGCAGCCACGCCCATTATAGCATTACAGCTTATAGGTGCAGCATATTTTCAAGCTATAGGCAAAGCAAAACAAGCTTTGTTACTAACTTTAACAAGGCAAGGTTTTTTCTTTATCCCTCTTATTTTTATATTACCATCGTTTTATGGTGAGTTTGGCGTATGGGTTTCATTTCCTATAGCAGATGTTTTGGCAACCCTAGTAACCGCATATTTTTTAAATAGAGAAATAACCAGAAACTTAAAACCTAAAAGTCAATCCAGTATTCAATCTTAATACCTATGGCATATTATAACTACATAAAAGCCTTTCATCTTATTTTTGTAATCACCTGGTTTGCAGGCTTATTTTATATTCCAAGGTTGTTTGTTTACCAAATAGAAGCGTTTTATAAACCATCTCCAGAAAAAGAAATATTAGGCAAACAACTTAAACTTATGGCAAAACGCTTATGGTTTATAATTACTTGGCCATCAGCTATTTTGGCAATACTCTTTGCAGCATGGTTACTCATATTACAACCCGTTTGGTTAAAAGAACCGTGGATGCATGCTAAACTAGCCTTTGTTGGTTTACTTGTCATCTATCATTTAAAAACACATCAATATTTTAAACAACTACAGCAAGATATTGTAAAAAAATCATCAAATTATATGCGTATCTGGAACGAAGGTGCCACCTTTATCCTCTTTGCTATAGTGTTTTTGGTTATATTAAGAAGTGCTATCAACTGGATTTGGGGCGTTTTAGGTATCCTATTATTAGGAGTTCTTATCATGTTAGGGTTTAAAATATATAAAAAAATAAGAGACAAAAACCCAGAGTCTTAAATACGATTAATGTTTTGGGCGTTACACCTCCTTAGGTCAGTGTCGGGCTTTCGGTAGTCGCTTTTTTGTGTTGCATAGGTGCAACAACACAAAAAGAGCTTCAACAATACCTCAATCCCTAACGCAATTACCTGCTAATTTATGTTCTTATTAGTGAAACTCAATGTTATGAAGTCTGTAAGGCGTACTCAATATTGTAAGTTTAACTAATCTCGCTTTTTTCAGCGGGATTTAATATTTGCCCTTAGGTTTAATAGCTTTTATAGCTTACTTAATAAGTTTGGAGCAATTATTGCTATATTTATACGATTTACCATTTCAATGAAATTAAAAAAACTCTCCTTACGTACACGCATTTTCTTGACCATGATTTTGTTGGTTTTATTAGCATCGGTGCTTATTTTATCGGTTGCCATATATCAATATAAAGAAGAGCAAGAAGAATATCATAAAGGCCGTTTAGAGCGTAAAGAAGAAAATATACAAACACATTTAAAACGGTATTTAAATGGTCGTCAAAACACATGGGAAATTAAAACTGAGAATATTCCGTTAATTTTTAAAGACGAAATATATAATATTGCCGATATACATAAACTTCAAATTAATCTATACGATTTAGATGGGGGTTTGCTTATTTCATCCCAAGCTAGCCTTCAAAAAAGTGAGGCAGATATGTGTTTAAATGCCGAAACTTTAAACGCCATATACAACACCATTGAAATTAGTAAGATTTCTCAAAGTCCGCAATATCGCTTTGTGGATAAACTTAAAGAAAATGGCGAAACATTTCAATCATCATATACATTTATTCTAGATCAGCAATCTAAAGCATTAGCCATATTAAATTTACCCTATTTAGAGAAAGACGATTTTTTAACTAAAGAACTCCAAGAATTCTTAAAACGTATTGGGTTTGCCTTTATGCTGGTATTATTAACAGCTATTCTTATTGCTTTTTTACTTTCTAAATACATTACTAAATCATTAAAAAAAATTAGTGATAAAATAAATACCACAAGATTAGAAAAGCGAAACGAAAAAATAGATATAGACGATACTAGCGAAGAAATATCTACGCTAGTAAATTCATATAACAGCATGATTGATGAGCTAGAAGAAAGTGCTGTGCAACTAGCAAAAAGTGAGCGTGAGCAAGCCTGGAGAGAAATGGCAAAACAAGTTGCCCACGAAATTAAAAACCCGTTAACCCCCATGCGCTTAACTGTGCAAAATTTTCAGCGTAAATTTAATCCAGACGACGAGAATATTCATTTAAAATTAGATGAGTATAGTAATACATTAATACAACAAATAGATACCATGAGTTCTATAGCATCGGCATTTTCAAATTTTGCAAAGATGCCTGCACAGCAAAATGAAACCTTAAATGTGGTTAAAATTGTTAAGTTAGCTTTAGATATTTTTAATGAAGATTATATTGTATTTGTAGCACAAAAGGAAGAGATTATTGTAAAATTTGATAGAACACAACTTATAAGAGTCGTTACTAATTTGGTTAAAAATGCAGTACAAGCTATTCCTGTAGGTCGAACTCCAAAAATAGAAATACATGTTACAGAGTTTAACGGATTAGTTGAAATTACGGTTGCAGATAATGGCTCGGGGGTTTTAGAAGAGAATAAGGATAAGGTTTTTGAGCCTAAGTTTACTACAAAAACTAGTGGTATGGGCTTAGGTTTAGCGATGGTAAAAAATATAGTGGAGACTTATAAAGGGAATATTACTTTTGTTTCGCAAAAAGATCAAGGCACAACATTTAAAGTGGTTTTTCCTAAAAAATAGTATTCAACGATGAATAGCATAGAAAAAGTAACACCAAAAACATTTGTTAAAACCATATCTATAATCCATTTTGCACTTTTAGGTAGTATTATTATGTTTGGAGTATTTGTGTATTTTCAAAATAATAATTGGATATTAAATATAGAAAATACAGAAGATATTTTTCTTATGGTTGTACCTCTAGCAATTCTTGCGGGCGTTTTAATGGGGAGTATTATATATAGAAAAAAAGTAAATAGTTTAAAAGATCGCCAGAGTTTAAAAGAAAAATTAACTGGTTTTCAAGAAGCTTTAATTTTAAAATATGCGCTTATAGAAGGCCCTGCCTTTTTATCTATAGTAGCAGCTATGTTAACTGGAAATAGCTTATACCTCATAATTTCTGGAGTTTTAGTGCTTTATATGTTGTCGTTAAAACCAACCCAACGAAAAATAGAGCAAGGTTTAGAATTAAGCAGAGCGATGAGAGACGAGTTAAGTGGTAAATAACTTTTAAACGTAAGAGATAATTATTTAAAATTGAAGTATTATGAGCTATAAAAATATACTTTCCGATATAAATAACGGTATTACAACCATAACAATTAATCGTCCAAAAAAGTTAAATGCGTTAAATAAAGAGACTATAGAAGAGCTGCACAAAGCTTTTGAAATAGCTAATAAAGATAAAGCATGCAAGGTTATTATTTTAACAGGACGTGGTGATAAAGCTTTTGTTGCTGGTGCAGATATTAGCGAATTTGCCGATTTTAATGCAAAACAGGGTAGCGAATTAGCCAAAATGGGTCAGGATTTATTATTTGATTTTGTAGAAAATCTATCTACTCCTGTAATAGCAGCAGTAAATGGTTTTGCACTTGGTGGCGGATTAGAATTGGCCATGGCTTGCCATTTTAGAATAGCTAGTGATAATGCTAGATTGGGTTTGCCCGAAGTATCTTTAGGCGTTATTCCAGGGTATGGTGGTACACAACGTTTACCACAACTCATAGGTAAAGGTCGTGCTATGGAACTTATTATGACTGCTGGTATGATAGATGCTACACAAGCTCTAAATTATGGATTAGTTAATCATGTTACGTCTCAAGAAAAACTAGTGTCGTTTTGCGAAGATAAAGCCTCTAAAATTTCACGAAACTCATCGGTAGCCATTAGTGCAGCCATAAAAGCTATAAACGCAAATTATAAAGATGGTATTAATGGTTTTGATGAAGAAATTAAAGCTTTTGGACATTGTTTTGGTACTGCCGATTTTATAGAAGGCACCACAGCTTTTTTAGAAAAACGCAAGGCTGATTTTCCTGGGGAGTAAAGTTTATACTATAGTTTAGTTAGTTAATAGCGTAGTTTATGCGATATAATACTAAACAAAAAAGTGAGCTCTTTGAGCTCACTTTTATCAACTTTTACAATTTATGGCAAAATTGTTTTAGTCTACAACTTTTACAAATTGTCTGTCTTCAGAGTCAATTACAATTTTGTAAGTACCGCGTTCTAAACCGTCAAGTTTGTATATTCTTTCAATAGTTTTTGTATCCTCTATTTTTTCAGAATGTATAAGTTCTATATCTTCATTGTAGATGTCGTCTTTGTAATATATATTTATATTCAAAGGCTTTTTATCTAACGAAAGTTTGGTAACATATACTACATTATCTTCTACCCTTATAAAAGGCTTATAGGTTACTTTCTCTTTTTCTTTATCAAAAACAACTTTATTTTGTGATACAACAAAAGGGATAGTGTTGATTTCTAAATATTTGTCTACTTCAAAAGTATATTGACCATTAGGGAGGGATGTTAGGTCAAAACCTTTTCTATAAACGCCATTAGCTTCTATCTGCTCATTAAAAATAATAATACCATTATTATCTTTAATATAAATGTTATTGCCACGCTTTACTTTTTTTAAAGTCATTGAGGTCTTTGTTGCTTCATTTTTTATTGAAAAAAATGAGCCTTCATTTGCGAAACTTAATATGGTAGTAAACATAGCTACCATTAAAATTCCTTTTTTTGTGTTTTTAATTACGTTTTTCATGATTTGGATTTATTAACGTTTAACACTACAAATGTATAGCGACATTGAGTTATTTAAAACATTGATATTGATGAGTTTGTATGCTATTTTATCTGTTAATTTTGCGTTATGCCTGTGTTAAATTAACATAGCATAACTATGGGATAAATGAGCATATTTTATGATTAAAGAGCATAGAATATGTGTTAAAATTTAATATCCTCTTATATATGTAATTTTGTAAAGCAAAATAAATTAATTGTATTTGTTTTATTAATAGGTATTGCAATTTGAAGATAAATCAAAACATTCCTTATTAAGATATTAGTCCTATTTGTTTTTATGTAGAAAATATAAGAATTAAGTCTTATGTTTTATTTGAGTTTAAAACAAAAAAAGTGAGCCACCACAGCTCACTTTACCAACTAAACTAAACTAAATAAGACATTAAACTAATTAATGAATGCTGTATCCTCTTTGTATCAGAGTTTAATCTTTTTTGTTTTTTTAATTTTAAATAACCATTAGTACTAATGTCTAAAGGCTTTTAATAATAATGAGTAATTAATTCTAATTACTCTGTATTTTATTTTTGTGAGAACAAACTTCCGACGATACAAAGGTATATGAGATATGTATGCTTAAAAACATCAATTTTTACATATTTATATGGTATTTTATCTGTTAAGGCAATGTTAATTCTGTGTTAAGTTAATATAACATATATTAAGGGTAATTAAATATAGAATATCTGCATTATAAGTAGTAAATTTGTATTAAAATAGCCTCAAAAATGATAAATAAAAAACCTGTACTGAAGACGCTCAGCCCTAGTTTCGGAAGTTCCCTCCTGGTTAATCAACACATAGAGCGTGTAGATAAAAATCTAGCGTACTGGCACTTTCACCCAGAACTAGAACTTGTTTACGTAAACAAAGGACAAGGAAAAACCCATATAGGAAGTCACCTATCTTATTTTAATAATAGTCAACTCATCCTTATAGGGTCTAATTTACCTCATAATGGTTTTGCAGATAGATTAACAGCTAATGGTTCTGAAACTACAATACAATTTAAATCTAATTTTTTAGGAAACGATTTTGTGAGTATACCAGAAATGGCTAATGTTAATGCGCTTTTTGAGCGTGCAAAAAAAGGTATACGATTTCAAAAAGAAACTAAAAGTTTTATAGGTCCTAAGATTGATAAATTACTTGAATATAAAGGCTTAGAGCGCGTTATTAAGTTTTTAGAGATATTGAATTTCTTGGCAACCACAAATGATTATGTGCTATTAAATGCTGATGGTTTAGCATTTGAAGCAGAAGCTCAAGACAGTGCCAAAATAGGTGTTATTTTTAAATACGTTAATAAAAATTTCCAAAAGCATATTACTTTAGATGATATAGCCAATAAGGTAAGTATGACCGTACCTGCTTTTTGTAGATATTTTAAAAAAGCTACAGGTAAAACCTTTACACAAGTTGTTAACGAATATCGTGTGGTGCACGCTACAAAACTCCTATCGGAAGATAGCCAAATGAGTATTGCTGATGTTTGTTTTGAATGTGGATTTAATAACTTTTCGCACTTTAATAAAACTTTTAACGATATTACAGGTAAAAGCGCCTCTAATTATCGTAAAGAAATTAAAATGATTATTAGTTAGGAACTTATTAGTGAAACTAGATTTTAAAAAGTTGAGTCTGCTTAACATTATAAGATGAATAAATACTCATGTTTTGGTCAATTTTCACTATGATGATTCACTTAAATTATTTTACGCCTTGCCATTCATTATAAAATTGTTCTAGAAAGCCTAACATGTAATTGTGGCGTTCTAGAGCAATTTGTTGTCCTGTTTGGGTATTCATTTTATCCTTTAATAACAATAATTTTTCGTAAAAATGATTAATGGTTGGTGCGGTAGAAGCTTTATATTCTGCTTTACTCATAGTTAAGTTTGGTTTAATTTCTGGGTTGTAAAGCAATCTGTTTTTAAAGCCACCATAATTAAAACAGCGCGCAATACCTATGGCGCCTATAGCATCTAATCTGTCGGCATCTTGAATAACATCTAATTCTGTAGATTTAAATGTTTCGGTTTTATTATTAACCGATAGGCTAGAATTAAACGAAATGTTTTCTATAATATTTACAACATGATTAATAACTGAAGAATCTACCCCTATACCAGATAAGAATGTTTTAGCTATTTTTGGACCAATGGTATCGTCTCCATTATGGAATTTACTATCGGCAATGTCATGAAGTAAGGCACCAAGCGAAACAATAAATAGATCTACAGATTCTTTTTTAGCAATTAATAGAGCGTTTTTATAAACCCGCTCCGTATGAAACCAATCATGGCCACCTTCTACATTAGCAAGTGTTTTTTTTACAAAAACTACGGTTTTATTGATTATAGAGTCTTGTGAGGTCATGCTGTAAAAATAAAAATTCCTATTCATTAAGAAAGGAATTTGGTTTTATGTTTAAATGTCTACAGTTCTTCTAAAACAGATTCACCTTTTGTATTATCTCCCGAAGTCCACTGCCAGCTTTCGTAAAGACGAAGTTTTCCGGTTTTTGTTATTTTGGGTTTGGAGGTACAAATACCAGTTTTTAGCGCTCCGTTTTTATTAACTTGATGATAAGCCATGTTAATAGTGCCATCATCTTCCACCAACCCCATTAAATGTCCTTTAATAATGGATTCTCCTTCGTAACATGATGTTACTATACGACCATTTTGTTTGTATAAAAAAATAGTGTTTGATGTAATTTCACCATGCTCAGCGTTTGTAATAAGTCTAAATCTTTTATTATTGTAGTTCACAAAATTATTTAATAATGGCTGGTTCTACCCATTTAAACTGAAATGAGTTTTCGGGTATTTTAATACGTTCTGATAAGCGGTACATTCTGCTAGGTAGTTTCATTAAATAATCTCTAGCTTTTTCGGCCTCATCAGTTAGTCCTGTGATTTTATCTATTTCCCAACGCTGTATAAGCTTGGCTAAAATATCTACATAATCGTTAGATGTGTAAACCCCAATACGCTGAGCTGTATTAGAAAACTCTTCAAAAGCGGTTCCTATTTTATTTCCAGATTCTCTTAAAAAATGTGCAGGCATAGCAATTTTAAGTTTCATCATATCATGAAATGCCATCATCATTTGGCTTGGGTCTACCTTAAAAATGCGTTCTACAAACTCAGAATAGGCATGGTGGTGGCGCATTTCGTCTCCAGAAATAATTTGGCACATTTTACTCAATTGTTTATTACCTTTTTTCTTAGCCATTTTTGCGACTCTATTGTGAGAAATATAGGTGGCTAGTTCTTGAAAACTAGTGTAAACAAAATTTTTGTAAGGGTCTCTATCGGTACCAATATCAAAACCATCGGCAATTAAATACTGTGTGGTTTTTTCAATTTCGCGCATATTTACACGCCCAGAAAGGTAGAGGTATTTATTAAGCACATCGCCATGCCTGTTTTCTTCACCTGTCCAGTGGCGTACCCATTTACCCCAGCTGTTTTCTTTATCAACTTGGTCTACACCTTCTACATCCATTAACCAAGATTCATAGGTTGGTAGGGCTTCTTCTGTAATCATATCGCCTACTAAAACGACCCAAAAATCATAAGGTAACTCTTTTGATAGTTCACGAATTTCGCGTACTTCTTCAAAAAAGTTATCACTTTCAGAGTTTGGTAAAAAATCTGTAGGTTGCCAGATTTTTTCAATAGGGATAAGATATTTTTCTATGAGAGATTCCACGTCTTTTTCCAAAAACTGCATCACTTCTAATCTTACGTTCTTCAACGACATAAACTATGTTTTAATGTTGGATATGGCTTTTTACCGTAGTTTCAACCATATTTATAAGCTCTTTTTTATCTACAAAGGTAGCTAATTTTAAAGGCTTATGAACAGTAAATGTTATATGAGTACCTAAACCTAGGGGAAATTTGCCATATCGCAGTATTTTCCACGAGTTATTTATGGTCACAGGTACCACTAATGCAGATGGAATTTTTTTAAATAAAATCTCTAACCCTTTAGTTTGAAAAGGTCTTGGATAGCCATTTTTACTTCGTGTGCCTTCGGGAAAAATCACGGCAGAGTGTTTTGTTTTTTCTATGTAAGCACCAAAATTCATGAGAGCTGGTAAAGACTGTCTCGGGTTTTTTCTATCAATGAGTGCTGCTCCGCCATGCCGTAAATTATAAGAAACACTTGGTATACCTTTACCTAATTCTATTTTACTTATAAATTTTGGGTGCTGCTTACGCATATACCAAGTAAGCGGATAAATGTCATGTAGACTTTGGTGATTTGAAACAATTATGAGAGGTTGGTTGGTATCAATATTATGTTCGTTGTAAAATGAAAATCTAGTTCCTAATATATTGGCACAGCGCATAAGGGCTAATTGCAATGCATCTACACTAATTTTATGCGCCTTATAGCCAAACAGATTAAAGCACACCCATTGTATGGGATGAAATATGATGAGTGTTAAAAAAAAACACAAATAATAGATAAACGAAATGGGGTAAGACACGAGTTTTATCATGCCTCAAAAATAAAAAAACTAAATATTAGAACA
This sequence comes from uncultured Algibacter sp., assembly GCA_947499935.1. GTDB lineage: Bacteria > Bacteroidota > Bacteroidia > Flavobacteriales > Flavobacteriaceae > CANMQH01. Next base: position 185,362 of record CANMQH010000005.1, on the reverse strand, counting down.
CAGCAACGCAGGTATTATTTTCGCAATTTATACCTGTTGGTGGATTAGTAACTGCACAATCTGAAACAATATTCCATGTTGTGTTGTACATTGCTTCTTTTCTGTTGTAGCCCTCTACCATAAGTTCTAGTCGTTCAAAATCTATAGATGTAGTATAGAGTAAATAACGCCATGGCCCGCCACAAGGCTTGCTGCCAAAGGCAATAAATTTACATTGAAAAGTATCATTACAAACAGAAGTATTAGCTAAATCTTCAATTTCAGTGCTTAAAAGAATTAGTTCTTGGTTTTCGTCTTCTTGAGTTAATGGAGGATTATCATCTTCGCATTGTGTTGAAAATAATAACAAACATAATGGTACAAAAATAAATTTTAAGAATGACGTTTTCATTTTTTATGATTTACCTATTTAGATGGAATAGCTTTAAAAGGGTTGCGTCTAAAATAACAAAAACCACGAAAAGGTCGTGGTTTTTAATGAAATGATTTAAATGCCAATGGCGTTTAAATATTTTAAATTTTTAGGTTTTAGCAGTGTGCATTGTAGGCATCAACAAGGTTTTCGGCAATTAATTCTGCTGGTCTACCTTCAATATGATGACGTTCTAGCATGTGCACCAGTTCGCCATTTTTAAATAATGCAATACTAGGTGAGCTAGGAGGAAAAGGCACCATGTGACCACGAGCAGCATCTACCGCTTCTTTGTCAACACCTGCAAAAACAGTAACAATGTTTTCAGGACGTTTTTCGTTTTGTAAACTCATACTAGCACCTGGTCTAGCATTGGCTGCTGCACAACCACAAACCGAATTTACAACCACTAATGTTGTGCCATCTTTTGCTATAGCTGCATCTACCGCTTGGGCAGTTAATAATTGTTCAAAACCAACTTTGGTTAAATCCTCACGCATAGGTTTTACTAATTCTGCTGGGTACATATCTTAAATTTTTTATTTCTTATAATTAATAATGGTACAAAGTTAATCAAAAATCATGCAATTTTAATGGCTACAACAGCTAATAACGTTTATGGTACGATAAGGTTAAGCTATCTGTATTAAAACTTTAGAGTAAAGGTTTAAATAAATATGAGCCTTCTTGTGTAACAAAACAGTTAATAATTCAACTAACATTGTTATATTTAGGTCGTTTTTAAAATCATAAAATTACATGGGAGTTTCAAAATGGATAGGAGGTGCTTTAGGGTGGTCTTTTGGTGGGCCAATAGGCGCTATAGTAGGATTGGCAATTGGTAGTATACTCGATGCTATGTCTTCGGGAAAACCTTTACTAGGCGAAGGGCAAACTTGGAAAAATGATAAACAACAGAAGTATAAAAGTAAGTCTAAACAAAAACCACAAACCCAATCGGGCGATTTTGAGGTTAGTTTATTAATATTGGCATCCATAGTTATTAAAGCCGACGGTAAACAAGACCAAAGCGAATTAGATTATGTACGCCAAGAGTTTTTAAACATGTACGGAAAAAAACGTGCTAACCATGCTTTTAAGCTATTTAAGAATATTAATAATCAAAACAAGATATCTACAAGGCAAGTATGTTTACAAATTAAACAAATGATGGATCATCCGTCTCGCTTACAACTCATGCATTTTTTGTTTGGTATTGCTAAGGCAGATGGTACAGTTACCCAAGACGAGATTGGTAAAATATTTACTATAGCGGGTTATTTAGGGATTAGCTCTCGCGATTACGAGAGTATTAAAGCCATGTTTTATAATAGTGTAGATAACGCTTATAAAATTTTAGAAATTACTAAAAATGCCTCTGTAGACGAGATAAAAAAAGCATATCGTGCCATGGCTAAAAAGTACCATCCTGATAAAGTAATTCACTTAGGAGAAGAACACCAAAAAGGCGCCAAGGAAAAATTTAGAAGCGTGCAAGATGCTTATGAGCAGTTGCAGAAAGAACATGGGTTCTAAGGGCTAGTTATTTTTTATGCTAGAGAAATCCCGACAACCCAAAATTTGTTCCAGCCACTTTAGATAAAGTAAATAATAGCGTTTATTACATTCTTGTAAAAAATTTAGGAGACCTTTTTAGAAATTGACCATTAAGTAATAAACCAGTTTTATGAACGATAAAAAAATCTTAGAACTCTTTAAAGAAGGTCAACGTGAAAAAGCTTTTAGTAAATTATATAGCTTATATCCAAAAATTGAGTCACTTATTCTTTCTAAGGGGGGACAAAAACAAGATGCTTCAGATGTTTTTCAAGAAGCATTAATAATCTTAAATAGAAATCTTGAAAAATCAGATTTTAAACTCACATCTTCATTTTATACCTATTTATATTCTGTGTCACGATTCATTTGGAAAGATGCTCAAAAGAAATTTTCTAAAGAAGAATTGAAAAATTTTAATGTTACCGAAGTAGAATATTTTCATTGTGTTTTAGAAGAAAAGAAATACCAACGTGCCGAGCTAGCATTTATAGAATTAGGGAATCGGTGTCAAGAACTTTTACGCTTGTTTTATCACAAGGCCATGTCTTTTAAGGAGATAGCTAAAATGATGCAATTTACATCAGAAAAAATTGCAAAAAACCAGAAGTATAAATGTTTAGCGAAAGCTAAAGATATTTATAAAACAAGTAAAATGCTTCAATCTTAATTTACGACACCATGGAAAATAATGTACAAAATATAGAGCTAATAAATAATTATTTAAACAAAACACTTTCGGAGGAAGTATTGAAAGTTTTTGAAAACCGATTGAAAACCGATGAAGTTTTCAAAACACAATTTGATGAACATGTTATTTTAATAGAAGGTATAAAAAGGCAGACTTTAAAAATTGAAATTAAGAAAGCCAAGCAATTTTACACCAAGAATAAATGGTTAAAATATTTTGGTTTTGGAGCACTAATACTATTGATAATATGGGTTTGTTTCAATTTATTTAGTTCAAAGCAAAATGGACTAGGTGATACGTTAAATTTTGAATCAGATTTTATTCAAAATTATCAAGTTGCGGTCGATTCTATTGTAGAGATAGTAGGTGTTAAGGGGACACTCGTAAGATTTAATCCAAAGGATTTAGAAATGCTCTCTGGAGCTACATTTTCGGGAGATAGCTTATCTGTTGAAGTAATAGAGTTGACTACAAAACAGGAGTTACTTTTTGCTAATGCGCAAACAGTGTCTCATGGCAAATGGTTAATTTCTGGTGGAGTCTTTAAAATAGATATTAAATCTAACGGAAAATCTTTGTTATTAAAAGATGGTAAAACGATTGATGTAAAATTTCCAAAAAAAACAGATGAAAAAGAAATGCAATTGTTTTATGGTGAGAGAAACAACTTAAATAGAATGAATTGGACTGAATCTAAAATTAAATTTTTAGATGAAGAAAAATATTATACAATCTTTTACAGAGACACTTCGGTTATTGATAAAATACTAACCAAACGATATGGTGTTGATTGCTTTAAAGAAGTAATACTAATAGATAGCTTAGGCTATTTAACATTAAATGATATTAAAGCTAAATATCCAGAAATAAAAAGTTTCGAAAATCAAAAAGATACTTTAAGAATTTTAAAAAGATTTGTTTATGAAGAAATACATGAAGATTATATTGAAGACGATGTAGGATTAAGGAAGACAGACAGTACAAGAATAGAACTTGTAAAAAGAGAAGATTTTAATAAAGTCTGGCAATGGAGTGAAAACATTGATGATTTGGATGTGATTAGTGAAAAAGTTGCTGAGACTTATGTTAATTACACAAATCAGTTTTATAAATCTGTTAAAATTTCCAAGCTAGGTTGGATAAACATTGATAAATATAGCAAAGAGGATAACATGTCAAATGTCAAATTTAATTTTAATATTAAGACGGATTATGATGAAGTATTTTTAATTGACGAAAGAAATAACACTATTTTAAATGTATATGATAAAGAATTTAACATACCTAAAAATCGAAGCTTTTATATTATAGCCATTGGTATTAAAGGAAAAGAGATGTATGGTTATAAAAAATCTGTACGATTTAATGCCAACCAAAAGTTTAGAATAGATTACAAGAAAATTACTGAAACTCAAATAAAATCGATTTTGACAATAACCCTATAGAAATTTCAGAAAACTAAACAGTTCTAATTTGGTGAAGCTTACAATTTAAGGCAATTTGGAGTATAGTTTGACTTAAATGCTATTCGAAAAAAAACGAAGAATTTAAAATAAATTATTTATTCTTTAAAAACAATAGAAGATTGGCCTTTTTCAACGTTTAGTGTAATTGTTCTGCCTAAAATTAAAGCCTGATTATCTTTTTCATGGCCAGCGGGCATCCCAAATGCAATGGGGAAGTCGTACTCCGAAAGCGCATCTAAAACCAATTGCTCTATAGATGTGCCCCAAAGCGTCGTATTTTTACGCATTTTGCTCATATCGCCAACAATAAGACCTTTGCAATCATTAAAATAGCCAGCACGTTTTAAGCTTTGTAACATGCGGTCTATGTGGTATTTGTATTCTCCAATCTCTTCAATAAAAAGGATTTTTTCAGAAACATTAATACTTGTTTTAGAGCCTAACATGGTATGTAGCATGGTTAAATTACCTCCAACAAGTTGTCCAGAAGCCTTGCCTGTTTTATTGTAATTTGAACCTTTAAGGTTGTGTAACAAAGGTTCTCCAAAAATGGTTTTCTTAAACGTAGTAATGGAGGCTTTAATTTTTGATAAATCATCAGGTAAACTTACGCACATTATAGCATGTAAACTCTCGACACCTTCATTATGAATTTGGTTATGAAGCGCTGTAATATCTGAATATCCAATAACCCATTTTGGGTTCGATTTAAATTTAGAAAAATCTAGTTTATCTAGTATTCTAACAGTGCCATAACCTCCTCTAGCACACCAAATCGCACTAATTTTAGGATTGTCTAATGCTTTTTGAAAATCTTCGCAACGCTCATCGTCCGTTCCAGCAAAGTGATTGTCTTTACTAAACACATGCTTTCCAACGACAGTATGCAGTCCCCAACTTTTTAATAAAGTTTTGGCTTGTTCTACTTCTGTTGTCCTATTTTTTAATATGCCAGACGGGGCAACAATGGCTACAGTATCTCCCGCTTTAAGGTATGGGGGTTTTATCAAAGTTTTATTGGTTTTAGTTATGTTATTTTGAGCTAAAATAGAGTGTTCTCCAACAAAAAAAAGAGTGCAAAATAAACAAAAAATGAGTGCGTTTTTCGACATAATGTAAATGTACATTTTTTTTCTAAATAGCTTGCAAAATGTGTACTTTTGTGGCTTGTTGAAAATGATATTAACACAAGACTATTCTGGGTTTTCGATAAAAAAGTGTAACAATTTTTAAAAGGCATTAGATTATTAGGTTGTTTCTCTTCCCATAATGATAAATTAAAATACAAATGAATACACCAAAACGATATACCATTACCACAGCACTTCCTTATACAAATGGGCCCATTCATATTGGACATTTGGCAGGAGTTTATGTGCCTGCCGATATTTATGCACGCTTTTTAAGATTAACAGGGCATGATGTTATTTTAATAGGAGGAAGTGATGAGCATGGTGTACCCATTACCATAAAAGCAAAAAATGAAGGTGTATCACCACAAGATATTGTAGATAAGTATCATGCTATTATAAAAAAATCATTTATAGATTTCGGGATTACTTTTGATAATTATTCGCGTACATCGGCTAAAATTCATCACAAAACAGCATCAGAATTCTTTAAAACATTAAATGATAAAGGTGAGTTTATAGAAGAGGTTAGCGAGCAATTATACGATGAAGAAGCCAATCAGTTTTTGGCAGACCGTTTTATTGTGGGAACATGCCCAAAATGCGGTAACGAAGAAAGTTATGGAGACCAATGCGAAAACTGTGGTACAAGCCATAACGCTACAGATTTAATAAACCCTAAATCTGCTCTAACCGGTAATGTACCAACATTAAAACAGACAAAACACTGGTTTTTACCTCTAGATAAGCATGAAGCGTTTTTAAAAGAATGGATTTTAGAAGGTCATAAAAAAGATTGGAAACCTAATGTTTACGGACAATGTAAGTCTTGGATAGACGATGGTTTACGTCCAAGAGCTGTAACCCGAGATTTAGATTGGGGTATTCCTGTACCAGCCAAAGGTGGAGAAGGTAAAGTGCTTTATGTATGGTTTGATGCACCTATTGGTTATATTTCGTCTACCATAGAGTGGGCAGAACGAGAGGGTAAAGATTGGGAACCGTATTGGAAAGATAAAGACACAAAATTAGTACATTTTATAGGTAAAGATAATATCGTGTTTCACTGTATTATTTTTCCAGCAATGTTAAAGGCCGAAGGGTCTTATATTTTACCCGAAAACGTGCCAGCAAACGAGTTTTTAAATTTAGAAGGACATAAATTATCAACCTCTAAAAACTGGGCGGTTTGGTTGCCAGAATATTTAGAAGACTTTCCTGGACAACAAGACGTATTGCGTTACGCATTAACAGCTAATGCGCCAGAAACTAAGGATAACGATTTTACTTGGAAAGATTTTCAAGCCAGAAATAATAACGAACTCGTTGCTATTTTTGGTAACTTTATTAATCGTGTGGTTGTATTAACTAACAAATATTACGATGGCGTAATTCCTCAGGCATCAGAATTGTTGGAAGTAGATTTAGAAACTTTAGATGCTGTAAAAGCATATCCAGATGTTATAGCAAGTTCTATAGAACGCTACCGTTTTAGAGAAGCAGGACAAGAATTAATGAATTTGGCTAGGTTAGGAAATAAATATCTAGCAGATGCAGAGCCTTGGAAAGTCATTAAAGTTGATGCAGAGCGTACTAAAACCATTATGTATGTGGCGCTTCAAATTTCTGCTGCATTAGCCACTTTAAGTGAACCATTTTTACCGTTTACTTCAAAAAAACTAAAAGGTATTTTGAATGTTACATCTGGTGATGGAAAAACGTCTTGGAGTGACGTAAGTAATAAAGATGTTTTAATTTCGGCAAATCATAAAATAGAAAAAGGCGAATTATTATTCTCTAAAATCGAAGATGAAACGATTCAAAAACAACTAGATAAACTTCAGGCTAGTAAAAAAGCTAATGAAGCAGCCAATAAAAAGGTAGAGCCACAAAAAGATACAATTACTTTCGAGGATTTTACAAAACTAGATATGCGAGTTGGTACTATTTTAGAAGCTGAAAAAATGCCAAAAGCAAAAAAACTCTTGGTTTTAAAAGTACACACTGGTGTAGATGTGCGCACTATTGTTTCTGGTATAGCAGGAAGTTTTACACCAGAAGAGGTTATAGGTAAACGTGTAACAGTATTGGTAAACTTAGCACCAAGAGTTTTAAGAGGTGTAGAAAGCCAAGGTATGATTTTAATGACAGAAACACCAGATGGTAAGTTGGTGTTTGTAAATCCAGATGATGCTGAGGCAAGTAACGGATTGCAAATTAGCTAATCTAAAACCAGAAAATATAGTAAGGCTAAAGCATTGCCAAATCTTTCTTGACACTTGATATACACATGCTATATTAGGTTCAGTCTAAAATTGGGAATGCCTTATGTTCTTGTAAGGTTATTTTATTTTTTATTGATGATCAATGCTTTAAAAACATCTTTATAATAATTAATTACGTAAATTTATAAGAGATACTTATTCTTTATTATAAAAATCATTTAACAGATTCGCATAATAATGTAAGCTTTACTTAGAGTATCTTACTAATTTTGTACTTGATTATTCATTTAACTATTAAACAATGAAAAAAATAGCATTAATAATTTTGGTCATAGGCTTAATATCATGTGGAACGTCTAAAACAGTTAGAGTTTCAAAAAAGATAATTAAAGGCGATTGGATTTTAAATTCAATAACTTATGATAAAGCAGGAACTTACAATGTAACCTTGTTAAACGATGTTTCAAAGGCTTGTTTTGAAAACAGTACATGGCAATTTGTTCCAAATAATAATACAGGTAAGTACACGATTAACGGTGGAGATTGCGCAACTGGCGAGCGTAATTTTGTGTTTACTATTCAAGAAATTAATCCAGAGACAGGGCTTTATGATTTTCTTATAAAGCCAACAAACGAAAAAGGTAAATCAGAAACTAACCAAGGTTATAGGCTGAGCTTAACAGACTTATCTGAGACTAATATGCAATGGCAACAAATTGTATCGCTAGATGGTAAGCCTTTTACCATAACCATGAATTTTAATAAATAATAGAAATTATGAAAACTATAATGAAAAGAACAGGTATTTTATTATTAGTATTTACTATGGGTTTACATAGCTGTAAACCAGTACAAAACGCTAATAATAAACAAAAAGGAGGTGTTATTGGAGCAGCTGGTGGTGCTATATTAGGCGCTATAATAGGTAACAATGTTGGTAAAGGCGGAAACGGAGAGTTAGGAGCTGTTATTGGTGGTGTAATAGGAGGTGGAGCAGGTGTACTTATTGGAAATAAGATGGATAAGCAAGCTCAAAAAATTGAAGAAGAAATACCAGGCGCTAAAGTAGAACGTGTAGACAATGGTATTGTATTAACTTTTGATGAAAATAGTGGTGTGCATTTTGATACTGGTAAATATAGTGTTACACCAGATTCTAAAGACATATTAAATAAATTAGCTAATGTTTTTAAGGAATATCCAGATACTAATATTTTGGTTGTTGGCCATACCGATAGTGTTGGTAATGATAATAATAATATGATTCTTTCAAAAAACAGGGCTAATGCCGTAACCAATTATTTACAAGGTAAAGGTTTAAGTGCAGGGCGTTTTACAACAAAATGGTTTGGAGAAAGCCAACCTGTTAATGATAATTCGACAGCCAATGGTAGAGCAAAAAATAGACGTGTAAATGTAGCCATTGTACCTAATGAAAAAATGATTGAAGAAGCTAAAACCGAAGCGGGTAACTAAACCCAAGTGATATAGGTATTCAACAATATATAAACATATCTCAATAAATTTGTTGAGAACCTTTTAAAGGCCTAGCTAAGTTAGTTAGGCCTTTTCTTTATTCAAGTTTTTGTAATGTTATAACACAAAAAAAGACTTAAAACAGTATGATAAAAACATTTACAGAATTCTCCACAAATGCCATTCTTAAAATAGGTGATGAAGAACTCTTACAACCCTATAAAGCACCTAAGCAACCCGATTTATATACCTTTATTAGAACCTCTAATTCTAAAGCAGAAATTATTGTAGATAGTATTCCGTATACTATACAACCTAATAGTATATTGACTCTAACTGTTGCGCAATATTTTCAGTTTATTGAAGGTCAAGATTTAGTAGTTTATCAATTTAACAGAGAATTTTATTGTATGAAAGATCATGATCAAGAAGTTAGCTGTGTAGGTTTATTGTTTTTTGGTAATATACATGTGCCTATTTTAGATTTAAATGTACACGAACAACGTAAATACAAAACGCTCCATGAAGTTTTTATAGATGAGTTAGAAACTAAAGATACCATTCAAGCAGAAATGCTGCGTATGCTTACAGCGCGTTTTATTATAATTAGTACACGTCTTCTAAAATCTAAAGAAGGGTTTATTGAATCTACAAAAACAAATAAAATAGATTTGTTAAGAGATTTTAATCTGCTTGTAGAAACCCACTTTAAAACAGAGCATAGTGTTTCGTTTTATGCAGATAAATTATTTAAATCACCAAAAACATTATCTAATAATTTTGCTAAGCTTAATACTAGTCCGTTGCAAATTATTCATGAGCGTATTGTTCTAGAAGCAAAACGATTATTAATCTATACCGATAAAACAGCAAAAGAAATAGCTTTTGAAATTGGTTTTGATGATGCATCTCATTTAAGTAGACTATTTAAAAAATATACCCAATTATCTCCCTCAGACTTCAGAAAACAACTTCAAAAAGCTGTTTAGGGAAAAATAGACAATCTTTAGGGCGTTCTTGCCATAGTATTAGACCCTTTTGTATCACATCTTTGCATTGTATAATTAAAACAATAAAGTTATGAATTTAAAACATATATCTATTTTCAATTTAATTGAAATATTTTCAAGAACCAGAACAAGAGTGGTGAGAACAATTAGTCCTAAAACACATTGCGAGCAAAATCACATGGCAGATTATTATTGCGATGCAGAAAAACCATTTATTTCCCTTAATTAAATCTGTTAAAAGCGAAAGGGAAAAATTGACAAGTTATCGGGAATAACCAACATGGTTTAGCTTTAAAAACGGTTGCATCTTTGTATCAAGAAAAATAAACAAATAAACAATAATTAAAAATAAAATTATGAGCACATTTAATGTTCCAAAAAGAGAAGAAGTAAGCGAAAATAATCAAGCTATTTTCGATAATTTAAACAAAGCATTAGGGTTTGTCCCAAATTTATATGCAACGTATGCACATAGTGATACGGCTTTAGAAAATTACTTAAATTTTGCTAACGCAAAAACATCGTTATCAGCTAAAGAAAAAGAAGTGGTAAACCTAGCAGTAAGTCAAGTAAATAATTGTGTTTATTGTTTGTCGGCACATACAGCTATTGGTAAAATGAATGGTTTTACAGACGCTCAAATTTTAGAGTTAAGAGCAGGTAAAGCATCATTTGATAATAAATTAGATGCATTGGCTAAACTAGCAAAAAACATAACAGAAAACAGAGGAAATACAGATGCCAGTGTTTTAGAAAACTATCTTAATTCTGGTTATACTAAAGCTAATTTAATTGATACTATTTCTTTAGTTGGAGATAAAACTATTTCTAATTATGTACATAGTACAACTCAAGTACCTGTAGATTTTCCAGTAGCTCAGCCTTTATAGGAAGTCGTAATATAATTTAAAACATAAAGTCTTGAGTGCAGTCGAGACTTTAAATAACAAAATAACTTCTCAACTGCGCTTGGGAGGGCATAAAAATAAAGACTATAAGTCTTAAAATATAATAATACAAATAATGAAAAAAGTAATTTTAATTTTAGTAATCGCATTAACATTTACATTCAATTCTAACGCGCAAGACGACATGGTAAAAACCATATCATTAGAACAAATAACTGGTGAGTTTGTGCAAAAAGGATTAACCGTTAGCGAAGGGTCTTATGTTTTTGCTATTTCAAATAACCATGTAGGTACAGATGTTGGTTTTGTTTTAGTACCAAAAGGAAAAGATGCTAGTAAACCAGAAAATCACATAAAAACTGCATATGTAACATCTACAGTTAAAGATGGTAAGGTTGAAAACTCTCAAACGACTAAGTTATCTAAAGGGAGGTATGTTTACTTTTGCCCTTTAAATAAAACACCTCAATATACATTAATCGTTGAGTAGGTTTTATAGTTTGATTAATAGTAATAAAGGTTATCCAGAAATGGGTAGCCTTTTTTATTTAAAAAAAATGTAATATCTAGCAAAATATTTAATAAAACTGTAATTTTACATAAAAAGAAGTATTATGTTATCAAAAACTATAGAAGAAGCATTAAATAATCAAATAAAAATTGAAGCTGAATCTTCTCAGATATATTTAGCGATGGCTTGTTGGGCAGAAGTTAAAGGTTTAGAAGGTGTCTCTAATTTTATGTATGCACAATCTGATGAAGAGCGCGAGCACATGCTAAAATTAGTAAAATTTGTAAATGAACGTGGAGGGCATGCTAAAATTTCGGAATTAAAAGCACCCAATGTAACTTTCAATTCATTTAAAGCGATGTTTGAAAAATTATTTGATCATGAGGTTTTTGTATCACAAAGTATTAATGAATTGGTTCATATTAGCTTACAAGAAAAAGATTATGCAACACATAACTTTTTGCAATGGTATGTTGCTGAACAAATAGAAGAAGAAGCCGTAGCACGTACTATTCTTGATAAAGTAAACATGATAGGCGACGATAAAGGCGGGTTATATTTATTCGATAGAGATATTGAAAATTTAACTGTAACAACAGCAGCTACAAATACACCTGAATAATTTTAACATTAAAGCTTATTTAGATTTAATAAAAATAACTTATTTTTGCTCATCAATAATGAATAGTATATTCTGTTTTGGGGAAAAAGAAAGAAAAAAAAGCAATTAAAAAATTACGTGAATTAGGTATTGATAACCCTAAGAAAGTAAAAAGCAGTTGCTGTAAAAAATTTAAAAAAAGCGAGAAAAAGCGTTGTAAAAAATGTCCTTGTTTTGATTTAATCAAGAATGTGGCATAATTTACTAGGGTTAAGTTGAATTTGTTTTCAGCTTTTAATCAATAACAGGCTTAAATCAATATAAATTAGACCTGTCAGGTTTTTAAAACCTGACAGGTCTTTTCAATTAATACTAGATAATACATTTTTAAAAACAGTTAGGTCTTTTTAAATTCGCAACATGATAAATTACGTAGTTTCCAAAACCAAATTGCCATTACAATCTGTAAAAAATACTATCGAATTACTTAATCAAGATTGTACCATACCTTTTATATCACGTTATCGTAAAGAACGCACAGGGAATTTAGATGAAGTCCAAATAGGTGACATCGTTAAATATAAAGAACAATTTGAAGCCTTAGAAAAACGAAAAAAAGCCATTTTAAAAGCTTTAGAAGAGCAAGGCGTTTTAACTACAGAATTAAAACAACAAATTAGCGAAACTCAAGATTTAATTACGCTAGAAGATATATACTTACCATACAAGAAAAGCCGTAAAACAAAAGCTGAAAAAGCCAGACAAAGCGGTTTAGAGTCTCTAGCTAAAATTATTATGAGCCAAAATACAAACGATATAGGATCTATAGCGTTTAAATACGTAAAAGGCGATATAAATTCGGTTGAAGAAGCTTTAGAAGGTGCTCGCCATATTATTGCAGAGTGGATTAACGAACGTACCGATATTAGAAATAATATAAGACGTCAATTAGAGCGTTTTGCAATGATTTCTACAAAAGTGGTTAAAACCAAGGTAGATGATGAAAACGCACAAAAGTTTAGAGATTATTTTGATTGGGAAGAAAACTTAAGCAGAATACCTTCACACCGTTTATTGGCTATTTTAAGAGCTGAAAAAGAAGGATATATTCGTGTTAAAATTGAAATTGATAATGACCGTGCTTTAGATAATATTGAAAGACGTATTATAAAAAGTAATAATGCTTGTGCAGAGCAGATTGAAATAGCAAGTAAAGATGCCTACAAACGATTATTATTACCATCGTTAAGTAATGAGACTTTACAAATAGCCAAAGACAAAGCCGATGAGTCTGCCATAACGGTATTTGCTAAAAATTTAAAACAATTATTATTAGGTTCTCCACTAGGTGAAAAACGAATTTTGGCTATAGATCCAGGATTTAGATCAGGCTGTAAAGTGGTGTGTTTAGATGCACAAGGACAATTAAAATATAACGAAACTATATATCCGCATCCGCCAAAAAGTGATAGTGTTGGCGCTATGAAAAAAATAAGCTCGCTAGCAGATGCTTATAAAATTGAAGCCATTGCCATTGGCAATGGTACAGCCTCTAGAGAGACTGAAGCTTTAATTCGTAAAGTACACTTTAAAAACGATGTACAAGTTTTTGTGGTAAGTGAGGCAGGAGCCAGTATTTATTCGGCATCTAAAATAGCTAGAGAAGAGTTTCCTAATTACGATGTAACAGTACGTGGTTCGGTATCTATTGGTAGACGTTTACAGGATCCATTAGCCGAATTGGTTAAAATTGATGCTAAATCTATAGGCGTAGGACAATATCAACATGATGTAGACCAAAATAAACTTCAAAAGCAATTAGATACCGTAGTAGAAAATTGTGTAAATGCAGTTGGTGTTAATATTAATACGGCCAGTAAATCATTACTCAGTTATGTTTCGGGGATTGGTCCAAAATTGGCGGAAAATATTTTTAATTATAGAAATGAAAACGGTGTTTTTAAATCTAGACAAGATATTAAAAAGGTACCACGGTTGGGCGGAAAGGCTTTTGAGCAAGGCGCAGCATTTTTAAGAATCAAAGCAGCAAAAAACCCTTTGGATGACTCTGCTGTTCACCCAGAAAGCTACTCTATTGTTACTAAAATGGCAAAAGATTTAGGGAATTCTATAGGGGACATTATTGGTAATCCTGAACGTTTAAAAAAACTAGACCTAAAGCAATATTGTACAGCATCCGTAGGGTTACTTACATTAGAAGATATTGTAAAAGAACTGGAAAAACCTGGGTTAGATATTAGAGAACAAGCCAAAGTATTTACATTTAATCAAAATATAAAAACAATAAACGATTTACGTGAAGGTCAATTATTACCAGGCATAGTAAATAATATTACCAATTTTGGCTGTTTTGTAAATGTTGGCATCAAAGAAAGTGGTTTAATTCATGTATCTAATCTATCCGATAGTTTTGTGAAAGATGTTAATGAACATGTGAGTTTACATCAGCAAATTATAGTCAAGGTTTTGGAGGTAGATATTTCGCGAAAGCGTATTCAATTAAAATTACATAAGTAAAATTACATAGGCACCGTAAAATAAAATGTAGTCCCTTTATTTAATTGAGATTCAAACCAAATTTCACCACCCATAGATTCTACTATTTTTTTACAAAAGGAAAGGCCAATACCAGAGCCTTCATATTCTTCACGAGAATGTAAGCGCTGGAAAATAGAAAAAATCTTATTTTTATGGTTTTCCGAAATGCCTATTCCATTATCTGTTACTTCAAATTGTCTAAAAGGTTTTTTTAAAGTTTTATGTGTAATGACTTTATGTTTTATAATTACTTCTGGGTCAACACCTGCTTTTTTAAACTTAATAGCGTTATTTACTAAATTTTGAAATACGCATCTAAGTTCTACTTTACTGGCTGTAACTACAGGAAGTTCATGATAAATTATTTTTGCATTATAGCGTGTTATGGCATTTCCTATATCTAATGTGATTTCATCCAACAAATCATTACAATTAACATCAACCCTTTCACTAGATTTTCCTAGTTTGGAGTATTCTAGTAAATCATCTATTTGTGTTTGCATACGCGTGCTAGATTTATCTATAAAATCCATACTCATCATAGCATCTGCATCAAGTTTGTCTTTATAATCATCTTTTAGAAGATCTATAAGCCCAGAAATAGTAGCTAAAGGTTCCTTTAAATCATGACTTGTTATATATGCAAATTCTTCTAATTCTTTATTTTTTGAAGTGAGAGTAGCAGATTGCGTATAGATTGTATGATTCTTTTGTTTTAAAATAGCATTCAAACGTTTTGTAGCGAAATAATTTTTTAAAAGTACGGCTCCAAAAAGAAGTGCCAATATAACTAAAGCAAATAATAAATAATTAATAGTGCGTTGCGTATTTAGTTTTTCACTAATAGTACTTACTTTAAGCTCTTTATCATTAATTTCTTTTTGCTGCTGAGTTAAAGTGACTTCTTGCCTCCTAATTTTAGAGGCGCTTATTCCTATTATTTCTTCTTGATTATTAAGCGAATCAATTTGTTTAAGAATGCGATTATCTAATTCTTTTTCTATTAATAATTTTTCAGAATATTTTTTCTTTTGAAACTCTGAAAGCGATATCAGATCTTCAATTTTATTTTTTTGATTTACTAAAGATTTAGTTTGTGTTTTTATTTGAGAATCTTTAGTGCCAATAGCCTGTTTTTGAGACTGAATTTCTTCATCTTTAAGTTTTATGCTATCTTTTGTTTTAGATAATTGTGTTTTTGTTTTATTTAAAGTATTCTCAGAATTTTGGAAAAGCTGTTTCCATTTTACAATAGATGAAATAGCATTTTTACGCAAAGTAACAGGAGCGGAAATGTTATTTCGAAACATCATAGCTTCATTAATTTCATACTGAAACTCATTACCTACGTTCACAATATTTATCATAGACGAGCTATAGGGGTAATCTTCTGTGATGAGTAATGTGTTATTCCCAGATATTTTATTTAAAATGTAAGTAACATCAAAGTTTTTATTGTGATTTGCATAGATAACATCTACATCGGTAATGTCCTTTATACTACTAAAATTAACAACTCGAACGGGTTTACCTTTTATTTGTCTTTTTTGTGATAAACTTTTTAGGTCTATAACCGTGCGGTCTTTACCAAGTATGCCAATAATAAATTCAGCGTTTGAGTTGGTATCATTAAACTCTGCTTGTTCTGCAATATTAAAAATAAAAATAGCACGTTTTACACGCTTAATCTGTTCGTTAGTTGTGCTTTGAGAAAAGCTTTGAATAGATAAAAAAGAAAGAAGTATTAAGAACGGTTTTATTAAAAAATTTGGTTTCATATTATTAAAGTCTTAATAATATTTTGGCAAAATAACTGGCACCATTTACACCAAATTGCTGTACACGTCTGCTATAGACAAAACTACCATTTGAGGTGTTTGCAGAATGCGTAAGTTTATCTGGGTAGATATTAAAAATATTATTACACCCAATAGTAGCTTGTAACCAGTTTGCATGGTTATATGTTAAATATAGATCTGTAATAAACTTAGGGTTAAATTTTTGGTCACGACTCTCAACTTTACCAGAAAACTCATTGAACTGTAAATTGGTTAATTCGCCATCATCTGGATGCGCGTAAACTACACTTCCAAAATAAGATCCTACGAGATTAAATTTAAAATTATTAATTTCATAATTAAGATAAGAATTGATTTTAAATTCTGGTTGAGAAGATTCAATTCTCGAGCGTTCTTCTCGGTTGAACAAAGATTGAACATCGTCATTTATAACAGAAGTTTCATTGACTTTGGTAACTTTAGTTTTAGTGAAATTTGCAGATACTTTTCCGTTTAATTTTCCTTTACCAATAATCCCTTTGTAATTAAAAGACATTTCTACACCATTGGTTCTAGAGTCTATGGCATTAGTAAAAAATTGTGCAGCAGTAACATTAAAAGGCGCTAATAACGTTTCGTAACCTTCTTCTAATTGTCCTGATAGAACAATCCTATCATTAATATTAATATTATAATAATCAAAAGCAAACGTATAGTTATTCTTAATTTTGGTGCTAAAGCCTAGGCTAAAATGTTTTGAAAGCTCGGGTTTTAAATCTTCTAAATCAAAAGCATCTGTTACCAAGGCACTTTCTTGATTAAAAGTACCGACTTGGTTTATATCTCCATCAAAAAATTGCGTGCTAATTTTTTGAAAATATACTTGGTGCATAGATGGTGCTCTAAAACCCGTAGAATAACTTGAACGAATGGATGTCTTTTTTTTGAACTTATATCTTGCAGAAATTTTCCAAAGCGAATTATCTCCAAAATCGTTATTTGATTCATGACGATAGGCCGCTTTAAGTAAAACAGGCTCAATAGGTTTTAATTCTACATCTATATATCCAGAGGCGTTAGATCTATAACGAACAAGTTCGTCTTGAGGCTGTATGCCAGGAAAAACTTGAGCCCCAATAATTCTAGGTTGTTCCTCATTATTTTCATCAATATAAGTGTCGCCACCGTTTACATAAGAGGCTTCTTCTCCAGCAATAATTTCATAACGTTCAACACGTAACTCACCGCCAAATGCTAAATTAAGGCCATGCATAACATCAAAAGGTTTACTGAAATTTAAATTTGTTGTACCCAATTGATATTGGTAGCCTCCAGATTTAAATGTTCTAGGCGAAATAATTCCCATAGAGGCATTATTAGAGTTGTTTACCGTAAAGTCAATACTATTAGAGCCTATGGAATGACTAAAATCTAAATCCCAATCATTTTTTTTACCTCTTACACCAATGGTAACAGCATCATCTTGAATGTTTGTTAGTATTTCTGGAGAAAACCCATTAGGAAATAATTCTTCTACAACACGATCGCGTTGTATTGGGAAACGATAAAATCCTTTAGATTTACCTTCTCGAGAATTACGACCACCAAAAAAATATAGATTAGCTTCATCAAACAATAATAATTCACCATTAAACGCTAAAGCGGAATTTCGGGTAGCTGCGCTACCAATTTCCATAACTTGTCTATCTTTATATCCTGTTTGAGAAAAAAAATTATTATCGTTTATTAACTGGTTATCGAGTTCGTCATTATCCACATAAACATTTCCTGTATAATTTCCAGCTCTATTTGTTGCACCCCGTTGCCTAAATTCTCCAGTAATATTTATAAAACCAGTATTTCCAATTTTTAAACCAAAATTACTACCAAAGTAACGGCTCACGCCATCTTTCTCTTGGTTGGCTCTGGTTCTTGCATCAATGTCTATAACATCTGTTTGCTTTTTTAGTATAATGTTTATTACACCAGCAATAGCATCAGATCCATATTGAGAAGTCGCTCCATCTCGTAAAATTTCAATTCTATCTACAGAAGCTACAGGTATGGCATTTATATCTGTGCTAACACTACCTCTACCTATGGTGCCGTTAACATTTAACATGGATGAGGTATGACGGCGTTTTCCATTTATTAAAATTAAAACTTGATCGGGTCCTAAACCTCTTAATGTTACCGGGTCTATATGGTCTGTACCATCAGAAATGGTTTGGTGAGTTGAGTGAAATGAAGGTACCAAATAATGTAATATTTGCCCTAACTCAAAAAACGGAGAGTTGCTTATTTCTTCTGGAGTTATAATATCAATAGGAACTGTTGTTTCTAGTGATGACTGAGGAAAAGAACGTGTTCCCAGAGATACAGGCTCATCAGCAGAAAATCCAGTTTCTAAAAGAAAGTCAATAGTTAAATTATCTCCTACTTTAAGATTTATAGATTTACTTTTAGATGTGTACATGATAAAAGAAGCTGTTAAAATATAGTTTCCTTCTTCAATATTAAGTTCAAAGTCTCCGTTGATATTTGTTGTGGTTTGAATGGTTGATCCTTCAATACTAATTAATGCGCCAGGTAAGTTACCAAATGCATCAGATACGTTTCCTGATAAATAGGCTCTGTTTTGAGCAAATAGCGTCACATTGAAAACAAAACAAATGAATAAAAACACCGAAGAGCATGTTGTTTTTTTCATGTAATTATTATTTTAAGCTAAACTTTAAATCCTTTTAATGTATTATGTAAAATTTTTAAAGATAGTGGTTTATTAATGAAATCGTCTATAAGTGAAGATTTAATAGCTCTTTCTTGGTCTTCAGGGTTGGAAGACGTTGTTAGCATTACAATTTTAATATCAAATGTGAATTCAGGATTTATTTTGTTGTAAGCTTCAATAAATTCCCATCCATTCATTGCTGGCATATTAATATCTAAAAAAATGATACTTGGTTTTTCAACCAGCCCATCCATCGCATCTTGTAAATGTTTTAAGGCTTTTGCGCCACTATTTACAGATGTAATAGTATTAGATGGATTATGCTTTTTTAAAATCTTTTTGTTGTAAAAGTTTACAAACTTATCATCGTCTATAAGTAACACAGATTTAGAGGGTTTTATCAAAGTGTTTTGCTATTATATTAAACTCTTACTTATAAGTTTAGACGCAAAATAGATAATAAGTCACTAATTTTGTAAAATCTACTAGTATTTTTTTTAAAAACAATTTTAATTCTACTAAATTTATTTATTATATCATAAAATACTAATTGTTAGTTGTTTTAAATGGATTGTCTAAATTGATTTACCTGTAAATTCATACTACAAAATGTAAATTTGATATGCTAAAAATAGCCTACCACGATATTTATAAACACTCACTTCCAGAAGGGCATCGGTTTCCCATGATTAAATATGAATTGTTGCCCGAACAATTAATTTATGAAGGTACTTGTACTTTAAGTCATTTTTTCAAGCCGAATATCCCAGAGGATAAACACGTTTTAAGAGTACATACTGAAGCCTATTATCAAAATTTACAAAATCTAACTTTAGATGCAAGAGCTACAAGAAAAATAGGATTTCCATTAAGTGCAGCGTTAGTTAAACGCGAGATTATTATAGCCGATGGTACTATAAAAGCAAGTACGTATGCTTTACAATATGGTATAGCCATGAATATTGCTGGTGGTACACATCATGCTTATTCAAATAGAGGAGAAGCTTTTTGTATGCTAAACGATCAAGCTATTGGTGCTCATTATCTTTTAAATAAGAATTTGGTAAAAAAATATTGATTGTAGATTTAGATGTGCATCAAGGTAACGGCACTGCAGAGATTTTTGAAGATAATACATCGGTCTTTACTTTTTCTATGCACGGAAAAGGAAATTATCCATTTAAGAAAGAAAAAAGCGATTTAGATATCGCTTTAGAAAATGATACTAATGATGAAACCTATTTAAACATTTTAAAAGATACATTGCCTAAACTTATTGCAGAGCAAAACCCCGATTTTGTATATTATCTTTGTGGCGTAGATGTGTTGGCATCAGATAAATTAGGGAAACTAGGATTAACCATTAAAGGGTGTAAAGAACGAGACCGTTTTGTGTTACAAACATGTAAAAATAAAGGGTTACCTGTTATGTGCAGTATGGGTGGTGGTTATTCGCCAGATATTAAAGTTATTATAGAAGCGCATGCCAATACGTTTCGTTTAGCTCAAGACATTTTCTTTTAGCATCAATTTATTTTTTTCATAAAAAAAGCGTTCAAAATGTTGAACGCTTAAATATTATAAAAGTATCAATTTAAATAAGATATTACTTATTCATATTTTTAATCTCATCTATAAAAGTATCTAAATCAGTGCCTTTACTTACAAGATTTAATGCTTTGTCTACGACATATTTTGCATTATCGGAATGGAAACCAAGTCCTATAGCAATTTTTATAAGCAATATGGTTTCATGTTCGCTTTGTATATGATCAGCATAAACCATACGAGATAAATCATATAAACGCTCTAAACGTAAATCGTAAGAGTGAGGTGCATTTATGGGGTGTGATTTGTAATCTTTTAAAATTATTTTATAATCACCTTCACTAATAGCTAAATTACGCGCTAGTCTATCTAAGAAAGCTTGTTCTTCATCGGTAATTACACCGTCATCCATAGCCACACGAACTATGGCAGCAAAATGATCTTCATTACGCTTTTTAAAACCACTATCAAATAAATCAGAAAACGACATAATATTTTTGTTTTTTTGTGCTGCAAACCTACATATTTTTTTTAAGATTTTATATCGAAACATCAAATTTTTGTAGTGTTATAGTCGTTAAAACTATAGTTTTATATATCACTAAGACTGCATATTTGTTAATCTTATAGCTAGTTAATAACGTTAATAAAAAGTTTTCTGTGTTTTATGTTTTTGTAAGTTTGATTTTAGATATTTCAAGTAAGAAAGGTGTAAAAAATCAATAAATATTTTTATTGATTTTTTAATGGCTTAAAAAAATAATCTTAAACCGTATCTTTGCAAACGTAAAAATAAAATTACGTGAGTAAATCTTCCCTCTCGCAGAATTATGCACAGGCTTTGCAAACGCAAAATCTTAAAACTGCTATTACCCAAAATTTAGATAAAAACAAACCTAAATTACATGTAAAAGGTTTGGTTGGGTCCTCTTTTTCTTTTGTGATTTCTAGTGTTTTTAACCAAGCACAAAAACCTTTTCTTTTAATTTTTGATGATAAAGAAGAAGCTGCATTTTATTTAAACGATTTAGAACAGTTGTGTGGCGATAAAGATGTGTTGTTTTATCCAGGTAGTTACCGTAGGCCGTACCAAATTGAAGAAACAGATAATGCTAATGTGTTATTACGCGCTGAGGTTTTAAACCGGATTAATTCTCAAAAGAAACCAGCCATAATTGTTACA
The DNA here is from genome assembly GCA_947499935.1 of uncultured Algibacter sp. Taxonomy (GTDB): domain Bacteria; phylum Bacteroidota; class Bacteroidia; order Flavobacteriales; family Flavobacteriaceae; genus CANMQH01. The sequence goes on along the minus strand of CANMQH010000005.1, from coordinate 163,576 downwards.
TACCCTGATGCACTTTTTGAACAAGTGGTTACCAGAAAAGAGTTGGAGCGTAATACCCTTAAAGTTGGTGTAAACGATAATTTATCCATAGATTTTGTTAATGAGGTGTTGTTTGAATATCAATTTAAACGTGTTGATTTTGTTACCGAACCTGGCGAGTTTTCAGTACGAGGTGGTATTGTAGATGTGTTTTCGTTTTCAAACGATTTACCTTATAGAATTGAATTTTTTGGCGATGAGGTAGACAGTATAAGAACCTTTGATGTAGAGACGCAACTATCCATCGAGCAGGTTAAGAAAATAAATATTATCCCAAATGTTGCGAATAAACTATTGCAAGAAAGCAGGCAAGGGTTTCTAAAATATATAGCTCAGAAAACGGTAGTTTGTATAAAAAATGCAGATTTATTATTTTCTAGAATTGATGATTTTTATAATAAAGCAGAAGAAGCGTTTAAAACCCTCTCAACAGATATTAAACATGCAGAGCCTCACGAATTATTTTGTAATGCTTCGGTTTTAAAAAGGGAATTGTTAGATTTTTCTATTATAGAATTTGGGAGTTTATCGGTAATGTCTAAAAATGCAGACTTATCGCAGCGTTTAGATTTTAACACCACGCCACAACCATCTTTTAATAAACAATTTAATCTTTTAATAGAAGATTTAAATGTAAACCACAATAAGGGGTATACGAATTATATAGCTTGTGTAAGCGAGCAACAAGCCAAACGGTTTCATGATATTTTTGACGATTCTAATTTAGAAGTTAAACCTTATAGCACAATAATATTATCGTTGCATCAGGGGTTTATTGATCATGATGCTAAAATAGTATGTTATACCGATCATCAGATTTTTGAACGTTATCATAAATTCAACGTTAAAAATGGCTATGCAAAAAAGCAGGCTATTACATTAAAAGAACTTACAAGTTTAGATATTGGAGACTATGTAACTCATATAGACCATGGTATTGGTCGTTTTGGGGGCTTACAAAAAATAGATGTCGAAGGTAAAAAGCAAGAAGCTATAAAATTGGTTTATGGAGAGCGCGACGTACTGTATTTAAGTATACATTCACTTCATAAAATTACAAAGTTTAATGGTAAAGATGGTAAACCTCCTAAAATTTATAAACTAGGAAGTAATGCTTGGAAAACCTTAAAGCAAAAAACAAAAGCTCGTGTAAAACACATTGCTTTTAACCTTATAAAACTTTATGCAAAGCGTAAAACAGAAAAAGGGTATCAATATAACGCAGATAGTTATATGCAGCATGAGTTAGAGGCCTCTTTTATTTATGAGGATACTCCAGACCAGAGTACAGCAACTGCAGATATTAAAGCAGATATGGAAAGCGAACGCCCTATGGATAGACTTGTTTGCGGTGATGTAGGCTTTGGTAAAACCGAAGTCGCCATTCGGGCAGCATTTAAGGCTGTAGATAATGGTAAACAGGTTGCTGTATTAGTGCCAACAACTATATTAGCGTATCAACATTCTCGAACATTTAAAGAGCGTTTAAAGGATTTTCCTGTAACCGTAGATTACGTTAACCGCTTTAGAACAGCAAAAGAAAAGCGAGAAACCTTAGAAGGCTTAGAGCAGGGAAAAGTAGATATTATTATAGGAACGCATCAATTGGTAAATAAAAACGTAAAATTTAAAGATTTAGGTTTACTTATTGTAGATGAAGAACAAAAATTTGGGGTTGCTGTAAAGGAAAAATTAAAAACTATAAAGGATAATGTAGATGTACTTACCTTAACAGCTACACCTATACCAAGAACGCTTCAATTTAGCTTAATGGCGGCAAGAGATTTATCTGTTATTACCACACCTCCACCAAACCGTTACCCCATAGAGAGTCATGTTGTGCGTTTTAACGAAGAAACAATTCGTGATGCTGTGAGTTATGAAATTGAACGTGGCGGACAAATATTTTTTATTCATAACCGTATAGAAAATATTAAAGAAGTTGCTGGCATGATCCAAAGATTAGTTCCAGATGCCAAAGTTGGTGTAGGTCATGGGCAAATGGATGGCAAAAAACTAGAAGAACTCATGTTGTCCTTTATGGATGGTGCGTTTGATGTTTTGGTAAGTACAACCATTGTAGAAAGCGGACTAGATGTGCCTAATGCCAATACTATTTTTATTAATAATGCCAATAATTTTGGGTTGAGCGATTTACACCAAATGCGTGGTAGAGTGGGGCGTAGCAATAAAAAAGCATTTTGCTATTTTATAACACCAGAGTATTCTGCAATGACGGATGATGCTAGAAAACGTATTACTGCTCTAGAACAATTTACAGAATTAGGGAGTGGTTTTAATATTGCCATGAAAGATTTAGAAATCCGAGGTGCTGGCGATTTGTTAGGTGGCGAACAAAGTGGATTTATTAATGAAATTGGTTTTGATACGTACCAAAAAATACTAAATGAAGCTATTGATGAACTTAAGGAAAATGAATTTAAAGATTTATATGATGAAAATGAAGTCGATAAAGTTTATGTCAAGGAAGTAACCATTGATACCGATTTTGAGCTGCTTTTTCCAGATAGTTATGTAAATAATATAGCCGAACGTTTAAATTTATACACACAATTAAATAATTTAAAAACCGAAGCGGAATTACATACCTTTAGGGCAGAATTGATTGACCGTTTTGGAGAATTGCCAAAAGAAGTGACCGATTTGTTAAATAGTGTCCAAATAAAGTGGTTAGCAACCAAAATGGGTTTTGAAAAAATTATTATGAAACAAGGTAAGCTTATTGGTTATTTTATAAATAATCAACAAAGTGCATTTTATCAAAGTTCAGGTTTTACAAGAGTGTTACAGTTTGTCCAAAAACACCCAAACATATGTAAAATGAAAGAAAAGCAAACTAGAAATGGTTTACGATTAATGCTAACGTTTGATAGTGTTAAATCTGTAAAACAAGCATTAAATGCATTGCAACCCATTATGGCTTAATTATTGTTTTTATTAAATAAACACATAGAAATGTTTAAGAAATTACTTTTTTTTATTGCACTAATACCAAGTTGTTTGGTAGCACAACATACTATTAAAGGTGTTTTTACACCAGCAAATAAATATAATATAGTCTTGCTATACAAAGTAAGACCACATATATCCGATTATATTTCTAATTCAGAAATAAAGGAAGATGGTAGTTTTGAAATAAAGTTAGACTCCACAGTAACCAAGGGTATGTATCGTTTGGTTTATGCTGTACCTCAAGAAGATTATAATTTTGATATTATTTATAACGGCGAAGAAGATATAGAGTTAACCTTTAATTCTGAAACTGGAGTTGCTTTTAAAAAATCTTCTGAAAATAAATTATTAGCATCATACAACAATAGTATGTCTATGGTTACCCACAGTATAGGTAATTATTTTAGTCAACAAAGTAAAGATACAACGGCGTTAAGTACTATTTTTAAAACGCAAAGGGAGACACAAACAAATTTTGAAGAAGCCGCAAAAACCTCCATAGCACTTCCATTTATTAAAGCTAATAAACCCTATGTTCCTAATAAAATTGAAGATGTAGATACGTATGTAGATAACTTAAGATCTCATTATTTTGATTATGTAGATTTTAATAATGAAATTCTACAAAGTTCAAATTTTTTAGAAGAAAAGATACTTAATTACGTTTTTGGAATGTCTTATGAAACTGAAGACGAGATAGCAAATTATAAAAATAATATAGATGCTGTTGCCAAGGCCATGCAAGATGCTCCAAATGATGTCAAACGTATTTTATTATTTGATCTTTGGCAACAAATGAGCGACTTGGGTCATGAACCTGTTGCAAACCATATATCCGAAAAGTATTTAATGGACATAGCGGTAGCTTTAAATGATCAAAAATTATTAGGTGCATTAATACTTTATAAGAATATATCTAACGGAAATCAAGCACCAGATTTTGATATTGAAATTAAAGAAAAAGACAAGTTAGTTACTAAAAAATTAAGCCAGTTAACTGGTGCTAAAAATTATATAGTGGCTTTTTGGAGCAGTACATGCTCGCATTGTTTAGACGAAATCCCACAATTACAAACCTATGTGCAGACTAAAGAAAAAGGACTAATACAAGTGGTGGCTATTGGCTTAGAAGATGAACCTTATAAATGGAAAGACCTTACGTATAGCTATCCTAGTTTTATGCATGTTTACGGTGAAGGAAAATGGGATAATAAAATAGGTAATGCATACGGAGTAACATCTACCCCAACATATTTTATATTGGACAAGGATAAAAAAATAGTTTCTAAACCTGAAGATTTAAAGGCGTTAAAAGTGTTTTTAAATGCAGAATAATCTTTACATGTTTACTGTAAGTAAACATATGTTTGTTTTACACTTAAAAATGATAAAAAGCATCTTCTAAATGCTCGATTTTAAAAGTTTTGCCTTGTTTAACAATAGCAATAATATCAAATCTTACTTCAACATCGAGTTCATTAGTGTTTACATATTCATCAACCGCTTTAACTAAACGTTGAATTTGTTTGGGCTTTACAAAATCTTGCGGATTTCCAAAATCTGTTGTAGAGCGTGTTTTAACTTCTATAATGGCAAGAGTGTCGTTTATTTGAGCAATAATATCAACTTCGGCTTTATCAAATCGGTAATTACGTTCTATAATGTCATATTCTTTTTTTAAAAGAAAATCGACAGCCAATTGTTCACCTTTTTTACCGAGTTCGTTGTGTTTTGCCATGTTACTAAAATAGATAAATTTGTTATTTAGAAGTTGGTCTGACTTAAGAATATTAATATATCATTTTCATGATATGAAGTTTAAATTATTAAAACCTAATTTAAAGATTTATTTAATAGACTGAAGTTTTAACCCATAAAAAGTGTCTTCTTTTTCAATTATACTATTATAATGAGGTATTGAATAAGCCCAAATATGATACATTGGTCTTTCAATCTTAACTTCTGTTAGTTCATCTTGTGTTAAATCGTCAATACATTTATTGAATTTGATTTTTGAGTGTTCCTCTCTAATAACTTGATAAACGGAATCAATTATAGTATTTAATTCTAAAAACTTATCATAAGTTGACTCTAAATCATAAAGGCTTAAAATGGTATTAGCGTTTTTAATCAAAGGTTTTATAAGGCTTTTCAAATTTTTAAACTCAATCAAACTATCTTTAATAAAAGTATTGTTGTTTTTTAATAGAATGAGTTTTGTATTTGGTCTTTTATTGTCAAATCTTGGAAAATATGGAGGCGGAGGAGGTGCCGTATATGTTTGATATGAACTATCAATTTTGTAATGGTCTAATTCTCTATAATGAGGAAGTCTTTTCATTAATCTTTCATACTCATAATAAATACCTTTGGAATCATTGTGTTTTAAATAGATATTATTGACAAAGCAAACTTTTAGCTGATTAATTAGTTTTAAGTTGAAAAATATATCTTCAAGATATCTCATCGGAGTTGTTTTGTCAACTAATAAATATGTTGAACGAAAAGGAATAATCTCTTCTCTTCTAGATATACGTGAATAATTTAGAAACTCAGGCAATTCTGAAATTTCAGCATATTTATCATTTAACTGTAAACTGAATTTACCATTATCCAGTCTTTTTCCAAAATAAATGTAATTAATTAAGTCATCATTACTATATTTAATAGTATTCTTTAATTGTGATACTTGAGGTAAATCAATTTTTAATAATGGTTTGCTATCACTTAAAGTATTTTTATTATCTCTTATAAAATAAATGGAATCATTTAATGTTAACGTATCTTTTTCAATGGAAGCTTTTAGGATTATATTATTAAAATTGAATTTATCTTTTTCAATTTTAAGCGCATATGTATTATAGAAATCAAAATATGGATGATTAAATTTTATAGAATCTTTTTCAATAATAACATTCCTCGTTTCATTATTACCTGAGTCTTTTAAAATGGAATTAGTCCATTGGCCTTCATATTTTTTCTTATTACTACAGGATAGAAAGCAAAAAATGAAACATGAAATAAATATAATAGTTCTCATAATGAGTAGAGTTTAAAATAACTAGCCTATAAAGGTTCAAAAATTAAAACTACTTTGTTGAAATCTGCAGCACTATTAATAACGGTCCTATAATTTTCATAATTAGCTACATCAATAATATTTTTTTTATAATATTCATCTGCGGTAATAATGAGTAGATTGCCATCAATTTTATAGGAAGATTTAAATGACATGATGTCTATGTCGTTTTCAGAAAAAGAATTATCAATATTAATGTCTTTTAAATTAGCTATTCTATAGCCTTCTGGTATAGTAAGTTTAAGGGTTCTTAAATAACTTTTTTTAAATGGGTTTTCTATAGATGTAGCACGTTTTTTTTCTTGATAAAGCTCAGTTTGTTTACCAATAAGTTCTCCAATTTTAAACAAGTATTTTTTTCCAGCTTTTTCGGTGAATGCTTCAGAATTAAATTCAAGGATGAACTTTATAGGCTTAATACCAAATAACTCTGGATTGCCATTGATTATTTCTTTCTTGGTTATATTAACATCTTTGTTGATGCTTTTTGCAAAGCCTTCAATAAGTTCTTCTTTTTTTTCCTCTTTTATAAGATGCATAAATGGTTGAAAATACATAGCGTAATAACCTTCCATAGAACGGTCTAGTTTTACAATAGAATTTGATAAGTTTTCTTTATCGAAGGCGATGTCTAAAGTCATTTTATCGACATTCTTATCTGCTAATATGGGCTTTATGTATTTTACTTTACCTAAACCAGATTTAAAATCACCAACCTTAACTTCCTTTATAAACAAACCGTAGTTGTCTGTTAAATAAGCTGGAGGGAATCCATATCGAGAACCTTGATTTTTTGGTGAAAGATAAGTTTTGTAATCATTGAAGTAGATTAAAAAATCTGTTAAAAAATTACTAGCTTCAAATTTTTTGTCAAACTTTATTTCTTCCCTGTTGCTAGTAATAACAATTTCATGCTTTATATCTAAGTAGTTAAAAACTGCAGTATACAATTTTATAAGTCCAGTTTCATTTGCGATTTTTTTATTGATAACTTCATTCAAATCTTTGAAATTATCACTACCATCTTTAGTTATAACAATATTACCTTTTATAAAAAACTCTAACTTTCTTATTAAGGTTTCATTATTAAGTTTTGAGTTTGATGTAGCTTCAGAAATAAATTTTTTAAGAAGTTTATCTCTTTTTTTACTGCTTTCTGGGTAATAATAACTGTAAATATTTTGAGATACTTTTCCATAAGAAGATATATCTTTAGTGTTGCTATATGTATTACGATCTAATTTATAAACAATAGATTTTTTAGAAGCATTGTAAGCCGAAAAACCTTCTATTTGTAAATCTTCTACATTTTTTAATTCTAAGGACCAATGTCTTTTGTCTGTTACTAGTGTGTCAATTTTCACCTCTGGAGTATTGTTGTAAGACTTGAATGAAAAAATCAAATTTGTTGGCGCAAACAAATCAAACTGAACATTTTTTTTATTAAAACTTGATTGTAAAAAAATTTGATTACCGCCGTATCTAGGATAGCGTTTAACGACATAAAAATACTCTATAAAACTACCTTTGTCTATACCTTCAAAAGCAAAATATTTATAGTTTTGACCAGTTTCTTCGTTTAAAGCAGTTAGTATTTTGCTATCATCTAACTCAATAATTTTTCCTTCTTTATTAATAACGCGTGCTTTATTAACTTTGAGTTTAGACGTTGATGAATATGGTAAATATACTTTATTGTAGCTTTCTATTTTTTCGTCAGAATTCAACCACAAAACTTTATGCTCTAAAAAATATTCAACTAGATTATCACCTTCAAAAAAGAATTCGGTTGCTATTTTTTCTTTAATAGATATTATAGGGTCTTTAGTGCCTTCTTTAATTGTATAACTGGGTTTTTCATCCCAAGCATAACTCGTGTAAAATAGTTTAGATTGTGATGAAACAGATTGAAATATAGATAAGGACAATATAAATAGTGTAATTTTAGGCATGATGTTTTTATTATATTTTTTTTAAAATAACCACTTCTTTATAGGCTTTTTCAATAGTTTTTATCATAGCATTCATTTCTTTCTGCTGTTCCGGATTAAGCATTAAAAAATTAAAACTAATATGATGTGAATATGTAATGTTTGAAGGTGATGATGAATAATTTATGTGACTTGTGAAAAAATCATTAGAAATACTAACATTGTCAGGTATATAATCTATGGTATAGCCTTGTGGGATGCTAAGTTTAGTAAAATAACTCATTTCGTTTTTGTAATCGTACTCTATTTCGTTTTTTCGATCTTCCTCTGTTTTGTATAAAGAAAGCGCTTTGTTTAGATTAAGGTTTATGTAAATTTCGTTCCCTAAGGTTTGTGCATAACCATTTATGCTAAAGGCGTAATTTACTTTAAAATTTTCATCATAATTATACTTGTTAATCTCCGTATAATCATCAATTAAAAATCTATTATTACCTTTTCTTAGTAGGTTATTATAAAATGTCATTGATTTTTGTTTGGTTGTAGCATATTCTAGGCTATTGTAACAATCTACTTTTCTATATCCAGAAATTTCAATTTTAGATGCTCCAGTTAAATCATTGTCTATTAAAGAGATATTAGTAGTGTCAATAATGGCATTTTTGTGAGCAGGAATAATAGGGATTTTCTTAATAATAAAACCAGATTTTCCTTTTGAAATAAGGGCTTCTTTACCTTGTATAAAAGGTGTAGGATATTCTATCGGAATATACCTTCCAGTAGCATCTAAAAAATAAGTGCTATCCTGTTCTGTAAATGACAAAATCATATGATTATCCACTAATGGAGTGGGAACGTCGTTATAATTATAAGGAATAGTACGAGTGCCAATCCAAGTTAGATTACCTTTAAGATTTGCTATTTCCAACATTTTATATAATATGCTAGAGTTGTCTTTGCAATCTCCGTATTTTTTTTTGAATACATCGTTTGCTTGTCTTGGTATAAATCCGCCCAATGCATATTCAAATGCTATATATTTAATATTTTTTTGAGCCCAATAATATATGGCTTTTACTTTTTCTAAATTTGAAGATTTATTGGTAGTTAATTTGTTGACCAATGCGACTAACTCTTCATCAATAGGTTCTTTATTAATATCTTTAACTAGAGAATAGTACCATTTGTATAAGTCAGAAATATCACTGGCCAATTTAACTTCAGTGCCTTTTGTTTTATAAGACGTGATGATTGGTACAATATGAGGCAAAATCTTTTTATAAGTAGGTGCATTTGGTTCATATTTATATTTTGCGGTGTTTTTTAATTCCCAAATATAAATATTAGTGTTCCTCTTTTCTTCTTTATGGAATTTAATATCAAAATTTTCTGTTTGAAATTCTTTAAAAGTTAGATTAATATTTTTGTCTGCTATAATAGTCACTTTATTAGAGGCAATTGGAGAGAAATCCGCAAAGTAAAATGGACTTAGAAAACGAGGGTTTTTAACGTTTTCCGAATATTTTAAGCGTGATTTTGATCCTTTTTTTAAGTTTTGATAAAGAAAATTTAGAGATTTAGAATCGTCGTAAAAGGACTTGTTTAACTCATCTTTCTCTTTAAACTCTTTCACTTTAAGTTCTCGATATTTTCCATTCTCATAATTAAAAGATGACGCCTCAACCCCTTTTAATTCAAAAAAGGAGGAAAAATGTAAAGATTTTTTAGCATTGTTTTTAGCACTTTCGTCTAAGTATAGATCTTCTTCTATAAATTCTTGGGTTATATAAATCTTGTCCGAATCTATATTAATGGTAACCTTGGTTTCTTGATTAATACGTACCGAGTTAGAATTAGGATATAATTTTTTATATAAATTAAATTCTTCTGACTCTTGTGCTGCAAGATTAAAGCTAAGGATGAGTAGTGTAAACCTTAAAATATACATATTAAAAAGTTTTAGATTCATAAACATCATCATCAAAACATATATCTTTTCTTATCAATTTCCCAGAACTGTTATAATATTTAGCTATACCATTTTTATTATTGTTTTTATAGTTTACTTCTTCCTTTATGTTGCCATTTTCGTAATATTTTGTTGCTAACCCTTGCAATGTGTCATATTGATAATTAAAGACACCTTTTTTATTGCCATTTGGGTAATAGGTAGTCATAACACCATCAAAATCATTGGATTTATAATTTATTAAGCTTTCTAGCTGTCCAGAATAGTAGTATTCCTTATATGTGTTTACTAAATCTCCGTTTTTGTATTCTAATTCACGAGAAACCTTACCGTTATCAAAATAGGCTTTTAGAATGCCTGTTTCCTTTGCTATTGGAATGATAGCTACTTCTTTTGAGTCTGCGCCTAAATAGCTATAGCCAATAAGCCTACCATGATTATAAAACCTAATAAGTTGAATGTTGCCAAACCAATCATAGAATATTTTTTTACCATGAATTTTACCATTTTCATATGTTGTAGCATCAGATTGTTTACCATTTTCATGATAAGAAACACTAGTGCCCTCAATTTTTCCAAAGGCATATACATCCTTATCATCTAGTTGACCGTTTTCATGATAACTTGTATATTCTCCATCCAATGTGCCGTTGCGGTAATGCTTTATTATACGTTTGTTTCCGTTCTCGTAATACCAAATCCATTTACCGTCTTGCTCACCATTTTTGTACTGACCTTGTATTCTCTTCTTGCCACTAAAGTAATAACCAATATATTTACCATGTTTTAACCCATTAGCATATTCAATATCCAAGTCTATCTTGTCGTTGCTATGCTTGTAAATAAGTTTAAAATTATTTTCACTTGGACGATAGTTAATTTCTCCCAATGATTTTCCATCAACATCGAAATAAGTTTCCGAGTATAGTTTCCCGAATTTGTAGACATAAATTCGTTTTATTTTTCCATCTACACTGTAAAGTTCTTGATTACCATGTAGCTGGTTTTTATGATAAAAATTGATTTCTTCTAAAGTACCATCAATATAGTACGAGCGCCATTCACCATGCGAAAGATTATTTTTGTACCACCCTTGTTTTTTTAATTGGCCATTTTTGTAATAACTAGCAAAGTAGTCAGTAAGAGAATCATTTCTGTATTGAGAAACAGATTCTATTTCCCCATTATTATGATACGAAGTGTATTCTCCATCAATTTTATTATCTACATATTTTCCTTTATTGGTTAAAACTCCATTGTCAGAATAGAAAGACCATAGGCCTTCTTTACCTCCCTTAATATCGTATAAACCTTCAGAAAACTTAATGCCTTCAGTTGAATATCCTGTGAATTGAAATTCTCCACCTTTTTTTCTTGCTTCTTTAATAACATTTCCAGCCTTATCAAGATATTTGTATTCTATTACTTCACCTTTCTTATACAGAAATTCGTAATGCAATTTTCCATCAGTATCGTAATGTTTAGATAAACCATCTAAATAACCATGATCGTATGAAAAATCGCTCTCCAATACACCGTCTTGATAGTATGTTTTCCATGGTCCGTGATAAAAATTATCTAGACTATTACCTTCTTCATAAGTATTACCATTTCTGTGGTATGTTTTAAAAGGACCATTTAATTTTCCATTAGTATAATGGGTTTCTGTAGAAATTTGTTTATTAAAATAATATTTTTTTTCAACGCCTTGTCTTTTTCCATTAACAAATGGCATTTCTTTAAAAATATCTCCATTAGCATAATATTCTGTAGCAACAGGTTCTATTTTACCATTTGCATAAGGGATATTCCATTCTATTAATGATTCGCCTACATTAAAAAACGATTTATATAACCCATCCAATTCACCATTTTTAAAATATTTTTTTTGTATTAATGCGCCTTTATCATTAAATAATAAATATTCGCCATCAAGTTTTTCATTTTTGTATTTGGATATAACATAAGGTTTTCCATTATCAAAAAATTCTAGGTTTTCTCCATTAAGTTCACCTGCTTTATAATAAGCAATTTCTTTTATTTGATTGTTTTTATGAAGCCATGTCCATTTTTTAGAACGTTTACCATCAGTATCGTATGAGCCATAAGATGTTAGTTTACCATCTTCGTTATATATTTTCCAAGAGCCAATGGGTTTTTCATTTTCTGTTTTACCAACTGCTTGTAGGTAAGAATTATAGTAATAATTACTAACTTCTAATTTCTTGCCTTCGAAATTTAAATTATTAGTGCTTAAGATGTTAGGCCATTTTTTGTAAAACAAGGATAAGAATTCAATAATTTTTTTCTCGTTGCTTTTAATTACTTTTTTATATTTCTCATTTTCAATTGAATAAGAAATAGTATATGTGAAATCATCAAAGTAATTGTTGTCTGAAATCCATTTAAAAAGTGTCACATATTTTGTGTCCCAAAAACCGCCATTACCTTTAAAATCCTTAAGTTTTTCCAGCAATACATGATTTTGTTTGGTTAATGAAATATCAATTTTATTGCCAGTTTTATATTTCTTATTAAGAGCAATTTTATTATCTAGAATTAAATCTAATTCATCAAAGGCTTCATCATCAACTGATATTTCTAGATTAGAATTAACATCATTATTATTTTTCTCGGAAACAAGATTGTTTAAGGATAATAACATTTTTATCGTTTCTGGCTCATCGACTGTTAAAAGTAAATACAAGTTATAACACATTAAAGCTTGGGATATGCGTTTTTGTTTATAACAAATATTACCTAATTGGAAGTGAGATTTAGCATAAGTTGGTTTATATGTTATAGCTATTTGATAAGCTTTAATAGCATTTTCTATTTGATCTAATTTTTCATAAATAACTCCTTTATTATGCCATAAAACATGGTTCTTAGGGTGAGATTCTAGCCCTTGATTACATGTTTTCAAGGCTTTATTATATTCTTTCAAATAGATAAAAGATAAGCCTTTGTTAATATAAAAAGACGAATTATCATCATAACATTTTAAATTAAGTCCTTGATCTGCGACTTTTATAGCTTCATTATATTTTTCTAAATTTAAAAGGTAATATGATTTAGTTACTAGTGCAGCGCAATATGAAGAGTCGTTTTCATTTATTTTGCTAATAAGTTCTAGATTTATTTTATAATCTTCAGGTTTTAATCCGTCTGACGATTCTTCAAGGATAGTATCAATATCAATAAAAAGAATTTTTTCTTGAGACTCAATGCTCAAGCATGCTAAAAGTATTAAAATTAATAGTAAGTTGTTTTTCATTGGATAGTTTGTTTAAATAAAATGTACAAAAGTTGCATCATTTTCTTGAAAAAGATGCGTAAAGAAAAGGAGTTTTATTTTATGAGAACATTTTTTTAGGTGAATTAATGATTTTTTTGATAAACTAATACTCTTAGTCAAAAATTTTCGACCCAATCTAGTGGTTAATTTTCTAAATAATAAGAGATTATTAGTATTATTTAAAAGGTTAACCCATTAAAAATATAAGAAATTATAAATTTTAGTTGATTTCTCAGCCCCTAAACAAAAAGAAATCATCTTTCATGTGTTCAATTTGAGCATCTTCGTTGGTAATAATATAGTCTATGGCTTGAGATGTAAAATCATCACCTTTTGCGGTAAGTGACACAATATTTTTTTCGATAGATATCATATTATTTTTAAGGGCTAATTCTAATACTGTTTTGCTACGTATTTTTTGCCAATTAATATGTTCGTTGAGGTGATTAACGTGGCGTTCTTTTTTTTCATTATGATTTTTTAAATGCAGTAAAAATGTTAATAATGAAACCTCGGTACGTTGTTGTTTTTCCCTATACAAAACGGCGATAACACCTTTATTAGGAGCAAATAGATAAACCATTAAAAACAATAACCCCAACATAGTAGTTATAGAACCAGCAATAGAGGCATCTAACCCATGAGCTAACCAATAGCCTGAAATGGCACTAAATACTCCAAAACTTATAGAATATATAAGCATGCGTTTTAAATTATTAGTAAGTAAGTAGGCCGTTGCAGCAGGAGCAATCATTAAAGCAACTACTAAAATAGCACCAACGGCATCAAAAGCACCAACGGTTGTTATGGATGAAACCGTCATTAATCCGTAATGGATAATGGCAGGAGAAAAGCCTAATGAGGCTGCTAATCCAGCGTCAAAAGTACTTACTTTTAATTCTTTAAAAAATGCAAAAAGCAAACCAATAGTTAGGATTAAGATACTTCCAATAACCCAAAGAGATTTAGGACCAACGTCTACTCCCGAAATAACGAGCCTATCAAAAGGTGCAAAAGCCAATTCACCTAATAATACGGAATCAATATCTAAATGAACATCGTTCGCATTTTTAGCAATTAAAATAACCCCGATACTAAAAAGGATAGGGAATACTAACCCTATGGCTGTATCTTCTTTTACTAAGCCTGTTTTTTGAATATACTCAACCAGAACAACTGTAATAATGCCTGTAAGTGCAGCTAATAAAATGAGTAATGGTGAATTTAAATCTTGGGTAATAAAGAACCCAATAACAATACCTGGTAAAATAGAATGACTAATAGCATCACTAATCATAGCCATTTTTCTAAGCACTAGAAATGTTCCTGGAATAGCGCAGGCAATGGCGACAATACTAGCAATAAGTTGTATCTCTATTTGAGCGTTATTCATTGTTGTCGGTTTGTTGATTGTATAAATTAGAAGCGGTTTTAAAGCCTTCTTCAGTTAAACTCCACATGTTGCCGTTTAGTTTTACATAATTTTTCAGTACTAATTTTTGAAGCGTTCCTTTGGTAAAACCTTGAAAATTATTTAATATTTTAATAGCGTGCGGATGCGAAATATTTTCATGAGTTTCAGCAATTCTAAACATGAAAGCTAAGGTTTTATGTAATTCTAAATCGCGACGGTTTTTTATAAATCTAATTTGTTTAAATAATAACCCTCGACTGGGTGAGAAGATAAATGAAAATATAACAAAAACTCCAGCAACAATAACAATAACAGGTCCTGTGGATAGGTTGTTTTGACTTGCGCTAATGGCTGTGCCAAAAACGCCTGAAAGCGCACCAAAAAGGGCTGCTAAAAAAACCATTAAGCCTAAGCTGTTTGTCCATTGTCTTGCCGCCGCCGCCGGTGCTAATAACATAGCACTCATTAAAACAACGCCAACCGTTTGCAATCCTAAAACAATAGCCAAAACAATAAAAGTTGTGATTAGAATGTCTATAAATTTAGTATTAAACCCTAGTGTTTTGGTATAATCGGCATCAAATAGAAGTATTTTAAATTCTTTCCAAAATAGTAATAATACAAATAAGCAAGCTCCTGTAACAATAGCCATAAGCCATACATCGCTGACTAGTAAAGTGGCTGCCTGTCCAAATAGATATTTATCAAGCCCTGCTTGGTTTGCATTGGGTTGTTTTTGAATAAATGTGAGTAGTAACATCCCGAAACCAAAAAATAGAGACAATATTAAACCCAACGCCGTATCAGATTTTAAATGTGTATTCTTAATAATACCTCGAATCCAAAAGGTACCTATAAGGCCGCTTATTAAAGCGCCTAATAACAAGGTATTGCTGTCTTTTGCTCCTGTTATTAAGAACGATATAGCAATACCTGGTAAAGCAGCGTGTGAAATAGCATCGCCTAAAAGGCTTTGCTTTCGTAATACTGCAAAACTGCCTAGCATACCAGTAACAGCACCAAGAATTGTGGTGCCTAGTGTTATGGTTCTTAAGGTGTAGTCTGTAAAGACTAGTTTTATGTATTCGGTAATGTCCATTATTATTCTTGAATACTTACTTTATAATTAATACCATAGGTCTTAGTTAAATTATCATCATTAAAAATATCTTTAACAGGGCCTGTAGCTATTTTTTTAACGTTTAGAAAAGTAACCCAATCGAAATATTCGGGTACGGTTTGTAAATCGTGATGCACTACAATAACGGTTTTTCCTGATTTTCTGAGTTCTTTTAATATGTTTATAATGGCTATTTCGGTGGTGGCATCGACACCTTGAAAGGGCTCATCCATAAAATAAATTGAGGCATTTTGCACCAAAGCTCTGGCTAAAAAAATACGTTGTTGCTGTCCGCCAGAAAGTTGACTTATTTGTCGGTTTTTAAAGGGAAGCATGCCTACTTTTTCTAAAGCTTCTAGAGCTGCTTTTTTTTCTTTTTGTCCAGGGCGTTTTATCCAACCTAAACTGCCATAGGTACCCATGGTAACGACATCTAGTGCTGTGGTTGGAAAATCCCAGTCTACACTGCCTTTTTGTGGTACATAGGCTACTAATTGGCGTTGTTTGTTGTATGGTTTATCATATATAGCTACGCTGCCTGCTATAGGTTTTAAGATGCCTAAAATAGATTTTATAAGGGTAGATTTACCAGCGCCATTTGGTCCTACAATAGCCATGAGTACGCCTTCGGGGATTTCTAAATCGATATCCCAGAGTACGGGTTTGTAGTTATAAGCTACAGTAAGGTCGTCTACTTTTACGGCTATTTTTTGTTTCATTTTTTTTAATTACAGGTTTAGTGATGACCATTTATTTTAACCTAACCTTGGCTGATAATCTAGCCCTGATAGAAGCGGCATCCTTTTTTGATTTTTCTTCAAAAAAGATATAGCGGATAGCAGGAAATAGCTTCAACTAATTTTACAGCTAATTTATTTAAGTGCATTTACAATTGTATTTACGTTGTATTTGAACATGCCTATGTATGTCCCCTCAACAGTTCCTGCGTTTCCGAGCGCATCGGAATATAAAGAGCCGCCAATGGTTACGTTATGGCCTTTAGAATTTACTGCTGCTTGTAAAGCTTCTATGGTGCGTTTTGGTACCGAGCTTTCTATAAAGATGGCTTTTACATTTTTTTCTATAATAAATGCTGCTAATTTTTGAACGTCTTGTACGCCAGCTTCTGTTGCTGTTGAAAGTCCTTGTAAGCCTACGACCTCAAAATTAAAAGATTTTCCGAAATAATTAAAGGCATCGTGGGCTGTTACTAAAATGCGTTTTTCTTGAGGAAGGGTTTCAATTTTGGTTTTTAAATTCGTTTTTAATGCTTGTAATTGTTTGATGTAATTAGCGCCATTGGTCTCGAAAGCTGTTTTTTGTTCTGGAATAGCTTCTGATAGTTTTGATACTACAAATTGTGTGGCTTGAATCCAATAATCTACATTAAACCAGATATGCGGGTCGTAGCTTGATGCGAAATACTCTGAGCCAATTAGTGTTTTTTTATCTATTACATCTGAAATAGCTATGGTTTTTTTGTTTTTCATTTTCTCGAAAATCTCTACCAATTTACCTTCTAAGTGTAGGCCGCTATAAAAAATAACATCGGCATTGGAAAGTTTTGAAACATCGCCCTCACTGGCTTTGTATAAATGTGGGTCTACGCCACTACCCATTAAGCCTTGTAAATTAATATGTTTGCCACCTATGTTTTTAACCAAATCGGTTATCATAGATGTTGTGGTAACTACGTTTAGTTTACTATTGGCTTTTTTTTCTTCTTTACAATTTAATAACGTAAGTGTTATTGCTATGGTTAAGAGTATTTTTTTCATTTTAAATTTGATTTACTTGAGTGCTTCTATATTATTAGGCTTGATAAATGATTACTGTTTACGCGTTGGTAGCCTAAAACTAACACCGGCGCTTAACAAGATGTCTTGTCCTTCTGTAATGCTTGAGCCTATTGTAGCATCGAGTTGTACATTATCTGAAATTAAATAGGTTAGCCCTGCATCCCATAAATGATTGGCTTTATTATTTTCGGGTAAATCACCGTATAGTTCTGCGTAAAACCCTAATTTTTCTGTTAATCCTAGTCCGTAGGATAGGGTGTAAACATACGCAGCTTCGGGAGAGTCGTTTCGCCATTGTGCTCCTAAGTTATATGATAAGCTTGATTTTTTACTTAACGTATGTGCAAATGAAAACCTAAAGTCTACGCCTGTAGTTTCTGGTTTATAATCTTTGCTTGCAGTAAATGGTAAATATAAATGTGCTAGAAAGCCTATTTCTGGGCGTAATCCTTTTTCTTCTGCAATGTAGATTTTGGTTCCTAATAATAAAGGATTAAATCCACTGGTTACATTATTTAATTTATTTCCGCCTATGGTGGTAGTGCCTTCAAGAAAATCCCATCCCAAACGCAGTTCTAGATTATCCAATAAACCTAAGCGTACTAATGTTGTGTTGTATGTAAAGGTTTCGTTTTTAATATTTTGGTCTTTAAAGCTTTCGTAAAAAGAACCTGTTTCTACTTGAATATAGCCTGTTGGTATTGTGTTTGGAGATTCTGTTGCATCTGGTCTATCTGTAATTAAGGCACCTAAGGCAGACTCGTTTTCTTGTGAGAATGCGCTAAAGGATAGTGTGATTGCTATTAATGTTATTTTGAGGTTAGTTAATTTCATTGACATATATAATTGATGTAAAATCCTGATTAAGAATAATGGTGTTATTATTTATTAAAATTTGAGTCATTTTGTTGTTATTAAATTGTTTTGAGACTAAAACTGTATGACCATATTTTAAGGCATTTTGTGCGCAAAAATCAAAAAACTCTTTATCGTCACTCAATAGTCTAGAAATGGTATAGGTTTTTCCTTCTTCGGCTTTAGATAGTGTAATTGATGTATCGGTTGTCGTAATTTCTCCATCCTTATTAGGGATGGGGTCTCCATGAGGGTCAAAATTAGGATTGCCCAAATACTCACTAATTTTATTAGCTAGTAAATCTGATGTTTGATGCTCAAGCAACTCTGCTTCTCGATGAATGTCGTGTAAAGACATATCGAACATTTTAAAAAGTAATGATTCCCAAAGACGATGTTTGCGAACAACATTCAACGCCATTTTAGTTCCTTTTTCGGTAAGTTGTAGTGGTTTGTATTTTTCGTAATGTAGTAAATCTTTTATAGCTAATTTTTTAGCCATATCTGTGGCTGCTGCGCTAGAAATACCTAACTCTTTGGCTATATTGCCTGGTTTGGTATCATTTTTATCGTGTTTTTCGTTTTTGTAAATAGCTTTTACAAAATTTTCAATGGCTACAGACATTTAATTTGCTTTAATTTTTTTTTAAGCATGCTTAAAAATTTTTCAAATTTAACTAAAAAAATGAATGTTACACTCAAATTTTAATGATTTTATGTCAACTGAAAGAAAAAATATGCAGAATATCGTTTTTTAACATCTAATTATTTAAAAAACACGTATTTAATGTAAAGTTTTCGAAAAATATAACCAATTTATCATGTTTACAACAATAGCCAAACCATTAATAACTAGCATTTTATTGTTTTTAACTGCTCATATATCTTGTTTTGCCACGGTTTTTAAAGTGGGTTCAACAAGAGTTTATAAAACACCTAATGCATTATATAGTGCTAATATTGTGCAAGACGGTGATACCATAGAAATTGATGCCGAAACATATACGGGTTTAGATTGTCTTGCTGTTTGGGAGAATAATAACCTTATTATTAAGGGTGTTGGAGGTAGGCCGCATTTAATTGCAGATGGTATGAATATTTTAGGAAAAGGGATTTGGGTTTGCGCAGGAGATAATATAACGGTAGAGAATATAGAGTTTTCTGGTGCGGTAGTTCTAGATAAAAACGGGGCAGGTATTCGATTAGATGGGGCAGGACTTACTGTTAAGCAATGCTATTTTCATGATAACGAAAACGGTATTTTAACAGGTAATGCGCCTATGTCGGATATATTGGTTGAGTTTACTGAATTTGCTAACAATGGTTTTGGCGATGGTTTTAGTCATAACATATATGTAAATAGAATTAATAGACTTACGTTTAGATATAATTATTCTCATCATGCTAAGGTTGGGCATAATTTAAAATCTAGAGCTCGAGAAAATATTATCATGTATAACAGGATTATGGATGAAGACACGGGTAATTCTAGTCGGTTAATAGATTTGCCTAATGGCGGGTTTTCAATTATAATGGGTAATTTATTAATGCAGGGCGAAAATGCTATAAATGAAAATTTAGTAGGATTTGGATTAGAGGGATTCATTTATATATTTAATGCGCTTTATGTGGTTAATAATACTATGGTTAATAAGCGTGCAACGTCTAGTGTGTTTCTTGATACAGATAGCGGAACAAATACTTTAGATGTTAGAAATAATATTTTTGCTGGTACAGGAACTGTTTTAAATGGTGCTACCGCTACCAACATGGCTAATAATTTTATTGACCCTATTATTGCTAACGCAGGTTTTATAAATGAAGCTAATTATGATTATAAGTTGACCTCTAGTTCGCCCGCCATTGATAACGGACTTACTACTATGCAATCAGTAAGTGGTTTTAGTCTAACGCCCGAGTTTCATTACGAACATAAAACGATGTCTGGAGTTAGAACTAATAATAATGATATAGATATTGGAAGTTACGAATTTGATTCAGCTTTATCTACTGTCGATTTTACATTTAATGATGCAAAGCTATATCCTAATCCTTTTAAAGATGTTTTAAATATAGAAAGCAATAAGCTAAATATAAAAAACTTAAAAGTTTTTAATGTATTAGGCCAAGATTTTACAGATAAGATTACAGTAAAGCCGTTTCAATCTCGTATGCAAATTGATACTTCTAATTTGAGTCAAGGCGTTTACTTTGTTAGTTTTAGAGGCCGTACACATCGTGTATTGAAAAAAGTATAATATGGTGTAAAAGAGGTGAGGTTTAAATTATTTTAATGGAATTAACAACCACCTGCACTTCCACAGCTTTTTTTACGATTGGGCTTTTTCCAAAAGAATTTCTTAATTAAAAAACCTAATGCATAAGCCATTGCTATAAATACCAGTATGTTTTGTATTATATCATTCATAGAGATATAGTCGTTATTATATTAGTTTCATTTCAAAAGCTGAAAGGCTATTAAAGCTACAATATAGGCAAAAGCCGTCATGATTACTAATTGTAATGTAGGCCATTTCCAGCTATTAGTCTCGCGTTTTACAACAGCCAAGGTACTCATACATTGCATGGCAAAAGCATAAAACAGTAATAATGAAATGCCAGAAGCAAAATTAAATAGGGGGCCTCCCGTTATTGGATTTATCTCTTTAGACATTCTATTGGTTATGGTATCTACATCATCACTGCCAACACTATAAATGGTTGCTAATGTTCCAACAAATACTTCTCGTGCTGCAAAAGAACTTACAATGGCGATACCAATTTTCCAATCATAACCTAAAGGTCTAATAGAAGGCTCTATGGCTCTGCCTGTTATACCTATAAAAGAATGTTCTAATTTATGCGATGCTATTTTTTGTTGAAGAAGTTCATTACTCAAGTTTTGAGAAATATATTCTGTTTTAACAATATTCTCAGCGTTATTAAATTGTTCACCGGGACCATAAGATGCCAAAAACCAAAGTATAATTGAAATAGCTAAAATTATTTTACCTGCACCAAATACAAATGATTTTGTTTTTTCTATAACCGTTATTGCTACATTTTTAAACATGGGTAATTTGTAGTTAGGCATTTCTACTACAAAATAAGTTTTGCTTTTTATTTTTAAAATTTTATTTAAAATATAAGCCGAGGAAACTGCTGTTAGAAATCCTATAAGGTATAGTAGCATAAGTGTTAGAGCTTGATAGCTTAATAAACCCATAAAACGACTATCTGGAATTACTAACGAAATAATAATTAAGTATACAGGAAGTCTAGCTGCGCATGTAATAAATGGTGTTACTAAAATAGTAATGAGTCGTTCTTTCCAACTTTCAATATTACGTGTAGCCATAATAGCAGGAATGGCGCAAGCAGTTCCAGAAATTAATGGCACAACACTTTTGCCGCTCAATCCAAAACGTCTCATAACACGATCCATTAAAAAAACAACGCGACTCATATAACCACTTTCTTCAAGCACAGCTATAAATAAAAACAGAAAGGCAATCTGAGGAATAAAAATAACAATACCGCCAAGTCCAGGTATAATACCTTCTGCAAGTAAATTTGTAAAGGCGCCTTGCGGTAGTATATCTTTAGTCCATTGGCTTAATGAAGTAAACATACTATCTATAAAATCTTGCGGTATACTAGACCAATCGTAAATGGCTTGAAATATGGTGAGTAAAATAACAAAGAAGATGAGGTAACCCCATATCTTATGTGTTAGAACTCTATCTAATCTACTACGTAAGTCTTTAGCTTGAGAAACATCAATAGTCTGTCCAAGTTTAAGAACGTTATTAATAAATTGATAACGTTTAATGGTTTCTTTTTGCTGTAAACGTTTTAAGTCTGCTTTACTTTTAGTTTTAAAATCGTCAACAGCTTCAATTTGTTTTCGGTCCGTTTTGCCAAAGTTAACATCTTGTGTAATAACTAGCCAAAGTTTGTATATCAGTTGGTTTGGAAACGCTTTTCTTAGGTTTTCAAAGTATGTTTTGTCAATTTCTGAAGCATTTATACAAGGTGTTACAGAGATATCTTTATAATTGGCAATAAGATGCTTTAAATTATCAATGCCTGTATTTTTACGTGTGCTTATTAAGGCAATTTTAGTGTTAAGATGTTCTTCTAGATAATCTATATCTAACGAAATTCCCTTATAATCCATTCTATCTGCCATGTTAATAACAAGTAGTGTAGGAATTTCTAAATCTTTAATTTGCGTAAAAATAAGCAGGTTTCTTTTTAAGTTCTCAACATCACTTACAACAACAGCTACATCTGGAAAATCTTTATCATTTCTGTTTAAAAGTAATTCGATAACAACATTTTCATCTAAAGACGATGCGTTTAAACTATATGTGCCTGGTAAATCTATAATATGTGCTTTAACACCACGAGGAAGTTTACAGATGCCTTCTTTTTTTTCAACAGTTATTCCTGGGTAATTACCTACTTTTTGGTTTAATCCAGTTAAAGCATTAAAAACAGAAGTTTTACCAGTATTTGGGTTGCCAATTAACGCAACGTTTATTTGTTTGCTCATAACGTTACTTTATCAATTAAAATATGAGCAGCAGTTTCTTTTCTAATAGCCAAGTGTGTTCCGTTAATATTTAAGTACATAGGGTCATGAAAAGGTGCTAGTTGTACTAGTTCTACAGAATTACCAGGTAAACATCCCATTTCTAAAAGTTTTAGAGGTATGTGAATAGATGAAACATCTGTAATGATGCCTCTTTCGCCGCGTTTAAGATGTGCTAATGTGTCTTGCAAGCTTATTTAGATTGATTTTAAAGAAGCAAAAATAAGCTAAAAGTTTAGCCTAAAAAAATTGTTGCTTAAAAACTATTTGTCGTATTCTTTTTTTAAAATTTGAATATCATCTAGTAATTTAACAATATCATCTTGTCTGGTACCATCATAAAACCCTCTAATTTGCTGTTTTTTATCTATTAACATAAAATTTTCGGTATGTACCATATCATAAGGTCCACCATCGCCTTGGTTTTTAACAGCCAAATAACTTTGTCTGGCTAATTGATAAATTTGCTTTTTATCGCCAGTAACTAAATTCCATTTTTTATCATTAACGCCTTTTTTTACGGCATATTTTTTTAGCTGCGCTACAGTATCAATACTTGGAGTGACAGAATGAGACAATAGCATGATTTCATTATCATTAATAATTTCTTTTTGAATTTGTACCATATGGTCTGTCATTACAGGACAAATAGATTGGCATGTTGTAAAAAAGAAATCGGCGACATAAATTTTATTATGATAATCGTTTTGGGTAATTGTTTTTCCGTTTTGATTTGTGAGTTTAAAATCTGCTATTTTATGATACTTTTTTTTGTATTGTATTGTGCTGTCTACAAGTGCTGTACTTACCATATTGGGTTGATAAATAGGTAAGGGTGTGTAAACGTTTAAAGTGTTGTAAATTATTGAAATTATTATAATTGAAATCACAAAAAATACAATAGCAAAGATTTTATAATCTTTAAAAAATGATAACATTGATTCTTGTTTTTTAGCAAAAATACAATGAAATTTAGATTTATATAAGCCTTGTGAAACCTAAATTCATGTTAAAACCAAGTCCATAATTTAATAGTTTTTTTAAAGTTGGTTTAAAACGTTACTTTTGTGCGATTATAAAAAAAATGTAGATGTTAGTATTTTTAATAAAAGGAGCTCAGTTATTGTTGAGCCTTTCCATATTAGTAGTTTTACATGAGCTTGGACACTTTATACCAGCCAAGATATTTAAAACAAGAGTAGAGAAATTTTATTTATTTTTTGATGTGAAATTTTCATTATTTAAAAAGAAAATTGGAGAAACTGTTTATGGTATTGGTTGGTTACCACTTGGTGGTTACGTAAAAATTGCTGGGATGATAGATGAAAGTATGGATACTGAGCAAATGGCTAAAGAGCCGCAACCATGGGAATTTCGCTCAAAGCCAGCTTGGCAAAGACTCATTATAATGTTGGGTGGTGTTTTTATGAATTTCCTTTTAGCAGTTGTTTTATTCATGATTATGCTTATGGTTTGGGGTACAAACTACACAACTAAAGATGATGTTAAATATGGTTATGGCATTACAAAAACGTTAGAGAAATATGGTTTTCGTCAAGGTGATAAAATTATTTCTGTGAATAATGAACCTATTGAGACCCTAACTGTAGATATTAATAAATACTTAATGTTTAGAACTGTTGATAATGTTAAGGTAGAACATGTTGACGGGTCTGTTGAAAGTATTAAGCTTCCTGAAGATATTGGAACACAGCTTTTTGAGGCGGGAGATTTGCCGGGTTTAACACCACGATATCCTTTTAAATTAGATTCTGTTGTTGCCGATATGCCAGCAGGGAAATCTGGATTAAAAGCTAACGATAAGATAGTTGCCATTAATGGGCTGCCTGTTAATTATTTTTCGGATTTTGCTTATATCTTAAAAAACAAAACAGAAAAGAATGCTGTATTAGAAGTAGAGCGTGATAATAAAAAACTAGAGTTAACAATAACACCAACGGAAGATAATAAAATAGGTATCGTAACGACTCAAACAGATTTGGAGTATTTAAAGTATAATAATAGATCATATTCCTTTTCAGAAAGTATTACAGGTGGCTTTAGTCAGACTTATTGGGAAATAAAAGACTATTTAGCACAGTTTAAATATATATTCACAAAAAAAGGTGCTACACAAATAGGAGGCTTTGCAGCTATTGGAAAAATGTTTCCACCTGTATGGAATTGGCAAGCCTTTTGGTATTTAACAGCTTTCTTATCTATTATGTTAGGTGTGTTAAATTTATTACCAATACCAGCTTTAGATGGTGGTCATGTTATATTTTTATTATATGAAATGGTTTCTGGAAGAAAACCTGGAGACAAATTTATGGAGTATGCACAGATGGTTGGATTCTTTATTTTAATAGGTTTAGTACTGTTTGCAAACGGAAATGATATTTATAAAGCGATTTTTGAATAAATTTTTCTAAAAAATATTTGCAGTAATTAAAAAACAACATATATTTGCACTCGCTAAGTAAAAAAGCACACTCCTTCTTAGCTCAGTTGGTTAGAGCATCTGACTGTTAATCAGAGGGTCCTTGGTTCGAGCCCAAGAGAAGGAGCAAAAGCCTGATATGAAAATATCAGGCTTTTTTTATGCCCTTAATTATTTAGCTAAATAGTCTTTTACTGCTTCAACCGTTTTTTTAGAGTTACCAATAAAAATTTGGTCATCAATCAATATCACTGGTCTACTTAAAAAGGTATAATGTTCAAGAATGTAATTTTTAAAATCAACTTCAGTTAAATCTTGATTTTTTAAGTCTTTCTCTTTATAAAGTCTAGAGCGCTTACTAAATAAAGCCTCAAAGCTGCCTGCTAAAGCTTTCATTTGCTCCAACTGCTCCAATGTTATAGCGTTGCTCTTAATGTCTTGTAAAACAAAGGCAGGAGACAAGTCTAACTCTTTTAAAATCCTAATACATGTGCTACATGTTTTTAAATAATAAACTTTCTTCATATAATATCTAATATTTTTTGGAGACAATATAAAGTTAAATTTTACTTTTAAACTATCTTTATAAAAAAATATAAACTATGGATTTTACATTTAAGACCTTAAGTAACACAAGAGGCATTTTTAATAAAATTATAGAAAACAACACATTAGAGGATTTAAATAAAATACCAAAAGGCTTTAATAATAATATCATTTGGAATATTGGCCATGTTTTGGTTACAGAGCAATTATTAGCTTATAAATTATCTGGATTAGAAACAAACGTTTCTGAAGATATGATTAACACATATAAAAAAGATTCTAAACCAAAAGGCGATATTTCTGAAAAAGAAGTTAATGAAATTAAAGATTTGTTATTTTCTACAATTGAAAAAACAAAATTAGACTACCAAAATGAAGTGTTTAAAACATTCAATGAGTATACCGTATCTACTACGGGAAATACATTAACTAATATAGAAGATGCTTTACAGTTTGCAGTTCTTCATGAAGGATTACACCTTGGTTATGTGTTAGCGCTATTACGAGCGATTTGAAATTATAAAAAAGGAGTGTTGTAAAACATTCAAAAATAAAATTTGTATTATTTTCCATATAAAGCAAAAGCCTGAATTTATTTAAATTCAGGCTTTTGCTTTATAAATCTTATTTTTTAATTTAAATAGTAAATGTAACCAACGTTTAGCCATAATAACCAATCGTTGTTTTTATTAGATTCTAATTGGTGATTAAGTCCATCTACCCAATCGCTAAAATAATATTGAAATCTTAAATCTAACATTAAATCTGATAATTTACTGAGTTTATAACGTACACCTACACTAGTTACTGTAGAGAAAGCTCCACCAGATGATGCATCTACAGAGCCTGGTTCCCAAAAAGAGTAAAAATTACTAGGGTCATTAACGTCTCCAATAGCATTAGGATTAGGGTTGGCAAATGTTGTACTTACCTCGGGTGTAAAGGATGTATAATGTATGCCTAAGCTAACAAAAGGAGCAAACTTATAGCTAAAAGCTTGAAAAGAGCGAATACTTAGCGGATAAAACTCCAATTGAGTTCCAATATCTAAATTTTTAGAAACGCCTTTATGTGCTCTTAATTGGTTAGCTGAAACAGAGGTTTTATCATCACTAACAAAATCGCCAAAATGTTCTAAGTTAGTTTTGTTGTATGATAATTCATTTCTTAATTTAAAATGATCGTTAAAATAAGTGTCTGTTGTGTAACAGTTGCAATCAGCTCTGTAAGAAAAGTTTAAATAATGTACAATACCAATCCCAAAGCCAGAATTACCAAAATTTGTATTAGAATCACTGCGTTGACCAAAATCTGATCTAAATTGTATTGGGCCAGCTATAACGCCTATTTCGTGAGAAAACCCCAGTTGTGCACTTGCAGTTTGCATAGTAACAAATAAGCAAAGAGCAAAAACTAAATGTTTTAAGTTAAGCATAAAAGGTTCGTTTTCTGAGGCATTGTTTAAAGACAAATATATAAAAACTCGCTCAAGAAACAAATATTAATACAATCCTCTAAAGTTATTGAAATTTTTTATTGCGAATTTTGAATTAAATCATATATATTTTTGAATATAACGTATCTTTGTGGCGATAAATTATAAAATCAATGAATTTAATACAATAAACCCGTATATGAAAAGTAACATTGAAACATTTATGGATCTTGTAAAAGAGAGAAATGGTCATGAACCAGAATTTTTACAAGCTGTTGAGGAAGTGGCAGAAACTGTAATTCCTTACATTATTGAACATGATATTTATTTTGGTAAAAACATCTTGTTAAGAATGGTAGAGCCAGAACGCGTTATTACCTTTCGTGTATGCTGGGTTGATGATGAAGGTGAGATTCAAGTAAATAGAGGGTATAGAATACAAATGAATTCTGCTATAGGACCTTATAAAGGAGGATTGCGTTTTCATCCAACTGTAAACATGAGTATTTTAAAGTTTTTAGCTTTTGAGCAGGTATTTAAAAATAGTCTTACTACACTTCCTATGGGAGGAGGTAAAGGTGGTAGCGATTTTGACCCTAAAGGAAAAAGTGACAACGAAATTATGAGATTTTGCCATGCGTTTATGGGAGAACTGTTTAGACATATTGGGCATAATACCGATGTACCTGCGGGAGATATTGGCGTTGGAGCAAGAGAAATTGGTTTTCTTTTTGGTATGTATAAAAAGATAAGTAATGGTTTTACAGGTGTTTTAACAGGTAAGGGCATGACTTGGGGAGGATCTTTAATAAGACCAGAAGCTACTGGTTATGGTAATGTTTATTTTGCTCAAAAAATGCTAGAAACCAATGGAGATAGTTTTAAAGGGAAAAACGTTGTAATATCTGGTTCAGGTAATGTGGCACAATATGCCGCCGAAAAAGTGTTACAATTAGGAGGTAAAGTATTGACACTTTCCGACTCTTCAGGTTATATTTATGATGCAGATGGCATAGATGAAGACAAACTAACATTTGTTATGAATCTTAAAAATGTAAAACGCGGTAGGATTAGTGAATATTTAGAAACGTATCCGAATGCGAAATTTGTTGAAGGGAAAACTCCATGGGAAGTTAAGTGTGATGTGGCTTTACCATGTGCTACGCAAAATGAACTTAATGAAAACGATGCCAAAATACTTTTAGAGAATGGTTGTATTTGTGTTAGTGAAGGCGCTAATATGCCATCAACAAAAGAAGCTATTACTGCGTTCCATAAAGCAAAGATTTTATTTGCTCCAGGAAAGGCATCAAATGCTGGAGGTGTAGCAACTTCAGGTTTAGAAATGACACAAAACTCGTTGAGGTACAAGTGGACTAGAGAAGAAGTAGATAGTAAACTTAAAGATATAATGTCCGATATACATAAATCATGCTTAGAGTATGGTAAGGATGATAATGGATATATTGATTATGTTAAAGGGGCAAATATAGCAGGTTTTGTTAAAGTGGCAGATGCGATGCTCGCTCAGGGTGTTGTATAAGCAAATAATATTTATGTAACGATTAAGCTTTCCGTAATTGGAAAGCTTTTTTGCTTTAAATATATTATTTTAAAGCAAAACCCGTTAGTTATAAATATATTTGAAAAAAAAATGATACAGAAACTTTAGTTCCTGTATCAAAATAATGATTAGCTATATTTTAAATATATAATTCTTGAATAGAATAAATATTAATAATTTTGATTTCTTAAGAGTTGTTTTTGCGACTACAGTAGCTATTGCACATTTGATTGAATTATCCAATGTCAAGATATTTCAGCAATATATTATCTTTTTTAATACCCGATTAGCTATTGATGGTTTTTTTGTTATTAGTGGGTTTTTAATTGCGAAAAGTTTTGAAAACAGCAAAAGTGTAAAACAATACATTGTCAAAAGAATTAAAAGAATAGTTCCAGCTTATGTTGTTTTAATAATTTTTTGTGCAGTTTCTTTTTTTATATTTTCAACATATTCATTGAAAAACTATTTTTTTAACACGCATTTTTTGAAATATTTAGTGGCTAATCTAACATTTCAAAATTATATTGAACCCTGTTTACCTGGAGTGTTTGAAAACAATAAAATTTGTGCAGTTAATGGAGCGCTATGGACAATTAAGTTAGAGGAGGCTTTTTATTTACTGATTCCGATATTTTTTTGGCTAACTAAGTTTAAAAAAAATGGTATTTATGTTTTAGGTTTATTAGTTTACGTGGTTTCTATAACATATTTCAATTATTTTATGTCTTTAGATATGTATAAAATAGCCAAACAACTACCAGGTGCTTTAGCTTTTTTTGTAACGGGAATCATTTTTTATAAAAAATTTAATTTCTTTATCAAATGGAAACATTACATTATTTTACCTTGTTTAATTCTATTTTTTTTAGAACAATACCTGTTTAAAACTCATCTTTTAAAACCAATGGTATATGGGTTTATGGTTTTTTATATCGCTTACAACTTTAAATTATTAAATGGTTTTGGTAAGTATGGAGATTTTACATATGGTATTTATATTTATCATTTTCCAGTAATTCAAATATTTGTTTTTTTAAAGCTGTTTAGTAGCTATAATGCATGGTTCATTGGTTTCTTAAATTTATTTTTAATTCTTATCCTTGCAGCTTTCTCTTGGCATTTTTTGGAGTTACGTTACTTATCAAAAAGTAGAAAAGAGAGACAAAAAAAGTTGATATCTAAACCGCACAGCTAATAAAATGAATTTATCAAAAGTATTTTTTACATTGACATATCATTTTCAAGTAAAAAACGTTTAGACTAATACACTAAAAAAAATGAAAACGATTATGTATAAAATAGTAATTATATCAATAATCTTACTAACTCCTTTGTCGCATTTCGCTCAAGATTTCTCTGAATTGTGGACAGGTCATTTTTCGTATTTAGATATTAAGGATATTTCTCAAGGTGAAAATAAAATTTATGCAGCTGCAGAAAATGCTATTTTTATATATGACTCTCAAACAATGGAAATTGAAGAATTGTCAACTATTCATGGGCTATCAGGAGAAACTATTACTGCTATTCTGTATGTTGAAGATGATGGATTGTTATTTATAGGTTTCGAAAGGGGATTAATTCAAGTTTATGACGAGAATGAAGAAGATTTTCTTTCTGTAGTAGATATTGTTAATAGTTTTAATATTCCAAATGATAGAAAAAATATTAATCATTTTAGTCAAAGTAATGGTTTTACCTATATATCCACAGATTACGGTATTTCGCAATATGATATAAATAGATTAGAGTTTGGAGACACTTATTTAATAGGAAATAATGGTACTCCGGTAAAAGTTAACCAAACAGCTATTTTTAATGGCTATATTTACGCGGCTTCTGAGTCTGGATTATTAAGAGGCGAACTTATTAATCCGAACTTGATTAATTTTCGTGAATGGGAAAATGTTTCTTCAATAGTTTTTAATGGTATACAAACCGTTGGGAACAAATTATATGGTTCTGCTGTAAACAGAAATATTTATGAAATTAATAATACTATATTAACTCAATTGATAGCTTATCCATCTGATATAATAGGGTTCAAAAGTTTTAGTGATAAATTAATTGCAAATACAAAAAACAATGTTTTTGTTTATGATGAGGATTTTAATGAACTTACGGAAGTTTCTAGGAGTATTGATTTTGATGCTGATTTTACAAAAGCAACAATTTTAGGAAATAATGATTTATATGTTGGTTCCACTAGTGTAAAATCAACTGGAAAACCTGGTTTTGGGATATTAAAAACTACAATAAGCGATACCTCAATTTTTGAAGAAATTCATCCTCAAAGTCCACTTACTAATAATTTTTTTGAGGTCAAGATTTCTGGTCAAGAAATTTGGGGTATACATGGTGGTTACTCATCTAGATATGCATTTAGTGGAGGACAAAGAATATCTGGTATAAGCCATTTTGTAGATCAAGGTTGGGATAATATTAGATACGATAGTATAGTATCAAAAATCGAAAGTCCTTTTTATTTATCTCATATCTCAATAAATCCATTTGATACAAAACAGCTTTATATTAGTTCGTATACAGCTGGATTAATTGATTTTAATGATGGCGATTTTGTTAATCTATATAATCAGAATAATAGTACCATAACTCCTTTTGCAGGAAATCTTAATTTAACTTTAACTTCAAATTATGATAACGAAGGTGTTTTATGGGTTACAAATGGTAGAGTCGATAAGCCATTAAATAAGTTTTTTAATGGTAATTGGATATCATACGATTTTACAAGCCTAATATCTGAACGTGAATCTAATTTAGGTTTTTCTAATATAATTTTTGATGGAGATAATAATTTATTTTTTGGTAGCTTTAATTTTGGGCTCATAGGTTTTAATGAAAATAATGGATCTCCTTTGTTGAAAAGCATTAGAACCGAAGAGGAAAATTTTCCTTCACTTAATGTAAAAGCATTAGCCCTTGATAAATCTAATCAGTTATGGATTGGTACTGATCAAGGCTTGAGAGTTTTATTTAATACATCAAATTTCTTTACTGATGATAATATTCGTGTAGAAGAAATTATAATTGAAGAAGACGGTATAGCCAAAGAGCTTTTATTTCAGCAATCTATTACAAACATAGAAGTAGACGGTTCAAATAATAAATGGATTGGCACAGCAGATGCGGGTATATTCTATTTTTCTCCAGATGGGCAAAATACCATTTTTCATTTTACAATAGATAATTCTCCTCTGCCATCAAATGTTATAAACGATATTTCTATAGATAATGCTAATGGTATAGTTTACATAGCTACAAGTAAGGGTTTAGTGTCTTTTGAATCGGGTAGTTCTAGTCCTTTAGAAGGCTTGCAAAGTGCATTTGCTTACCCAAACCCCGTTAGACCCACATTTGATATTGTAGAAAAAAAGGTGAAAATAAAAGATGTTTCAGAAAATGTAAATATTAAAATTACTGATATTGAAGGTAATTTGGTCGCTGAGGCTCAATCAAGAACAAACCAGAGGTTTAAAGGTTTTAATCTAGAAATAGATGGAGGCACAGCTTATTGGAATGGTAAAAACCTTGCAAATAATATTGTAGCATCTGGTGTTTATTTGGTTATGCTTTCAGATTTAGATTCTTTTGAGACCAAAGTTCTTAAACTAATGGTTGTTAGATAATGCTAGTTACTACTAATGTTATTGTTCTATCTAAATTAAAATATAGAGATAACGATTTAATAGTTAAATGTTACACGGAAGAGCTGGGCGTTGTTAGCTTTTTATTAAGAGGGGTGTTAAAGCCTAAAAAATCTGGAATAAAAGCGGCTCATTTTCAATTGCTATCTCAATTACAAATTGTTTTTCTTTATAAACAAAACAAGTCTTTACACGCTATAAAAGAAGTTAAGTTTAATTGTATTTACCAGAGTTTACATACGCAAGTTTTAAAAAGTGCTATAGTTATGTTTTTGTCTGAAGTTTTATCAAATACCTTGCAAGAAGAAGAGCCAAATGATACGCTGTACAGTTATTTAGAAAATACACTTTTATGGTTAGATTCACAATCTGAATGTGCTAACTTTCATTTATTGTTTCTTTTAAAATTAACCAAGTATTTAGGTTTTTATCCAGATGTAACCTTTGTTAATTATCCTTATTTTGATTTGAATGAAGGTAAATTTCAGCTAAAAACAAATAATAAATATACGTTGTCTGGTGATAATTTAGTACTCTTAAAACAGCTTTTAGGCACAACATTTGATGCTTTACCTAATGTGAAGATGAATGCTAAGCAAAGACAGTCTTTTTTAAGTATGATTTTGCTTTATTTTGAACTACATTTGGGGGGTTTTAGGCCTCCAAAATCATTACAGGTATTTAATCAAGTTTTTAATTGAAAACATGAAGTTTTTATATAGTATTTTATTTTTATTATCTGTGTGTACTCAAGCACAGAATATTAAAGTTCTTAATAAAATAACTAAAGAACCAATTTTTGGAGTAGCGATTTATAACTTAGATAAGTCTAAAAGCGAGGTTACTAATTTTAAAGGTGAAGCAGAATTAAATAAGTTCTCAGAATCAGAAACCATCTATTTTAAACACCTTTCACATGTTTTAAAAAAAATAAATAAGAAACAACTAGGGACATCTAATAAGGTTTTTTTAGTCTCCAATACTCAAGGATTACAAGAAATTGTGATATCAGCTTCTAATTTTAAACAAAATAAAAGAGATATTCCACAAAAAATATTGAGTATTAACACAGAAAGTATTCAATTTGTAAACCCGCAAACTAGTGCAGATTTATTAGAAAGTACAGGGCAAGTTTATGTGCAAAAAAGTCAATTGGGTGGCGGAAGTCCCATGATACGTGGATTTTCTACAAATAGATTGTTAATAACGGTAGATGGTGTAAGAATGAATAATGCCATATTTAGAGGTGGAAATCTACAAAACGTTATAGCTATAGATCCATTTTCAGTAAAAAACACAGAAGTTACACTAGGGGCAGGCTCCGTTATTTATGGCAGTGATGCTATTGGTGGTGTAATGAGTTTTTATACCCAAAAGCCAGAGTTGTCTCCTTCAGATTCTTTATTATTCACTTCAAATGCAGTTGTAAGATATGCTTCTGCTAGTAATGAAAATACAGGGCATATTGATTTTAATTTAGGTTTTAAAAAATGGGGCTTTGTTACAAATGCTAGTTACACAAGTTTTGATGATTTACGAATGGGTAGCCATGGACCAACGGAATACTTGAGACCAGAATTTGCTTTAGCTACCAACAATGGAGATATTATTGTTCAAAATAATGATCCTTTGGTTCAAAGGTTTTCTGGCTATAATCAATTAAACTTAATGCAAAAAGTACACTTTAATCCTAGTAAAGATTTAAGTTTTGATTTAGGTGTTTTTTACACAACAACTTCAAATATTCCTCGATACGATAGATTAATTCGTCCTCGAAACAACGTATTGCGGTCTGGAGAGTGGGACTATGGACCGCAAAAGTGGTTTATGTCTAATTTACAAGTAACAAAACTAAGTAGTCGTTCAAATTTGTATGATAAGATTAAAACCACTTTAGCATATCAAAATTTTAAAGAGAGTAGAATAGATAGAGATTTTCAATCTTCGATAAGAAATATTCGTGAAGAATCTGTAGATGCATATTCATTTAATTTAGATTTAGAAAAAACGATAAGTACAAAAACTAAGTTTTTTTATGGTGCAGAATATGTTTTTAATAAAGTGAAGTCTGTCGGTAATGAAGAAAATATTTCAAATAATACGATATCTCCAACCGTTTCTAGGTACCCAACAGGGGCAACTTGGCAATCTGCGGCTGTTTATTCAAGTATAAAGTACAAGCCTAATCCTAAGTTTGTATTTCAGTCAGGTTTACGTTTTAATCATGTTTTATCCAAAGCAGACTTTTCAGCCAATAATGTATTCTTGAATTTACCATTTAATACATCAAAAAATGAAGCAGGTGCTCTTACAGGCACAGCAGGTATAAGTTGGTCTCCAAATAGAATGATACAATGGAAGCTTAATGCGTCTTCTGCGTTTAGAGCGCCCAACATAGATGATATTGGAAAAGTATTTGATTCTGAACCAGGCTCTGTGGTAGTGCCAAACGAAACCTTAAGGCCAGAGTATGCTTATGGGGGTGAGTTGGGGCTAAAACTAAATTTTAATGAGCATGTTGTTTTAGATATGAGTACTTACTACACTTATCTTGATAACGCATTAGTGCGTAGAGATTTTAATTTAAATGGCGAAACCGAGATTGTTTATGATGGCGAATTAAGTAATGTACAAGCTATACAAAATGCTTCAAAAGCTTGGATTTATGGTTTTGAGGTAGGTTTAAAAATCAATTTTTCTAAGCAATTAAATCTAACATCCCAATATAATGTTATTGGCGGTACAGAAACTGCTGGAGATATTGAGGTGCCTATTAGGCATGTATCTCCAAATTTTGGAAATACACATTTGGTTTGGGCTTCTAAAAAGATAAAGTTAGATGCTTTTGTTAATTATAATGGAGATTTATCTTTTAATCAATTAGCACCTTCCGAAAGAGAAAAAGATTATTTATATGCTTTAAATAGTAATGGAAATCCATACAGTCCTTCTTGGTATACGCTTAACTTTAGGAGCCAGTATCAAATCAGTAAATCTACAGTGTTAACAGCGAGTTTAGAAAATATAACAGACCAACGCTACAGGACATATTCTTCTGGGATTAGTGCCGCTGGAAGAAACCTAATTTTATCTTTAAAATATAGTTTATAAAGTCAGACTTATTTTTAGACCATCTAACCTTTAGATTGAACCTTGTTAAACATAGAATCATTATCTAAAAGTTAACTGCTTAATTCTATATTTAATATTACGTTGAAAAATCAAAAATTAAATCCAGCTAGACTTTACTTTTTAAACATTTTTTTAGTCACTGTTGCCCCATTAGCAAGTTCTACTTTGGCTAAATAAACCGTACTGCTCAAGTTAGAGAGTTTATAAGTTTCCATACGATTAGTTGCTTTAAAGTTATAAAGTTGCCTGCCTAAAAGGTCAAAAATACTAACACTCTTAATCGTTATATTATTAGATGATGTAAATCTAACATCATCGTTTTCCAGTTCAACGATTTTAATGCTACGCTCTATTTGAGTAAAATCATTATTTGAAAGCGCATTAGCATTAAACACAATTTGAAAACGTTCGTTAAACTCTCCTGTTTCCGAAGTAAATGTATAGTCTGAACTTGATAAATTATGCATGGTATCAAGTAAATTGTCTTTTACAAAAATGGTGTTAGAACTTAAAAAATCGCCTTCAAATTTTGCTACAGAGAGTTTATAAAGCGTAGGTGTATCTATAGTTGTTTTAAAGCCAAAGTTTATAACTTCATCTGGGTTAAGGCTAGATTTAGCTTTTCCTTGTATAGCATACTTTTTGCTTTCTTCTGGAATTGTGGTATAAAGTATTGCAGAGCCTGTTGTAGATAAATTTCTAGGAGCATCAAAAGCTAAACCATCATTGCCATTTGTAGCATTATCAACATAAGCAACAAGCGCTTGATTAAACACACCATTATCCGAAGTTAGGTTAAGCCATAGTCTATTAGCATTATCGTTTTTTACTGTTTTTTTAGAACGCGTATTTTTAAAAAATAATGAATTACTTGTAGCGTCTGCAACGCGCATAGCGTTGGTAAAGTTAACATTACCGTTAGCCAGGCCTATTATAAAAAAGCCTTGCCCAGAAGGTATATATTGGTTTGGTGTAGGGCCACCACTAATAGCAGCAGTACCTCCTCCAGCACCAGAGGCATACATGGCATAATCATTTTGAGAAAAATTCATACCTTCATTACCACTGGCATTACTATCTGCAGTAGTATTATGCGACCAAAAATAAGCAACACCACCAACTACACCAGAATTAGCCGCAAAAAAGGCGTCAAAATCTAAAGCACCAGGATAAGGATTTCCTAAAAGATTCCAATCACTATCGGCAGCTTCACCGTTAATAATTATGGGTGCAGTAATATTACTATTATTAAATTGACCTGTAAAAGTTCTATCGGTAGCTGAGCCTGTAGCAGCATATCCAACACCAGGTGTTAAAATATCGGTCGCTGGTAATACTTGCCAATCGTCTCCATTGTCGTCAATATCATCTTGTCCTGAAGTGACTTCAAATGTACCTGTATTTGCAATCTCTATCATGGTATCCAAATAGTTAGCACTATTATACCAAAAACGATCACCTGTACCCAGAGTACCAGCCATAGCATTTGCCACAGGAGTTCCCCAATACGTGTATTCTAAACTCCCTGTAGATACAGGTGTTTTTATAACTTGAGATGTGCCGTTGTTAGTGAAACTTGAAAACTCACCAACTTGTACAAAATTACCTTGGCTTTCTACTAATAAATCACCATCTACTGTAACATCGTTTTCGACCAATACATAGGTGCCATTATTTACAGTTAGTATGTTGCCAGCATTTATAATAAGACTACATGCCTCAAGATTTGTAACGGTACCAGTAGCGTAGTCAGCATCTAATATTAATGTGGTGTTAATATCTGGTATAGCTATAGGCGACCAAGAAGTACCATCCCACATTGTTGCAGGGCAACATGAGTAATTACAACCGCCTAATGTTTGTGAACCCATATCTTTCTGTAAAGACCAATTTAAAGGATCTGCAACTTCAGAAGCAATTAATGCATCACCTATAGATGTAGAGCAATCATAAATTCCAGAATCAAAATCACCATAGTATATAGCATCGGTTCCGTCAGTTAAGCCAAGCGGTACTGCCGATGTTCTAACGTTTGTTGCTTCATTCCAATCATTATCACCATAAATAATGGCATAAGCATTAGTTGGGGTGTTAAATGAACCCGAAAATGCAATAATTTGATCATTTCTAGGGTTAAAACCGAAGCCTGCATCTGGTTCTGTTACAGTTCCAAAATTTGATAGGTAATCCTTAATCCCAGAACCAGGAGCAGCAGCAAATATTCTTACTTCAGAGCCACATGGTACTCCTCCTGGAGGTACTTTCCATTGTAAAAACCCTTCTGCATTACCAGACCTATATGCTCCTGTGGTTGAGTCCCATCCTTTGTCTGTAAACCCTATAATAGTTCCTTCAGCAATATCTGTTAATACCACAAAAGTAAACTCATCAACTTCTGTGTCTTCCGTATTATAACCTGTTATGACTAAATCTCCTGTAGATAATATTACTGGAGGTGCACAGGAGTAGTTACATAAGAGTCCTAATTCTATAAAATTATTGCTAGTAACGTCAGTTATATCATTAGTAAACCAGTTTGACCTGGTAGATACAGCTGCGAGTATGTCTGCAGGTACATACGAAATTCTACAATCGTATTTGCCATTAATTCTTGAAATTACAGAAACAGCATTTGCATTATTAGTTAAACCTGCTGGTATAGCAGAATTATTTGAGTTAGTAGCATTACCATTCCAGTTATTCGTATTACCGTTAAAATCTAATGCATATATAAATATTGGTGCAGCATCTGTGCCTTGATAAGCCAAGATTTGATCACCATCACGATTCATCGGACCCGTTTCTCCTTCTAATTGAAAAACATCGGATTCTGTAACGGTTCCTTGAGTCGCCGAAAATGGAGTGTTACCCGTAATTATAATTTCTGTGCCACAAGGTAAATCTGTATCAGCTGTCCAAGTTAGCGTACCCTCTACTGCAGCCTCATTTCTAAAACCACCTGCGGACAACCAACCTCTATCTGTAAAGTTGATTACTGTACCCGTTGTAATATCTCTAAGAAATACAAAAGAGAATTCACTTTGAGCCATTATGTGTCCAGTTATAGCAATGTCTCCTGCCACAAGTGTAGTTTGTGCAAAACTGGTGTTAAAAGATAAAGCAAATAAGATAATGAGTATAGTTTTTTTCATCATATAACTTTTAAGCGAAAAATAAATTTATAGAATAAAAATATATTGGCTGTAAAGGTAAGCTATATCAGTAAGTTATAAAAAACTATTAGTGCATTACAACGAAAATTTAAATAAAAATCACAAATAAGCACATTTTAGAAAGTAAAATATCACTTTTTAAACATTTTTTTAGTCACTGTTGCCCCATTAGCAAGTTCTACTTTGGCTAAATAAACCGTACTGCTCAAGTTAGAGAGTTTATAAGTTTCCATACGATTAGTTGCTTTAAAGTTATAAAGTTGCCTGCCTAAAAGGTCAAAAATACTAACACTCTTAATCGTTATATTATTAGATGATGTAAATCTAACATCATCGTTTTCCAGTTCAACGATTTTAATGCTACGCTCTATTTGAGTAAAATCATTATTTGAAAGCGCATTAGCATTAAACACAATTTGAAAACGTTCGTTAAACTCTCCTGTTTCCGAAGTAAATGTATAGTCTGAACTTGATAAATTATGCATGGTATCAAGTAAATTGTCTTTTACAAAAATGGTATTAGAACTTAAAAAATCGCCTTCAAATTTTGCTACAGAAAGTTTGTAAAGCGTAGGTGTATCTATAGTTGTTTTAAAGCCAAAGTTTATAACTTCATCTGGGTTAAGGCTAGATTTAGCCTTTCCTTGTATAGCATACATTTTGCTTTCTTCAGGAATTGTGGTATAAAGTATTGCAGAGCCTGTTGTAGATAAGTTTCTAGGAGCATCAAAAGCTAAACCATCATTACCATTTGTAGCATTATCAACGTAAGCAACAAGCGCTTGATTAAACAAACCATTATCCGAAGTTAGGTTAAGCCATAGTCTATTAGCATTATCGTTTTTTACTGTTTTTTTAGAACGCGTATTTTTGAAAAATAATGAATTACTTGTAGCGTCTGCAACGCGCATAGCGTTGGTATAGGTAACATTACCGTTAGCCAGACCTATTATAAAAAAACCTTGCCCAGAAGGTATATATTGGTTTGGTGTAGGGCCACCACTAATAGCAGCAGTGCCTCCTCCTGCACCAGAGGCATACATGGCATAATCGTTTTGCGAAAAATTCATACCTTCATTACCACTGGCATTACTATCTGCAGCAGTATTGTGTGACCAAAAATAAGCAACACCACCAACCACGGTATTGTTAGCCGCAAAAAAGGCGTCAAAATCTAAAGCACCAGGATAAGGATTTCCTAAAAGATTCCAATCATTATCGGCAGCTTCGCTATTAATAATTATGGGTGCAGTAATATTACTATTATTAAATTGACCTGTAAAAGTTCTGTCCGTAGCCGAGCCTGTAGCGGCGTATCCAACACCAGGTGTTAAAATATCGGTCGCTGGTAATACTTGCCAATCGTCTCCATTGTCGTCAATATCATCTTGTCCTGAAGTGACTTCAAATGTGCCTGTATTTGCAATTTCTATCATGGTATCCAAATAGTTAGCACTATTATACCAAAAACGATCACCTGTACCCAGAGTACCAGCCATAGCATTTACCACAGGAGTTCCCCAATACGTGTATTCTAAACTCCCTGTAGATACAGGTGTTTTTACAACTTGGGAAGTGCCGTTGTTAGTAAATGTGCCAGTATCATCGTTCTGTACAAAGTTACCTTGGGTTTCAACAATTAAACTACCATCTATAACAGTATTATTTTCTACTTCAACAAAAGTATTATTAGCAACTGTTAAAGAAAAACCTGTATTTACAATTAATTCACAGGCACTAAAACTGGTTTCAATACCGCCATTTCCTGTGTTGTAATCATCGTTAATAATGGCAATAGTATTAATAGTTGGAGTAGCAATTGGGCTCCAGCTTACGCCATCCCATGTTGTTGCAGGGCAGCAATTATAACTACATCCTCCTAGAGGAGAGATATTACTGGCTTGACGTACCCAATTGGTAACGACATCAGCTACTGCTGTTCGTATTAAGTCTAGACCTGCGGTTACAGCACAGTTGTAGTTGCCACTTACAAAAGCGCCCATGTAAATAGCTGTAACACCATCTACCAGATTGCCACCATTAGCTGGAGTAGGAATGGAACTAGTAGCAGTACTAGTTGCATTAGCATTCCAACCTGTAGAACTTGGCCCAAATTGTATGGCATATAATAGCGTAGGGGAATTAAAGGGCCCTTGAAAAGCAATAAGTTGATCCTCGTTAGGGCTGAATCCAAATCCATTGTCAGATTCAATTACTGTGCCCACATTTGCAGCATAAACGGTTGAGTTTGTAAAAACAGGTCCTGTGCCTATAATTATTATTTCGGTACCACAGAGTATACCACCTGCTGGAGCTCGCCATTCTAAAACACCCTCAGGAGAACCTCCTCTAAAATTACCAGTGGTTTGCCAACCTTTGTCGGTAAAACTTATAATAGTACCTTCTTCTATATCTTCTAAAACTACAAAAGAAAACTCATCATGAGCCATATTATCAGAGTTAATTCCGGTTATTACGACACTTCCTGTTGATAATGGATTTGCATGAAAAGTAAAATCGTTTATACTAAAAGTATTCCTGAAATCACCTGCTCCCCAAGCATAAAACCTAAACGTTATAGCAGATGTAATGTTTTGATACGCTGCTGCTGATAAGTCTATTGTTGTGCCATTAAATGTAGGTGTGCCTATATCAGAGGTAAACCCATCAACACTAGATCTGAATGCAAAATTTGAAATACTGGCATTACTTCGCTGGGATGTATATTCAAAACTTGTAAAATCAATTTCAAATCCAGAGTCGGGAGTTATTGTAAATTCAAAATAAGCAGTTGGATCTAATGCTGGAGTATTCCAACTATTGGCATTATATCTGTTACCTGCATTATTACCCCCTATACCAGGTCCTCTTCCAATTCCAGAAACACTAATATTGGGGTTTATAATTTGCCCATTTGTAAAAGGGTTGAAGTTATTAGGATTTGCTCCATCAATATTATTAGTAAAAATACTTTGACTAAAACCTAAAATGGATAAGTTTAGAAATAGAACTAGTAAAGTAAGATGCTTTTTCGAGATAATTTTTTTCATCGTAGACTTTTTAAGCGAAAATAAATTTATAAGATACAAATATATTGTATTGTAAAAGTAGGCTAAATCAATAGGTTATAAAAAAATCACTACTGTAGTACGTCGAAAATATAAAGAAAAAATAACTAATCAACTGTTTTTGTAAGCAAATACTCTTTTTTAATCATTTTGATTTAGTTTTACATGTTTGGTGCCTAAGGTCTTTGAATATATAAAAGATTTTAAATTTTAAAATTCATTAATCATTATTACTTTTGGCTGGCTATGCAAACCAAAAAAACATATACAGTACAAGACGCTACAAAAAAATTAGAACATTATTGTGCGTATCAAGAACGTTGCCACAAAGAAGTTAGGCAAAAGTTAGAAACCATGTACATGATACCCGAGGCTATCGATGTTATTATAGTCTATCTTTTAGAGCATAATTTTTTAAATGAAGCCCGTTTTGCTAAAGCATTTGCAAGTGGTAAACTTAGGATAAAACATTGGGGGCGACGCCGAATAACTTTCGAGTTAAAGAAAAAAGATATTGGTAAAGTTAATATAAACCAAGCACTTGAAGCATTAGATGATGCCGAGTATATGGATATTTTTAATGATTTAGCTAACAAAAAGGTTAATACTATTAAAGAAACAAACGTTTATAAAAAACGGAAGAAATTAATTGATTACTTAATTTACAGAGGTTGGGAATCTCATTTGGTATATGATAAAGCAAACGAATTAATTTTATAAAAGCAAAAAGAGGTGAAAAACGGTTAGTCTTTCACCTCAAATTATTATAAGATATGTGTTTCTATAAATTAAACGAAGCTCCTATATTAATTGTAAATTGATTGTGTAAGGTTTCTGCTGGTGTTAGTGACTCCGATTTGTATTTTGCAAACGGTACATTTAACTCTGTATAAACACCAAAGCCATCAGTAAAAAAATAACGCGCTCCTAAATGGCCTCCAAAGTTTTTAAGACCAAGACTTAAACCAGGGTATAAATCAAAATTATCATCAATATTTATAACATTTCCTAGATGCGCATTAAATCTAGCTCTAACATCAAAACGGTTATCAAACTCAGCATCTAAATCGTCATTAGCGTTATTTTTTAATGCATCATCAACACCTAAAAGGTATGTGCCCGATAATCCTACAGAAATGTTTTCGCCAATACCAAAGTCATAACTAAGATTAAGTCCAGATCCGTTTTCTTGAAAGTTAGCACCAACTTGAAATTTATTGTCATTTTTGCCAGTATAAGCCTGAGAATTAACAAACGAAATACTTAATATGCTTAAAAGTAAAACTAAATTTTTCATAATTTGGGTTTAAAATTTATGTGGGCAAATATATTATAAGTTTCTTACA
This sequence comes from uncultured Algibacter sp., assembly GCA_947499935.1. Lineage (GTDB taxonomy): Bacteria > Bacteroidota > Bacteroidia > Flavobacteriales > Flavobacteriaceae > CANMQH01. The sequence goes on along the minus strand of CANMQH010000005.1, from coordinate 120,130 downwards.
ATTGTATAAAAAAATGATTTTTGTACCATTTTTTATACTTCTTTATGTGTTCTTATAATCGCTTCTTTATTTTTCCAATCAATCCATTTCTGGCCTTTTATGCGTCTCATAACATTATCGTAATTACGCATAATTAATACATTGTAAAACGCTTTACCTAAGTTTTTAGGGTTTCTTGCAATAGCGCGTAAACTCATAGAAAAACCTGGTGTAACATAATGCATATAATGCCAATAACCTTCAGGAATGTACAATACTTCGCCATGATTAAGCTTTGTTTTAAAACCTTTAGCTTTTTTTAGCATGGGCCACTTCGTGAAATCTGGATCCTTAAAATTAATATCTTCCCTAGTAATTAACGAATGCGGAATTTTATACAGGTAATCATTCTGCTTTTGGTCAAACAAAATAATGTCTTTAGTCCCTTCAAAATGAAAATGAAAAATATTAGCTAAATCAATATCATAGTGCATAAATGTATGCGAATTTTTTCCGCCAAAAAACAGCATGGGGATGCCCTTCATTAGGCGCAAACCAAAATCAGGAAAAGTAAAATCATTTTGTAATTTGGGTATTTCCTTTAAGGCATTCCATAAAAAAATACGAAATTTTGTAGGTTCTCGCTTTAATAAATCAACGTAATCACCTAATTTCATTTTGGCATGCGGCTCGTTAAATCCATCTTTGTAATCCACAGGGCGATCATCGTAAAGTGGTACTGTAATATCGCCACCAACAGCCTTCATGTAATCTAAATTCCATGTTGTATAGGCGGGCCAATCTTCAATAAAACGCTCAATAACCACAGGTTTTTGCGGCTTAAAGTAGTGTTTTAAAAAATCCGTTTTAGTAATTGTTTTTACGCGCGGAATATCTTGAAGATTAAGTTTCAAAAGAAAATAAATTTATAAAGCCAAAGTTAATAAAACGTTATGATATGCAAAATACAATTTTGGGCGTTACACCTCCTAACGTCGGTGTCGGGCTTTCCGGCAGTCGCTTTTTTGTGTTGCATAGGTGCAACAACACAAAAAGAGCTTCAACAAATGCCTCAATCCCTAACGCGGGCTTACTTGCAAGGTTTAAGTCTTAAAACAAAAAACAGAACTCTACTTTAAAGTCTTAGCTTTTTCTTTAGCGACTTCGTTACGCTCAATTTTATGGTCTGGTCGAGTCCATTTTGGTTTTTCTCCAAGAGCTTCAAATTGAGACTCCGGAGCTTCAACGGTTTGTGGTTGTACCTTTTTTGTAAATGGTTTTTGAGGGTTTAAGCCCAACAACTCAAACATTTTCATGTCTTCATTAACATCAGGATTAGGTGTGGTCAATAATTTATCACCAGCAAAAATAGAATTAGCACCAGCAAAAAAGCACATAGCTTGCCCTTCTCTAGTCATTTGGGTTCTACCAGCACTTAAACGCACTTGGGTTTCGGGCATTACAATACGTGTTGTAGCAACCATACGAATCATATCCCAAATAGAAACTGGCTTTTGGTCTTCTAACGGTGTACCCTCAACGGCAACTAAAGCGTTTATTGGCGTAGATTCTGGTTGTGGATTTAATGTAGAAAGTGCTACCAGCATACCTGCGCGATCTTCTATATTTTCACCCATACCAATAATACCACCGCTACAAACGGTGACGTTGGTTTTTCTAACATTATCAATGGTATCTAATCGATCTTGGTAACCTCGAGTAGAAATAACTTCTTTATAATATTCTTCCGAAGAATCTAAATTATGATTATAAGCATATAAACCAGCCTCTGCCAAGCGTTGTGCTTGGTTTTCGGTAATCATACCCAGTGTGCAACAAACCTCCATGTCTAACTTATTAATGGTACGCACCATTTCCAAAACTTGATCAAACTCTTCGCCATCTTTTACATTTCTCCAAGCAGCTCCCATACAAACACGTGAACTCCCTGTAGATTTTGCGCGTAAAGCTTGTGCTTTAACTTGCTGAACACTCATTAAATCATTGCCTTCTACTGCTGTGTGATAACGTGCTGCTTGTGGGCAATAGCCACAATCTTCACTACAACCACCAGTTTTAATAGATAATAACGTTGATACTTGTACAACATTAGGATTATGACTTTTTCTATGAATAGTAGCTGCTTTGTAAAGTAGCTCCATCAAAGGTGTGTTATATATGTCTAGAATCTCTTCTTTGGTCCAATTGTGTTTAGTCTCGCTCATATTGAAGATTGATTTTAGCAAAAATAGTTATATCCATTTAAAATCCCTTTCAGTTGTATCTAAAATATGAAAGTTTAATAAAAAGAGTACTTTAATGGGTGGTTAATCAAATAATTATCTATGTTGTTTGCTTTAGCTCTTTTGTTGTTTCAAAAGAGACTTAGTCAGGAGATTTAAAAAGTGATTTTTTATAAATGTACCGTAGCACTACAAACAAATTAAGTATTGCGATTATCATCCAAATGACGCCTACAGTTACACTTGATATTCCTATTAATTCGGCAACTCCATCAGCATCACTACCAATGTTTGTTCTGTCAATTAAATCATCTTTTATGTCGAGTATTACATATGCACAGCAAGTTATGCCTATAAACTTTAGCCACAAATCGTGAAATAAAGGGCCGAAATACTTAAAAGTGATCAACATAAAAACGGCAAGTCCTGAGGTCATTGCTGTACCAAAAAACTCTCCAGTTTGAAGCACAAAATACGAGAGTATGAGTAATACAATTCCAATAACTAATGAAATGTATTTATCTCTTTTAGATTTGACTGCAAGAACCAAAATTAACGATCCCCAAAATAAGCTTCCAAGGTAGCCTGCGCTTCCTGTCATAAATGACCCCCAAAAACTAGGTTTAATTTGAAATAGACAATAGCCTCCAATTTTTGAGTTTATCTGAATTTCAATAATTTTTCCTCCAAAAGCAACCGCCATCAAACCATGACTCATTTCATGAAGCATCACTACAAATAACTTAATAGGATAAACAAGCATGGTGTTCCAAAAGACCATTGCCAATGTTATTAAGGCACCTAAGGAAATTATTTGAAATTTACTGTCTGTTAGTTTCACTTTCTATTAAATTAAGCTGTGATTTTATACCATTTCTGTATTGAAACTACTGTAAAATAAAATGATGATTTTTTTCTTTATATGAAATAGAAAAATAAAGCATAGCCTTAGTTACGATTTCTTTTTATGTTGAAGTAGAAAGGGAAAAAGGGCGTTTTATTACGGTCATTTCAATGCGGAAATGGTATTAGTATGTTTTCACTAAAAAAGTGTGATACAGGTTAACGTTTTGTTTCTCCAATATCACACTAAATTAAATGTTATAAAAAATAATTTTTAGTCTTTGTTTGTAGAAGGTTTATCGGGATTGATAATTTCAACCGTAGCTTCTTCTGTTTTTTTATTTTCTATATCTTTTCCTTTTAAATAATCAGGTAATTGCATACCTGCCATGTTAAACATCTCTTGTAAAGGGGGAACCGATTTGTACATACCTGAAAGGAAGTTTGCTGTAGATGATTTTCCATCTGCACCGCTTCCTCCATTCTCCCAAACGGTAACTTTATCAATTTTAATGTTTTTGATAGCTTCGGCTTGTGTTTTAACTAATTCTGGTAATTTATCAGCAATTAATAATAGCACCGCATCCTTAGAGTTGTTTCCTGCAGCTTTTACTATCTGCTCCATACCTGCAGCTTGTTTTGTTAAAATCTCAAATTGACCTTGTGCTTCGGCTTGCGCTTTAAATAAAATAGCATCCGCTTCACCTTTTGCTATTCTTCTAATGTTTTCTGCCTCTGCTTCCGCATCAATTTCTACTTTCTTTTTATCGATTTCTGCAGGTACAATAATATCTGCCATTTGAGAAGAACGCTCACGATCTGCTCTAGCTGCTTCTGCTAATTGTTCTGCAGCGTATGATTCTTCTAAAGCTTTTGCAGTTTGTACTTTTTCAGAAGCTATTGCTACACGCTCAGCCTCTGCTTCTCTTTGTCTTCTTAAAGAATCTGAATTTGCTACATTAATTTTTGCAATATTTTCTCCTTCTACAGCTTGGGCATTAGCAGCAGCTACTTGTGTTCTTTCATCTTGTACAGCATTAGCTTCTCCAATAGAACCATCTCTAGTTTTTTCTGCAACCGATTTACGAGCCGCGTTTATAGCATGTGCGGCAGCTTCTTTTCCTAAAGCTTCTATATAACCAGACTCATCAACGATATCGGTAATGTTTACGTTAATTAGTTTTAAACCTACTTTCTTTAATTCGGTTTCTACAGATTGCGAAATATTAGTTAAAAACTTATCGCGGTCATTGTTAATTTCCTCAATATCCATAGAGGCTACAACCAAACGTAATTGACCGAATATAATTTCTTGCGCTAATTCTTGAATTTCATTTTGACCCAAACCTAACAAACGCTCTGCCGCGTTTTGCATAATACCAGGTTCTGTAGAAATACCAATAGTAAAACGCGAGGGTACGTTAACCCTAATGTTTTGTTTTGATAATGCATTTACTAAATTAACCTCGATTGATATAGGCGTTAAATCTAAAAACTCGTAATCTTGAATTACGGGTAATATAAAGGCGGCGCCACCATGAATACACTTGGCAGATTGACCACCACCTACTTTACCATAAACGACTAAAATCCTATCCGAAGGACAACGTTTATAGCGTCTTATTAAAACGATAAAAAATAAAAAGATGAATAATATTACTGCAATAACAGTAATGGGTAGGCCTAAGTTTAAGCCTCCTTGTGCAATTAATAATAGCATAGATTATTGATTTAGTTGTGTAACAATTAATATTCCGTTTGTGGTAACGTCTGTTACCTTGATTATAGAACCCGATTTTAAATGAGTATCTGAGTCTGTAAGTGCTTCTAATTCTCTAAGTGCGCCTTGAATTCTAACATGAGCTTTACCAATTGACGATCTGTTTGCGCCAATGGTTAAATATACTTCGCCTACATTTCCAATAGCGTTTTTAAATTTTAAAGTCCCACTATGATTTAATTTTTGCATATAATAAAACATAGCACCCATTATAGCCATCATGATTAATCCACAGATTAAAGAAATAAGTATAGTTGTTGTTTTTGACATTCCAGCATCAATACAAGCTATACCACTCCAACCAAAGATGGTGAAGAAACCAACTAGATTTTTAAATGTAATGAATTGAAAGCCCATACCTGTATCGGTATCTATTTCGGTATCGGTATCCAAATCTCCGGAGTCGCCACCAATAAATGTTGTAATGATAACAATTACAAAAATGAAAGAACCAATTAAGGCAATGCCCCAATATATTTTGGATAAAAGCTCTAAACTATAAAACCACGCTGTCATAAATTTAAGAATTAAGAAATTAAAGATTTATACGCATTACGGACTGAAATATAGGCAAAATGAAAAACATAGAATTTAAATGTAAGACCTTTTGAATTTACATTGCTATTATTTTGAAATTAAAATGGAAACTGCATTGCCACCAAACCCAACTGCATTGACTATAATATTTTGGATTTTATCAGGTTTTCTCTGATTTTCTAAATAAGGAACATCTATAAAATCTTGATGTTGTAACATTGAAACTGCCAGTTCTAAGCTTAAAGCCCCTGAGGTTCCAAAGGTATGCCCTAGTTTCCACTTATTAGTAGTCAACGCTGGTGTTTTGTTACAAAATATTTTCTCTATGGCTTTAAATTCTGAAATATCGCCTTTTATAGTGCCTGGTGCGTGCATAACAATAATATCTACATCACTGGGGTTTAAATCACCTAATGCCATTTGCATTGATTTTTGAAAACATAAAGCATCGCTAGAAATAGAAATGTTGTGTTTTAAAATTTCTGTAGCATAACCATAACCTTTTATAACAGCTAATGCATTGGCTTGTTTTCCTTTTTCTAAACATAGCATTGAAGCACCTTCACCCAAAATCATGGTATTTTTGGTCTTATTGAAATCTAATGCTTTGCAGGGAAACGCTGTCGTTTCTTTAGCGTATATTTTTAAAGCTTGCATTTGTGCAATAGTAAAGGGCGTTAACGGCGCTTCGCTACCACCAACTAAAAATTTATTGCACATTCCAGAATTAATCCATGCAATGCCATTAAGTACAGCGTGTAATGCGGTTGAGCATGTTATGGAATGACTTATTTCGGGGCCTTGGGTTTGTAAATCGTGTGCTACCCAAGATGAAATATTGCCTAATGTTGTTGTTGGTGAACTTAGAGTTTGCGCTGTATTATTTTTTAGAAAATCTTCGTGGTAAGTCTCAAAAAGTTGTGTAGCACCTCTTGATGAACCTATGTTTATTCCAAAATTATCTGAGGCTTTCCAACCTGCTTGCTTTACAGCTTGTCTTGAGGCGTATATGGCAAATAAAACAGTATCGTCTAAGGATTTGTATTTATTATCGGATTGCCTTAAAGCTTCAATATCTTTTTTTGCTTCTTCTGGAATTTCTGCAACTAAAACTGTATTTTTTTGAAACTGTTTTTCATTAAAACAATGGGTGTTTTTTTTATAACTTTTCCATGTTTCGTTTAATGATTTTCCTAATGGAGAAATAGATGCAACGGCTGTTATTGAGATTGGTTTTTGCAACGGTATTTGTTTTTAGCAAAAGTAGTATTTATGTGTTTACATTATAGTTTTTGATAGAATAATATATGTTTAGACCTGTCAGGTTTTTAAAACCTGACAGGTCTGTGTTTTGAATAGGTTCTAAAAATTGTTTAGTCGTTTCTCCTTCTGAATGACATTTTAATAATATGGTCGTTGAGTTTTTAGACCTCACAGGTTTTTAAAATCTGTGAGGTCTTTTTTGCGTTAGGGATTGCAACGAAAAGCCCACAGCGAGTTTGCGAGCGAGGACTTGTAGTGTAAAGCCCGACGCCGACCTTAGGAGGTGTAACGCCCTAAACAATGTCTAAAGCCTCCTCTATAGTTTTGTAAATTTTATTTAATTGCTGTTTTGTAATTACATAGGGCGTTTGAATGTAAATGGTGTTTCCTAAGGGACGAAGAAATACGCCATTTGCCATAAAAAACTTTAATAATTTATCTCGTAAGCCTCCATAACGTTCTGTTTTAGTATCTAACTCTAAAGCAAAAACAACGCCCAATTGTCTTGTGGTTTTTACTTTTGGATGGTTTTTAATATGCTCGTTAAAACTATTATGAGATTTTATAATATCTTGGATATTATCTTGTATGTCTTTAGATGTTAAAAGCTCAATCCCTGCAATGGCAGTAGCACAGGCTATAGGATTTGCAGAATAGGTGTGACAATGAAAAAAACCTTTGGCCATATCGTTACTTAAAAAGGCATCATAAATATGTTGCGAACACGAGGTGATAGCCATAGGAATTAATCCTGCTGTTAATGCTTTACTTAAACAGATTATGTCGGGCTTAGTATCTATGTAATCTGATGCAAAATATTTGCCTGTTTTTCCAAAGCCTGTCATGACTTCATCGGCAATTGTGAGGATATCTTTACTTTTAAAAAGTTTTAAAATATCGTTTAAACCATGAGCATCATAGGTTTTCATTCCTGCAGCGCCTTGCAATAATGGCTCGTATATAAAACCTGCGATACTGTGGTTTGCAATAAGGTCTGAAACCTGATCTAAAACCTCTACATTATTTGTTCCGTTTGGTGTGGGAATGCGTTTTACATCAATTAAAAAATCTTCGAAAGGACCATTGTAAATCGATAATCCAGAGACACTCATGGCACCGAAGGTATCGCCATGAAAACCATCTTCGAAAGCAATAAATGTAGAGCGTTTTTTGTCTTTGTTAAAATAGTATTGCAATGCCATTTTAATACCAGCCTCGACAGCTGTAGAGCCATTATCGTTAAAAAAGATTTTGTTTTGATTGTTTGGAAGTATTTTTATGAGTTCTTCTGATAGTTTTATAGCTGGTTCATGGGTAAAATCGCTAAACATAATTTGGTCCAGCTGTTGCATTTGTTGGTATGTCTTTTCTATAATGTAATCGTTGCAATGTCCGTACATACAGGTATACCATGAGGCAATGGCGTCTATATATTCGTTACCATACTCATCAGTTAAAATGCAGCCTTTGGCTTTTACTATAGCTAAACTTTCTGGATGCGTTTGGTGCTGTTTTAATGGATGCCAGAGGTGTTTTTTATCGCGGTTAGAAAGATTTTTCAAAAGAGTTAATTTTTAGTAAAAGCAAGCAAAGATGATAATTACTTTTTATAAAAGTTCTATCTAATATATTTATTAAAAATTTAGCATTAAATTAATAAATTATAGAATGGGTTAGTTTTATAACATAAATAAAAGAATAATATTTGTTTTATTAAGGTAAGAAAAACCTATTTTTATCATCTATTTAAATTAAAAACTAAATTATTTATGACCAAATTAAACTATTCTTTTGTGCTTACATTCATAGCGCTTTTTTTTATTGGATGTTCTTCTGATGATGATTCTAAGCAAGACTTAGAAAATAAGCTAGTTATTTTTAAAAGTTTAACAACAACAAAATCATTAGCCTTCACTGAAGAAACAATAACTTTGGATATTGATGGGGAAAATTTTACCGAGATTTTGGTTTCCTCAAATAACCCTAGAGTAACTATTACAGAAGTGAGCTCAACAACATATACTGTTAAAGCTTCTGAAGCCTTGAATGCTATTATAAGTGTTCAGTTGAAAAATGATACTAATATAGAAACGGAAAGTGTTACTCTAGACTTTTTTGAACATGGTGTGAAAGATTTTAAAATTGTTGAGGGAATAGAAATCGATGTGGATAAAACAGATAAGATTATAGGTCTATTAGGAGAGCCTGAAGGTAAAGCTGATTCTACTAATGGTGAAAACGAATTTTGGTATTATTTTTCAAAAGGATTTTCTTTGTGGGTAAGAAAATCTACTGGATTAGTATATGATGCAAGAGTTTATGGAATAAATTGGAATCGTACTATTGATGATGTAGAAATATCTGGAATAGGTTATCCTTATGAAATTGGAAATTCTTGGAATTTACCAAATGCACAACTTAGAATGGATGATGTTATTTCTGAATTTGGTGACCCTATTTCAAAATTTGAAAGCTCTACACCCGATAGCACTTTAAGATGGTATGTTTATAACGATGTTGTATTTTTCTTTTTTTCAGATTCCATAGACAACTTCGCAGGTAGACCTGTTGCATATATTAATGTGTATTAACAAGTAAACTTTCTTGAGTCGTCTTAAAATAGATTGACATTAAATTAAACCAGAACATTTAAATGTTCTGGTTTTTTGTTATGTATAAAATATAGTATTTTTCATATTGACTTAATGGTTAAAATGCTTTTTTAAATTTTACAGCATATTCTTTTATCACATTTTTATCAAAATAGGGTTCGTGAGTGATGCGCCCAATAACGGGAACATTTGTCATTTTTATAATGATGTCTTCGGTAGTTTTATGCTCGTTTCCGCTAAAAATAATGGAGACATTAAATCCTTTTTCTTTTAATAAATTAACGGTTAAAAGGGTATGGTTTATACTACCTAGGTAATGACGAGATACGACAATAACATGGTAACTTGGTTTAATTATATTTAGTATAGTTTCTGTGTCGTTTAATGGTACTAACAATCCGCCTGCGCCTTCTATTACTAAATGATTTGTAGTTTCTGGTGTTTTTATTTTTTTTAAATCGATTTTAATATTATCAATTTCTGCCGAGGCATGCGGGCTCATAGGTGTGTTGAGCGCATAGGCATTGGGATGGAATTTTGATTTTGTGTTTGAAACTAATTTTTCAACCTTTTTAGTATCGCAATTATCTAAATCTCCTGCTTGTATGGGTTTCCAATAATCGGCTTCTAGAGCTTCGGTAATAATAGATGAGATTATTGTTTTTCCAACGTCTGTTGAAATACCTGTGATGAAGTATGTTTTGTTTTTCATTTAATTCTAACTATACATTGTAAAAAGCCATATGTTCTTGGCTAAATCATTTTAAATCAAATTCTGTTTTACAATTTTCGCATTTATATTTGTATCGGGTACGGAAGGGTAAACTGCCAAATAAAAAACCAAAACAGAACGCTAAAAAAGATTTAAGGTCTTTTATGGTTGAAAAGAGTTCTACTTTTTCACTATTACAATTTGGGCAATTAATAATTTGTCCATCATCATCAATTGAATATTTATTGATGCTATTTAAAATATGTTGCGCCTCTAAAGCTTGACGCGATAGGACTTTTAACTTTACACCTCCAATGGCATTGCTAACCAATGGGTCTGTGTCTATGGTTAAATTATCCGATAAAAATACTTGTATGCCTTCGGCCTCTAATCTACCTTTTACAATTTGTGCTTCGGTAGAATATTGGTATCTGGCTATGGTTTTAAAGGTGTCACTCATATATTTACAAAAGTAGTAAGTAACTTTAAGACTTTCGATATTTCTTTTTTAGAATTATAACTGTGCAAACAAAACCGCAAGCGTTCTTGGTTTTTTGGAACGGTTGGCGATAAAATGGGCTTAACATCAAAACCTTGTTTTTGTAGGTGTGTGGCTATATGTTTTACTTTATCGTTGCCAGAAATAATACAACAATGTATGGCAGAATGCGATGTAATAAACAAATAATCAAGTTTATTTTTAGTGATTTCGGTTTTAAAATAGGTTATGTTTTGATGTAGTTTGTTTATGGTTTCGGTATCAATTAATTCTTGATACATAGTGTGTACCGTTGCTAAACTGTGCGGCGGTAAAGCTGTGGTGTAAATAAAGCTACGCGAAAAATTAACTAAATATGCTTTTAAATTAGTATTGCCCAAAATTACCGAACCGTGGCAACCCATGGCTTTTCCGAAAGTAATAATTCTTGCAAAGATGTCTTTTTCTAAATGTAGATGCTGAACAAGCCCAACACCGTTTTTACCAAAAACACCAACAGCATGAGCCTCATCTATAATAAGATGTGCATTGTGTTTTTTACTTATTTCTGAAAGTTTTATCAAATCTGGAGAATCGCCATCCATAGAGAATACAGATTCTGTAACGATATAAATGTCTGCATCAAGAGTATTTCTATTGCGCTCCGTCTGGCATTTCAAATCTAAATTTGCCAAATCATTATGCTTAAATTTATAAGCTTTGGCATGACTCATTGTAATTCCATCTCTAATAGAAGCATGTATATATTCGTCATATAAAATAATGTCTCCGCGTTGTGGTACACTAGAAAATAAACCTATGTTAGCATCGTAACCCGAATTAAAAACTAATGCCGATTCGCTGTTATGAAAGCTGCAAATGTCTTTTTCTATTAAGTTATATAACTCGTTATTTCCTGATAATAATCTAGATCCTGTGGCGCCGTTTTGAATTATATTATGCTCGATTAAAAATTTATGAGCATTATGAAAAACAGTTTTGTTTTTTGAAAATCCTAAGTAATCGTTAGATGAGAAATCTATTAAATTGTTAGATATACCTAGTTTGCGTAAGCTGTTTGTTGCTTTACGGTCTTCTAATTTTTCTTGAAGTTTTTTGGGAAACATAAATTCAAAGATACTAAAAAAGACCTGTCAGGCTTTTAAAACCTGACAGGTCTAATCTGGCAATCTAAAATATATTTCCACAATAAAAATTATTGTTTATCAATAATTTTTATATATTTGTTATCGAAAAACAATAATTTTTATGAAGAAATTAGCGCACTTATCGTCCTCTCTTTTATTTTACAGTATAACAATTTTACTAGTTTTTGTATTCTTGTTTTCAATACTTTCATATTTAGAATATAAATTTGGAATACAAATTCCGCTTGTAGAGATTATTGAAAATCGTGCAAAAGTGCATGTGCCTTTTTTGGGATTACGCATAAATGTTCCGTTTAATTCTGCTATTCTTATTATGTGGTCTGCGATGCTGTATTATATTATTTATTTCTATGCGTTTAAAAATTTCCTAAAAGTATTTATTGAAAAAAAGATGTTTGAAACAAAGTCATTAAAACGACTACGTTTTTTTATGATATTAAATTTAGTGCCTTTAATTTATATCATAGCATTTACAGTTTCGTTTTTATTAAGAGGTGTGCGTATTCGTCTAGAAGATGATTATTTTATTGTATTTGCACATGTAGTCATAGCGTTTTTAATGTATTTATATTTGGATGTTTTGAAAAAAGGAACGTATGTTCAGGACGAGAATGATTTAACGATTTAGACTTTACTAATAATTATAAAATAGAGATTGTCATGAAAAGAAACTTAATTTTAAACTCAGCTGTTACATTTTGTAACATTATAAATTTAATTATTATATTAATGTTTTTAGGTTGGACATTTCTATTTGTACATCTACAAATAGATAAGGATTATTATAAAAATAAAGAAGTCAATCTAAATAACTTAGGTTTTACCTATTCTTTGGTTTCAAAATGGAAGGTAAATAATAAAAGTCTTGATAAAGATGTTTATGAAATAAATAAAATAAAGACAACATCTATTTATATTTTATATCTACAATACAGCATTTCGTTAATTTTAATATTCTTATCATTTAAAGAATTTCAAAAAGTATTGTCTTCTGTTAAAAGAATTCAAACTTTTGAAATTAATAATGAGATATCTTTTAGACGAATAGGTCAATATACTTTCGTTTATTTTTTGTTAACAAGTTTTAGATATATAAGCTTCGAATTAGGTGGGTTAAAAGCTATTACTATTTCTTTAACACCTATTATTATACTTTTGCTAGCATTTATAATGGCAGAAATCTTCAAAGAAGGCAGTCTGCTAAAACAAGAAAATGACCTAACCATATAGCTTATGCCCATAATTGTAAATCTAGACATAATGCTTGCCAAACGTAACATGAAAAGCAAGAACTTGGCTGAGATTATTAATATAACCACAGCAAATCTCTCTATCTTAAAATCGGGTAAAGCTAAAGCTGTACGGTTTTCAACGTTAGAAGCTATTTGTAAAGCATTAGATTGCCAGCCAGCCGATATTTTAGAATATGTAAAAGAGTAATTTAGAGTTAAAGGTGTATTTTTGAAGTTCTATTAAATATTATACCGCTATGAAAACACTCACTTTTATATTACTACTTTTTATATCATCTATTGGTTTCTCACAAAACAACCATATTGTAAAAACAGAAGATGGTAGACGTGTTTTATTAAAAGCAGATTTTACTTGGGAGTATATTGATTTAGATAGCCCCAATGCAAACCATGATAAAACTTTAAAAGCTGCAAAAAAGGAAGGCTGCAAATTAGCAAAAGATTTTAGTGAGTATAAATTGAATAAAAAAATTCAATCGCAATTAAAAAGAGGGCGCGCTAGTATTAAATATGTTAAACAAAAAGTAGCTAAAGATCATGGCTGTAGTGTAGATGATGTTTTACTCATATCTGCCAAAGAACAAAAAGCTAAAGCGACTTATGTGTTTTGTGCCTATGGTAAGCAAGTAACTTATAAGCGTATTGGTAACTCTATTTTAAAGAAAGGAAAATTGTTTTAGATTTTAGTCAATGATTTTTTAGAATACTCATTCTGTATTTTTGCATATATGTACGCCTTAGTAGATTGTAATAATTTTTACGCTTCATGCGAACGCGCTTTTAATCCTAATTTGCGTAATAAACCTATTGCTATTTTAAGTAATAATGATGGTTGTGTTATCTCGCGTAGCGATGAGGCTAAAACGTTAGGGTTACCTATGGGTGCGCCTATTTTTAAATGGGAAGCATTTTGTAAAGTGAATAATATTGAGGTGTTTTCTTCAAACTACCCGTTATATGGTGATATGAGTAGTCGGGTAATGTCTATTTTAGAGCAATTTACACCCGATATAGAGTTTTATAGTATTGATGAAGCTTTTGTACAATTTAAAGGATTCAAAGATTATAATTTTGAAGAGTATGGTACGCAAATAAGACAGCGTATATTAAAATGGACAGGTATTCCAACATCGGTAGGTATTGCGCCAACAAAGGCGTTAAGCAAAGTCGCCAACAAAATTGCGCGTAAATTTCCAGACATAACAAAGGATGTTTATGTTATAGATTCTGAAGAAAAACGCATAAAGGCCTTAAAATGGATAAAGCTAGAAGATGTTTGGGGTATTGGTCACGGCATTCAAAAACGTTTAAAAGCAAAGGGATGTAAAACAGCATTTGATTTTACTCAGCTTCCAGATGATTGGGTTCGTAAAAGTTTTTCTATTACCGAATGGAAATTAAAAAAAGATTTAGAAGGTATTTCTAAAATAGAATTAGACGAAGTAAAAACAAAACGTGCCATTGCTACAACACGAAGTTTTGAATATACATTTTCAGATATCGATAATATTAAAGAGCGTATTTCCACTTTTGCAACAAGTTGTGCCGAGAAATTGAGAAAACAAGGCTCTAGTTGCCATATGATTTATGTTATGTTAAGAAGCGATAGGCATAAAAAAGACCAAGATCAGCACAGGGGTAGTAGCGTAGTGAGTTTACCTTATCCAACAGATTCTAGCTTAATTATTAGTCAACAAGCGGTTGAGGCTGTTACGAATATTTTTAAAACTGGTGTAAAATATAAACGGGCAGGTGTTATAGTCATGGGGCTTGTTCCAACAAATAATCATCAATTACAAATGTTTGATTATGAAAACCCCAAACATAAACCATTAATGTTGGCTATAGATACTTTAAATGCTAAGTATGATGACTACAAAATTAAACTAGGGAGTCAAGATTTAAAACGTACTTGGAAAATGCGCCAAGAACGATTATCGCCACGATATACTACAAATATTAATGATGTTATTAAGGTTAAATAGTATTAATCCTTTTTAATTAAAGTCTAAGTAAAGTATTGCAAGGTTTTATGCTTATCTTCTAATGTTGTAAAACTCAAAAACGTTATTCAAAAAAAATCTAAATAATGTTATTAAAAGCTAATGACGTAACACGATAGTATATTGGGTAATCTTTCTTAACTTTAGTGCCTAAGTTGTTTAAAATGATACTACATAAGTCTAATAGTCTAACTTTTTTTGTACCCGAAGCTACCGATAGTTTAGGGGCTGTTTTTTTTGACACAGGAATTTCTGCTGGATTTCCTTCGCCTGCCGATGATTTTAAAGAGCAACGGCTATCCTTAGATAAAGAACTTGTTAAAAATAAAGAGGCTACTTTCTTTGCACGTGTAAGCGGTCAATCTATGATTGGTGCTGGGCTAGACGATAACGATTTGCTTGTTATAGACCGAAGTTTAGAACCATCAAACAATAAAATTGCGGTATGCTTTTTAGATGGGGAATTTACTGTAAAACGTTTAAAAGTAGATAGAAACGAAGTTTGGTTACAACCAGAAAACCCTAATTATCCTATTATAAAAATTACTCAAGAAAACGACTTTGTTATTTGGGGTATTGTTACCAATGTGATTAAAAAAGTTTAGTATTTTAATAATTGGTTTATCTTAGTCAGGCTTTAAAATCTAAAAAAGTCTTTTGATACTCAAAATAAATTAAAATATATGGTAAACTTATCAGGTTTAGATATTGGTATAATAATCGCTTTTTTTGTCATCACGCTGTGTATAGGTATATGGGTGTCAAGGCAAGCAGGTAAAAGTTCTACAGAGTTTTTCTTATCTGGGCGCAATATGCCATGGTGGCTATTAGGCGTTTCTATGGTTGCCACTACTTTTGCTGCCGATACGCCTGGTTTGGTAACCGAATTGGTTAGAAAAAATGGTGTTTCGGGCAATTGGGTTTGGTGGGCCATGTTACTTACGGGGATGCTTACTGTATTTTTTTATGCAAAACTTTGGCGAAAATCTGGGATATCAACCGATTTGGAGTTTTATGAGTTGCGGTATTCGGGTAAATCAGCCAGTTTTTTAAGAGGTTTCCGTGCTATTTATTTAGGTGTTATTTTTAATATTATAACTATGGCTGGTGTCTGTTTAGCAGGTGCTAAAATCGCCAATATATTATTGGGTATATCTCAACAAGAAGCATTGTTGTATTCATCAATAATAGTAGTTGTTTATTCGTCTTTAGGAGGGCTAAAAGGTGTTTTAATTACCGATTTTATTCAATTTATTATTGCTATGGTCGGTTCTATATGGGCAACGATTTATATTGTTAATCTTCCAGAAATAGGAGGCATGTCTGCTTTGCTTTCTCATGAACTTGTAAAAGGAAAACTAGATATTCTTCCAGATTTTTCAAATTCCGAAGCTTTAATTACATTATTTATAATACCATTTGCAGTACAATGGTGGAGTACTTGGTATCCTGGAGCAGAGCCTGGTGGTGGCGGTTATATTGCACAACGTATGTTGGCTGCTAAAGACGAAAAAAATGCAACTTGGGCGACCTTATTTTTTAATTTTGCGCATTATGCATTACGCCCTTGGCCATGGATTATTGTTGGACTGGCATCATTAGTTATTTTCCCTAGTTTAGATAGTATAAATACAGCATTTCCAAATTTAAATGCAGATATGCAAGGTCATGATGTAGCCTACGCGGCTATGATGACGTATTTGCCTGCGGGACTTATTGGTATTGTACTAACCTCTTTAATTGCAGCATTTATGAGTACCATTTCTACTCAACTTAACTGGGGTAGCTCTTATATTGTGAATGATTTTTATGGTCGGTTTATTAATGAAAATGCTTCAGAAAAACAAAAGGTAGCTGTTGGAAGAATTTCAACGGTTTTATTAATGGTTTGCGCAGCTCTGTTTTCGTTTTATATAAAATCTGCTAAAGATGTTTTCGATTTATTATTGCAAATAGGCGCGGGTACTGGGCTTTTATTTATATTACGTTGGTTTTGGAAACGCATCAACCCATATAGCGAAATTGCTGCTATGGGTATTTCATTTATTATTGCTGTAATCTTTTTTGTAAACGGAAAGTTAGATATGCCATGGTTTAACATCCCCGGATATTTACAACTTGTTTATGGTGTTTTAATAACTACTGCAGGGTGGATTATAGTAACACTTTTAACTAAAGAAAGTAATGCCGAAACGTTGCAGAAATTTGAAAACTTGGTATACGGCAGTGAAAGCAAATTTAAAAATATAGGACATAAGGTTTTAGCATTTTTCTTAGGAACTATTGGGACTTATAGTGTTTTATTTGCCACAGGATATTTTATTTATGGAAAAACAATTTTAGCTATGGGACTCACTATACTAGCTATAATATGTTGTGGGTTATTAGTTAAAAACTGGAAAAAAATTATATAAATTTACTACAGATTAAAATCTATGGATACATTTTTAGGGCATCAAACAACAGTTGATTTTTATGGTTGCAAATCAGATAAAATAAGCTCTTGCAAATTTATTGAAGCAACCCTTTTACAAGCCGCTAAACTCTTAAACTTAACCGTTGTAAATACAACAATTCATTCGTTTTCTCCTATAGGTGTTAGCGGTGTTATTGTTATAGAAGAAAGCCATATTGCCATCCACACTTGGCCAGAGCATCATTATATTGCCATCGATTTTTTTACGTGTAATACTTCTTACAACCTAGAGTCTGGTTTAAAATGGTTAAAAGCACAATTTAAAGCAGAACGTTTTTCTACTAAAGAAATAAAAAGGGGTAGCCTTAAAGATATACAGGATTATAAAGCATAAAATATGACGTTAAAGAAAAAAATATTTCTGCTGGTAGATAATGAGAAGGGTAATGGAAAGGGCGACTATTTTGTAGAGTATTTAATTTCGGGGTTAATAATACTTAATGTTATTGCCATTTTTTTAGAGTCGTATAAATCCATAAATAAGGATTATGCAGCATTATTTTATGGTATAGAGCTTGTTTCAATCGTTGTCTTTTCAATAGAATATATCATTAGAATTTGGGTTGCAGATTTACAATATCCAGATTTATCGCCAGCTAAAGCGAGGTTTAAATACATGTTTTCATTTCTTGGTTTGGTAGATTTGTTTTCTATTTTGCCCTTTTATTTGCCGTATTTAATAACCATCGATTTAAGAATAATGCGTGTTTTAAGGTTATTACGCTTGCTTAGATTACTAAAATTGAATAGACACTCTAAATCGCTTCAAGTTATAGGCAAAGTTCTTAAAAATACTAAAAACGATATACTAGTTACTGTTTTTATGGTTTTTATTTTACTTGTATTGGCTTCAACGTTAATGTATAGTATAGAAAACGATGCGCAACCAGAAGCTTTTGAAAATATAGGGCAGGCACTTTGGTGGGCGGTTGCAACACTAACAACGGTGGGGTATGGAGATATTTATCCTATAACAGGTTTAGGTAAATTACTTAGTGGTATTATTGCATTGTTGGGTATAGGTATTGTGGCACTCCCCACGGGTATTATAAGTTCTGCGTATATTGATGAAGTACAAAAAAGTAAGAATACATGTAAATGTCCCAAATGCGGAGAAACTATTAATTTATAATTATGTTTGGAAATAAAGAAGAGTTTAGGTTAGACAAATTAAAAGAAGGTTATACTTTAAAGCTAAAAAAAGAAACTTGGACAATTAGTGAAATTGCAGAGTATGATTGGGGTGGCGATGGCAGAAGTATAGAATATATCATGACTTCTAAAGGTGGAGAAGAAGCCTATTTAGAGGTTGAGTTTTTAAAAGGCGATTACGAGATATACTATAGTCAAGCCATATCTATAGAAAGTCATATATTAGAAGATGCTATAAAAACAAAAGAAACCTTTATTTTTGATAATCTATTTAAATTAGAAGAGCAGTATAAAGGCGCCTATAAAAACTTGACCAAAAGAGGATCTTGGGAAAATTTACAATCTTACATGTTTTATAATAATGATGATGAGATTTTAACTATTGAAGACTGGGGAGAAAATAAATACGAGGTTTTTTATGGTGAAGAAGTAAAAGCTAAAAACATTAAAAATATAACACCTAACTAATTATGAGAACATTAAAACACTTAAGTTTTGTAACGTTGGCATGCATGATTATGATGTCTTGTGGCAATACTGAAAGAGAATCTGTTAAAGTAAGTGAAGAATACTCAGAGCAACTTATACGTGACATGAGGAATAAAGATTTTTCGTTAGTTTTAAACGATATGAATGTCTCTGAGCAAGGAGACAGAATGCTCTTTCAGCATAAATATCATGTTTTAAAAGTTGAAAAAGATTCCTTGCTCGTAGATTCGCTAGACTGGAAGCCTGTAAATAAAGGATTTTTTGAAAAACATGAAAACGATTTAGGGATGGAAATTGTCTCTAACCATAACAATAAGCTTTCTAGAGTAGCAAAACCTGTAGGTTTTGATTGGGCTGTTGGTAATAGTAAATATGGTGAATGGGAAGCGGCTAAAAAAGACAGTACAAATACAAACTCAACAGCTAGGTCAAGTACAAATAATCGTAGAGTTTGGCGTCCATACTCATCAGGATTGTTTTGGTATTGGATGTTAAGAAGACCCGCTTACCAGAGAGACTATGTTGGTCATAGGGCGTATAGCTCAGCAGGAAGAACGTATTATGGAAATAATACAGGCGGGACATCTACATACGGTACAAACAGTGCTTACCAAAAAACTAAACGCGCTAGTTTTTTTACAAGAAGAAGCTCAAGTAAGACATGGAATTCGTTTTCATCTAGAAAAGGAGCCAGTTCTTCGCGTTATGATGGTGCTTCAAGTACTCGCTCACGTTCTGGAGGATATGGAAAGTAAAATAATAGCTATTGAAAATTTCAAATAAAAAAAAGTCTTTTGTTTTAAAAGCAGCGCTATTCGCTACGGGGTTTAGCGGTATTGTTGCAGAATATATTTTATCAACATTGGCATCTTATTTTATAGGAAACGCCATTTTACAGTTTACGCTTATTGTATCCATAATGCTATTTGCTATGGGTTTAGGGAGTAGATTAAGTAAATTTTTTAATACCAATATTATATTCTATTTTGTAATTACAGAATTGATTTTGTCAGTTCTGGTATCATTCTCTGCCATTGCTTCCTATTTAATTTATGGGTTTACCAATGTCTCTTGGCTAGTTATATATGCACTTTCTATTATTATAGGGTTGTTAATTGGTTTAGAAATACCGTTTGCAACCAGAATTAATAATGAGTTTGAAGAACTGCGGCTTAACATTTCTAATATTTTAGAAAAAGATTACTACGGTAGTTTACTTGGCGGATTATTTTTTGCATTTATAGGTTTACCATATTTAGGGCTTACCTACACACCATTTGTACTTGGTTTTTTAAATTTGGTAATTTCTTTTTGGCTTTTTTATGTATTAAAAAGTGAAATTTCTTCAGCTTTAAGGCGTATAGTAATTATATTATATGCTGTGGTTTTTTCAATTATACTTTTAGGTTTAGTATTTGCAAAACCTTTGGTTTTATTTGGAGAGCAGGCCAAGTATAAAGATAAAATTGTTTTTTCCGAACAAACCAAATATCAAAAAATAGTAATTACCAAATGGAAAGATTGGTATTCTTTATACATAAACGGTAACCAACAATTATCAACCTTTGATGAGTATTTATATCATGAACCCATGGTACATACCACATTGGGAATCACAAAGAAAAAAGAGAACATTCTTATTTTAGGCGGCGGAGACGGATGTATTGTTAGAGAATTATTAAAATACAAAGATATAGGCAAGATTACTTTAGTAGATCTAGATGAAAAAATGCTGAGTTTAGGTAAAGAACACCAAATTTTTAAAACGCTAAATAAAAATGCTCTAAATAGCGGCAAGGTAAATACTGTTGTTGCTGACGCTTTTACATTTTTAGAGAAATCGTCTGTTATTTATGATGCTATATTAGTTGATTTGCCAGATCCTAACAATGTAGATTTAAACAAACTTTATACTAAAGAATTTTATAGATTATGTTATAATCATTTAGAAGCTAATGGTACGTTTATTACCCAATCTGGTAGCCCGTATTATGCCACAAAAGCTTTTTACTGTATAGACAAAACACTAAAAAGCGCAGGATTTTACACATTACCTATGCACAACCAAGTGTTAACCTTAGGAGAATGGGGTTGGATTATGGCTAAAAAAGACCTTGTAACTCCATCTGATTTATATCAAATAGATTTAAATAATATACCTTTAAAATGGTTAGATAAAACAGCGCTTATTGGGCTTACTTCTTTTGGTAAACCTTTGGTAGATACTACAGGTATTGAAGTGAATACTATATTTGATCCTAAGTTATATTTATATTATAAAGCAGGCAATTGGAATCTTTATTAATATTTTACATAAAGTGTAAAACGTTATTTAGGAGAAAAAGTATAAACAGTAGAACAGTACATTTATTTGATGCAAGAACTCGATTTTTTATTTAAAAATGAAGCAGACTGGGCTGCTACCATATTTCTGGCTGTTTTTAGTATGGGTATTGCTCTTTTTTATACACTACTCATGTATGCTTTTTATAATGAAAATTTTAAACCAAAATGGTTGTTCTTCGTAGTAAACCCTAGCCTTATAATCATTACCAAATTAATAGCTTCTCATACAGTTTTTTTCGTTTTTGGGTGTTTATTTGTATTAACATTTTTACTCTTTTTTGTAGGTGCAATTTATAAGGGTATAAAAACGTCTATTAAAAGTATAAAAAAACGTTCTAAAAAAGAGAAGGCATCATCAATAGCCTATAGTATTATTAAGAACATTTTAATTGTTCTATTAGCTATTATAGGCATGTTCCTTATGGGGCCATACATGTTTATTTTTATATTTATATATGCAGGATTTTCTGGGTTTAAAAAATTTAATGCAAAAAATAACTTTTTAAATATTCAGGCAAATACACCTACATCTAAAATAGCTTCTATGGCTATGGGTATTGTAGAGTTGGTGGGTCATGTAGAGATGCAAGAACCACTTATAACCAGAATAGGCAAAAAACCGTGTATAGGATACAGGTATAAAATTGAACGTAGACATAGAAATAGCGATGGTAAAGATTCGTATTCTATAATAACTGATGAGGTTACCTGTAATCCATTTATATTAGAAGATAGCACAGGACGTGTACAAGTAAATCCTGAAGATATTCAATTTGAATGGGTAGAAGAAGATGATTCGTACTCCAGTTCAGGAAAGCGATATACACAATATGTGTTATATGACAATGATAATATATTACTTATAGGTAAGGCAAACTCAAAAGGCAATCAAGTTTTTATAGAAAACGATGCCATAAGAAACGTTTTTGCATTAGCGCCATTTAGTAAAATAACCATGTGGAATAGATATAAGCCGTTATTAAATTCGTTTTTGTCTTTTATGGCAATTTTGGTAATTTGTATAGGTTTTATACTCATTATGGATGTTGAGCTCGTTGAGAATACGTTAAAATTCAGTTTTAACCTCTCATGGGATAATTTTAAGTTAAATTCACTATTTAATTAATAATAAAATGAATCAAATTATAGGAATAGGTATTATTGCATTAATTATTGTAGCCATAATTAGTGTTTTTATTAGAATATATAACACCATTGTATTGTTTAAATTTAATGTTGAAAAGGCTTATGCTAATATTGATGTTTTATTAAAGCAAAGAGCTGAAGAAATACCAAATTTGGTAACCACGGTTAAAGAGTATGTATCCCATGAAAAATCGTTGCTTAACGAGTTAACTGAGCTTAGAACAAAATATTTTTCAGCCAATACTCAAGAAGAAAAGGTAACTTTAAATAACCAAATGGCGAGCACACTAGGAAAAATTATGGTGGTTGCAGAAAATTATCCAGCTTTAAAAGCTAATACTTCTTTTGTAGCCTTGCAGGAACGTATATCTCAATTAGAAGATAATATTTCCGATAGAAGAGAGTTTTTTAACGAAAGTGTTAATATGTATAACATTGGTATAAATGAGTTCCCTAATATGCTTTTATCTAAAAGCATGGGCTATAAAGAAAAGTCTTTATTACAGATTTCTGACGCAGAAAAAAAGTATGATGGAGTTAAATTCTAGTATATCTGAGTTTTTACATTTATTAAGCCAAAAACCAGCTTACGTAGTTCTAGGTGCTGCATTTGGTGTGCCCTTGTTTATGTTTGTTTATGCCATGATAATAGCTAGAATATACAAAGGAGCAGTATTTGCTAGTGTCTTAAACACCATTATATTTACAACATTGGGTATCGTCTGGATTATAGGTTTTATACTAACTATTGTATTACTTTTTACAGGTATATCTGGGTTAAAATTATTTTTAATTTGGCTATCATTACTTGTTTTTATCACAATCTTTATTATTGTAAACTTTACTTCTGTAAATAAGTTTTTAGATGAAATGATAGCATCATCAAACAAAAAACGTGAAATATAGAGTATATTTCACGTTTTTTAATTTTAATATAAGAACTTGATTAATCTGCCAAAACAATAGCTTTATTGTCTTTCATCTCTAAAGTTCCAGAATTTATTTTAAGTAAGGTGATGCCTTTATCACCTTCCGTAAATTTATCTTTAACATTTTCTTGTATGGTTATGTTTCCAGAAATTTTAACAAAACCTTCTTTTAATAAAGAAACAACTGGTGCATGATTGTTTAACATCTCAAATTCACCATTTATTCCAGGAACCGCAATGCTGGTTACTTCTCCGCTAAATAATGTAGCTTCTGGTGATACGATTTCTAAATACATATTTTATTGTTGTTTGTTATTAGTTGATTGTTCTTGGAAAATTTATATTAACCAACAACGATAAACTTTTAACCAATTACGCTTCAGCTAACATTTTATCTCCAGCTTCTATCGCTTCTTCTATGGTTCCTTTAAGGTTAAACGCAGCCTCTGGTAAGTGGTCTAATTCACCATCCATAATCATGTTAAATCCTTTAATAGTTTCTTTAATATCTACTAAAACACCTTTAAGACCAGTAAATTGTTCTGCTACGTGAAAAGGTTGTGATAAAAAACGTTGTACACGTCTAGCTCTACCTACAGCCATTTTATCTTCTTCAGAAAGCTCTTCCATACCTAATATGGCAATAATATCTTGTAATTCTTTATAACGCTGTAATAACTCTTTTACGCGTTGTGCACAATCATAATGCTCATCACCTAAAATATCTGCGGTTAAAATTCTAGACGTAGAATCTAATGGGTCTACAGCAGGGTAAATACCTAATTCTGCAATTTTACGAGATAATACCGTTGTGGCATCTAAGTGAGCAAAGGTTGTAGCAGGCGCAGGATCTGTTAAATCATCTGCAGGTACATAAACCGCTTGTACAGATGTAATAGAACCTCTTTTAGTTGATGTAATACGTTCTTGCATCGCACCCATCTCTGTTGCTAATGTTGGTTGGTAACCTACCGCAGAAGGCATACGACCAAGTAATGCAGATACCTCAGACCCAGCTTGTGTAAAACGGAAAATATTATCTACGAAGAAAAGTACATCTTTTCCTTGACCTTCTCCAGCACCATCACGGAAATATTCAGCTATAGTTAAACCAGATAATGCTACACGAGCACGAGCTCCAGGAGGCTCATTCATTTGTCCGAATACGAAAGTTGCTTTAGATTCTTTCATTTTAGATTTATCAACTTTAGATAAATCCCATCCACCTTCTTCCATAGAGTGCATAAAATCATCACCATAACGTATAATTCCAGACTCTAACATTTCACGAAGTAAATCATTCCCCTCACGTGTACGTTCTCCAACACCCGCAAATACAGAAAGTCCACCGTGTCCTTTTGCAATATTGTTAATCAACTCTTGTATCAATACTGTTTTACCTACACCAGCACCACCAAATAAACCAATTTTACCACCTTTTGCATAAGGTTCAATTAAATCGATAACTTTAATACCAGTAAATAAAACCTCAGTAGAGGTTGATAAATCTTCAAATTTAGGAGCTTGTCTGTGAATTGGTAATCCAGCATCTCCAGCCTTAGGTAATTCCCCTAGACCATCAATAGCATCTCCAATAACATTAAATAAACGTCCGTAAACATCATCACCAATAGGCATTTGTATAGGTGCGCCAGTAGCAGTAACTTCAGTACCTCTACTTAAACCATCCGAAGAATCCATAGCAATAGTACGAACGGTATCTTCTCCAATATGAGATTGTACTTCTAAAACTAATAAAGAGCCATCTGGTCTTTTAATTTCTAACGAATCGTAAATTTTTGGAAGTTCTGAACCTGCTCCGAATGCAACATCGATAACGGGGCCAACTATTTGTGCAACTTTACCTGTAACTTTAGACATTACTTATGTGTTTAATATTATGCGACTTAATTGATTGAAAACGTTTTTTGTTTTCGGGTGCAAATATAGAGTTTTTAATTTAAATTTTAGTTTCAAAAATCTCCTTTTTTGGACATAAAAAAACACCTTTATTTAGAAGGTGTTTTTTTATTGTATACGATTCGCAATTATTGTAACAACGGCGAGTAGTTTGTTGGGTAATCGTTAGCTTTTGCAACGTTTCCAGAAACGATAAAGTTTGTGCCAAATTTATCATCTATAGCCTCTAGAAATTTATTAGCCATTAAGGCATAGCCACGGGCTGTTAAATGAAAACCATCTAAACTTACAGCACCACCTGTTACTAAATCGGTGTTTAAATTGAAACTGTCAAAATTAATGCCAGTAGAAGTTAATTCTCCCAAGATATTATTCAAATCTACTAAAGCAATGTTGTCGTTAGTATCTGTTATTGATTTAATGATTACGTTATAAGCATCTGTAGCGACTCTTATTTCATCTTGTTCACTAGGAATCAAAACCCATTTATCTTCTAAAGGGAGTGTAATACCTTCAGCAGAAAATTGTCCAGCCAATTGCGGTGGTAATCCTGCAGCAATCAAATTTTGTAAAGAGGATTGATTTAGAGTTCCTATAATAGCACTACTTGGTAAAACTAGTAAATCATCTTCTGTTGCTTGTCTTGATTGTCCATATGCATCACCCAATAAATTAGCTACCAGTGGAGCTGCTGCTTCGGGTAAGCCAAAAGATTGTACAAAAGCAGGAAATGTTAAACTATTATTTAATGCCCCTTTTATTTGGGCAGATATGTTTACTAAAGTTTCATCAAAAATAACAACAGGACTTGCTTCGGTTTCCGAAAACTCAATACGTCTTGAAGGGTCTATGGCGTCAAAAATACCATTTAATGCACCAAAAATAGTATTTAGTGTTGGTATTTGCGGACCAAATGCAGGATTAAGAGGGCTTAAGGGTTTAAAAGGTACTGTTGTAAAATGAGGTAAATCAGTTATGTTAGGTACATTAGTAATAACACCCTTAGCCCCATTGGATGTTAAACCATCTATCAATTGATTTAATGCATTATCAAAATTTCCAACAGGAGTAATTGGATCATAGTTTGAAGCCATCATATCGCTTTCTCCTCCAGATAAAGCATTTCCTAAAACATCATTACCACCAACTTCCGAGAGTGTAAAAAATGTTGGGTTTTTTGCCATAGCATCACCTAAAACTGTTGCCGCAGGTGCAGATGCTATTCTTGCATAATAGGGGTTAAAACCAGCATAGCCAGGTGCAATTAAATGAAAACTTTTTGCTCCCGGAATCCCAAAATTATTAAAATCACTTCCTATGTTAATTCCTGCTTCTGTAGTAATCGTTGGAACAGGGGCTCCTAATTCTGTTAAAAAAGTATTTAAAGGTTGTGGGGTGGCTGTTTCGGAATTAAATGTTAGTCTATAGCTTCTGGCAATGTTTCCGCCAACTAAAATTCCTCCAGTATTATCGCTCATTAATGGTTGAACAAAATTACCTCCGCCAACTTTAGTAAATTCTTTTGATAGTATGTTAGGAAAAGAATTTTCTTGGCTAGCAATAAACAATCCTCCATCTGTAAATCCAGCTGTAAAAGAAGCGCCAATAGCCACATAGTTAGAAAAATCTACAGAACCTGATGTTAATTCGGGTAATATGGTTTCTTCGGGTAAAATTCTATCGTCATCATTACAGGATATTAAACCTATTGAGAACGCTAAAAGACATATATATTTAAATTTCATAATAGTAATTTTATAGGTTATTAATGGTCCATGAAAGATAGTACTGTGAGCCTATTAGGCCAGTACCTACTGCAGTAAAATATTCGTCACCCAAAAGGTTTGAAGCTCCTAATTTAAATGATGATTTTAAGCTAGGAACACGATAATTAATTTGTGCATCCATAACATGGTAAGCTGGCACTTCGTCTGTTGCAAATGAAGCTTCCCAAACATAATTATCACTCCATCTCCATGCCACATTAAATCCAAAGTTTTTAAAAAGGTCTGTGTTTCCAAAAGATGCTTTTACTTTGTGTTCTGGAGTATTAAAGTTTGTCTGAAAATCTGGATTACCTTCGCGATCAAAATCAAGTTTAGCATATGTATAATTCATTCCTAAATCAAAATCACCAAGTACTTTTGTTGTCACGGCTAAAGCAGCACCAAAAGAATTAACATCAGCCGTAGTATTTGTATAGGCTCTGTAAGCTTGGAAATCTTGATTAGCTATTGCAGCTAATGCTAAGGGTGTTGGAGTACCATTTATTGGTGCCGTTTGCGTTAATTCTACATCGCCATAAAAAGGGTTAACAACATCTACCGTAGTAATAAAGTCTTGATATTGGTTTATGTAAGCACTTAAGTCTATAATTACTTTATCTAATTTCCCACGATACCCTACCTCAAAAGAGGTTACTTGTTCTGGAGTAACAATATCTGGACTAGCTACTTTTAAGTCTGCAGGGTTTCTAGATGCAGCAAAATCTCTTACAGAAGTTCTAGTAAATGAATTATTATATGCGCCTTGCCCATCATAATTATAAGTATCTGAACCAATAATGGTTGCTCCATCAGCCGAAAGACTATTAGTTGGATCTCCAACTCGGGCAACTCTGGTGTCCCTTTGTGGGTTATCTGGAGCACTACCTAATAAGATAATTGGTCCAACATTAAAACCAATATATAACGCTTGAGTATCTGGGTTTCTAAATCCTGTTTGTACTGATGCTCTAATATTATGATTTTTATCAATATTATATCCAAGTGATAACCTTGGGGAGAAAAAAGCATCAAATAATTCTGATTTATCATAACGAAGAGATGCTGTTAACTTTAAAGCATCATCTTCCAAAAATTTCTTTTGGATTTGAGTGTATAAACCAACTTCAGAATAATCAATGCCGCTTAACCTATCAGTATAAATAGATCCAAATGAGTTTAATTGATATTGTCTATATGAACCACCTACTTGTATTTCGGCAAAATCAGTTAAATGACTAAAGTTATAATTAGCATCGGCATGATATATTTTAGATTCGTCTCTAAACTTACTACCTGTAAGTACATCGGGGTCACTAATAACTTGGTTAAAGGCATTTTTAAATTCTTCTGAGCCAGGCTCAAAACGACCTGTATCTGCAACTGTACGTGCTTGCGCATGTGCTTGGTTTGCATCTAAGCCAGCTAATGTACCCTGAATAAATGCCCCAGTATATTCTCCAAACCAGACATCATCAGCTTTCCATTTTCTGTTTATGTTAACACCTGTAAACACTAAATCGTAAGAGTCTCCAGCATTATCTGCGGTTAAATAGCCTCTTACAAAGAAATTATCGTTTTTAATTTCTAATTTGTGCTGAGATAAAAAGAAGTTTTTTATAGAATATCTATTTGAACCTTGATATACTGTAGATCCAGAGCCTATTTTTCCAACATATTGAATTTCAAAATCGTTTTCCCAAGGTCTAAAGTATAAGCCCCAATCAGCTTTTATGCTTTTTGCATCATAATCCGTTAAATCTGCTTCATCATATCCTGTTCGACTTACATCAACTGAAGGTACAAGATTTGCTAAAGCTGGGTTTGGTAATCTGCCAAGTTCGGCTAACCTATTAGCAACTGTGTTTATATTTGTAGAGACTAGATCACCGTATACGTTAACGCCATCGTAATCTATATCGTTTTCTCTAGTACTATTTGGTTTTACAAAAGTATTGGTACGGTCTTTACCTCTTGTATTATTAGCCACCCAGTCTGTACCTTGCAAATAACTAAAATTGATTTTTGCTGCAAATTTATCACTAAATTTATGAGCGGCACGAATACCATAATCTTTGTAATCATTATCTCCAGCGGCTTCTTGTGATGTTATACCTTGTTTGTAGTAAGCACTAATTCCTGTATGGTCAAAAGCACTTTTACTACGCATAAAAAGTATACCATTAAATGCATTGGCACCATATAATGCTGAAGCAGCTCCAGGTAAGAGTTCTACACTTTGCACATCAGTTTCAATCATGCCTAATAAGTTCCCTAAAGGAAAGTTTAGTGCAGGTGCTGCATTATCCATACCATCCACTAACTGCATGAAACGCGTGTTTTGGAACGTTGCAAAACCTCTTGTATTAATAGACTTAAAGGTTAAACTGTTAGTATTAATGTCAACGCCTTTTAGGTTTTCTAAACCATCATAAAAATCTGAAGATGCCGTATTTTTAATTTCTTTTAAACCAAAGCGTTCTACAGTTACGGGAGATTCGAAAATTCGTTCTGGTGTCCGTGATGCCGAGATGACAACTTCATCTAAAGATGTCCCTTCTTTAAGAATGATAGCTATTTTGTCTTGAGTTGATTTTACTTCAACTAAAGCCGTTTCAAAACCAACACTACTGGCTTGAATTGTGAATGGTGGAGAACTTTGAATGGTTAATGTAAAAGTTCCGTCAAAATCTGTAATTGTTCCAGTCGTTGTTTTTAGGATAATAATATTTGCGCCAGCAACAGGTATCCCATTATCATCAACTACTGTACCTCGAATTGTTGTTTGCGAATATGATAAGCTACAAAACAACAGCAAAAAGGGGAGAAATGTCTTCATTTATTGAGTTAGTTTAATTTAAAAAATAAGTAGAGCATTATATGTATATAATACACAATTTGTTTATAAATGTATAAAAAAATTATGCATACATAGTAAATTTAGCAAAAAAAATATGATTTGATTACTATATTTATATAAAATGATAGCAAAAAATAGTAATACAAGCTATTTTAACTAAATATAGCTTGTATTTATTTTGAGGATGTATATGGGTTTGTTTTATTCTACAGTAACAGATTTAGCTAAATTTCTAGGCTGATCTACATTTTTGTTTAGCATAACGGCAATGTGATACGATAGTAATTGAAGCGGAATTGTTGTTAGTAATGGTGATAGCGATTCTGATGTTTCGGGAACCTCTATAACATGATCGGCTAATGCCTTAACTTGAGTATCTCCCTTAGTCACTATGCCAATAATTTTTCCTTTTCTAGATTTTATTTCTTGAATATTGCTAACTACTTTTTCGTAATGTCCTTTTTTTGTAGCTATAACAACAATAGGCATGTTCTCATCTATTAAGGCTATTGGGCCATGTTTCATTTCTGCAGCTGGATAGCCTTCTGCATGTATGTAAGAAATCTCTTTAAGTTTAAGAGCGCCTTCAAGTGCTACAGGAAAGTTATAACCTCTTCCTAAATAAAGGAAATTGCTAGCTTCTTTATATATATCTGCAATAATTTTTATGTGCTCATCCGATTTTAAAGCGTCTTCAATCTTTTTTGGAATTAACTCTAATTCTAATAAATGCTGACGAAAATCAGAACTACTTACAGTGCCTTTAGCTCTAGCAAGTCTCAAGGCTATTAAAGTTAACACGGTAATTTGTGTTGTAAATGCTTTGGTAGATGCTACACCTATTTCTGGTCCAGCATGGGTGTAAGCCCCCGCATGTGTTTCTCTAGCAATAGATGATCCTACAACATTACAAACACCAAAAACAAAAGCGCCTTTGGATTTGGCTAGTTTAATGGCCGCTAGAGTATCTGCTGTTTCCCCAGATTGAGAAATGGCAATAACGACATCGTTCTCTGTAATTACAGGATTTCTATATCTAAATTCTGATGCATATTCAACTTCTACAGGAATCCTAGCTAAATCTTCAAAAATATATTCGGCAACTAAGCCAGCATGCCAAGAGGTACCGCAAGCTACTATTATAATACGATTGGCATTAAGGAATTTTTTCATGTTATCCTCTATACCAGCCATTTTTATAATAGCTTCATTTCTTAATAACCGACCTCTATATGTATCTGTAATGGCCTTTGGTTGCTCATGAATTTCTTTAAGCATAAAATGGTCATATCCACCTTTTTCAATCTGCTCTAAATTTAATTGAAGCTTTTGAATGTATGGGTCTACCAGAGAATCATCCTTAATTTTTCTAATTTTAATATCTTTATGAAGTCTTATAATAGCCATTTCTTCATCTTCTAAATAAATGGCATTTTTAGTATATTCTAAAAAGGGAGAGGCATCACTAGCAATAAAAAATTCGCCTTCTCCTATACCTACTGCCAAAGGGCTACCTAGTCGAGCAATAACGACTTCTCCAGGTTTGGTTTTATCAAAAACGGCAATAGCATAGGCTCCAATAACTTGATTTAATGCAATTTGAACTGCTTTGCCAAGTTTTACACCTTCTTGCTTTTTAACATCTTCTATTAAATTTATTAAAACTTCTGTATCTGTATCAGAATGAAATATATACCCTCTGCGTATTAACTCTTGCTTTAGAGTTTCGTAATTTTCTATAATACCATTATGAATGATTACTAAATCGCCAGAGTTAGAAAGATGGGGATGCGAGTTCACATCGTTTGGCACACCATGTGTAGCCCAACGAGTATGCCCAATACCAACATTACCATGTTTGGTGATTTCATTTTCAGAGCGTTTTTCTAAATCTACTACTTTGCCTTTTGTTTTACAGACTTTAAGATTTTCGCCATCAAAAATAGCAACACCAGCACTATCGTAACCGCGATATTCTAGACGTTTTAAACCTTCAATAATAATAGGGTATGCCTCTCTAGGCCCAATATATCCTACAATTCCACACATAAGTTAAATTTAATTAGGTTCGGTAAAAAAGATTTTTAATTTTAGCCTTCTATCTACTGAAACAGCTTCGTTACTACCATAAAATATGGTGCCTCTGGGAGATACAATAGATGCTCCTGGAACGGCATTTACATTATCATTGCTGTTTAGTATTTGAACATTATTTGTAAGGTTTACATTTGTAGATAAAGTTAAACCTATTTGTGTGTTTAGCGAATCTCGCTGTAATATATTGTTTAAGTGCTCGGTTAAGCGTATTTTGTATTTAGATAAACCATTATTATCAGTAAGCCTTTGTCCTAGACTTATTATATTAGAGTTAAATGGATTTTGTTGATTTGCGGTAAGGTCAAATTGATAATCTATAGTAGGGGTGTTGTTTTTAATATCGTAAGCATACAATCTATCAAATGCATGGAAGTCGTCTTGACCACCAGTATCTATTGTTTCATCTTCGTAAATAGCTAAATGGGCTTCATTTATCAATCTTTTTAAGATAAAATTACCCGTAGTTGGGTCTGTAATATATTCTCCATTATTGTCTGTTGCTCTGTAAGTGTCTAAAAAATCTTTAAGACCAGTGTTATCTTTGCCAAATAAATCAACAACAGCCATAGAGCCCGAAGGTCCTTTTAAAAATAAGGATTCATCACCTAATGTTCTGTTGCCATTTTGCAGAGGAATATTAAAATCATTAATTATTGGGTTTACTCTAACTCCAGAAAAGTTTAAAACGTATGTATTATTTTGCGTTCTATCGTCTGCAGGCCCATTAGTATAGCGTATTGTAATTCTTGCATCTGAAGATGCAAGATTAAGTAAAACCATATTACCATTACCATCTACAGATTCTGCTTTGATATAAAGCCCTCTAAAATAGTTTCTAAAGTTATTGGCATTGCTTAATACATCATCTTCGTCTCTATCTATTATTGTTCTTGTCCAAAAATTGTTAGTAGTGTCATCATTTGGTAAAATAACTCTTAATGCAGGTGAAGAGCGAACAGCATCTTCATCAGTTGTTCCTGTATTTGTTACAATAGCATCATTACTTACTATAAATTCATCGTTTTCATATAAATTTTGACCAATTTGTTCATCAAAATTTACAGTTTGTGAACCCGTAAATATAGAATTTTGAGTACTATTTGCATTAGAAAAATAGTTTTGTGGGCTATTATTTGCACTGTTTGGATTAAAATTTCTTAAA
The DNA here is from genome assembly GCA_947499935.1 of uncultured Algibacter sp. Taxonomy (GTDB): domain Bacteria; phylum Bacteroidota; class Bacteroidia; order Flavobacteriales; family Flavobacteriaceae; genus CANMQH01. Next base: position 86,918 of record CANMQH010000005.1, on the reverse strand, counting down.
AAATAATTATTTTGAAAAATAGTAATCTTTATTCTAGAGTTTGGAGTTCCATACAAAGAATCTATGGTAAATGTACTGTTTCCGCTATTATCAACTCCTGTTACTCTACTAAAATAAGGTATACTTAAAATAACGTCATCTATCACTGGATTAACACCAAACAAGCTAGAGTTGGTAGATGTAGGAAATGACATTGGGGTAATTTGAGTAACGATACTAGCCGTAGTTAAACCATAAGCTGGGTCGTTAAAAACTCCTAATATACCAGCTGGTAGATTATTTATTTCTAAAGAATCTAACCTTTTATTGTAAGCAGATATAGGAAATATACTATCTATATTTGTTGAGAAATTTGTGTTATCAACGCCAAGAACATCACTTTCAATAACGTTAAAATCTTTGTCGCATGCAATAAAAGAAGAAACAATACAAATTAAAACAAGAGATAGTTTGATAGCTTTAAGTATCTTTTTCATAGATATTAACTTAGATGTCATTGGTTAACCTAAAACGGTATTATTAAAAAATGTTGTGTAAGCTTCACCAAATTCATCCTTACTTTTATATTCTAAAACTGGTTTTCCTGAAGTTTTTAAATAGTTGCTCAAATCATCAGGAATGTTTTCAGAGCCAACAATTAACGCATCAGAATAGTCAATAGCAACTTTCATTAAGTTATTGTAAGTTGGTTCTTTTAACGTTTTTATGGCATCTCCAGAGATGTTATCAAACTCTATCTTTTTTACCATATCCTTGTTTAATGTGTTTTCAAAGCTTTGATTGTAAATAGAAGTTACAATCTTACTCTCATTAAACAAAGGCTCATTTTTATAATACTCTTTAAGATAAATAGGTAAAAGCGATGCTAGCCAACCATGCACATGGATAATATCTGGTGCCCAGTTTAATTTTTTAACGGTTTCTATAACGCCTTTTGCAAAGAAAATAGCACGTTCGTCATTGTCTGAAAATAATTTACCATCCTCATCCGTTAACGTGGCTTTTCTTTTAAAATACTCGTCGTTATCAATAAAATAAACCTGAATTCGCTCTTTTGGTATAGATGCTACCTTTATAATAAGAGGCATATCTAAGTCGTTAATAACCAGATTTATACCAGATAGTCTAATAACTTCATGTAGCTGGTGTCTTCTCTCATTAATATTACCATATCTGGGCATGAAGATTCTTATTTGTCCGCCTTGTTGATTTACCAATCTTGGTGCTTCAAAAGACATAGAAGAAATTTCGGTCTCAGGCAAATAAGGTACTACTTCAGATGATACATATAATATCCTCTTATCTTTCATATGTTTGTTTTTGGTGACTTATAAAGGCTTTGTAAATAGCAATTAATGACTGTTTCTTTAATTTTTAAATAATCATAAGTTAACGTAATTAACGTTAGACTTTCTAATAATTGAAAAGAAAAATCACGCAAAAGTACAAAAATTTATGCTAATTGATTGTAAAATATTAAGTTTGCAAGCGTTAATTTTTTATTAAATAGAGGTGGTTTACACAGAAAAAAAGCAAATTGTATCGATAATAGAGGCTTTTAAGCACAAGGGTTTAAAGTTAGGTTTGGTTCCCACAATGGGAGCTTTACACCAAGGACATTTGCAGTTAGTAAAAAAAGCTTTAGAAGAAAATGATAAAGTTATTGTAAGTGTTTTTGTAAATCCAACGCAGTTTGATAACCAAGACGATTTGGATAAATACCCACGAACTTTAGAAACTGATGTAACATTGTTAAATACCATTAGTGAAACAAATATTTTGGTTTATGCACCAAGTGTTGATGATGTTTATGAAGGCAATACAGTATCTCAAAAATTTGATTTTGATGGCTTAGAGTTTGAGATGGAAGGCAAATTTCGTCAAGGTCATTTTGATGGTGTAGGCACTATAGTAAGCCGTTTATTTGATATTGTAAAGCCTCATAATGCATATTTTGGCGAAAAAGATTTTCAACAATTGGCCATTATTAAAAAGTTGGCAGAAAAATATCAAATACCAGTCAATGTTGTTGGGTGCGAAATTCATCGAGAGCCAAATGGTTTAGCCATGAGTTCAAGAAACACAAGGTTAAAACCAGAATATAAACAGGTAGCTCCATTTATTTATAAAACTTTAACAGCTGCCAAAAAAGATTTTGGCACAAAAAGTGCTACTCAAATTATGGAATGGGTTGATAATCAATTTGAAAATAATGATTTATTAACATTAGAATATTTCATTATTGCAGATATTGAAACCCTAAAACCAATTAAACAAATAGTTGAACAAAAAACATATAGAGCATTTATAGCTGTATATGCAGATGATATTAGACTAATTGATAATATCGCTCTAAATTAATTATCTTTGCCAAATGCAAATTCAAGTCGTAAAATCCAAGATTCATAGAGTTAAGTGTAAGGGTGCAGAACTTAACTATATTGGTAGTATAACTATCGATGAAGACTTAATGGACGCTGCCAATATTATACAAGGCGAGAAAGTTCAAATTGTAAATAATGATAACGGTGAGCGTTTAGAAACGTATTGTATTCCTGGACCACGAAAAAGTGGCGAAATTACCCTTAACGGGGCCGCTGCTAGAAAAGTTTCTATTGGAGACACATTAATTTTAATTACTTATGCCTTTATGGATATAGAGAAAGCTAAAGTATTTAAACCTGCTTTGGTATTTCCAGATGAGTCTACTAATTTATTAAAATAGGCTTTTGAGCAAAAAAGTAAAACATATATTAAAGATTATACTCCCACTATTGTTGGGAGTTTTTTTAGTTTGGTATTCTTTAAAAAGTGTACCGCTCCCAAAAATTATAGCGTATTGGAAAGCATCAAATAAAAGTTGGATTTTATTAGGTGTTTTTTTGGGGTTATTAAGTCATTTATCTCGTGCTTACCGTTGGCGTTTTCAATTAGAACCCATGGGGCATAAAATTAAGTTTGGTAATAGCGTTATGGCTGTTTTTGCCACTTATTTAATTAATTACACCATACCAAGAGCGGGCGAGGTGGCTAGAGCATCCATACTTACCAATTATGAGGGTGTGCCTTTTGAAAAGGGGTTTGGAACTATCGTTGCAGAGCGCATTGCCGATTTAATCGTGATGTTAAGTATCATATGCATCACACTTTTTCTGGAATTTGACTTTATTTATAATTTTTTAATAGAAAAGTTTAATCCTGTTAAAATATTTATTGCCTTGACCTTGTTATCTGTTATGGCTATTCTTTTTATGCTTTACATAAAAAAAAGCAATTCTAAAATCGCATTAAAAATAAAAACCTTTGTTAGCGGTTTGATTGAAGGTGCACTTAGTATTTTTAAAATGAAAAAAAAGTGGGCATTTGTTTTTCATACCCTATTTATATGGAGTATGTATGTATTGATGTTTTATGTTACCTCGCTGGCTATAGAAGATTTACAAGGAATCTCTACTGGTGCTGTTTTAATTGGTTTTATAGCGGCCAGTTTTAGCATTGCGGCTTCAAATGGAGGCATTGGCACCTATCCTGTTGCTATATTCTTGGCCTTTAGTATTTTTGGTATTTCAGAAGATCCAAGCTATGCTTTTGGATGGATTATGTGGGCTTCGCAAACACTCATGATTATTCTTTGTGGTGGAATATCACTTGTATACCTACCCATTTATAACAGAAAAAAGAGGCATTCGCTAGAATAGTATTTGTATTAAGAACAGATTTTATTTGCGTTTAAAATCTAAATGTTATTTTAGTACCTTGCTAATAATCATATTCTAAAAGTATTTAATCAAAATGAAACACTTATTTTACTTTTTATCCTTTATAACGTCATTACATTTTGTTAATGCACAAGTTAAGTATGAAACTATAGAATCTTCAAAACTTGGAGAATCTCGCGAAATTAAAATTCAACTTCCAAGAGGCTACGATGCTAGTGAAGATAAAGGTTTTCCGCTTTTTATAGTACTAGATGGCGATTATATGTTTGAAGCTGTTGCAGGAAATGTAGATTATTATTCTTATTGGGAAGATATGCCGGGAGCTATAGTTGTAGGTGTTAATCAAATAGATAAACGTTTTGATGATTGTATGTATTCTGAGCAAAATTCGTTACCCATAGAAACTGGTGCAGCTTTTTTTGAATTTATAGGTATGGAATTAATTCCTTATATAGAAAAAACATATAAAGTAGGTAAATTTAAAGTTGCTGTTGGCCATGGAGAAACGGCTAATTTTATTAACTATTACTTATTAAAACCAGACCCTGTATTTAGTGCTTATGTCTCAATAAGCCCAGAATTGGCTCCAAACATGATAGATTATTTACCAGAAGCTTTAGGTAAAATACAAGCCAAAACTTTTTATTATTTAGCAAACACAAAAAATGATACCTCATCTTTAAAAAAGGGAACAGAGGCATTAAATACAGATATTTTAGCTGTAAATAATGAAAAATTAACATTTACATTTGATAGTTTTGAGAATGCATCACATTATTCTGTACCAACTTATGCCATACCTCGAGCTATTGAAAGTATTTTTAAAGTTTATCAGCCTATAAGTAGAAAAGAGTATAAAGATGTTATCCTAGAATTAGAGATTTCTCCGGTGTTATATCTTCAAGAAAAATATCAAACTATTAACGATGTCTTGGGCATAGATAAAAAAGTATTGATTAACGATTTTAAAGCTATTTCGGCAGCTATTGAAAAAAACGAAACTTATGAGTACTTTGAAGAATTAGGTAAAATGGCAAGAAAAGCCTACCCAGAAACTCTTTTAGGCACCTATTATATTGCTCGTTTTTATGAAGAAACAGGAGAACCTAAAAAAGCAATGCGTACATATCAAGCAGGATACACTTTAAAAGAAATTGCGGGTATTACAAAAGACATCATGCTAGAAAAAGCAGATTTAATTAAAGAAGATTTTGGGTATTAGTTTCAATTTTATAATAGAATTAGTTTCTTTTAATCTAAGCGATTAGGTAAAAAATATGGCAAAAATAAAGACAACTTTTTTCTGTCAAAGTTGTGGCTCTCAATTCGCAAAATGGCAAGGTCAATGTACAACATGCAAAGCTTGGAACACGATTGTAGAAGAAGTTATCCAAAAACCAGAAAAGAGTGATTGGAAACCTTCAACATCTATAGCAAAAAAAGCATCAATTCCTTTACGAATCAATGAGATTGATGCCTCTAAAGAGCCACGTTTAGACACTTATGATGGCGAGTTTAATCGTGTTTTAGGAGGTGGTATCGTTCCTGGGTCTCTAACACTTTTAGGTGGTGAGCCAGGTATAGGTAAAAGTACATTACTACTTCAAATCTCATTAAAATTACCATACAAAACATTATATGTATCTGGCGAAGAAAGTCAGAAACAAATAAAAATGCGAGCGGAGCGGATTAATCCTAACAACAACCATTGCTACATTTTAACAGAAACAAAAACTCAAAATATTTTTAAACAAATTACGACGCTTCAACCAGATGTGGTTATTATTGACTCTATTCAAACGCTACATAGCGATTATATAGAGTCGTCGTCTGGAAGTATATCTCAAATAAAAGAATGTACTACAGAGCTTATAAAGTTTGCTAAAGAAACTGCGACACCAGTTTTGTTAATTGGTCATATCACTAAAGACGGAAATATAGCTGGTCCTAAAATATTAGAACATATGGTGGATACCGTATTACAATTTGAGGGTGACCGTAATCATGTGTTTAGAATTTTAAGAGCTCACAAAAACCGTTTTGGTTCTACAAACGAATTAGGGATTTACGAAATGCAAGGTTCTGGTTTGCGAGAAGTTTCTAATCCTTCAGAAATATTAATTTCAAAAAAAGACGAAGAACTCTCAGGAAACGCTATTGCTGCAACCTTAGAAGGTATGCGTCCTTTAATGATAGAGGTTCAGGCATTAGTAAGTACAGCGGTTTATGGTACACCTCAACGCTCTGCAACGGGCTTTAATGCTAAACGATTAAACATGTTGTTGGCTGTTTTAGAAAAGCGCGCAGGGTTTCGTTTAGGAGCTAAAGATGTTTTTTTAAATATAACGGGTGGTATAACGGTAGACGATCCTGCGATAGACTTGGCTGTGGTAGCCTCGATTTTGTCATCAAATGAAGATATGGCTTTACAAAAAGATTTTTGTTTTGCAGCCGAGGTTGGACTTTCGGGAGAAATAAGACCAGTTCAACGTGTAGAACAACGTATTTTAGAAGCCGAAAAATTAGGCTTTTCAACTATTTTTGTTTCTAAGTATAATAAAATTTCACTTAAAGATACCACTATAAAAATTCAGTTAATTTCTAAAATTGAAGATTTAGTAGGTTTTGTTGTTTAATAGCTTAGATGTTTTATGTTAATCATTGTTTTTCAGTAATTTGAGTTATGATTATTTAATTTTTAATATTTTTAATAAAAGATTTAAAATTTTAGTATATCTATCTCAAAACCATGATGCAATCCAACGCTTTAACACCAAAAGAATATCTGGATAAACTACCAGAAGACAGAAAGAGAGCTTTTAAAACGCTAAGAAAATACATTCTAGATAACCTTCCAAAAGGCATGGAAGAAGTCATGTCTTATGGTATGTTAGGTTATGTCGTGCCGCATAGTTTATACCCAAATGGTTATCATTGTAATCCTAAGTTACCCTTGCCATTCATGAATTTAGCATCGCAAAAAAACTTTATAGCTGTATATAGTATGGTTTTATATAGTAAAACAGAATTGATGGATTGGTTTGTTTCAGAATATGCGAAACGTTGTAAGTATAAGTTAGATATAGGTAAAAGTTGTATTAGGTTTAAGAAAATGGAAGATATCCCTTTTAAGTTAATAGGTGAGTTAACCGCAAAAGTTAATACTAAGCAATGGATAGAAATATATGAATCTTCTATTTTAAAAAAATAATAAAGACATCTTTTTTGATAAACAATTTATTTGTAATGTAACATTTTATGGATATCATTGACTAATAGTGATATATAGATATAATAATGTTTAAAAAAAGAAATACAGTTAAAGAAGACGAAACCGTTTATGAGGCAGAAGTTATACATGATGAAACTTTTGAAAATAAATCAGACATTAGTAAAAAAATAGATGAGATTAAGTATTTAGCTAAAAACATATGCTTTTCATCTAAAGATAAGGCTATTGAATTGGCTGATATATCCCTTGATAAATTTGATGATTTTAAAGAAAATGCTCAAAAAAATATATCTGAAATAGAACAAGATGCTAAAATTGCTTATTCTGAATTTAAAGAAACAGCCAATAAATATGCCATAAAAGCAGAAAAAGAATTTGAAAAAGCTAAAAAAAAGACAAAGCATTTATCTCAAGAGGTAGATGAGAAATTAGAAATTCTGTCAGAGGTAGGTATTAAGAAGCTTACTCATACTAAAAAAAGAATAAAACGATTTCTTAATAAATTGTAGCGAATTTATTTTTTCTTAGGAAGTCAATTTAAAGTATGTGATTTCAATTTGTTTTTTTTATTATCTTTAGCACATAACTATAACACTACAATTAATATGTCTGACGAAAAAAATTTAGGTGATGATTTAAATGATATGCTAGATGATGCAAAAGACGGTACAAAGAAAGCCGTTGAAAAAGCTGGCGATTTTGCCGATGATGCCAAAGAAAAAGCCAAAGAGTTTGCTAACGAAGCTAAAGAAACTGCAAGTGAATTTGCTGATGATGCTAAAGAAGTTTTTAGCGACGGTAAAAATGTAGCTATAATTGCACATATTACTCTAATTGGTTGGATAATAGCTATGGTTATGAACAATGGTGAAAAAACAGATTTAGGCTCTTTTTATATAAGACAAATGCTTGGATTACTAATTTTGTCATTTGTTCTATGGTTTATTCCTGTTGTAGGTTGGATTTTAAATTTAGTCTTAATTGTATTTTGGATTATGAGTTTAATAGGTGCTTTAGGTGGCGAAAAAAAGCTAACACCTGTATTGGGAGAGCATTTCCAAAATTGGTTTAAAGGATTATAAAATAATAATTTAAAGCCAAGAATTTACTTTTTGGCTTTTTTATATATGATTATAATCGTAATATTGCAATATTACATATGATAAATATCGATATATGGGTGCATCTAAACTAGATAAATATTCAGATGATATAAATGACATAGCCATTATAGCTAAAGTATTTGCGCATCCTGCTCGGGTAAAAATTTTACAGTTTATAAGCAAACAAGAACATTGTATATGTAATGATATTGTTGATGAAATAGGTTTGTCACAACCAACCATATCTCAGCATTTACAAGTTATAAATAAAGCAGGTTTGTTAAAAGGAGATTTTAAAGGTAAAAAATTTTGTTATTGCTTAAACGTTAGTCGCTTTAAAGAGTTTCAATCCCTTTTTAATTCGTTTTTTAATAAAACGACATCTAATTGTTGCTAACTTAATAAAACATTATAAATAATAATCAATATGAAAACAGAAGATTTTTTTAATACATTAAATGTACATAAAGATAAAAGTTTATTATTTGAATACGCACCAAATGTATTAGTTGGTGCTAATTATCATATTACAGAGGTAAAGCACGTAACTATTGATTCTGTTGATTGCGGAGGTCAAACAGATACATGGAAAGAAACTATTGTGCAGCTTTGGGAAAGCCCAAGTGAGTTAGGTAAAACTCAATATATGTCTTGTTATAAAGCATTGGGAATTTTAAATAAAGTAGGTAAAATGAAACCCTATAAATTAGATGCTGAGGTTAAGTTTGAATACAGCAACGCTAACTTCCATACAGCGCAATTATTTGTTAACGATTTCGAAATACGGGAAAATAACATAATACTTAAATTAGCCATTGAGAAAACAGATTGTAAAGCCAAAGAACTTTGTGGTGTGCCAGAAGTAGATGCTTTAGAAAGTGTTTCTAACAATGCATCTTCCTGTACACCAGGAAGCGGATGTTGCTAATTTTTAAGTTTAAATAATTATAAATTTTAAGATCTTTAATTACTAGAGATTTTTTGAAAGAGACATAGAGAAGTATGAAAAATATATTAGTCTTATGTACAGGAAACTCCTGTAGAAGCCAAATGGCACATGGTTATTTAAATCATTTTTTAGATCACACAAACGTTAATGTATATAGTGCAGGTATAGAAACTCATGGTTTAAACCCAGGCGCATTGGCCATAATGAAAGAAGATGGACTTAGTATAGACCATCATACATCAAATCATGTAGATGAGTACGCTAATATAGATTTTGATTATATCATTACCGTGTGTGATCACGCTAACGAAAATTGCCCGTATATACCGAGTAAGAATGCTAAGCGTTTACACCATAATTTTTACGACCCATCAAAATTAGAGGGTACAGATGAAGAAAAGCATGCCGCCTTTTTAAAAGCACGTGAGGAGATAAAAACTTATTTCAAGGTATTTGTAAAAGATTATAAGTTAAATTAACGCTCATTACTCTCCATAAATTTACGTTCTAATTCTGCTTGGAATTCTTCCATAACAGGACGCACTGTACTATCGGGTAAATCAGAAATTTTAATATACATTAACCCATCAACAGAATTGTTAAATAAAGGGTCTACATTAAAAGCTACTAAGCGTGCATTTTGTTTTATATATTTTTTAAGCAGCACAGGTAAACGTAATGCGCCTGGTTCAATTTCATCAATAACTTTGTCAAATTTATTTAAATCGGCTTCAGTTTCATCAAAAACAAAATCTTTATCAGCATCTTTTAATTTAACTTTAAATTCCTTTTTTGGATGGACGTATTGTGCAATGTAAGGATCGTAATAATGCGATTTCATAAACTCAATCATTAATGATTTTGAGAAGTTAGAAAACTGATTACTAATACTTACGCCGCCAATTAAATATTTATGATTAGGATAACGCAACGTGGTATGTACAATGCCTTTCCAAAGTAAAAATAAAGGCATTGGTTTTTGTTGATATTCTTTGATAATGAAGGCTCTACCCATTTCTATAGATTGGCTCATCATTTTATGGAGTTCGGGCTCAAACCTAAATAAATCTTGTAAATAAAAGCCATCTATGCCATATTTCTCGTAAATTTTAGAGCCTAGTCCCATTCTATATGCACCAGCAAGAACATTACGGTTATTATCCCATAAAAACATATGATGGTAGTAATTATCAAACGTATCTAAATCTATAGCTTCGTTTGTACCTTCTCCAACTTCTCTAAATGTAATTTCACGTAACCTTCCAATTTCACGAAGGATATTTGGTATTTTTTCTGCTTCAGCCAAAAACACTTCATAATTTTTACTTTGTAATAACCTGTAATCTTCTGCTCTTAGCGATTCTACTTCGCCGATCATTAATTGACTGTCAACAGGTGTTACTATATTTTTTGGTGTTTTTGGTGTTTTTAGAGTAGACGATATGTTTTCTAATATTTTAGATTTTTCTTCAAAAGCGTTAGCAAGCATATAGGTTTTTTTTCGTAAAAATTCCGAAAAGTCCTCAATAGTATTATATTCTTTTTGATCTGCTACAGAAATTGGTTTTCCAATTCTAACCCGTATTGTTCGTCGTTTTTGTGTGAGTACTTCCGAAGGTAATTTAGCGGTTCTAAACGTATCACTAATTTTAGAAAGCTTGTAAAATAGTTTACTATTTTTGGCATGAAAGTAAATAGGAACTACAGGAACTTCAGCTTTTTTAATCAATTTCATGGCAGCTTCTTCCCAAGGCTTATCTACTACCAATTTACCATCACGGTAGGTAGATACTTCTCCAGCAGGAAAAATACCCAATGGATGCCCATCTCTTAGGTGGAGTATTGCGTTTTTAAAACCTGCAATACTGGATTTTACATCCTTACGATCCTCAAAAGGATTAACAGGCATTATATAGGGTTTTAAAGGTACTATTCTATGCAGTAAAAAGTTGGCTATAATTTTAAAATCCTTACGCTGTTCTAGCATTAGTTTTAAAAGCAAAACACCATCTATACCTCCAAGCGGATGATTGGAAATGGTAATATAAGCGCCATCTTTGGGTAAACGCTTTAAGTCTTCTTCGGGAATTTCAAATTTAATTTGAAAATCGTCAAGGATACTATTTAAAAAAGGAAGCTCGTTAAGGTGTTTATTACGCTTATAGACTTTGTTTATGGTCGATATTTTTAGAACTTTCATTAAAATCCATCCAATAAAAGTGCCTATAAAGCCATATTTACTTAATTGAATAGCCGAAGCCACCTCTTTGGCGGTTACTAACCCTGTATCATTTAGTTTAGTCATGAGCGTAAATGTACTAAATAAACTATTTAGTTACTACTTGGACAGTTTCTTGTGTTAATTGCTTTAATAAAAGTGTTTTACCAGTTTCAATTTGGTTTATTGCCTTTTGGGTGTAATGCCTAATTGTATATAAGGACACATTTTCGTGGCAAGTTACATTAAATTTGGCTTTTAAATGATGCAATAATTCACCTAAATTATTATATAAATCATCAACACAAACCGAAAAACTAATGGCCGAATTTTGTATAACATCTACTTTCATTTTATATAGGTGTAAAAGATTAAAAATTTCGCTAATATTTTCTTCAACGATATATGAAAAATCTAATGATGATAGCGAAATTAAAACTTGATGTTTCTTAACAATAAAGCAAGGAATCACAGGGTCTAATGGCTCATTTTTACTAATTTTTGTACCTAAAGCTTCTGGCTCTAAAAAAGATTTAACATACAAAGGGATTTCCTTTCTTTGTAGTGGTTGCAACGTTTTTGGGTGAATAACCGAAGCGCCATAAAAGGCCAGTTCTATAGCTTCAGTATATGAGATTTTGTTAAGCAGTTGTGCGTTTTCAAAGTACCTAGGGTCTGCATTTAAAACACCAGGGACATCTTTCCAAATGGTAACGCTTTCTGCATTTAGGCAATAGGCAAAAATGGCAGCCGTGTAATCACTACCTTCTCTACCTAATGTGGTTACAAAATTATTAGCATCACTGCCTAAAAAACCTTGTGTAATGTTTAAAACCGAAGTATTGAGTGACGATGTTATTAACTGCTGTGTTTTATTCCAATTTACATTGGCTCGCCGGTAATAAGAATCTGTTTTAATATGGTTACGAACATCTACCCAGTTGTTTTTTAATTGTATAGCGTTTAAATATTCGCTAATTATTGTAGTTGAAATTAATTCGCCGTAACCAATTACCTGATCGTAAACAAAATTATAATCTGGCGATTTATTTATTTTTAAAAAAGCATTTAATTCATCAAAGAAGTTAGCAATTTTTTTAAATGCAATATGGTTATTATTATCAAATAAATCTTTTAGTATGTTATTATGAAATGTTTTTACATCGTTAATGGCATTGGATAATTCAGATTTATTTTCAAAATAATTTTTAATGACAAGCTCAAGAGCATTTGTAGTTTTACCCATGGCAGATACAACTATTAAAGTGTCTTTATGACCAACTTTTTGTAAAACCGAAGCCACATTTTTTACACCCATCGCATCTTTAACAGATGCGCCACCAAATTTAAATACTTGCATACTATAATTGTGCTATATAGTTTTTTATACCATCTTCATTAATTTGCACCACGTTCCAATCTCGCATAACATGGGCGCCTTTTTTTTCGTAAAAAGCAATAGCGGGTTCGTTCCAGTCTAAAACTTCCCAGTTTATACGTTTAACACCTAATTTATGGCCGTATTTAATAACCTCATTTAAGAGTGCAGTACCAAGACCATGACCGCGCATAGCTTGACTTACAATTAAATCTTCTAGATGTAATATCTTGCCTTTCCAGGTAGAATAACGATTGTAAATTAAAGCAATCCCCTCAATTTTAGAGTTTACCTCGGCTACAAAGCAATAAAAGGCTGGATTTTTGCTAAATCCATCGTTTTGTAAGTCTGTAATAGTTACCTCTACAGCTTCGGGTTCTTTTTCAAAAATAGCTAACTCTTTTATTAAGTTAAGTGCTTGGGGCATATCGTTTTTAGTAGCTGGCCTAATGGTAAATTTCATAAATAAAATAATTATAATCAAATATAACTTAAAAGTTAATTAGTTTCTCATATTAATGTTTAACGAAAACGTTGTAGTTGTTTAAAATTTATAGATATTTGTACAGAATTAAAAATTAAATTCATGGCTCACAAAAATCAAACTTTAGGAGAATTTATTATTGAAAACCAATCCTCTTTTAAATATTCTTCGGGCGAATTATCAAGTCTTTTAAATTCTATTAGATTAGCTGCTAAAGTGGTAAATCATGAAGTTAATAAAGCAGGACTTGTTGATATTATTGGAGCTGCTGGCGATACTAATATACAAGGTGAAGATCAGCAAAAGTTAGATATTTATGCTAACGAAAAATTTATTCAAACCCTTACAAAACGGAATATAGTTTGTGGTATTGCTAGCGAAGAGGAAGATGATTATATTGTTATTAATAGCCAAGATGAAAATCATCAAAATAAATACGTGGTGTTAATAGATCCCTTAGATGGGTCTAGTAATATTGATGTTAATGTTTCTGTAGGAACTATTTTTTCAATTTATAGACGAATTACTCCTGTGGGAACTCCGGTACAATTAGAAGATTTTTTGCAAAAAGGAAACCAGCAAGTTGCCGCAGGTTATGTGGTTTATGGTACCTCTACAATGCTAGTTTATACAACAGGAGATGGTGTTAATGGTTTTACATTAAATCCTGCGATTGGGTCCTTTTATTTATCGCATCCTGATATGGAATTCCCAGAAGATGGAGCTATTTATTCTGTAAATGAAGGTAATTATGTCCATTTTCCAAAAGGGATTAAAAACTACATAAAATATTGTCAAGAAGAAGAAGGGGATAGGCCTTATACATCTAGATACATTGGGTCTTTGGTTTCAGATTTTCATAGAAATATGATTAAGGGCGGTATATATTTATACCCTCAAAGTTCTAAAAATCCAAATGGTAAATTACGCTTGCTTTATGAATGTAATCCCATGGCCTTTTTAGCCGAACAAGCTAATGCCAAAGCCAGTAATGGCTTTACAAGAATTATGGATATAGAACCAACAGAATTACACCAACGTGTTCCTTTTATTTGCGGGAGTAAAAATATGGTTGATAAAGCTGAAGAATTTATGAGGAACGCTTAATGGCAAAAATCAATATATAATTGTAGAAAGTATTAGAAATCTAGGACAACGGCATTTTAGCTTTGTTGTTTAGCTTCTTTTTTCTTGGTTTTATTTTCTATAGCTAGTTTTTCTTTTTCTAATTTTTGATTGATTTTGTCTAGTTTAGCCTTTTCTTTATCTAATTTTTCTTGAAGAGCCTGTTCAGCAGCCCTACGTTCTGCTTGTAGTTTTTGATTGACTTTATCTTGTTTAGCTTTTAGTTTGTATTGTTTAATTTTTAGCTCTTTTTCTTTAGCCAGCCTTTCTTCTTCATTTTTTTTATCGATTTTATCCTGCTTGGCTTTCTCTTTGGCTTGTTTTTCTTGAAGCTTTTTTTCTTTTTCAAGTTTTTCGGCTTCAAGTTTTTGATTAATTTTATCTTGCTTTGCCTTTTCCTTAAATCGCTTTATCTTAAGTTCTTTCTCTTTCGCTAACCGTTCTTCTTCAAGCTTTTTATTTTTTTTGTCTAGCTTAGTTTTTTCTTTAATCGATTTTTTATCTAAAGAGTTCTCTGCTAAAGGTTTTTTTGTAATATGTCTTGATGCTTGAGTGGCTGTAGTAATATTTTGTTTTGCAGGCTTATTTTCTATAAGCTCTTTTTTGGGTTTTATAATCGTTGTTGGTGTTGTGTTTTCTTTGTTGTTTAAAGGAAGTACTTGATTTTCTATGCTAGTAACATCTTGTTCTTTGTCGTTGGTGTCATCATAAAAATCAGTGTCTATTTTTTCTTCATCTTCACCATAGTATTTAATAACACGTTTTGTTATGTTTTCAATCGCGTTATTAGTACTCGCAAATCGCGTAATCCAATTATTTTTAGAATCATATAAGTATTCGTAGCTAATAGTATTAAGCAGTAATCCTCCAGGGTTTAATTTTAAAGAATCTGAAACATGCCCTTGCTCATTATACCTCATAATGTAGATGTTCTTAACATCCTTTTCTGGAACATTGTGTGTTATCTTTTTAACACAATGCCCTTTTTTATCATAAAAAAACTTATCTCTTCCGTTATACGTGCCATAACCTTTTTCGTATGTAATTTCTACTATTCTGTTTTGGTCATCATATAGAAATAATGTATTGATAGCCAGTTGGTTTTCAGTTGTAGATAATTGAGAAAGCCTTTGTTTTAAATCATAAAGAAAAACTAATGACTTATTGTTTTTACTAACCGTAAAGGTATTATTTGCATAGGTGTAATGTTTAGATTTAACTTTCTGCATCTCTGGGTTTAAGAGGTACTCTATTTTACTAGATAATTTTCCAGACGTATACTCATGCGTTTCGGTTTCGTAACCCTTTTTGTTAAAAAGTATCTTTCTTACAGGATGCTTGTCTATATTAGTTTTGTAATTGTTAACATTTAAGTTTGTTTCAGATTTAGAATTTCCTTTTGTATTTAGGTTAAATTCCTCTACAGACTTAACTTGCCCATTAAGGTGATATAAATTTAAATCTATAACCGGATTTTCTTGTGTAAAACCACACAAGCTAACGATGAGAAGTGAGAGAATGATAAAGTGTTTCATTTTAGGTTTTGAAATATAATTTGGGTTTGTTATAATCCTAACTAATTGATTCCGGCTAATTTCGGTATTATTTCCAATACTTTCAATAAATAATAGACAAAACGTTTATTCCACCTGTTTAATGAATGTATGAGCTTGCTAAATTTTTAAATAAAATATAATGGTTATATGGTTTTTGTTGTTCTAAGCCCAATTAAATTGTTATAAAAAACTCTAAGTTTTCTTGATAGACTACCATTTCCTTTCTTTTAATATAGTAATTTGAGCATGGCGAATTTTCATAAGCTAAGCGCTTGCATAAATATCTAATTCATAGCTAAAACTTACTTTGGTTTTAATAATTTTATTAAAAATTAGCATCTAGACTCTAAGTTAATTCGTAATTAAATATAGATGTTATATTTAACATAAAATAAACACTAATTATGAAACTTAATTTAGTAATTGCAGTTTTAATACTATTATCGTCTTGTAAAGACAATAATGAACCAGAAAATCCTAATATGTCTACACCAGCAGTTGTTCAAGGCTTAACACTTTCTATAAGTAACAGGTCTTTTGATGATACGTATGCAACATTACGTAATACCATAGATGCTAATACAAATATTAAAATCATAGCCGAAGTTAATCATATGGCTAATGCAGCTTCAGTTGATTTAGAATTGAACCCTACACGTGTTATTTTCTTTGGAAACCCTAATTTAGGAACGCCTTTAATGCAAAAAAATCAGCTTGCAGGGTTAGATTTACCTCAAAAAATTGTAGCTTATCAAGATGCTGATAATGGCGTGTATGTAGGCTTTAACGCGACAGATTACTTAATAGGAAGACACCAATTAGAAAGCGTACAAACGTTACCAACAATTAACAATGCACTTACGGGTATAACGACGACCGCTACCGGAAGTGAAATTATTGTTTCGCCAAGTACTACAATGATTTCAAGTGAAGGGGTTATTACTAAAATAAGTACGCAAAATTTTGATGATACTTACAATACCTTAAAAACTACTATTGATAATAATCCTAACCTTAAAATAATTGCAGAAGTAAATCATCAAGAAAATGCTTCTAACGTTGGGTTAGAATTGCGACCTACACGATTAATCATTTTTGGAAACCCTAATTTAGGAACTCCATTAATGCAAAACAAAGCAACAGCAGCTATAGACTTGCCACAGAAAATGCTAGTTTGGGAAGGTGAAGATGGTGCAATTAATGTATCGTATAATACGCCTGATTTTTTAAAACTACGCCACAATATCCAAGACAATGACACTATTTTAGAAACTATAAATAATGCTTTGGATAACATATCTAATGCAGCTTCTAGGCTTTAATAAATACAATAGAGTAGAATGCTTTTTTTGTATAAACAACTTGATTTTATTGAGTTTTGTTTTAAAAATCAATATATTAAAATATAGTATACAAGTCATTTCGACGATAGGAGAAATCACATCGTCATTAGTGATATTTTATTTATATGAAATCTGATCGTACTTTGTTTTGAGATGACAAAGCGTTGATTTTTATATGCTATTAACGTGAGTTCGATATAAAACTCAATAAACAATAGTATTTATATTTCTGACAAACAGTGATTTATCATGTCGACAGAGCGAAAACATGAGCGACGAGATATCTCAGAAAGATGAGATTCCTCCTCGTGCCTCGTTCGGAATGACACATTTCTCCTATTTTTATTTTTAAATAACGGATTGTCAGATAACAATATATCAAACTCACATTATTATTAATCGAAATAAGGCTATTAAAAAATGCGAACCCAAAAGAGATTCGCATTTTTAAAAACACTTAAAATATTAAACTTTTATATTACATAGCAACCAAATCGCCAGCAATGTCTTTAGATGGTAAATCAGATTTACCCATTAAATAAATATCTACTTGACGAGCAGCTTCTCTACCTTCTGAAATTGCCCAAACAATTAAAGATTGTCCACGACGCATGTCTCCTGCTGCAAATACATTTGGGATATTGGTTTGGTATTTACCATACTCAGCTTTGTAATTAGAGCGTGCATCTTTATGTAATCCTAATTTATCAGCTAATGTGCTTTCTGGGCCTGTAAATCCTAATGCCAATAGTGCTAAATCGCATGGCCATGTTTTTTCGGTGCCTTCAACCTCAATAAGTTGTGGACGCTCACCAGGAACCATTTTCCATTCTACATTTACGGTTTTTAAAGCAGTTAATTTACCGTCTTTATCTTTTATAAATTCTTTGGTGTTAATTAGCCAGTTACGTTCTACACCTTCTTGATGCGAAGACGATGTTTTTAATTGTAATGGCCAAAAAGGCCATGGTGTTGTTGGAGAACGGTGCCCTGGTGGTTTAGGCATAATTTCAAAATTAACTACAGATTTCGCACCTTGACGGTTTGAGGTTCCAACACAATCGGACCCTGTATCTCCACCACCAATAACAATGACATTTTTATCGGTTGCTAAAACTTGGTTGTCTACCTTTTTGCCAAATAATACTTTGGTTTGTTGCGTTAAAAAATCCATGGCTTGTACTACACCATCGGCATCAATACCTGGTGTTGGTAAGCTACGTCTGTCTGTAGCACCACCACATAAAACGACAGCATCAAAAGCTTTTAGGTCTTCAACATCATAATTAACACCAACATTAATATTAGTTTTAAAAGAGATACCTTCAGCTTTTAAAATAGCTATACGGCGGTCTATAATGCCCTTTTCCATTTTAAAGTTAGGAATACCATAACGTAATAAGCCACCAACTTCATCATCGCGTTCAAATACGGTAACGGTATGTCCTGCTCTATTTAATTGCTGTGCAGCTGCTAGACCCGTTGGGCCAGAACCAACAATAGCTATGGTTTTACCTGTTCTTGTTTTAGGAGGCTGTGGTTTAATCCAACCTTCTTTAAAAGCACGTTCTACAATATTTTTTTCAATATTCTCTATAGATACAGGGTCTTCAATAATACCCAATACACAAGATTTTTCGCAAGGCGCAGGACACAAACGTCCTGTGAACTCAGGAAAATTATTAGTTGAATGTAGTAACCAAGATGCTTTTTGCCATTCACCTTGATGTACCATATGGTTGAAATCGGGTATTAAATTACCTAGTGGGCAACCACTATGGCAAAATGGAATACCACAATCCATACAACGTGATCCTTGTTTGGTAATTTCAGTATCGTCTAATGGTACTGTAAATTCTTTATAATGTTTTACACGGTCCTTTACAGGTGTGTAGGTTTCATCTTGTCTTTCAAATTCTTTAAATCCAGTTACTTTTCCCATGACACTATGCTATTGTTAATTCTTCTACCATTTGTTCTTCTGTCTCTAAACGTTTTAAGGCACGTTTGTATTCGATTGGCATTACTTTTACAAAGTTTTTTAAACTTGTATCCCAATTAGTCAGTAACCTTTGTCCACATTTACTATCTGTATAAAGCGCATGCTTTTCAATTAAATGCTTTAGTTCATTTGCATCTTCTGTTGAGATAGATTCAAACTCAATAGTTTCTGTATTACAAAGACCATTTATAAATTTATTTTCAGGGTCATAAACATAAGCAATACCGCCACTCATACCTGCAGCAAAGTTTCTTCCTGTTTTACCAAGAACAACAACTTTACCACCTGTCATATATTCACAGCAATGGTCACCCACACCTTCTACTACGGTAGTGGCGCCAGAGTTTCTTACTGCAAAACGTTCGCCAGCTATACCATTAATATATGCTTCGCCTTGTACCGCGCCAAATAAACAAACATTACCTATAATAATATTTTCTTCGGCAATAAATGTTGCTTTAGCAGGCTTTTTTACTATTAGTTTAGCTCCAGATAGTCCTTTGCCTAAATAATCGTTAGTATTTCCTTCTAGAGTAAATGTTAATCCATGAGCTCCAAAGGCACCAAAACTTTGTCCTGCAGATCCAGAGAAGTTTATATTTAAAGTGTCTTCTGGAAGACCTAAATGCCCATAAATTTTTGAAATTTCGTTACTAACAATAGCACCCACAGTTCGGTTTATATTGTTAATGGGGTATTGTAAGGTCATTTTTTCTTTTCTATATAAGGCTCTATGAGAATCTTTTAGAATAGTAAAATCCAATACATTATCTAAATTATGATCTTGTTGCTCGGTATTTTTAACCGTCATCGTTCTATAAGAACTTGGCCTATGTAGAATGCTAGATAAATCTAAGCCTTTAGCTTTATAATGTGTTATCGCTTTATTGGCGTTTATTTTATGTGTTTGTCCAACCATTTCGCTTAAGGTTCTAAAACCAAGTTGCGCCATAATGCCTCTTAATTCTTCTGCAATGTAATAGAAGAAATTAATAACATGTTCTGGTGTGCCTTTAAAGTTTTTACGTAATTCTTTGTCTTGTGTAGCAATACCAACTGGGCACGTATTTAGGTGACACTTACGCATCATAATACAACCCGAAGCTACAAGAGGTGCTGTGGCAAACCCGAATTCTTCAGCACCTAATAAAGCTGCAATAGCAACATCGCGACCTGTTTTAAGTTGTCCGTCACATTCTACTACAATTCTACTTCTAAGTTTATTTAGTACTAAGGTTTGTTGCGCTTCGGCTAAACCAAGTTCCCAAGGTAAACCAGCATGCTTTAAAGAGGTAAGGGGAGATGCTCCAGTTCCGCCATCGTAACCAGATATAAGTACAACATCGGCTTTTGCTTTGGCAACACCAGCTGCAATGGTTCCTACACCAACCTCAGATACTAATTTTACGTTAACACGTGCATCACGATTAGCATTTTTTAAATCGAAAATTAACTGTGCTAAATCTTCGATAGAATAAATATCATGGTGTGGTGGTGGCGAAATTAACCCTACAAAAGGTGTAGAGTTACGAGCCGCTGCAATCCATGGTAATACTTTTTCGCCTGGTAATTGTCCGCCTTCTCCAGGTTTTGCACCCTGAGCCATTTTAATTTGAATTTCTTTGGCATTGGTTAAATAATGTGATGTTACACCAAAACGTCCAGAAGCAACTTGTTTGATGGCCGAATTACGGCTATCTCCATTAACATCGGGGTGAAAACGTTTTCTGTCTTCGCCACCTTCACCAGAATTGGATTTACCTCCAATACGGTTCATGGCAATGGCTAAATTTTCATGAGCTTCTCTAGAGATAGATCCATAAGACATTGCTCCTGTTTTAAAACGCTTAACAATTTCTGTCCATGGCTCTACTTCATCTAAAGGAATAGGGTCTAAATTATCGAATTCAAATAACCCACGAATGGTCATTAGGTTTTCTGCTTGTTCGTTTATGGCTTTAGCATAGACATCATAACTTCCCTGGTCACTTAGTCTAACCGCTTGTTGTAATTTGGATACGGTTGTTGGGTTAAATTGGTGTCGCTCCCCATTACGCCTCCATCTATAATCGCCACCAATATTTAATCCCAAAAGCTTATCAATAGATTTGTCTGGATAAGCTTGTTTGTAACGCTGATCAATTTCTTTTTCAATTTCATATAAACCAATACCTTCAATTCTAGAAGCAGTATATGGGAAATACTTTTCGACAAACTGCGAGTTGAAACCAACAATTTCGAAAATTTGAGAACCTCTATAAGAATGTAGTGTAGAGATTCCTATCTTATTCATGACTTTTAAAATCCCTTTTCCAATAGCTTTATTGAAATTATCGACAGCTTTTTGCTCGTCCATACCTGTTATAAAGCCCTCTTTAACTTGCATTCTTATGATTTCGTTAACCATATATGGATTAATAGCACTAGCGCCATAACCAAATAATGTTGCAAAATGATGAGGTTCACGAGGTTCGGCAGATTCAATAATAATATCGAAATATGAACGCTTACGTAAACGATTCATTTGATGGTTTACATACGAACATGCTAGTAATGCAGGGATAGGAGCAAAATCTTTATTAACACCTCTATCGGATAGAATAATAATATTATTCTTTTTTTCTAATGCTTTTTCAATTTGAATGATAATATTTTCAAGAGCATCCTCTAACCCGTTAAGACCTTTTGCTTTTGGATATAGTATTTCAATAGTTTCGGCTTTGAAACTTTCAATATTTATAGATCTAATTTTTTCTAAATCAGCATTAGAAATTACTGGGTTTTGGATTCTAAGTTTTCTACACTGTCTTTCGGTAATGCTGAAAATATTACGATCCTTACCAAGATTTAAACTAATATCTGTTACGATTTCTTCACGAATACCATCTAAAGGCGGGTTGGTTACCTGTGCAAATAATTGCTTAAAATAATTTGAAATAAGTTGAGGCCTATCTGATAATACGGCTAAAGGTGTATCTGTACCCATAGAACCCAAAGCTTCTTTACCAACAATAGCCATAGGTGTTATAACTTCTTGTATATCTTCGAACGTGTAATTAAATAAACGTTGTCTGGTTTTAATATCAATAGTTTCAACAGAGCAAGTTTCGTTAGTGTATGGCACATCTTTTAAGTGTAGCCTTGTTTTGTCTAACCATGTTTTATATGGTCGCTCTGAAACGATTTTACTTTTAATTTCTTCGTCTTGTATAATGCGACCCTCATTCATGTCTACCAAGAACATTTTACCAGGTTCTAGGCGACCATGACTTTCTACATCTTCGGGTTCAATATCAACTACACCAATTTCTGAAGACATGATAAGCTTACCGCTTTTAGTAACCGTGTATCTTGATGGTCTTAGTCCATTTCTGTCTAAAAGTGCACCAATATAATCGCCATCAGTAAAAGGTACCGATGCTGGACCATCCCAAGGTTCCATAATACAAGCGTTGTACTCGTAAAATGCTTTTCGTTCTTGAGACATGGTCGCATGTTTTTCCCAAGCTTCAGGAATCATCATCATCATGATTTCTGGTAAGGAACGTCCTGTATGTGTTAATAATTCTACAACCATATCCATAGATGCAGAATCAGATTTCCCTGGTAATATAATTGGGAATAATTTATCTATTTGCGGGCCAAAAACATCACTTTTCATGATTTCTTCGCGCACACGCATTCTACTTACATTACCACGTAGTGTGTTTATTTCTCCATTTTGACACATATAACGAAATGGTTGTGCCAATTCCCATGTGGGCATAGTGTTTGTTGAGAAACGTTGGTGTACTAACGCTAAACGCGTTACTAAATCTATTTGTTGTAAATCGGTATAATACGGGCCAATATCTTCAGGCATAATAATACCTTTGTATATTAATGTTGTATTTGATAAACTGGGTAAGTAAAAATAATCGCTTTCAGATATTTTGGATGTTGCAATATTATGCTCAGTAATTTTACGAGCGGCATATAACTTGGCTTTAAATGTGGCCTCATCTACATCTTCTGTTTTACCTATAAATATTTGCTCTATGTTAGGTTCTGAAGCTTTTGCTATTTCACCCAATTGTGTAGAATCTACAGGAACCTCTCTCCATCCTAAAACGGTAAGCCCTTGAGCTTCTATCTCTTTTTTGAAAACAGATTTGCAAAACTGATATTGATTCTCAATTTTCGGTAAAAAAACCATACCAACAGCATATGTTCTAGGAGCAGGTATATTAAAGTCGCAAACTCTCTGAAAATATTCGTGAGGGATGTCTATTAAAAGACCTGCACCATCACCAGTTTTTCCATCGGCACTAACACCACCTCGATGTTCTAGTTTTACTAGAATTTCTAAGGCGTCATGAATGATTTGATTTGTTTTTTCTCCCTTAAGATTACAAATAAAACCAGCACCACAGTTTTCGTGTTCAAATTCTGGTAAATAGAGTCCTTGTTTCTTCAGCATAATCTGCAAATTTTGTTTAAAAAAGTGAGTTGAATTGTAAATATATGCACAAGGTATTGAATTACAACAAGTGCTATTTCATTATTTCGATTTTAGAAGTGAAAATCAGATAAAAATAATTATATATCAATATTAAACCTGTTTATTAATAAATATTCAATTGATAATATTCAGTGATAATTGCAGATATGTGAATTAATGACAAAAAATAATTAAAATAATGGTATAAATGATATAAAAGCGGATTAAATACTAACGATAATATAAAAAAAAGTGTTGTAGAAAATTCAAAATTTTAAAAAATAAACACAATACCTATAAAAAAAAGGGGTAAATATTAGAGTATTGATAAAAATACATTAAACACCCCTGTTTTTTATGGGGGTTAAAAGTTTTTAATATAGTTTAGCCTCGTTCTTAAGAGAAATTAGACCTAAAATTCTCAATATAAAACTAATCAAACTTGGTCTAATAGATTAATAACTAATTAAATGAAAACAATTATGAAAAAAATTATTACACTCTCAATGCTTTTTATGGCGACAGCCTTATTTGCACAAGAAGAAACAACGGAAAAGAAATTATCTATTAGTGGTAGTGTTGATGCTTATTACAAAACTAATTTAACTTCTACTGATGTTTCTAATGCTTTTTTTAATGACGGTGATGGTGGAGCTCAGTCATTTGGGACTTCATTTGCAAACCAAACAGGTTTTGCATTAGGAATGGCAAATATTATTGCGAGTTATGAAGGAGACGAAACAGGAGCTGTGGCAGATTTAGTTTTTGGACCAAGAGGCGAAGAAGCTATTACAGGTCTTAATGTTAACCAATTATATGCGTATTGGAATGTTTCTGATGATTTTAAATTAACTATTGGTCGTTTTAACACATACCTAGGGTATGAAGTTATATCTCCTACTGGAAATTTTAACTATTCAACATCTCATTTATTCTCTAATGGGCCTTTTAGTCATACAGGTTTGAAAGCAGATTTTACTTTGTCTGATGATTTTAGTCTAATGGTAGCTGTTATGAATGTTACTGATGTTGATGATAATATTACAGGTGATTATGCCTTTGGTGCTCAATTGGGTTTTAAAGGACAATTCTTAAATTTTTACTATGACGGAGCTGATTCTGATGTTGGTTTAGGTTTTGAAATAGATTATACAGGTGGATTTGATATCTCTGATGAGTTTTATTTAGGAATAAATGCTGCATATAATTTAGAAAATGATGATGATTTCAGTTTTTACGGTGTTGCATTATATCCACAATACTCACTTTCTGATGAATTTGGACTTGGCTTAAGAGGTGAATATTTTGGAGGACATCAAAAAGATGTTGATGATATTCCAGCTGTTTTAGGTTTAACATTAACGGGTAGTTACTCAATTAATAATTTAACATTTAAACCAGAAATAAGATTAGATTCTTGGAATAATGATTTAGAACCATTTGTTGATAATGATTTAGAAGCTACAAGTAGCTTAGCTGCATTTACTTTAGCTGCTATCTACTCTTTCTAATTAGAGTGAATAATTAAGTAAAAAACAAAGCTAATACCTTTTAATTAGCATGTTAGCTTTGTTTTTTATTAACCGCTGTCCCCAAATATTTATTATATCCATTCTAAGTCTTATTTCTATTAATAAAAATCTTATAGATTTTGTTTAAACAGAAAAAAGGTGTTTTCTTATAGACTTAATGTTCTCATGTTTAATGAATTAATGTAATCAAATTATGAAAAAAATAGAAGCGATTATTAGAAAATCAAAGTATCGTGTTGTTAAAGAAGCATTACACGAAGTAGGAGTTAACTTTTTTTCTTACTGGGATGTTACCGGTTTAGGAAACGAGAAAGAAGGTCATGTTTACCGTGGCGTGTCTTATAGCACCAGCGATATTCAACGTAGGTATTTATCTATTGTTGTAAATGATGATTTTGCAGAAACGACAATTCAAACCATTATAAAATCTGCTGGTACAGGAGAGGTTGGAGATGGTAAAATTTTTGTATCTGATATACAAGAATGTTACAGAATAAGAACTGGAGAAAAGGGTGGTGACACTTTAAAATAATAACTTATAAAATATATAAATAATGGAACAAGGATTATTTACAGCTAATAATGTATGGATGATGATCTGTACGGCACTCGTTTTCTTTATGCATACAGGTTTTGCATTTTTAGAAATAGGATTAACTAGACAAAAAAATACAATTAATATTTTATTCAAAAATATTTTTATAATTACAGTTGGTTTACTGTTATACTACATCGTAGGTTTTAACTTAATGTACCCAGGCTTTGCAGAAGGGTCTTCTGGATTTTTTGATTTTGCAGGTTTTGGAATAGCGCCTCCAGAAAATGGAATGACTCCAGAATATGCAGATGGAGGATATACCTGGTGGACAGATTTCTTATTCCAAGGTATGTTTGCTGCAACTGCTGCAACTATTGTATCTGGAGCTGTTGCTGAGCGTATGAAAATTGGCCCTTTTATGATTTTTACAGTAATATATGTAGGGGTAGTTTACCCTATTGCAGGTTCTTGGAAATGGGGTGGTGGATTTTTAGATCAAATGGGATTCTATGATTTTGCAGGTTCTACATTAGTACACTCTGTTGGTGGATGGGCAGCTTTGGTTGCTGTATATTTATTAGGTGCCCGTATTGGGAAATTTAAAGAAGGTAAACCACAAGCTATACCAGGGCATAATATACCATTAGCTACGGCCGGTGTCTTAGTTCTATGGTTAGGATGGTTTGGTTTTAATGGAGGTTCTGTACTTTCTGCAGACCCAACATTAACATCATTAACACTAGTAACAACGTGTTTAGCTGCTGCTGCTGGTGGTGTGGTTGCTGCGTTAGTATCTTTCTTAAAATATAAAAACCTAGATTTAACCATGTTTTTAAATGGTATTTTAGGTGGTTTGGTTGGTATTACGGCTGGTGCAGATGTAATGACTCCAGAAAGTGCTATTATTATTGGTGCTATTGCTGGTGCACTTATTGTATTTGCAGTTAGTTTTATAGATGCTATTAAATTAGATGATCCAGTTGGAGCTATTGCAGTACACTTAATTTGTGGTATATGGGGAACTTTAGCTGTTGGTATTTTCTCAACAAATCCAGAACATAGTTTTGTAACACAATTAATAGGTGTGGCTTGTTACGCAGGATTCTGTATAGTAACGTCTTTCATTATCATATTCACGCTTAAGAAAGTTGTAGGTATTAGAGTTTCTGAAAAAGAAGAATTAGAAGGTTTAGATAGTCATGAACATGGTATGAGTGCTTATTCTGATTTTAGACTAAACGATCACTAATAGATACAAATACAATAACAACATATAGCAAACATTGAAAAATGTTTAGTTAGTTTGATGAAAAAATGCCTTTCACTTTGTTAGGCATTTTTTGTTTTGTAAAAAAAAAGAACAACATAAACACTTATCCCCTTGAGTATTGGATGAAATAAAATGCTTATCGTTGAGCACCTTGCGAAGCTAAACGAAAGAGGGCTTAAATAAATAATATTATATAGGTTTCGACTGAGCTCAACCGAACAATAAACATAAATGATTAATTTTTTGTAAAATGAAAAATATTATAGAAATCACATTTATTAGAAAAGTATAATTATTGTAGTAGTTATAATTGTAAGCCTTATTGGATAAGGCTAGAACTCTTATATTAATGGATTATAAGTAATATTAATGACAAAAAGTTCAAATCTATAAATAGATTTGAACTTTTTGTCATTAAATGTATTCGTTTAAATGGCTTGATTAATTAAGCAGAATTTCTACTAGCATTAATGTTACCAAATAAAGAGCGTGTTACAATTTTTTCGAAGATTTTCTTTTCCTCATTATCGTCACTAACGCCTGCTTTTTCTAATTCTTGAATCTTTTTAAGGGCATATTGCTGTATCGTAAGTAGTGGAAGTACAATAGATTCTCTAACTTCGATAGATGCTTTGCCAGAAGGCTCATTTTCCATTAATTCTTTATAACCAGTAAGCTTAAGTAATAGTCTTTTTGTGGTTGTATATTCTGTGTGAATAATATTCCAGAAATCTCCAAACTCTTCGTCTTGAGCCATGTATTTTGTTAAATCAAAAAATGATTTTGTTAGAGACATCATACTATTTTCTAACAGTGTTTTAAAGAATTTTGAGTTTTTGTAAAGCTGTTCTACTTTATCAAATTCACCTTTATCTTCATATTGCTTTAACGCTGTGCCAACACCATAAAAACCTGGTACGTTTTGTTTTAATTGACTCCAAGAGCCTACAAAAGGTATGGCTCTTAAATCTTCGAATACTAAACCGCCAGAATTGTTGTTTCGTTTTGATGGTCTACTACCAATATTAGTTTTGGCATAGTACTTTAAAGTACTCATGCGTTCCAAATATGGTATAAACATAGGGTGGCTCTTAAAATCCTTATAGGTTTGGTAACTTGTTTCGGCTAAATCGTTCATAACCGATCGGTCTTTATCAGACATTTGATTTTTATCTTTACCAATTCTATTCATTATACCAGAACTTATTAATTGCTCTAAGTTATACTGAGACGAATCTAATGTACCAAAATTAGAGCTAATGGTTTGCCCTTGTATGGTAAGTTGTACCTCTTTATCTTCAATCGTTGGTCCTAAAGAAGAGTAGAATTGGTGTGTTTTTCCACCTCCACGCGCTGGTGGTCCACCACGTCCGTCAAAGAAAATAGCGGTAATATCATATTTTCTAGACATTTCGGTAAGTAGTTCTTTAGCTTTATAAATACCCCAGTTGGCCATTAAATAACCACCATCTTTGGTGCCGTCAGAAAAACCGAGCATGATACTTTGTTTACTTCCTCTTGCTCTTAAATGAGCCATGTATTCAGGGTTAGTATAAAGCTGCTCCATAACACCTGGTGCATTTTCTAAATCTGGAATGGTTTCAAATAGTGGAGCAACATCAACTGTTAATTCATCTTTAAATGCTACTATTTTAAGCATAGCAAATACTTGCATAACGTTTAATGCCGTTTGGTTGTTACTTATAATGTAACGGTTTGCTCCAAGTTCGCCATTACTTTTTTGAATGTCTTTTATAACACCAATGGTTTTTAACGTATTATTTACCATCTCGTCTTTAAAGACATCTAAATCGGGTATGCTATCGTTGGCTTTAGATAAAACTTCAATCTGTTCGCTTTCTGATAAATCATGATAATTATCTGGGAAAGATGAGTTGCCAGTACTAATTAAATGGTCTATTACGGTTGTAAAAACAGCATGGTGTATTCTACTATCTTGTCTAATATCTAAGGTAGCAAAACGATATCCAAATAAATGGACTCTATTTATTAAATTGTTTATCTCACTAACATAAAGGGATTGATGTTCTTTTACAATTAAATCTCTAATACTAAGTAACTCTTTAATCAGTTCTTTATCTGAAAGTGCGTTATCCGAATTTAAGTCTATACTATAATTATAGAGCATGGTTTCTAGTCTTATAATACGATCTTCTACGCCTCTAAAGGTAAGTTTTCGTTTTAGATTTTTTAGGTCTTCGTAATATTTGCTAAGTATAGATTGTTTTAGCTTTTTAGCTACTTTTAACGTTGTATCTGGCTTTACAAAAGGATTTCCATCTCTATCACCTCCTGGCCAAAACCCGATATTTATAATTTCGTTATGCTTTTTACCGTCGTCGTATATATTTTGTTGTATGTAATTATATATTTTGCCAAATGACGAGTAAAATACATTTTCTAGATACCAGATTAAGCTTTTTGCCTCATCATAAGGTGTCGGTTTTTTATGTTTAAAGAAAGGTGTTTTTCCTAATTGTCCAAACAAATTATTTATTTCTGATAAATCATTTGCTTTTATGGCCTGCGTTAAATTGGTAATAATCCCTAACACAGATCCTGGGTAAAATTGTGTAGGATGTGCCGTTAACACAATACGCACTTTAAATTCCTCTAGATAATTTTGTAATTCCTCTAACTTATTTTCAGAAATAGCATTGTCTTTAAGATTTCTTAATGTACCAATACCATCCATATTATTTACTATGGGAAATGCGGCATCTTCAATAGCATCAAAAAGTACAACTTGTCTTTCTATGTATTGTATAAATCTAAAAAGAAGGTTTATTTGGCTTTCCTTACCGCGACGTGCTTGGTATTTTTCAAAAAAAGTATCTACAATAGTCGTAGGGTTGTCTCCTTTTGCAAAGCCTTTTTTACATGTTTCGTGAAATAAAGGCAACAATACACCAGTTTTTGTAACAGCATCAAAAGGTAAAGTCATGAATATGCTATTGTATATCTGGTATTTTGATAATACGTTTTGATTAAATCTTGTTATTTTTGGCTCTACGGACATGCTATTATTCTATTGAAATTAACTATAAAAGTAGTGAAGCTTTAATTAACAAAGCTAGCTGTTTATAAGTTTTATTGATTTTTTTACTTATTAGAAGTACCGTTGTGAATAATTAAAATTTTTAGCCTTATTATTTAAATCTCTACAATTAATTTAAAGGCTATATAATGAGTATTTACTATTTTTTTTAGTCTATCTTGATTCTTTAGAAATACTTATGTGGTTTGGGTATTCTTATAACGCTTTTTTTTAACTAAAAAATAGATGCCTATCAAGCAAAGCATACCTCCAATAATCCAATAATAAAGCGTTAGTTTATGGTTTTCAAAAGGGATTGCATTTGTATCGCCTATAATATAAAAACTTCCCCAGTAGAAGGGGTTTGTATAAAACGTTTCAGATGTATTTAAATATTTTAATTTGGCTTGTTGTAATGCTTTAGATTTATTCATCCCATTTTTTATATTGGCATAAAAATATTGCATTAGGTCTGGCGTGGTTCTATCTGAGACTTCCCATTTACTTAGTAATAGGCTTTTAACTCCAGCATATTGAAAAGCATTTCCTAAACTCATTAAACCTTCTCCGTTAGCAATTTTACCTGATCCCGTATTACATGCGCTTAGCACCACTAGGTCTGCTGGGATGTTTAATGCAAAAAGCTCGTGATTGTATAGCATATTATCCTCAATAGTATCCTTGCCTTTTGTGAAATATAATTTAGAATTTTGCGGTTTAATATCATCAACTTCGCCATGCAATGCGAGGTGCAACATACTGTATTGATTGGCATTTTGTTTAAAATTTGCCTCATCTGCCTCTAAACCATAATAATACTGACCATCTATAATCTCGGAAATGGCTTTTATTTCTTTTCTAGCGCCTGGTAAATCTTCTTTAGTATTTCTAAGTGTCTCTAAACGTATTGTTTTTGAATTGGATGCATTAGTGGCATCAGAGAATGAAAATGCGAGGCATTCTTTTCGTATTTCTGTATTTAAATAATCATTATTAATTGTTTTATTAAACAACAGATTCGCCGAATTTGCATAAGAAATAGCATATGTTCTTAATAAATAGGATAAGTTTCTACTATCTTGTTTCTCGTTTTCTTGGGTAAGTAAAAGCTCGAAATTAAGATGCCATAATGGACCATCTGGAATAATAACTAATTCGTCTCCAATACATTGGTTTTTTATTGGGGCTATAAGTTCTTTATAAAGATTATAGGCTAGTTTTTTATATGCTTTGGTATCTTCTGATATAATGGTTTCATTTAAGTTTTTTACTTTTTGAGCTAATTGAAGTGTTTTTAATTCTTTTACTGAAATGCTATGTTTTGAAATTGTAAACGCATAGGTAATACTGTCTTTTGTAAAAAACTCTAATAACGTCGTTTTTTCGTTTATTTTATTTTGAATATCCTTAACCGTAATAAGGCTTTTTTTATGCTTTAGTTGATAGTATTTAGGGTGGTTTTCTTTTAAGGTTTTAAGAAGAGAATCTTTTTTTTGGCTTATGGAAAACAACTCGTTTTCAAAATTTTTGACTTTTTCAATATTTACAGAATCTTTGGATTGTAAACTAACAATTTGCGATTGATAATAAGCCTGGTTAGATTTTATGTTTTTTTCTAGCGTTAATACTTCATCAGGTAGCCCTGCGAACTTCTTAGCATTGGTGTCTTCTAATAATTCTTTTAAAATATTGGATTTACTTTTTTCTGAATAATACCATGCTTGAGTTAAATCGTTTTCGTTTTTTGTGTCTTTGTATCGTAAAAGTTGAGCAGCAATAGCGCTGTTATAAATGTCTTTAGTTTGTTTAGCTAAAGCTATCTTGTCTTGATGATTTTGATAGGATTGCCTTAAATGATTGATGATTTTATCAGCATCACCATATAAATTTATACTTTGATTTAAATATGCTATAGAATTATTTAATACATATTGGGATTGTAATGTTTTGGATTTGGCTTGTATGGTTTTTAATAATAATTGTAAATCATAGAAATTATTAGCATTAAATACATCTTTAAGGCTTTTGCTTTTTGAATTAGAAATTAACGCTTTATTAAAATACGTTAATCCAGAATTATAATTTTTTATTTCTTGATATAGAACACCTATATTATGATAAAACTCTGATAATAACGGACTTTGTTTTCCATAAGCTTTTTCCATTATTTTCAATCCTCTTTTGTAGTAATCCAAGGCTTCATCAAGTTTTTTTTGTTTTTGATAAATATGAGCAATTTTAGAATACACATTTGCTATTTCGGGATTATCTTTTTTAAAGATATTTAGCTGGTTATTTAAAGCTTTTTTTGTGTATTTTAAAGCAGTATCATATTCATTCATTAAAACAAATGACTCTCCCATATTCGTATACAATGTAGAAATATTATAATGATTTTGACCATAAATATTCATAATAATATTTAGAGCTTTTTCGTAGAAGAATTTAGCTTTTATAAAATTATTTTTTAAAGAATAGATAGCACCTAAATTTATGTAGTTGTTAACCAGTAAAGAGTTAGATTCGCCTAAGAATTTAATTCTTATATCTATACTTTTGTTAAAATATTTTAATGCTTTATCGTTTTCTCCAATGTAATGATATACTATTCCAAAATACATATATGTGTAAGAAAGACTTATTTGGCCATCTTTATTATTTTTAAAAATAGATGATGCTTTTAAAAAGTAAGGGATGCTTTCACTGTATCTAATAAGTTGAATTAATGTAATTCCAATATTGTTATAATCTTTTCCTAGATTTAAAATGTTTTTTTTGTCTTTTTTATTTATTTCTAAGCTTTTCTTAAAATAATCTAAAGCCAAATTTAACTTATTTAGTCTCACATAACTTTTACCAATATTACTGTAGTTTTTAGCGACACTTTTAGTTTTGTTATTTAACAGATTTATTTCTAAAGCTTTTTTTAAATAATCAATAGCAGTTTCGAAATTTCCTTTTGAATTATTTATTGCTCCCAAATCATTGAATAATATTCCAATATCTGGATGTTTTTTGTGATGTTTTTTCTGTAAAATTAATAATGCTAAATTGAAGTTATCAATTCCTTTATCAAAATCTCTTTTTGAAACAAAATAAAGCCCTAAGCTCCTATATGCATCAGATAGCTGTTTGCTTTCTTTTGATAAATGAGAGTCACTAATTTCCAATGCTTTTTTTGCATAAGTTTTTAGCACATCAAACTTCTTTAAATGAAAATTAATTTGAGCCAACTCATTATAACAATCTGCCACACGTTCCCAAGCTTTAGCATTTTCGTATAATGAAAGCGCTTTATTAAAAAATAGAATAGATTCATCATTGTTTTTAACTAGTAATAAAGAGTCTGCTTTTTTATAATACTGAGAGGCTAATAAGGTGTCTTTAGGTATTTGAGAGAAGGTGTTTAAAGTTAAAAAACAAAATGAGACAAACATTGTCTGTTTAATTAAAAGACTTTTAATGTGATTAACCTTATTAATTGTTTTTATCATTACTTTAAGCGTATTTCATGTCCTTGATTAGTAGGTATTATTAATAATTTTTTAGCTTGCTCTATGTTACCCTGCTCCAAATAAATGAGCCCCTTATACCACTTTGCTACTTTAGACCTTTTTTCGTTAGTAGATAAAGAAAGCGTGTCTAACGTTTTTAAAGCGATATCTGTTTTTCCTTGTTTGTAATACGATAAACCTTTTAATAATAAAACATCTTCGTAATATCTTGTTACTGTTTTATAATGGTTTAATACATTAATGGTGGCTTGGTAATCTTTGTTTCTATAAGTTATAAAAGCATCTATAATGGGTTGTTTTAGCGAGTCTGTAGTGTTGCCGCGAGTTGTGCTAAAATCCAATCCAACTTGCTTATTCCATGATTGAGCAATAAGTTGGTCCATATCTGGTTTTTGCACCACAGTATTTTTTTGCCAAACAAAAAATAATAGAATAAATCCTGCTGCAATACCCGAAATCCATTTCCAAGGCATTGTTTTTTTTGTTTTAAGAGTAGTGTTGTTATCTAATAAATTTTCCCATTTTTGAAGTCTTAATTTGCTTTCTTCAGTGTTATAATTTTTATTAACTATGGTATTTGCTTTTTGATACGTGTTTACTTTTTCATTAAATTTTGTGTCTTCCAATAATCGTTTCTCAAACGTTATTAATTCTGTTTCAGAAAGGTCAAAATCAAAAAATCTTGCAATGAATTCTATATCTTTTTCTTGACTGGTCATACCTTAAATAACATTATTATTTTTTAAATTAATTAAAACTTCGTATACCTTTTTAATTAATCTTTTTTTACAATTATACTTGGCTTGAACTAAAGCTTGATAATTACTATATCCCATATCATGTTGTAAATCTTTTAATTTTATCTGGCTATCTAATTCTGCTTCTATAAGTTTTTTACATTTATCGCATAATTGGTTAATAGCTATAGATAAGGCTTTATGTTTTAGTAAATTATCATCTGCGGTTGTTCCTTGGTTTATTTCTGTATCTATTTGGTAATTAGTGTCTTTAAGAGCGTCTTGTGTGACGTTTTCATTTAAAATTACAGCACTCCAAGGTTGCCTTTTTTCTAATAACCATGCATTTCTACACATCATATAAATGTACCCTGTACTATTATGAGGCAAGTCTTCTTGATTAATAACAAAACGTTCCCAGAATTTTTGCATAGAAATCATAAAAACTTCTTTCGCACTGTCTTCAGACTTTGTTAAATAACTTAGTTTGGGTAGTAATGTTTTAAAAGTGTCTTCAAAAAACCTGTTAAAAGGAAACTCATTGCCATCAGCGGCACTATCAATTATTTTTTTGAGAGCAATTTTTGTCATGAATTAAATGATACAAGCTATTTTTTAAATTAAGGTAATATTAATAAAAATATAGTAAACTCAGCCAGATTTAAGAATTTCTAAAAATTAAGTAAAAAAATACTGTTATTATTTTTTGTAATCGCATCTACTTATTGAATAAGTCGGACAGACAGAAACAGCGACTGTAAAAACTGAAAGTAAGTATATTAATAAATAGAAAAAAATGAAATTTAGAATTTTTATATTAATGCTAGCCCTAGTGAGTTTATCAATGTTTTCGCAAAACATATATAAATTTACTGGTAATGGTGATTGGACTGATACGTCACAATGGGAAAATGGTAGTTATCCAGGAATAGTAGTTCAAGCAGGAGATGTTGTTATGGTTACTGGAGGTTTAAGAATCATGACTAAAATTATTAATTATGGAACTATAGAAAGTTCTATTGCTGTAAGTAGTCAATCTTCAATTAATATTATTAATGGTAGTCTAATTAATTTTAATAAATTAACTATAAACGAGACTTTTTTTAGTGTGGGGCCGGGAGGTAAATTGTTAGTGGAAGATTTTTCGGAATTTTTGATAGGAGCTAGTTCTGGACTTTCAAATTTAGGTGACATATCGGTATCTTCTGAGGGTATTATAAAAGTGTCGGGTTCTCTAGCAACATTTTCTAATAATAATAGTTTTGAAAATTTAGGAACAATAGAAATTATAGAAGGTAAGTTTGCTAATAGAACATCTGTTATAGGTTCTCCTGTTATAAATAATTCTGGTCAGTTTACTGTATTTGAAGATGGTGAAATTACTAATCTAGGAGATTTTATTAATAATTCAGAAGGTGTTATCACATGTGCAAATACGTTTACAAATGGAAGTAATGGAAAAATAAATAATTTAGGTGTAATGACCATTACGGGAGCATTAGCTAATTTGACAATAGATGATGGTAGTTTAACCAATTCAAATTTGATTAATATAGAAAATACTGCTAAGTTTAATGTGATGTCTCTAGGGTCGTTTACTAGTAATGGCAATGTATTCGTGTCATCAAATTGTGAAGTTGTTAATCAATCAAATGCTTTTTTAATCAAGGACGGTAAATTCACAAACAATGGTATTCTTACTAATCAATCTTCAATAAGCATAGCAAGTGTTGGAGAATTACAAAATAATGGTTCAATTACAAATAGTTTTACGGGTTCTAAAATAAATAATTTAGGATTATTAAGTGGTTTTAATAGTCAGCACATTGGTGGTTTTTTTAATGATGGGGCAATAGCTCCGGGAAATTTTAGAGAAGCTGTTGGTAGATACAGTTTAGATGCTCTTACGCAAACAAGTACAGCGTCTTTAAATATAAACTTAGCAGGAACTCTAGCTAGTACTACTTATGATCAATTATTTGTAAGCGAAAGTGTCGTGCTAAACGGTACTTTAAATGTTTCTCTTTTGTTTGGTTTTGAGCCAGAAATAGGAGATGCTTTTACAATATTAAAACAAGGTGGTGCTATTTTAAATACATTTAGCACTATTAATTTACCTGTACTTCCCTTAGGAAGGGTATGGGATACAGTTAATTATAGCAATGATGGTGTTGTTATTTCTGTAATAGAAGATCCAGATTTGAGTATTTCAGATAATAATGGATCGTTAAAACTTATTTTTTATCCAAACCCTGTAATCGATAAGGTTTTTGTTTCAGGAATTTTTAGAGCCATGGATGCCTCTATCTTTAACTTGAATGGACAAAAAATAATGGAAACCAGTATATCAAACAAAAATTCAAGTATAGGATTAAGTAAATTAAGCTCAGGTATTTATTTATTAAAAATAGAAGAGTCAACATTTAAATTTTTAAAAAAGTAAGTATTTAAATGATCTCGTTTTAAAGAACTGTACAGGTTATAAAGAATTAAACTTATTAAATAAAGCTGAATAATGATATCATTGTTCAGCTTTATTGTTTTGTAATGTTTTCTTGTAATTTATATTATTTCGAAGTAGATTCCTCTTGCTCTTCAAGCGTCTCATTATCACTCAATTTTATAACCTCATCAATCATAATGTCGCGCTGGTTAAAAACTTCTTCAAAAGCACCAGTCCCAAAAAGTTGATCGGCTAATGTGGCTTTAATATATTGTTTTACTTCTTCATGATAAGCCACAAAGGTAACTTTAGAGTCGGTTCTTAGATTTAAATAATCTTGAAAAGCAAACACCAAATCGTCTCCCACTTTAAAGGCGTCTATAAACTCTTGCCTTGGGATATTATCATAAAGGTGCCTGTCTTTTTCTAATTCTTCAAACACAAAATTTCCAAAAAAGCCACGTCGTTGTAAAAAGGAGAGGGTTTCGTTTTGCATACTATTATCTATGGGCACAAATACATCGGGAATAATACCGCCACCGCCGTATACGGTTTTGCCTCCAGGGGTCGTAAATTTTAAAGAATCATCAACTTGTATTTTTTCTGGGTCTAAAAGCTCACCACTATCTAAGCGTTCAAAATACTCATCATAATAATCTGTATTGCCTTTTGCATATGGTCTTTGTATAGAGCGTCCTGTTGGGGTATAATATCTAGATACCGTTAAGCGTACCGCGCTACCATCGCCTAAGTCCATTTCGCGTTGCACAAGCCCTTTACCATAAGAGCGACGCCCAACAATAACACCTTTATCATTATCTTGTATTGCACCAGCCACAATCTCACTGGCCGAAGCCGAATTTTCGTCTATAAGTACATAAACTTTACCATTTTCAAAATCACCCTCGCTAGTAGCGAAGCTTTTTTCTATATTTCCACTTTTATTTTTAGTAAATAAAATGAGTTTGTCATCTTCTAGAAACTCATCCACAATGTGTTCTGCAATACCTAAAAAACCTCCAGGATTGTTTCGCAAATCTAATGCAATCTCCGTAGCACCTAGAGCTATTAATTTTTCTAGCCCCGATTTAAATTCTTTATAAGTAGATTCTGCAAATCTGTTTACTTTTATATAGCCTAACTTTTTTGTTAGCATATAAGATGCGTTTACACTCTTAATGGGTATTTTTCCTCGTTTTATAGTAAAATCTAGAAGTTTAGGCTCTCCTCTTCTATATACTTTGAGCTCAACCTTAGAGTTTATTTCGCCTTTAAGTTTTTTTATAATCTCTCCGTCTTTTAAACGTTTGCCATATAACGAGTCGCCATTTGCCATGATTATGCGGTCGCCTCCTCTAATACCTGCTTTTGCACTAGGTCCATTTTCTATAGCTCTAATAACAGCAATAGTATCTTTATAGGTGTAAAAACTAATACCAATACCAACAAAATCACCTTTCATCTCTTCGGTAACACGTTGCATGTCTTCTTTTGGTATGTAAACCGAATGTGGGTCTAGGTTTCCTAAAATTCCATTTACTGTTACATCTACAATACTGTCTGTATTTATATCGTCAACATAATCATACTCTATATAATCAATAAGTCTATTGAGTTTATCTTTTTTACTGTTTTTTGTAAAAAGTCTATCAGAGGATGTGTCATTAAAATCTAAATTCCCACCAATAAATATACCCGCAGCAATAGCAATGCCTAAAATTAATGGTAGATATTTTTTTTGAAACGACATTATGCTTTTAATTCTTTTATTTGTTTTAAGTCTATTCCCGCTTTTTTCAAGAATTTTAATCCAGAATCATCTTTGTAAGCCTCATGATAAACGACTTTAACGATACCCGCTTGGTGTATTAACTTACTACACTCTTTACAGGGAGACATCGTAATATATAAAGTTGCTCCTTTACAAGATTGGGTAGAAGATGCCACTTTTAAAATAGCATTAGCCTCTGCATGTAATACATACCATTTGGTGTAACCCTCATCATCTTCGCAAAAATTCTCAAACCCAGAAGGTGTGCCATTATAACCATCAGAAATAATCATTCTATCCTTAACAATAAGCGCGCCAACTTGTCTACGTTTACAATAAGATAGTTTTCCCCATTCTTTAGCTATTCTTAAATACGCCTTATCGTACTTTAATTGTTTGTTTTGTGGCATTATATAAATTTATAATTATGGCGTTACCCTCATTTAAAATTTTAGTTTCATCAATAAAACCAATAGCAATTCGGGTCAGGCTTTACATTACAATCTTTTGCAGAAAAAGCAAAAGGATTTTCATTACAATCCTTAACGCAAAACAGCAATATTATTTTAATATATAGTGCAACGAATATACTTTGTTAGTATTTTAATTGCAATGCTAGTTCGTTAAAGTTTTACGAAAGTTTTTGTTTAACACCCATTTACATTAGAGCATATTGTTTTTGACGCAATTTAAGATAAAAAATCGCTATGCAAAATCATAGGAATAACCAACCCAACTACAATAGCAGAAATTACCATAATCCAGTCGCGCTTTGTAAATCTAAAAATGGTTTGCACCACGTAGCCCAAAAATAGTACGATAAATACAATAATTATTTGTGCTAATTCTATACCAAGGGCAAATTCAAATAAAAGTAAAAATTTATTGTCATTAGCGCTAACCAATATTTGAAATTCTCGTGCAAAGCCCAAGCCATGTATTAAGCCAAAAAACAATGTAGATAAAAACAAGACACCAACTTTTTCTTTTTGGGCGCCTTTACCAGAAGTAAACACATTAAAAAGGGCTACAACTAATATTGTTATTGGAATTAAAAACTCTATAACCTTGGCGTTTACACTAACAATATTATAGGCCGCTAAAACAAGCGATAGTGTGTGCCCAAGTGTAAACATCGATACTAGAAGAAAAACGCGTTTCCAATCTTTAAAGATGTAAGGAACGGTTAATACGATAAGAAATAGCACATGGTCATAAGCATTTATATCTAAAACATGATTAATACCATACTCTACGTTAAACCAAAAGTTTTGCAGCATAATAATTAAGGATTTAGGGTTGTCCAAATATACAAATAAAGCATATTAATAATTAAAATGTTTGTAGCGGTCTTGCAGAGACTTGTAAATTGTTAAATTTAAGTTGGTATAATCAGCATAATAAACGCTTAAACTATTTAATTAGATGGTATTTTGGCATCATTATACTTTTGGTCTAACTGGAAAATCATTTCTTTGGTAATATCGTCTAGTTTAAAATTATGTTTCCAACCCCATTGTTCTCTAGCAAAAGAGTCGTT
Organism: uncultured Algibacter sp.; assembly: GCA_947499935.1. Lineage (GTDB taxonomy): Bacteria > Bacteroidota > Bacteroidia > Flavobacteriales > Flavobacteriaceae > CANMQH01. Next base: position 46,925 of record CANMQH010000005.1, on the reverse strand, counting down.
AATACTTTTAGGCCAGCTATTGGCAATATCTTGCCTATAGTCTGGTTTATATTCAATTTCAAAATCTGGGATGTGCTTTTTTATAGAATCGGCAAGTTCTCTTGGTGTAAAACTTACGGCAGAAAGGTTATAAGATGATCGTATTTTTATAGTATTAGGGTGTGCGTTCATAATATCTGTAGTAGCTTTTATGGCATCATCCATAAACATCATAGGTAATTCTGTATCGGGTTTTAAAAAACAAGAATAGAATTTTTTGGTTACAGCTTCATGATAAATTTCTACAGCATAGTCTGTAGTGCCACCGCCTGGTTTTGTTTTCCAGCTAATAATACCAGGGTAACGTAAACTACGTACATCAACGCCATAATTTTTATGGTAATATTCACACCAACGTTCTCCAACTTGTTTTGTAATACCATATACGGTAGATGGTTCCATAACGGTATATTGTGGGGTGTAAAGTGCGGGCGTGGTAGTGCCAAAAACAGCAATACTAGAAGGCCAGAAAACTTTTTCTATAAACTTGTCTTTAGCTAAGTTTAAAACATGAAAAAGAGACGACATATTTAAATCCCATGCAGCCATAGGGTGTTTTTCGCCAGTAGCACTAAGCATAGCAGCCATTAAGTAAATGGTGTCTATAGAATACTTTTCAACGCACGATTTAATACTTTCATAATCTTTGGCATCAACAAATTCAAAAATACCCGAATTTACCAAATCTACATTGTTATCGCTAATATCACTTGCAATAACATTATCACGACCATATAAGTCTCTAAGCTTATATGTTAATTCCGAACCTATTTGGCCACTTGCGCCAATAATCAATATTTTTGAACCCATTTAAAACTATAACTTTATTGAAAATTCAAAAATAATAAGATTTTGATGATAATAATTTATTTTAACTATTATTTTTTATTGATTCAGTAATAGGAGGTTTTTTAACTATTTTTTATCTTTTTTCTAGCCATAGCGATGCTAAGCAGCTCAAAAAACCTTTTTACTAACTAAAAATATCTGATTCCTATTATCATTCAAAAAGTTTAAAGGACTTCTAAAACTTTGTTAGATAAAACAAACTATTATCCTATTTTTGTGATTAGCATTATAAACAAAGACCATGCGTTATATTTTTTTGTTAGTAACAAGTATATTAGTTCTGGGTGTTTCCTGTAAAAAAACAGCAGAAAATACTTTGGAAGTTGATACCCAAAAAACCAAGGATAATATTATTACCGAAAAGGATGTCTCTAAAATTAAGTATATTGAATATGCCTTAGATACTAAAACAGAAAAAGCCATCCAAGATTGGGCAGAATATAAACAATTGCAAGATGTTATTATTAATATTAAAAAAGCCGATTTAAGTTTTTTTAATGATAATAAAACAGAAACAGCATTACTAATAAAAGAATTTAAAAACAATATACCTACTACTGTAAACGCTTCATCAATTACAGCAAGAATTTTAGTTTTAGAAACAAAATATAGAGAACTTGAGAGTTTATCTAACTTAGCTTCTACGAGTAAAAAAGAGCTTTTAAATGCTATTAAATCGTTTTTTGTGTCATTTTCTAATCTTAATCTTCAAATGAATAAAAAGATAGAGTTTGATACCCGCTCAATACAAAAGCCTTAAATATAACTTTACTTTAACGCATTGTTCTTGTAGTAAAAAGTTATTAAAACTAATACAGGTATTAATTTTTTGCTTTAGAATCTGGTTTTAATGCATTTTGTTTTTGTCTTTGCAATTCGTTCTTGGCTATTGTCGCTAAGTTAAAATTTGGTGCTATTTTTAATGAATTTTCTAAAATTTCTATAGCAGCATCAAGATTAGCTTTTTTGTCTTTAGTATAAATAGATATCGCGTTTAGATATGTAAATGCAGCTTTTAAAGACACTTCATACGGTTTCTGGGTCTCATAAAATGCTTTTTTCATATCATCTTTAGAGTTCGTCATACCGTAAGCAATGTGCTTATCTACTTCGGTTAAATTTTGAAGTTGCATATTTAATTCGGCGAGTTCGTAAGCTAAAAGCGCATTGGGACTTCGTTTAAATAATTCTTCAAAAAATGTTAGAGCCAATTTGGGTTGCTTAACAGCTTTTAATGAGATGGCTTTAACCTCTGTAGCAATATCAGAATCCGTATTATTTTTTTCAATACCTAAAGTGTTTAGGGCTTGTAAATATTTGTTTTCACTCATATAAATATAGCCTAGGGTGTCTTTCCTGGCTTGCGAAGGAGATAAAACATTTAGGTGTGTCATTGCATTTATAATCCCTTGTACATCACCTTGTAGCTTCATTTGTTTGTAATAAGCTTCATAATGTTTTAAGAGTTCTGGGTTTGTTTGCGCATTTAACATAAAGCTAGATGCTAATACAAGCAATCCTATTATTTTTTTCATCTTAATATTTTTTTGAATGGGTTAAAACTATAAAAAAATAATATCTAAAAGCTTAAAAAAATGCTAATTATTTAATAATAAAGCGTTTTAGTTTGAGAAAGGATAATTTTAATCATTAACAAAAAAATAAAAAAATCTGTAGTAAAAAGTAATTAACTTTATGCTTAAACCTATTGATTTTCAATGTGTAAAAAAATATATGTTTTGGAAAAACGAAAAAAAATCAGTAGATTTAAGATTAATTAAAATCTATATATTATGGGAATAAAAAGTTTTCAAGGGGCTAGAAGACAACAAAACACAGTTGATGATGCACCTTTAACTGTTAGTGATTACATGACTAGAGATTTGATAACATTTACTCCCAATCAAAGTATAGAAAGTGTGATGCAAACACTAATAAAACATAGAATTTCTGGTGGGCCCGTGGTTAATGAAAAGAATGAGTTAATTGGTGTGATTTCTGAAGGTGATTGTATTAAGCAAATTAGCGAAAGTAGATATTACAACATGCCTATGCAAGACCAAACGATTGAGAAACACATGGGGAAAAACGTAGAAACCATAGATGGTAACATGAATATTTTTGATGCTGCAAATAAGTTTTTACAAGCCAAACGCCGTCGTTTCCCAATTCTTGAAGAGGGTAAACTTGTTGGGCAAATTAGCCAAAAAGATGTTTTAAAAGCTGCTATGGAGTTAAAACAACAAAACTGGAAATAATAACTAAAGTGTTTTAAAACCAACAGCTACTTTTGGGTCATTGGTTATTAATAGAGATTGGTCTTTGTTTCCTGTAATCTCTAATTTTTTAGAATCTTTGCCATCATCTAAAGGTGTTTTTATTTCTATCCATTGCGCAATGCCCATAACAGCAACCATATCGTTTGTAGCTATTATATTTTCTCTAAAGTAGAGCATGCTTTCTGAGTCTTTACTATCCATATCATGATCAGGAAAAACTTCTGACATAAATGCTTTAATTCTTTGTGAGAGTTCTTTATTAGATGAAGTTCTAAAATTTTGTATAGCATGAGATTTATTAGATGATGAGGTTGGTTTAATTATAGCTATATGTCCATCATCATCTAAAAAGAAGTCTTGAAATTTTTCTTGATCTAAAATTTTATATGATTTTTTTCCTATTCGTGACGAAATTTCAATAGCATAGTAAACACAAGGTTTTCCGCTAAATGGTGCTACTAATGGTTCGTATATGTGTTTAGCATTACCTGTTAGTTTAACGTATTCGTTATTTTTTACATTGAATACACGTCTTAAGGTTGCTTTTTTTAAGGTTCTTAAAATGACACTAGATTTAGCGAAAAACAGAATGAAATAGAAAAATAAAACCATAGCTAGAATTACAAAAAAAAATGTTGTTTTATTAAATTCTTGAGCTGGTACTAAAAAGTATACTAATCTTGGGATATTTTGTTCCAAATTATTTTTTGTTTAAAGCCATTCTCTTAGAGCTTTTGGCTCATCGGTAAGTAAAAGTTTTTGTTTTTTAGTTCCTGTTAAAGTGAGTATTTTAGAATATGAATACCCATCTATAGGCGTGTTTATAGATTTCCATTGGGCAAGACCTTTGAGGCCAATGGGTTCGTTTAATGCTATAATGCTTTCGGTGTAACGCATGGTTTTGTTAAACCCTAAAAACCCTATGCTTTTTTTATTGTGTAGCCTTAAATAAGATTCTAATTTTTCTGTGGTATCGTTATTAAAACCAGAACTTTTTTTATAATCCTTGACCATGTAAAAACGTCTCATTTTATTTTCTAAATCATTTATTTTTATAAGAGCGAGTTCAGAATTACTTTCAATAAAAAAATCTTGTAATTTTTCATCATTAATAATGTTTTTCCAATTTTTATTGGCTTTAGCTTCTACAATAACATGATAATATACGCATGGCCTTCCGCTTAAAGGAGCAATTAATGAATCGCCCACGTGTTTAGCTTTACCTATTATTTTAACATATTCGTTATTTTTAACACTATTTATGGATTTTTTTCTACTTTTTTTAAAGGCTCTAATGATGATTTTTTTATCGCTAAAATAAAATGCAACAATGGCAATTAAGCCAATCACAGAAAACATTATTATAGGAATAAGTATGTTTCCGTGGTCTTTTAAGTACGATGCAATAGACTCCATAAATTTAGCTTTCTCTTTTAACAAGTGCATAATAATCGCCTTCTAATGGCAAATAGCCTTGGTCATACACAAAATAGTAAACAGTGCCTACTTTGGTTGTATAAATACTGGTAAAGTAGTTAAAGTCAAATCCAGATTCTATTAATTTGGCTCGAGATGTTTTGGTTTTTTGATTTGGATTTAGAGTTTCTAAAATGCGATAGTTTTTACGAAGCCTATTATTGGTATTGCGTATTAAATTTTTACTGTCTTTATTTACCCTATTATTAAACCCGTTTCGGCAACCATCACTACAAAACTTTTTATCGATTCTACCAACGATTTTATTACCACATTCTGGACATGTTTTAGACATAATTTAAATGTTTTCGATTTTATACCAACGTAAATCCATTTTTTCATGTTCAAAATAAAAATTTTCAACATAATGTAGGCCTATTTTAAGAAGTGCTTTGTGAGATGCCTCATTATCTACATGTGTTGTTGCATATAACTCTGGTAACTTCATAGTATCAAAAGCATATTTTACAGATGCCCTACCAGACTCTGTGGCGTAGCCTTTTCCCCAAAAACGTTCAATAAGGCGGTAACCCACATCGTAATATCTAGTAAATCCGTTCATGTTGTATTCGGTATTTAGCCTAATACCAGACCAACCTACAAATGCTCCAGATGCTTTTTCTACAACAGCAAATCTACCAATACCTCGGTCTTTGTATTGTTGGAGAACACTTTCTAATATTTTTTTAGCTTCAGCTTTTGTTTTAATGGGCTTGTTGCCTAAGTATTTATGAACATTGGGATTAGCGTCTAGTTCGTACATGCCATTTAAATCACTAAGTCTTAATGCTCTTAAAATAAGTCGTTCTGTTTCTATATGAAAAGGCATAATGTTTAGTTTCTAAATTATCGTTCGCTAGGATCTTTTACGGCATTATCATCAGCTGGATTTTTAGTAAAAGGAAATATAAATTGACGTGTAAAACCTTTTGGAAATTTAACATCGCCAAGACCAGTACTCTCTGGCCAAGTTTTACCCATAGGGTAATAGGTGCCAAATATCATGTCTATAAAAGGAAAATGAATAGCAAAATTTTTATCGTAAGCCTTTGGGTCTGCAGAGTGGTGCCAATGGTGATACTGTGGTGTAACAAATACATACTTTAAAAACCCAAAATTTATACGCGTATTGGCATGTGCTAATACAGCTTGAATAGAGACTATAACAATATAGGTTGTAAATACAGCGGTGCTAAAACCAAATACATATAAGGGTAAAAAGGATACTGAACGTACCACGATTAAATCTACAAAATGTGTTCTAGAACCAGCCAACCAATCGATATCTTTTGTTGAATGATGTACGGAATGAAAACGCCATAAATATGGAATTTTATGAAAAAAGTAATGCCCAGTCCATTGAAATAAATCTGAAACAAATAAGGCTAAAAATAGTTGAGGTACAAACCATATACCTTGAATCGATTCTTGAAAACCAGATAGACCAATATTTGAAAACGCCATAACTGCTGGCAGTTGTACTAATATACCTGTTACCTGAATAAGCAAGTGACTTATAATGAAATAAACCAAATCTGTACGCCACTCATCATGAAACTTGGTCTGGTTTAAACGTTTTGGCAAAAATAACTCAATGGGTACAAATATAAATGCCGAAATTAATAAGTCTAACAAAAGCCAATCCATACCAATAGTAAACGATTTTGAGCTTATTTCTTGATACTCATAATTAGGTAATCCAGAGGCTAGAAAAATGGCACTAGCAATTATTAATATGGCATAAAAACCCAGTTTTGTTTTTTTACTTAAAATAAAGCTAACTAAAGCAAATCCAAAAGATAAAACAAGTACAATCAAGAAGGTCCATTTTATATAATTGGGTTTATAAAGTTCCCGAAAGTCTGCTGTGGTTAAATATTCTGGAAAATAAGCACATACGGTGGCTCCTAAAGAAATAATAGCTAAAAAGATAGATATATATCCACTAATTTTACCGTCTCCAATTTTTAATCTTTTGCTTTCAGTCATATTTTATATAATATCTTAATTTTTAAATCTAAATAAAAATTTGCTAGATATTGTAATTAAGGTATGTTTTTTTAGAAAATCGACATTTTCAATATGAAAATAATTAGAACTAAGGGCAAGTATAGTGTGTTTTTTTGTTTTAAATTCATCGAAATTGAAGTTGTTTTTGATAAAACCTAAATAATTTTAGCTTTATTAAATAATTTTAAATCTTTAGGTAGCGTACCTTCTTCCATGAACTTATTAAGAAACTTTACAAATAATTCTTTGTCATTATCTGTAGCATAGATGTACCCAGTAAATAGGGCATGTTTTTTCTCTTTTTTTGTACGTTGCCCTTTTTTAGATATGTAAAAATATAGTGAACAGCTATTTTTTATACAATGCGTTTTTGATGAAATATGCATAGTATCATATTTAAACACAAGGTTCTTTTTTGGAAAATGACGTTTGTATGTAATTGTACCTTTTACGTTATTAAAACTTATTTTTTTATACCAAATATTATATTTGTTTTTTGAGTAAATAAAAACCCCAACCGTAAATAATATAGTTCCTAAAAAAGCAATAAAGTCTTGTGTGTTATAGCTTAATATTGTCATTAAAAATGGTAACCCGATTAATAACGAATAATACATTTTTGCATTTTTCTCTCTTTGGTAAGAATGATCAAAAACAATAACGTGATTTGATACATTGGAGATACCTAATTCCTCATAAAGCGTAAAGATATGCGCAGGGTCTTTTTTATTTTCTGTAGTCATTAATATTTATGTCTTTACGGTTGGCTTCAACTTCAAAAGTGAACGCTTTAGGGTTTTTATGTTTATTAAAATAGTATTTATTATCGGGTAAAACGGTTACCAAAAACAGTATTATAAATAAAGCTATTAAAAGAACCCCTTTAACAAAAGGATCTATTTTAGGAATGTCTTTTAACTTAATGTCTGGTTTGTCTATGGTAAAAACCGAAAAGATGATAACAAGAGGAAGAAGAAAAAGTACAACAAGAAAATTTGGTTCTTCTTGTAAACATCCATGGCGTATGTATAAGTATGTAGTGTCTTGATATATTGTAGTACCTCCACGATGTCCATGGGAAACTTTAAGGTCATTATCTACTACTTTTATGTTTTGAAATGTAAGTCTAGAATCTGGAAAATATTCTTGAATATCTTTGGCTAATCTTTGCATATCATATTGGCTGTGCGTGGTTATTTTCCAGAAGACATCTATTACTGCATAAGTGATAAATATTAAAAACAATATTTTTACAGCATCTTGCAAACTAGTATCTTTAATGCGATGTCTTAGGTTGAAAAATTCTTTTACGGCTTTACTCCTCATTATCGGAATTTGTTCAGAGATTTTTGGATTAGTTTTTTTGATTTCTAGAATATATTGACATTTTTAAAAGTTCTTTTAGAGCTTGTTTATCAGTAATATAAAAAAAGAACGCCTTATAAAGAATTAGACAGACCACATTTTAAGTATTTTCTAAACATTAATTATACGCGTTAGTATTAATTATTTGGGATTCTATATTTACCCATTTCACTTTCCAATTCTTTTCAAGATGCTCTCCAGTTGTAAAAAAAAGAAATTTGTTATCAGGTGTTACATATGGATTGCCTTGTCCCAAATTATTTATTTTATCATTTAATTTTTTTGTGCCAATCCACCCGCCAATTCCATCACTAAAACTAATCATCAAATCAAGTTGTTTATTAATGGAAGCAAAAATTAAGTAATCACCTTTTGGTGAAACATATGGTGTACATTTTCCTGTTTTTGAATTTATTACAATAGAAGTTTTTTCTGCATTTGCAAACTTACCGTTTGTTTGTTTTGATTGAAAAATATCCATTTCACTATAATCTAAATTACTCGAATGAAAATATAATGTTCCAGAATTAGTAATAGTAGGATGAGAAACTAATTTATTTCTCAAATTAGGAATGTCTATAAAAACTGGTTTGTCCCATTTTCCATTAATTTTGTTCGACTTCCATATATGCCAAGTAGGAGCAACTCCATTAATATTAACAGGTCTGGTAGAACTGAAATAAAGAGTGTTTCCGTTTGGAGAAAAACTCATTCCGTGTTCGTTATATTCACTGTTAAAGAATGCCTTTTTTGGTTTAGACCAAATCCCATTAATTTTATTTATTGAAAAAACTTCAAATTTCTCAAAATTTTTATCGGAAATTGTATAGTAGTATTCTTGTAAGTTAGGACTAAAGGTTCCTTTATGGATTATCTTGTTTTCTGGAATTATATCATGCTTAAACACAATTGGTATATCGCTTGGGGGTTTTTCTGTCAAAAACTCCGCTTTAGTATTTTGGATTTCTTTTTTACAACTCAAAAACCCAAGAGTACATAGTAATATCGTTTTAAGTTTATTCATGGCTCTTATTAATACTAACGTTGTGTGCTTAAATCTATTTTTTAGCGTTTTGAATTTACAAAGTATTTCAAATCTTGAGAAATCAAATTTAATCAATGATTTTGTGCGCAGTCTCAAAGTTTGTTGCCCTAAGTAAATATAGGAAAGACGTAGCAGATAAATTAGGCTATTAGTGGGAAATATAAAAAATGAATTAAAGAACTTCACACTCAAAAAAAATAGCTGTTCTAGGCTAGATTTTTTGTATATAGTTAGTCATAAATACAAATCATTATTCAATAACAATCGACTACAAACGTTTACAATCGACATTAAATACGTAACAACCGAATAAAGTTTTTAAGTGATTGCACCTTTGCACTGTCGCAATATAAAAGGCGATAGTATTAACTGTTTAACATTAAAAATTAAATTTATGAACACACTTAAAAACAAAGTACAGTTGATTGGTAATTTAGGAAATGACCCAGAAATTGTTAATCTAGAATCAGGAAAAACTCTAGCAAAATTTAATATGGCTACTAATGAGAGTTATACCAATAACAAAGGTGAAAAAATAACAGATACGCAATGGCATAATATTGTTGCCTGGGGGAAAACGGCTCAAATTATTGAGAAGTATGTAACCAAAGGCAAGGAAATTGCTATAGAAGGAAAACTAACCACACGTTCTTGGGAGGATAAAGATGGTATAAAGCGGTATATGACAGAAGTTGTTTGTAGCGAGCTCCTTATGCTTGGAAAATAAATAAAACACATTAAAATGGGCGGTTTTTTAGATTGCCCATTTTAATGTATAAAGTTATTTTAACTATTTCCAGTTAATAAAATAAAAACAAGCTTACTGTTAATACTAAAATTAAAAAGGTAGGCCAGAAAATAGCTTTGACTACAAGGTTGTTTTTATAATCAAAAATAGATGTATTAGGTCTAGTATACATAATGAGGTTATGGGTTGATAAAACAATCATAATGTAGGTTATAAAATAGAAATACTCCATGTAGATTAACTCGGTGGTTTCTATGTTTTTTCGCAAATCTATATGCGAGAAGACCAATACAAAAAAGAAAGCTGTCATGCCTTGTACAATCCCGCTATCACTTATTAATTCGTGAGATTTATTAGAGGCGTACACCATGATAAACATCATGATTAACGTAACAAATATGGGGATGAGGTAAGTTACAAAAGCATTGATTAATACACGTTTCATGTTGATGTTAAAATACAATTCTGGAACTTTAGAAACATGAGTGTTATTTTTAAGCCCAAACGTAGTGCCGTAATCAAGATATTGGTAACTAAAATAACTTTCTAGTATTCGGTTTCCACTTAAAGAAATATTAGAACTTAAACCACTTTTTTGCGATGGGTTGGTTACTTTGTAACTGTCTAAATCTGGAGTAAAAAAGAGATTGTCGTTATGGTTAAGCGGTCTAATTTCTAAATTTAGATTACGCTTATCAAAAGGATATTTACGGTATACAAAATTGAGCTTAGCTGTAAGTCTAAAGTTATAGCTTATTAAAACATGCTTATTGGTTTCTTCTCTAAATATTTCTTCAATATAAACCGATTCAGCAAATGGTGATGCTTGCGGAAATTGAAATCCTACGGTAATATCATCTAAAATGGTTTTTGGGTATTTTTGCCAAACGCTTCCACTAATATTTACATTATAGCTATCCATAAAACCGAGTTCATCAATATATACACCCGTAGGAATAACTATAGGATTTGCAGCGTTGTTTTTTTTGGCTTTTAAATTTTCGGCATTAATTATAGAACTTAGCGTTGTATTGTCTATAACGGGAGGACTCTCGGTTATGGTGTTGTGGTCTTTTGAGATATGCTCTAAATAACCGATATAAAATACATTGGCAAGTAAAATAAAACTACCAAATAAACTTAAGATCCAAACCTCTTGAGTAGATAAATAATCACGATTAAAATAAAGCCCTAAAAAGCAGAACAATACCAAACTACCAGTAATAGCAATTTGAATAAGTCTTTGTTTTGTTTCTCTATCTGCACCCAATAAATCATCGTCAAAAAATAAAACCCCAATACCCCATTGTGAGGCAGGAACTATATCGTAATAAAAACGTGTTTTTTGCTTTTTTTCTTCAATATTAAAGGAAACAAAACCCGTTTCTCCTTTTAATATATTGCTGTAAGCTTTACGGAGTTCTGGATGGATTTGCTCGGTTTGTAATTGCTGTAATGTTTTTAATCCTGCATAGGCACTAACAGGATGTGCTAAAACAGTTCCCTTTTTAGAAGTTACAAAACCAAAACCTGTTTTGCCTAAACTAAGCGAGTGTATTAACTCGGTAAAGCCTTTTAAAGATATGGTCATAGAAACCATACCTTTCATACTTCCATCTGGATTATAAAATGGAATACCATAATCTGTTATCAACGCTTGCACGACTTGTCCAAAATAAGGTTCAACCCATTGCTCGCCACCATCACGAATTTTAACATACCAAGTTGTAGTTTCTAAAGTGGCATCTGTATAATCATAAAATTTTTCTAGTTGAAATATAGAATCTGCTTTCTTATCATAATATGGTGCATATAAATGCTGGTCATTATATTGGTTTGGTTCAAAAGCTACGGTTATTCCTAAAATTTCATTAATAGCTATAGAACGCTCTTTAAGTAATAGGTTAATAGCATCAGAAGTTAAGGTTTGTGTTTCCATTATGGTAGCGATTTCACGCCCAGACACCATAACTTTTTCTAAAATAGAGGCTACATCATTTTTTAAAGCTTTAGTGACTTTGTCGCCTTTAGTTATTGCTAAATCTTCTCGTTTTTGAGAATATTGTAAATAACTAAATATAAAATAAACCAACAGAGCCAGTAAAACAGAAGTGACGATGTAGGTTGTTTTCTTTATCATAGATAACCATTAGTGTAGAACTATAAATATAGTAAAAAGACTGCTATAATGGTATTCGTTTAAAAAGATGTGGGTTTTAAACCTATAAAAATACAGCTTATTCACTTATTTTTTAACAAACTAGATGCTAGTTTAAAGCGGTTTTTTATTTTTGCACCTATGGCAAATCAAGATGATCAATTTAAGAAGGTAGTATCGCATGCTAAAGAGTATGGATATGTGTTTCAGAGTAGCGAAATTTATGACGGCTTAAGTGCTGTTTATGACTATGCGCAAAACGGTGCAGAATTAAAGAAAAATATAAGGGACTATTGGTGGAAAGCCATGGTACAGATGAACGAAAATATTGTAGGTATTGATGCCGCAATTTTTATGCATCCAACCACATGGAAAGCTTCTGGACACGTTGATGCGTTTAACGACCCATTAATTGATAACAAAGATTCTAAAAAGCGTTACAGAGCCGATGTTTTAATTGAAGATTATTGCGCAAAAATTGAAGCAAAAATTGATAAAGAAGTTGCCAAAGCAAAGAAACGTTTTGGAGATTCTTTTAATAAAGAAGAGTTTGTGTCTACCAACGGTAGAGTCGTTGGTTACCAAGAAAAAATAAATACAACGCTTTCGCGGATGGCAAAATCTTTAGAAAAAGAAGATTTAGCCGATGTAAAAGCCTTGATTGAAGAATTAGAGATTGCAGACCCACTAACAGGAAGTAAAAACTGGACCGATGTTAAACAATTTAACCTCATGTTTGGTACAAAATTAGGAGCATCTGCAGAGAGTGCTATGGATTTGTATCTGCGTCCAGAAACGGCACAAGGTATTTTTGTGAATTTTTTAAATGTTCAGAAAACGGGTAGAATGAAAATTCCGTTTGGAATCGCTCAAACGGGTAAAGCCTTTAGGAATGAAATTGTTGCTAGACAATTTATTTTTAGAATGCGTGAGTTTGAGCAAATGGAAATGCAATTTTTTATAAAGCCAGGAACTCAAAAAGAATGGTACGAGCATTGGAAGGCGCACCGAATGAAATGGCATTTGTCTTTAGGTATGGGCGCTGATAACTATCGTTTACATGATCATGAGAAATTAGCACATTATGCTGATGCTGCTGCCGATATTGAATTTAAATTTCCATTCGGATTTAAAGAATTAGAAGGGATTCATTCTAGAACCGATTTTGATTTAAAAGCACACGAAGAACACTCTGGCAAAAAACTACAATATTTTGATCACGAAGACAATGCCAGTTATACACCTTATGTTTTAGAAACCTCTATTGGGTTAGACCGTATGTTTTTAGCTGTTTTTTCTAACGCATTACAAGAAGAAGAATTAGAAGATGGGAAAACACGAACCGTTTTAAGATTACCATCGGTTTTAGCTCCTGTAAAAGCAGCTATTTTACCATTGGTTAAAAAAGATGGTTTACCTGAAATAGCAAAACAAATCCTAGAAGATTTAAAATGGGATTTTAATGTTATATATGATGAAAAAGATGCTGTAGGAAGACGTTACAGAAGACAAGATGCCAATGGCACACCATTTTGTATAACTGTAGATCATGATACTAAAGATGATAATACGGTAACCATTCGCCATAGAGATTCTATGAAGCAAGAGCGTGTTAAAATTGAAGATTTAAGAGCGATTATTAAGCAAGACGTTGATGTACGTTCTTGGTTAATGAAAATGTAATAATAAATTCCTGATAAGACCTTTTATGAACTAAAAAACCCGAGCTTAGCTTGGGTTTTTTAGTTTTATATTGTGTTTTTTATAAGAATTTTAAATGAGAGATAGAATTTATGTAAAATATTTTTAGAATCTGTATCCAACCGTGATGCCTATTTTTGCAACAAAATCAAAATCATTATTACTATCGTTATTAAAAAGGTTTCTGCCTACACCAAAGTTTAGTTCACCAATAAAGCCACTCTCTGTAATCCATTTTCCTCCCAAACCTATACCTAATGCAAAATCGGTAATAGTCTCCTCCTTAATTACAGGGTCAATTGTACCAGAAAATCTTGATTCATTTATAGAATTTAACATACCAAATCCTTCTATAAAGAAACCTGCTGCGTATTTTTTTCCAAAATAAAAACGGTAGTATGGCGAAATGTAATAGTTGATATCATCATTTATATCGTCGTCAAAAGGTAAAAATACATTAACACCAAATGCTGATTCTTGGTTAATTGTACGTTCGTAGGTGACATCAAAAGCTCCAAGAATGAGGTATAGGCCATTTAATTTTAATTCATTAAAATTACCTGAGGTACTTTTGTTTTCTGTATTTTCTTGAGAAAAGATAGACATTGAAAACAAAACAGTAACGAGTAATACTAAATAAGATTTTTTCATAGTTTCTTTTTTTAATAGTTAAAGTGTTATTTACCAATAACTATACCGAGAACATAAAATGGATTATATTATTAAAATCTAAATATTTTATATATGTACTTGTCTGTTGATTTGTTGGTCTAACGAAATAAGCGATTCTGTACGTTGAACACCAGATATACTTTGAAGTTTATGGCTTAACAAATGCATTAAATGGGCATTGTCTATAGATAATAATTTTACAAAAAGACTGTAATTACCAGTAGTGTAGTGGCATTCTAAAATTTCGGGAACACGTTTTAAAGCGCGTACCACATCGTCGGTATTGGCAGTTTTGTCTAAATAAATGCCTACAAAGGCTAGAGTAGAATACCCCAAAACCTCATGATTTAATATAAATTTTGAACCAGAAATAAGTTTAGATTTTTCTAATTTCCGTAAACGTTGATGAATGGCTGCTCCCGAAATGCCTACATTACGTGCAATCTCTAAAATTGGTGTTCTAGCATCTGTGGTTAAGGCTCGCAGTATTTTTTTATCTATACCGTCTAGGGTTATGGTTTTGTGCTTTGGTTTCATTTTATATGTGTAATCTAAAACTTAAATGTAATGATTTACTTTTAAATTGAAACGATACACTGCGTTAGTGATTGTAGTGAAAATCCTTTTTTAAAGATAAATGGAATAGGTATTAATTTAGAACTAAATGTGCTATTGGTTTAGAACTTACAATGTAGACCGACTCTTTAAAAAAGATTGCAGCGTAAAGCACGACCCGATAGGGTAACGCCCTAATTTATATTTAAGGTGCTTTTTGTTAAGTATTACAATTTGTGTATGGTGTAATTTTGAATAAAACCTATTAACTCTCTGGTGCTAATTCTACGTCTAGACCTTCCATATCTGGGGTCATTTGTATTTGGCATCCTAGGCGAGAGTTATCTTTTACATCAAAAGCTTCAGATAGCATAGCTTCTTCATCATCGCTCATTTCTGGCAACGAGGTATCGCTGTTTACATAGCATTGGCAAGATGCACACATAGCCATACCGCCGCAAACACCAATAGTGCCTTCGGGTGCTAATTCGTAAGACCTTACAACTTCCATAAGGTTCATAGCCATGTCTGTAGGAGCAACAATATCGTGTGTTTTGCCGTCTCTATCTGTAATTTTTATATTAATATCTTGCATTCTGTAATTTTTTAGCTTAATAATTTAAGCACGTCATATTTCGTGCCACAAATTTAAGCTTTATAAGCAATATATAAATAAGTTTGTCTATTAATTTAGTAGGAATTAAAATATACGTTTAGGCTTCAATATTAATCACTTCTTCTATTTGAGGTGCATATTTTTTAATGGTCATTTCTACACCAGATTTTAGTGTCATTTGATTAACAGTACATCCTACACAAGCGCCTTGTAATTGCACTTTAACTAATTTGCCATCTTCGATAGATAGTAAAGAAATATCGCCACCATCGCTTTGTAAGAACGGACGAATTTCGTCTAGTGCCTTTTCAACATTTATTTTTAATTCTTCTGAAGTCATGTCTTTATTGTCTCTACGCGTATAACTGCTCGCGAATTATTTTTTTTTAACTGCTGCACAACCTGCCATGGTTGTAATTTTAATAGCTTCGGTAGGTGGTAAGTCGTCATTTCGTGTTACGACTTCTTGCACTACATTTTGTGTTATTTTTTCAAAAGCTTTTTCTAGTGGTGTTGCTGTTTGCAATGCGGCTGGTCTTCCAACATCACCTGCTTCTCTTATACTTTGTACTAATGGTAGCTCACCCAAAAATGGTACTTTTAAATCTTCTGCCAAATGTTTTGCACCTTCTTTACCAAAGATATAATATTTATTATCTGGTAATTCGGTAGGCGTAAAGTAAGCCATATTTTCTATAATTCCTAAAACAGGAACATTTATACTCTCTTGTTGGAACATAGAGACACCTTTTTTAGCATCGGCCAATGCGACATGTTGAGGTGTACTAACAACCACGGCTCCTGTTATGGGTAGCGATTGCATAATGCTTAAATGAATATCGCCTGTACCAGGTGGTAAGTCTAGTAATAAAAAATCGATGTCTCCCCAATGGGCATCAAAAATCATTTGATTTAATGCTTTTGCAGCCATAGGACCTCGCCATACTACAGCTTGGTTAGGCTGGGTAAAAAAGCCAATAGATAATATTTTAACACCATAGTTTTCTATGGGTTTCATTTTAGATTTTTCGCCAATCTTAACGGCTAAGGGTTTTTCGGATTCTACATCGAACATTATGGGCATTGATGGACCATAAATATCGGCATCTAAAACACCTACTTTAAAACCCATTTTAGCCAAAGTAACAGCTAAATTTGCTGTAACTGTAGATTTACCAACACCACCTTTTCCTGAGGCTATGGCTATAATATTTTTAATACCTGGAATAGGGTTGCCCTTTATTACGTTAGCTTTTGGTGTTGCAGGAGCATCTACTTTTACGTTTATAGTAATCTTAGCTTTTTCGTAAACTTGCTCGTGTATCGTTTTTAAAATATCAACTTCTGTACGCTTTTTGGCTTGTAAGCTTGGATTTTTTATGGTAATGTCCACAATAACTTCATCTCCAAAAGTCATGATGTTTTTTACAGCACCGCTTTCTACCATGTTTTGACCTTCGCCAGGTACGGTAATAGATTCTAATGCTTTTAATATGTCTTGTTTATTAATTTTCATGCTTTATTTTGGAATTCTATTTAAAGACTTAATTAGTAGTCCGTATTTTTTCATTTTACTTACTATTAGGCTTAGAATAGTAAATATATAATTGAGAATTATTTTATGGTACAAATATAGATCTAAAAGTTAAGATTGTAAAGCTCTGTAATCGAATTGATTTATAAGATTATTGCTGTTAGTAATTATAAATGAAAAGGATATAGTTTTAGCTATTCAGTTCTAAAAATGGATCCCAAAAAATCTTATCTAAATCCTGAATTTGATTATCAACCACTTTTATACCTTCGCTTTCTAAAAGCTGTTGCATAAGATTAGTACCATCAAAATGATGTTTTCCGGTTAGTAAACCTTTTCTATTAACAACACGGTGTGCAGGAACATCTTTACCATGAGAACCATTCATAGCATATCCAACCATACGCGCACTTCGAGCAGCTCCTAAATATTTAGCAATAGCACCATAACTTGTAACCCTACCATAAGGTATTAGTTTAGCAACTTTGTAAACCTTATCAAAAAAATTAAGTGTTTCGGGTTTCATAATGCTTTAATAATATTAAATAAGGTAACCATAGAAATAATGCCTGTAATCCCCCCAATAATACGATTCATGTTTTTTTGTGAGGTAATGGTTTTACTCTTTATTTTATCAAAGAAGAAAATATACATGTAAAGCATTACAAAAGTGCCTGTTGCTGCACCTACAACGTAGGCTACAATGTTTATTTGCTCAAAAGTCATCCATCCAAACGATGCTAATGTTATGGTTATATAGGCTTGATAAGGTATGGGGAAGACATTTATAGCTGATAAGAATATACCTTGGAAAAAACGACTGTGTTTACTCTTTATTTTAGGTTTAATCTGTTGTTTGGGTATAGATTTGGCAATAAATAGAAAATAGACTGTAATGAGTACAAAAATAATAAAAGCAGAAACTCTAAGCACACCAATAACATCGGGGTTTTTACTTAAATATCTGGCAGAAACACTGGCTAGATACGTTTGTACCAATACAACAACACAAACTCCAATAGAAAACACAATACCTCTAACATGCCCCTCTTTTAAACTTATTTTGGCGGCTGTCATGTTTAGTAACCCTGGTGGAATAACCCCAATAAGTGAAAAGACAAGCCCCAGAAAGAATATAAAAGTTATATGCACTTAATTATTTGATTTTAAACCGAATATACGTAATTGGTTTGTTTTGTTCTAAATATTGAGATTCATAAAAGGTTTGTATACTGGTTACTTCTTCTGGACTACCTTCTTGTTTATAAACATTATGGTTAGCATATATGACCTCATGACCCGCGCCATGCAACAAACCTAAAGTATAGCCATGCATAAATTCGCTATCGGTTTTTAGATTAACAACACCTTCTGGTTTTAAAATTTGTTTGTAACGCTCTAAAAATTCAGCATTAGTCATTCTGTGTTTAGTGCGTTTATATTTTATTTGGGGATCGGGGAATGTGATCCAAATTTCATCTACCTCTTGTGCTGCAAAAGCATGATCTATTAACTCTATTTGAGTACGTAAAAAAGCTATATTAGGTATTTTTTCTTCAATAGCGGTTTTAGCACCTCTCCAAAAGCGAGCGCCTTTTATATCGATGCCTATAAAATTTTTATTTGGATATTTTTTTGCTAATGCAACAGCATATTCTCCTTTACCGCAACCCAATTCTAAAACCAAAGGATTATTATTTTTAAAAACAGTGGTTCTCCAATGTCCTTTTAAGTCAAAATTGGAGTTTACTAAGGCTTCTCTTGTAGGTTGAAATACGTTCGAAAACGTTTCATTTTCTTTAAATCTTCTGAGTTTGTTCTTGCTTCCCAAAGTTTGTTAACTATTTCTTATTATCAATAATATATTTGGTAAAATTAAGGAAATATACTGGAGCATAATATGCTTATCTTTGAATTTGGAAAAAAAATTATGAATGTCTACTCTAGTCTGATATATTGTAAAAAAGTATAGTTTGAACTAAGAGTAAAGACATTACAAGATATACAAATGAAGAAAAAAATTTTGGTTGCACCCTTAAATTGGGGGCTTGGTCATGCCACACGATGTATTCCCATTATTAAGGCTTTGATTATAGAAGGTTTTGAACCCATAATTGCTAGTGATGGTGTCGCTTTAACGCTATTAAAAAAAGAATTCCCAGATTTATTATCTTTAGAATTGCCATCTTATAACGTGACTTATGCTAAAAAAGGTAGGTTTTTTAAACTGAAACTTATTTTAGATTCTCCAAAACTTTTAAAAGCTATTAGCTCTGAAAATAAAGTGGTTTCAGATATTATAGAAACACATGATATTCGTGGTATTATATCCGATAATCGATTAGGTGTACGCAGTGATAAAGTACCATCGGTATTTATTACCCATCAATTAAATGTTTTAAGCGGTAAGACCACTTGGTTTAGTACTAAGGTTCATCAAAAAATCATTAAAAAATTTAATGAATGCTGGGTGCCAGATATTGATGGAGAGGTTAATTTAAGTGGTAAACTTGGCCATGTTAAAACTTTTGAGGTACCTACTAAATATATAGGCCCATTAAGTCGATTTACAAAAATAAGCACAGCGATAAAAAACGATATCATGGTCTTGATTTCTGGACCAGAACCCCAGCGGACCATGTTGGAAGAAAAACTCTTTGCAGAATTAAAAGACTATGATGGTAAAATTGTTTTTGTAAAAGGGATTATGGAAGAAGAGCAAACTGTTGAGACACGAGGAAATTTTAAGATTTATAATTTTATGACCTCAGTTTTATTGGGAAAAACAATTAATAAAAGTGATTTAGTGATTTGCAGATCGGGTTATACTACGGTTATGGATTTAGCTAAATTGAGTAAAAAGGCTTTTTTTATACCAACACCTGGACAGTTTGAACAAGTGTATCTAGCTAATCGGTTAACCGAAATGAATTTAGTACCAAGTTGCAATCAAGACGATTTTAATTTAAAAAAGTTAGAGGGTATTGAAGGTTATAAAGGATTAACAGCGTTTAATTTTGAGGTAGATTTTAAAGATTTATTTAGCCTTTTCTAGCGTAAAAGAAAACTCACTACCAACATTAAACTCGCTCTCTACGTATATTTTTTCTTCGTGAGCTTCAATAATATGTTTTACAATAGATAAGCCCAAGCCAGAACCACCTTCTTTTCTAGAGCCACTTTTATCTACACGGTAAAAACGCTCAAATAATCTTGGGAGGTGTTCTTGGGATATCCCTTCGCCATTGTCTGTTACACGAACAATGACTTTGTTTTTTATTAGGTTTTCTATACTCACTTCGGTAGTGCCTTTATTGTTTCCGTATTTTATAGAATTCACTATTAAATTAGCCAATACTTGTTGTATGCGTTCCTTGTCAGCAAGTACCATTACAGCGTTGGTGTAATCCATATCAAACGTAAGTGTTATATTTTTTTTTGATGCTTTCATTTCCAGCATATCAAATACGTTTTCTACCAATTCAATAATATTAAATTTTTCTAGTTTTAGACTTAAATCTCCAACCTCTAATTTGGTTATCATATCTAAATCGTTAACAATATAACCTAATCTTTCAATGCCTTTACTGGCTCTTAATAAGTATTTTTCTCTAATAATTTTATCGTTCATCGCACCATCTAATAGTGTTAAGATATAACCTTGAACAGTAAATAATGGTGTTTTTAATTCGTGAGATACATTACCTAAAAATTCTTTTCTGTACTCTTCCCTAACTTTTAAGGTTTCAATTTCAATTTTTTTATCGCGAGCAAACTTATCAATTTCTTGAGTTAGCGTGTGCATATCTGTGGTAATGGATCGTTTTCTTAAGCTTGTAGATTCTAAAAGCGTTAAATCGTCGTATATTTTTTTAACGCGTTTGTATATAAAGCGCTCTATCCTAAATTGAATAATGAGAAACGAAAATAAAAACATACAGATAGAAAATACAAGCACTTCCATCCATTTAAGTATGTAGAAACTATATAAAAAGATACTCATTAAAAGTGTTGAGTATAAGGTAATATACAGCGATGTTTTTATTGCAAATCGATATGATTTTTTAAATTTTGCTTGCATTAATCAACAAACTTATAGCCAACGCCTTTTATGGTTTTAAAGCTGTTATCACCTAGTTTTTCACGTAATTTACGTATATGAACATCTATGGTTCTACCACCAACAACAACCTCATTACCCCATACGGTATCTAAAATTTCATCACGTTTAAAGACCTTGCCTGGTTTTGATGCTAATAATGATAACAATTCAAATTCTTTTCTTGGTAAAATTAATTCTTTCCCTTTGGATGTTATTTTATATTCATCTCTATTAATAACTAGGCTGCCAACCTTAAGTGTATCACTAACATCGTCTTCTTTAAAGCGTCTTAAAAGGGCTTTTACTTTACTAACCAAAACTTTTGGTTTTATAGGTTTTGTAATGTAGTCATCAGCTCCTGCATCAAAACCTGCAACTTGAGAATAATCTTCACCTCTAGCTGTTAAAAAGGTAATAACGGTGTTTTTTAAATCAGGATTTTTTCTAATAAGTTCGCAAGCTTCAATACCATCCATTTCTGGCATCATAACATCTAAGATAATTAAATGCGGAAGTTCGTTTTTTGCTTTTTTAACACCTTCTTGTCCGTTTTCGGCAGTGATAACCTGATAACCTTCTGCCGTTAGATTATACCCTACTATTTCTAATATATCTGGTTCATCATCAACTAATAATATCTTGATATCTTTTTTTTTCATTATAGATAAGCTTACGTTTTATTAAAGTAAAGATAAAATTAATAACGTAATTATGTTTATGTTATAAAATTAATAACAATAAGGTAACAAACAAGATTAAGTGTTTAGTTTTTAGACTAAAAGCAATAATCTTTAACACTTGTTTGGCATCAAATTTGTAGTTAGTTTTTTACTTTTGCAAAGTAAATTAAATGTATGATTAAAAAATACGCTTCTCTTTTCATAATTGTTTTGTTGTGTTTAACAACCCAAAGCATGTTATCCCAAGATAAACTTGGTAAAACTTCTATTGATAATAAAATAGAGGCGTTGTCTGTTTATCCAAATCCAGTTCCAGCAGGTAGGTCCTATCTAACGATTATATCTAAAAACAATTTGAGTAAAAAAATTGAATTTTATAATGTTTTGGGTAAACAAATATTTGCTGAGGTTATCGTAGGGAAAGAGTTAAATATTTCTCATTTAAGTAAAGGCGTTTATATTTTAAAAATTACTGAAAATAATATTAGCGAGACAAGAAAGTTAATAGTTAAGTAATTAAAAGCACATATTATATTTTAAAGCGTTGTCTAGTGGCAGCGTTTTTTATTTTGTATACTTTTGTGTCTTTATTAGCTAATGGTAGATATTAATCACATATTTAATTTAAATACTCAGAAAGAATTTGAAGATTTAGCATTACAAATCTTTAAATTTCAGTTTGAAAACAATAATATTTATAGATCTTTTTGCGATTTATTGTATAAACACCCGAGCGATATAAAAAGGATTCAAGATATTCCCTTTTTACCCATAGAGTTTTTTAAAACGCGAGATATATTAAGTTCAAAAGCACCTATTAAAATAACATTTACTAGTTCTGGCACTACAGGGAGTATAACGAGCAAGCACCATATAACAGATTTAGATATTTACAGCCAAAGTTTTACTAAAGGTTTCGAGTATTTTTATGGTGATGTAAAGAACTATGTTGTTTTAGGATTATTACCGTCTTACTTAGAGCGCACAGGATCTTCATTAACTTATATGGTAGATGCCATGATTAAAGCGTCTAAACACCCAGAAAGCGGGTTTTATTTAGATAATATTGAAGAATTGAAGAATCATTTAATAACATTAAATGCTCAAGGAAAAAAAGTGTTATTAATAGGAGTATCTTTTGCACTATTAGATTTAGTAGAAACTTATAAATTTAATTTAAAATATACCATTATTATGGAAACTGGTGGTATGAAAGGGCGAAGAAAAGAATTAATAAGGGCAGAACTGCACCAAAGATTAAAAGATGGATTTGGAGTAAAACATATACATAGCGAATATGGTATGACCGAACTTTTAAGTCAAGCTTATTCTAAAGGCGATGGTATATTTAATTGCCCACCATGGATGCGTGTTTTAACACGAGATACCGAAGATGCTCTATCTGTACATGATTCTGGTAAATCTGGAGGCATAAATGTTATAGATTTAGCTAATATTAATTCTTGCGCATTTATTGCAACTCAAGATATGGGTCGTTTATATAACAATGGCGATTTCGAGGTTATTGGGCGTTTTGATAATTCTGATATAAGAGGCTGTAATCTAATGATTTTGTAAGGCTTAGCGTTATTTTACAACTTAAATAAAAAACAATATTATGAAACATGTAATCTATTTTTTCTTTTTAGGAATATCAATATCATTCTCACAAAACATAGACTATAATTTAAAAAAAGGATTTGTTGCCGAAGGTTACGATGTAGTTGCATACTTTAAAGGCGAAGCTGTAGAAGGTTATAAAGAGTTTGTAACAACTCATGATGGTGTTAAATACAAATTCTCATCTCAAGAAAACCTAGACTTATTTAATAATACACCCGAAAAATATACACCTCAATATGGTGGGTATTGTGCTTATGCCATTGCTGCAAAAGGGAAGAAAGTAGGGGTAAATCCAGAAACTTTTTTAATTAAAGATGATAAATTATATTTATTCTATAATGCTTGGGGTACAAATACCTTAGAGTTGTGGAATAAAGAGAACCCAGATAAACTTAAAAATACTGCGGATGCCGAGTGGTTAAACGTAAAATTTAAAAAATAATTGAAATTTGTAAGGAATTGAAAAAGGTATCGACTATATAAATGCTAAGAAAAAGGAAAATTAATTTTAGTAGATTGGTTAGATTAGATATAAAGCCTGATAACTCTCATAATCAGGCTTTATTATTTTAAATTATTTGTAATACAAAGTAATTCTTTTTACCACGTTGTAGCAAAACAAACTTATTGTTAATTAGGTCGTTATTAGTGATTTTATAATCTTCTTTTACCTTTTCTTTATTCACAGAAATAGAATTTTCTTTTAAGGCTCTTCTAGCTTCTCCATTAGATTTTAAAAATCCACCCTTTTCGGCTAAAGCTGCTATAATGTCTAGCCCATTGTCAATATCAGATTTTGTAATTTGTGTTTGCGGTACACCATCAAAAACATCTAAAAATGTTTGTTCGTTAAGTTGCTTTAAATCATCACTTGTAGATTTTCCAAAAAGAATATTACTAGCCTTAATCGCATTATTTAACTCTTTTTTAGAATGTACCATAGCAGTAATTTCTTCAGCTAAACGTTTTTGTAATAATCGTAAATGTGGTGTTTCAGAATGCTCTTTTATTAGTAAATTAATTTCGTTAGCTTCTAAAAACGTAAAAATCTTAATATATTTTTCGGCATCATCATCGCTACTATTTAACCAATATTGGTAAAATTTGTAGGGAGACGTTCTATTGGGGTCTAACCAAACATTACCACCTTCGGATTTTCCAAATTTTGAACCATCAGATTTTGTAATTAATGGACAGGTTATAGCATAGCCCTTGCCTCCAGAAATACGTCTTATTAATTCTGTACCTGTAGTAATATTACCCCATTGGTCGCTGCCGCCCATTTGTATAGAACAGTTGTTAGCTCTGTATAAATGTAAAAAATCATAACCTTGAACAAGTTGGTACGTAAACTCAGTAAAGCTCATACCTTCTGATGCATCTGAAGAAATTCTATTTTTAACAGAATCTTTTGCCATCATGTAATTGACGGTTATATGCTTGCCAACATCTCTAATAAATTCTAAAAACGAAAAGTCTTTCATCCAATCGTAATTGTTTACTAAAACCGCAGCGTTCTCAGTATTGCTTTCAAAATCTAAAAAATGAGCTAATTGATTTTTAATGGCTTCTTGGTTATGACGTAATGTTTTTTCATCTAATAAATTACGTTCGTTAGATTTTCCAGAGGGGTCGCCAATCATGCCTGTAGCACCACCAACCAAAGCAAATGGTTTATGTCCGCATCTTTGATAGTGAGCCAATAGCATAATGGGTACTAAATTACCAATGTGTAAAGAATCTGCTGTGGGGTCAAAACCCACGTAAGCACTTTGCATACCGTTCATTAAATGTTCTTCTACTCCCGGCATAACGGTGTGTATCATGCCTCTCCACGTTAATTCTTCTACAAAACTCTTTATCATTTCCGTATATTTTACAAAACTATGACAAATATAAAAATACGTGTATAATTAGGCATATATTATGACTATTTCTTTATTTTTCATTTGAAAAATAAACAGATAACTTAAATACTTACTATGGTTTGATTTTTTGTAATATAAATACGTGTTTTATAGTTTTTTTGAATCTGAATACTGAGACTGATATCTAAATATTTATTACTTTAGATGCATGATATTAGTTACAGGCGGCACAGGTTTAGTTGGTGCACATTTACTCTATAAACTTGTCCATAATAAACAAAAAATTAAGGCTATTTATAGAGATGAACAGAAATTTAGACATGTAAAACAAGTGTTTTCATGTTACTCTAAAGATTACGAGACTCTTTTTAATAGTATAACATGGGTAGAAGCTGATCTTTTAGATATTACCGAACTTACCGATGCTTTTATTGGAGTAACCAAAGTTTACCATTGTGCTGCATTGGTATCTTTTCAGCCTAATGAATATAAACTCTTACGACAAACCAATATAGAAGGCACGGCTAATATTGTAAACATGTGTTTGGCAAAATCTGTTGATAAGCTATGCTACGTTAGTTCTATTGCTACATTAGGCAACGAATTAAATAACAAGCCTATAACCGAAGATTCTACTTGGAGCCCCGAGGCAGAAAATAGTGCTTATGCCATAACAAAATATGGCGCAGAAATGGAGGTCTGGAGAGCTACGCAAGAAGGTCTAAACGCTGTTATTGTTAACCCAGGTGTTATTATTGGCCCTGGTATTTGGCAATCTGGTAGCGGAAGTTTATTTAAAAAAGCTCACAAAGGAATACCATGCTATACTGCGGGAACTATTGGCCTTGTAGGTGTTGATGATGTGGTTTCTATTATGATTATGCTTATGGATAGTACTATTAATAGCGAAAGATTTGTGTTAGTTGCAGAAAACTGGTCCTACAAAACATTTTTAAAAGCTTTGGCATTATCTGTAAATTCAGAACCTTCAAAAAAGCTAGCGCATTCTAATATGTTGGCTTTAGCTTGGAGATTAGATTGGTTAAAACAAAAGCTAACAGGTAAAAAACGACAACTGACCAAGCGGGTTGCTAAATCATTAAATTCTGAAACGTATTATAACAGCGATAAAATAAAAACAACTTTAAATTACAAGTTTAATGCTATTGATAAAACTATTGCTAATGTTGGATCTATTTACTTGAAACAGGTATAATTAATTTGCGGTCTTCTGGAATTGATTTAATTATGGAATCTTTTTTTAGTTTTTTAATAGCGACATCTAATTTTGGTAAATCTTCGGGATCTAAATCACTAAATTCTATTTTTAGCGAATCTTCTTCATTTTTAGTTTTTTCTTTCCATTCGTCTGCTTTTTGGATTTTGAGTGCAGCTTTTAGTGTTTTAAGACTGTCTTCTACTTTTGCATAAATAGCTTCATAATCTTCTATATGGTATGCATAATAGTCGTTACTAAGTGTAAATTGTAAACTATCAATACCATGTTTTGTAAAAACATAGGTGTCTAAATTAACACCACGAGCTTCCATCTTTTTTCTGTTAGCTGAGGTGGCAGTAGAAATAATTTTTGCATCAATTAAGATGTCTACCATTTTTTCTTTAGAAATTAAATCCTTTGGTTTTTCTGGAGGTTTAACACCATTACAAGCTATTGAAATTAAAATAACACCTATATAAATTATGAATCGCTTAGTAATCATCTATTAAAAGTTAATCGTTTTGCAGATTTAATATTATTGAATTTAGAATTATTATACACTAAACTTCCATTTAAAAACGTATGTGTAATTCTAGATTTAAACGTAGTGCCTTCAAAAGGAGACCAGCCACATTTATAGAGTATATTATCTTTGTTTACAGTCCATGGGCTATTTAAATCAGCCAATACTAAATCGGCAAAATAGCCTTCTCTTACATATCCTCTTCTTTCAATTTGAAATAAAATAGCTGGATTATGACACATTTTTTCAACGACTTTTTCCAGAGTAATTTTTCCCTTATGGTGCATTTCTAACATAGCTGGTAAAGCATGTTGCACCAATGGACCACCCGATGGAGCACTTGTATAAACGTTTTTCTTTTCTTCTAAAGTATGTGGTGCATGGTCTGTGGCAATAACATCAATTCTGCCGTCTAATAAAGCCTCCCAAAGTTGGTCTCTATCTTTCTCAGTTTTTACAGCAGGATTCCATTTTATTAACGTGCCTTTTTTGTCATAATCTTCATCGGTAAACCAAAGGTGGTGTATACAAACCTCGGCTGTAATCTTTTTGTCTTTTAATGGTATTTTGTTGGAAAATAGTTTGGTTTCTTTACCCGTTGATAAATGAAAGATATGTAATCTTGCTCCAGTTTTCTTTGCTAATTCTATGGCTTTAGAAGATGATAAATAACAAGCCTCTTCGCTTCTAATAATGGGGTGATACTTTATTGGTATATCATCTCCAAATTTATCAACATGCTTTTGTAGATTTTTTTTAATAGTACCCTCGTCTTCACAATGTACCGAAATAAGCATATTGGTACTTTTAAAAATGTTCTCTAAAACGGCTGGGTCATCAACCAACATATTACCTGTTGAGGATCCTAAAAATAGTTTTAAACCAGCAACTTGATTTGAGTCTAATTTTAAAATTTCATCTAAATTATCATTAGTGCCACCAAACATAAAAGAATAATTAGCAGAAGATGTTTTTGATGCAATTTCAAATTTCTCCTCTAACTTTTCAACCGTAGTTGTTTGCGGATTGGTATTGGGCATTTCAATAAAAGATGTAATGCCTCCAGCAATTGCCGCTCTAGATTCGGTTTCAATATTTGCTTTGTGTGTTAAACCAGGCTCTCTAAAATGAACTTGGTCATCAATAACACCAGGAAGCAAATATTTTCCTTCGGCATCAATAACGAGAACATCGGCAGATTTAGCACTTATAGAGTCACTAATTTTTTTTATGTATTCGCCTTCAATTAATATATCACCCTCAAAAATAGAACCTTCATTAACTATTTTTGCGTTTTTTATAAGTGTTGTTTTGTGTTTCATAAGCTATCACTATTTTTTAAATAGACTCTTAATTTTCATAGAGATAACACCAAAAATAGCTTCAGAGATAATGCCTGAACTCAATTTAGATGCGCCTCGTGTTCTGTCTGTAAAAATTACTGGAATTTCAACAATATTAAACTTTTTTAAATAGGTTTTAAACTTCATTTCAATTTGAAACGCATAGCCAATAAATTTAATGGTGTCTAGATTTATGGTTTCTAAAACGTACCTTTTGTAACATACAAACCCTGCTGTGGTATCATGAATTTTCATACCTGTTATTAGGCGTACATATTTTGATGCACCGTAAGACATAAGTACGCGACTCATAGGCCAGTTAACCACATTGACACCTGTTACATACCTAGAGCCAATGGACATATCTGCATGATTGACATGGCAGGCGTTGTAAAGCTTGGAAATATCATTTGGGTTATGGGAGAAATCGGCATCCATTTCAAAAATATATTCATAATCCTTATTTAAACACCATTTAAAACCATGAATGTATGCTGTGCCTAAGCCAGATTTTTTATTTCTGGTTTCTAAAAACAATCGGTTAGCAAATTCATTTTGAAGCGTTTTTACCTTATCACCTGTTAAATCTGGCGAATTATCATCAACAATGAGTAGATGGATATGCTCTGATTGTGAAAACACAGCCCTAATAATGGCCTCAATATTTTCTATCTCATTATATGTTGGAATAATTACAACAGTATTCAGCATAGTGTTTTAATTGTAAACCTTTTTAGTTTTAGCAAATGTACAGTATTACTGCTTTATTTTTTTTAAATATTATTTAATAATACGCGTAAATGTTAAAAATTATAATAATTTTAAGGCATGCTACGTGACATAATATCAAATGAGTTATTAACTATTTTAATGTTTGTGGGTTTGCTTATTGTGGCTATAGCAAAAGTAACCACACCAAAACGTTTTGATGATTTCATAATTATTTTAGGAAATACTAAATATCTTAAGATATACTCTAAAGAACAAAAGTTTTTTGAAACCTTTGATGCTTTACTTTTTTGTAATTTAATGATTTCCTTTTCTGTATTTTGTTATATCATACTGCGGTATATAACAAACGATAGTATATCTATAAATAAGGCATTTAAATTAATTTTTGGAGTAGGAGCTTTTATTTTAATTAAGGTGCTTGTAGAGCGTTTAATAGGGAGTATTTTTGAAATAGATAAACTTACAGATCAATACCTTTTTCAAAAAATAAGCTATAAGAATTTTTTAGGTATTTTACTTTTACCTATTAATGCTTTGCTGTTATATACTGTAAAACCAAACTTGACTGTAATTTATATAACCATTATTTTACTGTTAATTGTTAATCTAATTGGGTTAATAAGTTCATTTAAAACACATCTAAGCTTAATAAAAAATAACTTGTTTTATTTTATTTTGTATCTTTGCGCACTTGAAATTGCACCCTACATTATTTTATATAAGGTGTTTACCATCAATTAAAGAAAAATAACAGCTGTGCTTATGAAAGTAAAAACAATTTTAGTATCTCAACCAGAACCTAAAATAGAGAACTCGCCTTACTTCGATTTGCAAGAAAAACAACGCGTAAAAATAGATTTTAGACCTTTTATACATGTTGAAGGTGTAACAGCAAAAGAGATAAGACATCAAAAAATTGATTTAAGTCAATACACAGCTATAATACTAACAAGTAGAAATGCTGTAGATCATTTTTTTAGAATTGCAGACGAAATGCGATTTAAGGTGCCCGATACTATGAAATACTTTTGTCAGTCAGAGGCTGTTGCATATTATCTTCAAAAATATGTAGTATACAGAAAGCGAAAAATTTATGTTGGTAAACGTACATTTGCTGAACTTTCGCCATTAATTAAAAAATATAAAGACGAAAAATTCTTGCTACCTAATACGGATAAAGTAAAACCAGCAGTACCTCAAACTTTAGATGCATTGGGGGTAAACTGGAAACAAGCTACGTTTTATAAAACTGTAGTCAGTGATCTTTCAGATTTGGCTAATGTGTACTATGATGTGCTTGTGTTTTTTAGTCCATCTGGAATAGAATCTTTATTTCAAAATTTTCCAGATTTTAAACAAAACGAAACTAGAATAGCCGTTTTTGGAAATACAACAATAAAAGCTGTAGAAGAAAAGGGATTGCGCGTAGATATTTCTGCACCTACACCCGAAACACCTTCTATGACTATGGCTTTAGATAAATATATTGAAAAAGCAAATAAAGGAAAATAAACTTTAATTAAAAAAACAAAAAAAGGGATGGTTTTTAAAAATCATCCCTTTTTTTGTTTGATATTTTAAGCAGGCTAATCCCATATCATATCTAATATGGCCTAATAAAACATTCTTTTTTTATCAATATAAAAACAAACTGTAATTAGTGGCTATGCTTTATTTTTTCAGTAATTTCAAATATAAAATGGTATAAATATTTTTTTATTGTTGTAAGTAGCTTGGCGGTACTATCGACTTAACACATTAAATAAATATTATATAAAATGAAAATTATAAAAAAAGGAATACTAACAGCGAGTTTTATAATAACTACAATTGCTAGCATTACGGCACAAAATGTTAATATAATTCCAAGTAGTCCCCATATTAAACAATTACCTAATGGATGGCATAAATTTGCTTTTGAAGGTACAAATTTTGATGTAGAAGTTGAGGAAGGTTATCTAATAAAAGGTAACATTGTTTGGTTTGATGGCTCAAAATACTCTGGTCAGCTTTCTAATTTTTCTATTTCTGGAAGAGGAACATATTCTTGGGTAGATGGTAGACGTTATGAAGGTTCATTTAAAAATAATTTACGTCATGGCAAAGGTTCTTTGATAGAACAAGATAATTCTAAATGGAGCGGAAAATGGAAAAATAACAAAAAAAATGGTAAAGGAACACTATTTGACAAGTCTGGAAAAATAGTAAAGAAAGGTACTTGGAAAGAAAATAAATATATTGACACTAAGAAAAAATAAATTTCTTAAAAAAATAAAAACGGATGATTTAATAAAAATCATCCGTTTTCTTATTTTAATTTTATTAAAACGCGTAGCGTTGTGGTCCTCCGCGTCTTATTTCTTCACTACAGTGGGCTTCAAATTTCTTGAAGTTTTCTCTAAAAGCATTAGATAATTTAAAAGCCGTTGTATAATATGCTTGATCATTATTCCATGTAGACCTTGGGCTTAAAACTTGAGTTGGAACTCCAGGACAAGATCTTGGCTGTGCAACACCAAAAACAGAATGTATGTGGTAGTTGTCATAATTATAGAGTCCTAAGTCTCCATTTAAAACAGCGTTAATCATGGCTCGAGTATACTTTAATTTCATTCGGGTACCTACGCCATAAGGGCCACCTGTCCATCCTGTATTAACCAGCCATACATTAACACCAGCTTCAATCATTTTTTCACTTAGCATTTCTGCATATTTAGAAGGATGTAGAGGCATAAAAGGCGCGCCAAAACATGCCGAAAAAGAGGGTACAGGTTCTACAACTCCAGCCTCTGTACCTGCTACTTTAGCAGTATAGCCAGATATAAAATGATATGCGGCTTGGCTAGGTGTTAGTTTAGAAATTGGAGGTAATACACCAAAAGCATCGGCTGTTAGAAAGAAAATATTTTTTGGATTTTTACCTTTTGATGGTATTTGTATATTTTCAATATGATTAATAGGATAACTAACTCTCGTATTTTGAGTTATAGAAGTATCCTCAAAATTTACGTGACCAGCATCATCTAAAACAACATTTTCAAGTATAGCACCTTTTTTAATGGCATCAAATATTTCAGGCTCATTATCTTTATTTAAGTTAATTACCTTGGCATAGCAACCTCCTTCAAAATTGAAAATAGTGTTTTCTTTAGTCCATCCATGTTCATCATCACCAATTAAACTTCTATTGGGGTCAGTAGATAGTGTTGTTTTACCCGTGCCAGATAATCCAAAAAATACTGCGGTATCTCCATCTTTACCAACATTAGCACTACAATGCATAGGCAGAGTGTTTTTATAAACAGGCAGTATGAAATTTAAAGCTGAAAAAATACCTTTTTTAATTTCACCTGTATACCCAGTGCCACCAATCAATGCTATTTTTTTTGTAAAATTTAAAATAGCAAAATTATGTTGGCGTGTACCATCCAATTTAGGGTCTGCCATAAAGCCTGGAGCATTTATAATAGTCCATTCTGGAGTAAAATTTTCTAGTTCTTTGTCTGTTGGGCGTAAAAACATATTGTAAGCAAATTGATTGCTCCAAGAATACTCGTTAATAATGCGAATATTCAATTTGTAATCGGCATCGGCACATGCATAACTGTCTCTAACAAAAAGGTTTTTGTTAGATAGATAGTCTACAACCTTATCGTATAGCTTATCAAAATTACCAGATTCAAAAGGAATATTGATATCACCCCACCAAACATGGTCTTTTGTAATATCGTCTTTAACAATAAACCGGTCTTTTGGTGAACGCCCTGTAAATTCTCCAGTATTAATCGCTAAAGCCCCAGAATCGGTTTCTTTACCTTGGCCACTAGATATACTAATATCATGTAGTTCTTCAGGATGTAGTTGATAACTAATTTTGGCGTTTTTAATACCATACTGATCTAACGAAATCGTTTTCGTAACATGACTTTGATTTCCCATAAAATGTTATAAAAATTAAATATTTGGCAAAATAATGACAAATATTTTACGTATCCATGATTTAATCGAATTTTTTAGGGAAGTTTTTTATAAATCCAATAAGAGCAATACTCCAAGCTATTATTAATAAAAGACCTCCAAGTGGTGTGATAAAACCAAATAATTTAAAATCGAAAGATGTTAATGTGTTAGTTGCCAGCCCATAAATTGAACCAGAAAAACATATAACACCAATAATAATGAGATAGTATATTGATTTTTTTGTTTTATGACTAAGGTGGGTTGTGTTGCCCACAAATAGTAAAAAAAGGGCATGATACATTTGGTATCGTACACCTGTTTCAAATGTTTGTAATGCCTGAGTATCTATCAATTGTTTTAAACCATGAGCACCAAATGCGCCTAAGATAATACTGATAATACCGAGCATAAATGCTGTTATTAATATTTTTTTAACCATTTAATAAAATTATTCTCATTAAAACAATATAAAATCTATTTTTTTCGTAAAATTAAATATTACTTTAGCATTTTAAATATAAAAAACAAAAATACTTAACATAACTCAGTATGCGAAATATTTTAATTATTGGCTCAGGAAAATCGACATCAAGTCTTTTAAGATATCTATTGGATAAATCGGATAACGAAAACTTGTTTATTACCGTGGGGGATTTAAATGTAAATAGTGCCAAAAAATTAGTTGGAAATCATCAAAATGCAAAAGCAATTACATTAGATGTTTTTGATGAAAAATCACGTATAGAAGCTATAAAAAATGCAGACATTGTGGTGTCTATGCTACCTGCTCGTTTTCATATTGAGGTAGCTAAAGATTGTATTTTGTATAATAAGCATATGGTTACGGCTTCTTATGTGAGTCCAGAAATGCAAATTCTAGATAAAGAAGCCA
This sequence comes from uncultured Algibacter sp., assembly GCA_947499935.1. Classification (GTDB taxonomy): domain Bacteria; phylum Bacteroidota; class Bacteroidia; order Flavobacteriales; family Flavobacteriaceae; genus CANMQH01. Next base: position 12,936 of record CANMQH010000005.1, on the reverse strand, counting down.
AGTCCAAAGGGCTTGTGTTAATGAATGAAATTGGAGTTGACCCCGGCATAGATCACATGAGTGCTATGCAAGTATTAGATCGAATAAGAGACGACGGTGGAGAGGTTGTTTTATTTGAATCTTTTACAGGAGGCTTGGTTGCTCCAGAAAGCGATAATAACCTTTGGAATTATAAATTTACATGGAATCCTAGAAATGTTGTAGTGGCAGGTCAAGGTAGTGCTGCAAAATTTTTGCAAGAAGGCACGTATAAGTATATTCCTTATAATCGATTATTTAGACGTACTGAATTTTTAGATATAGAGGGTTTTGGACGATTTGAAGCTTATGCCAATCGAGATTCTTTAAAGTATCAGACAATTTATGGTTTAAATAAAGTCAAAACACTGTATCGTGGCACGATAAGACGTGTTGGTTTTAGTAGAGCGTGGCATATTTTTGTATCTCTTGGCATGACTGATGATAGTTATACTATTGATGATAGTGAAAATATGAGCTATCGAGATTTTATTAATGCTTTTTTGCCATATAGTCCATCAGATTCTGTTGAATTAAAATTAAGACATGCGCTTAAAATTGATCAAGATGATATTGTATGGGATAAACTCATAGAGCTCGATATTTTTAATGCTAAAAAACGTGTAAAACTTAAAAAAGCTACCCCAGCTAAGATTTTACAAAAAATTCTTATGGATAGTTGGACATTAGCAGAGGAGGATAAGGATATGGTTGTTATGTATCATAAATTTGGTTATAAGAAAGCAGAAAAGTATTATCAAATAGATGCCAATATGGTTGCCCTTGGAGAAGATCAAACATATACGGCTATGGCAAAAACAGTAGGGTTACCTGTAGCAATTGCAACGTTAGCTATATTAAATGGAACAATAACTTCGCCTGGTGTACAAATACCAACAACCAAAGAAATTTACGAGCCTATTTTAAAAGAATTAGAAACATTTGGTATTACATTTCATGAAAAAGAGGTGCCGTATTTAGGGTATAATGCTTTAAATTATTAATGAAACTTGTTGGTTTTTACCACCATACTAAAAACATTTTTTTTAATTCACCAGTATTAAATTTTACCCAATAGAGTACAGAGAATTTCTGTTCTACATTATCTTGTGCTTCTACTTTAAAAGTTTTAAAATTTAGCCAGTTTACGTTTTTGTGAGGGAGAATAAGCCAATCTTTTTTAATAGGTTTATAGAATTTACAATCGGTTAATTGTTTAAGTTCATCTTGTTTAATGTAAAAACCAGCAATGGCGTTTATGTTTAAAATGTTAAGTTGAATATTTTGGTTAGAAAATGGTACAAATAGTTGGGCTTTAAAATAAACTTGTTGTAATATGTTTGTTGGATTGAGGTGTAGTTTTTTTAAATATTTTTCGCAGGCATCAGTATGTAAAATAGGGAGTTGCTTATTTTTAAGTTTATTGAGTTTTTCTTTAAGAGAATCCTTTCTATTCGGACCAATAAAACAATCTATTTCATCTGTTCCCATAGATGCATCATAAACGTAAAATTTGTATATAATTTCTAAGTGTATGGGTTTGGTGTCTTTTGTTAGCAAACAATCTAATTCACCTAACGTCGTTTTATCTTGTTGTACCTGTATGTTTTCTGCTAAAACAGTAATATTTTTTTCTTGCTTTAATTGAAAAGAAACAAAACGCTCTACATATTTTCCTAAACGTAATTTTTCGTCAATAGGAATATTGAATTTTTTAATTTCTGGTATTATTTTAAACTGATGTAAACCAAAAACAGTTTTGTCTACCCACAAACATGGTGTATTTATAAACCCTTCATATTGTTTTTGAATCATTTAATAGATATGAAAATTGTGTTTTTGATTTAGTGTTATTCTTTGTTATTTTTTTCAATGGTTAGAATATAGAAGGTATCATAATTAAAATATTTAGGTTTACCATTTCTGGTTGCTGGTACTTCTATTAAATTAAACGAACGAATAACTCTGTTAAGTTCTACTTGTATATTTTTTGAAGGCGGATAATAATTACGCCGATTACTGTAATGGTCAAACTTGAAATTTATTTCGTTTATATTATAGATTTTGCCCTCAAGATTTACAGAGAATAATGGATAAATATGGATGCTTTTTGTTTTTTTTAGTTTCTTTTTCTTGAAAATTTCAGTTGAAAAATTTTGAACAATATGCTTATTTAAACCTTGATAAAAACAGCTAGTTAATCTAGAATGGCGTTTAATATTTTTACAACTGTTAAGAATTGGAGGAACATCATAAACAGCAATTGAACTAGAGTTTATAATTGTTTTCCTTTTTTCTTTAGAAAATAATTGCACACTGTATTTACCAAGTTTATTTTTTCTTTTAATGCCTAACTTTTCCAGAGGATAGGTTTTAAAAAGACTTTTTAGCTTTTTATTTAATTTATCATTGCCAGTATGTATTCTGAAATTTGTTGGTTTTCCGTTACCAGTAAGTGTAAAAGATAGTCTAATGATTTTTTTTAATGCTGCTTTTCTAGTGGTATAGCTTATGGTTTTTAACTCTTTTTTATCAATATGTTCTGCTAAAAATTTAGCTAAATGGCTATTAGGGCTCGGTTTAGATACAAACTGAAAAGAATCATATTCTGTCTTAAAGTCTTTATCAAATTGAGGATAGCAATTCAAACCTAAAAATAAGCACAAAAGGCTTAGTGTTTTTTTCATATTGTTTTATAGTTTATTAACTTTTTTGGACCTTCTAGTAAAACTCTAACAATTTGCAAAACACCATCATCATTAGTGTTAATTTGCCATTTAATAAGTGAAATTTCACCATGTTCAATTTCAATACCTGTAATACTTCTTGGGTGAACACAACTACCATCGTTAAAAAAAGCAATGTCTCCAGGTTCTGGAAAACGTGGTCTGTGAGTATGTCCAGTTATAGTTATTAAATTATTGTTTTGAGTAATCCACTTTTTTGTTCGGCGTTCTACTTTTATAAGCTCACTGTAGTTTTTGGCTGGGCTTGTGGGGTCTGCTATGCCCATTACATTTAATGGTTTCCAAAGTACTCTAACCATGAATCTGCTCCATTTCCAAAACAAATAATTCCACCAATCGGCCTGATGGCCGTGTGTTAAAAATAACTCTTGTTTGCTTTTTTTGTGTTTTAAAATAATACCTTCATGATATTCAATATTAGGGAGTAATGGAACGTCTTTTCCAAGTTTTTTATCAAAATACGAGTGCAAGTACTTTTTTATATATGCGGGGTTTCTGTACACCATGTCATGATTTCCCCAAATCATGTGCAGTTTATTTTCCTTATGAAAAGCTTGCATAAGCATATACACATTTTTGTGCGCATGCAGTATGGATGAGAAGGATAGGTTTTCCCAGAGTTCGTCGCCATCTCCAATTTCGCAATATTCAAACCCCTCAGAATAATAGTGTTTTAAAGCATGGAAGTATATATTTCTATTATTTGCAAAGTCATCTGCAAAACTATTATCACCGCGGTGACAGTCGCTAAATAAAATAAATTTACTGTCGTTATCAAACTCTATAACTTTGGCTTCTTTATAGGCTTTGTCTAATCTTTTTTTTGAAGAAAACATAAGGGTTTTTATTTAAAAGCATTTAAACCTGTTATGTCTAAGCCTGTAATTAGTAAGTGAATATCATGTGTACCTTCGTAAGTAATTACGCTTTCAAGATTCATGGAGTGTCTCATGATTGAATATTCGCCCGAAATACCCATGCCACCAAGAATTTGTCTAGCTTCTCGTGCTATATTTATAGCCATATCTACATTATTGCGTTTTGCCATAGATATTTGTGCTGAGGTAGCTTTACCTTGGTCTTTTAGAGCACCTAATCGCCATGCTAATAATTGTGCTTTTGTGATTTCTGTAATCATTTCGGCTAGCTTTTTTTGTTGCAACTGAAATTGACCAATGGGTTTTCCAAATTGCATACGTTCTTTACTGTATCTTAAGGCGGTATCATAACAATCCATAGCAGCACCAATAGCGCCCCAAGCAATGCCATATCTTGCAGAATCTAAACACTCTAAAGGAGCACTTAATCCAGATTTGTTAGGAAGTAAATTTTCTTTAGGTATTTTAACATTGTCAAAAATAAGCTCACCAGTAGATGAGGCTCTTAACGACCATTTATTATGAGTTTCGGGCGTAGAAAACCCTTCCATGCCTCGCTCTACGATAAGACCATGTATGCGTCCTTCTTCATTTTTTGCCCATACTACAGCTATTTTAGCAAACGGCGCATTACTAATCCACATTTTGGCACCGTTTAAAAGGTAATGGTCGCCTTTATCTTTAAAGTTGGTCACCATATTGCCAGGGTTACTGCCATGGTCTGGCTCGGTTAACCCAAAGCTACCAATCCATTTACCACTGGCTAATTTAGGTAAGTATTTTTTGCGTTGCGCTTCTGAGCCAAATTTCCAAATAGGGTACATAACAAGTGATGATTGTACCGAAGCCGTACTGCGAATGCCAGAGTCACCACGTTCAATTTCTTGCATAATTAAGCCGTACGATATTTGGTCTAATCCAGCGCCTCCGTATTTAGTAGGTATATAAGGGCCAAAGGCACCTATTTCTGCTAGACCATCTATAATTTGAGTTGGGAACTCTGCTTTTTGAGCATAATCCTCTATAATTGGTGAAACCTCTCGTTTAACCCATTTACGCGTAGCGCTGCGAACCAATTTATGCTCATCTGTTAAAAGGTCATCTAGGTTATAATAATCAGGAGCTTCAAATAAATCTGGTCGCATAAGATTAATTTATGAGTTATTAATTACTCAAATTTAGTTAATCTTATTAAATGTGTTACATCTTTAAATAGAAATCTTTGGTAAGGTTGATGTAATCTTGGGTGTATTGATGTCTATCTATTTCAATGATTAATTCCTTAATTTCAAGCGGATTGTTTTTAAGAGAAAACTCAATTAAACTACGCTTTATTCCGGATGTAGGATTGCCTTTTACATGCAAAATATTATTTGCAAATATATTGTATTTGGTAGCTAGCGAAATAAAATGGTCTTGCTCTTTAAAAGGAATAATAACATTAAAGGAACCGTTATCAGAAAGTAATTTAGAAACACTTTCTAGTAAATGCTTAAAAGGCATAGCGTCTTGAAATCTAGCTAAATCGCGTTGTTGGTTAGTCGTTTTGTAGTCTTCGCTATAAAAAGGAGGATTACAAATAATTAAATCATAAGTATCTTCTATTTCTTCTGTAAATTCTTCTAGAGCTGCATGGTAACAAAACAATCGGTCACCCCAAGGGGATTGTTCAAAATTATCAACGCATTGTTCGTAGGCATTATCATCAATTTCTAAGGCATCTATGAGTTCGGCATGGCTACGTTGAGCCATCATTAAGGATAAAATACCAGTGCCAGAACCAATGTCTAAAATAGAAAAAGGATTGTTTTTTAACGAAGCCCAAGCGCCTAATAAAACACTGTCAGTACCAATTTTCATGGCACATTTGTCTTGGTTTACTGAGAATTGTTTGAATTTAAACGGTTTCATTTAAATTTTCAGTTTGAGAATTTTTATAAATAAAGATCTATCAATCCTTTAGGTGTATCAACAATAATGGTTTTATTATCTCTATCTACTTTTACTATAAACTCGTCATTCATAGGAATTAATATTTCTATACCATCTCTATTAATTTCAAAAAGCGATTGCGCTGTAGAGTCATTTATAGCTTTAATGGTGCCAACCAATCCAAATGAAACATCGTTAACACTAAAACCAATAACCTCATGAAAGTAAAATTTGTTACCCTCAAGTTTTGGAAGCAAATCTAAAGGTAGGTATAAGCCGCTTTTCATGATGGCATCTGCATCAGATTCTTCGTTTACATCTTCAAATTTAATACGTAATAATTCCGATTTATGTAATTGCGAACTTTCAACAAAAAAGGGTACCAGGTTATTTCTTAATTCTAAGAAAATAGCATCTAAATTTTCGTATAACTCTGGTTGGTCGGTGTCTAATTTTGCTAGTATTTCGCCTTTAAAGCTATATTTTTTTACAATTTTGCCTAAGTAAAAACAATCTTCTTTTTGCATCTGAAATATTTGTTTTTTTCCGTGAAAACGGAAATGGTATTGCTTGCTATTTCTGTTTTAAGAGATTTTCTCCTTAACAGAAATGCATAAAAAACTCCGATAATAGTTATCGGAGTTTAAAAGTATAAAAAAAATTGTTTTCTATTCTTCTTCGTTTGAAGCTTTTGCCTCAACATCTGGAGCAGTTTCTTCGGCTGCCTCTTCAACAACTGGAGCAGGAGCTGCAGCAGCAATTCTAGCTTCGTTAACAGCTTTTTCAGCAGCTAATGCATCTGCTTTAGCTTTGGCTTCAGCTTCAGATAAACCATCAGCTTTAGCTTGTACTTTACCTTGCTTTTCTTCTAACCATGCAGTAAATTTAGTTTCTGCTTGCTCTTCTGTTAAAGCACCTTTTCTAACACCACCTGCAAGATGATTTTTTAGTAAAGCACCTTTGTAAGATAATAAGGTTTTTGCTGTATCGGTTGGTTGTGCACCATTTTGTAACCATGTTACAGCACCATCAACGTTTAATTCTACTGTTGCTGGGTTTGTATTTGGATTGTAAATACCTAATTTTTCTAAGTATTTTCCATCTCTTTTTGATCTTGCATCTGCTGCAACAATCCAATAAAAAGGTTTTCCTTTTTTACCGTGTCTTTGTAATCTAATTTTTACTGGCATAATAATTAATTATTTGAGGTTCTCGACCTCGGTTATTAATGAGGGCGCAAAGATACTATATTTTTTATTATTGATGTATTGTTTGTGCCTAATATTTAATAATTTATAACATAATGTATTAGAACAATAAGCAAACAGGTGTAGGGACTTTAATATCATGTAAAAAAGATAATTTCCCAGTCGGCGTGTTTATTTGAAATACAGAAATATTTTCACTTTTTTTATTGGCTACCAATAAAAACTTTCCACTAGGATCTAGAGTGAAATTTCTAGGCCAATCTCCATGTACAGCAATATTTTGGATTTTATTAATTTTACCAGTATCCGTATTTCTTTTAAATATAGCAATAGAATTTTCGCCACGGTTAGAGCCGTACAAAAATCGTTCATCTTTAGATAAATGTATATCGGCACATTTGTTTTTTCCTGTATAGTTTTTGTCTAAAGTGGAGTCTTGGTCTATGCTTGTAAATCCAGATGATGTTCTTTTAATAGACGTTATAGAGCTTCCGTATTCATTAATAATATACATAAAATCACCATTTTTGGACATAGTAAAATGCCTAGGACCAGGATTTCCTTCTATATTTATTATAGATTTTGATTCTATTTGGTAGTCATCATCAATTAATTTGTATTGATACATGCTATTTCTTCCTAAATCCGAAACAAATAATTCATCTTTAAAAAACTGAGCCGAATGAGCACGAGCGGGTTTCTCACCTTCTTTATTATGATTAAAAATTTGAGATGCTTTGTTTAAGCTGCCATCTGCATTAATATTGTAAATTGAAATCGAGCCTCCACCATAGTTAGAAACTACGGCTTTGTCTCCAGTTAAATTTGTAGAAACATGACATGGGCCTTTGCCGTTACTGCTTTTAGCGTTTATAAGTTCTAGAGTACCATTTTCCTTTAATTTAAAAGCTGAGATTAAACTCGTTTCTCCTTCGCCAACGGCATATAAATATTTTTTATTTGGGGAGAATGTTATAAATGAAGGGTTTTGGGTATTAACCGCCAATACTTTATTAGATAGTTTCCCTGTTTTTGTGTTAAAATCTAATTTATAAATGCCTTTGCTCTCTCCTTTGGTGTATGTGCCAACATATAAGGTTGTGTTTTGAGATTTACAATTTATAAAAAAGAAGGAAAGTAGAATTAAAGTAAAATATTTAGCCTTCATAAAGTTAAAATTAAGTAGCTAATTTATGATAATTTATCATAAATAAATACATATCATGTTAATGATCCTTAAATCTATTATAAACCTTGTTAAACCGTTTGATATACAAACGGTTTGAGTATATATTTGAATATCTATTGTAAAATAATACGCTGTTTTAAAAAGCTTTTGAAGTTTAAAATGAAAGCGCTATTCGATCAGTAATTAATAGGTAAAAGGTAAATGAAATATTAGTTTCATAAATATTTAGGTTAGGTTAATTAGTGGATGCGCCCCCTTCTAAAATTATTTTAGAAGGGGTGCGTTTTTTTGTTTACAACTGTTTATAACTTCACTTTAAAAATCTGTCATTTATGTGTATTTTTATATGCTATAAATTTTTTCTTTGAGTCTATTTTAAAACAGTCAATACAAGGAATTTAAGAGGAGGATATGTACTTAATTTTCGATACAGAAACAACTGGATTACCAAAACGTTGGGACGCACCCATTACAGATACAGATAATTGGCCTAGATGTATTCAAATTGCATGGCAATTGCATGACGATATGGGCAATTGTATTGAAAGTCAAGATTACTTAGTGCAGCCTGAAGGATTTAATATACCCTATGATGCAGAGAAAATTCATGGTATTTCTACCGAACTAGCCCATGAACAAGGCATCCCTTTGGTTGAGGTGTTAGTTAAGTTTAATGAGGCATTAGGCAAAACTAAATATGTAGTTGGTCAAAATGTAAAATTTGATTTAAATATTATGGGTGCCGAGTTTATTCGTGGAGACATTGATAATCCATTACAAGAGCTCCCCGTTTTAGATACCTGTACTGAGCATACGGCAAGTTTATGCCAAATACCTGGTGGGCGTTATGGTAAATTTAAGTTACCTACATTAACAGAATTACATGAGTTTTTATTTAAACAGCCCTTTGCTGAGGCGCATAATGCAACTGCCGATGTAGAGGCTACTACACGTTGCTTTTTTGAACTTATACGTTTGGGCGAATACACTAAGGAGCAATTAGATGTTCAGCCAGATTATTTTGAGAGTTTCAAAAAAGAGCACCCAGATACTGTTCAGCTAATAGGTTTAAAGCACATTAATCTAAAAAAAGAAAGTGCTAAAATTAATGAACGACTTAAAAAAGCTAAAGCATCCAATGTTTCTTCTGAAGAAATTCAGAAAAACATATCCGATTTAGCCGATGTCGATTTTGTGCATTTGCATAATCATTCACAGTTTTCGGTGTTACAATCTACCATGGGGGTTGCAGATATAGTTTCAGCCGCTGCGCAAGATAATATGCCAGCAGTAGCTTTAACGGATCATGCTAATATGATGGGGGCATTTCATTTTGTAAATGCCGTAAATAAACACAATAAAGGCGTTCAAGAAAAAATAAAAACAGCTCAAGAAACTGGCGTATCCATTAACGATAAAGAAATTAAACCCATCATAGGATGTGAGTTTTTTGTATGCGAGAACCATTTAGATAAAACTAGAAAAGACAACGGTTACCAAATTGTACTGCTAGCTAAAAACAAAAATGGGTATCATAATCTAGCAAAATTATCATCGCATGCCTTTGTAAATGGGTTTTATTATCTGCCAAGAATTGACAAAAAATTAATTCAGGAATATAAAGAAGATTTAATTGTATTGACTGGAAATTTATATGGTGAAGTTCCTAGTAAAATTTTAAATGTAGGTGAAAATCAAGCTGAAGAAGCATTACTTTGGTGGAAAAAGGAATTTAATGACGATTTATATGTAGAGTTAATGCGCCACAATCAAGAGGATGAAAATCGTGTAAATCCAACCTTGATTGCATTAGCAAAGAAACATGATGTTAAACTAATAGCATCCAATAATACATATTACAGAAAACAAGAAGATGCCAATGCGCACGATATTTTATTGTGTGTTAAAGATGGCGAGAAACAAGCGACACCAATAGGTCGAGGTCGAGGGTATCGTTATGGTATGCCTAATCAGGAGTACTATTTTAAGTCTTCTAATGCCATGAAGACGTTGTTTAAAGATATTCCCGAAGCGATTTCTAATGTGCAACATGTTGTGGATAAAATTGAAGCGTATCAATTAGCTAGAGATGTATTATTGCCTGCTTTTGATATCCCCGATAAGTTTAAACATGAAGAAGATCTTGCCGACGGTGGAAAGCGTGGAGAAAATGCATATCTAAAGCATTTGGTTTTTGAAGGTGCAAAAAAACGTTATGGACAAGAGCTTTCAGACGAAGTTAGAGAACGATTAGATTTTGAATTAAACGTTATTGAAAATACAGGGTATCCTGGATATTTTTTAATTGTTGAAGATTTTATTCGCGAAGCTCGAAACATGGATGTATCTGTCGGGCCAGGCCGTGGTTCTGCTGCAGGTTCTGTGGCTGCCTATTGCCTTTGGATTACCAATATAGATCCGCTTAAGTACGATTTGCTTTTTGAGCGTTTCTTAAATCCTGATCGTATTAGCATGCCCGATATTGATATTGATTTTGATGATGAAGGGCGAAGTCGTGTTATGGATTATGTGATTGAAAAATATGGGTCAAATCAAGTAGCGCAGATTATTACTTATGGTACTATGGCTGCAAAGTCTTCCATTAGAGATACAGCGCGTGTATTAGATTTGCCATTATTTGATGCCGATAGAATTGCAAAATTGATACCTACAATGTCTAAGCTTGGAAAAATTTTCGGGTTAGATGAAAAAGAACTTGGGAAAAAATTTAGAGCTGAAGATTTAGAAAAAGTAAATGAACTTTTAAACATTGCCGATGGAAGTGATTTACAAGCAGAGACAGTAAATTTAGCTAGAACTTTAGAGGGTTCTGTACGAAATACAGGCATCCATGCTTGTGGTGTTATTATTACACCCGATGATATTACCAAGTTTGTACCTGTGGCAACGGCTAAAGATTCCGATTTGTATGTCACGCAGTTTGATAATTCCGTAGTAGAAGACGCCGGATTACTTAAGATGGATTTCTTGGGTTTAAAAACGCTAACGCTTATAAAGGATACCGTAAAAATAGTAAAGGCAAAGCATGATATTTTGCTTGATCCAGAAACGTTTCCGCTTGATGATGAAAAAACGTATGCCTTATTCCAGCGTGGCGAAACTGTAGGGGTGTTTCAATATGAATCCCCCGGAATGCAAAAACATCTTCGTGACTTAAAACCCACAGTTTTTGAAGATTTAATTGCCATGAATGCCTTGTATCGTCCAGGGCCTATGGAATATATACCAAGTTTTGTTAGACGAAAACATGGTGATGAAGATATAGAGTACGATTTGCCAGCAATGGAAGAATACTTAAAAGAAACTTATGGTATTACCGTTTACCAAGAGCAAGTAATGCTTCTTTCTCAAAAATTAGCAGGATTTACCAAAGGTGAAGCTGATGTTTTGAGAAAAGCTATGGGTAAAAAGCAAATTGCAGTACTCGATAAAATGAAACCTAAATTTGTAGAGCAAGCTAGTGCTAATGGGCATGATGCTAAAATTTTAGAGAAAGTTTGGAAGGATTGGGAAGCTTTTGCAAGTTATGCCTTTAATAAATCGCACTCTACATGTTATGCCTGGATTGCCTATCAAACCGCTTATTTAAAAGCGCATTACCCTGCAGAATATATGGCAGCGGTATTGTCCAATAACATGAATGATATAAAGCAGGTTACCTTTTTTATGGAAGAGTGTAAACGCATGAAATTGGATGTATTAGGGCCAGATGTAAATGAGTCTTTTTATAAGTTTTCTGTAAATAAAGATTATGCCGTGCGTTTTGGTATGGGGGCTATAAAAGGTGTAGGTCATGGTGCAGTTATGACGATTGTTGAACACAGAAAAAAGGATGGTCATTATAAGTCTATTTTTGATTTAGCAAAGCGTATTGATTTAAGAGCTGCAAATAAAAAAGCTTTCGAGAATTTAGCTTTAGCAGGTGGGTTTGATGGTTTTGGAGATGCGCATCGTGCGCAATATTTTCAAGATGAAGGTGATGGGATTACATTTTTAGAAAAAGCCATAAAATATGGTGCTAAGCATCAAGAAAACGAAAATTCGGCTCAAGTAAGTTTGTTTGGCGCGGCTAGCGATGTCCAAATTGCCGAGCCACAAGTGCCACCATGCGAAGGATGGGGTACCATGGAAAAACTAAGTAAAGAGCGCGAGGTTGTTGGTGTTTATATTTCTGGGCATCCTTTGGATGATTTTAGAACCGAAATGAAAACATTTTGTAATGCTACAGTTGGAATGTTTAATAATATAGAACCTTATGTAAATAGAGAATTGGTTTTTGGTGGTGTAGTAACCGATGTGCAGCATCGTGTGAGTAAGCAGGGTAAAGGCTGGGCTTTATTTACTATAGAAGATTATACCGATAGTTACGAGTTTAGGATATTTGGTGAAGATTATTTAAAATTCAGACATTTTTTAATGAAGAATAACTTTGTGTTTGTAAAAACGTTTGTTCGTGAAGGTTGGGTAAATAAAGATACAGGTAAAAAAAGTGACCCGCGCTTACAGTTTAATAATTTTCAATTATTACATGATGTGATGGAAAATTATGCCAAAAAACTATCGATACAAGTAGATATTAAAGATTTGGATAAAGAGAAAATAGTTGCTTTAAAAGCTTTAATAAGCATGCATCCTGGTAATCAAATGCTAAACTTTTTAATTTACGATACTAAAGAAAAAATAAAACTTTCAATGCCAAGTAGAAAACAAAAAGTAAAGGTTTGCCAAGAACTTATTAGTGAACTAGAAGCTCAGGATGTTAGATATAAGTTGAATTAAACTTTTATTATGAATACCCGTTGGGTGTAATTATTTGGGTATATTAAACAAAAAAAAGATATTGGATAAGATTCTGAATTTCAGTACCTTATTGTTGCGAAACAAACCCAATATCTATGTCAAATATAGCAACAAATTATTATAAAATAGTAGAAGTTTTAAAT